>BDTX01000001.1 GCA_002897615.1 bacterium BMS3Bbin14
GCCGCCCTGCGGGGCGCCCGATAACGGCACATCTGCTGCGTTGGCAACTCGTTGATATCACACCAGGATAATCAACATCGTTGCCGCCTTGCATCTGTACCGTTCTCGAACGCTCACGGATTCAGGTAAATGGTTGTTCAGGTGCTTTTTGTACCCCGTTAAGAGACAGGGTATGAGAGCCTAACAGGGAACCCCGTGAGAACCGGGGACGGGCCCACCGCTGTTATCGGGGACGAAAGCCGCATGAAGTCACTGTCTGATTAGTCGGACGGGAAGACGCGGCCGGTAGGATGATCCGTGAGTCAGAAGACCTGCCTGGACAGAAGTGGCGATAACCTCATGGACAGGGGCGTCATTTAAAAGATCGTGTGGATGAAAAAGGGACATCCCCGGATCGATTTTTCGATCCAGGGATGTCCCTTTTTTTTTGGGGGTGAACAGGGCAACTCTCCATTGGCCATGAAATTTTTAAAGTTAAAGGAGATTTGAACGATGAAAAAAATGCGCACCGGGATTTTTACTGTAATCCTGCTCATGCTCTTCAGCATGTCCTGTTTTGCCATGGGGCGCCAGGAGAACAAAAAAGCCATTGTCCTGGCAGGATTCGGCACGAGTTATCCGTCTGCCCTGGTGGCAATTACGGACATCCAAAAACAGGTGCAGAAGGCCTTCCCCGGGGTCAAGGTCAAGCTGGCTTTTACCTCCAATATCATCAGGAACATCTGGCACAAGCGGCAGCTGGATAAGAGTTTTTTGCAGGAACATAAGGATATCCCGGAGGAGATTCTTTATGTGAAAGGCCCGCTGGCAACCATCGCCGACCTCCAGGATGAAGGGTACCGGACCATCGTCGTCCAGCCCACGCATATCTATAACGGCGAGGAATATACCGATCTTTGCTCCTATGTCAGGGGACTCAACGCCATCAAGACCATTAAGGCCAAGTACATGCCCTTTGTGAAGCTGGTGGTGGGCAGGCCTGCTCTCGGCAAGCATGGTATCGTTCATAATTATCACCAGGACATGACCGTGGCTGCCAAGGCCCTGCATGCCGACGTGGCCCTGGCCCGGAAGAGCGGGTCGGCCCTGGTGTACATGGGGCATGGCAATGAGTTTTACAGCACTGGTATTTACGCGGAGTTTCAGCAGGTTATGCGTAAGATGTATCCGCAGGTGGAGATATTCGTCGGCACTGTCGAAGGGTTCCCGTCATTGAACGATGTCCTTCTCTCTCTCGAGTCGGCCAAGATTAAAAAGGTGATGCTGAAACCCCTGATGATCGTGGCCGGTGATCACGCCAATAATGATATGGCCGGCAATGAGGACGATTCCTGGAAAAGTACCTTCAAGAGAGCGGGTATCAGGGTTGAGTGCATCATGCACGGGCTTGGTGAAAACCCGGAGTGGGCGGATATCTATGTCCGGCATATCAAGGACGTGGTTCGGGATAACGGTATAACCCTGTAGAATGGCTGGAAGAAAAGGCATCTTCCTCCTGGCCCTCCTGTTGGTGCTGGTCATTATATTTTCGACCGGCATGGGGTACATCAAGATCAGTACCCTGGATGTGGTCAAAATCATCATCGCCAGGTTCTACAACGATGGACACCTCCTCCGGGGGATCAGCAACATCTTTCCCTATGTCATATGGGAGGTGAGGTTGCCCCGGATACTGACATCGGCCATAGTCGGTTCGGGCCTCTCCATCGCCGGGGTGATCTTCCAGGGGATTCTGTTGAATCCCCTGGCCGACCCCTATACCCTGGGCATATCAGCCGGCGCCGCCTTTGGCGCCTCCATCGCCCTGATTCTGAATATCTCGTTCCTGGGCATGTACTCGGTCCCCCTCTTTGCCTTCATGGGGGCGGTGGCGACCCTGGTTGTGGTTATGGCCCTTTCCTCTTCAGGGGGGAGTGTCTCTTCCAATAATCTCATATTGGCCGGGATCATTGTGGCGGCGATCTTGTCCGCCGGTATAAGCTTTATAAAATATGTGGCGGATGAACAGGTATCCGTCATCATTTTCTGGTTAATGGGCAGTTTCGGTTCCAAGGGCTGGCCGGATGTGTTCCTGACCTTTGCCTTCGTGCTGATCGGTTTCGGTATCTGCATCTTTTTCGCGCGGGACCTGAACATCATGTCTCTGGGGGACCGGTCCGCCTTTTCACTGGGAGTCAACACCAACCGGATCAGGATGACGCTGCTGGTGACCGCCTCGCTGATTACCGCCGTCTGTGTGGCGGTATCGGGGATCATCGGTTTTGTCGGCCTCATCATTCCGCACCTGATGCGCTTTTTCGTGGGGCCCGACAGCCGGAAACTGCTGCCCGCCTCCGCCCTGACCGGGGCCATTCTGCTCCTGAGCGCGGACACCATAACCAGGGCCGTTTTACCCACGGAGGTCCCCATCGGGGTCCTTACGGCGCTGATCGGCGGGCCCTTTTTCTGCTATATATTCATGAAGAGGCGCGGGGTGGCCGGCAATGTTTGAAGGGCCTGTTTTCGAACTTGAAGAGGTCGGTTTCTCCTACGGCGAGGTAACGGCCCTGGACGGCGTGTCCCTGCGGATATCGCCGGCTTGCTTCTGGGGGGTCGTCGGCCCGAACGGCTGCGGCAAGACCACTCTGTTTGATCTCCTGGCGCGTATTAATGTCCCGGCAACCGGAACGATTTCCTACCTGGGGCGGGATATCCGGGGATATTCCAGGAAAGAGCTGGCCCGGGAGATCGCCCTCGTGCCCCAGGATTTTTATATTAATTTTTCTTTTACGGTCAGGGAAATCGTCCTCATGGGGCGATATCCCCATATTCCGAGGTTTGCCCCTCCCGCGGCCAGGGACCTGGACGTGGTGGACGAGATAATGGAACTCCTGAAGATCGACGGATTCAAGGACAAGTATATCACCGAGTTGAGCGGCGGCGAGAGGCAGCGGGTGGTTTTCGCCCGGGCCCTGGCCCAGGAGACCCCGGTCCTGTTGCTGGATGAAGGCACATCCAACATGGATATCCAATATACCCTGAACCTGCTGGACATGGTGGCCCACAAGGTGGAGGCCGGGAAGATGACCGCCATTGCCGTATTTCACAACATCAACATGGCCGCGACCTACTGCCGGAAGCTGGCCTTCATGAAATCGGGCAAGGTCGTTTTACAGGGGAATACGGATGAGGTATTAAACGAACAGAGCATAAGAGAAATCTTTGGCATTGATTGTCATGTCTATTTTGATGATTATGTGGGAGCCAGGCAGGTGGCATTCAGGAGGAATAGGAAGTTATGAACAGGAAGAGAAGAAAGATGATCCTGGGGCTGCCGATGGTGATGGCCCTGTTTTTTATTGTCTGTTCCGGCCTGCCGGCCGTGGCAGGCCCCGGTTTGTCCGGCGGGGGCGGAAGCGCCGGCAAACCATGCGTCATCGTCGACCGCTCCGGCAACCGGATCGTTATCAAAAAACCGTTCACGAGGATCATCTCGCTGTACGGTGCCCATACGGAAAACCTGTTTTCCCTCGGTCTCGACCAGGAGGTTATCGGGGTATCAAGGCATGAGGCCTTTCCGCCGCTGGCCCTGATCAAGCCGGCCTTCAGCTATCATGACGATGCCGAGAGATTTCTCGCCGCCCGGCCGGACCTGGTCCTGATCCGCCCCATGATCGCCCGCGGCTACGGCAACCTGGTCCGGAAACTGCGACAGGCCGGGATCACCGTGGTTTCATTGCAGCCGACCACCATCGGGGAGGTCTACTCATACTGGCGGGACCTGGGAAAATTGACCGGCCGGGAAAAACAGGCGGAAAAGATGGTCAGTGAATTCAAGGCCGGGCTGGCCCGCATTCACGCCCTGGTGCAGAAGATCCCCCCCGCCCGGCGCAAGCAGGTATATTTTGAGGCGATTCATAGCAAAATGAAGACCTTCTCGCCCTCTTCCATTGCTATTTTTGCCCTGAAGACCGCCGGGGGCATCAACGTGGCCGGGGATGCCAGGTCGGTCCGGGGGACGAACATCGCCGCCTATGGCAAGGAACATATCCTGGCCCGTGCGGACGAGATCGACGTCTATCTCGCGCAGAAAGGGGCCATGAACCATATCAACGTCAGGCGCATCGTGGAAGAAGGCGGATTCGGGGCCATAAAGGCGGTGCGGAACGGCCAGGTCTACATCATCGACGAGAAGATCGTTTCCCGGCCCACGCTGAGGCTGTTGGACGGTATCTACGAGATCGGCAGATTTCTTTATCCCCGGGTGTTCAATGATGTTTCCGTCTTCCTGAAAATCCCGCGCCTCACCAGGGCCCAGTTTTCGGAGATGTTCGTGAAGATGACCAATATGCCTCTCAAGACCCCGGATTATTGGCATGATATTCAGAGAAGGTCGGCCACGAGACATAAATACGGCTCTTTCCGGGACGTGGACTATACCGGCCACGACTATAAATTTATCGAGACGGCGGCCTACCGGGGCATTTTTGCCAACACCTCGCAGCCCCGGTTCTACCCGCACCGGCCCATAACCAGGCGGGCCGTTGCCTATGCAATTTTTGTTGATTTTGACCTGCCGGAGACCAAACCGGTGGCGATCAGGGATATCCGGAATTCGGATCCCATGTATGAGCAGATCCGGACGGCAGTGGGGCTGGGGATCATGAAGCTGGACCAGAAAGGTGATTTCCTGCCCGATAATCCGGTGTCGGGCCAGGAACTGTTTCGTGCGATTTCCCAGGCGATCCGGATCACAAAAAGCGGCCGCTGAAAGAGGTGATTTCGGGTGATCCATAAACGAATACGTGGGGAGAGACCATTTCTTTTGTCCGGGGTTTCCGGTCGCAGTTTTGCTAACCTGGTGGAAAAGATATGGTATTGAGATACCGGACGACAGATCATCGGCACAATAACGGCCGCATGACAATGCCTGTAACCCCGGGAGCTGGCCGGACGTGATCGATTTTAAAGATCTGTGTAAAGAATACGGGAGCATCTCCGCCCTCAGGGGGGTGTCCCTGCACGTCCCCAAGGGGGAATTCTTTGCCTATCTCGGGCCCAACGGCGCCGGGAAATCAACCACGCTTCGGATTCTGACCGGGCTGACCAAGATGACCTCCGGAGAGGCCTATCTCAACGGCTTCCATATCGAAAGGGATTCGCTGCAGGCGAAACGACAGTGCGGCCTGGTCCCCCAGACCATCAACCTGGACCAGGAACTGACTGTCTATGAAAACCTCAATCTCCACGGCTTGCTGTTCCGGATTCCGGCCAGGGAGAGGGCCGGGAAAATCCATGAACTCCTGGACTACATCGGCCTGGCTGACAGGAAGGGGAGCGTCGTGTCCCGGCTTTCCGGCGGGATGAAAAGAAGGCTGACCATTGCCCGGGCCCTGGTGCATTCCCCCGTGATCCTGTTCCTGGACGAGCCGACGGTGGGACTGGACGCCGGCATTCGCCGGCGGATCTGGGCCCTGATCAAAAAGATCCAGAACAACGGGACCACGATCTTCCTGACCACCCATTATATCGAGGAGGCGGAATTTCTGGCCGAACGGGTCGCCTTCCTGGACGAAGGCAGGATTATCGCGGTGGATACCCCCGAGGCCCTCATTGCCCGGCAGGGTACCTGGGCTATCGACCGGGTGGTTGACGACGATATCAAGACCGTTTATTTCAAGACCCGGGAAGAGGCGACGCAATACAGCGCTGCCCGGGAGGAGAGCTTTTCTCTCAGGCGGGTGAACCTGGAAGATGCTTTTCTCGCCCTTACCGGGAAGAAGGTCAAGTAATGTACGGCTGGCTTGCTGTTTACTACAGAGAACTCCTGATCCTGAAAAGGCGATTCCCGAAGATGCTGGCATCCATGTCGGTCTCGCCGCTCCTGTATCTCATCGCCTTCGGTTATGCCATGGGCAAGACCGTAACCATCCAGGGCCATACGTACATGGAATTTCTGATTCCCGGCCTGGTGGCCATGAGCAGCATGACCCGGGCCTTCGGCATCGGCAGCGAGATCAACATCTCCCGGTTTTACTGGCATATCTTCGAAGAGTTCCAGGCCGCCCCCATCAACAACATCTCGTATGCCCTCGGCGAGACCCTGGCCGGGATGACCCGGGCCTTTTTCGCCGTGGTCCTGATCATTTTGCTGGGCCTGTTGTTCGGAGTTGTCCTCCGTTACGATAACCCCATGTTCTGGCTGGCAATATTTCTCAACAGCTTTGTATTTTCTTCCCTGGCCGTCGGCCTGGCCATGATCGTCAAGTCCCATGCGGACCAGGCCATGCTCACGAGTTTCGTGATCACCCCCATGGCCTTTCTCGGGGGGACCTTTTTCCCCTTGAGCCGTCTTCCCGTCTGGGCCCAGAATATCCTTTATTTCGTCCCCCTTTCTCATGCCTCGAAGGCTATCCGGGCGGCATCATTCGGGGAACCGGTGTCCCTTCCATCTTACCTGTTCCTGGCCGGGACCGGCGCGGCCTTTTTTTTCATGGCCGTTTGCTTTGTCAACCGGGCGAGGGATTGACCGGGGCCGGGACATGGAAGCGCAGGAAGCGAAAAACAGGGAGACCGGAGGAAAGGCCCCGGGAAATGCCAGGGCCATCATGTTCCTGGGGACCGGGAGCGATGTGGGCAAGTCCATCGCGGCCACGGCTTTCTGCCGGATTCTCAGGCGGCGGGGCTGCCGGGTGGCCCCGTTCAAGGCTCAGAACATGTCCAATAATTCCTATGTCACGGTGGAGGGGGGGGAAATAGGCCGGGCCCAGGTGGTGCAGGCCGAGGCCGCCGGGGTCCTGCCCTCCGTGCACATGAATCCCGTTCTCCTCAAGCCGTCGAGTGAACATGGCACCCAGGTCATCCTGCGGGGCAAGGTCTTCGGGCAGATGGATGCCATGGAATACTATGCCATGAAACCCCGGTTGCGGCAGGCGGTCCTGGATTCCTACGGCCGGCTTGCCCGGGAGTACGATACCATTGTCATGGAAGGGGCCGGGAGTTGCTGCGAGATGAACCTGAAGCCGCATGACCTGGTCAATTTCCAGATGGCTTCGGCGGCCGGCGCCCGCTGTGTTCTGGTGGCGGACATCGACCGCGGCGGGGTCTTCGCCCAGCTCATCGGCAGCTATAACCTCATGACCCGGCAAGAGCAGGACCTGACCATCGGCTTCCTGATCAACAAGTTCCGGGGCGATCCCAGGCTGTTCTTATCCGGGATCGAGTATATCGAAAAAAAGACGGGCAAGCCGGTCCTGGGGCTGATCCCGTTTTACCGCGACATTGCCATCGATTCAGAGGATTCGGTGGCCGTGCAGCAGGACCGGCGGGCTCCCGGGTCCATCGGTCCGGCAACGCTCAATATCGCCGTGTTGAAACTGCCGGTGATCTCCAACTTCACGGATTTAGAGATCCTCGAGAAAGAGAAGGACGTGGTGGTCAATTATCTCGTCCGCCCCGGTGAATTGATAGCCGGCTACGACTGCCTGATCATCCCGGGCACCAAGAACGTCATGGAGGATGCCCGGTGGCTGGGGCGGACCGGCTGGAAAAGGGCGGTCAGGGACTTTGTGCGGCAGGGGGGCCATGTCCTGGGCATCTGCGGAGGATACCAGCTCCTGGGCCGGAGGATCGCGGACCCGGACGGGGTTGAATCCGACCGGCAGCAGGTGACCGGCCTCGGGCTCCTGCCCCTGGAGACGGTGCTCGAGAAGGACAAGGTGATCAGGAAGGTGAGCGGCATCTGCCTCGGGAACCGGAAACAGGTGAGCGGCTACGAGATCCACATGGGCCGCACGAGGCCGTTGCAGGGGCAGGCCAGGCCTTTTCTCCGGCTCCGCCGGCCGGGTGACCGGTTGGCATGGGAGGACGGCTACATCAGCCGGGACGGCCGGACCGCCGGGACCTATGTTCACGGTATCCTCGACCGCCCGGGGTTCCGCGGTTCTTTCCTCAACGCTCTCCGGCGGGAAAAAGGCCTGGGGGAACGGCGGCCGGGACAGGGACGCTGTGCGCGGTTCCGCCAGTATGACCGCTTGGCGGATCATTTTGAGGGTCATTGTGACGTGGAGAGGATTGTTTCGATGATCTGGGCCCCTCACCCCGGCCCTCTCCCGGGGGGAGAGGGAGAAGAGGAGCAGGAAAAGGCCAGGAAAAGGTAGGGGGAGAAAACCCAGGAGGAAAGGGCGGCAAGTGGAGGTGATGCGGCGGCCCCGCCCCGGAATCAGTTTTCTCTTTCCTCGCCGGGCTGGACATTATGTTGTTCTCCCCCGCAACGGGCTGGACATTAATGTTTTCCTCCCTACGGCGGGCTGGATAGTAATGTTTTCCTTCCCACGGCGGGAGGGTCTTTTATTATTTCCCTCTCCCCCCGGGAGAGGGTCAGGGTGAGGGGGGCAAGACATGAAGCACCTGGCCAGAAACTTGAGAAAGAACCAGACCGAGGCTGAAGGTAAAATCTGGCAACGCCTCAGGAGCCGGCAGGTGGCGGACTGCAAGTTTCGGCGTCAGCATGTAATCGGCGCCTATATTGTCGATTTTTTCTGCCTGGAGCGGCAGCTGATTGTTGAGATCGACGGCGGGCAGCATGCTGATTCCGAGGCTGATGCGGAAAGGACGCACTTTCTTGAGTCTCAAGGCTTCAGGATGATCAGGTTCTGGAATAATGAGGTGCTGAACAGCCTTGATGAGGTCGTTGAGGAGATATACAGGGCCCTCACCCCGGCCCTCTCCCCGGGGGAGAGGGAGAAAGAAAAAGTAGAGGAAGAAAATACCGGGGGAGGAAATGCCGGGGCAAAGGAAGTAAAGCAGGGGTGACGCGACGACGGCGGTCTCGCCCTGATCTGAAATCTGCTTTTCCCCCGCGTCGGGAGATTCTTAATCCTGAATCCGTGAGCGTTCGAGAACGGTGCAGATGCAAGGCGGCAACGAGGTTGATTATCCTGGTGCGATATCAACGAGTTGCCAACGCAGCAGCTGCGCCGTTACCGGGCGCCCCGTAGGGCGGCGCGGTGAAGACCATGAAATGATTTTATTCAGCAAGAATGCAACAAATTCCATATATTGCATGAAATATCATCTCAAACCGTCATGGATTCAGGTTAATATTTCACTCCCCACATCGGGAGGTTATTTAATATTTTCCTTCCCACATCGGGAGGTTATTTAATATTTTCCTTCCCATATCGGGAGGTTATTTAATATTTCCCTTCCTATGCCGGGAGGCTCTTTAATAATTTCCCTCTCCCCCCGGGAGAGGGTCAGGGTGAGGGGCCCAATGCCTGTCGAGGATAACCATGAAAACTGAACTGCGTTCCGTCAAACCAGGGGAGATCGAGGCCGAGAGCTTCCGGATTATCGAGCAGGAACTGGGAGACCACGCCTTTGACCCGCAGACCTTTGCCGTGGTCCGGCGGGTGATTCACGCCACCGGCGATTTTGGTTTCGCCGACCACCTGCGGTTCGGCAACCAGGCGGTCCGGGCCGGCATCGCGGCGCTCCGGGCCGGCCGGAACATCCTGACCGATGTCAACATGGTGGCCGCCGGGATTAACAAGACGGCCCTTGCCGCCTTCGGCGGCCGGGTGATCTGCAAGCTGGCCGATCCCGGGGTTGCCGCGGCAGCGGCCGAGTCCGGCCGAACCCGCTCGGAGGTGGCCATTGAACAGGGGCTGGCTGAAAATATCGGCATTGTGGCCATCGGCAACGCGCCCACCGCCCTTTTGAAGGTCATGGAGCTGATCGGCCGGTCCACGGCCGGGCCGGACTTGGTGGTGGGGGTGCCGGTCGGTTTTGTCAATGCCGCGGAATCAAAGGAGATTTTGTCCAGACAGGACTATCCCTTGATCACGGTCCTGGGCAGAAAGGGCGGCAGCCCGGTGGCGGCGGCTATTGTTAACGCCCTGTCGCGGCTGGCCCGGGAGGTGTAATGGCAAAGAAAAGAAAACTGCGCAGCGGCTATACCACCGGGGCCTGCGCCGCGGCGGCGGCCAAGGCGGCCTCACTCCATCTCCTGACCGGCCGGTCGCGGGAGGCCGTGGTTATTCCGTTTCCGGACGGCGGCCGGGTGGAGTTCGCGGTGTACCGCTCCGAACTGGCCGAGCGGGTCGCCAGGTCCTCGATTATCAAGGACGCCGGTGATGACCCGGACGTGACCAATGGCGCCGAGATCGCCGCCGAGGTCAGGTTGGGCAGCGTGAAATCATCATCCTGTGTGGCCGGAGCCGACTGGAGGGTGGTGATCTGCGGCGGGTCCGGGGTGGGCCGGGTCACCAAGCCGGGCCTGGCGGTGCGGCCGGGCGAACCGGCCATCAACCCGGTGCCGCGCCGGATGATCAGCGAGGCGGTCTGCGAGGCCCTGGGGGAATCCGACTGTCCGGGGCCGGTGACCGTGACCGTCTCGGTGCGGGACGGAGAAAGTCTGGCGGAGCGGACCCTGAACAGCCGGCTGGGGATTATCGGCGGCCTCTCTATCCTGGGTACCACCGGCATTGTCCGGCCGGTCTCCGCCGAGGCCTGGAAGGCGACCATCGAGGCCTCCCTGGACGTGGCCCGGGAGGCGGGGCTCACCGAGGTGGTGCTGTCAACCGGCCGGACTTCGGAAAAGGCTGTCCAGTCGCGGCTGACCCTGCCTGAGGAGGCCTATGCCATGATGGGCGATTACCTGCGGTTTTCCCTGGTCGAGGCGGCGGCCAGGGGGTTCCGGAAAATCCACCTGGCCGGCATGTGGGCCAAGGTGATGAAGGCGGCCCTCGAGGTTCCCCAGACCCATGTGCGCCACGGCGCCCTGGAGGTCAGACAGGCGCTGGGCCTCCTCGGTGATCTCGGGGCGGGCCCGGACCTGCTGGAAAAACTGCGTTCGGCCAACACTGCCCGGGAGCTTTATGTCCGGCTGCGGGAGGCGGGCGAGGGCGAGCTGATCCGGGCGGTCTGCCAGAGGGCCAGGGACTATGCCGCCAGGGAAGCGGGGATTCCGGTTGAACTCTACCTGGTCGACAGCCGCTGCCGGGTGATTGAACATGAATAAAATTATTGTTGCCGGAATATCGGGCACTCGGCTGGATGATGAGCAGCGCCGGGCCCTGGCCGGCTGCACGGCGATTGTCACCTCGGGCAGATACCATCACCTGGCCGAGGCCGCGGGCTGCGAGATCCTGCCCATTGCGCCGGTAAAGGACGCCCTGGCCGGGATCGCGGCGCGTCTTGTTGACCAGGGCTCCGTCGGGGTGCTGGCCAGCGGGGACCCCCTGTTTTTCGGGATCGCCCGGACCTTGATCGACCGTTTCGGACCGGACCTGGTGGAGATCCTGCCCGGTATCTCGTCCCTCCAGCTTGCCTGCGCCCGGTTCAAGATCCCCTGGGACGATATCCGGGTGGTCAGCCTGCACGGCCGGGAAGCGGACCATCTGCCCGGCCGGCTCCTGATCCCCCCCAAGGTGGCGGTGTTTACCGATAATCGTCTTTCGCCGGACCGGGTGGCGGACAATCTGCTGCGCTATCTCGAATCGGTGGGCGCGGCCGGGATCATTGCCGGCTGCCGCGTCCTGGTGGCCGAAAATTTGGGGTCGGCCGAGGAACGGCTGGTTCGAGGCAGCCTTGCCGATATTGCGGCCGGGTCTTTCGGCAACCTGAACGTGATGCTGCTGCTCCGGCCCGCCCCGGCCGCCTCGATCTCCCCCCTGGGCCTGTCCGAGGCGGAAATCAGTCACAGCCGGGGGCTGATCACCAAGGACGAGGTCCGGGCGGTGACCCTGCACAGGCTCGGACTGCCGGGGACCGGGGTGTTCTGGGATGTCGGTGCCGGCAGCGGTTCGGTGAGCATCGAGGCGGCCCGGTTGTGCCCGGGGCTGCACCTCTTCGCGGTGGAGAAAGAGGAGGAGCAACTCGCCAACATCAGGAAGAATATCGCCAGGTTCGAGACTTTCAACGTGCAGCCGGTCGCCGGTTCGGCACCAGCGGTCCTGGCCGGTCTGCCGGACCCGGACCGGGTCTTTATCGGCGGCAGCGGTGGCCGGCTGGCGGAGATCATTGAGGTCGCGGCCGGCCGTCTGCAAGGGGCAGGCCGGATCGTGGTCAACTGTGTGACCGGCCGGACCAGGAAAGAGGCCCCGGAGTTGTTGCATCGGCATGGTTGCAGGGTGCGGATGTCCGAGTTGCAGATAAGCCGCCACCAGAACGGCGGCAATAACCAGTGGATTGATCTCAATCCGATAACCATTGTGACGGGAATAAAATGAAAGGCAGGTTTTATGTGATCGGCGTGGGTCCCGGGGACCCTGAACTCATGACCCTCAAGGCGATCAGGCTGCTCGAGAGATGCCCGGTCTGGCTGGCGCCCAAGGCCAGGAAGGAAGGAAAAAGCACCGCCCTTACCATTGTGGAGCGGCTCGTGCCCGCCCGGGGCAAAGAGATCCTGACCCAGTATTTTCCGATGAAAAAGGTGCGGATGGGCAAGACGCCGGCCGCGGATGTCGAGGCGGCCTGGCAGGAAGCGGCCGGGGCGGTCCTGAAGGCGCTGGCGGCCGGCCGGGACGTGGCCTTCCCCACCCTGGGCGATCCGGCCATTTACAGTACCGGCTTTTACGTTAGTGATACCCTCTTCCGGCTGGACCCGCAGGTCCGGGTGGAGATCGTCGCCGGGGTATCGGCCATCGGCGCTTCGGCGGCCGCGGCCGGCAAGCCCCTGTGCCTGGGGGATGACCGCATGGCGGTGATCCCGGCCACCTTTGAAAACGGCGAGCTGGCCGAGATCCTGGGAAATTTCGATACCGTGGTGCTGATGAAGGTCCACCGGGTCATGGACCGGATCGTGCCGCTGCTCGCGGAACTGAATCTCCTCGACCGGGCGGTGCTGGTTGAGCGGACCAGCCAGGAGGGACAGCGGATCAGGCGGAACCTGCGGGAGATCGTCAACGAGGAACACCATTATTTTTCAACTATCATCGTGAGGAAGTGATGAACCGGATTTACTTTGTCGGCGCCGGTCCCGGCGACCCGGAACTGATCACGGTCAAGGGCCGGCGGTTGCTGGAGCAGGCCGAGGTGGTGGTCTATGCCGGCAGCCTGGTGCCCGTGGCCCTGGTGGAGGGTCTGGCCGCGGAGCTGCACGATTCCGCCGGGCTGACCCTGGAGGAAATCATCGCGGTCATGAGCGAGGGGGTCCGGGCCGGGAAAAGGGTGGTGCGGCTCCACACCGGCGATCCCTCGATTTACGGCGCCATCCGCGAACAGATGGAGCAGCTCGCCCGGCAGCGGATTCCCTTCGAGGTGGTGCCGGGGGTGAGTTCGGCCACTGCCGCGGCCGCGGCCCTCGGGGCGGAACTGACCCTGCCCGGGGTCTCGCAGACCGTGATCATCACCCGCCGGGCCGGCCGCACCCCGGTGCCGGAGAAAGAGGATCTCGTGTCGCTCGCCGCCCATCGGGCCACTATGCTGATCCTGCTTTCCGTGGCCATGATCGATCAGGTGGCGGCGGACCTGGCGGCAGGCGGATATCCGGCGGAAACCCCGGTGGCGGTGGTGGAAAAGGTGAGCTGGCCGGAGCAGCGGATCATCCGGGCCACGCTGGGTGATATCGCCGGCAGGGTGCGGGCGGCCGGGATAAAAAAGACCGCCATTATCGCGGTCGGAGAAGCGCTCCGCGAGGAACCGGCCGGGGCACTGTCCAAATTGTACGACCAGTCCTTTTCCCACGGCTGCCGGCAGGGGAAAGAGTGATGGGGTTACTGATCCGGCGAGAAGATTACAGGGTTTTCTTAGAACCGCAGAATATCGAACAAGGAATGTCGAATATCAAAGTGAATTTTATTTGCTGGCGCGGAACGCCGTGATAACGTCGAGAAACCTGGCGCCGTAGCGTTTCAGCTTATGGCCGCCGACCCCGCTGATGGAGAGCAGGGCCTGTTGGTCGCCGGGCAGCCGGGCGGCCATCTCCGCCAGGGTGGCGTCGCTGAAGACCACGAAGGGCGGCACCCCGTCCGTGTCGGCGATTTCCTTGCGCAGAACCCGCAGTTCT
This sequence comes from bacterium BMS3Bbin14, assembly GCA_002897615.1. GTDB lineage: Bacteria > Desulfobacterota > Desulfobulbia > Desulfobulbales > Desulfobulbaceae > BMS3Abin13. The sequence continues at coordinate 13,991 of BDTX01000001.1, forward strand.
TCAAAGAGCCGGGTGTCATAATCCAGCCCGGCGAGTTTGGCCCCGGCCTTCTTCCTGGCCGGCGCCGGTTGTTTCGGCCGGGGCCGGGCCATGCTGACCGGCTGCTCGCCGCGCAGCAGCGTCCAGGATGCCGGGGTGAGTTTCAGGACCGAATAGTTGGCTACGTCCTGGAACAGAAAACCATGATGCACCAGGTGGCGCAGGATGGCGGACCAGAAGTCCCGGCTCTCGTCCCGGCCGATGCCGTAGGTGGAAAGGCGGTCGTGGCCGAATTTGAGCAGCCGCTGGTTCCGGGAGCCGAGCAGGACATCGATGACGTGGCCCATGCCGAAGCGCTGCCTGAGCCGGTAGACGCAGGACAGGGCCTTGCGGGCCGCTTCGGTGACATCGGTCAGCTCCGGCGGGTCGAGGCAGATATCACAGTTGCCGCAGGTCTGGTCGAGCTTTTCGCCGAAATAACCGAGCAGCACCTGGCGGCGGCAGCTCTGGGCCTCGGCAAAGCCGGCAATGGCGTTCAGCTTGTGGATCTCGATGCGTTTCTGATCCTCATTGTGGCCTTTTTCGATCAGGCCCCGGGCCAGGGCCAGGTCGCCGTAGCCGAACAACAACAGGGCCTCGGCCGCCAGGCCGTCACGGCCGGCCCGGCCGGTTTCCTGGTAATAACTCTCTATATTTTTGGGGGTGTCATAGTGGACCACGAAACGGACATTGGATTTATCAATGCCCATGCCGAAGGCCACGGTCGCCACCACTATCAACAGGTCGTCCCGTAAAAAGGCGTCCTGCACCCGCTGCCGTTCAACGGCCGGCAGCCCGGCATGATAGGCGGCGGCGTTGTACCCGGCCGCGGCCAGCTTGGCCGCTACCTGTTCGACCCGCTGCCGGCTGAGGGCATAGACAATACCCGCCTCCTGGCGGCGGGGTTTGAGAAAGGCCAGCAGCTGCTGCATGGGGTTGCTCTTGGGAATCACCGTGTAGCGGATATTGGGCCGGTCAAAACTGCTGACATACTGCCGGGCCTGGTGGAGATTAAGGCGGTCGAGGATGTCGTCCCTGGTCTGGGCCTCGGCCGTGGCGGTGAGGGCGATGATCGGAATATTGGCAAACAATTGCCGCAGACGGCCGAGCTGGACGTACTCGGGCCGGAAGTCGTGGCCCCAATGGGAAACACAGTGGGCCTCGTCAACGGCAAAGAGACAGACCGGGATTTCCCGCAGCCGTTCAAGGAAAGCGTCGCTCATCAGGCGTTCCGGGGCGATATAGAGCAGGTCCAGCTCGCCGGCGTGCAGCCGGGCCAGGACCTGCCGGGCTTCGGCGCTTTTCAGGGATGAGTTGTAGAAGGCCGCCTGGACGCCGCTGGCCCTCAGGGCGTCAACCTGGTCTTTCATCAGGGAAATCAGCGGCGAGATTACAATGCCGACCCCGGGCCGGTGCAGGGACGGGATCTGGTAACAGAGCGACTTGCCGCCGCCGGTCGGCATCAGCACAAAGGCGTCATCGCCCTGAATCAGGCCGGTGATGATCTCCTCCTGGTGGGGCCTGAAGTCCTGGTAGCCGAAGATATTTTGCAGGGTCTGCAAGGGGGTGTCGCTCATTGATGAAGTCCTGGTTTTGCTTGCCCTGAATCCGTGACGGCTTGAGGTGATATTCCAGGCAATATGTGGAATTTATTGTATTATTAACAAATCAAAATGTATTTCCTGGTCTGCACCGCGCCGCCCGGCGGGGCGCCCGATAACGGCGCAGCTGCTGCGTTGGCAACTCGTTGATATCACACCAGGATAATCAACATCGTTGCCGCCTTACATCTGCACCGTTCTCGAACGCTCACGGATTCAGGTTGACGGGATGCCGGTCAATATAACCCGGCCGCCACGCTGTTGCTACTGTATCGTTACCGGTGCCGTAAAAAAATCGGCCCTTTTGCGGAGCCTGTGGAGGTCATTCTTCATGTTAAGGATATTCAAATGAAAATTGCCGTTATCGCCATGACCGGCGGCGGCCGGAAGCTGGCCGCCAGGCTTGTCCCTAAGCTGCCCGGCGCGGTGCTTGAGAGCCCCTGTCCCGGGATCGCCGAGACCATGGCCGCGCTCTGGCGCGACTACGATGGTTTTGTCATGATCATGGCGGCCGGGATCGTGGTCCGGGCCGTGGCCCCGCTGCTGGACGACAAGCGGACCGATCCGGCGGTGGTGGTGGTCGATGAGCGCGGCCGGTTCGCGGTCAGCCTGCTCTCCGGCCACCTGGGCGGCGGCAACGAACTGGCCCGGCGGGTGGCGGCTATCCTGGGCGGCCGGGCCGTGATCACCACGGCCTCGGATGTCCTGGGGCTGGTGTCGCTCGACCTCTGGGCCCGGAGCCAGGACCTGGTGCCGCGGGACGAAAAGACCATGACCCGGGCCAGCGCCCTGCTGGTCAACAAAGGCTCGCTGTGTCTCTACAGCGAGGTCCCGGCCGCGTCGCTGCCGAACGGCCTGGTCGCGGTTGACCGGCCGGAGGAGGCGGACCTGGTTATCTCGAGCCGCGCGGACTGGCCTGCCAACACCCTGGTTTTCCACCCCCGGGAGCTGGTGGTGGGGGTCGGCTGCAACCGGGGTACCCCGGTGCGCGAATTTGCCGCCGCCCTTGACGAGGTCCTGGCGGCCCGCTCCCTGTCGCCTCTCGCGGTGCGCAACCTTGCTTCCCTTGATCTGAAACGAGACGAGAAGGGGCTGCGCGAGTTTGCCGCGATCCACGGCTGGGAGGTTGTTTTTTATACCAAGGAGGAATTGAACCGGGTGGCGGGAATAACCGTTTCACCTGCGGCTCTCAAGGCCACCGGCGCCCGGGGGGTGGCCGAACCGGCCGCGCTGTTGAGCGCCCGGACCGATATTTTATTGATGGAGAAGAAAAAATGGCCCAATCTAACCCTGGCACTGGCCAAGGCAAAGTTTATGTTGTCGGCACTGGTCCGGGAGGCCTGCAACACCTGACCCCGGCGGCCAGGGAGGCCCTGGCCGCGTCCGATTGCGTGGTGGGATACAAAACCTATCTTGATTTGATCAATGAGCTGCTCATCGGCCGGGAGGTCTTTTCCTCCCGGATGATGAAGGAGGTCGAGCGGTGCCGGAAATCCCTGGAACTGGCGGCGGCGGGCCGGACGGTGACCCTGGTCTGCGGCGGCGATCCGGGCATTTACGCCATGGCCGGCCTGGTCTTCGAGGTCGCCCGCGAACGTTTTCGCGAGGTGGAAATCGAGGTCGTGCCGGGAATCGCGGCCGTGAACGCCTGCGCGGCCAGGCTGGGTGCGCCGCTCATGCATGATTTCGCCTGCGTCAGCCTCTCCGACCTGCTCACTCCCTGGGCGGTGATTGAGAAACGGCTGGCGGCGGCGGCCGGGGCCGATTTTGTGCTGGTGATCTATAACCCCAGGTCAAAAAAGCGGACCGAACAGATCGTCAGGGCCAGGGAAATTATCCTGGCCCACCGCGCCCCGGAGACTCCGGTGGGCATTGTCACCGCCGCTACGCGTGAAAACGAAAAAATCATCCTGACCAGCCTCGCCGGAATGCTCGACCGCGAGATCGGCATGCAGTCCACCGTGATTGTCGGCAACTCGAGAACCTTTGTCTGGCTCGACCGGATGGTGACTCCCCGGGGATATGCCGACAAGTACAACCTCCTGAATCCGTGACGGCTTGAGGTGATATTCCATGCAGTATGCGGAATTTATTGCATTATTGCCGAAAGAACGTATTCCCCGGTCTGCACCGCGCCGCCCTGCGGGGCGCACGAGAACGGCGCAGCTGCGGCGTTGGCAACTCGTTGATATCACACCAGGATAATCAACCTCGTTGCCGCCTTGCATCTGCACCGTTCTCGAACGCTCACGGATTCAGGTCTCTGAGCAACCCCTTCACCCCCGCCTATCACCTGATTTTTTCTTGACATTTGTTACCGGCTTATATTAGAAATCAAGCTGATCGTTCAGGTGCTCGTAACAGAGCCTAACAGGGAACCCCGTGTAAATCGGGGACGGGCCCGCCGCTGTGACCCCTCCTTTTTCCGGTCGATTAGGGAAAAGGAACTCTTTCAGCCTGTAGTATAACCACTGTCCGGATAAAGGATGGGAAGGTTGCTGAAGGGGAGGGGAAGTCAGAAGACCTGCCTGAACGTAAAGTCGTAACCCTCGTGGACAGTGGGTACGTCTATCATGATCTTACGGATAAAAAAGGGACATCCAGGATCGATTAATTTCGGTCCGGGGATGTCCCTTTTTTTTTTGCGCGGGGCAAGGGCCTGAATCCGTGACGGCTTGAGGTAATATTTCAGGCAATATGTGGAATTTATTGCATTATTGACGAATAAGCGCATTTTATACTCTTTACCGCGCCGCCTTGCGGTCCGCCCGATAACGGCGCAGCTGCTGCGTTGGCAACAAAGTTGATATCACACCAGGATAATCAACCTCGTCGCCGCCTCGAAGGTCTCGCAGGCTCGCTATCTGCATCTGCACCATTCTCGAACGCTCACGGATTCAGGACATAGTTGACAGGAGATTTGTTGATCGTGAAAACCAAAAGATACCAGGGCCTTTTTATCTTATTCCTGGTGATATTGTTCATTACCTTGGTCCTGAATGTCAGCATCGGTTCGGTCCGGATACCTTTTCTTGAGACCTGCAGGATTCTGGCCGGCCACCTTACCGATTCGGTCCAGGGGGCGATCATCTGGAAGATCCGGCTGCCCCGGGTCCTCTCGACCTTGTTTTGCGGCGGCTATCTTGCCGTCGGCGGCCTGCTGCTCCAGGTGTTTTTCCGTAACCCCATTGTCGGGCCTTTTATCCTGGGCATCTCCTCCGGCGCCACGTTGATGGTGGCCCTGGTCATGCTGGCGGGCCTGAGTATCGGCATCATCGGCATCCATCCTTTTTTCCTGAGCCTGGCGGCATTTTCCGGAGCCCTGGCAGTTATGGTTGTCATCCTGCTGGTGGCGTCCAGGGTAAAAAATGTCATCACGCTGCTCATCATCGGCTTGATGACGGGTTACGTCTGTCATGCCGTAACCAGCATCCTTATCGCCTTTGCCGAGAAGGAAAAGGTCAAGGGGTTCGTCCTCTGGCAGATGGGCAGCTTCTCTGGTTTTTCCTGGCAGGAATTTTACCTGGTGGTCCTGCTCGGCATGCCCCTGTTGATCGGCACCTATCTCATGAGCAAACAGCTTAACGCCTTCCTCCTGGGAGAAGATTACGCCAAGAGCATGGGGGTCAATATCAAGGTCTTCCGCTTCCTGATCGTGATCTTCTCCAGCGCGCTCGCCGGTCTGGTGACCGCCTTTGCCGGGCCGGTCGCTTTCATCGGCCTGGCTGTCCCGCATATGGCGAGGCTCACGTTCGGGACCTCTGATAATAAGCTGCTGGTTCCGGCCGTCATCCTGTTCGGCGCCATCGTGACCGCCCTGTGTGACCTGGTGGCGAGGACCATGTTTTCCCCGGTAGAGCTGCCGATAAGCGCCATAACCTCTTTCATCGGCGCCCCCATCGTCATCGGTCTCCTGCTCAAGAGGAGGGTGGCGATATGACCGGGCCGAATGTTGTAACCGGACCGATAAAGGTCATGGAAACCCGCGGGCTGGCAGTGGGATACGGGACCAGGACCGTGGTCGCCGATATCAACCAGGAGATGTTGAAAGGACAACTTGTCTGCCTCCTCGGCCCGAACGGATCCGGCAAGACCACGATCCTGAGGTCCCTCGCCCGGCTCCTCGCTCCCTTGCAGGGGGCCATATATCTCGACAACCGTCTGCTCAACGACCTGACATCTCACGAACTGGCCCGCTCCCTGGCCGTGGTGCTGACCGGCCACATGTCGCCGGGCCTGGTCACCGCCTTTGACTTTGTCGCCATGGGCAGATATCCCCATACCGGTTTTCTCGGCCGCCTGTCCGAACACGACATCGAGAAGATCCGGGAGTCCCTGCACCTGGTCAATGCCACCACCATCGCCGACAGGTATTTCAACGAATTGAGCGATGGGGAGAAACAGAAGGTACTCGTGGCCAGGGCCCTGGCCCAGGAACCCGAGGTCATCATCCTCGATGAACCGACGGTCCATCTCGACCTGAAGCACCGGCTTGAACTTATGGCCATCCTCAGTGATTTCTGCCGGAAAAAGGACATCACCGTCATCATCTCACTGCACGATGTGGACCTGGCCCTCAAGCTCGCGGAGACCGTGGTGCTGGTCAAGGACGGGGCGATAATGGCCTGGGGCCCCCCGGACAGGATCCTGAACGAGGAGACGGTGGCGCGGTTATACGACCTTGATTGTGCCCGTTTCGACAGGAAGCTCGGGACGATTGAGCTGATCAGCGGCAGCCATGACAAAACGGCCTTCGTGGTCGCCGGCGGCGGCACCGGCACCCCGGTGTACCGCCTTCTTGCCAAGGGCGGCTTCGGGATTGTTACCGGGGTGATCCATGAAAATGATATTGATTTTTACATTTCCAGGTCTGTCGGGGCGACGGTAATCGGGGCCAAGCCGTTTCAGGATGTGCGTGACCGGACCCGGCTTGCGGCCATGGCCGCCCTGGAAAAAGCGGACCTGGTTATTGATGCGGGATTTCCGGTGGGTCCCGCCAACCGGTGCAATGTCGAATTATTACTGAACGCCCTCGGGCAGGGCAGGCGGATCCTTACCCTGCGGGAAAGAGAAGATGCCGTGGACCTGTTTGGTCCGGCGGCCGAAAAACTGGTTTATTGCAAAGACTTGCAGAAAGATATCACGGTATGACAGGAGCTCTGAGCCCTGGTCGTATCCGCCTGAGAGGAGGTGAGCGCCGGCAAAGATGTGATAGGGGAATGCCTTGCGCTGCAGTGGGCATTGAATGAAAAAAGTTGAATGAAAAAAGGAGACTTGAAATGAAGCATTTTTCCAGAATTATGATTGTCTGTGCGGCCGTTACCCAGTTAATGGCCCCCGGGATAGGTCTTGCCGGGCAAGACCAGGCACCGGCGCAGAAACCGGCGAAAAAGGCCCTTAAGTTAGAAGATATCGTGGTCACCGCCACCCGGACCCCGGAGGAGAAAAAGGAGCTGCCCCAGGTTGTCAATGTGATTACGACCAGGGATATCAAGGAAACGGTGGCGACCGATCTCACGGATGTCCTTAAAGAGACCTCCAGCGTGGATGTGATCCAGTACCCCGGATCCCTTTCGGGAATCAGTATCCGGGGCTTCCGGCCTGAGTTTTCCGGGACCACCAAGCACACCCTGTTGCTGATTGACGGCCGGCCCGCGGGCGCGACCAACCTGGCGACCATTCCCTTGGACAATATCCAGCGGATCGAGGTCCTTAAAGGACCGGCCTCGGCCCTGTACGGCTCTGAAGCAATGGGCGGGGTGGTCAACGTCATCACCAAAAAATCCCGGGGCAAGATCAAGTCGCACCTGACCCTCGGCTATGGCAGTTTCAGTACCTGGCAGGTCAAGGCCGCGTCAGGCGGCAACCTGACCCGGAAGCTCGACTTTGACCTTGATGCCAGCACCGACAATCAAAACGGTGACCTGCGCATGGGCAACGGGGACAAAAGAGATCATACCGCCTTCAAAAAACGTTATGGCTCGGCGAGACTTGGCTATGCCTTTAACCAGGACTGGCGCCTGGATGTTCACGGGGATTGGTTTGCCGGCCGGGACATCGAGGTCCCCGGGGATATCTTCTATGGCACGACCCAGCAGTCCCGCAAGGATATTAATCGTTACGGAGGTGACGCCAGGATCTCCGGGTTTGCCGGCGAGAACAATGAAATTAACCTGACTTTTTACCAGTCGCGGGAGGACTCTGAATACCATAAAGAATATAGCGGTATTGTCCCCTACAAGAATTATGAGAGCACGACCGACTGGATCGGCGCCCAGCTCCAGGATACGTATTATTTTTCCGTCCACAGCCTGACGTTCGGTATCGACTACGAGCGGATTAAAGTGAAATCACAATCGTACAACTCCGACTCCAGCCGCCGGGCCCCTTACATGCCGGACAATGAGCATAAGACCACCGGTATTTTCACCCAGGCCATGTTGAAATTTTTCAATAACCGTCTGATCGCCACCATGGGTGCCCGTTATGATGCAATTACCCTGGAGACCAAGGCAACCCCTTATAAAACGGACTTCACGCCCGGTTCGGCGGATTTCAGCACCTTCAATCCCAGCGCCGGCCTGAAATTTTTTCTCACGCCGCAATGGCAGCTCCACACCACGATCGGCACGGCCTTCGTAACGCCCAAGCCCGAGGAGGTGGCGGGACACGGGGTCAACTGGTGGGGCGGGACCACCCAGGGCAATCCCAACCTCGACCCGGAAAAGAGCCTGACCTGGGATGGCGGGATCAGCTTTGACAAGAAGGAATGGGGTCTTACCGCCGACCTGACCTATTTTCACACCAAGGTGGATGACAAGATAGAAAAGGTTGCCGTGACCAGTACGCTGAGCACCTTTGAAAACACCCAGGAGGCGAAGATCCGCGGCCTGGAGGGGCAATTCTCCCTCGATATCGGCCGGCTCGCCGATTGGCATTCTTCGCTCCGCCTCTTTGCCAACTTTACGAAGTTGTTCAAGGATGAGGAGACCCTTTCCACCGGCCCGCGGGATATCCACAACGTGGCTGATTTTAAAATAAATTACGGCCTGGGATACGACGACGGCCACTTCTTCAGCGGCAGGGTCACGGCCCGCTACGTCGGCCACATGAAGGACACGGACTGGAATGCGGCCGGTTATCCGGAGATCGAGTACCCCACCCATACCGTGGTGGACCTGGTGACGAATTTCAAGCTGACCGGCCACCAGACCCTGAGCCTCAAAGTCGGCAACCTGTTCGACAAATATTACTATGAAAAGAAGGGCTTTCCCCTGGCCGGGCGCTCCTTCTTCGGCACCTATACCTTTGAGTTCTGATATCGAGACTTGAGGCGAGGGTGTTTTTTATTCTTCAGGGGGGCATCCTCTTGCCCCCCTGAAGAATATACCCTGAATCCGTGAGCATTGTATTGGCGCAATCGTCTGGGCGCCACAAAAAAAATGATCGAAACCAGGGCATAATTTTGTGAAAAATTCAGGCTGGATACGAGGTGCCCGGATATCTCCGGGGGCGATGAACCTGGTGCGCTGCGCCATCCGTAGCTGCCTGAAGATTTTGGGCAGGAGGTTTGTCGGACCTGCGGCCGGCACATTCATGGTTTTATTTTTCCTTCTGGCCGGAACCGCAGCAGGGGG
>BDTX01000002.1 GCA_002897615.1 bacterium BMS3Bbin14
TAGCTAAGTCTGGCAGGGATATCCGCTGAAAGCATCTAAGCGGGAAGCCCACTCCAAGATAAGATATCCCGTGGCTTAAGCCACCTGAAGGCTCGTTGGAGACTACAACGTTGATAGGTCGGGTGTGGAAGCGTGGCAACACGTGGAGCTAACCGATACTAATAAGCCGTGCGGCTTAACCATATCCTTTATAAATCAAGTCACCCCTGCTGTTTCAGTTGTCATTTTATTGTTTATGATTTTCGGTGGCCATAGCGGAGAGGTCCCACCCGTTCCCATTCCGAACACGGAAGTTAAGCTCTCCAGCGCCGATGGTACTGCACGGGCGACTGTGTGGGAGAGTAGGTCGTTGCCGATCTTTTTATATAACGGAAAACCCGGATACTTAATCGTATCCGGGTTTTTTTGTTTTAAGCCCGGGTCCGTTATCGGGCGGACCGCAGTCCGGCGCGGTGAAGACCAGGAACCAACCTGATTTCGAAAAGTGTCGGCCAGAGCTTGCCTGTCACAAACAACCTGTCCCCTTCCGGGTCATACATAATGCCGTTCAGCACATTGGGCGGCTTGTCACATATCAACTGCTCACGCAAACGGGAAAGGTCAACCCAGCCCTCAACTACGCCATTATCCGGATTTATTATCGCAATCCGGTTTGACTTCCATACATTGGCATATACGGAGCCCTTGATATATTCGAGTTCATTGAGATATTTAACACGGCCGGAGTTGTCATGAACAGTTATCCTTCTCCTTGCGCTCAGCGTTTCCGGGTCGAGGAAATAAAGGGTCGAAGTACCGTCACTGACGATAAGATTCCGGTTGTCGTGGGTAATGCCCCACCCTTCCCGGGGAAACCGCCATGATTTAATAATGGCAAAATCATGCTTGTCATACACAAACACAGTTTTGTTTTTCCATGTCAGCTGATAAATTTTATTATGAAAGACAGTTATGCCCTCAGCAAAAATATCTTTTTCATAATCAATTTCTTGTTCAACTCTTCCGGTTTGCAGATCCACCCGGCGCAGGGATGACCTGCCACGCTTTCCTGTTCCCTCGTAGACAATGCCTTGGTCCCAAGCAAGGCCCTGGGTGAAAGCCATCGGGTCATGGGGATAACTATGAACAATAACGTATGAGAATTGCTTGGGCTTGATCACCGGTGCATTCGAGCAGCCCGGCAGCCAGAACAGAAAAAAAATAAGGATAAACGGACGCAAGACTCCACCTGTCCCTGTCATGTTTTTCGAGTTTGGGGGTTGATCCGAGTAAAAGAAACCGGCTTTTGTACAGGGTTGTCCATGATACCGTTACCCGGTTGCCGGAATAGAGTTAAACCGTGCCTACCGGACCTGTTGTCCATAATCCCGAAGAACCTGCTCAACGAGGTTCATCCCTGAAACCAGGTCAGGGTAGATTAACCTGTACCCGTTCAACCCGGATATCCATGCCGAAACACCATCAAGCCTTTCCGGTGTCCATGAGTCAACTACGCTGTTTGCCTGTATCAGTTCAGCCAGAACCTGGTAAGGCGGCATAGGGACAATCTGCGGCCTGCTGTCAGGTGAATAGCCGGGAAAAAGAACTGCGTTTGCCCGGTAACGATCAGTCGGGCCGGGAACTGCTGCCCGTGGGGGTGGATAAAAACGGACTGCTTTGCCAAACCTGTTGAAAACAGGATATCCATCCGCCTCGGGATACAAATCCTGCAGGACGGCCCAGCTGCCTTCTTTTATACACATGCTCATAGGAACAGACTCCAAGCAGCCGTTCCTTGATCCTACAGGGATGACGTCATCCGCGACCAGCGTACAACCAGATGCAACAAGAGCTGCGGTGAGGGTTGTTTTGCCACTCCCGCCGGGACCGGCAAGGATACAACAGACTCCTTCTTTCGCAACAGCACCGCCGTGGATGGTCATTAGGCGTCCTGGAATCTGGCAACCAATTTCAATCATTTCCCAGATTGCCTGGACAATCAGGTTGTTCGCAGATGTGAAAAAATCGAGCTTCTTCTTATTCTTATACAGAGAATACCCGTTTCCATCTCGACATAAAGTAAGGGTCCCGGCAACCGGACCGGAGAGGTGGTCTTCAAGATGGCAGGCACAGGTATGAAACCGTTGCAGCAATTCCTGGTCGTCGGAGTTGACCTCTATCCTGCCGTCACCAAGCCAGTAGATGTGACGGTGCTGAGCCCGGTCTGTTTCCGTCTTCTCCGGCAACGATGGAGTAAGATCGGCTTTTGCCCAACTCGAAAACAACTCTGCAACTGTTTGGCCCTCATGACGTATTTCTTCCCACAGTATGGCCTTGAGTTCTTCCTGGTCGATACCTGAAGCCGAGGACTCCCATATCCATCGAGCGAGGGGATTCAATACGTATATCTTTCCGCTCTTTTCCTGGAGAACGGCAAGCCCTTGACCCAGAGGAAAAGTTATGTTTTCTCCAGAATCAGCCGACATATTCACTCTATGTCCTGTTGATAATCTATACATAACTTTGCAGCTATGTTAAAGTGCCTGTTGTCAATGTATAATAGAATTGGGCCGAGATAACAATAAATTGCCGTGGCGAGGCTATCGGAATGAAAAAATGCGATTCTTTGTCCCTGCTGTGTCAATACCTGCAGAACCTCGACAGCCGACAAGAGGATTCAGCACCAACACCAAAAGTGCGACAAAAACTTCAACCGGACTGGCATGCAGTTGCGAGGCTTGCCGATCAACATTTTGTCTTACCCTTACTGTACCAACAACTGGTGCGAAAAAGGATATTGCAGTTGCTGCCGGAAGATCTCCAGACCCTGCTCGCTGAAATTTACAAGCTTAATCGACTGCGTAACGACCTTATCTATAACCAGATAAACCGTATTGCCTTCCTGTTTAACTCTGCCGGTATCGAGCCTATTTTTCTCAAAGGCAGCGCGGCGCTGCTCATGGAACTCTATGATGACCCCGGGTTGCGGGTAATGAATGACGTCGATTTCCTGGTGGATAAAAAAGATCTGCCGACATGTGTGGAGTTGATGCAATCCATGGGCTATTATCCCATGGAGGGGCTTAAGCTGCCGGAAGATTTTTATCACCACCCGCCGCTTGTACACAACAGCCATAGCATCAGGTTTGAAATACATGAACGTCTGCACACTGATTCCGTATTGGACAGCGAGGCAATGATAACCGAATCAGTGATGATCAAAATGCCGGATGGAATTGTCCGCGTTCCCAAAAACACACACTTTACCATTCACAATATCCTGCATCACCAGGTGTTTGACAAAAATTCGCTGAACGAAGAAACACCGTTGTATCAATTATATGACCTCTACATGATGAGAGAGAGGCACGACCGGCATCTTGACTGGAGATCGATATGCTGTTTTTTTACAAATCACTCCCTGCAGGATCCATACTATTACTCCCTTGACCTGCTCCGGAAATACTTCAAGCAACGCCCACCGGAAAAAATACGCCTCTCCGTGCAGTGCGGAAGAATTTACAGGCGTATCATGCACTATTGCAACGAACTGCTTGCCAGCTATAATTTACTCCCCCGGACAAAAACTTAAAGATAAACCAAAAATAACACAACTGATCACAGAGGATGGCACCCTGCGCTATTTATTGCTTGCATCTAATCTACCCTTCAACAGGCAGCCTGGACTGGGCGGAAGCCTTAGTTGTCTGGAGCAGGTATCAACCTTTACGCAGCCCGAACTGGGCGGAAGCCTTAGTTGTCTGGAGCAGGTATCAACCTTTACGCAGCCCGTACTGGGCGGAAGCCTTAGTTGTCTGGAGCAGGTATCACTTTTCTTTACGCAGCCCGGACTGGGCGGAAGCACGGGTGGCCTGGAGCAGGGTCATCATTGCCGGGGCCGTGGCCGCGGCTAGGCCCAGGGCTCCAAGCTTTTGCAAAACCTTGCGGCGCTCTTTATCAAGGGCATCACCCTGCTGATTATTCATTTTGTCTTCCATCCGGGGTCTCCTCTGAAGTGAAGTAAAATTCCTGAATTAAATTTACATGCTTAGGAAAAAACACTACCCGAGAGGGCAGGCCATAAGACTTTCGTGAAATTACGCATCAACAAATATATCCGCTACCACTAAAGATAAGCTTGCACGCAACTGGTCACTGGGCAAGAGTCAGCATGGATTACCATGCGTAACAAGAATCCCATAATTATCTCTCTACAATCAAATTATCCGGAAGTCAAGAAGGTAATTTCGGCTCTGGATATCTTTCATCAAACCTCTGCTGAAGTCTAATTAGTGCACAGGCCGCCGCCGGATGACATCCGGTCGAAGTAATCCTTTGAGAGTCCCTTTACCACCCCGGCGAGCAGGATAAGGCTGATCAGGTTCGGCACCGCCATCAGGATGTTGGCAATATCCGCAAAGTTCCAGACCAGTTTAAGCGGGATATATGCCCCGACAACCACAAGGACCGTATATATAATACGATACGGCAGGACGGCCCTGGCGCCGAAGAGATATTCCGCGCTCCGGTCACCGTAGTACGACCAGGCAATAATGGTCGTATAGGCAAAAAATACCAGGCCAAAGCCCACAATCCAGGCCCCGGACGGCCCCAGGGTCTGCTGAAAAGCATAGGCGGACAAGGCGGCCCCCTGGAGATTGTCAGGCCGCGCCGCTCCCCAGGCCCCGCTGACAATGATGACCAGGGCCGTCATCGAGCAGATGACGATGGTGTCGATAAAGGGGCCGATCATGGCGACAAGCCCTTCCCGTACAGGTTCCCTGGTCCGCGCCGCGGCATGGGCCATCGGGGCGGAGCCCAGGCCTGATTCGTTCGAAAAGACCCCCCTTGCTACTCCATACTGGAGTGCCGCGCCGATGGCCCCTCCGCCTGCGGCCCACGGATTGAGGGCATGATTGAATATGGTCGCAAAGGCGGCGGGAATCCGATCAAAATTCAGGATAAGGATAAAAACGGCGGCCAGGCTATAGACAATTGCCATAAAGGGGACGATCCTTGAGGCGACCTTGGCAATACGCTTGATGCCGCCGATAATAACCAGGCCGACCATGATCGCCATGACAACGCCAAGCATCAGTTTATGATCAGCGATCTGCGGCATAATGAACCCCAGTCCGTCCACCACGGAATTGGCCTGCACCATATTGCCGATGCCGAAGGAGGCGATCAGGGCAAAAACGGCAAAGAGGCCGCCGAGTTTCGGCATGTTAAGACCGTTTTTCAGTGTATACATGGGGCCGCCCGAGACCTCGCCGTTTTCATGAATCGTGCGGAAATTGAGAGCCAGCAGGCAGGAGGTAAATTTCGTGGCCATCCCGACCACGGCCGTGACCCACATCCAGAATACCGCCCCCGGCCCGCCAAAGGCGATCGCGGTCGCAACACCCGCAATATTGCCGGTGCCGATTGTGGCGGACAAGGCGGTCGACAGGGCCTGAAAGTGAGTGACCTCGCCCGGGTCACTTTCTTTGTCAAATTTCCCCGTGATGAGCTGAAACGAATGCTTGAATCCCCGAATCTGGATAAAGCCGAGACGCAGGGTCAGATAAAGGCCGGTACCGACAAGAAGGATTATTGAAGGAACTCCCCATGCGTAACCGGACAGCCTGCCGGTCAGGACCGTCAGATAATCAAGAAAGTTGTTCACGTCGCTCCCCTTTTATTTGTTAAAATACAATGGCCGAACGGGGTATCAGGCAGCGGGCATACATATGTTCTGGATCGCCGGCCAGGAGTGAAAAATCAAGAAATCTTTCCCTGACAGCCTCCCGAACCATGCTGCCGCCGCCGACGCCGGCAAACCGCGAATGCTCGAAAAGAACGCTGGCGCGTTGCGCGAGCTTTTGCAGCAGCTGCTGGCCGGGGGAAAGCTCCGGCCGGATATAGACGGCTTCGTATTTCGACAATCCGGCCAGCTTGGCGGCCGCGATTACGGCATCATGCAGGCTGCCCAGTTTGTCAACCAGGCCAAGCTTCAGGGCTGTGGCGCCATCCCAGACCCGGCCCTGGGCAAGTTCCGCAACTTTGGCCCGGGACAGACCACGGCCCTTGGCAACAACGCTCAAAAAACGATTATACCCTTCTTCAACACTCTGCTGAATAGTGTCTTGAAGCTCGGGAGCTAACGGCCTTAACGGGTTGCCGGCACCGGCTATCCGCGTTGTCCCGGTACCGTCGCTGAACACGCCTATCTTGGCCAGTGATCCTTCAAAGGTTGGCAGGACACCAAAAATTCCGATGGAACCGGTAAGGGTGAACGGCGAGGCAAAGATGCGGTTCGCATCCGCCGAGAGCCAGTACGCGCCGGAGGCTGCCATGGAACCCATGGAAACGACAACCGGTTTACCGGCCTTCCGGACCTGCAGCAGTGCCTGGCGGATCGCCTCAGAGGCAAACGCGCTGCCGCCGCCACTGTCGATGCGCAGGACCAGGGCCTTAATCCTTTTGTCCCGGCCGGCCCGGCTGATTCGCTTACAGAGGGCGGCACTGTCGATCTGGCCCGGGATATTTTTATCATATACGATGTCGCCCCGGGCCACGATCAGGCCGATCCGGTCCTTGACCGAGGAGTCCCGGCCGACGTATGAGGGGATTATCGTGGTCAGGTAATCGGTCAACTGAATCTGTTTAAACGAACTCCCGTCATCAGACCTGCCGACGAGGCTGCTCAGATAGTCTTCCGTTTCCTGGCTGGTTTTGAGACCGTCAACCAGGCCGGCATCGAGCGCCATGCGGCCGCTGTCGCCGCCGGCCCGGCGCATATACCGGGGCATCTCGTTGATATAATCGTTAATTTTCTCCATCGTCAAGCCGCGATGTTTTGCAATATCGGCACAATAGCTGTTCCAGAAACGGGCCAGCCAGAAACGGTTGGCATCCTTTGCCGCAGCGGACATGTTATTACGGGTGAATGGTTCCAGCGCGGATTTATAGGTACCGACCTTGAAGACATGGAAGTTGACTGCCAGTTTATCAAGCAGTTTTTTCATGTAAAGCCGGTAGACTCCGAACCCCTGTAGTCCAACCGCGCCCATGGGATTCATGTAGATCTTGTCGGCATAGGAGGCAAGATAGTACTGGCCCTGGCTGTACTGGTCACCGACGGCAATGACCTTTTTGCCGCTTTTCTTAAAATTTTCAATAGCATGACCGATTGTTTGCAACTGGTTCAGGCCGGCTTGGTTCAGCCCTGAGAGCGAGAGGACCAGGAGCTTGATCCTCTGATCCTTTGCCGCGGCGTTGATCGCATCAAGAACGTCCTGCAGAGACGTTTCTTCCCGCACCGGAACGCCGACAATTTCATTGATAAATCGGGCAAGGGGGTTAATAACGGTTGTTTTTTCAACGAGGCGGCCCGTCGGTGAAATTACCAGGGCCGCGCCCTGGGGCACCTTGACTCCCGGCCGAAAAAACAGGGCAATAAAAAAGACCACCACCAGAATAAAAAAAAGAGAGGTGATAAGAAGACTGACCTGGGACAGAAATTTCCACAGCCAGTAAAAAAACACGCCGACAGCAACAAATAATTTTTTCAATTACAACCTCCGGAATAAACAAATTATTGCGGATCGCCTGGAATATGATTCCGTCGATCAATCTTGATACATGCATAGCATGTGACCGGCTAAAACAGTGGATTTGCGCATAGCTGGCAACATCCTTTTAATATACCACAGAGTCAGCCGTGAACGGCACGAAAAAATGAAACCGCTTTCCAGCCTGAAATATCCGCTCACCCTGCCGCTTGCAGGGTTATCCCGGACCGGCCTGATCGCGGCAGACGGTCCCGGGTCCCGGAGCAGACGTGGAGCCGGTTCGCCCTGCGAGAGCCTGATCCTCGGTCGTTATCGACCGCCCCGCAGTCCGGCGCGGTGAAGAGTATAAAATGCATTTATTCGTCAATAATACAATAAATTCCACATATTGCCTGGAATATTACCTCAAGCCTTCACGGATTCAGATTTTATCTTGACTCATTAGGGCCTGAAACGATAAAGTTGGCGCCAACGATTGAATGCTTTGGCAGAAACCAAGCAGAGCGAACCCCGGCAGAGGCGGGACAAATAATGTTTAGTGGAACCCCCAAGTTATGAAGGTTGAAGGACGCGAGTATCGTTCCATCTGGCTGGCCGCGGACGGCCGCCGGGTTGAGATTATCGACCAGACCCGGCTGCCGCACGAATTCCGTACCGTCTGCCTGGCAACCCTGGCGGACGGAGCCCGTGCCATTCGGGACATGCTGGTACGGGGGGCGCCCCTTATCGGCGCCACGGCTGCCTACGGCTTCTGCCTGGGTCTTCATGAAGGGACGGCCGACCGGGATATTGATCGAATCGGCAGCACTTTAACGGCCTGCCGGCCGACAGCGGTCAACCTGCGCTGGGCCGTGGAGCAAATGCGTTCCCTGCTCCTGGCCCTGCCGGCACAAGACCGGCTGGCCGCAGCCTACCTGGAAGCGGCACGAATCTGTGACGAGGACGTGCGGGACAACGAGGCCATCGGCACCCATGGCCTTGAAATCATACGTAAAACCTGGGAACAAAAAGGCAAAAAAAGCCCGGTCCAGGTCCTGACCCACTGCAATGCCGGCTGGCTGGCCACGGTTGACTGGGGCACCGCCCTGGCCCCGGTGTACAAGGCCCATGAAGCCGGCATCCCCATCCATGTCTGGGTTGATGAAACCAGGCCGCGCAACCAGGGCGCCGGCCTGACCGCCTGGGAGCTTGCCGCCCAGGGAATCGACCATCACCTCATTGTCGATAATGCCGGCGGCCATCTCATGCAGCACGGCCGGGTCGATCTCTGCATCGTCGGCACGGATCGAACGACTGCCGGCGGCGATGTCTGCAACAAGATCGGCACCTATCTGAAGGCCCTGGCGGCGCGGGACAACAAGGTCCCGTTTTACGTGGCCCTGCCCGGCTCCACCATTGACTGGGGCATTGAAAACGGCCGGCTGGAGATTCCTATCGAGGAACGGGCCCCGGAAGAGGTCCTCCGGGTGCACGGTAAAACGGCGGACGGCGCCATTACCTGGGTCAGCATTGCCCCGGCCGCGACCCCCGCCGTCAATCCGGCCTTTGATGTTACCCCGGCCCGTCTGGTAACCGGGCTCATCACCGAACGCGGCGTCTGCACCGCCAACCGTGCGGGACTGCTCACCCTCTATCCTGAACGGCGGGACCGGTGATGGATCTCCCCGGCCAGAGACGCGAACTCCTGGACACGGCCCGGTCCGTAAACCGCCGGGGCCTGAGCCAGGGGACCACCGGCAACCTCAGCGTCCGTCTGGCCGACGGCTTTCTGATCACCCCGTCGGCGCTCCCCTATGAGGCTTGCCACGCCGAGGATATGGTCCGGATAAACATGGACGGCGAGGTCCGGGGGCAGCGTAAACCTTCCACTGAATGGCGCCTGCACCGGGACGTGTATGCAAACCGCCCCGAAGCCGGGGCAATTCTCCACGCCCATCCTCCATGGTGCACAACCCTGGCCTGCCTGGAACGGGAGATTCCCGCCTTCCACTACATGGTCGCCATAGCCGGCGGCGATAACATCCGCTGTGCGCCCTATGCCATCTTCGGCAGCCAGGCTTTGTCCGATTCAGCCCTTCTGGCCCTGCGTGGGCGGACAGCCTGCCTGCTGGCCCATCACGGCATGGTCTGCTTCGCGGCCGCCCCGGCCCGTGTCCTGGACCTCGGGCTGGAGATCGAGGCACTGGCCGGGGTCTACGTCCGGACCCTGCAAATCGGCGAGCCGAAACTTCTCGGGCCGGATGAGATGCAAAAGGTCCTTGACCGCTTTGCCGACTACCGCAACAGACGGTAGATTTACGGAGCCAGGCCCAGTGCCCTGCCCGTCTGATAGATGGCTACGGCCAGGGAATAAGCCAAAAACGTATTAAAGACCATGGAGAAAATAGCCCATTTCCAGGAACCGGACTCCCTGGCGATACAGACCACGGTGACAAAGCACGGGGCGTAAAACATAATAAAGGCAAGGGCGGCAAGAGCCACGATGGGATTCCAGTGCTTATCCCGGGCCAGCCGGTCCTGAAGAGAAGCGGTATGCTCGACGTCAACCGAGCCCAGGGAATACGAGGTGCCGAGGGTGGAGACGATAACCTCCTTGGCGGCAAAACCGCCGACCAGCGCGATATTGGTGCGCCAGTCGAAACCGGCAAAGCGGGAAAGCGGTTCCAGGGCGATGCCCATGCGGCCGGCCAGGGAGTTGCGCAGTGCCGCCTGGGCCTCCATGTTGTCGATGACCTGCAGCCTGGCCGCCAGCTCCGGGGGCTCGGCAACCTGTCCGGGCCGCTCCTTTTCCTGTCCTGCCGCAACACCATGCGGCGCATATGCCGCCATTACTTCCTGCCGCTGTCGTTCAAATTGGGCCGATTTGTCAGCCGGAAGTCCGGGATAGGTCATCATGGCCCAGAGCAGGATGGAAATTGCCAGAACTACGGTGCCCGCCTTCTTGATATACTGCCAGGTGCGTTCCCAGGTATGGATAAACAGTCCCTTGAAGGTGGGAAAACGATAAGGCGGCAGTTCCATGACAAAGGGGGTGGACTCGCCCCTGAGTACGGTCATCCTGAGAAATTTTGCCGTCAGCAGCGCCACGCTCCAGGACACCACCGTGGTCAGAAACATATATTGTGCCTGGTGGGCGGAAAAAAAGGCGCCGATCAGGAGGGCGATGATCGGCAGCTTGGCGCCGCAGTTCATGAAAGGGACGGTCAGGAGAGTAGCAATCCGTTCCTTGGGTGAGCGCAGGGTCCGGGTGGCCATGACCCCGGGCACGGCGCAGCCCCCGGCAATGCCGCCGGAGACGATAAAGGGCATGACCGAGGAGCCGTGCAGACCGAACATGCGGAAGATCCGGTCCATCATGAAGGCAACCCGGGCCAGGTAACCCGAATCCTCCAGGACGGCAATGCCCAGGAACATGAACATGATGATGGGCACAAACCCCAGTACCCCGCCGACCCCGCCTATCACGCCGGACACGAGCATGGACTTGATCGGTCCGTCCGGCAGCACCCGGTTGACTATATCCCCGAGAAAACCGAAGAAAGAAGCCAGCCAGTCCACGGGCAGGGAACTGTAATTAAAGGTAAAGCTGTAGAGCCCGTAGAGAATCGCTCCCATAATAAGCGGACCCAGAAAACGGTTGGTGACGATCTTGTCGATCCGGTCCGAAGTGTAGAGCCGGTCAGCGTCAAAACGCTGCGAGATGACCCCCTGGCGCAGGATGGATTTGATGAAGCCGTATCGATGGTCGGCGATCATCGCCTCGGGATAGGTATCGACCGTGCGCTGCAGATGACTGGTCACCTCGTCGCTGCGCTGCACCAGGATATCGGCCAGAGTGGAATCGGCCTTCATGGCCCGGTCCAGGATCTGGTCATCGTTTTCCAGGATTTTGAGACCGGTCCAGCGGGCGGGATAGGTATCGGTCAACAACTTTCCCTGTTCAATGAGCGGCACCATACTGTCGAGGACCTGATCCAGATCATCGCCATAGGAAAGCCGCAGGGGCGGGTACGACTTTTTTTCGTCAATGACCAGCAGAACCGTGTCCAGGAGAAGGTTCACCCCTTTCCCCGACCGGGCCACCAGAGGAACCACCGGCACGCCAAGCAGGGAACTCAGTTTTTCCGTATCCACCTCAATGCCCCGGTGTTGGGCGACATCGATCATATTCAGGGCAATGATAAGGGGAACGCCCAGTTCCATGAACTGGCAGGTCAGATAGAGGTTGCGTTCCAGATTGGAAGCATCAACGATATCAATCACCACATCGGGCTTTTCGTTGACCAGAAAATTACGGGCCACCAGTTCTTCAACGGAATAAGCGGTCAGGGAATAGGTGCCGGGCAGGTCGGTCACCCGCAGTTCCCGGCCGCCGTGCTGGCAGATACCCTCCTTTTTTTCAACCGTCACCCCGGGATAGTTGCCGACATGCTGCCGCGCCCCGGTCAGATAGTTGAACAGCGTGGTCTTGCCGGCATTCGGATTGCCGGCCAGGGCGATATTGAAACTTTTTGCCATGTGCATGTCTCGGAAATGATTTTTACCTGGATTGTGGCTGGGGGGTCTGATCATGTATGGGAATTACCGGCCAGTACGTTTTTCAAGCTTTGTCAGGCCGGCCTGCCCTTGATCGGCGCCTCGCTTCTGCGGCCCCGCCTTATCGTCATGCGGACATGACGGCGGCAGGCCGCTGCTGCCGCCGCAGCCGGAACAGCCGCAGCCACAGCCGCTTTCCCGGCCCCTGCTCCAGAGACTTCTGAACAGACGCCGGCCGATCAGAATTGCACAGCCGATGATAATCAGCAGAATAATAATATTTTGCATCCTTTGCCTCTTTGACTCACCGCGACTTAGGCAAGACTAAAACTCAGGTTAAAAAAAAAGAAATCATACCGGGCTCACCAGAATATTTGCCGTAGTCAGACTATCCAGGCTGATCGTACCACCGTTAATCCGCACCATGCAATTATGCCCGCCGGCGGCGGCGCACAGGAGTTCCATTTCCCGGCCCGGCAGAATGCCGAGATCGGCCATGCGGGCACACAGCCTGCGGTCACCGCTGATCCTGCATACCTTGACCCGGCCATAGCCACAGGCCCGGGATAACGGCAGGACATCCTCCGCGTCAGGGGCCTTTTCCCGGAGGACACACGACTGGTGCTTACCGCCGCAATGGGTACAAACTTGACCTGGATGATTCTTAGTCATATTGCCTCAATATTTTTTGTCGGTTCAGGTCGGTTTAGGTATACCAAACATTGATCATTGTCAACTCGTTTTTCAAGAGGAGAAGAAAAAAATCCGTCGTCAGGACCCGAGCAGACCGGCGATAAAAGGACCCACCGCCTCCGGCCCCCGGTCATCCACCAGCCGGATAGTGGCCGTGCCGATCACCGCCATGTCCACCCTGCCCTCAAGCATGACAACGTCCTGCCGGCAGCCGATCCCGAAGCCGAGGGCCAGGGGCAGGTCCGTGGCCCGGCGGCAACGGCTAAGATAATTTTCCAGGTCCGCATCCATGACCGTGTGCTGTCCGGTCACGCCACGGCGGGCCACACAGTACACAAATCCGCTACCCCGGCCGGCGACCTGCCGCATCCGTTCATCGGAACTGGTCGGAGTAAAGAACATGATCGGGGCAAGTCCCGACTGTTGACTGAGTTGCAGGTAGGTCTCGCCCTCTTCCGGCGGCAGGTCGGGGATGATGAAGCCGCGGATGCCGATTTCCGCCGCCCGCCGGATAAAGTCCTTCTCGCCATAACGAAAAACAATATTGTAGTAGGTCATGAACAGAAAATTGACCCGGGGAAACTCGGCGATAACCCCGGCGGCAAAGGCAAAACAGTCCGCCACCCGCAACCCCGCGGCCAACGCCTTCTGGTTGGCCTTGAGAATGACCGGCCCGTCAGCCATAGGTTCGGAAAAAGGGATCTGCAACTCGATGCAGTCCACGCCGTTTTCCGCCATCTGCCGGATAACCTCCCGGTTGACAGCCAGCGAAGGGTAACCCAGCACCAGATGCGTCATCAGCAGAACAGGCTTGTCCTGCCGGCGTTTTTTGATATCAGCAGCTAACTTCATGCGTTATTCTTCCTTAAGCGTCTCGTGGGACTCATCTGTTCGAAGATTGATACTCTGCCGCCAGCCCGATAATAAACGCCTTCCAGGAAGAATCATCAAAGGCATGGGCGATGGTGAAGATATCCTTGTCGCCCCGGCCGGACATATTGATGATAATGGCCTCGTCGACCGCCAGGTCCGGTGCTTCCTTGAAGGCCTGGACAAAGGCGTGGGCCGATTCGAGGGCCGGGATAATGCCCTCGGTCCGCATGGTCAGCTCCAGGGCCCGGATAACTTCCCGGTCGGTGGCGGCCTCAAAACGAACCCGGCCCTTTTCGCCGAGGTCGGCCAGGATGGGCGAGACCCCCACATAGTCCAGCCCGGCCGCGATCGAGTGGGTGTGCAGCATCTGGCCGTCACGGTCCTGCAAAAACATGGTCTTATACCCCTGGGCCACGCCGGGCGAGGCCAGGTCACCAACCATGCGCGAGGCGTGCTCCCCGGTATCAAGCCCCTTGCCGCCCGCCTCCACGCCGATCAGTTCCACTCCCGGCTCATCGAGAAATCCCTGGAAGACGCCCATGGCATTGGAGCCGCCGCCCACGCAGGCATAGACCCGGGCCGGCAGACGGCCGTGCTGCTCCCTGATCTGCCTGTTTGCCTCCTTGCCGATAATCGACTGGAACCAGGCAACCATCTCGGGAAAGGGATGGGGGCCGCAGACGGTGCCGAGAACGTAATGGGTCTCATCCATGCTGGCAACCCAGTCGCGGAAGGCCGCGTTGATGGCGTCCTTCAGGGTCCGGGAGCCGTCGGTCACCGGGACCACGGTTGCCCCGAGTTTCTCCATCCAGAAAACATTGGGCCGCTGCCGGGCGATATCTTCTTCGCCCATGTAGATCGTGCAGGCAAGGCCGAAACGGGCGGCCATGGTGGCCGTGGCCACGCCGTGCTGGCCGGCGCCGGTTTCGGCAATGACCCGCTTCTTGCCCATGCGCCTGACCAGCAGCCCCTGGCCCATGACGTTGTTGAGCTTATGGGCGCCGGTATGGTTGAGGTCTTCGCGCTTGATGTAAATCCTGGCGCCGCCGAAATGTTCGCTCAGATTTTCCGCATAGGTCAGCGGCGTCGGCCGGCATGAATAGTTGGCCATCAGCCGGGTGTATTCCTGCCAGAATGACGCATCCGCCCGGGCTTCCTCGTAGGCGTGGTTCAGCCGGGCAAAGGTCTCGTACAGGACCTCGGGGATGAATGCCCCGCCCCACTGGCCAAAATAACCTTTTTTCATAATTTCACTATCAGGGGTTTTAAATTGCCGCTCGCACCGTCATCAACGGAACAATACCTGGCCGGTCGGCAAAAGTTTTTTGTCACCGGCCTTCTTTACTCAATTTTAATACCAGCCAGCCGGCGGCGGCAGGCAACGGCAAAATCCTCGGGAAAATGACCGCAGATAAAACGCAGCTGGGCCTCGCTGAAGGCGCCCATGGCCCAAGGCAGTTTGGGCAGAAACGAATAGAACAGCCGCTGGCCGTTATGGATATCCAGGCGCTTGGAAAACTCGATGGAGGTGACCATCCTGGCGCCCAGACCGGCATAGATTTTCTGGGCCAGGAGAATGCCCCGGTCGATGGATTGCCGGACCCCGCTGTCCGCCTCCACCACGTTCCCCACCGGCCCCGGCGCGGAATCCGCGGTGACCATGAGTTGCAGCTCCCATTGCGACACCTGCGCCTTGGGCACGAACAGCATCACGTGCCGGTCCTCCCAGACCACCAGGCTCCGCTCACCTTTTTGCCGGTCTGTCCGTTCATTGTTCCGGGTTGCGGCCAGGAAGTCATTGAAAAAATCACTGCCGGTCTCTTCATGGTAACGGGCCGCCACCTCGGCGACCAGGTCACCGCAGCTGTAGGCCGGCATCCTGTCTTGCCGGTCCACGGTGGCAACGCTCTCCGGCACCATGGCGCACTGCTGATGAATCATCTGGTGCGAGGCGTGCAGCCGGTAACCGGAAGCGGAAAAATCATAACCGAAATTCCAGCCCCACAAGGTTGCCTGGTGCTCCGCCCCCCCGGTTGCCGCAGCCTTGATGATCCGCTGCCGCACATCTTCCAGCTCATCGGTACTCAGTCCCCGGCGCCGGCCGGGAATATCAATGCCCAGCCGGCCGGCCAGGGTGACATAAATACGTTGATAGTAGAGGTGACGAAGCCCCTGCATATCCGCAAACGACAGGTCCGCCGTGCTGTAGCGGATGGCATCGTTGGCCATGTTGGGAGCGAAATGCCCCCAGGGGATATAACTGTTGCGGCGCAGGTATTCGAAGACGTGACTGCCGCCGCTCCGCCATTCACCGACGATTTCACTGTCACCCTGGGCGCCGGGCCGCAGAACCATGACATCCTTATAGGCATCCGGCAGGTGCGGATTGTTGGCAATGGTTTCAAATAACTCCAGGTCATCAATATCCGGCCGGACGCGGCCCCGGTCATCCCGCAGGCATTGCAGACCGACCGGCTCGTCGGCACCGTTATACTCCAGGCGGCAGCACAAACGCGCCAGCTGCGTCAACTCTTCCGGGTCAGTGGAATTCGCCGCCAGAGCGTAGAGAACCTGGGGCGGCAATTCTGCCAGTACGGCCTTGACCTGCTCACCTGACAGGTGCCGGTTCAAGACCTTGCGCAGGGAACACTCCGGCGGCGGCGCCAGGCGAATCGCGGCCGGGTCGGCGGCCGGACCGGCGGCCCGGTCGGCATCGATATAAGTCGTACCGCGGAAAGGAAAGGCGTTGGGAATTTCATAGATCCACCGGGCCTCGTCCACCTGGACGTCGCCGGGCGGAAAATTCGGCCGGTTATCATGAACAGTACCATCCGGGAAATGCCCAAGCACGGCAATCGAATCGTGCTCCCGCAAGTTCATTACGCTGTAGGCGGGCCGGTGGAGACCGACAAGAAATTTCCCTTCAGGCGTAACCGATGTCCTTAACATATCTCTATTCCGTTGTCTTTTCGGCTGTCTGTCGGCTCGTTCATCATGAGCGACGACATCTTTTTCTGAATCCGTGACGGCTTGAGGTAATATTCCAGGCAACACGTGGAATTTATAGCATTATTGACGAATAAATGCATTTTATACTCTTCACCGCGCCGCCCTGCGGTCCGCCCGATAACGGATTCAGGCTTTTGTTGCAAGGCATCCGCCCATAATAAACGAATACAGGCAATAAATCACCTGCATTTATTGCCTGCTTTGGGGGTGAAGATCAGGGATGATGAGGAGAAACCGAACAGGCGGCCCGAACGGCTCCGGCTACTTTTGCCAGACGCCCTCAATCTGCTCGCCGCATTTGCCGCAGCGGCCGTCGGTCATGTTGACCTGGCGGACACTGAAACCAAAGCGAGTGATCAAGGTCGCACCGCAGGCCGGGCAAAAGGTATTTTCACCGCCGCCGCCGGGGATGTTGCCTTCATAGACAAAGCGCAGCCCCTCGGCAAGGCCGATTTCTCTCGCCTTGCGCAGCGTTTCTATCGGGGTTCGCTCCCGATCCATCATCTTGTAGGTGGGATAAAAGGCCGTCACGTGCCAGGGCACGGCCGGAGAAACGTTCTTGATGAACCGGGCCAGCTCGCGCAACTCCCGGGTGGAATCATTGAGCCCCGGAATAATCAGGGTGGTCACCTCGACCCAGACCCCGAGTTCATGCATGAGCTGGACATTGTCCAGAACCGGCTGCAGCCGGGCCTTGCATACCTTCTTGTAAAAATCGTCGGTAAAGGCCTTGATATCGATATTGATGCCGTCCAGGACCGGTGCCAGGTGCCGGGCGACCTCCGGCGTCATGTAGCCGTTACTGACAAAGACATTCTTCAGCTGCCGCTTATGGGCCAGGACCGCGCAGTCATAGGCGAATTCATAAAAAATTGTCGGCTCGACATAGGTGTAGCTGATACTTGCGCAACCACTGCCCACGGCATCATCAACCACCGACTCGGCGCTTTTTTCCCGGCCGGTTATCTGACCGCCCTGGAGATGAGGATACTGGGAGATCTGGTAATTCTGGCAGTGAAGACAACGGAAATTGCAGCCAACTGTGGAAATGGAAAAGGACTGACTGCCGGGCAGGAGGTGAAACAGCGGCTTTTTTTCGATCGGATCGACGTGTTCGGAAACCAGCTGGCCGTAAACCAGGGTGTAGAGCTTGCCCTCCCTGTTTTCCCGCACGCCGCAGATGCCCCGCCGGCCCTCCTTGATGTGACAACGATGACTGCACAGGCCGCAGATAACCTCGGCCCCCTTCCCTTGCTGGTAAAACATCGCCTCTTTCATATCTCTACCCCTATGATGTGAAAATACCGAGGATACGCGTTGCAATGTCACCGTCAACGCCTGGAGTCCGGCTCTCTCCAGCCAGCGTCTCTGCTCCAGCTCTCACGCCTGAATCCGTGACGGCTTGCGGTGATGTTCCATACAATATATGGAATTTATTGCATTATCGCCAAATAAACGCCTTTTTTGGTCTTCACCACGCCGCCCTGCGGGGCGCCCGATAACGGCGCATCTGCTGCGTTAGCAACTCGTTGATATCACACCAGGATAATCAACATCGTTGCCGCCTTGCATCTGCACCGTTCTCGAACGCTCACGGATTCAGGTCACGGGTTCGCTCTCTAGCGCCCCTTGCCCCCTGATTCTTCTTTCCACTTTTTCATAATTTCCAGTACCTCCTGGTCGGACACATCACGCCAGTTCCTGTAAACCTGCGCTACTGCGTAAAAAAACCTCGGTATTGCCAAAATGATTATTTGTTCCACCAGGCCTTGCATCTCCCGGACCACCCTCTCGCCGGCAACCGGCGCCGCGACGATAATCCGTTCCACTTTTTTCGCCCGGCACAGTTTTATAGCCGCCCGCATCGTTGATCCCATGGCGATACCATCGTCCACCAGGATCACCGTCCTGTGGCCGAGTTCGGGCAGGGGTTGATTATTTCTCAACACCTTTATTCGGCGCTCAATCTCTTCTTTCTGGTATTCGATTATCGCATCAATGATTGCCGGAGGAATTCCCTGCGCCGCCTCCCGATGAATAAAGACACTGCCGTCCTCGGCAATCGCCCCGAATCCCGATTCCGGATTATCCGGAAAGGGCAGCTTCCTCGAAACCAGGAGAGAAAAATCGACATCAAGGCCCTTGGCAACCTGGTAGCCGATCTCGACGCCGCCCCTGGGAATCGCCAGCACGATCGCCGGCGTATTTTTATATTGCCGCAAAGCCTCGGCAAGCCGCCGGCCGGCATCCTCCCTGTCTTCGAACATTGCACACTCCTGCCGCGGGCAACAACGTTACATTCTGATTTTTGCCTCTGTTTTCTCCGGATTCTTTGCCAGATGTTTATAGCGATTCACTGCCAATTCAGCAAAACTGGTCATCACCCGGGGCAAATCCGAGGCATTCCACTCCGAGGCAAAATCCTCCCGGCTCCGCACCTGCTCATTTAAAACAAAAGGAGGGGTCTGATCCGGTTGGAGTTTGATGTCATCATAGGCCAGGTCCAGCTTCCCGGCAAAGACCTGATTGAAAAAATCCTGCATGACATAGACAAAGAACTTCTTCACATCCTCAGTGGATTCCGCCGTGCTGATGTTGTTTCTAAACTTTGGCAACAATTGTTTCTCAATTTTGGCAAAAGAACGTTGCCTGGTCATATTCCGCCTCATCTTCTCTTTATTTTCAGATGACTGTTCAACCCAGCCTGCCTGGCGCCGAACGGCCCGGGTAAAAAGCAATCCGGCAAACAGGTTTGGCAGGTACCGCCAACAGGGCTGCGGCCCCCCCGGCTCTAGACCTCGGTAACCGTAATAGCGCCCTCGGGGCAAACCTCGACACAGGTTTCACACCCCAGGCATTCGTCCATGTTCACAGGATCGGATTTACCGTCAACCATTTCAAACACTTGGGCCGGACAGGCATTTACACATTCTTCATCACCGGTACACTTGTCTTTGTCGACCACGACTTCCCACATGATAACACCTCCATTGAATTGAAATTGAAACAACGTTGATGCCAACCGCTCTTCTCCGGGAAGAACGATGATGAAAGAACAAGTCATCCCCCCGATTCGACAATCAGGGGCCTGATCAGGATCGATTTTTTCGCATCAACCGCCTTGGCCGACAACCGATAGAAAAAATAGCGGTCATAAAAAAGCCGGGCCGCCTCATGGCCCAAGGCAACCCGGCTATCTTTTAAAGACCCGTGGTTTTCCGCCCCTGCCTCGCGACAGGTTTGGCTTTATCTCGTGTCAATAATAGGTAACCGTTCACCTGCACCCCATCTTTGTCCGCTTCGCCCTCCTCAGGTACAGGGAGTACACCTCGGAGGGCGAAACGAACAAATCCGGGGCACATCTGAACAGTTACAGTTACGAGTTGAGGGTAGTTTATTGCCTCTGGTGAACGGTTACAATAATAGTACTGTTTCTCATATTTTATTATATAGGTCTATCAAGACCGGCAGTCAAGGCAAGTACAACATTTTTCCTGCCGGGCCGCTCTAAACTTCGAGTTTGCCAGCCGGCCGGAGAGCAGGTACACGGGCTTGTTACCTTGCTGGATACCAAGTCGGGCAAAACCAGAACCGTACACATGCCGAATGCCGTAAAAGAAATGTTCAGCAGCATGCTGCCGGGGAAGAAATCAGACCTCGTTTTTCCGGGCAAGAACGGCAAGCCGCGCAAGCAGATCAGCAAAACCTTTGATCGTACTATCAAGGCACTCGGTTTCAATGATGGTATCCAAGACCGTCGGCAAAAGCTAACATTCCATTCATGTCGTCACACATGCGCAAGCTGGCTTGTTCAAGCGGGGATCCCGTTGCTTACTGTTCAAAAGATCATGGGACACCGCACTATTGCCCTGACAGAGAGATACAGTCACCTTTGCCCTGAACAGTTTAAGAACGCAGCTGCTGCTCTGGATGACGCTACAGATCATAATAGCGCGAAGGTTATGGCTATAGGATAACCATGGAATACAAAACAGAGAAGAGGCCGCCACCACTTGAATCGTGCGGCGGTACTGGCCCGGTTCCTGAGTACAAGACAAGTCAGTCAGATGCGCCCCTTCCCTGTACGGGGAAATATTTAACAAGGAACAGAAAAGCATGGCAAGCAATACGTCAAAGCCGTATAGTAAAAGTATAACATTTGTCGAGGCACCGATTTTTTCCAAATTGATATACGATTATCTTGAGGAAGATGAATATGCGGCTTTTCAATGGACCCTGGCCGCAAGACCTGAACAGGGGAAAATAATCCCCGGAAGTGGAGGACTACGAAAAATCCGCTGGGCAGTCAAGGGGCGGGGAAAACGTGGCGGTACTCGGATTATTTATTACTGGCAGCGGGAAGAAGGGGAAATATGGCTGCTGACCATATATGCCAAAAACGAGGCAGAAAATATTCCGGCGCATATCCTGAAAAAGTTAAAAGAGGCAATGGAACAATGAAAAGAGACATCGGCAACGAGTTGCTTGAAGGCATCGACGCCATAAAAAACGGACAAGGCCAGCGAACAACGGTCGTTTTTCCGTCAGACGTGAAAACTATTCGTGCTAAAACAGGATTGAGCCAGTCAGCCTTTGCCGGTTTGCTCGGGGTGAGCGTCCGCACTCTCCAGGAGTGGGAACAGGGGCGGCGAACACCAAAGGGACCGGCACAGGCATTGCTCAGAGTTGCAGATCGGCATCCCGAGGCACTGCTGGCATAAATCACCCTTTGCAGGGGATAGACTGATCATCGAAAAGCGGTACCGTTTGCCGCCCGCCCCTGCATCTTTACTCAACGGTTCTACCCTGAACGGAGGGTACGTCATGGAAGTTCAATTCAAAGAAAGGCAGATTATCTTTACCCCTGACAACACCTCGTACCGTTAAAATTATCCTTAATTATCTCTTTGTATTATTCGTAAATTAACAAGGTTTGTCAAAGGATGCATGTCATTTTTTATGAAATGATTTTTCACCGACGCCAGAAACTCTTCGCATCAAGGAGTGGCGAATAAGGTCTTTTTCGGAGCTGTCCTTGATTCCACCCGGTTTGCAGCATCAAAAATGGCATACATGCTCACGTTCTGTTTGTCTGCCTTGTCTATGAGGCTGCTCAGGTAATCTTTTGACCGGGTGGAAATCCCGTTGCGCTGACAGACGAGCCAGGCAACGGCCTCCGCTTCGAGCTCTCGTGTTTCAGTTGTCAGGTGGCAGCGGTTGGGCCAGCGTCCCTTGCTGTCCGCGCCAATATGACCGCAATAGATATGCCCCAGCTCATGGGCCAGGGTGGCAAAACGGGTAGGCAGGTCGTGATTGGCATTAAGCCTCACTCTGAAGCGGCATTTATTTTTTCCTGTTTCAGTACTGGGAAAATTAGTCAACCTTGCAGCAGTACCGGCAAGTGCCATGCCCTGCTGCTTACTTTCTTCTATTACCACGTTGTATTTCTCTGCCGCCTTTGTTGTATTCTTCCACCGCCTGTCCAGCACAATACCGCTTGCAAAGAGAGAGCTCATTTTTTCGGCGGGAACCGGTTTGCCCCCAGTATCACCATATTCAAATACAAACAGGACAGGCCCAAACGGTTGCAGGATCACAATAGGTACAGCATCGGGTTGCACATAACGATCAACGCGCTGCCACTGTCTTCTGGTACCCACTGCCGTGGCGCCCGGGCGCTGGACCATGACCAGCATGGCATTATAAACCGACAGATGATTGAACTGCCGGGTAAAATTCCAGAAGTCGTCAAAGGCAGAGGATCCTTTTTCTTTGAGCGCCGTTTGAAAGAGCTGGTCAATGGCAGAAGCACAGTCCTCAAAGTGCAGGAGGCGGTTTTGTTCCCGCTTATTGAGAGCAGGTACTTCGGGATTTGCTTGTTCGACAGTCATACACTACCTGTTGGAAAAATTTTTATGCCCATAGTATCTTTTTGTATGATAATTATAGACCATCCAGCAGGAGAATGACAGGCCGAACAAGGTAACCGTTCACCAGAGGCAATAAACTACCCTCAACTCGTAACTGTAACCGTTCAGATGTGCCCCGGATTTGTTCGTTTCGCCCTCCGAGGTGTACTCCCTGTACCTGAGGAGGGCGAAACGAACAAAGATGGGGTGCAGGTGAACGGTTACCGAACAAGAGCGTTGCACAGCGACGCGGAAAACCGCGCGCGTGAACGCCAACGTAAAGGAAACTACAATGATTGAGTTGAAGTGTCTTCAGTCGGTTTCAGAACGTGACATCGATATGCTATTGGTAGAAGAGCTTGAATCCTCGGCGCAGTTCCGTGAGTGGCTCGCATCGCGGGTATATGCACAACCAACGTACAAAGGACGTATTGGTGCTTGGCACTCTGTCAGTGATCCAAAACTTGGCGAATCGGATATGGTTTTCCTTTTCTCCAACGAAACCGACGGTAGAGCCGCCGTGCTTATTGAAAATAAAATTGATGCACCG
Source organism: bacterium BMS3Bbin14 (assembly GCA_002897615.1). Classification (GTDB taxonomy): domain Bacteria; phylum Desulfobacterota; class Desulfobulbia; order Desulfobulbales; family Desulfobulbaceae; genus BMS3Abin13. The sequence goes on from BDTX01000002.1 coordinate 23,106, forward strand.
CCCCAACCCAACCAAGGTACACGTTACCGTGAACGTGGTTTCATCGGTCAGGAGCAGGGGCTGTGGGATGATTTTAGAACCTGTGTTGTGGCCCCAGAAAAGTATCTCAAGTCCACAAAACATACGGAACAATATGATGCAGAGATTTCGTATGAGGAAATTATGGCATTCTTCCTTTCGCGTCGTACCGTCGATTGCCGCTTTGCTCACAAGGCGCAGGTAGTTCAGGAAGGTATCGAACAGAACCGTCGGGGATATCAGCCTAAAACTGACCAGGGGCTGACGAAGTTCGCAGAGGACTATTACGCATTTGCCTCAGAACGGTTCTTGCAGGTTGCAATGGAACAGCCGCGTCAGAGACCCTCCCAAAGCACGTGGATAGCCTTTCGACCGTCGTCCCTCCCGAAGAATTCGTACATAGCACATCAGATAACCGCTGGCTTCGTGAAGCTGTTTTTCTCTGGCGCGGCATCTCGCTTGGACGAATTAACGGAACTATACTCCCCCTATCTGCCAAGTGGTGCTGAACTTGTGGGTGCCGGAAAGTCGGTGGCGATAATCATAGCCGTTCCTGAAATTGACGACCCATGGAAGAAATCCTTCGCAAATTACACCAGCCACGCAGAGACAGCACTTGATTGCGTCGCCAAGCTCATTGAGGTCGTAGAGAAAGTCGTAGAGAAAACTAAAAATAGCGAATCGGGTACACTTGACCGGGAATAGCCGCCCGTTTTTCCTCAAACATCCCGGCCCGGCAAGTGACCCTTGGGTTAAGATTGCCGCATCCAAGACTTTGTTTTCTCAGCTGCTTTTCAACTGATCAACTGAAGGTGCCTACTGTATTGCTCATTTGAATCCTCCATTCCGAGAGTGAACAATCTCCTGGGGTGCATTCCCATTTTGTCGCAACTTAACAAGCCTGCCTAAGGCCTGCAGTATCGACAATCGATGCCCAAAACTGCTTGAACATTTTTCGGGGGCTGTTGACAAATTACCCAGAACCATGGACCAACGACCACAGAGCAATTGGTGCGTAAAAACAACATAACCTCCGCCATCTCTACTGTCCAGAAGATACCGGCGCCTTTAAGGCGGAGATTAATCTCTCTCCGAATAGCGCTTTCGACAGCACCACTGCCTGTGGGCAGGCGTGAGTAGTGTTGGCCAACTGGAAATATCGGGCCATCTTGATCCGAGGCATCAAAACCGCCCTTGTCAAGCAGGTTTGTTGCCAGGCAGAGGGCCATTGACGTGCATCTGTCCCTTGCCCCTTTGCGAGCTTGAACTTACCACCACCACGCATGCATGTTACAGGCTCAAAACTTCCTCGTTTTTTTAAATTCTACAGAGGCTCCCAATGCGTCACCACAAGCAAGCCCGAGCAAACATCCTTGGAATCGCTCCGCTGTGGTTGTCATTTTTTTGCCGGGGTTCGCTCCTGAAAAAATTGGTACAGGATTGGTACCGGAGGCGCTGTGATTAAAAAAGGGACTCAGACCATTCGATCTAAGTCCCTGTTTTTGCTGGTGGGCCGTCGGAGATTCGAACTCCGGACCAATTGATTAAGAGTCAACTGCTCTACCAACTGAGCTAACGGCCCAAAAGGCATGTTTTTAAAAACAAACTCTACTTAGCATAGGATCATTTGCCCGTCAAGTGCTACCTGTATGTATGTAGTGCTACCTGTAATACAGGCTGGGGCTGCCCATGGTCAGCAGGGCCTTGTGCAGGTTCCGCCGGAATTCGCGGCGGTCCCAGATTCCCTGGATGTGGCCGCGCTTGAGAGCGTTTCTGGCCTTGTGATAATCGGGCGGAATATCAATGCCCGTAGTTTCCCGGATAACGCGTTGACCGGCAAAGCCGATGCGGCAGGAGCGAATGGCAAACTGGTAGGGCGAGCAGCCGAGAAAGCTGGCCACCGGCCCCGCGTATGAATTGTTGTCATAGACCACGATGTACAGGCCGCCGGTATCGATATACTCCCGCACGGCCATGGTGCACTTAGGCATCTGGATGACCCCCAGGGTTCCCTCCTGGATACGGATGCCGCCGGTGGTGTGGACATAGGCGAGCAGCGGCCGTTTCCGGCGTTTGGCTATTTCGCAGGCCTGAACAAACTTTTCGCCCTCGGCCGCACCTACCGTGCCGTTCCGGAAGTCGGAGAAAAGCATGGAAACGACCAGGTTGATATTGCAAACCCTGGCGTGAAACGTGAGATTGGCGCAACCGATGCCGGTCTTGCTTCTCGCCATCTGCAGGCGGTCGTTAAAGCCTTCGTACTGCAAAGGGTTACGGGAATATATGGCATTATTGAAGACCCGGATGGAGTTCGGGTCAAAAATATTTTTCAGATACCACTGGTATTCCAGGGGGAAATGATGCCCGCAATTCTCGCAGACCCCGCAGAATTCACCGTACAGGTCCGGCACCCAAAGATCCTTGCAGCCATATTTTTCGGAATTGGGGCAGCTGACCGTCCGGTCTTCGTTGGCCAGGGGGCTGGTGTAGGTGTCGGTCAGCTCAATCGGGTCCGGAGTGCCGCCGGCTGTCGTCAGGACCGGCTGAACAACGGTTTTCTTTTTATCCGTTCGCCGGATAAAGCCGGAGACGGCGGTCAGGGACGAGGAGACCCGCTGAATCAGGGCGGAACCTTCGCCGGAGACCTCCTTGATGACCTTCTGCGCCTGTTTCTGCTGATTTTTCAGGACATCATAACGAAAAACGTAGTAGAGATTTTCCGCCGACCTCTGGATGGACTTGACAACGCTTTCCGCGGGCATGGCGTGGCCCCCGAAGCCGGTCATGGCCATTGACCGATATTTTTTTGAACGTAGGGCAAGCAGCCGCTTGATTTCACCCTGATTGAGGTCCCAGGGAATATCGATCTGCGGCGCCTCCTCGACATTTTCCGCCTTTTTCTTCTTGACTTCGTAAGAACGGAATCCCCGGACGCTCTTGGTCATCAAGACCACCTCGTCGGTCGCCCTGATGATTTCGGAACGGACCAGGCTGAAAAAACTGAAATCATCGCTCTTGGCGCCGAGAAGCGGTTCCTTGATAATCCGGTCTATGGTGCCGAGCCGCAGGTTGTCCTCTGCCGTTATGTGCAGCTGGTTGGCGCAGTTTTCAATGAGTTCCGGCGGCACCCTGGACCCCTCCTTGACCCGGCCTTCGATGGCGGCCGCGCCTTCGGGTGAAATCACCGAGTAATAGCCGTCGGAAAACATGATCCGGAAATCACTGAGCCCGACCGCCTCGGCCCCGCCCGACCCCCCTTCGGAGATCACCGAAATCATGGGAACCCGCAGTTTGGTCATGGCATACAGATTACGGGCGATCTGCTGGGCGGCGCCGGGATACTCTTCCACCGGGTAGGAACCGGGGGTGAAGATGAAAAAATGGATGGGAATGCCTTCGGTCTCGGCAACCTTCATGTAGCGCAGGGCCTTTTCGTTGCCCCAGGGTTTACAGGAGCCGCCGTTGCGGAACTCTTCGCCGTGTCCCGTCTCCTGGCCGATGACCATGACGGAAGAGGTGTACGGTTTTTTCTTGATGCGTCTGACGATATTCGCCTTGGCCACCATCATGGCCGGGTCGATGTTGAACTCGCCTTCGCCGCCGAGTTCGGTGTATTCTTCGTACACGTTTTCGAGGATGTCTTTCAGGGAGAAACGCAGGGGACTGCGGACGATGCGCACCCGCTCCATGGGGGTCAGGCCTTCCTCGCAGCGCTTTTCGAGAAAGGCGATGCCGGTTTCGATCTTGTCCAGATCGGCCGCCAGCCTTTCACGGCTCATGTCGAACATCGCGTTTTTCAGGTGCTCGCAGTCGGCCTGAAAGCTCGACAGGTTGCCCCAGCTGTTCGTATTCTTGATATGGACGAGATAGCCGATTCGCTGCTCGACCTTCTGAAGTCGTTTAATAAAATCGTTCATAAATGTTTATTTAAAAAGTCAACAACCGATCGAGGTGACTCCGGAGATAGTCGAGATTGGTAATAATTCCTTCGCCGGAGCTGTCCTGACCTTCAATAATCGTCTGGTCGATAAATTCCAGGGCCCGTTTCTTGGCCTGGTCCATGGTTTCACCCCAGACCAGCGCCAGGGCCAGGTTGGGATCGTATTCACTGGGGATGGGATAGGGCCGGTCGGACGGCACATGGGTGTAGACCGCCGACCATTCGAACTGGGGCATGTCGAACCTGGTAATGGTGCCGATCCAGGGCGCAAAGTTACGACTGGTATTTTCAGCCACGATCCGCAGTTCGATACTGGCGCCTTTGAATTCAATGTCGTCCTGTTTGTAGCCGATACGTTCGCCGAGCGCCAGGCGTATCTGCTCCCGAATCAGGTTCGGATGTTTCCCCTGCAGATAACTGATCCGGGCCGACACGTCGTTTTCCACCTGGATGCGGGTGTTGACCTCCAGCAGGTAGGCCTGACCGCTGCGGCTGACAATCCACTCCCAGGTCCCCACGTTATCATAGTGGACATGGGCGGCCAGCTTCAGTGAATAGTCCACGATCTGCTGCAACAGGGGGCGGGTATCAAAGTCATAAACAAAACAGGAGTCGTCAAGACCGGGCGCCGCCTCGATTCGCTTCTGACGGCCAGTGGACTGGATGGTGCAGTTGCGGGAATTGAAGTGCAGCCGCTCGTCATGCCGGGAACAGAGGAGCTGCACCTCCAGGTGGTTGAAATCCCGCAGGAGCTGTTCGATCAAGACGCCGCCGTCGCCGAACTGCCGTTTGGCATAGTGCTGGACCTGGCGATAGACCCGCCGGAACTGTTCGATGCGGGAGACCTCTTCAATGCCCATGCCGCCGCCGCCTGCCGCCGCCTTGACCAGGATGGCCGGCGGGGCGCCCTGCTCGGCCTGAACGTCAAAGAGATGCTGGGCCATTTCCTCGGCTTCCATCTCATTGTAAATAGGGCTGTCAGTGCCGGGGATGGTCGGGATGCCCAGTTTGTTGGCAATCCGTTTGGTGTTGATTTTGTCGCCGAGTTTCTTGATGACCTCCCAGCTCGGCCCGATAAAGACCAGAGGCCGGTCGCGGATGGTCACCCGGCGGGCAAAACGGTAATCTTCCGAGAAAAAGCCGTACCCAGGATGAATGGCCGTACAGAGGGTATGATCCGCCACGGCCAGGATATCGTTGGGATCGGTATAACTGGTGATGCGCCAGGCGTTGTGCCCAGGCCCCTCGGTCCGGTTACGCCGCACATGTTCCGAGTCCCGGTCGGCATCGGTATACACAACCACATAATCAAGCCCCAGATCCTTGCAGGCCTCCATGATCCGAATGGCAATTTCTCCGCGGTTGGCGATCAGTACTTTGCCCTGCACACATAACCTCTAATTTTTTCCTGGATCCGTGACGGCTTGAGATGACACTTCATGCAACATATGAAATTTATTGAATTTTTTTCAACAAACTCATTTTATTGCCTTCACCGCGCCGCCCTGCGGGGCGCCCGATAACGGCACAGCTGCTGCGTTGGCAACTCGTTGATATCGCACCAGGATAATCAACATCGTTGCCGCCTCGAAGGTCTCGCAGGCTCGCTATCTGCATCTGCACCATTCTCGAACGCTCACGGATCCAGGTTTTTATTCCGTAAAAAAAAACCGACTTGATCCCGGGGTTGCCTGGAACCGCTTGAAATGGCGGCCGTCTCGACTGGTTGCACGGGACCACGACGGAATTCTTCCTATTTTAACTTGATTACTTTACTCTACCTGCAACGACTTTAAAAGATAGAAAGTGAAAGAGGGGCAGGAGAACGTCGCGACAAAACGGTCCCTGACCGATCATGCACCCGGACGCCCGCCATAACGGGGGAGTGCGGGAACACTGCCGGTTTTGGCGGTAATCACAATTTTATCTTGACTTTGCCCGTACTTCCAATAGAGATAAACTTAAAGTAACATTTTTCAAAAGAGTGAATATCAAGTGAGCAGGGAAAATAATTCAACGGAACCCGAACCGCCCGATGGCAACCAGAAAAAAAATATCTGGGAGCGATTGAGCATGTTGCTACATATTAACCACACGCCCGACACGGCGCAAGAGCTGGAGCAGGAAATCCAGGAGTTGCTGGAAGAAGGCGAGGACCAGGGCCTGATCAGCAGGCACGAAGAAAAGCTGATCAGCAGGATCTTTGACTTCCAGGACACGGTGGCCTCGGAGATCATGACGCCTTCGGCGGAAATGGTCTGCGCGTCCGAGGACACCTCGGTTGAAGAACTGATCCGTCTGATCACCGAGGAAGGATATACCAGGATTCCCATTTACCGCCAGAACCAGGATCATATCATCGGTATCCTGCACGCCAAGGACCTGCTGCGGATCTGCGCAATGAAACCGGACGAATCTATCGATCTGCACGAATTCCTCAACCCGCCCGTGTTCATTTCCGAAAGCAAACCAATCGTCGATCTGCTCCGTGATTTCCAGGCCGGCAAAACGCACATGGCCATTGTCACGGATGAATTCGGCGGGGTACGGGGCCTGGTTACCCTGGAGGACGTGATCGAGGAAATCGTCGGCGAGATCGACGATGAACACGACCAGGAGGAATCGGAACTGCGGGTGGTGGACAAACGCACCATCATTGTCGATGCCAAGATTGACATCGAGGAGGTCGAGGCCCACTTCAAACTCAAGCTGCCCGAGGGGCCTTACGAATCGGTGGGCGGACTTATTATCCATCAACTGGGACGAGTACCGCGCAAGGGCACCGCGGTCACCGTGGGAACCCTGGAGTTCAAGGTCCTGGCGGCGGACCAGCGCCGGATCAAATCGGTGCGCATCAGAAAAAGTCAATGATGCAGCCGCACTCCGGACCGATTCGCCGCAGCGGCCACCCGCTGCCGGCCGCCCTGGCCACCGCCTTGCTGCTGGTGCTGGCCATGCCCGACCCGGCCGGCTGGTGGCCGCTTCTCTTTATCGCCCTGGTGCCGCTCCTGCACTCCGCCATGTATCAACGGCCGGGCCGCAGCGCCATGCTCGGCCTGGTCACCGGCCTGATCTACCACCTGGGCATGATGTACTGGATCGTTATCGTCCTCGGCCGTTACGGCGGCCTGCCGCTGTGGATATCCGTCCCCGCCCTGCTGCTGTTGTCGCTGTACATGAGCCTGTACATGGCCCTCTTTGCCGGACTCTTCAGTTTCCTTGCCGGCAGATACCGGTCCGGACAAGGCCCGGTATCTGCCATGATTTTTGTCGCCCCGATCCTCTGGGTCGGCCTGGACTGGCTGCGCGGCCACCTGTTGACGGGTTTCCCCTGGATGGACCTTGGCTACGGCCTCTACTCCCGGCCCGTTTTAATCCAGGTCGCCGACCTTGGCGGTCACGGCCTGGTTACCTTCTGCCTCGTGCTGGTCAACGTGCTGGCGCTCTGGGCAATAGAGTACTCCAGCCACCATGCCCCTCTCCGTCTGAGCCATACCAGCCGGCGGCTGGCGGCCGCGTCCTGCTGTTTTCTCGTGCTGGCGGGCGGCTATTCCATCCTCCGTTACCGGCACATCTCCGCCCTGGCGGCCGCAGCGCCGCAGACACGGGTCACCGTGGTCCAGGGCAGTATCCCCCAGGACGAAAAATGGACACCGGGCCGGGAAAAATCAACCACTACCCGGTATGACCGGCTGTCCGCCCTGGCCATTGCCGGCAAACGGCCCGACCTGGTCGTCTGGCCGGAAACCGCGCTGCCCTTCTTCCCCCAGCAGGACACCCTGTTCTACCGGGTGACCGAACTGGCGGCCCGGAACAAAATCTGGCTCCTGACCGGGGCGCCGTTTTTCACTATCAAGAACCGGCGGCCCGGCGCCGGGCGCACGGTCAGTTATTTCAACAGCGCCCTGCTCATCAATCCTTCGGGCCGGCTGGCCGGCCGCTATGACAAGCAGCACCTTGTTCCCTTCGGCGAGTATGTCCCCTGGCGAAAATATCTCCCTTTTCTCAAACCCCTGGTGAAAAACGTGGGTGATTTCACTCCGGGCCATTCCTTCCTGCCATTGCCGGCCGGCCCCCTGAAGCTGGGGGTACTTATCTGTTTCGAGTCGATTTTCCCGGACCTCGCCCGGCAGGAGGCCGCAGCCGGGGCCAACCTGCTGGTCAACCTGACCAATGATGCGTGGTACGGTAATTCCAGCGCCCCGCACCAGTCGTTTGCCATGACGGTCTTCCGGGCGGTCGAGACCCGGCGCAGCCTGGTGCGGGCCGCCAATACCGGCGTCAGCGGCTTTGTCTCTCCATCCGGCCGCATCCTGGACCAGTCACCCCTTTTCCAGCCGCTTACCATCACCGCCAACGTGCCGTTACTGGAAGAAAAAACAATATTTGTCCGTTTCGGCTATCGCTTCGGCCCGGCCTGCCTGGTACTGATCCCCCTGCTGTTTTTCTTCCGCCGCCGCCGAAACCGGTTCCTGAAAACCGTCGGCATGAACCTGAATCCATGAGCGTTCGAGAATGGTGCAGATGCAAGACGGCAACGATGTTGATTATCCTGGTGTGATATCAACGAGTTGCCAACGCAGCAGCTGTGCCGTTATCGGGCGGACCGCAGGGCGGCGCGGTGAAGAGTATAAAATGCATTTATTCGTCAATAAGGCAACAAATTCCACATATTGCCTGGAATATCACCTCAAGCCGTCACGGATTCAGGATGAAAATTTCCACGCATGCCTCTTGAGTCTTCTCCATAAACTGTTTAATATATATCCTTTACAATGACCGTTTTTTAGCCTTTTATCTCAATTTTTTACTTTTCTTTATCTATAACGAGGACAGACAATATGGCGGAAGTCACCGAAGCGTCGGAATCCAAACAGCACCTTCTTGATCTCAAGGGCCGGATGCTGGCCCTTAAGGAGCATCTTTGACCTGGCCGGCAAAAAACAGGATGTAGAACGCCTGGAAAAAATGTCCCTGCTGCCGAATTTCTGGAACGACCAGGACCAGGCCAAGAAGGTCCAGAAAGAGCTGGGCCAGCTGCAGGACGTGATCGGGATCTGGGAAAAGAATTTTACCGATCTGGAAGAGGCGGGCATGCTCCTGGACATGGCGATTGAAGAGCAGGACGTCGAGACCCAGCAGGAGGTGGCGGCCAGCCTCGAAGACCTGCGGCAGCGTATTGACCTGGTCGAACTGCAGTGCATGTTCAGCGGCGAGCATGACAGCGCCAATGCCATGCTGACGGTTCATGCCGGGGCGGGCGGCACCGAGGCCCAGGACTGGGTGGGGATGCTGTTGCGCATGTATCTGCGCTGGGCCGAAGAAAAGGGTTTTACGACCGACATCCTCGACCTCCTGCCCGGCGATGAGGCCGGGACCAAAAGTGTGACGATCATGGTCAAGGGCCGTTATGCCTATGGATACCTGCGTTCCGAGATGGGCATTCACCGGCTGGTCCGCATCTCGCCCTTTGACGCCAGCGGCCGGCGGCACACCTCGTTTGCCTCGGTCATGGTCCTGCCCGAGCTTGACGATACCATAAAAATCGATATCAACGAAAAGGACCTGCGGGTCGACACCTACCGGGCCAGCGGCGCCGGCGGCCAGCACGTCAACAAGACCGACTCGGCCATCCGCCTGACCCACCTGCCCACCGGCATCGTGGTTCAGTGCCAGAATGAGCGCTCCCAGCACCGGAACAAGGATATCGCCATGAAGATGCTCACCGCCCGGCTCTACGAAAGGGAAAAAGAGGAGCAGGAACGAGTGCAGGAGACACTGCATGGCGACAAAAAGGACATCGGCTGGGGCAGCCAGATCCGCTCTTACGTGTTGCAGCCCTACCGGCTGATCAAGGATCACCGTACCGGTCACGAAGAGGGCAACGTGGATGCCGTACTCGACGGCCGGCTTGACCAGTTCATCAAGGCCTATCTCCTCTGGCAGCCGTGAGCCGGGAGGCCGGAGACCGGCCCGCAAATGTCACCCCCCGGCAACCCGAATGCGCCCGGTGCGGCAGCTGCACCGTGGTCTGTCCCGTCTACCGCGTAACCGGCCGTGAATCCGCAACCGCCAGGGGAAAGCTGCATTTGCTCGGCACCGGGCTGGCCGAGGCCCCGTCCGCCCTTTACCAGGATATCTTTGCCCGCTGTCTCCTCTGCGGCGCCTGTGAAGCGGTCTGCCCGCGGGACCTGCCCATCCTGGCCCTGACGACCAGGGCGCGGAGCCGTTTTCCCGCCTTTTACGGCCGGCACGGCCTGCGCAAGGTGCTGGCCCGCAAGGCCCTGGCCAGCCCCGGCCTGTTGCAGGGCCTGGTCCGCCTCGGGGTCGGCCTGCGGCAGATAAATGCCCTGCCCGCCGACAGCGGTCTGCGCCTGAAACTCGGCCTCCTGGAACAACGGCCCGGGGCGGCTCGGAGCGCGGAGCCGGCAGACTCCCCGGCGCGGCCGGCCGGGGAATCCGTTGCCGGGCCGCTCTACTTCACCGGCTGCCTGGCCCGCTACCTGCAGCCCTCGGTTGCCGGGGCGACGGCAAAGCTGGCCCGGCACGCAACCGGCGGCGACCTTCATGCGCCACCAGGTCAGCGCTGCTGCGGCCTGGCCGCCTGGGCCGCCGGCCGGCCGGATGAGGCCCGGCAGCTGGCCCGGCAAAACATTGCCGCCTTTGCCGGCACGACCGGCCCCATAATCACCTCCTGCGCCTCCTGTTCATCACACCTGGAGACCTATCCGGATCTCTTCGCGGATGATCCCGGCTGGCGCGAAAAAGCCCGGTCTTTCAGGGCGCGGGTACGGGAATTTTCCTCGTTTTTCCTTGAAAAAACGGAAAACCTCAAATTCGCGGCCCAGGAGACGGCCCGGCTCTTCTATCACGATCCCTGTCACCTGCGTTTTACCGGGGAAGGCCGGGAAGCGCCGCGCCGGCTCCTTGACCTGGTCGCCGACTGCCGGCGGTTCGAGCCGGATGACGGCCCGCACTGCTGCGGCCAGGGCGGGCTTTTCCACCTGGGTTACCCGGACCTGGCCGACCAGATTTTCGCCACGGCCTGTGAATCGGCCCTGGCAACCGGCCCGGATATCGTCGTCACCACCTGTTCCGGCTGCCTCATGCAGTGGCAGACGGGTCTGGCCGCCAGGCATGCCCCGGTCCGCGCCGTCCACCTGGCCGTCTTTATGGCCTCCTGCCTGGTCCCTGATTCAGGTGAGCGATCACGCTTTTTCTCCTTTTGACAAAGAAAACCCTTGTCCGTAAGTGACGGGATTGCTAATAATAACGGCTTAAGAGAGGTGCCGAACATTCCAACCATCAGGCAGAACGGCGGGAGTTGGTGTCCGTCCGAAAACCAGGTTTTTGGTTCGGGATCAAGTTTTGTTCGAGACCAGGGCAGGCGAAAAAAATAACCGCAGGCCGGATGTTTCGAGATTATTTATTCCTGAATCCGTTATCGGGCGCTCACGGATGCAGGTTGGGCATAACGCCGGGTTGAGTAGGAGTCTGTAAAGATGTCATGTCCGACAATCAGACAACAGCTGGAAGAGCGGGAACGGCAGTTCCTGTCGCCATTGGCCTGCCTGAGCAGCAAGTCCAGGGGCCGTCTGCATGACGAACCGGATCACTGCGACCTGCGGACGGTCTTTCAGCGGGACCGTGACCGGATTCTGCACTCCAAGACCTTTCGCCGTCTCAAGCACAAGACGCAGGTCTTTCTGGCGCCCACCGGCGACCACTACCGGACCCGGCTGACTCATGTGCTGGAGGTCTCGCAGATTGCCCGCACCATTGCGGTCTGCCTCAGTTTCAACGAATACCTGACCGAGGCCATCGCCCTTGGTCATGATCTCGGGCATACGCCTTTCGGCCATGCCGGGGAATTCAGTTTGAACAACCTGCATCCCGGGGGCTTCAAACATTACCTGCAGAGCCTGCGGGTGGTTGATTTTCTGGAGAACAACCACCACGGACTCAACCTCACCTGGGAGGTGCGAAACGGCATTGTCAAGCACTCCAAGGGCTACGGCGAGATCCTGCCGCATAATACATCCGACCTGCCGGCGACCCTGGAAGGCCAGGTGGTGCGGGTCGCCGATATCATGGCCTACGTCAATCACGATATGGACGATGCCCTGCGGGCCGGGATGATCAAGGAGATGGACCTGCCGGCCGAGCTGCGCAGCGTTGTGGGCGACAGCCCCTCGCTGCGCATCGACGCCATGGTTCGGGACCTGGTGACCGAGACTCGGAAAAATGACGACGGCCAGATGCACCTGAGCGAGCTGATGCAGGAGACCATCACCAAATTGCGCCTGTTTTTATATAATAATGTGTACCGCAATTACCAGGTCCATAACGAATTCATCAAGGCGCAGAAAATCATCCGGGAGTTGTATGGATATTTTCTGGAGCACGAGTTTCCAAACGGCAACGCGTCTCTCAACGAAACGGGGGAGTTTGCCGGCCGGACAACGGCACCGGGCAAGGCGCATCGGCAGGTCTGCGACTTTATCGCCGGCATGACCGACCACTATGCCCTGAACCTGTACACCCAGATTTTTATACCGAAACCATGGAACGTGCTGTAATGGAAGAAAGCAAAAGACGGAAAAACAATATATGAACGATTCAACAACAGAGGACAATAATTCAAAGAATGACCTGCCGAAGGGTTACGAGTTCACCGAAGTGGAAAAACGCTGGTACGCATACTGGCAGGAGCACAACACCTTTGCCGCCCGGATGGAGGAGGGGCGTGATTCCTTTTCCATCGTTATTCCGCCGCCCAACATAACCGGCGTCCTGCATGTGGGCCATGCCCTGAACAACACCCTGCAGGACATCCTTATCCGCTATCACCGGATGAAAGGCGACAATACCCTGTGGGTTCCGGGCACGGACCATGCCGGAATCGCCACCCAGAACGTGGTGGAACGGCAACTGGCCGCGGAGAACAAAACCCGGCACGACCTGGGGCGCGATCAGTTCATCGAACGGGTCTGGTCGTGGCGCCGGGAAAAGGGCGGCACCATCATCAACCAGCTGAAACGCCTGGGCGCTTCCTGCGACTGGGACCGGGAACGCTTCACCATGGACGAGGGGCTGTCCAGGGCCGTGCGCACGGTCTTTGTCCGTCTCTACAACGAAGGACTGATCTATAAGGGCGACTATATCGTCAACTGGTGCCCGCGCTGCCACACGGCCCTGGCCGATGACGAGGTGGAGCACGAGCCCACCAGCGGCAAACTGTACTACCTCCGCTATCCCTATGCCGACGGCAGCGGCCAGGTGGTGGTGGCCACCACCCGGCCGGAAACCATGCTCGGCGATACCGCCGTGGCCGTGCATCCCGATGACGAGCGTTACCGGGGACTCGACAAGGTGGGCATCCGGCTGCCGCTTACCGACCGCGTCATCCCGGTGATATTTGATCATCACGTCCAGCGGGAATTCGGCACCGGGGCGCTGAAAGTCACCCCGTCCCATGACCGGGACGACTACGAGATCGGCCTGCGCCATAACCTGGAGCGCCGCAAGGTTATGGATGACCGCGGCGTGATGAACGAGGCCGCGGGCAAGTATGCGGGCCTTGACCGCTTCAAGTGCCGGACCGCAATCGTGGCCGACCTGCAGGAACAGGGTTTTCTCGAAAAAATCGAAGATTACCGGCATGCGGTGGGCAAGTGCTACCGCTGCGGCACGGTGGTCGAGCCCATGACCTCCAAACAGTGGTTTGTCTCTGTCCGGCCCCTGGCCGACAAGGCGGTCCAGGCGGTCCGGGACGGCAGAATCCGTATCTTTCCCAACACCTGGTACAATTCTTTTTATGCCTGGATGGACAATATCCGCGACTGGTGCATTTCCCGGCAGATCTGGTGGGGGCACCGGATTCCGGCCTGGACCTGCGACGCCTGCGGGGAGATGGTGGTGGCCGAGAATGATCCGGACACCTGCCCCAAATGCGGTTCCGGCAGCCTGACCCAGGAAAGCGATGTGCTCGACACCTGGTTCAGCTCGGCCCTCTGGCCCTTTTCCACCCTTGGCTGGCCGGAAAAGACCCGGGAACTGGAAATCTTTTATCCCACTTCGGTGCTCATTACCAGCTTTGACATCCTCTTTTTCTGGGTGGCGCGGATGATCATGATGGGCCTCCACTTCATGGAAGAGGTGCCCTTTCACGATGTCTACCTCCATGCCCTGGTGCGGGACAAGCTCGGCAAAAAGATGTCCAAATCCACCGGCAACGTCATTGATCCGCTGGTGATGATCGAAAAATACGGGACCGATGCCTTCCGCTTCACCCTGACCGCCTTTGCCGCCCAGGGCCGGGAAATCCGGATGGACGAGGAACGGATCGAGGGCTACCGGCACTTTATCAACAAGCTGTGGAACGCGGCCCGGTTCGCCCAGATGCATATCAAGGACTGCGATCCCGCCATCACGGCGGTCGCCGGCGATCCGGCCGGGCTTGACCTGCCGCACCGCTGGATACTGAGCCGGACCAACGCCGCCATCCGGGCCGGGCGCCGGGCCCTTGACGGTTACAACTTCAACGAGGTGGCCGCCAACATCTATCAGTTTACCTGGCACGAATTCTGTGACTGGTACCTGGAGTGGATCAAGGCCGACCTCTACGGCGAAGACGAGATGGCCCGGGACCAGGCCCGCGGCGTTCTCCTGGCGGTACTGGAAAATATCCTCAAGCTGCTCCATCCGATCACCCCTTTTGTCACCGAGGAAATATGGAGCGTCCTGCCCGGCGAGCGGTCAACCATCATGACCGAGCCCTTTCCGGCAGAGGTGCCGGCCTGGCATGACGAAGCGGCCGAGACGGCCATGGAACTGCTGATGGGGCTCATCTCCGGCATCCGCGCCATCCGCAGCGAGGCGGAACTCCACCCCACGGCCCTGATCGACACCACCCTGCTGTGCGCCGACGCGGCCGGGCGGGAGCTGATCGAACAATTTGCCGGGGCCATCCGGGCCATGACCCGGACCAAAAACCTGCACATCCTGGCAGCCGGGACGGTCCCGGATGACGCCGGTCATTGTCTCGTCCAGGGGATCGAAGTTTTCGTGCCGCTCCGGGGCCTGATCGATGCCGAGGGCGAGTTGGCCAAGCTGGAGCGGGAACGCGGCAAACTGGCCAAAAACCTGAAACAGGTGCGCGCCAAACTCGGCAATGAGAAATTTTTGCGGAACGCCCCGGCCGAGGTGGTCGAGAAAGAACGCTCCAAGGAAGCGGAACTCCTGGCCCGCCTGGAGAAAAACGCGGAATCAAGCGCAAGGATGAAAAAATTGCTGTAATGGATACCCTGCTCCTGGATAGACAGATCCGCCGTTTCCTGGCCGAGGATCTCGGCCACGGCGACATCACCACCGACCCCATTTTTACCGGTGACCGGCAGGGGGATGCGGTTTTTATCGCCAAGGAACCGCTGGTTGCCGCCGGCATGGCCCTGGTGGCCGGCCGGGTTTTCCAGCTTCTGAACAGAGATATTGTCATTAAACAGGCCCTGGATGACGGCCGGCAGGCGGAACCCGGCGCCACCCTGCTGAAAATAAGCGGGCCGGTCGGCGACCTGCTGCGGGCTGAACGGGTGGCGCTCAACCTGGTCCAGCGGCTCTGCGGCATCGCCACCCTGACCCGAAAATACGTGGACCGGGTGGCGGGGCTGAATGTGCGGATCGTGGATACCCGCAAGACCACGCCGGGCCTGCGAATGCTGGAAAAGTATGCAGTCAGGGTGGGCGGCGGCCATAACCATCGCTTCAACCTGGCGGACGGAGTACTCATAAAAGACAATCACCTCGCGGCCTGCGGTTCCATCCGGGCCGCGGTGGAGCGGGTTCGCGCCACGGTCCCGCACACCATCCGCATCGAGGTGGAAGCGGAAGACCAGGCCCAGGTCCGTGAATGCCTGGCAAGCGGGGTCGATATTATCATGCTCGACAACATGGAACCGGCGGCCATGCGGGAGGCGGTCAAGCTCATCAACGGCCGGGCCCTGGTCGAGGCCTCGGGCGGGGTGGATCTTGATACGGTGCGCGACATCGCCGCCACCGGAGTGGACATCATCTCGGTCGGCCGCCTGACCCATTCCGCCCCGGCCTGCGATATTGCAATGGACATCGCCTGAGCTGCGGCTAAACCGCCACAGGCACCCCATCTTCACGCGGTCGCTTCCGTCCGCATAGAGTGGCTATAACGAACGGAAGCGACTACGTAAATCTGTGGCACCTGTGGCGGTTTACAGGTTAAAGGCAAGAATAGTGAAAACCAACAGCTGCGGGTAAACCTTTTTTTTGATGAACTATGACCATGGCTGACGACAACAGGACCATAAACGTAAACGGCGAGACCGCGACCTTCGGCATTATCGGCAATCCCGTCCACCACTCGCTGAGTCCGGAGATGCACAATGCCGCCTTTCATGCTCTCGGCCTGAACAACATCTATGTCCCCCTGCCGACGACGAACCTCAGGGACGGGATTGCCGGCATACGCGCCCTGGGGTTTCGCGGCGCCAGCGTCACCATTCCGTACAAGGAGGACATCCTGCCGCTGGTTGATCATGTCGATCCCGTGGCGGCCAGGATCGGGGCGGTGAATACCCTGGTGATAAAACAACAGGCCGACGGCCGGTCCCCCGCTATCTCCGGCTATAACACGGACTGGATCGGCGCCAACCGGGCCCTGGCGGAAAAGCTGGAGTTAAAGGGCAGCCGGGTCCTGATCATCGGTGCGGGCGGTGCCGCCCGCGCCATCGGTTTCGGCCTCAAGGAAGCCGGGGCCGAGGTCATGGTGACCAATCGAACAGTGGCAAAAGGAGAGCGCCTCGCCGGCCGCCTGGACTGCCGGTTTTATCGACTGGAAGAGCTTGGGCGGCTCAAGGCCGATGCCCTGATCAACGCCACGTCGGTCGGCATGACCCCGAAGCCGGAGAACACCCCGGTGCCAAAAGAATTTCTGCACAACTTTGCCGCAGTCATGGATATCGTTTACGCGCCGGTGGCCACCCGCCTGCTGCGGGAGGCGGCCGCCAGCGGCTGCCGGGTGGTCGACGGCCTGGCAATGCTCTTGTACCAGGGTGCGGCCCAGTTTGAATTGTGGACCGGCCGGCCTGCTCCGATCGGCGTCATGCGGGACATTTTAGCCAAACGTCTCAAAACAATACAGTGATCACGATCTGATATGATACAAATTATTCCTGTCAGCGGCATCAATACGGCCATCGAAGTACCGGGCTCCAAAAGCCTGACCCAGCGGGCCCTCATTGCCGCGGCCCTGGCAAAGGGCAAGTCGACCTTGACCGCCCCCCTGGCAAGCGAGGACACCAGCTATACCATCGCCGCCCTGCGGGCCATGGGCATTGACATTGACGACCGGGACGGCAACGAATGGCGGATCCAGGGCGGCGGCGGTCTTATCCGGGTGCCGGCCGGGGACATTGACCTGGGCAACAACGGGACAGCGACCCGTTTTCTGACCTCGGTGGCCGCCCTCGGTCACGGCCGTTTTCACATCACCGGGGACCGGCGGATGGCCGAGCGTCCGATCGCCCCGCTCATGAAGGCCCTGCAGGGCTGGGGCGTGCGGATTACCAGCGATGCGGATAACGGCTGCCCGCCTCTCACTATCGAGGCCGACGGCCTGACCGGCGGCCGGACGGTCCTGCCCGCAGGCAAATCCAGTCAATATCTCTCATCCCTGCTCCTGGTTGCACCCTATGCCGCGAAACCGGCGGAACTCGAGGTGCAGGGCGATATCCTGTCCCAGCCCTATGTGCTGATGACGATTGCGGTAATGGCCGATTTCGGCATCATGGTCGAGGCGGCCCCGTCCCTGGGGATTTTCCGCGTTTCCCAGGGCGTCTATACCGGCCGGGAATACCGCATCGAGGGCGATGCTTCGGGGGCCTCCTACTTCTGGGCCGCGGCCGCCGTCACCGGCGGCCGGGTGACCGTAACCAACATACCGGTCCCCTCAATGCAGGGCGATATCGGCCTGGTCCCCCTGCTGGCGCGGATGGGCTGCCAGGTACACCAGGCCGGGACCGGACTGACAGTGCAGGGTCCCGAACAACTCCAGGGCATTGAAGCGGACATGGGCAATATGCCGGACGTGGCGCCGACCCTGGCCGTGGTCGCCGCCTTTGCCGAAGGCCCGACGGTCATTAACAACATCGCCCACCTGCGAATAAAAGAGTGCGACCGGATCAGGGCCATGGTCACCGAGCTGCGCAAAATGGGAGCGGAGGTGGAGGAAGAACCGGACCGGATGATCATTCACGGCCGGGCCGGCGGCAGCAACCTGCACGGCGCCGAGATCGAGACCTATCACGACCACCGCATCGCCATGTGTTTTGCCGTGGCCGGTCTTCGTGTCCCCGGGGTCAAAATAACCGGCGAAGAGTGCGTGGCCAAGTCCTTCCCCGACTTCTGGGAACGGTTCTCCCAGTTATGGGGAGAGAAATAATTTCAATTGCCCAGCGGTTTGAAACTGATTGCCACCTGGACCCGTGAGCATTCGAGAACGGTGCAGATGCAGATAGCGAGCCTGCGAGACCTTCGAGGCGGCAACGAGGTTGATTATCCTGGTGTGATATCAACTGGTTGTCAACGCAGCAGCTGCGCCGTTACCGGCCGCCCCGCAGGGCGGCGCGGTGCGGTGAAAGCTGTTGCTCCCTTTCATTGGACACCGTGGTTCAGGCAGTTAGCCCCAGTGCCGTTCTCTTGTTTTTAATCCTCTCGTCGATGAGATCCGCGGCCTTGAAGGGATCGGGTTCCACTACAAAACAGGCCCCGACCAAGTCATTGAGCCCGGCAAGCGCCAGGTTGGTAACTATTTTGGAACCCGTGATGTTCGGCGGATGTCCCAGGTGTGTGTAAATACCGGAAGCAACGGCATAGGTAGCGATGGCTGCTGCTTTTTCCGAATACCATTCCGGCGAGGAGGCCGCCACCGGCAGGTCGGAAATATCTACTCCCAGTTCGTTGGCCAGCAACGCACAAAGCTGGAGGATACGGGCATTATCGACGCAGCTGCCCATGTGGATAACAGGAGGGATGCCCAGGGCGCCGCATATTTCCCGTAATCCCGGGCCAGCCTGCTCAATGGCCTCGGGCACCAGCAAACCGGCCTTGCCTGCCGCCGTTGTCACGCAACCGGTTACAATGACCAGGATATCCTTTTTTATCAGCTCCCGGGCCAGGTTGACATTGCCGTAATCGTGCTTGTATTTCGGATTATTGCAGCCAACCATACCGACGACGCCCCGGACCTTGCCGGCCTTGATGGCCTCGATCAGCGGGGTCAACGAACCGCCCATGGCCTGGAGCAGGGCTTCGTTGGAAAACCCGGTTACGATATCCACCGGGTCATGAGGTATCTCCACCCGCGCCTGATCACGCAGGGCATATCGTTCAATGGCCATGAGAACGACCTTTTTAGCCTGTTCCGTGCCATTGTGCATTTCAAATTTAACATGCTCGGCCCCGGTAAAACGGGCCTTGTCCGCCGTTGTCACCATCTTGGTATGATAACAGGATCCAACCTGGACAAGGCTTGGCATAATGCACTGGTAATCCACGACAATAAGTTCAACTGCGCCGGTGACAATGGCCAGTTCCGTCATCAGGTGATTGCCGGCCATAGGTATCCCCTGGCGCATCATCAACTCATTACCGGTGCAGCAGAGACCGGCCAGGTTGATTCCGGCAGCCCCTTTTTCTTTGGCCAGGGCAATCATTGCCGGATCGTTTACCGCCTCCATGATTTTTTCCGAAACAATGGGGTTATGCCCATGGACCAGGATATTCACCTGGTCTTCCTTGAGAACGCCGAGGTTCACCTTGGCCTTTCTCGGGCTCGGGGTGCCGAACAGGATATCGGAGACCTCCGTGGCAATCATTGAACCGGCCCAGCCATCGGCCAGACAGGTGCGGGCAGCGTGCAGCATGGTATTGGCTGCGTCATTGTCGCAACCCATGTGAGTACGGTGCATCATCTCGGCGATTTCACGGTCCACGCCGCGTGGCGTTATCCCGAGATCTGCCCAGAGCTTCTGTCTTTTTGCCGGCACCCGGCCGATAAAAGACAGCGCCCCCTTGACGCTGCCAAAGTTTTCAAAAAATTCCGCCGCCAGATCCTTTGCCACCGCCAACAGTTCACGCCCCTCCGTCCTGATGCCGACTTCTTCCGCGATCCGCAGCAGCTTTTTTTCATCCTTGATTGAATAATCAGTGGTTGTACCACGAGCTACCGCGTCAAGGGCCTCGACACAGTCACGGCCGTGGTCCGAATGCCCGGCGGTTCCGCCGGCAATGAAGCGGCCGAAGTTGCGCGCCACAATAACGTCTGCGTCGGCACCGCATACCCCCCGGGGAGCCTTCTTGCTGATTCGACAGGGTCCCATGGTGCAATTCCGGCAGCACACGCCGCTCTCACCGAAACTGCAGTGGGGGGTCTGTTGCTGTAACCGGTTCCACACCGTTTCAACGCCATCCCTTTCGGCCTTACGCAACATCTGTTTCGCATCGTCCCAGATCGACAACTCGTCGATATTCAACTTGTTTTCTGCCATCACAGTGCCTCCTGCTGGTTCTCATGAAAAATGCCAAGGGTGAGGACATACTTCCACACATGATGAGATGATAGCTGAAGGTAAAACAGAAAACTGTCGGCTGGCTGACACTTCCCTGCTTTTTTCGCTCAGGGGAGCAGAATTTGTTAAATCGTCGGAAAATTCTTAAGGAGATGCATGTTGGGGATGAGATATACACCGCGCTCTTTTTTTCTGACAACATCAGCACGCTGCATCGAATTGATGACGGTTGAGACCGTCTGGCGCGACGAGCCGATTATCGCGGCAAGTTGTTCCATGGTCAGGTCAAGGTTCAGGAGTGTACCTTCATCTGTACTTCGTCCGAGGTGTTCGGCTTCATGTAAAAAGAAGTCGGTCAAGCGGCCGGCAATATCTTTAAAAATAAGATTGTCGATAATCGAAAAAGACTGTTTGAGAAGCTCACCCAGGATGCTGATAATGGTCCGGGAAAGGGCCGGATGAGTCATCATGTAGCGGTGAAATTTATCCGTCGGCATGGTCAGCAGCGTTACATCTTCGACGGCCGTCACATGAGCCCTGGTATGGGTAGCGTACAGGTCTCCCGGTTCGAGAAGGGCCAGGGAAAACTCCTTGTCCTCCATTGCCAGGTATATTCTGACCTTGCCCTGCTTGATAATGAAAACCAGGTCATGATTATGTTCGGGGGCATAGATCAGCTGCCCTTTACTGTACGATATTTTGCAGAACTCGGCACAGATCTGCTCATATTCATTACCGCGTAACTCATCGAGCAGGTTTATCGAAGAAAATTTTCTTTTCATCCCGGCGAACAAAGGAACATTGATGATTTTATGTTTTGCGGAAGCTTCTCCCGGGGGTAATTCTTTCCCCCAAAGTCGCCCGCCTCATTATACCTTTTTTAATCAGTACCAAGAACTACCTAATTCTTTTGAGATACGATCCGCAAGAAATATTTTCATTAAAATATACCTGCTCATATTCTGCATTCTGAAGAAAAGTCAACAGCCGATTTGCCCCCATTCCCCATTCCCATTCCTTGCAACCCACCAGATTCAAAGATGTTTTTCAGGCGTTCGTTGACAGTAGGAATGGTTACATCGAACAGAGCAGCTATGAGTTTCTGCGACAGCCCGATGGTCTCATCCTCATATCGAGCCTCGATGCTCTGTTCGCCCGCCTGCCCGGTAAAGATCAGAAACTCAGCCGTGCTGTTGCGGATCAGTTGCTTTCCTATGTTTTTTTCTGTCAATTGGAGTGCTTCATTCCACACTCCACTCCTTACAGAGCACCGTCGCCTGTTCCAACACCAGCTCTGTCGCTTTGGCCTGCATGTCCGGCGGATATCCGTATTTTTTTAAGATTCGTTTCACCATGACCCGGATTTGGGCACGGGCGTTTTCGCGTTTTGTCCAGTCAACGGATACGCTTCGCTTCACGGAATTGACCAACTCTTGCGCAATCAACTTCAAAGTGTCGTCACCGAGAAGTTTGACTGCGCTGTCGTTAACCTCAAGGGCGTCATAAAAGGCGATTTCGTCATCGTTGAGCCCCAGATTTTCACCGCGTTTCTGTGCTTCCCGCATTTCCTTGGCGAGCTTGATTAGTTCCTCTATGACTTCCGCCGCCTCGATGGCGCGATTCTGGTACTTATTGATGGCCTCTTCCAGCATCTCTGCGAACGAGCGCGCCTGGACGACATTCTTCCGCATTCGCGTTTTGATTTCGTCGCCCAGCAACTTCCTGAGTAGTTCAAGGGCAAGATTTCGCTGTGGCAGTTGCCGTACTTCGGCGAGGAATTCGTCGGAAAGAATCGAGATGTCCGGTTTGTCGAGACCGGCCGCCGCAAAAATATCCACCACCTCGGTTGAGGACACGGCCCTTGATACGAGCTGGCGAATCGCCGTCTCCATTTCCTCCGGTGACTTTTCAGAATCAGAAACTGTTGCCTTGACGAGACTCGCGCGGATTTCCTGAAACAACCCAACCTCGTCACGAATTGCCAAGGCTTCTTCATGGGGGACCGCGAGTGCAAACGCCTTGGACAAAACAGTCACGGCCTGAAGGTAGCGTTTCTTCCCATCCTCCAGCCCCAGGATGAATTCCATCGCCTGGGCAATGCCCGTCATGCGCTCGACCGCCGGCGCTTTGACAATGGGGGCGTAATCGAATCCATGAAACAAGTCGCGGACGACTTCGTATTTTTCCAGCAGAACTGCAATGGCTTCGGCCTGATCTACGGTTGCCTTGCCCTTGCCGCCACTCGCCGTGTAACTGGCAAGCGCCCGTTTCAAGGCATCGGCCAGGCCGAGGTAGTCGACTACCCGGCCGCCCGGTTTATCGTGGAATACGCGGTTCACGCGAGCGATGGCCTGCATTAGGTTGTGGCCGCCCATTGGTTTGTCCACGTACATTGTGTGCATACTCGGGCAGTCAAACCCGGTCAGCCACATGTCGCGGACGATGACCAGTTTCAGTTCATCCTTCGCGTCTTTATATCGCTTGGCCATAGCCTCGCGAGCTTTCTTGGTGCGAATATGGAGTTGCCTCTCAGCAAGTACCAGACGGAGAAATACAACGAGAACACTTTTTCCCCGACACCTTCTCCGTCTCTCTCAGGTAGGGATGGAACAGAGAACCGATAAGCAGGAGGTTTAACCATGGGCATCAACGAACTCTGCCTCTTCAGAAAAACCGAGAAAGGTCAAGAAAGCAAAAAAGGGCCAAGAGGTCAGCCAAGGAGTCAAAGTCAAGGGGTCAAATCCGCTTTTGACTTTTTTTATTTCAGCCCGCCAAGGTTAAAGGCAAATTTGACCCTTTTGATTGTTAAAAAAAATAGATAGATACGAAAATATCCAGTGGCTATTTGAATCCCTGTTCTTTATGTTTTGTCGCGATGGTCTCAGCCAAATTATCAAGAGCTTTGAAAGCATCCTCTGACGGCAAGCCTTTGACAAGAACAGGTTCAATAACTTCTACTTTAAGATTAGGAATCATCCCTGCCAGTATCTCCACAGTCTTACCTCCCCACCCGTAGGAGCCGATAATGGATAAAAATTTGGTTCTGGGACGTAATGCGTTAGCAAGAAAAGCACTATAAACAGCATTAGGGTGAGGACCGGCAAGCACCGTTGGCGTACCAATAACTATTGTTCCAGCATCAACAAGGGCGATAGCCAGTTTCCCTATATCCGTAACCACCAAATTAAACCGCTCGACGCTGACACCTTTTTCCACAAGTGATGAAATGAAATAGTCCACCATTTTCCTTGTACTCTGATGCATGGAAACATAAGGTATAACCACTTTGTTTTTCAGTGGTCCATCTACCCAGTCCTTATGAGCATCAATGATAAATGATGGGCGGGGATAGAGCTGTCCATGGCTGGGAGCGATGAGATCAATGTCATAAGCTGAGATCTTCTCCAAATTTTTTCTAATGATATTTCGAAAGGGCATCATGATCTCAGCATAATAGCGTTTAGCAGCCTCGTAAACCCGGGCTTCGTCGGTAACAAAGAGATCGGTGCTTGCAATGTGCGAACCAAAAAAATCACAACTGAATAATATTTTATCTTCTTTCAGAAAGGCCACCATTGTTTCGGGCCAATGTACCCAAGGAGTGAAGATGAATTCCAGTGTCTTATCACCGAGAGAGAGGGTTTCCCCATCTTTGACCGTGATAATAGATTCCCCGGATATATGGAGCAGGTCCATAAGTATCCCCTTTGCTTTGGGGCTGGTAATTAATTTTGCATCAGGGTACCGAGAGAGTATCTGGGGAATGCACCCTGAGTGGTCTTGCTCCGCATGAAGTGAAATTACATAATCAAGCTTAGCAACAGTATCAAGCTGGGCCTCCAATTCATAATATAGACTTGATTCAACCGCATCTATTAAAACAGTCTTTTCGCTCCCTTTAATCAAAAAGGCATTGTAACTTGTCCCGTCAGGAAGAGGAATAAGCGAGTCGAAAAGACGCCTGTCCCAATCCACCAGGCCCATCCAGTAAATATTGTCTTTAATTTTCCTTGGATTCATAGTTCCCCCTATTGGTTTATCATATTTTTCGACCATTTATCGTAAACCTTCACAGGCACCCCATCTTCACGCGGTCACTCCCGCCCGCATAGAGGGACTACCGGAGTCTCCCTTCGGTCGCCTTACCTGCGAACGGAAGCGACTACGTAAATCTGTGGCACCTGTGAAGGTTTACAGGTTGGATGTAAGGAATAGCGCAGAGTTTCACACCCTGTGATCAGTTACCATTTATCTTGTTTTATGCTTCTTGACGTCAGGGGTGACATGGCTGGCCATAGTTGTTTAAAAAAACATGGTCATTCATGGGGGTCGGACCACTTATTCTTCCGGCGTCAGGACTCGTCACTCTCCATGATGACGGCAACCGGGTCACCCTTGCGGCAATTGGTTTTTTCCGCGGCACTGCCCCTGTTGACCGCTATTTCGAGGTAACCGGCGCTGTCGATCATGGCGACGAGTTCCCCTGCCGGTTGGTCCGAGTAGGTGGAGGAGATGGCATTAATTTGATTGTCGCCGATATAAATCCCTGAAAAGCTTGCCGGCTGGTACCGGCTGAGGTGGGCGGTGGTGATGGTCGTCCGGATATTGCCGAAGTTGTCTATATAGAGGACCTGGCCGGTTATCCCGTTTTCATCAAAATGGGGCTTCGGCAAATCAAGCAGCACGCAGGAACTCACCTCTATTCTCGGCCCCACCATGTCAAGCTCCATGCCGTCAGCCAGGGCGGCGGCTACCGGGGCCATGATATCACGGCCATGAAAGGTGGCGCTGACCTCTCTCGGAAAGAGGGAACTGTTTTCGACCCGGTAGGCGGCCTGAATCTTATTTTCCTTGACCAGCAGCGTAATAAGACCATTGTCCGGGGCAATGAAGAGATGCCCGTCCGCCATGACCGCCAGGATTTTACGCTGACTTCCGACGCCGGGATCAACTACGACCATGTGGACAGTGCCTTTGGGAAAATAGTTGTAACTGGCGCGAATGGTGATGGCCCCGTTCAGGACATCGTGGGGGGGGACGGCATGGGTCAGGTCGATCATCCGGGCGGTAATGTTGCGCTTGAGGATGGCCCCTTTCATCTGCCCGACATAGGGGTCCTGCAAACCGAAATCAGTGGTCAGGGTAATCAGGTTGGCAAATCTCATTCAAGTCTCCTTGCCTGGATGCGACAAGCACACAAAAGCCGGCCTGCTCGTCAGTGCCGGTTTGCGGACGTTCGGGGGTTGCCATCCTTGCCGGTCCCTGCAACAGGGTTGACCATGATTCAAGCAGGCTGAAACCGTTCGCCGCCAGCAGGGCCGCGGTTTCAGCAATGGTCCGGAATCGGGCATGGCGATAATAGGGGTGCCCGGCCCTTCCCTGTTTACTAAGCCGGACGCCCCAGGCTGAACCTTGCGGAATAATACCGAGAACCAGGCGGCCGCCCGGCTTCATCACGCGGGAGCATTCCCGGAGAACAACGGCGGGGTCGGCCAGGAAACAGAACGTGAAGAGAAGGAAAACGGTCCCTACGGCTTCCGGCCGGAGCGGCAGCTGTTCACCGATTGCATTTATCCCTATGATACCCCGGCTGCCTGCCAGTTGCAAGGGCGAGACGGCAGGATCGAGGCCGAAACCGATGTTCAGGGCAACGGCAAAGCGCCCGGGGCCCACACCGATTTCCAGCCGGGGCCGGGGCAGTTCTGTCTTAATGGCCCGCAGGGCCGCCAACTCGATATCAAACAGGAGGCTGTCCGCAAACCACCTGTCGTACTCTTCGGCCCGGTCGTTAAAGGTCCGGGCGATTTCCCGCCACCTGGCGGGGCGCAAAGGCCCGGACGCCTTTGCCTGCCCCGTTGTTCCTTCACTGTTTTTGGTCATGACCCTTTTCCCAAAGTCGGTGCGAAGAAATAACCCGGCCAACTTATTTTACGCGCCTCCTAAGCAGAAGGAAATACAGGCTTCCCGTTTCCTTCATCCGGCCGGCCAGGCGCCCGGCTTCCGGCCCGGCGCCCCAGAACAGGTCCACCCGGCCGGGGCCGCGGATGGCCGAGCCGGTGTCCTGCGCCAGGACCAGGCGCTTGAGCCGGGTCCAGCCCCCGGCCCCTTCCCCGGCCGGCGCGGGTTGGCGAGTCACGAGAAAGCCCAGGGCTCCGGCCGGAAAACATCCCAGGTCCACGGCAATGGAACGGCCGGCGGTCAGTTCTTCACCCAGGCTGCCCACCGCGCCAGGCGTTCGGCTCCACTTAAAAAAAATAAAGGATTTATTGTAATTCAGAATCTCGTCACGTTCCCCGGGATGAGCGGCAATATAGTCCCGGATAGTGGTCATATTCGCCTTGGCAAGAGTGAGCCGCTTGGTCGCCACGAGGTATCTGCCGATGCTCCGGTAACGGCGGCCGTTGCCGGCGGCAAAGTGAACGCCGCGCAGCGAACCGTCTTGCAGCCGGATCAGCCCGGAACCCTGAACTTGCAGAATAAAGGCCTCGAAGGGGTCCTTGAGCCAGACCAGTTCATGTCCCGCCGCCTTGTGCAGGAGTTCGATCTCCCGCCGGGTCCAGTACGGCACCAGGTGACCGGCCACAATCCGGCCCACGGCCCTTTTTCCTCCGGCCGGGGTGTCTTGCCGGACAAGATCGTCGGGCACACTGTAGAGTGGATACTGAAACGGCCCCTGCCGGGTCAGGCTGCCGCTGAAAACAGGCTGGTAATAACCGGTAACCAGCATCTTGCGCCCGGGATTGAAGCCACCGGTTCCGGTCGCCTGGAAGACGTCGAAATAGCGCCGGATCAGGGTATTGAGTTCCGCGGCCGACGGCTTGTCCGCCAGCAGGTTCAGAAAAAACCCAAGCGATTCGGTCAACCGTGCCAGCGGGTAGACGTGGCCGGCGACCATGATTTTCCGTTGCTGCGGTTGCCGGCGCAGGTAGTCAAGGCTGTGCCTGACCGCCAGCTTCAACGAACCGCGATCCAGGTCATCGGTGAAGCGCGGCACTTTGCTGCCGTAAACCTGGACCAGGGGGGCCGGAGCGCAACCGGCAGAGAGGCCGGGCAGCAGCACCAGGGCCACGGCAAAAAGAATCCGGGTGAGCCGGCCGGGGTTCAATGGTCTGCGCCTGCCGCCTACTGCCGCCGTTTAAAGGCCTCGGCCAGCTCACAGACCGCCATGGCATAGCGGCTGGAGTGGTTCCATTCGGTTATGGCCCGGAAATTGGGATAACAGGCGATGTAGCGCATCCTGGCCCCGGCACCGGGAGGCAGTTCGAGCCCGACGATGAAGAGCTTGGCGTGGTCGCGCGGCCTGGGGAGATCCGAACGTTGGACCTGCCGCAGCAACTGCCAGGAAACACTGCCCCGCCGCCCTTTCAGGCTGGCGGCGATCAAGCGTCGATCCTTGAGCTCATTGCCAAGCTCGGCATAGATAGGGGCGTGCAGTTTCCACTTAAAGTGTTTCAGGTAATTGGCAATGGAGGCCAGAATATCGGGCACCGAATTCCAGACGTCGCGTTTGCTGTCGCCGTCAAAACTGAGGGCATAGGAACTGAAGCTGGAGGGAATGAACTGGGTCTGGCCGAAGGCCCCGGCGTAGGACCCCCTGATCGTCTTGGGATCTATTCCTTCCTTTCGGCACAACAACAGAAAATACACCAGCTGCTTGCGAAAAAATTGACTGCGGCGCGGATAGGCGTCAAAGAGGGTGTTCAAGGTCCGCAGGACACTGAACGAGCCCTGGTTGGCTCCGTAATGGGTTTCTATTCCCCAGATGGCAATGACAATCTCCCGGTCGACCCCGATCTTCTTCTCAATCCGGTCCAGGAGTTTTCGATACTGGCGCAGTTTCTTCCGGCCCGTCTTGATATTTCTTTTCGTCAGGAAAAGGGGGGCATATTGATAGTAGGGTTTCGCCTCCCACTGGCGGTCCATGAGTTCCAGGACCCGTTTATTGATCGTCTGGCCGCGGAAGATGGCCTGCAGGCCGGCCGGGCTGAAATTGTGTTTGGCTTCGAGTTCATGGAAGAGTTTTTTATATTTAGCCTGGCCGAGGTCAATCGGCTGCCCGTTGCGGACCAGGTCGGCGGCCCGGGGGGCTGCCAGCAGGACGGCCGGATTCATAACGAGCAGGAGGCCTAAAAAAAGCGGCAGCAGAAAAACAACCGGTCCGGGAGCCAGTCGGCTCAGTCTGTAAAAAAATGAGATTCGCATATCAGTCGCAACATAAAAAATAAAAGTTAGTGTCAGTCACTCGGCTTGAACTGTTCGGCAAAGGCCAGCTGAAACGCTTCCGCCTGCCCGGCCGGCAAATGGTTGATACCGGCGGCCGCGGCCCGGCCGCCGCCGCTCGGAAAGTTCCGGCAGAGCGTATCGGCACCGGTTCGGTTGTTCAGCGGCGCCCGCACGCTGACCCGCAGCGATCCATCACTGTTGGCAATGATCAGTCCATGGGCCATGTCCGGCCGTTCCCGGGCCAGGATATTACTGAAAACACCGGCTACGCGACGGGCCCAGGACTCGGGCGGGAGCTGAAAAATCCGGCCATGAGCAAATTCCCGGCAAGGGCCGAAGCGCCGGGCGCGGGCCATGTCGTCCCGGTAGCCCTCGCGAAGAACAGGCACAGCCGGCGACCGGTCATGGAAGTCGAGAGGGTCCGTAAAACGATGCACCTGCCGGTACAGGTCGTCGGGCGGGAAGAAGAGGTCCTCGAGGGCCGCTCCATAGCCGTTGTAGTTCAGGAGTACGCCGGTCTCCCTGAGTTTTTCAACAGCCTCGTCATCCAGGCCCAGCCCGGCCGCAGTCTGCCGGGCGACCTCGTCCAGGTTGTCGCCGAAGGCGCCGACAACGGCCCACGGCCGCCAGCGGCCGGCCAGCAGCGCATCGACGATGAGGGAAGTACAGGTCTGGGGCACCGGATCGATATGGGCGTCCAGGTTCTTCGATGCCGGGATAGCGCCGCTGAAATGATGGTCGGCGTAAAAGATCCTGTTCCCCCGGGCCAGCAGCTTTTGCAGCGCTTGCCGATTCCGGTCGAGGGAGATATCAAGAACCGTAATGTCGCTGTCGCCAACGTCGTGCAGCCGGGCCAGAAGGGCAATATCGCGCTTGACGCCGGTAACCAGGCGGGCGGCCGGCCGCGGGGTGTGCAAACGCAACTGCTGGAGGGCGCAGATACCGTCGGCATCCCCGTTAAACACATCGACGAACGGCATAAATCAAACTCGCAGATTACCGGGACGACTAAAAGCCCGGCAGATCGATACCCAGCGGATTGCCGATATTGGCCAGGGTAAACATGAGCATAATTTTCTGGTTGCCGGGGGTGTAATTGGAGGAGAGCTCCACGGACCAGCAGGACGGCTGATAAATCAGGGCTATGTTTTCTTCAACGGTCTTGGAATCCTCGATGGACCGCTCGATACTGTAGCCGGCCAGCAGATTATAGAAAAGATGAACCTTGGCGCTGAGATTGATGGAGTTGATATTCTCGGCCTTCCGGTACAGGTAATCGGTTGACAGGGTATCGCCCCGGCTGTTCCGATAGCCGGCTTCAAGGCTGTGGTAGATTACGCCTTCGCCGTACATGTCCACATCCGTTTTATAGATAATGCGCAACTCTCTCTGGGGCCAGTAACCAATTTCCATGTAGAGCGGGGTGAGCGGGGCATCACTCTGCTGGCTGCGCAGGTCATAGCTCTGCCTGATCTTGACGTAGGCATATCTTCTCTGGTAGTCACGGTTGTTTTCCCGGCCGGAAATCTTAAAGAAGTTGTCCAGGCCGTAGGTAATCAGGCTCTGGCCGGCAATGTTGTCGACGTTGTCGAACCGGGGCAGGCTGGTCTGGTCTACGTCCGGAATATAATGGTAATTCACATAGGGCCTGAGGGTATGGCTCCAGGAGGAAACGTTGCCCAGATGGACATTGAAATCCCGGATCATGGTCGTACCGACCCCGACCTTCAGATCGACGAGGAAACGATTTTCGGTGTCACTGCCGTTCCGGTTGCCGTTGCCATATTCGTGAATCAGGTAGGCCGTATCCCGAACGCCGACCGTGGCGGTGGACTCAAGATAATCGCCCAGGGGCAGAGGCATGGACAATCTGGGGAAGAGATCTACCCGGTTGGCGCCAACGCCGCTTTTGCGCCAGAAATTGACATAATCGGCATCCCAGTCGAAGTTGACGGAACTCCCGGCCACCGGCAGCAGACCGGTAAAATTCAGGGAAGGGAGCTTCCACAGCGGGGTCGGATCGGACTTGACCACCCGGACGTCGTTGATGCCCAGCAGTTCGCCCTGCAGAGACATATTATTCCAGGACTTGAGAACACGGAGGGTATTTTTGCGCTCATCGGTCGTCTTGTTCTGAAAACTACGGCCGAAGACCTCGGCAAAGTTCTGATTGCTCACCGTGAAACCGGTGAGGCCAGAGGAGAATTCGGTCAGATAATCACGGTCCGAGACCACATCAAGATCAAGCCGGGTCGTCCAGCCGCCGAGATTCTGGTCAACTTTGCCGCGCAGCCAGTAGCGGTCCTTGTTGGTATGCGTGTAATTGCCGTCCCGGTAGTAATCGGTTTCCGAAGGATCGCTCAGGCCGTCATGCAGGTAGTTCACCATAAAATCGCCCATGGACGACCGGTCCCGGACATACCGGAACTCGGCGCCCGCCATAAGACCGCGCTTGGCCATGTACTCGGGGTAAAGGGTGATATCGCTGCTGGGCGAGAGGTTGATGAACAGGGGCAGGTTCAGGCCGAATCCATCCCGGTTCGACATGGAAAAAGACGGAAAAAGAAAGCCGGTCTGCCGGGAATGCTTGATCGGCAGGATCATATACGGAGAGTAGAGGACCGGCACACCCTTGATCCTGAAGGTGGTGTCCTTGAGAAACGCATAGCCGTTATCGGTAATCCTGGCGTCGGCCGCGGCAAAGCTCCATGGCGGCGCTTCATGGTTTTTCAGCTTACAGGTAATCACCCAGCCGTCTTTAATATGATAGGTCAGGTCACCGGTCTTTTCAATGACTCTTCCTTCAAGATGCAGGTTCTTCGCCTGGCGGACGATGGTGGCATTGGTAAAGGTCCCGGTCTCGGTGTTGAGATCGAGCCGGCCGGTCTCGGCGGTAAGCGTGTCCGGGCCGATCCGAACGAAGATATGGCCGCGGGCCTTGACCGAGCCGCGGTCCACGTCATACACTATCCAGTCGGCCTTGATGGTGGTCAGGGTCCGGGTAACCGTCTGTCCCTGCCCGGCGGCCGGCCTTTTCCCGGCCGCCTTTTCACCCAGCAGGGAGGACCAGCCGGCCCCGGTGGCGACTTTCTTCCGCTGCCGGACGATCCTGGTTTTTTTCAGGACCACGTTGCCTTCGGCAATGATGCTGGCAGGCGTTTCGTAGCGGATGATTTTATCAGCCGTTATCTGCCACTGCGGAGTTGCCGCCACCTCGGCCATACCGGTGGCGGGGAGGAGAAAAAAACAGCAGGTGATGATGACGGTAAAAAGAGTGTTGATCGGGGACAATTCTGTATTGTATTTCACCTCGACCTGCTCCGTGGTATGCTGAGGATGGAATCTATTGCCAAAAAGAGCTCAAATTTAAATTTTTAAAATGTACGCGTACCACCTGAAAGTGTCAAGGCAAAAGTCATACCTGAATCCGTAACGGCTTGAGGTGATATTCCATGCAATATGTGGAATTTATTGCATTGTTGCCGAATAGGCGCATTTCCCGGTCTTCACCGCGCCGCCCTGCGGGGCGCCAGATAACGGCACATCTGCTGCGTTGGCAACCCGTTGACATCACACCAGGATAATCAACCTCGTTGCCGCCTTGCACCTACACCGTTCTCGAACGCTCACGGATCCAGGTCATAGATTGGTGTTGCCAATGCAGGGTAATTGTTTTATATATAGAATATTAATAATTGTTACATATATCATATCAGGTTATAAAAAAGAATTTTTTAATATATTGTCTTTCCATTCGTCGTCAGTCTGTACTCTCCTTGCCGTTCTACAGCTGCGGCAGGTAACGGTAACAAATCCGCATGAATCATATCTTTGGCCCGGTGAACTCCAGGCGCCTCGGTCGTTCCCTCGGCATTGACCTGCTCCCCAGGAAGGTCTGTAATCTCAACTGCATATATTGTGAAGTCGGAGCCACGACCCAACTGACTTGCGAACGTAAGGAATATATCCCGACCACGGCGATTATCGCGGAAATCACAGAATTCTGCGCCGACCCCGAACGGCTGAACCGGGTAGACGTAGTCACGGTGACCGCCAGCGGCGAGCCGACCCTCCATTCCGGACTGGGCCGCATCATCACCGCCCTGAAGACAATGACGGGGAAGCCGGTTGCCGTTCTGACCAACGGCACCACCCTGATGAGGGAAGACGTGGTCGCCGAGCTGAGTTTGGCGGATGTGGTGATCCCCTCTCTGGATACGGCCCGGCCCGCAAGTTTCAGAAAACTGAACCGGCCGGCCACCTGCCTGGACCTACAGGAGATCATCGAGGGTCTGGTCCATTTTTCAAAAGTATTTACCAAAGAGCTGTGGCTGGAAATACTTTTTGCCCAGGGGATCAACGATTCGGACGAAGAGGTTCAGGCCCTGGTGGCGGTGATCCGCCGCATGACTCTCTCGCGGGTCCAACTGAACACGGTGGCCCGGCCTCCCCTGGAAAGTTTTGCTCTGCCGGTCGGCGAACAGCGTCTAAAGGAGATCGCCGACCTTATTTCATCAGGCCCCGATGCGCCCCGCGTGGATATTCTTACAAGCGGTTCGAGTGCGACAGACAAGGTGAATCCAGTTGATTCCGGTCGTTTCCCCGGCGGCGCGACAAACAGGGAAGAGACATTAGAAAAAATTATAGAAATGTTGAAACGGCGGCCATGTACGGCGGCCGATATTGATCGGACCTGCCAGATGGGCGGTCCGGAAAAAGTTGAGCAGTTTCTTGAACCGTTAGTTCGGTCAGGGCAATTAAAAAAACAATCCCATGGCGACAAACTCTACTATCAGTAAAGAAAACGGATTCAGGACCACTGCTCGTTAAAAAAGTTTATTTTAAGGAACATGCATGACAGAAGAAAAAGACAAGCCAACGAAAAATGAGGCTAAACAGGACGCGGCCCCCAAGGTGAGTACCGGGGCCTGGTGGAAGAGTACCCTTAATCTCTTCCCCAAGAAAAAACCGGCATCATCGGGGAAAAATCAGGAGAAACCGGAGAAAAAGGAAAAACAGAAAAAACAGGAGACCCTGCAAAACGAGACCGCGGCCGAGACTGCGGCGCCCGCAAAAAGCGCCCCGGCTCCGGATTCCGACAACCCGCAGCCGGCGGCCAAACGGCCTCCCCGGCCGTCAAGATCGCGGGGCCGACGACCGCGGCGGACAACGGAAAAAGACAGTACGGCCCCGAAAACCGACAGCGACGCCAAGCCCCGGGAGAAAGGCAAAACCAGGCAGACTCCGCGAAAAAAAGCCGCCGACAAAAACGAAGAAGGGACGAAGGAAGAGCCGGTCCGGAAGGCAAAACGCGGCGAACACCTTGTCACCAAGCTTCTCATAAATGCGGAAGAACCGGAAGAGTGCCGGATTGCCCTGGTGGAAAACGGCAGGCTGGAATCTTTTCACGTTGCCGGAGTTACCCGCGAGAGGACTAAAAATAATATCTACAAGGGTAGGATCGTCTCGGTAGAGGCCAACCTGCAGGCCGCCTTCGTGGAGATCGGCACGGACCGTAACGGCTTCCTGCCGTTCGATGAAATCCATCCGGAATATTACCGCCAGGACGTGGACGACCGGGTCCGGAAACTGATCGAGCAGCAGGAATGGAAGAAGCTGAAAATCGAGAACGTGATTCAGCGGGGCCAGGAGGTACTGGTCCAGGTGGTCAAAGAGGTGACCGGCAACAAGGGCGCCAACATGACGACCTATCTCTCCATTCCCGGCCGTTACCTGATCCTGATGCCGGGCAGCGACAGCGCCGGAATTTCCCGGAAAATTAACGGCGACGACCGGCGCCACAGTCTGCGGGAGATGATGAACGGCTTCAACATTCCCGAAGGCATAGGCTACATTGTCCGGACCGCCAGCAGTGACATTACCAAGACCGCCCTGCAGAAAGACCTGCAATACCTGCTGCGGCTCTGGGAAGAGATCAAGAAAAAAGGCCAGGAGATGAACACACCGGCCCTGATCTACAAGGACCAGGACATCGTGGTCCGTTTTCTCAGGGACCATTTTGTCCCGGACATCGAGGAAATCCTGGTCGACACCCAGGAGTCCTTTGACCAGGTTCAGCAATTTGTCTCCCTGCTGCCGGCCAAGGCCCGGAAAATCCGGGTAAAACTGTATTGCGGCGACCGGCCGCTTTTTAATCATCACAATGTCGAGGAGCAGATTGAGTCCATCTACCAGCCGCAGGTGCAACTCCCCTCGGGGGGCTCCATCGTCATCGACCCGACAGAAGCGCTGGTGGCCATTGATGTCAACTCCGGCCGTACCTCCAAGGACCACAATTTCGACCAGACGATCTTTCTCGCCAACATGGAGGCGGCCGCCGAGCTGGCCCGCCAGCTCAGGCTCCGCGACCTGGGCGGCCTTATCGTTGTTGACTTTATAGATATGCGCAACAGCAAGCACATCCGCGAAGTGGAAAAACAGGTCAAGACGAGCATGAAAAGGGACAAGGCCAAAGTCGATATCAGCCGGATTTCCCGGTTCGGCCTGATGCAGATTTCCCGCCAGAAGATGGGCGCCCCCATCGAGAAGGGCAGCTACAAGATGTGCGAATATTGCCA
The DNA here is from genome assembly GCA_002897615.1 of bacterium BMS3Bbin14. Taxonomy (GTDB): domain Bacteria; phylum Desulfobacterota; class Desulfobulbia; order Desulfobulbales; family Desulfobulbaceae; genus BMS3Abin13. Next base: position 58,463 of record BDTX01000002.1, read on the forward strand.
GGGCCGGGGCGTGGTCAAGTCGGTCGAGACGCTGGCGCTCTATTACCTGCGCCGTATCCAGACCGGCATCACCCGCCGGAATGTCAAACGGGTGGAATGCTCCCTGCCGCATGAGGTCGCCCAGTACCTGCTGAATAAAAAGCGGGTGGAGCTGACCGAGCTGGAGGCGAAACACAATGCCAAGGTGGACATTATCATAAAATCGGACATGAAGCCCGGCGACAACCGGATAGACTTTCAGGAGTAGCGGTGCAAGCCCTCCGGCCGCAGGCAGATTAAGGAGATTAAGCCCCCAAGACCAACACCTGAATCCGTGACGGCTTGAAGTGATGTTCCATGCAATATATGGAATTTATTGCATGATTGACGAATAACCGCTTTTTTTGGTCTTCACCGCGCCGCCCTGCGGGGCACCCGAGAACGGCGCAGCTGCTGCGTTGGCAACTTGTTGATATCACACCAGGATAATCAACATCGTTGCCGCCTTGCATCTGCACCCTTCTCGAACGCTCACGGATCCAGGCAACAAAGGGCTTGTACTCAGCCGCAAGGTGGGGTAGTATCGCTTTCGTTTTGCGCCAGTAGCTCAGCTGGATAGAGTGCCGGACTACGAATCCGTAGGTCGCAGGTTCGAATCCTGCCTGGCGCACCAGAAAAATATCAGCCCCTTAGCCGTTCAGGTTAAGGGGCTGTTTTTGTCTGGTTCTACGGCGATTCGATGAAACCGGTCAAAAAAAATCTATCGTTCAAGGGGCGTTAAAGGAACTTTCAGGGGAATCGACAGAATACGCACCGGGTGATACGTTTCACTTTCGTGTTATATTTAACATGTAAGAGAAATAAAGATGCAATTTATTCAGTTCAAAAATGCCTTCCGCGACTTTCCGGTAATCTCCCTTGCCGATATCAGGGGACTGGACAGCAATTTTGACCGCCGCCGACTGAGCGAATGGCGGGAGAAGGGATATATCCGCAAAATTATCAAGGGGTATTACATATTTTCCGATGCCGATATGGATGAAAACAGGCTCGCAGCCATCGCCAACAGGATATACCGACCATCCTATATCTCCCTTGAAACCGCCCTGTCCCGTTATCATTTAATCCCGGAAAACGTTTATCAGGTAACCTCGGTATCAACCAGGCGCACCTCGTTTTTTGAGAGCCCGGTGGGCCGCTTTTCCTACCGGACCGTCAAACCGGAATTTTTTTTCGGATACACCCTGCAGCCGGGCGGTTACAAGCTGGCCCATGTGGAGAAGGCGGTCCTGGAT
>BDTX01000003.1 GCA_002897615.1 bacterium BMS3Bbin14
CGAGGAAGCGACCCCACCGGACAAAAAAATGCCCTTGTCCATGTCACCATGACCGAACATTGAGTCAACCGCCTTGAGAATCATCCGCCGGGTCGTCCGGACCGATTCCTGATAGTCCGGCTCCGGCTGACCATTCATATAGCGTGCTTTGGGCATTTCTCCAAAGGAGTAAGCATCTTCCCGGCCTGCCCCGTCAATAGTGAGCACATGGCCTGGCTGTACCTGGCGGATATTTTCGAAAAAAGACCGGCCAGGGGAAACGACATATCCGAACACCCTGGTTTCCCGGAGGGAGGTAAGATCGAGAACAGGGGACACGTCGGGGTGGGCAAGAATTCCCTTGATCTCCGAGCTGACCAGGACTCGATGACCAAGGCGGGTGAAATAGAGAGGCTTGATTCCGAATCGGTCACGGGCCAGCACGAGCTTGGAACCGTCCAGGATGGCAATGGCAAACATGCCCTGCAATTTTTCGGCAAAGGCCTCGCCATAAAGCTCATAAAGCCTGGCGATGAGTTCCGCTTCAAGGTCGGTATTGGCAACTATTCCAACATTGTTAAGTTCTTTCCAAAGTTCGGAGTAGTTGTAAATTTCCCCGTTTAATAAAATTATTCTGTCGGAATGAGGATCATGATAGATCATCGGCGCCTTGGCATCGCCGAAGATGGTCAGACGACAGGCGGCAACGCCATGATTCCCGTGACAACATATCTCCAGGCTGTCAGGCCCGCGATGGTGCACTGCCTGCGCCATGGCGCGGAGTACTTCCCGCTGAGATTCATTGTAGGTGACGACTATTGTGCACATAATTACTCTTTGGCAGCCAAGGCCTTCATCGCCTCAACAGCCCCGATGAGGGCCAGTGAAGCGCCATCGTCAAGGTAATGATATGGCCAGTATCCTGAAGGGAGCTGTTTTTTTTGCAGCCAATCCAAGGCCCTTTCCAGGATGGCGGGATCAACCTTGTCTCTCCAGCGGGACAAGCCCCAAAGCACCACGCCGGTGGACCAAGCTTCACTTCCCATGGGATGGTCCCTCCAAGGGGCAAAACCGCCGTCGGAGTTTTGGTCTTGCGCAAGATGGGCTATGGTCTGGCCAATGAGCTCATTTTCCTGATCTTTGGGCATTGCCAAGAGATAAAAGCCTGCTTTATATGACAACTGTACCGGACCACGAAAATCACGAGCCCATTCGTTTTGTAACCAATCGATATCTTCCCTCTTAAAGGCTTCCGGGACCAGAGATGCGATTAATGCGGTGATCGGAATCCGGGCCTGATCACGCGGGTGTCGCCCCCAGCCTCCCGTGGACAGCCGGGCATTATTTAGCCAGTTTGTGGCTGCCTGCATGGCAGGATCTTCCCGGCCCCGTACCAGACTGATACAGCTTATGGCCCAGGCAGTCTCTTCAGGATCTGACCAACCACCATCCGGTCGCTGTGATTGGATAAGTTGTTCAGCAACCCGTCGAAACAAATTGCCTGATTCTTTGTTACCAGCTAATAAGAGTGCGGTAGCACCCCGAGCAAGGCGGACCGGTTCGAGCGATCTGGTGATGGCCTCATCAAGAAAGGTTATGAGTTGACCAACAGCTGGCGCGATTATTCGGACAGGCATGATCAGCGTGCTTTTTGGGAAAAGGTTCGTAACTCCCGGCCGATTTCATAAAGTTGCCCGAGCCGCGTCTGACGGACATCGGCTGGCGTTGCCTTTTTGCATGTTTTGCATATATAAAAAATAGCCTCATCCTGACCGAACCGAAAATAATCAATTTCACTTAATGGCCGATGTTTATCACAGAGCGCACAAAGGAATTCAAATTTACCAATCGGCTGATCACCTTCAGCATAACTATGTAAGAGAATATCCAGCCCAACATCAACCGGCACTATTTGCCAATCTCTTGTTAAGCCCTGTTGAAGCCGTTTTACAATATCGGTACGGATTCCGCCGCGGAGTTCTTCACCGAATTCCCCCATAAGGATAAGTTTATCCTTTCGTGGTTCTTTGTAAATTTCTCTTAAAAAACGGATCATACCCATCAGATATGGATGATTTTTTGAACGGATTAACGCTTCGCATTTTTCTGCATTCGGATAATCCTTGAAATGGTCTTCATCTTTTTTCTTGTGGTTAATAAGCGATCCAAGGTGCATAAGTAATACATCACAATCAGCATATTGCGATGCGACATCTTTCCATCGAGGAGCCTCTTTATCTTTATGACATTTTTCTTGACAAGTGGGCTCATCATTCGGACATCCCTGATTATAAAGATCCTTGCTGACCCATTTCGTGTCACCAGTATATCCGAAACAAAATTGCTTATCGTCAGTTTCAGAAGAGTCCTGCTCTCGAACTTTTATAAGAAAGCCGAAGCTGTCAGATATCTCAGAGTAGTCCTCATGATAGGCTCGAGTTGGCCAAATCTCAATTTCCCGGTTGGTACCATTATTTGTGCTCCCTGGTAGAACGGGTTGCCAACCTATAGTCTTTTCATTTTCCTTTTTCTGAGAGAAAGAAAAACAATAATTCAATAGGTTTTGAGGGGTTTTATCTTCTTCGGTGCGGGCTAGTTTTTTAAAAAAATTCGGTTCAATTTCTTTGCGGATGTCAAGGACTAATGGATTAATGAACCGACGCAATCCCGGGTTGTTGATGATGTGAGACAATCTATGGTAGCTTCCCAAGGTCAAAACAACATTAAGCTGGTGAATTTTGTGCGTTTTGCCCTCCAATTCATGCAGCAACTGAACCATGGATTCAAAGTCCCAGAGATGATCCGGGTGCGCATGGCTAATAAGCACTATATCCACATCCATGAGACTGAATCCCATACGAAAAAGATTTCGGACATAATCAAAACCGGGATCAATTGCGATGCCTAAATCAACCTCACCATCACTGTCTGTCCGATAAATAAAATACCCCCCGCCAACAGACTTACCTTGTGCCGGTGTCAAAGAATTCCAGCGTTGTAAGCCGATAAAGCGCAAAGTTTGCTGAGGGGGTTGCTGAGAATGCCACGCTAAATGTTCTGTAAGGTGCTTCTCCGTATCCTGCATAATGAACTCGTAATCATTATGGTCCATATTTCTCTTTTCAGGAGGAAGTTCTTTTTTGTCAGACGGTATTTCTTTCTGAAAGGTCTGACAGAGCAGAAGGCCATCAAAACTTTCAGGCGAAAAAGACTCATTTATTTCCATCAAGCAATTTGTACAACCTCCTTTGGGGTCAGCTTTCCCTTTGACGCGATGCCAAATGAGCCGTTCGTCGCATCTCTTTAGCGCATGTATCTGCTGATTTTCACCGAATTCTTCATGAAATTCGTCCAGAGCTGCGAGTAATTGGAGATGATCATCTTTCAATAAGGTTAAGGTGATCGCTCCTTTACGTGAATTCTGAAAAGCAGCTGGGGGAATAGCTTTTTCTTTTAAAAGATAATTACTCATTTTTTTGTAAAAAACAGAAAGCCCATTTGTAAAATCTGGGAGGTCATCAGACCGGAGATTTTCTAGTTCTATGGTTTTGGTTCTATGATTCTTAGGACGTTCATCACGAATTACCGGCAATTTTTTTTTCTTAGAAAGGAATAAGTATAAATCGATAGTGTCTTCGAGAAGACAGGCGGAAGCATCTCCAGGCTTAATAAGTGAGGTAGGCAGGTTTAGTCGGAAGTCAGGCGGTTCTCCCCCCAATTTTCGCAGTTTATCCACGGTTTCCATTCCGAGTTTAAGGAGTTGCGCCCATCTGGAAAAATAGATTAACTCATCTTGATTATTACCCTCAACCCAATCCCAATAGGAAGAGGATCCCTGTTCGGCATGCCAAAATATTTTGATCAACCCTTTAAGATAGGTAAACGATTGTTTGATTTCTTCCGAAGTATTCTCATCACGAGTACTTTTCTCAATTTTCGATTTATTTTGTGGATTTGGTAAAATGCGAAGTAGCCTACTAGCTTTTTGCTCAAACCATTTAAGAGTATGTTCAACAAGTTGGGTTTTGATAGCCTTGTGAGAAGAGCCTTCCTCATTCAAAGGCAAAGTCACAACTTTAGGATTCCAGTCTTTGTCATTAAATATATCGTCGTGAGCTTTCTTCAGCCAATCTTTTGCACGATCATCGTTCTCCAAGTCTAGTTGAAGAAGAGCTTCTATTCGCTGAAGATCAATACGTCGTTGAAGATGATCCGTTGCATCACAAATTAACTTCTCGGGGCTATCCCCTTTGATTTTCAACAATAAATCATCTAAACCCTTGCTAAGTGTCTGTAGAGCATGATAACCTAATTGAAGTTTTAAATTTATCGCTGCTCGTTGAAGATATGCCGGAACAATGTTGATAAGATATTCTAAAACTATATCAACATTACGCTTATGTCCGCATCCTTCGCGGAGAATCTTTTCAATTTTTTCCTTGTTTTTTTCGGGCTTTTGTAACCAAAATTTTCTAATAACCCAGTTGAAGTCCAAGACAGCTTCCTGGTTACGCCCAACCATATGTTGGTATGCCATTCCTTTATTCCATAAAATCCAGCGATCGTAAGGCCCTCTTTCAGGATCGTCATATTCTTTGTAAAGCTTATACAGGGTATCTCTGGCCCTTTCCGCATATCCATAACTGGCTTCGCTTGTAGCCACAGCAGATTGTTCCATCAGATAATTGAATTTCGTCAGGATAAAATCTGTTTGGTTTTCTGATTTGCTAACAGGTATTCTCCTATCGAGAAAGGTGAGCAAATCCTCATATCTTTTGTTCCACGTGTCTTTATTATGGCATAGTAATTCAGCTCTAATCCGTTTGGCCCAAAATAGGTCAGACCAATTTTTGAGGAGTGGTTTTGGTTTTATACCTGCCTCATTTTTTAAGGGATATGGCGGTTTTTTTGCCCTAAAGAGTAGCGAGGCTTGAATAGTCTCAGATGATATAATGGAGGGAGTTATTCTGATAACTTCAACTGGAAAATCAAACTTTTCTAATCCAAATGCTTCAAGTGATTTTTCCCCATTTGGTTTATAAAGGTCATCAATATAGCTTTGAGCGTTAGTGCTTAACCCAATAATGTCATTTACTTCATCATATAACTCGCAATCGATACACAAATCGATTATTTGGTTTACCTTTTCCAAGTCATAAATTATGTCAGAACATTCGGGCATTACATCGGCACCTACGCGGTTGGGAGGTTGGTCGGTAACAAATAATGAGATCGGAAATCACATTATTGCATTCAAGCCAAGCTTACCGACAGCTATGGCATGAAGAGCACTGCTTGCAAACCACTCCCTTGCTATTGGCCTCAATGATATCGATGGGGAAGCTCATCTTGGTCTGCTTGACAATTCTCGGCTTTTCATACTTTTTGATCTTTTTGACGTCTTTCATGCGGATACCTCCTCAATTATGCTATTTTCCAACGCATACCGAATTATTTCCGACAAGTCCTCTTGTGCTGTATCCTGGCTCAAGTCGTATTCCTTTGCAAATTTATCAATCAACCCCTGAAAACTCGTTTCACTGCCGATGGCTTCCAAGACCCAATGGGCCGTATGGTTGAGTTTGAAATGATCGCCTGTGGAAGTGTTAAATGCAAAATAGTGCTCCAACTCAGGAATACCTTGGAGCGAAATGCCTTCCGCCAGGACAAATTTAGTGTCTGAATTTATAGCCAGCACTGTGGATCCTCCGCCATATAATCGCCAGTGGTGAAATAGGCCATGGCGCGACACCCCCGACACTGCGTGAGCAGGCTGCAATTATTACATTTTCCAGAAAGGTTCTGTGGATTTCTGAGCCGCCAGAGGACTTCAGATTCATACCAAATTTTATAAAACCCGTCAGATAAAACATTACCAATTGGGATCGGCAGTCTCCGGCATGGAAAAACAGTGCCGTCAGGCATGATGGTCAAGGCATTGTTTCCCGCAGAGCACAAGGCCCCCGCTGTATGATCTTCAGGGGCGATCAAGGTAAACAAAGGACGATAGAGGAGCATCCGGACCGGAGAATTGTTTGTAGCCAGAGCATAAACCTGTTCGTACAGCGAATGCAATTCATCACTGGACAGAACCTGATCGATCATATTCTCTCCTGCACCCTCCGGGATCAATCGTTCCAAGGCGAGCGTCGTAACCTTCTCGTGCCCAGTCAGTTCGATCAGCTCCGGTATTTCCCGGTAGTTCAAACGGCTGATGGTGCTCATCACGGAGACATCAATTCCTGCTTTGCACAGGAGCCGAATTGCATTCAATGTAGATTCAAAGCTTCCAGGGCCACGGATAGCATCATTGGTTTCCGCTGTTGCCCCCTCCAAAGATACCTGAACCCTTCGCAACTTGTGGTGTTCCGCCAATCGCTGCGCTTCATCCTCGGTAATCAGAGAACCATTGGTCAAAATATCATAATAGGCGAGCAGATCGGAACGGTCGATGCGGTCCATGAGGGCATAAAGATCATCCCGGCGCAGAAAAGGCTCACCACCGGTAAGAGATAGGGTCCCCTGTTTTTCCCATTTTCTGACCGCTCCCTCCATCAGATCAACTATCCTGAACAGATCATCCAACGCAAGTTCCGGAGCGGGGTTCCCGTCTTGATAGCAATGCCGGCAGGCACGGTTGCAACGTTCGGTGAGGTGCCATTGGAAATAGAATTCATCACCAAGGCCCGGTTCATGGATTGATTGTTTCATGTATCTAATCGCGGAACAGATTTGATTACAAAAATAAATTAATCACCAGGAGACAGCATACTACTAAAAAGTTTTTTTTAAAGTTCGTTTTATAAAAAACACTTCTTATCTTAATATTATTTTAAAATCAATATATTAAGAGTTCGAACAAAATAGTTTATTAAAAAAAGTACGTTATTTTTTATTATGCTTAGATGACGCAGAATGATAATTTGGAACCAGGTCCAGAGAGAAAAAGAATGCTTCATATTTCGCGCGTACTTCGGGGCTGGCTCAACTTGTTGACATTTGCTTCGGGCCTCTTGTTGCCATGTTTTACAGCTTCCCAGCCTCAATCAGTTTGATCGCATCCCTTTTCTCATTTTCCGTCAGCTTCATGCCCATTCCCTAAACTTATTACGTACACTTTTGAGGAATTGCCCCAAGGATGCATCGGTCTGCTCCATACGTTCAAAATCCATGGCATTGACAATATCTTCCGTAAACTCTATTCCCCCCAAAGAGGGATGAATCCCGGCCTGCAACATGGCATCCATTAATATTTTTTTATAGCGGCCCCGTTCACATTTATGGTCCGGCGCATCGCACCCTTTACCCATTACTGATTTGAAAGCGGCGGAATCCAGAAGCAGCCACCGTTCGATATGCGGGTCCGGGATAGCGTAAATGGAAATATTCCGCCAATCAGCGATTACGGCATCTATCTCTTTTCTACGCCCCTGATATCCGCTGCAATTAGCATCCGTTGCTACTACCAGCAGATCAGGGAAGCCAACCTTTTCATTGCGGAGCTCCCTTAAATATAACTTCAGCTCGGCAACTGCCTTGCCATGTCCTCCGCGAGCGCTGCGAGGAATAATTTTAACCACCTTGCCTTGTTCTTTTGCGAACCTTTGAATGACCGATGAAATAAAGGCCTCGTGCCCATAATCCTCGACAAACAAAATTATCCTACGCATCAAAATCACCCCTTAAGATACGTTCGGACACCAAAGGCTGCTCCTTGTTAAGCGCTTTGTCAATGTCCGTTTTTCTACCTAACGGACCCCAGGTGGTAAAAGGTTCGATTATTGTTTTCTCTTCTTCCCTGCGGCACACAAACAGGCTGTCATTGTCAATCATGTCCGGCAAAATCGGTGAATGCGTGGTGACAATAAGCTGGGTATCACCTGAAAGCGTGCGGTTTTTTAATATATCGGCAATCATCCTGATTCTTCTTGGGTGGATGCCGTTTTCAGGCTCCTCAAAACCCAGCAAAGCCGCCGGTTCCTTTGCTCCTACCAAGGCGAGCAAACCCAGAACGCGCAATGTGCCTTCGGATAGAACCCGGGCCGGAATAGGTGTTTCCCCTTCGATGAGCTTTAAATCGACTTCCCCGAGCTCATTTGCCTCAACTTCAATGCCGGTGACGTTTGGAATAACCAGATGCAGGGCCTTCTCAACCGCCCTGAACTGAGGGGGATCAAGAACCTTGAGCGTATTCAGGAATGAAGCCAGCTCTTCCCCCATCAGACCGATATGCCGTACTTCTTTGACCACATTGGAAGCCCGCATACGTTCCCGCGGTTCAAAATAAAAAAAGAACCAGCTTGCCAGCTCCTGCCGGGCGGCAACCAGATGAGGATAGTGCGGAGGATAATGGGGCATGGATAGAATACTGTGGTCCAGGTAGCATTCATAATATGTCGGATGGGCCTGGCCTTCCATGCGGAGATGCAAACGTCCGTTGACTTTTTCTAAAAACGCACTTCTATTCCGGCTGATTTCCCCCTGTTTGTTCAGGGCGGCAAGATATTCATCCACAACACGCAGGAAGCCTGACTTCGGCAATATTTCCACTTCAATGCGATAACGGAGAGATTTTTCACGCACGAATGACTGATTTTTATTGCTTCTTCCATTTTTTTCGGAAGTTTTGGGTCTTTTCATCTCGCGAATTTGACGATTAACGGTATCGACCACACTTTCAGAGAGTTCAATGTCCACTTCGATTAAAAATGAGGCGCTTTCTTTCTTTAGAAGTCCCTTGATGCCGTCCCGGCCAAAAGAGAACGACTCCAAGGGCTTCCCCCGATAAGGAGGTTCAAAGGCTTCCTTTAATGTGCGGCTGGTCACAAGTCCGGATAAAAGCTGTAACGCATCCAGGAAATTGCTTTTCCCGGCCGCATTCGGGCCAAAGAGGACAGAAAGGGGACAAAGGCGAACCTCCAGGTCAACGAGAGACTTATAGCCTTTTATTTTTATCCTTTTGAGCACATTGACCTCCTGATCAATTCTGTGTGATCATTACTAAGTCGGTGCGTAAAAATAACTTGGCCATCTTGCATCTCATCTTCAGGCGATCTTTGGCCGATTCTCAATCGCACAATCCTCAGCGTAGCGTTGCTACGCCTGCGGTTGTGTTCAATCGGCTCAACCAAATCTCACCTGAATCTGAGCGCAATCCCGGCCAACTTATTTTTACGCGCCTCCTAAGATTTCAAGATGTGGGCCTCGGCGGTCTTACAGTTCCAGATCAAATCTACTTTCAGAGCATCATCAAACAACAGAAAGCTGTACTTGTTCCGGCAACGGCTTGCCCGCATCAGCTTGATGGCGTCTCTTTTTGAGTTGTATTTTGAGTTGTATATACTGTCCCCCAAATATTCCTCGAATACAACTGAAATTGTATACTGCCTTGAGACCCTGGAGTATTTCTGTCTCAGACGGCCGATTTTCCCCATGACCTTGTCATATTGTCTGAGACAGCATTTTTTATCCGGACCGTTGTTCAACTTTTGCAGCGTTTCTTTAAATCGACCTATAAAACGAGCGCCTCTTGCCTGATCCGGTGACCGATCCCTTGCTGCAGGATCGGGATTCAGAACCGGCCGGGGAAGTGGCGGCCGGCCGGGAACCGGGGCATGGCCGGCGGTTGTCTCCCGCCCGGCCGGGGCATCATGGGGGCCGGCAGCGGTCTGATCCCGGGCCGGATGTCCGGGGGCTGGCTGCGCAGAGTCGGGACCGGGGCCGGGGCCATGAAGACGCGGCCGGCCTGAAACACGCCGTGCCGGTTAAAGGTGCCGACCAGGCGGACGAGACGGCCGGTTTGGGCCGTATTCGCGGCTGCGATCTTATCCGGGTCAGCAACCTGAAACGGCATTCCGGCCAGATACACCTGACCACCGTTCCTGACCAGCACCGGCACGGCCTCGATAATAAACCGGTCCGCCCGGCCGTTGAACGGCACCCGTGGATCTATCCGCCAGTTGCCGGCGACCAGGGTTTTGCCCCGGAGACGGCCGCTTATCCTGATGATATCGCCCGGCCGGGGGGTTCCGGCCGGCCTGTTGCCCAACTTAACCGGGACGCCGGCGACCACGGCCCGGCCGCCGGTGATGGAGTCCACCCGGCCGACAAGCAGGGCCGGATCTCCTTTCTTTCCCATCTCCAGCCTGGAGGCGAAAATCAGGCCGTTGCCGGCCCTGAAGCCGCTGACCCGGACCAGCGTCCCCGGGCCTGGCAGGCCGGCCGCCCCTTTGCCCCGGATGGTCCCGGTACCGATGACCACCGACTGGCCCAGGACCTTGATAGTGCCGCTCTTTTCGTCTATAGCGCCGACCGGGCCGGCCACCTCGTAACGGATGCGAATGTCGCTGCCGGTTACCCGGCCCTGTTCATTGCGGGCCAGCACCTCCACCACCTGGCCCAGGGCCAGATCGCCGACACCGGCCGGAGCCCCGGCCAGTGACACCTTGGTTGCCTGGTCGTATTCCACTTCAACGCCGTTGACAAAGATGCTGCCGAAACCGGTAATCCTGCCGATCAAACCCAGGCTTTTCCCCTCGGTGCCGGCCAGGATGCCGGTGCCGCCGATGCCGGTACCGCCGATACCGGTGCCACGGTCAACGACGCGACCCTGCTGGTCTGCCTGAAACGAGGGGGCACAACTGGTCAGTAAAAGAATCAGAAGCCAGAAAAAAGAAGCTCGTTTTTTCATTATGTATCCTCCTCGTCTCCCTGGTGCCAGTAAAAGCCGAAGCGTATCCGCCGGCTGGCATCGGCAAGGTTTTTGTCCCTTTGTTGCAGCTCAAGAGCCCGGCGGTTGACCGCCTGCAGGGCCTTCATGCCTTCCTTTTCGGCGAGCCGGCGCAACTCATCGGCCGCAGCCGGGGTCAGTTTATCATAGTAGACGTTTCTTTCCGGCTCCGGCGCTCCGTCAGCCAGCAGGTTGCGGGTGCAGGCCGCCAGATGAGCCCGGACATTCTCACCGAGAAAATAGGCCTTTTCATCAAAGCCGCGCTCCGGCACAAAGGCCTCGATGTTCAGGTGCACCAGGTTGTCATTATCGACCCGGACTACGCCGAGACGCTGCCATTCATCAAGAATGGCCCGCGGCCGGACATTGGTGCACAGCTCCTCTGCCAGGCCGGCGAATGACACCCCATGGGTTTTGGCACTGCTGCGCGGTAAGGGCCGGGGCCGGCCGTTTTTGTCGAGATAGCGGGGATCGGCGGTCCAGCGGGAAATGAGCAGGGCGCCGAGTGAACTGTTGTCCGCCGCCGGCCCGGTATCCGGCTGGTCGGCGCTGAGCAGGGCTTTGACATCCTTCCGGTGGACTCCGGTCAGAAGATGGATACGGCTGATGGTCTGTTCCTTGTCCGGCAGCCGGAAGTACTTGTCCGCCGTGGCCACGTACACTTTTTTCAGCAGCCGCCCGAACTGGGGATAGGTGAAACGATGACTGATCAGCAGCCGGACCAGGGGCTGAAGGAGTCTGGCGACCGCGCCGGCCAAGGCCGGGGGGGTCTGGGTATCGCCGGGGCTGGTATCGTGCATGGTTCCCTTAATTCGTGCCATATCCTTTGGCGGAAAAAACAGCCGTAATTGAAAATTAATATATCATAGCATAAAAAAAACTTGACGTGGGAAAATTTTCCACATACTGTGCAGAAAAAGGGCGTGGGAAAAAATCCCACAACAAGCGTCCTGCCCCGGCCGGGAATTTTACAGAAACTTTATTATGGAGGAATGTGTCATGAAAAAAACAGGAAAGTCTTTTGTCCTTGCAGGGTTGCTTCTTGCTGGTATTGTCAGCGTAGCCGGGGCCGGAGAGATGATGCCGGTCCCGGGATCCGCCGGCGACCAGGGTGCCGCCGTCGCTGCCGGTCAGGGGCTGTTTTCCGGCCGGATGAACGGGAATGAAACAGCTCGGGAAACGGCAGCCACTATTCGCGACGAGATGGCGGTCCAACGGGAACAAGGCTTAAAAACGGCTCAGGAACGTCAGCGGCAGGCCTTAGGCCGAGCCTGCGACACTGTTGAAAAGGCTCAGCAGGCCGGGCCGATGGCTGGCAGCTTTCAGAATCACGGGGCAGCGGGCCTCCGTGGGCAGGCCATACGCCCGGAGGTCCGAGTCCGGCCCCGGTTCCGGTAAGCGCCGGGGGCGCGGCAGAATTCCACAAACCAACCACCTGAATCCGTGACAGCCTGAGGAATACTCGGGCACGGCGCATTTGCTGCGCTGGCGACCAGTTGACATCACAGCATGATAATCGACATCGTTGCCGCCTGGCATCTGCGCCGTTCCCGAACGTTCACGGATACAAGGAATTTTTTAATCTCAAGGAGAAAACACCATGAAGCAACGAAAATCCGTGGCCCGGTTTGCGGCGGCCGCCCTTATTCTGGGTTCCGCCCTGGCGGCGGCCGCAGGTCCTGCCCTGGCCGGGGAAAACTCAACCCGACTTTCAGTGGCATATTACCTGTCGACCGGCGACTACGGCCTCGGTACCGATACGGATACCGAATATATTCCGGTAAGTCTTGATTATTACCAGGGGCCCTGGTCTTTCAACCTGACCGTGCCCTATGTCCGGATCAGCGGTTTCGGCACGGTAACCATGGGACCGAGCGGTCCGATCCAGGTCAGCCATACCCCGGGCGGCGGGATGTTCGGCGTTTACGGCGCCGGCTCTTCCCCCATGGGCAGCCGCACCACCACCACAACGACGGCCACCACCTCCTCCGCCACCCTGACCAAGGTCACCGAATCAGGCCTTGGAGACGTTACCGCCGCAGTAGGCTATTCATTTCTGCCGGCTGCGGCCGACGGGCTGCTCATCGAGGTGAACGGCCGGGTCAAGTTCCCCACTGCCGACGAAAAAAAGGGGCTGGGAACCGGCGAGTTTGATTACAGTGCCCAGGTCGACCTGTCCAAACCCTTTGGCGCCCTTACCCCCTTTGTCACCGCAGGCTATACGATTACCGGCGATTCGGACCGGATCGATTATAACAATGTCTTTTATTCTTCAATCGGGACGGCCTACAGCCTGACCGATGCCGTCAGCGTCAAGGCCTCGTATGATTATCGCCAGAAAGCGACCGATGATGCGGACAACGCCGAGGAGGCGTCGGTTTCTCTGAGCTGGCTGATGAATGATACCTGGTCGGCCACGGTTTCCGGGTCCACCGGTTTTACCAATGCCAGCCCGGACTGGAGCGGCGGTCTCGAAATGGCCATGAGTTTCTAGCCGGACTCTCCCGGGAACAGGAACCAGGCCGTTTTTTTTACCAGGGGGCTGTCGTCTAGCCCGGACGACAGCCCCCTTTTTTTCGGAATCCATCATGCCGCCTTGCACCGGCACCGTTCTCGAACGCTCACGGGTTCAGGTTTCAGGCAAAGCAGAGACCGCAGTCCGGGCAGGTTGCCTGCTGCGTGGAAAAACGGCAGCCGCAGGCCGGACAGGTTGTCTCCTCGGCGTCGGCATTGAAAACCGCGTCGACATAACTGGTATCATGATCGGCCAGGCAGGTGGACTGCACATGTTCACGGCTCAGCAGGTCCATGACGTCCCGGGCATCATCTTTCCGGACCCGGAGAACGAGGTTGGCCCCGCAACAGCCGCCGCCGCAGGAGCCCTCATCGCCCAGGGCCAGGGAGGAGAACCCCTCTCGGTCAAGAAATAACTGCAACTGTTTTATATCAAGCACCGGCCCACTGCGAATATCGACCAGCTCGTCGTCAGGGCTGATTTCTCTGGAACGGCCGGCCGACCGGGACTTTTTCCGCTCCTCGATTTCCAGGAACTGCCGGCCGCTTAACAGCTCCACGCCGCAGGCCGCGCACAAGACGATCTCCGCCCGGTACTCATCCCGGCACTGCGGGCAATACTTCAACTCCGGATCAATTGTAAAATCCATGACCTCGCTCCGGTTCCATTTTTCACTCCCTTCAAGCAGTCTACAGAATAAATCTGCTCAAATCCTCGTTTTCCGAAATATCGCTCAGGTGTTCGCGCACATACCCGGCGCTCACCACGAATTTCGGCTCGGCAAGTTCAGGGGCGTTAAACGATATCTCGTCCAGCACCCTTTCCATAATAGTGTGCAGTCGCCGGGCCCCGATATCCTCGGTCCTCTGGTTCACCGCTACCGCGATCCTGGCCATCTCCCGGATGGCATCCTCCTCAAAAACCAGCTCGATACCCTCGGTGGCCATCAGGGCGACATACTGTTTGAGCAGGGCATTTTTAGGTTCCGTAAGAATCCGGAAAAATTCGTTCTCCCCCAGGGCGTTCAATTCCACCCGGATGGGGAAACGGCCCTGCAGTTCGGGAACCAGGTCAGAGGGCTTGCACAGATGAAAGGCCCCGCTGGCAATAAAAAGAATGTGATCGGTCCGGACCGGGCCGTACTTGGTTGTCACCGTTGTCCCCTCGACAATGGGCAGCAGGTCCCGCTGGACCCCCTCGCGGGAGACATCGGGCGCACTGGACCCGGCGCCGCTCCTGGAGGTAATTTTGTCGATCTCGTCAAGAAAGATAATTCCGGACTGTTCCGTGCGGCGGATGGCCTTTTCCGTCACCGTTTCCATGTCGATGAGGCGTTCTGCCTCTTCTTTTTTCAAAAATTCAAGCGCTTCCGGGACCCTGACCTTGCGCTGCCGTTTTTTGCCGGGAAAAATCTTGCTGAAAGCGTCCTGCAGGGATGACTGCATATCCTCCATGCCCGAGGCCGAAAAAACCTCAACCATGGGCATGGAAACCTTGTCGGCAACGGTCATGTCCACCATGCGGTCATCCAGCTTGCCCTCCCGCAGCATCCGGCGGAACTTGTCCCTGGTGCTGTACAGATTCGACTCCCGGGGCTCATCGTTACCGGCAAGGGCGAGCACATTGCTATCTGCAAGAGACGACTGCGCGACCTGCTGCGGGGCCTGTGCCGGCGGTACAGGCGGCAGCAGGAGATCGAGAAGTCTTTCCTCCGCCTGCTGCTCCGCCTTTTGTTTCACCAGTTCCTGCTCTTCCTTGTTCACCATGTTGATGGCCAGCTGGGTCAGGTCCCGAACCATGGATTCGACATCGCGGCCCACGTAACCGACCTCGGTAAACTTCGAGGCCTCGACCTTGATAAACGGAGAGTCGGCAAGATTGGCCAACCGCCGGGCGATCTCGGTCTTGCCCACTCCGGTCGGGCCGATCATGATGATATTCTTGGGCGCTATCTCTTCGCGCAGAGGCGATTCGACCTGCTGGCGCCGCCAGCGGTTGCGCAGGGCAATGGCCACGGAGCGCTTGGCGGCATCCTGGCCGATAATATAGCGGTCCAGTTCCAGGACCGTCTCGCGGGGAATCTTTGAATTAATTTTACTCATATTTTCTCGACAACAATATTATGATTGGTATAGATGCAGATTTCCGAGGCAATGCCCATGGCAGCCCTGGCGATCTCTTCCGCATTCAGGTTCGAATGTTTGACCAGACCACTGGCCGCGGCCTGGGCATAAGGTCCGCCGGAACCGATGGCCAGGATACCGTCATCGGGTTCGATAACATCGCCGCTGCCGGACAGCAGCAGAGATGATTTTTCATCCACCGCCACCAGCATGGCCTCCAGCCGCCGCAACATCCTGTCGGTCCGCCAGTCCTTGGCCAGCTCCACCGCGGCGCGCACCAGGTTGCCGTTAAACTGTTCCAGCTTCTTTTCCAGCAGGTCGTAGAGGGTAAAGGCATCGGCGGTGGCCCCGGCAAAGCCGGTGATCACCCGGTCATGATACAGCCGCCGTACCTTGCGGGCCTGATGTTTCACCACCGTGGCCCCCAGCGTCACCTGGCCGTCACCGGCCACGACGACCTCTCCCTGGTGGCGGATGGAAAGAATCGTCGTTGATCGTACCTCTCTCTTCATAATCACCTTATCCTGCTTTTAGGGCCGCGTTACAGTAGATACTACTTTCCGGGTCCCTTGAACGAACGGCCCGGAAACACTCGGCGGCCGATCAATGTTTTTTCGCCAATGGATGGGCCCGGTCATAAACTTTGGCCAGGTAATCCATATTCAAATGCGTATATTTCTGGGTCGTTGACAGACTGACATGGCCGAGAAGCTCCTGCACCGTGCGCAGATCGGCCCCCATTTCCAAAAGATGCGTGGCAAAGGAATGACGCAGGGCATGAGGCGTCACCGTCACCGCAATCCCGGCCCGTTCACCGTATACCCGAACCAGCCGTTCCACACTGCGGGCCGTCAGCCGGCCGCCCTGACCGTTAAGAAACAGCGCCGCCCTTTCCGGGGGCCGGCCACGAATAACCCGGGCGAGAATCAGGGCCTCGCGCCGGGGAAAATAATTCCGCAAGGCCTCGGCGGCCGGTCTGCCGAAGGGAACCACCCGTTCCCGGTTCCCCTTGCCGATTATCCTAACCATTCCTGTCTCAAAATCAAGATCATTCATGTCCCGGGATACCAGCTCGGAAACCCGCATCCCGGAGGAATAGATCAATTCCAGAACGGCCCGGTCCCGCAGGGCATAGCGGTCCCGGCCGTCCGGCTCTTCGAGCAGGGAAAAAACCTCGTCAACCGTGAGAAAGACGGGGATTTGCCGGGTACCCTTGGGGTTGGCGATTCCCGCCAGCGGGTCATGAGAGAGGACTCCCGCCCGGCTCAGGTAACGAAAAAAGGTTCGCAAGGCGGAAAGTTTCCGGGCCACCGAGGCGCTGCTGTTCACGGAATAGAGGGATGAAACAAAGAGACGGACCTGCTCGGAGCAAATATCATCCAGCTCCCCTCCCTGACCGGCAAAACGAAAAAACTCATTCACATCGCGTAGATAGCATTCAACAGTATGGGGGGAATACCCCTTTTCCACCCCCAGCCAGCTGGCAAAATTGTTAATCTGTTCCAAGAACATAAAAGATGAGTTGAAAGCAATTTCTATAAAGTTTATTATATAATCTTGTTGCATTGATTCTTAGCCGGCATTGTAAACACCAATCCGACCGGCCGCAACAAGGTATTTATTGGACTTATGGCAAAAAAAACATTCGAAAACGCTCTCGCCCGGCTTGAGCAGATCACCTCGGACCTTGAAGAGGGTGAACTGAGCCTGGAAGACAGCCTGAAAAAATTTGACGAGGGCATCGGCCTGGTCAAATTTTGCAACAGCAAGCTTGAAGAAGCCCGCAGCCGGGTGGAACTGCTGCTTAAACAGGACGGGACCCTGACCCCGGTGAATTTCGACGAGAGCGAGCGTGGAGATCAAGACCTATCTTGAAGGGCAGAGAAAGCTCGTTGACGAGGGGCTTGGCCGTTACATGCTCAAGGCCGAGGGCGATGTTGCCGAACATATCGAGGCCATGCGCTACAGCCTCTTTGTCGGCGGCAAACGTGTCCGGCCCATCCTCTGTCTTGCCGCCGCCCGGATGACCGCCGGCGGCCGGGATATCGACGAAGCGGTTCTTCCCGTTGCCTGCGCCCTCGAGTGTATCCACACCTATTCCCTGATCCATGATGACCTGCCGGCCATGGATGACGACGCCCTGCGCCGGGGGAAACCGACCAACCACACCATCTTCGGAGAGGCGGCGGCGATCCTGGCCGGCGACGGCCTGCTGAGCTTTGCCTTTGACCTGCTCAGCAGTCCCGGCGACCAGGCCATCGCCCCGGCGGCACGGCTTGAAATCATCTTTACCATTGCCCGGGCTGCCGGCCCCCTGGGCATGGTCGGCGGCCAGTCCCTGGACGTGGCCAACGAAGGCCGGGATATTTCGTTCGAGCTCCTGCGGACCATTCACCGCAGCAAGACCGGGGCCTTGATTACGGCTTCGATCGTGGCCGGCGGCATTGCCGCCGGGGCGAGCCCCGGGCAGCGCCAAGCCCTGACCGAATACGGCAACGCCATCGGCCTTGCTTTCCAGATCGTCGACGACCTGCTCAACGTGGAATCAACAACCGAACAGCTCGGCAAGGCGGCCGGCAGCGACGCACAACGCGGCAAGGCAACCTATCCCGCGCTGCTCGGTCTTGAAAAATCAAGGGGTCTGGCCGGTGATGCCGTCGACAGGGCAATAACCGCCCTGCGGGATTTCGGCCCCGAAGCCGACCCGCTGCGGGACCTGGCCCATTATATTATCAACAGGAAAAGATAACCATGCTCATGATGGATACACTACCCGACCGGAAAACCGGTCTGCTTGATACCATAGATTCACCAGCGGATCTGCGGCGGCTCGAGCAGAAAGACCTGGTAATCCTGGCCGAAGAGATCAGAAAAGAAATCATTCATACCGTCTCGCAAACCGGCGGCCACCTGGCCCCGAGTCTCGGCGTCGTGGAGCTGACCCTGGCGCTTCACTATGTCTTTGACACGCCGAAAGACAAACTGATCTGGGATGTCGGGCACCAGTCCTATGCCCACAAGCTCATCACCGGCCGGCGCGCCAGGTTTCACACCCTGCGTCAGTACAAGGGAATCAGCGGTTTTCCCAAGCGTTCGGAGAGTGAGTATGACGTGGTTGAGACCGGCCACAGTTCGACCTCCATCTCCTACGGCCTCGGCCTGACAACCGCCAAGGACATCAAACATGACCACAGCAAGGTCATCGCCGTGATCGGGGACGGCTCAATGACCGCCGGCCTGGCCTTCGAGGGACTGAACCAGGCCGGAGACCTGGATAAAAACCTGATCGTTATCCTGAACGATAACGAGATGTCCATCTCGCCGAATGTCGGGGCCATGTCAAGTTTCCTCAGCCGCAAGCTGACCGGCAAGACCGTGCGCCGGTTGCGCCGCCATGTGGAAGAACGGCTGAAATCGCTCTCCTCGGTCGGCGAAAACATCCTGACGATTCTGCGCCGGAGCGAGGAAAGTTTTAAAAGCTTTTTCACCCCGGGCATGCTCTTCGAGGCGCTCAAATTTGAATATATCGGCCCCATCCCCGGCCACCAGCTTAATGAACTCATCGAAACCCTGGAAAATGTGAGGGACAACAGCCGGGGGCCGGTGCTCATCCATGTGCTCACCACCAAGGGCAAGGGCTACGAACCGGCGGAGACCAACCCCGGCGATTATCACGGCGTCGGCCCCTTTGACGTCGCCACCGGCAAGCCGGTGCCCTCTACCGGCACGGTCTCCTACACGGAGGTGTTCGGCGACACCATATGCAAACTGGCCCGGCAGGACGAACGGGTTATCGCCATCACCGCCGCCATGCCGGCCGGGACCGGGCTGACTCGTTTCAGCACCGAGTTCCCGGACCGCTTTTTCGATGTGGGCATTGCCGAACAGCACGCGGTCACCTTTGCCGCCGGCCTGGCCATGGAGGGAATGCGGCCGGTGGTGACCGTCTATTCAACCTTCATGCAGAGGGCCCTGGACCAGATTATTCACGACGTCTGCCTGCCGGGCCTGCCGGTCATCTTCGCCCTGGACCGGAGCGGCGTGGTCGGCGATGACGGCCCGACCCATCACGGCGTCTTCGACCTGTCTTTTCTGCGTTTCATCCCCAACCTCGTGATCATGGCGCCCAAGGATGAAAATGAACTGCGACACATGCTGAACACGGCCGTGCAGGGCGATGGTCCGGTGGCTATCCGTTACCCGCGCGGCAGCGGCGAGGCCGTCAAGCTTGACAACCGGCTGACCAGGCTGGAAATCGGCCGGGGCGAACTGCTGCTCGAGGGCGGCGATGTCCTCCTCCTGCCCATCGGCAACCGGGTCTATCCGGCCCTGGCTGCCGCCGAGGGGTTGAAAAAGCTCGGCGTCAACGCGGCCGTGATTAACCCGCGCTTCGTCAAACCGCTTGATAACGAGCTGATCTGCGAATGGGCGGCGCAGACCGGCCGGGTGGTGACGATTGAAGACAACGTGAAAAAGGGCGGCTTTGGCAGCGCCGTCCTGCAACTGCTCAGCGAACGGCACCTGCAGGTCCCGGTCCGGCTGCTGGGCTACGGCAACACCTTTATCGAGCATGCGCCCCAGTCCTTACTCTGGAAAAACAACGGGATCGACACTGCGGGCATCATCAAGGCCACCCTGGAGGTCATGAAACAATAGCCTGAAGGAGAGGTGCTTCGAGCGACCATGCTTTTTTACCGCAAGCCGTCACGGCTTTATAGATCGTATTCCTGGTGCAGACGGGGCATCTCCACCCGGGTGTGGTCCAGGAATTTCGCCAAGACAGTCATACTTTCTTCCTCACCGTGCACCAGAAAAGTGGTCTCCGGCTCGCCGGTCCGCCGATACCAGGCCAGGAGCTCGTCCTGGTCCGCGTGGGCGGAGAATCCGCCGATGGTATGGATTCCGGCCCGGACCACGATCTCCTCGCCGAAAAGAGTGACCTTCCTCGCGCCGTCGATGATACGGCGGGCCAGGGTACCCCGGGCGGCATAGCCGACAAAGACGATACTGGCCTCCCGGCGCCACAGATTATGTTTCAGGT
This sequence comes from bacterium BMS3Bbin14, assembly GCA_002897615.1. Lineage (GTDB taxonomy): Bacteria > Desulfobacterota > Desulfobulbia > Desulfobulbales > Desulfobulbaceae > BMS3Abin13. Next base: position 20,388 of record BDTX01000003.1, read on the forward strand.
GGTGACGAATTCTGCCGCCGGTACACATCCCCGAGCCCGCGATAATAACGGCGCCGCCCCGCAGCTTGTTCAGGGACATGGAATCGGCCGTCTCTCTGGTAAAATGAAGACCGGGCAGGTCGAACGGGTCCTGTCCCGACCGGAACAACTTGGATGTTTCCGCATCATAGCATTCAGGATGACGACGAAAAATCTCGGTGGCTGAAATGGCCATGGGCGAGTCAAGAAAAACCCGCATATTCCTGGGCACCTTGCCCTGGGCCAATCCTTCGCGCAGGTAGTAGATGATTTCCTGGGACCGTTCCAGGGCAAAGCTGGGAATCAGGACATTCCCGCCTCGATCCAGGGTTTCGGTAACGGCCCGGTAAAGCTCTTCAATGGAGGGCGCCAGTTCCTTGTGCCGGCGGTCACCATAGGTAGTCTCCATAACCACCACGTCGGCATGAGGGGGCCGGGCGGGATCACGCAGAATGATACGGCCGCTGTAGCCGAGATCACCGGAAAACAGGACGCGGCGGCGGTAGCCGTTCTCCTCCAGTTCAAACAGGACGGCCGCTGCCCCCAGGATATGACCGGAATCGAAAAAGGTCATCCGAATGCCCTCGGCAAGGGTGCGGGGATCCTCGAATCCGGGAACCTCGGTAAAAAAATCCAGGCAGTTCAGGGCATCCAGTGTCGTATAAAGCGGCTGCGCCTCCCCGTCCCTCTCGCCGCGACGGCGTTGTTTTCTTGACTTATAGAGCGCCTCTTCCTCCTGGATGCGGGCCGAATCGAGCATAACCAGTCGTGCCAGCTCCCGGGTGGCCGGGGTCGCAACGATTGTGCCCCTGAAACCCCGTTTGACCAGAAGCGGAATGCGGCCGCAGTGATCGAGGTGGGCATGAGTCAGAACCAGGAAATCAACGGCCCTGGGATCAAAACCGAAATCGCCGCTGTTCTCCTCGTCTATTTCCCGGCCGCCCTGGTACATGCCGCAATCGACAAGAACCAGCTTGCCGTGACAGCGGATGAGATGACAGGAACCGGTGACGTTTCTGTCGGCCCCGTGAAATTCAATCTTCATGAAAAACTCCTGCAGGCAAAAGACCTGAATCCGTTATCGGGCGGACCGCATGGCGGCGCGGCACAGAGCAGAAAATGCGTTTACTCGGCAACAATGCGATAAACTCCACTATTGCACAAAATATCACCTCAAGCCGTCACGGAATCAAGGAAAGGGTGTAGGGTGTCAGAATACCCGGCCGGCCCGCGAATTTCAAGAGGGCGGCACAGCCTGTCTGCCACCGCCGCAGGACAATATTCGGGACACCGGCAAGATCGAAATGTTAATCAGGGTCACGGACCAGGTAAAACGGAGACCAAGTTGCAGAAACACCTGAACACATGCACCGGCTGCCCCCGTCAATGCCGGGTAGACCGCAAGTCCGGCCGGGCCGGGTTCTGCGGCATGAATGCCGGGATAAAGATTTCCCATGCCGGCCTGCATTTCGGCGAGGAGCCGCCCATTTCCGGCAGCAACGGTTCCGGGGCCATCTTTTTCGCCGGCTGCAACCTGCGCTGTGTCTTCTGCCAGAATTTCCAGGTCAGCCAGGAATTCCGGCACGGCCGGACCCGGGACCTGACCGTGGAGGAACTGGCGTCTGAAGCCCTGCGCCTGCAGGATGCCGGCGCCCATAACATCAACTTCGTCTCCCCTTCCCACCTGATTTTCCAAATGGCCGAAGCCATTGTCGCGGCCAGGTCCCGGGGCCTGGTTATCCCGGTGGTGTATAACTCCAACGGCTATGATGCGGTGGCGGCCCTCAGGCGAATCAGGGGGCTGATTGATATTTATCTGCCGGATATCAAATACATGGACAACAGACTGGGCAAACGCTATTCCGGAGTCGACGATTACGCGGATATCATCCCGGCGGTCCTCGAAGAGATGCGGCAACAGGTGGGCGACCTGGAGACGGACCGGCACGGCATTGCCAGACGCGGCCTGCTGGTCAGGCACCTGGTGCTGCCCGGCTGTCCGGATAACAGCAGGAAATGCCTCCGCCTGCTGGCCGGTTTATCGCCGGACATCCACCTCAGCATCATGTCCCAATACTCACCGCAATATAAGGCGGCCGCTTATCCGGAGATCAACCGGACCCTGACCGCCGCCGAGTATGACGAGATTACGGACTACGCCCTGGAGCTTGGCCTGGAGAATGGTTTTGTCCAGGACCCGGCAAGCCGGGATTGCCAGCTGCCTGATTTTGACCTGGCGAATCCTTTCACATAAAGCGCTTCCGTCATTCTTGCTCTATTGTTGTTCTTACCTGGATCCGTGAGCGTTCGAGAACGGTGCATATGCAAGGCGGTAACGATGTTGATTATCCTGGTGTGATATCAACGAGTTGCCAACGCAGCAGATGTGCCGTTATCGGGCGCCCCGCAGGGCGGCGCGGTGAAGACCAGTGAATGAGTTTATTTAACAATGATGCAATAAATTCAACATATTGCATAATATAATAATCTCAAGCCGTCACGGATTCAGGTCTTATTTTTCAAGTTCATCACACCTCTGCTTCAACAGCACGATGCAGCGCTTCATCCGGCCTGCGCCCTTCTCTCTCCCCTTTTGTTCATAGTACATCCGGCCGAGTTCCAGGGACTCAATCGCCAGTTGCAGGTGCCGGACCTGCGCATCGGCCGCCTCACTTTTCCATGCTTCAACGGCCAACCGGGCTTTATCTTCATTGTCGATATACGTTGGTCTCATTTTCATTTTCATCCTCCTTGTAAATCACGCGACTCCCGAAGCATCCTGGCCGGTTGTTAACGACCGCCCGGGAACGAATTTTTTATTCGATAACAGGTCGGCGCAGACTCCGGTCAATCTACTGCTCCTGGCAAAATTTGCACCGGTGAAGCCTTTGACAAGCAAAAAATTCTATGTATAATTCCATGTATACCATAACGTATCCCGGCTTGGGGCCGTCTTGGGCCGCGCCTCAATCACAAAATCCTCGACGTAGCCCTGCTACGCCTGCGGGTTTGTTCAATTGGTGCAACCAAAACCGGACAGCACTGTAACGGAATGCAAGCCGCCGGATTAAAACCTTATTCCTATTTCAAAAACGTTACCGGGTAGCCAAAATTTCAGCACCCCGTTACCCTTCGGATAATCCGGGGTTCAAAAGAGGAATAACATGTTTCCAGTGCTCATCATTGACGATGATCGGCCAAGCCGTAAAACTCTGGCTGATATCCTCACCGAAAAAGGCTACCAGGTTCAAACCGCCGACACGGGTGAAGCGGGACTCAAAGCGGCCCGGACAGAGCTGTTTGCCGCCGCCCTTATTAATCTCGTATTGCCGGACATGTCCGGACTGGCGGTCCTTAAGCAACTAAAAGAGCAGCAACCCGAGCTCTGCGTCTGCATAGTCACCGACAATATCTCGGCCAAGGATACGGCGGAAATATTCCGCCTGGGTGCGAATGATCTTTTCATCAACCCCCTGATCATCGAAAGAATCATTCACCGGATAACGGACGCCGAAGACAACCGGAAGCTCCACCAGTCACTCCGGCAATCCAAGGAAGAACTGCTCAAAAATTTCCAGACCTCCCAGGTCATCAACGCCCTTTTGCGTATTGCGTTTGAAGATATCACCCTGAAGGAAAAACTGCAGCTGACCCTGGATCATCTCCTCTCTCTTCCCTGGCTGGTCTTTGAACGCCGCGGCGCCATTTTCCTGATGGACCGGGGGAAAGAATTCCTCCTCTTGCAGGTACAGAGCGATCTTTCTCCGAAGCTTCTCAAAAAATGCGCCCGCCTGCCGGTAGGGAGATGCCTCTGCGGCCGGGTGGCGGCAACAGCAAAAATTGCCTTTGCCGACTGCATCGACCCGCGTCATGAAATCCGCTATGAGGGGATACAGCCCCATGGCCATTACTGTGTTCCCATCCTGCTGCACAACGAAGTACTCGGCGTTGTCAACGTCTATATCAAGAATCGTCATCGCCGGGACAGCAGTGAGGAACAATTTCTCACGGCAGTAGCCAACACCCTGGCCGTAATCATCGATCAGCACCGGGCAGAGAAAGAAAAGAAAAAACTGCAGAATCATGTCCGCCAGAGTCAAAAGATGGAAGCCATCGGCACCTTGGCCGGCGGTATTGCCCATGACTTCAACAACATCCTTACGGCCATCCTTGGCTATGCCGCCCTGGTCAAGGAGGATTGTCCACCGGAGAGCCAGACATACTCGGACGTGGAACAGATCCTCGCCTCCGGCAACCGGGCCCGGGAACTGGTTCGGCAGATGCTGACCTTCAGCCGGCAGCGGCCCAATGAAATTCAGGTCATCCAGACCCATCTCATCATCAAGGAGGCGCTTAAAATGCTGCGCGCCTCCATCCCGACAACAATTAAAATCAACCAGGATATCAGCACCGAGCAGACCACGGTTTTCGGCGATGCAACCCAGATCCACCAGGTATTCATGAATCTCTGTACCAATGCCTATCATGCCATGCGCCTGCGGGGAGGGGTTCTCGATATCCGCCTCGAACCGGTCTGCCTGTTCTCCCCCCACCCGCGGCTGCTTGGCCGCCTGCCGGCCGGCGAATATGTTCGCTTGACGGTTACAGACACCGGCAATGGTATCCCGCCGGAAGTCAGGGAGAGAATCTTTGAGCCCTACTTCACCACCAAAAACGCCGAGGATGGGACGGGACTCGGCCTGGCGGTAGTGTACGGTATTGTCTCGGAAATGAAAGGAGACATTGAGGTCCGGAGTGAACCGGGCATCGGGACCGTCTTCGAAGTCTATTTTCCCAAGGCCCGATGCACCAGACAGGAAAATATCGTGGCCCCGGAGAGTATGTCCGGCGGCGCCGAACATATCCTGTGCGTTGACGACGAAGCGCCGATTACGGAAATCTATCAGCGCTCCCTCAAGTTGCTCGGCTACCAGGTAACCGTCCGCACCAGCAGTATCGAGGCCCTGGGAGCTTTTCGAGCCCGGCCCGACAGGTTCGCCCTGGTAATCACCGACCAGACCATGCCCAATATGACCGGCATCGAACTCATCGATGAATTGCGCGAAATCCGGCCCAATGTGCCGGTGATTCTCGCCACCGGTTACAGCGAGCTCATCAACAAGGACACCATTCAGGATCACCGAATCAGCAAAATCCTGATGAAACCGATTACCCGCCGGGATCTGGCTTTGGCGATCAGGGATGCCCTTGAGACCACCACCAAGGAGGGAAGCGGCGATAGCAACAGAACCCCCGGCCGGCCGCATTGACCGGCCCTTTCCATTTTATATCATTTGACGAGGACACCATGATCGAAGACTACAGTTTCGGCCGCATGGTTATCAACGGCAAAACATACTCCGCCGACCTGATCATTTATCCGGATGGCCGGATCCAGGAATCCTGGTGGCGGCTGGAGGGACACCGGCTGCAATTGGCCGACCTTGAAAAACTGCTGCGGGCAGAACCGGAAATCATCGTGGCCGGCACCGGCGCCAGCGGCATGATGAAACCGGCCGCCGGGCTGACGGCCTTACTCAAGGAGCAGGGAATCGAACTGATCTGCCAGCCGACGGCCACGGCATGCGGAACGTTTAATGAACTCCTGCAACACAATAAAAAAGGGGCGGGGTGCTTTCATCTTACCTGTTGACCTGGATCCGTGACGGCTTGAGACGAGATTCCATATAATATGTAGATTTATTGCGTTATTGCCGAATAAACTCATTTTCTGGTCCGCACTGCGCCGCGCCCGGCGGAGGAGCCCGAGAACAGCGCATCTGCCGCGTTGACAACTCGTTGATATCGCACCCGTGTCATGTTTGTTGGGAAGTTACAGATTCTGCATCTCAGGCCAAGGGCCTTTGACCCGGGGATTTACAGGCTGATGCGGGTTCCCTCGACCGGCAGGGTCGCCGAGGGGTTGCGGGCAAGGATGTCGCTGATGGCATCCGCCTGCTCCCTGCGAACACCTCGTTCCAGGTGAACCAGGGCCAGGCGTTTTATCCGGGCCTTTTCCGCCAGCCGGAGACAGCCGTTGATAGAGCCATGACCGGGGAATTCATCTTCGAGTTTGAAGGCTTCGTGGACGGCCAGGTCACAGTCCCGGGCAAGCGCCGCGACGTCTGCCGAGGGCCGGCCGTCACCGCTGTAGTACAGTTTCCGGTCACCGTCATCCAGAAGCAGGCCCAGGTTGCGGCGGGAATGAACGGTCTGGACGGTCTGCATGGTCAGGCCCGCATGTTGCCGGGATTCGCCGGGTTCAATCTCTATGAAGTCCAGGGGATAGCAGAGCTTGTCGGCAAAACCGGAATAGGCCATGTCAAAAGACTTCCGCACCTGACCGGCAACGCCGGCCTGACCGGCAATGACCAGCGGCCTGGAGCGGCGCATTTCCCAGAACCTGAGCAGCAGCAGCGGCAGGCCGAAATAGTGGTCCCCGTGAAAATGGGAGATCCAGACCATTTCCAGTCCATCGGGATCATCGCAGATACGGAAAAAATGATGCGGCACGGAAAAACCGCAGTCGCAAAGAACCCGGACGCCGGGGCCGGTTGTGACCAGGACCGAGGTGTTCCCATGCTCTGAATCGCAGGCCTCTCCGACCCCGATAAAAAAAACGTCCATTCGCTTCTCCCATGCGACCAGCTGTTTTTCTGGCGCGGATCCTTCCTGCCGGCAAAAAAACACCTACCCCCGGATCAACCATGCCCCGCCGGTCTCGGGACCAGGCGGCAAACACCCGGCGGCCGCCACCGGGTCGCCGGACACGGTATCGGCCAGTTGCCCGGGGGCAAACGGCAGGAACGAGAACATATGGTGTTCAAGCTCCACGCACCTGGCAAAATTCTTCCTGATCAATTCGTGGAGCAGCAGATCGTTCCTGCCGTAATGCTCAAGAATATAATCAAGGCGCTCATCCAGACTGACGATTTCTTCATGCCGGACCCGTTTGTCGGCATAGTAGACGATCTCCCTGGCGGTAAACGCCCCCCGGCGATAACGTTGCGGGTCATGGCCCCGCAGGATTACATGTTCCGCCACGATTCGGGCAATCCCGGGATAACCGTGCCGCCGGCATATTTCCGCCCCGACCTCGGCGTGATCGCAGCCGGCAGCCAGGCAGGTGGTCTTGGCAATGTCGTGCAGCAGAGCGCCAGCCACGCTCAGGCCCTGATCCGGGACCGGGGCCGACAGGAGGTCGCTACGCTGCAAGGAGTCGATCAGCCGCCAGGTCACCCTGGCCACCACGATTGAGTGCCGCCGGATATTGGGCAGCATCTCGTACTGCTCCATAAGCCGGAAACATTCGTCAATGTCCGGAATTCTTTCCATTCACCGCCTATCTGCCGCTGAACCGGTGTACGGCCTCCACGGCAATCCGCGCCTGTTCAGGCGGGGTCTGCGGCAGAATTCCGTGGCCGAGATTGAAGATGTGCCCCCGTGCCCCGGCCGCGTTATCGAGGATCCGTTTAATCCTGGCCTCCAGCTGATCCCGAGGCAGAAACAGGGCCACGGGATCAAGATTTCCCTGCACGGCATGATCGCCGACCCTGGCCACGGCATCCCTGATATCGATACGCCAGTCCAGTCCCAGGACATCGGCACCGGCCGTCCGGGTCAACTCAATGAGCGTGGCGCCGTTATTGGCAAAGTAGATGACGGGGACATCGGTTACCTTGCGCAGATCACTGATAATCGACTGCACATAGGGCAGGACGAAACGCCGATAATCATCGGGGGCAAGAATCCCGACCCATGAATCGAAAATCTGCAGGGCCTGGGCTCCGGCCCGGGCCTGGGCCTGAAGGTAGAGACTCGTGCACTCGGTGATTTTCGCGAGCAGGGCGTGATATAGTTCCGGCGCCTGGTACATCATCCGCTTGGTTTCCAGGAACACCTTGGACGATCCGCCTTCAATGAGATAGGTGGCCAGGGTGAAGGGGGCACCGGAAAAACCGATGAGCGGCACCTTAAGCTCACGCCGCAGGAGACGGATGGTCTCCATGACAAAGGGCATCGCTTCGTCCGGATCAGGGACCAGGAGATCGTCCACGCCCTGCCGGTCACGAATCGGGTCGGGAAAAACCGGACCGCGCCCCTCGTGGAATTCGAGGCGGAGATTCATGGCCTCCATGGGGATAAGGATGTCGGAAAACATAATGGCCGCGTCAACATCCAGGATGTCAACCGGCTGTATCGACACCTCGGTGCATAGTTCCGGGTCCTTGCACAACTCCAGGAAACTTACCTTGCCGCGGACCGCTTGATATTCGGGCAGGTACCGGCCGGCCTGGCGCATGAACCAGACAGGGGTGTAATCTGTTTTTTCGCCGCGGCAGGCCCGTAAAAATGTATCATTCATCAACATTATCCTTGTTTAATATTTTTTGTCTCTGTTCATCAGGAAGGAGCTGCCGGCTTTGATTTTCTACCGATAGCACTATCGCCGCTGCCCGGCTGATAACTGCAAAACGGCTCCTGGGCCAGGTAGTCTCCCGACATGGCATAGGCCCTCGCCCGGCAGCCCCCGCAGACCTGGACATACTCACAGCGGCCACAGTTATCCTTGTATCCCTTGAAATCCCGAAGTTCCAGGAAAAGTTTCGAATTCTCCCAGATATCCCTGAACGACTGCTCACGGATATTGCCCGCCGACTTGGGAAAATAACTGCAGGGCAGGACATTACCGTCCACATCGAGCAGACAGATCAACTGCCCGGCCAGGCAGCCTTTGGCACCGCCGGTGGAAAACTTCAGCGACCGGCGCTGGAAGCGTTCGCCTTCCTCCTTGGCACGCTGCAGAACGATCCGGTAATATTGCGGCGCACAGGTAGGCCGCACCAGCATGGCATCCTCGCTTTTTTCCATGTCATAGTGCCAGTTGAGCATGTCCTCGTATTCGCTCTCCGGGATCAGTTCCTCCATGATCTCCTGCCCGCGGCCGGTGGGCACGATCATGAACAGGTACCAGGCCGTGGCCCCCATGCTCTTGACCAGTTCGTAGATTTTCGGCGCCTCGTTCTTGTTGCGCCTGGTGAAGGAAGAGTTGATGAGAAACTTGATGCCGTGCTCATTGAAGAGGCGCATGGCGTTCATGGTCCCGGCAAAGGCCCCGCTCTGGTTGCGGAAATTATCATGCACCCCGGCGCTGGCGCCATCCAGGCTGAGCGATACCATCTTGATGCCCGCCTCTTTGATGTTGCGGCAAATCTCCTCGTTAACCAGGGTGCCGTTGGTGGCCAGGCACATGCGCATGCCCAGCCCCGTGCCGTAGGCGGCAATATCGAAAACATCCGCCCGCAGCAGCGGTTCGCCGCCGGAAAGCACCATAACCGGGTCCGCGTAACCGTGGATATCATCAAGCACCCTTCTGGCCTCGGCCAGGGAAAAGTCGGGGTGCCCCTCAATCTCCAGCGCCGATGAGGAACGGCAGTGGACGCATTTCAGGTTACAGCGCCGGGTAATCTCCCAGGCGATCCATTTGGGCTCAAATTCCATATTATTCTCTCCGAAACGTAACTATTCAGCAGTTTGTTGGGTTTCGCTATGCTTTGTGGTATTTCTGACTTTTCGGTAAGAACAAGGGATAAAAGGAACCCAACGTATTGGATATGACCTGCTCAACACCAACCTACCTTGAAAACTCAGGATAGCAGAATGTCCAATTATTTTGTAACCCCCTGTAAACACTTACTGTTAAGATAATATCTTCATACCAAAATTTACGAGGTCTGTAGTATGGCTATGTGAGGCGGCCTGATCATCCGAAAATGAAATGTGGCTTAATAGTTACCATCTTGTTGAATATATTCACCTTGCACCGGGTGGTCAACTGCTTTGTCATCCGGTGTGAAATTGGCTTGAAAAGTATCCCTCTGTATGCGAAAATAAAGATAAACAACAAGCAGGGCGTTTTTTGCCTGCATACCCTTCCCTCTCTGCCCATGCAAAAGGAGACACCCGCATGCATAAAATCGAAACGATCCTGACTCCCATTGACTTTTCAGAAAACGCCTTGAAAATCGCCCAGGCTGCCGCCTATGTTGCCGGGACGTTCAAGGCCAAGCTGCACCTTATCTTTGTGATCCGGGAGTTTGACGATTACAGCAATTTCTTTGTCCCGCCGGTAAACATGCTCAACCTGAAAGAAGAACTCCTGCTATCGGCCCAGCAACAGATGGACACCTTCATTGACCAGAGAAGAAAAGAATTTGAGGAGGCCGGGGTGCCGGAGATAAAGAGCGAGGTGCTGAACGGTGACGTGGCGGAAGAGATCATGAATTACGCCAAGGCACACAACTGCGACCTGATTGTCATGGGGACCCACGGCTACAAGGGTTTTGAACGGATCATGTTCGGCAGCGTGGCCGAAAAAGTGGTTAAAAACGCCTGCTGCCCGGTCATGACCATCAATCCCTACCAGGAGGAATGCGAGGAACAATAGAAGCAGTCCGGCCGGGCACGGTCTTTGCTCCCGATCTCAGGCGCAAAGACCGCTCACGGATTCAGGACTGTAGCAGCCCGATCAATATGCCGGAATCCCCTGCCGGGGGATTTTTCTCCTGCAGGCCGTCATCCTCGTCACGGCCGAAACTGTCCAGGAACAAACGGCTGGCCCCGATCCCCGTAAAATCGTAGAGAGAGAGCCGGCGACGGTCCCGCCCCCCGGCGGGGAAACAACGTTCGAGCAGGGAGCCCCAGGGGCCGTCCGGGTCCCGGAAGACCGCGCGATCCTGTTCGGACACCTTGGCCGGATCGGCCAGCAGGCCGTCCAGCCGGGCCAGCAGATCGGCTCCCTCCCGGCGAAACAGATCCCGCTGTCCGGCCGGCTGACCGGTGCCGGAATATTCCGCCGGCAGCGGCAGGTCGAGAACGAGCCCGGGCAGGCTGCCGTGCCGACGTTCATATTCATCGGCCAGAAGGTCAACGGCGTCACTGCTCCGGGTAATAAAAACCGCCGGCGCATCCGGGAGGGGCAGGCCCAGGGCAAATATCCTGGCCCAGGCCCGCATCCGCAAGCTCTGCCAATTATCGGCCGCCACAGCGGCTGAGGACGAGAGCTGTTCCGTCAGGGAGAAGGGATTGGCTGGCCCATTGCTCAACTCGGAGAACAGTCCTCTCTGCTTTTCGCTGATCTTTTGCATCTCCTGCCGAAGCAACTCCTGTTCCGCGTCAAAGAACTCACCAAGTTTCAGCAGCAGCCGCGCCTGCCATAAAAGCAGGGTCAGTTTTTCCTTTTGACGGTCTTCAATGCCGTGACTGTGCAGGAGGCTGGTCAAAATCGAGCCTTTTGACTCCTGATCCGGACGGCTCCCTGAGGAGAGGGAGGCCAGCGACAGGCGGCTGAGCTGGGCGGCATAATCGTCCCGCCGGTTGTGCAGGTCGGCGACCAGGCGCAGGAACCTGTCGCGGTCGGCCTCCAGGGGGGCCGGCGCAAAGAAACGGCAGAGTCCCTGCTCCAGCAGTTCCGCGCACTCGCTGCCGCCGCTGTCCGTCTCGGCCGCCTCGTTTTCCACGGGCCGGCAGTAGACAATCGGGGCAAAAACCTGTACAAGGGGAACAAGCACTTGCGCCAAGGGAACAGTATCCGGAAAAATAACAGCTGATCGTCTATTAATCATGGAAACACTACGAGAAAAATTAACATTTATTCTGACCGCCTTAGCCTACCTGTTGTTTCATCTGGGGATGGCGCCGGGTTCCGGTTCCATCCTCACGGGCACCATCATGGCCCTTCTTCATACTCTCCCCTATGAAATAGGGTTTACATATATTGTCGTTGTGTTTATTCGGCGTACCTCCGGCAACCGCTGGCCCCCCTGGGACCGCGTTGCCAGAATTTTTTTTACGATCGGGATTATTGCCGGCCTGATGTACAACCTCTACGGGATAGGGGCACGGGAACAGAGGCGGCTCAAGCAGCTCAAAAAAACACCGACTACTTTATCAAGCTTCCGGCAGGATGACAACCGGAAGGTACCGTTGTATTGGGCATGATGATCCCGGCCCGGCCGATAACGGTTCCGGGACTGGTGACCGCATTGCAGCCGGTCTGGGTCCGGTCGCCGAAAATCGCCCCGAACTTGCGCAAGCCGCTGTTGATCGCACCATCAGGCGTTTTCACCATCACTTCCCCCCGGATAAAACGCAGGTTGGCCAACTTGGTGCCGGCCCCGAGGTTGACGGCGGTGCCCAGAATCGAATCACCGATATAGGCGAAATGACCGGCCTTGGCATCATTTAAAAAGATGGAATGCTTGACCTCGGTAGTGTGGCCGACCACGCAACGCCGGCCGATCAGGCAGTATCCCCGCAGATAGGCCCCCTGCCGCACCTCGCTGGAGTCACCGATAATCGCCGGTTCCTTGATGAGCGCCCCGGATTCGATGAGGACGCCGCGGCCGATTTTAATCCTGTTGCCCAGCAGGACAACCCCGGCCATGATGACCGAAGCCCCGGCCAGCCGTTGACCATGCCGATACACTGCCAGTTTACCCTTGGTCACATCGTCGCAGACAAGACGGCAGCCTTCCGCACCGGCCAGGGAACCGTTGTGCAGGATAAGCGGTTCAGCCAGGGGAATGCCGCTGCCCAGCCGTTCATGGACCAACGGTTCGCCGACATTCGTGTTGATATAATCCTTGAGCCTGCCGAGCGCCTCCCAGACAAACCCGGTATCTGCAAAAATATCCGCATAGGGGAAATCGGCAAGATCAAAAAAAGATTGCGGTTCAAGCATAAAATAAGACTCTCGGACAATATAATGAAACTCTTCCGGACCATCGCCCCCTGCCAGTCCTCTGGTTTCCGGCTTCCGGCTTCCGGCTTCCGGCTTCCGGTTTCTGTCTTCCGGCTTCCGGCTTCCGGCTTCTGGCTTCTGGCTTCTGGCTTCTGATATATTGAGCAACCAGTTTTTATTCAAGAAAAAAAATGCTTTCTTCCTCATTGTACCGACACCGCTTGACTTCGCAGTTGGTTGTGTTTATTTTCTTTTCTGATTTTGAGTAACTATCCGGGGACAAGCGAAAAACTGCCACAACCCCGGTCCGTAACTGTTCGAAGGCGGCGGTCTGATCGCCCGAAGATGGAGTGCAACTGAATAGTTACCGATTTAGAATAAACAAGCTAGCGGTTCATAAAGACCGATCGACAGGGAGAAAACGTGGAATATAACGATTCATTATCCGCCAGCATGGATGATTTCAGCGAAAATATTCAGGACCTGGAAATCCCGGAAGAACTGCCCCTGATGGCGGTGCGGGATGTGGTGGTCTTCAACTATATGATCATCCCGCTTTTTGTCGGCCGACCAGGTTCGATTGAAGCCGTCAACGAGGCCATAAAGGGCGACAAGCTGCTCATGCTTGTCACTCAGAAGGACGCCACCAAGGAGGATCCCGAGCCGGACGACCTCTACAGAGTGGGCATGGTCTGCATGATCATGCGCACCCTCAAGCTGCCCGACGGCCGGCTCAAGGTCCTGGTACAGGCCCTTTCCAAGGCCCGGATCAAGGAAATTCTGCAGCAGGACCCTCTTTTTCGCGTTGCCATTGAAACCATTGAAGAAGAGGAAGAGGGAATCGAGATTACCGTGGAGATCGAGGCCCTGATGCGCACCGTCCGCGAGAAGACCGAAAAAATCATGTCACTGCGCGGCATCCTCTCCTCCGACCTGATGATGATCATCAACAATATCGAAGAACCGGGCCGGCTGGCCGACCTGGTGGGCTCCAACCTGCGCCTGAAAGTGAACGAGGCACAACGGATTCTCGAAACCACTCCGCCGGTCGAGCGACTCAAACTCGTGGCGGATCTGCTGAACAAGGAACTCGAGGTTTCCGTGGTGCAGGCCAAGATCCAGTCCGATGCCAAGGAGGAAATGTCCAAATCGCAGCGGGAATATTTTCTCCGCGAGCAGATGCAGGCCCTTAAAAAAGAACTGGGCGACGACGACAGCTATTCCCAGGAGATCGAAGAACTGCGGGACCGGATTAAAAAGAAGAGAATGCCCAAGTACGCCAAGAAGGAGGCGCGGAAACAGCTCAAACGTCTCGACATGATGCATCCCGATGCCTCCGAGGCCAGCATTGTCCGCACCTACCTGGACTGGCTCCTGGATCTGCCTTGGGGGAAATCGAGCAAGGACCGCCTGGACATCAAGATCGCGGCCAAAGTCCTTGATGAAGATCACTACGGCCTGGAGAAGATCAAGGAACGTATCCTGGAATACCTGGCCGTCCGCAAACTGAACAAAGCCACCAAGGGCCCCATCCTCTGTTTTGTCGGCCCGCCGGGCGTGGGCAAGACCTCTCTCGGCCAGGCCATCGCCCGGGCCATGGGCAGGAAATTCTATCGGATATCGCTTGGCGGCATGCGTGACGAGGCGGAGATCCGCGGCCACCGGCGGACCTATATCGGCGCCCTGCCGGGCAGGATTCTCCAGGGGCTGAAAAACGTCAACAGCAACAACCCGGTCTTCATGATGGACGAAATCGACAAAGTCGGCAACGATTACCGGGGCGACCCGTCGTCGGCACTGCTCGAGGTCCTTGACCCGGAGCAGAATGCCGCCTTTTCCGATCATTACATCAACCTGCCCTTTGATCTGTCCAAGGTGATGTTTATCACTACCGCCAACATGACCGACACCATTCCCTCGCCGCTGCTGGACCGGATGGAGGTCATCCGTCTTTCCGGCTATACCCTGGAAGAAAAGATAGTGATCGCCCGTAAATATCTGTTGCCCCGGCAAATCGAGGAAAACGGGATAAAGGCACGGCAGATCAGGCTCGATGACCAGACCATGGAACTGATCGTCAGCCAGTATACCCACGAGGCCGGGGTCAGGAACCTGGAACGGGAACTGGGCAAAATCTGCCGCAAGATTGCCCGCAAGATTGCCGAGGGCGGTAAAGGACCATACTCGATTACCAAAAACACCCTGGGCAGATATCTCGGGCCGCCGAAATTCCTGCCCGATGCGGAGCTTGACACCGTCAGCCAGCCCGGCCTGGTGGTCGGCCTGGCCTGGACCGAGGTGGGTGGTGAACTGCTGCACATCGAGACCACCATCATGCCGGGCAAAGGGAAACTTATCCTCACCGGCCAGCTCGGCGATGTGATGAAAGAGTCGGCCCAGGCGGCACTCAGCTACTGCCGCAGCCGCAGCAAGGATCTTGGTGTTGCGCCAAGCTACTTTGAAAAAATAGATATCCATATCCACGTCCCGGCCGGAGCGATTCCCAAGGACGGACCTTCCGCCGGCATCACCATGACCACCGCCCTCTTCTCGGCCATTACCGGACAAACGGTGCAAAGAGGCCTGGCCATGACCGGCGAGGTGACCCTGCGCGGCCGGGTGCTGCCGATCGGCGGGCTGAAGGAAAAGGCGCTCGCAGCCCTGCGGTACGGAATCACCAGGATCATTATCCCCGCGGACAACCAGAAGGACCTGGTGGAAATCCCGGAGGAGTTGCGCAAAAAGATTACCTTTCAGCCGGTCGAAAACATGGATGAGGTGATCGAGCTGGCCCTGACCAAGACCAGAAAACGGAACGGCAAGCACAAAACCGGAGCAGACCGGACGGTACGGCCCGCAGCCGCCTGAATCGTACCCTCCAGGCCCGCGAGTGAAAAAGATTCCGGTTTGGGGACTCGGCCTTTTCATCCTGCTGCTTCTGGGCGGTGCGGCCTGGATCGGGATCTATGCCGCCACCCCGTCGTCCGGCAGGGGCGAGGTTACGGTCTTTATCCCCAAGGGTTCGAGTGTCCGCCGGATCGGCACCATCCTGGACCGGCAGGGCCTGGTTGACAATGACCTCCGCTTCCTGATTCTGGCCCGCCTTACCGGCAAGGCCGGACACCTGCAGGCCGGTGAGTACCGGCTGCCCCGCGGCCGGACACCGTTGCAGATCCTGCGCCTGCTGGAGCAGGGCGAAGTCATCCGCCACCAGGTCACCATCCCCGAAGGGCTGAACATCTCACAGATTGCGACGCTGCTGGCCAGGGACCACTGGATCGACCGGCAGCGCTTTCTGGCCCTGACCCGCGACCCTGAATTCATCAAAACCCTGGGCCTGCATCAGGCCGGCCTTGAAGGCTATCTCTTTCCCGACACCTATTCGCTGATTCGGGGCCAGGTGGACGAGCGCAGCATTATCTCCTTGATGGTCCATCAATTTTATCATGTCTGGCAGGAAATCACCAAGAACAGCAAACCGCGGCTGTCCCGCCACCAGGTAGTGACCCTGGCCTCCATCGTCGAGAAGGAAACCGGCAACGCCGGGGAACGACCGCTCATTGCCCGGGTGTTTTTAAACCGCCTGCAACGGCACATGCGGCTGCAGTCGGACCCCACCGTCATCTACGGCATCCCCGATTTCAACGGCGACCTGACCCGGGCCGACCTGGAGCGAAAAACGCCGTATAACACCTATGTCATCTTCGGCCTGCCGCCCGGTCCTATCTGTAACCCGGGACGGGCGGCCCTCGAGGCGGTCCTGAAACCAGCCGATTCCCCTGACCTTTATTTCGTCTCCCGGAATGACGGCACCCATTATTTTTCCACTACCCTGAAGGAACATAACCGGGCGGTCTTCAAGTACCAGAAACAGGACCGGCCCGGCGGAGCGCCCGATAACGGATTCAGGTAAAAATTCACCAGTGGCCATCAACCTGGGAAAAACTCTGAGTTGGGTGAATTTCCCCGGGCCGGGGCCTTGTTCGGTTGGGACTTCAAAGAAGACGAAGAAAAAACACTTCTTCAATCAGGAAAGGGGCTGGAGAAGGGGGTCAGGAGATTCGGAGAACCTTGGCCCCACGGATTTTGCCAGTCTTCAACTCGTACAGGGCCTGATTGGCCCGCTCCAGGGGATAGACCTCGACCTCGGGTTTCAGGTCCATCTTTGCTGCCAGTTCCAGAAAATCGGCCACATCGCGCCGGCAGACGTTGGCCACGGACTTGATTTCTTTTTCCAGCCAGAGATGGTGCTGGTAATCCAGCTCCAGCAGGACTTCCTGGTCCCGTCCTTCCTTGCGGATGGCGTTGATTACCAGGCGGCCGCCGGGCGCCAGATTGGCCATGGCCGCCACCACCGGTCTCCAGGCCGGCGTGGTGTCGATGATGGCGTGCAGCGGTTCGGGCGCGGTCTCGGCCGGGTCTCCGGCCCAGACGGCACCAAGCTCCAGGGCAAACGAACGTTCCGCCGGATTGCGGGCAAAGACAAAAACATTGGAGTCGGGGAAAAGATACCTCGCCATCTGCAGGACCAGGTGCCCGGAACCGCCGAAACCGGTCAGGCCCAGGTTTTGCCCGTTGACCAGGCCGGTAAGTCGCAGCGAACGAAAGCCGGTGCCGCCGGCACAAAAAAGAGGCGCTGCCTGGATATCGGTAAAGATGTCCGGGACCTGATAGGCAAAGTCCTCGGCCACGGTCATGTATTCGGCATAGCCGCCGTCGGCATCCCGGCCGGTGGCCTGAAATTCCGGGCACAGGTTCTCCAGGCCGTTTTTACAAAACTCGCAGTGGCCGCAGGCGGAATAAATCCAGCCCACACCAACCCGGTCGCCGGGCTGAAACCGTTTTGCCGAGCGGCCACCCTTCTCAACCCTGCCGACCACCTGGTGACCGGGAACAACCGGCAAACGCGGGGAAAGCCGGCCCTCGATCTCATCCAGTTCCGTGTGGCAGACGCCGCAGGCCGACACCCGGATCAGGATCTCATGCTCACCGGGGACCGGGACCGGCAGCCGGCACAGGGTCAGAGGTTCCGGCTGCTCCCGCATATCGGCAAACCGTTGCAGGACCTGGGCCTTCATTGCCGGCATCCCGGCCGGCGCTTACCCGGTCTTGAACAAAAAACCTCGCTGCCGGCCTGGCTCTTGTTACTGTTGCACCGGAGTCTGAATATTTTTTTCCCGCAGATTGGCAATTTCTTCGTCCTTGGCCGCCAATTGTTTGACCAGTTCCTGTTTTTCCGTCCGGAGTTGCTGCAGGCTGGTTTTTTGCTCAGAAATCTTGGCCAACAGCACATCCATATTGACCTTCGACCGGGCCATCGCCTGCGCCGTCTTTTTTATAGCATTGTTTTTTTCATCGACAATCTTTTCCAGACCCACAATCTGGGCGCTGGCGGCCGCCAGCTGCTGCCGCAATTCCTCAATGGTCTGCTGCGCGGACCGCCTCTGTTCCTGCGGGGAGCCCGAGGCTGCGGACCCGGATACCGTACCGGCGGTCATCATATCCCGACCCGCGCTTGCCGGCTGTTTGTTTTGTCTCTTTAAAGCGCTCGACAACCGGGCAATCCGGGCCGTTGCCGCCTGCAAATCCTTGAACTGCGCGGCGTTTTCCCCTTTCAACTTCTGCACCGCCGCATTACAGCCAGAGAGCTTAGATTCCAGCGCCTTGTTGGCCTTGCGCAGAGCAACCAGTTCTTTTCTGCCGTTGAGCAACTGGTTCTCCTTATCATGCAAGACCTCCTGCAGACTGGCCGTCTTACCGAGTATCTGCTCCCGTTCCCGGCGGTTGTGCTGCCGCAGTTTCTGCAGCTTGGTTATGGTCTCGGTCAGCTGCTGCTCCAGACTCATTTTTTTCTTATTGGCAACAGAGCCCCAGATTGAGCCCAGAACGGTCAGCACGACCAAAGCAAAAATAACCAGGTTTTTGTTCATATTTCCTCACTCCAGCATGTTCGTATTTCGTAACTATTCAGTGAACGACCTGGGGTATTGCAGTTTTTCGCCGATACCTGAATCGTTACCATATTCCCATCTATTTTCACTTGGTCTCTGCCGGTGGTATTATCTCCACCTGCACCGGCGGGGTCTGAGCCTGGGCCGGGGCCGGAGTCTGGACCTGAGGCGGCGATGACCCATTCTGCGTATCCGGCCCGGCAGCAGGAATGGTAAGCAGCAGCGACGGATCGATAGATCTTATTTCATCATCAATGCGCTGCAAATTCTTGTTGACCTTGTCAATGATCCCGGACTGCGGGTATTTATCCAGAATTTCCAGGAGCAGCTGACGCGATGCCAGCAGCAACCTCTTTCTGCTGGCCAGGTCCCTGGCCCTGCTGGCGCCGACAAAGAGCTCCGCCGCCTTCTGCCGTCTCTCCTGCGCCGCCAACTGGGCGGCCTCCTGGATCTGCGCCCGGGCTCTCTCGTCGTACGGCGTGTTCAGCAGGTTGGTAAAAACCTTGATGGCCGCATCGTATTCCTTGGCCTGCAGGTGCGCCTGGCCCGTATTCCAGTCTTTCTGCCGGTTCTGTTCGACAAGCAGCCGCTGGACCTCGGCCTCATGGGCCTGGGCGGTGGTCAACTCCTCCGTCAGTTGACGCAGGGTTTCCTGCTTGTCCGGGGGCAGATTAACCAGAGAGAGCTGTTGCAGACGCGCCAGGGCTTCCGGGAATTTCTTTTCCTGCTTCAGCTGGTTGACCTGATCAAGGATCGCCGAGAACCATTGCTCCGCCTGGCTCCGGGACTCCTGAAGAATGCGCTGTACCCTGGCGATCGCCGGTGAACCGGGATAGTTTTCGATAAACTGCTCCGCCAGTTGCACCACCTTGAAACCGTCGCGATCCCGCTTGTAACCGAGATAACTCCGCAGAAGAACGGCGTAGCTTTTCACCTCGGCACTGTTGCCGGCCCTGGCATTGAGCTCCGCCTGCTGCTGCCGCGCCCAGTCGCTGCGCTTGCCGAGCCGGGTATAGCTCTTGACGATCTCGTCGTATGATTTCCAGGCATCATCATAATCTTCAGAGCTGAACTGAAGATCGGCGATCAGCCCGATCAAGGTATTTATTTTCCGGGACTGATCCTGCTGCCGCAGCGAGGCCAGCAGATTCTGCAAGACCTTGACGGCCTCCTCGGTGCGGCCGGTCCGCATAAGGGCCCGGCCATACAGCAAGGTCATTTCATAAGATGGACTTTCACCCTCGTTAAGAGGCAGCTGCCCATACAAGGTGATAACCTGCTGATAATCACCTGCGGCCATTGCCGCCTTGATATCCTGTTCACTCTTCCGGACAAGGCCGTTCATGGTTGCCGTCAACCAGCCGCCGGCCGGCGGTTTTCCTTTGATGAACTGCTGGCAGCCGCTCTCCAGGAAACCGATATCTTCCTTCTCGACCCGGAAAAGCAACGCCCGGACCGGCAGCTCACCGGCCTGAGCCGGGCTGAGCTGGAGCAACTTCCGCTGCAGTCCGTTATAGCCGGTCAGGATATCCTGCAGTCGCTGCTGACAGGCGGTAAGCTTGCCCTGCTGCTTCGCATCCAGATTCATATTCGCCAGCCCGGCTGAGATTTTCTGCCAGGCCGCGAGCTTATCCTCGTAGGCGGTAATCCGGTCATTAACCAGGGCGAGACTCGACAGCAGCACGTCCTCGGCATCAGCCGCCGGGGCAACGGCCGGCCGGCCGCCGGCAGCGACACCGTGTACGGAGGGCGGGATTGTCGATGGCAGTTGCGGCTGCCGGGCAGCCGCAGTGGCCGCAGTGGCTGGCTCCTGCCGGGCCGGATACGGTTCCACGACCCTGGGCGCCATACAGCTGCACAGAGAAAATGAAAAGAAGCAAGAAAGCAGCCAGACCGGCAACCTTCGGAAATTTTGCTTATACATAACGGCTAGTTCCTGTTCAACGGCAAAACCTCACGGCTCCGCATTAGGGGTCCGCACAAAAAAACAACCGCACATTTTCGCATCCAGGCGCCGATTCCGGGAACTTGTATTTGCGCGAGCCCTGAGACCATATTGTCGAGTTCAACATTCCTGCGGGCCGGACAGAGCCGGTGATCCGTCGGAAAGATTGGCGGGAACTCCTATTCCGGTACCCTTTGAGGAAACTATCAGAAAATCACCAGGTGGACAATTGTTTTTTACGGCGGTTTTTCGCTTGTCCCTGAATCGTTACGAAAAACGCCTACTGATGATTCTTCCAGTATGGCTGAAAAAAACGTGCCGGCTCAAAATGACCACCGCCGACCACCTGACCATAGGTCAGAACGGCAGGCAATGACGGCGTCACGGTGGACCGCAAGGCTCCCCGGCCGCCAATGACTGCCCCGCCATTCTGCGGATCAACCGGGACAAAGACCTCCCCGGTTTCAGGATACTGCAGATGCAGGCCGTTAAAGCCCAGGTCAGCCACATCGACGCGATCACCGGGATGATCGAGATTCAGGGCCGCCGAGGCGATAGCGCTCCATGCCGGCAGGGCGCCGGCCGCCCCGGTGAGATGCGTTGTCCCCCGCACCATTGGCCGATTATCGTCAAAGCCCACATAGACCCCGATGGTGTAGCCGTCGGCCAGCCGCATGACGGTTTTATCATGCGCCAGCCTGGGAACATAGCCGAAAAAGGCCGCATTGCGAAAACGGTTGGCAGTGCCCGTCTTGCCGAGCAGCGGCACCGGCAGGTCAAGCCGCTGCAGGGCCTGCTGCTTTTCCGGCCTGGTGCTGTTCAGGCGCACATGGGCGTGGGCATAAGCGCCGGTGCCGTACCTGACAATATTTTGCAGAATATTGCCGACCGCCGCGGCATTCCGCGGGTCAAGCACCTTGTCGGAGACCGGTTTCTGCGAATAGAGCACCTCGCCGTCAACGGTTTCTATCCGTTCAATAATCGCCAGGCCGTCGTTGCCGGTCTCGTCCCCTTTTTCTTCACCGGCCATGCCGTATCTCTTGCCGGTGACCAGGGTTTCATACATATGCACGGCATCCATGAGTGAAATAACGTTGGAACCCAGGGGAAAAGACAGGACCGGCTCAAGCTCGCTGCGGACCCCGAGCGCGCGGCCGAAGTGAACAAGATACTGCAGACCCACCATAAGGCGGTAATCAGGCACGGACGCCAACACTGCCATGGAATAGGGTTTATGAGAAAATAATTCCGTGCGCTCCCTGGCCATCTGCGCACTGACATGGCGAAAGGCATAAACACTCAGGATGCCGTCGAGTTGAACATTATCCCAGAAGGTCCGCACCGTTTTCTCGTCCATGTTTCGCAGCCGCTCCCGCAACGCACTCTCCGACAGCAGCCGCCAGTTCTTCCCGGGCGGTTGCAGCGAAAAAACAACCCGGCCGGCCGGGTCCAACCGGAAATGGCCATCCGGCAGCGGATTGCCGCTTTCACTGTCCAGAAAGGCCAGAGGATTTTTCTCCCGGCCGCCGGGGCTGTCAAGGGCGAGATAACGACGATAGCGGTCCAGGGCCTCCATGACCGGCTGCAGGTCCAGATAGTTGCGGGCGAGAATTTTCCGGCGCAGCTGCAATTCTTTTTGCCGTTGTTCAGGCAGGTCAAGATCTTCCAGGTCCCGGTCCACGGCTTCGGTATAGGTATCGAAATGCAGGCCGTAAGGGAGTTGCCGCAGCTGACCATAGTCGTAAGACCGGTCATCAAAGAGAAAATCCGCCTCCAGGGCCTTGACCGCCCGGTCATAGGCCGCCTGTTCCAGGGTCTCCTGGTTAACCCGAATCCCGAAGTGATCACGAATACGGCGCTTGAAGTGCTCATAGCTTTCCGGCTGCAGGCCGCCGCCGCGCGGCGCCAGGTCGAGATGGGCCGCCACTTCACGTAACCGGGGCGGCGTCAGACGGGCGGTGAGGTGACAGAGCAGCCAGACCGCTGCCAGGTTTTCCGAATTCACCCCGGTCCAGCTCATGGATACTTCGGCATACGGGCTGTGGTGATCAGGACGGGGGAAGTAGGGTTTGCCCTGGAAGACAAAAATGTTGCGCCGGTTATCAAGCATATCGGTACTGTTCCAACCCAACTGCATGGCGGCGGCGAAAAGGAACGGTTTAAAGGTTGATCCCATGAGCCGCCGGGCATCAACCGCCCGGTTGAAATAGCGGTTTTCCATGCCGCCGACCATGGCCCTGACGACCCCGTGCTGCATAACCAGGGCCGCCCCCTGGAGCAGCGGAAACCGTTCCAGGTCGCACAGCGGCGTGCCCTGCTGATCGATCTTCCTAATGCTGACACAGACCCGGTCCCCGGGCCGCAGCTGGCTCAGCAGAAGCGGCAGGTCCCGGTCCGCCGCCTTGCTCCAGCGCTGTTCCTTGTACCGGACCAGGGCCGTAAGCATCCGTTCAAGCCCCTGCCGATCAATAATTCCGTCCGGCAGGTTATGACCGAACTTAACCCTGATTTCAGGGTCTCTGCCGTTTCCGTTCCGTATCGCTTCAATATGGCCGAACATAAAGGCACCCCGGTTCAGCTGGGTATCGCCCTTATAATCCAGGCTGCGATACTCCCGCTGCACCTGGTCCCGGTCATAGCCCCGCAAACGAACATCGAGCCGCGACAGTTCGCGGCGCAGATCATACAAGGTCTTTTTCTGGAGTTCAGGATCGATGGAGGTGATAATCTTGATCCCCGAGGTCGAGACGTTGCTGATACCATGCTCTTCCAGGGCGTTGGTAATTTCCGGGGTACTCAGTCCGTCCCTGACCATATCCATAACGGTATTCAGGGCAAAAGACATCTTGCCGCGGCGGAAAACAATGGTACTATTCATGGCCTGATCATACTGCGCCTCACTGATCATTTTCAGGCGGCGCATTTTGCCAAGCACATAGGCGGCCCGTTCCTTGGCGCGCTTGCGGGCAAGATCCGCGGCAGCCCTGTTTTTCTTGATAAAAGGATTATAATAATTAGGCCGCTTGACACTGCCGGCGATAAAGGCATCTTCCAGCAGCGTCAGCTTGTTCACATTCTTGTCGAAATAATAGCGGGCCGCCACCCCCAGACCATGGCCGTTACCGCTGACAAAAAACTGGTTGATATAAAATTCCAGGATCTTGTCCTTGGAATAATAATGTTCCAGACGCAGGGCGTTGAGCAGCTCCCGGAGTTTGGCCCGATAGGACCGTGATTTACGCTTGAACAGATTTTTGGCCGTCTGCTGGGTAATGGTACTGCCGCCCTGCACAATCCGGCCGGCTTTAATGTTGGCGATCATTGCCCGGATAATACCGGGGATGTCGATACCGAAGTGATGAAAAAACCGATCGTCTTCGGCCGCCACAATAGCGTTGATAAAGGGTTTCGGAATCAAACGAAAGGGGAGATACTGACGATGGGCCTTTTGAAAAAGCACTCCTATCTTCTGCTTGCCGTCCCGATAAAAAACAGGGCTTTCCCGGCCGAGAATGCCTTCGATATAGGACAGCTTGATTTCCGGACCGGGGTTGACGGCTACCAGCCAGTACAGGGTGGCACCACCAACGATGCCGCTGAGAATTGCCAGAACCACTAAAAAAAGTGTCAGTCGTTTCAGGAAACGCTTCATAACTATAAAAAAGTCATATTTTGGAGGAGGGAAAAGAGCAAGCAAGAGCTTTTTCTCTGCCGGAGGACTTCAGAACTTACGTTTTTTCTTGAAAAATATCCAGTTTTAATGGTAAGCATGCTAATAATTAATGGTTAGCATACTGGTAAATATTGGTTAGCATGTTGATAATTAATGGTAAGCATATTGTAGGCTGTCACAGGTTGGATGTAAGGAATAACACAGAGTTTCACACCCTGTGACCAGTTACAGCATATTGATAAAAATATCAACATTTGCCATGCCCCCGCAAACAGTTATATTTTGGCAGGCACCTGAATCCGTGAGCGTTCGAGAACGGTGCAGATGCAAGACGGCAACGATGTTGATTATCCAGGTGTGATATCAACGAGTTGCTAACGCAGCAGAGACGCCGTTATCGGGCGGCCCGCAGGGCGGCGCGGTAAAGAGCAGAAAATGCGTTTACTCGCTAACAATGCAATAAATTCCACATATTGCCTAAAATATCGCCTCAAGCCGTCACGGATTCAGGAGGTATTAAAAGAGGATGTATCCGACATCCGGATGATTGATCTGTGCCTATGAAACCAGCCCCATCTTTTCTCGTCTACTGGCTGCTCGCATTGGCCATGTCGGCCCTGACAGCATGTTCACCGGCAGTAACCGAGACACGTTTCTCGCCGCTGCCGGTTAGCAATCGCTATGCGACCCTCCATTTTGATGACAAGAATAATGTCAAAATAGAATACACCAGCGTCGAACCGGAAGAGGTCCTGAAAGAGGAACTTTCGGCGCTGAAAAAGGTGGGTGACTGGGATGACGGCCACCAGCAGAAAGAAACGGCCGGTTCCCAAAAAATCACCTCTGATTTTCCGATTACCATCAACAAACAGGTCGAATTTTACCTGGACCTGTTTCAAAACCGGCAGCGTCCCTACATTAAGCGCTGGCTGGCCCGGTCAACAAAGTACTTGCCCATGATCCGGGAGGAATTGCGGAAAGCCGGCCTGCCGCAGGATCTCGCCTACCTGGCCATGATCGAATCCGGCTTCAATCCGTTAGCCTACTCTCATGCCCACGCCGCCGGACTCTGGCAGTTTATCAGATCCACCGGCCGCAACTACAACCTTCGTATCGACTCCTGGGTCGACGAACGACGGGCGCCGGAAAAAGCGACCAAATCAGCGGTGGCCTACCTGTCCAACCTGTACGATCAATTCGGCTTCTGGTACCTGGCAGTTGCCGCCTATAATGCGGGTGAAGGAAAAATAAACCGGGCGATCAAAAAATACAAGACCAAGGATTTCTGGAAACTGGCCAGGAAGCCCTACCTGAACCTGGAAACCAAGCGCTACGTTCCCAAACTGATTGCCGCGATTCTCATCGCCAAGGACCCGCAGAAATACGGCCTTACCAACATCAATTATCAGCCTCCCCTGCGGTACGATACCATCAAGGTACCGCCCCGCACCAACATCGGCGCCGTGGCCATGGCCTGCGATATCAGTACCGCGAAATTAAGAAAACTCAATAGCGCACTGCGGACCAATCTTACCCCGCCGGGGCGGCATGACTATACGCTGAAAATTCCGGCCGGGACCCATGACCTGGTGGCGCAGAACCTGTCCCGGGTCTATCCGGTCGCCACGATTGCTTATAAAACCCATATCGTCCGCCGGGGCGACACCCTGACCCGCATCTGCCGGCGATACCGGCTGAACAAGACCATTCTGCTCAAAGCCAACAACCTGAGGACCGCCCGGCTCCATGCCGGCCAACATCTGCGCATCCCATACCGAAGCACCAGATACATCATGCTCAGAAAAGGCGAATCGCCGAAAAACTTTTTTGCCCGGTCCGCCGGCGGAGAGGGGCCGATTCTGCATCAAATCAAGCCGGGAGAAACCCTGAGCGGTATCGCCAGACGCTACCGCGTATCCGTGGAAATTATCATGCGGTGGAACAACCTGCAAAGTGCCGGCCGGATCAGGGCCGGACAGCAGCTTGCCCTTTACCTGTTCCGCCCCGGTCAAAACCAGGCCGCAGTTGCAGCTCTTGCGCCTCAGCATCCGGGCACTCCGACCCTGGCTGACGTCAACAAACAAAAAACAACCTCGACGGCCGACGAGACCGCCCTGGTCTACTACCGGGTCCAGCGCGGCGACACGCTCTGGAACATTGCCCAGAAATTCCGGATCTCAACCGGGAATATCCGGGAATGGAATAATCTGACCTCCAACATGATCCATCCGGGGAGGCGCCTGGTCGTGGGCAAAGGATAGACCGGCCGGCAGAGTCCAGCCAGCGTTCCCGTGCTTCGCCGCTATATGCCTTTCTCTGCGTCATTCTCCTCATCTATCTGCTTGCGGCGCCTTTCTTTCCTGTTCTCTCTTTACTATTAGCAAATTCATGGCTATTGTCTGTCGCATTCATCCCCGAAGCAGGGGACATTCTGCCGGCGGTTGACAATCGTCGATGACGAAAACCTGAATCCGTAACGGCTTGAGGTGATATTCCATGCAACACATGAGATTTATTATATCATTTACCAATGAACGTGCTTCCTGATCTTCACTGCGCCGGACTGCGGGGCACCCGATAACGGCGTAGCTGCTGCGTTGGCAACTCGTTGATATCACACTATGATAATCAACATCGTTGCCGCCTTACATCTGCACCGTTTTCGAACGCTCACGGATCCAGGGAAAAAACAACATTTCGACAGCGCTGGCCCGAATTTTTCCGACAGGGTGCTGGCGATTTCTATTATTCACATTGAGCGAAGATGACAGAGACACCATTCCCCGGCCACGATTACTCCGATGATGTCGCCGTAATCAGGATCGGCGACAAAACCATCCTTCTCATAGGCACGGCCCACATCTCCCGGCGCTCAACCGATTTGGTCCGACAGGTCATTGAGCAGGAACGTCCGGACTCCGTCTGTATCGAACTGGACGAAAAACGTTACCTGGCCCTTTCCAGACAACAGCGCTGGGAGAACCTGGACTTCAAGGAGATCGTCCGCAACAAGCAACTCTCCACCCTGCTGGTGAACCTCATTCTCGCCTCTTATCAGAAAAAACTCGGCGGCCAGCTGGGGATCATGCCGGGGACCGAATTGCTGACGGCGGCAAAGGTTGCCGAAAAACACGGCATTGCCATCAATCTCTGCGACCGGGATGTCCGGATTACCCTGCGCCGGGCCTGGCATGCCACCTCCTGGTGGAAAAAAGGCTATCTGCTGGCCACCCTGATAGCCAGCCTGTTTGACACTACCGAACTTGACGAGGAGAAGCTGGCCGAGCTGCGCAACGAGGATGTGCTCTCCGAGCTGATGAATGAAATCGGCCATGCCCTGCCCGAGGCGAAACAGGTGCTTATTGACGAGCGCGACATCTACATGGCGGAAAAGATCAAGGCCGCGCCGGGCAAGAGGCTGGTGGCGGTGGTGGGGGCCGGCCACATGCAAGGTATCCGCAAGGTCATCACCGGGGACAACCGGGCGCAACTCACGGAAATGGAGAAAATTCCACCGGTTTCCAAGGCCTGGAAAATTATCGGCTGGGCGATCCCGGCAGCCATTCTCCTGTCCCTGGTCCTCATCGGCGTCCGGCAAGGCGCCGGCCAGGCCGGGTCCGACCTGGGTTACTGGATCCTGGCCAACGGTATTCCCACGGCCATCGGGGCCATGATCGCCTGGGCGAACCCGGCCACAATTCTCTCAGCCTTTGTCGCGGCACCGATTACCAGCCTCACTCCGGTGATCGGCGCCGGTTACGTAACCGCCTTTGTCCAGGTCATGACCCGGCCGCCGGTGGTCAGGGAATTTGAATCCGTCAGCGTCGATATCGCCTCGGTGCGGGGCTGGTGGCGGAACAAACTGTTGCGCGTATTTTTGGTTTTCATCCTCACCGGCTTCGGCTCCATGCTTGGCACCTGGGTCGGCGGTTATCACATTTTCACCAATCTGTTCAGTTAGGAACCATGAAAAAAAAAGGAAAGAACAAGGTCACACTCAACGGCAGTCAGAAACGATATCTGCGCGGCCTCGGCCATCATCTGGAGCAAATGGTTATAATCGGCCGGGAAGGGTTATCGGAGACGCTGGTTCAATCAACCGGTGACGTTCTCAAGGCCCGCGAGCTGATCAAGGTCAAGCTGGGCCAGAACTGCCCGCTGGACAAAAAAGAGGCGGCCAACCGGCTGGCCGAGCAAACCGATTCGTGCCTGGTGCAGCTCATCGGCAAGACTATCCTGCTCTACCGCCCCAACCAGGACCTGGCCAAGGAGCAGCGCATCCGGCTGCCGCGCTGATCACTCCGGTCGGTTACCTTGATAAACTCCTCATCATGCCGCAGGAGAAGAAAGATGCAGGAAATCGGCGGATAAATACGGCACAACTCATGCCGGCATGATAAAATAAAATGAGTTATCGGGCGGACCGCAGTCCGGCGCGGTAAAGACCAGAAAATGTGTCTATTCGACAACAATGCAATAAATTCCAGATATTGCATGGAATATCGCCTCAAGCCGTCACGGATTCCGGTAGATTAAAAAACCAACTCAAAAAACAGCGGGAGAGAGATCATGGGAGAGGTGCAAGCAGTTCCAGGCCTGTCGGCCAACCTGAAAAAAGCCGTCCTCTGGCTCGGCGAAACAGCCAGCCAGCATCCGGAACGCCAACGAGCGGATATAGTCAGAGAGGCCCAGCTGCGTTTTGACCTGACCCCGCGTGAATGTGAATTTCTGAACAGCAATTTCAACAAAATAACCAGCGACGAGCCCCGCTAACCAGCGTCTTCCCCGCCGGTCTCGTCGTACCGGGGCAACTCGACAATGACCGTTGTCCCCTGCCCCTCGATGCTGTCGATTCTGATTGTGCCGCCATGGTCGCTGATGATCTTCTGGGAAATGGCCAGACCGATCCCGGTCCCTCCCGGTTTGGTGGTGAAATAGGGATAAAAGACCTGGGACAGGTTCTCTTCGGCGATACCGCAGCCGGTATCCCTGACGGTCACGATCACGGTTGCTTCGTTGGGGCTGTTTTCCGCGGTCATCCACAGGGTCCCGCCTTTCTCCATCGACTGGAGCGCATTGAGCAGGATATTGATAAAGACCTGGTTCAACCGGTCGCGGTCGGCGGCAACCGGCAGCAGATTATCGGCAACCTGCAGCCGCAGTTCAATGTCAGTGCTTTGCGCGTCCGAGGAAACAAGGCGCATCACTTCCGCAAGAAGCTCTCCGAGATCGGTGCGGCGGACATCAAGAGGAGCCGGCCGGGTAAAACTGAGCAATTCCGAGACCGTTCGGTTCATCCGTTCCACTTCCTGAATCAATAACCCAGCCGTTTCACTTTCACGGCTGCCATCGGCAAATTTTCCCTTGAGCAGCAGGGCCAGTCCCTTGATGGAGCTTAAGGGATTGCGGACCTCATGGGCCACGCCGGCAGCCATCCTGCCCACGGCCGCCAGCCGTTCATTCTCGCGCATCTTCTTTTCCAGGCCCTTTAATTCGGTCAGGTTGGACAGCAGCAGGACCTGTCCCATATACTTCGATTCATTGTCACGAACCGCCATGATGTAGCAGAGAAAAAACTCCTTTCTGCCCGCAACGGCAACCGTAATTTCCTTCTCCAATCCCTCCGGCAGGCCCTCTCCTGACCCCGTCAATTCCGCACCGGAGAAAAAAACGGCAAATTCCGGCGGCAGCACGTTTTGGGGCAACCGGCCGGAGGCCTGCTTCCAGGTTATTCCCGTCATCTCACCGGCAGCCCGGTTCCAGGTTGTAACCCTGCCTTCCCTGTCGGTGGCGATGATGCCCACCGGGAGCTTGGCAATCAAAATACCGGTGAAGGCCTTGATATCACCAAGGGTCTTCTGCGACACCCGGTATCCCTGCACTGCGGCGAGGGAGAGCCAGCCGCCCACGCCGACAAGCAGCATGGCCAGGGAAAGAATCAGGGCCTGGAGCTCGAGACGTTTGAGCGAGCGGTCATAACCACTCATATCCAGGCCGACCAGCATGTAATATTTGCGATGCAGATCAGGCCCGCCCTGTGGCCTGAATCTAAAAACCGGGCCGGACGAAAGTCCGCCTAAAAACGCTATCCCGCCCTGTGGCCTTTTCCACGATCGGCGAAAAACGCCCTGCAGGGCCGGACGATAAGGCTCGAAAATCCGGGCGGCCTCAAAATACCGCCCGCTCTTCTTGCCCCCGGTAAACCTGTAAACCAGATTGGACACCCCGCCGTGATCAAGTTCGAGCTGCGACAGCAGGGAAATGTTCAGAGTCTTGCCGATGTCTTTTTCGTTATTATGGGCAATGACCTTACCCCGGTCATCAACAACGGTAAGGAAGAGGACAACGGGGTCCTCGGCCACATGATTGATCATGCGCTGGACATATTCGTTCCAGGGGTCGAGATTCCAGACCCCTCGCCGCACGTCCAGGAGATATGCGGCCCTGGCGCCGGAATTAACAACACGTATCAGGGTGGCGGCCTTTTCTATCATGGCCTCGGTCATGAGCTGCTTTTCCCGCCGGATGTTGCTCATTGCAAACGTCACCACGATCACCACCAGCAAACCGGCAGCCGCAGCCAACAGCCAGGGAGAAACATAAAAAAACCTGGGACGCGGTAGTAATTTCATCGTTGATCACCCATCATGCTCTTTTTCTTGCAAAAAACACACCTAAACCGGGATACCGGCGCAATGGCAGGCCGGCAGCCGCCCGCCTTCCCTGCCGGCTCCTTGCCGGAATCAAGGGAACGGGTAGAAATTACCCATTGGCGCTAACAGCCTGGATACTTTTTATCCAGCAACCGCCGGTCTGCAGCTGTTTTCTGTTCGCCGGCGCCAGGCAATGTATTTATTTTTCATAATAAATAAAAATAGTTATAAATAAAAAAATAATTATGGCATGATTTTAGCTATAGTTTCAGGCAACAGGCAAACAAAAAAACAACTCAAGGAAGACAACCATGATACGTGGAAATAAAAAAAAAATAATCCTGGGGGTTGTTATTGTCGGGACCATAGCCATAACAGGCATGCAGGCCGCAGGTGCCGATCCCGCGGGGCCAAATTCTGTAGGACCGGGGCCACAGCATGGTCAACTCTACAATCAACATTATAAATCCCTTGGTCCGGCCGCCATCGAAGCACGCAACAAATTTCTCGATGCAACCACATCGATCCGCAGAAAGATGGCCGTGAAGCGGGCTGAAAGACGAGCCATGATGGCCAGCAGCATTCCAAATGCCAAGCGGGTAGGCAAGCTTTCCGGCGAGCTTTTTGACCTGCGGGAACAACTGCGCGCCAAAGCTCGGGAAAGCGGTCTTGGTGTTTCAGGACTCATGGGTATGATGCATATGATGGGCATGGGAGGCCGTTGCGGCCAAAAACCGGGTCCGGGCCGAAATTTTCGTGGACCAAGATAAACACAAACAAGACTATTCAAGCGTTTAACGCTTTTCCTATATATATTTTTTGTATCTCTCCTCCTCGCCCTGGCAGGTTCCCCTCCTTTTACCTGTCAGGGCATCCTTTTTTTTACTCAAACCGTCAAAAAAAAGCCCCGGATTTACAGACCGTCGGTGAACGATTACGGCTGGATTGCGTTGAGCCGATTGATCAGCCCTCACAAGGATGTGGTTCTTTGCCGACAATGGGCAATGATCAACTTTGCGAAAAAAGGCCTGCAGTCTGGAGAAATCTTATGGCGCAACAGAAAAAATCTCTCATATTCGTCAGCAATAACACCATGTTCTGACTTCTTTTGCAAGATCAGCAAAAACGCTAAAAAAAATTGCATCAACCGAATAAATACAATATAATGAATAAGAAATAAAAAATTTCAGATGTCATCCGGGGTAATGGAGAAAAAAATGAAGAGTCTGAGAATCACAACTCTGCTGATTGCGGCCGCAATGATGGCCGGCGTCAGCACTGCGGGTGCGGCCACGGAAGGACGTATTATTCCCACCAACAGGGTCTCTCTGGAAAAGAACGGTTCCGTGATCGCGAACTTGACCAGCCAGGCCCCTGTTGATGAAAATGCGCTTATCATCTGCCACGGCACCTGTATGGTCAAGCTGCGGGGAGTTTCCCTTGTTGCCATGGACAAGACCGAATTCGCCGTCAAACAGATCGGCAACTTCATGAACATCTACGTCAAACAAGGCAAAGTCAATTTTATCATTACCGATACCTCCCGGCAGTTCGCCTTTTATGTTCCTGACGGCCGTTATATCAAAACAGAGGGGTTTGTTATCCCCGCCTCCACCGACAACGCCGTCAAGGGTTATATTGATGTTACCGGCAAGGCCACGGCAATCGGCATGGATCGGGGCGGCATGGTTGTGCAGACTATGAACGGCCGGCAGATGATCAGCCAGGGCCATGCCATTCAACTGGCGATGGCGGAAGTTCCCGCGGCAGCGCCAACACAGGGCGCAGCTGGTGCTGGCAGCACTGGCGCTGCCAGCTTGGCAGGTGTCTTCAGTCACGCTACGCTGGGCACGGTAGTCGCCGGTGTTGCCACCGCCGCATGGGGTGTGGGGTTGCTGACAACTATTAATAACAGCGGGGTTAAAACGCCTGCCAGCCCCAATCGATAAAGGATTGCAGTAACAACCACGGCAGGTAGCCCGGCAACGGCGGGGCAACTCTGTCCGCTGGCCGGATCAAAACGGTTTAATTTCATTTTCTTATATTCGGCAAGAGACGGAATTTTTATTCCGTCTCTTTTTTATTTCAAGGGAGAAAACCTTGCCCTCCCGGCGTGGGAATGGTAAGCGAAGCAAGGACTCGTAAACTCAATTCCATCTTTCTTTGGGGAGATGGATTCATTTGTATTGAGGCATTCGGACAATGTACAGAACTCTTCTCCTGATCTTTATCTTTATCTTTTCCCTCATCTCGGCAGGCTGTACCCGGCAGCAGTTAACGCCAACCACTACGCTCGCTAAATTCCAGGAAGAAACCGCCGCCTCGCACATAAGTAACAACCATACACCGTATTCCCAGGGAACGCTGACCCCGGCCCAGTCCTTAGCTGACGACGACTATATCAGTGATTATATCCTGGGCCCCGGAGATCTCATTTCGGTCAAGGTTTTCGAGACATCTGATTTAAATACCGAAACGAGAATCAATTCACGCGGCGATATCACCATGCCCTTATTGGGGAACATCCATATACAAGACCTGACGGCGCGCGAGGCTGAACAGAAAATCGAACAGGCCCTGACTAAAAATTACATGAAGGTGGCCCATGTCACCCTTTTTGTCAAAGAACGAATGGACCAGAATGTAACGGTTGTCGGAGCGGTCAAGCACCCGGGCACCTTTGAAATGCCGGCGAGGAAAAGACTCATGGCCTGCATCGCCATGGCCGGCGGCCTGACCGATTCAGCCGGAGACACCTGCTACGTCACCAGAAAAAACAATCGAACTCACACCAGCAAGGTCTTCCTGGTAGATTTGAACCAGCTCATCAACAACGGCCAGGTGAGCATGGACATCCTTATTCACCGCAGTGATATCATTTTTGTTCCGCGAAGCAACATGGTCCAGGTTGACGGGGCGGTAAGAAAGCCCGGCGCCTACAAGATCGACGGCGAGATGACCATCGACGGAGCCTTGGCTGCGGCCGGCGGGCTTGCCATGTATGCCGATGCGAATGACATCAAACTGATCAGGAAAAAGAAAGACGGCACGCGCGAGATCCTGCAGCTCAGCATGAAGGATATTATTGCCATGAAGAAAAATCAGAATACAAGTATCAAAAACGGCCCGTGGCACAACCTGTTGCTGCAAAACGGCGATGTTATCTTTGCCGAGGCCAGCGGTTCGAGAACATTCTACAGCGGGGTCGGTTTCAGCCTTGGCTTCCTGGGAACAGGCATAAGTTACAAGGCTCCGCGGTATTAAACAAGCAACCGCCTGCCGTCACTTAATCCGTGCGTTTGAAACAACCTGTTTTACTGACATTTTTCTTTATCCTGGCGACCATTCCTCTCATCTTTGGCGCCAGGCACCCCCTGGTTCACGGATTATATTCCTTCTGCCTGCTCATTGCCGGCGGCATCTGGCTGGTGCTTAATTTCGCGGAGAATAAAAAAAGACTCGTTTCCTTCAACAGTCTCGCGCCCCTCGCCATCATTATTTTCATCGTGGTCTCGGCCCTGCCCCTGCCCCTTTTTCTGGTCAGGCTCCTCTCCCCGGTCCGGGCCGAAAACCTGGCCGCTGCCGGCCGGATCGCCCAGCTCCATGACCTGGTCACCTCGCTCAGTTATTATGCCCCCGGCTCCATGTTTTATGCCATATACGGCCTGGCCCTGTTTTTCTTTTTCCTGGCCTTTTCCACTCTCTTACGTTCCGCTGAAAACCGGCGGAGAACCCTCTGGATCATAACTATTGTCGGCGTTTTTGAGGCGGTCTACGGCCTTTTGCAGGCCACGAATCCCGCCTTGGGCGTGCTCTGGCTGCCAAGCGATATATCGTCCCGGGGATGTGCCAGGGGGACGATCATCTACCGTAACCAGTATGCGGCATTTCTGAATATGTGCTGGCCCATGGCTTTTGTTCTCGGCATATCACTCTATAAACCGGTTCTGACTAAACTAGAATTCCTCCGTAAACAAAAGAATAAGCTCTCAATTGCGGACCGGATTGAGTTCCTGTTTCATAAGGCAACCGTGCCATTCTGGAGTGGTGCCTTCATGATCCTGGCCCTGATTTTCTCGAGGTCCCGGGGCGGCATCGTGGTTATGCTCATCCTTGCCGGTCTCATGATCTTCCTGCTGCCTTTTTCCAGACGAAGCAAAATTCTGTCAATTAGTTTATTATCACTGTTTATTTTCGTCTATGGCGGCATGATCGGCTTTCAGGTTGTCACTAACCGGTTTATGTTTTTTTATAACAGTGCGCTTTTCAGGTTCCATCTCTGGTTTGTAAGCCTTGCCATGCTGAAGGATCACCTCGTAACCGGCATCGGCATGGGCAGTTATCAGTTTCTGTCGCCAGTCTACCTGAAAGACGTGCCTGACCGCGTCTGGTTTGACCATGCCCATAACGAGTATGTCGAAATGGCCATCGAGCTGGGTCTGCCGGCCATGCTCCTCTTTATGGCCTGGCTTGTCCGGGGCATGACCGGTTACTGGAGACAGATCATGCAAAGCGAAAAAACTGCGGCCGAGGTGCAATCGGCACAGATTGTGGCCATCGGTGCCTTCTGCGGCATCAGCGGCTTTCTGCTCCACGCCGCGGTTGACTTTATCTGGCGGCTGCCGGCCAACGTCATCTACGCCGTTGCCCTCCTCGCGCTTCTAAATGCCGCCTCGAAACAAAAAAAATCGTACAAGTTCACCAGCACCTCATCTTCGCCCCCTTTGGCCTCCTCACATCCGCCGAGGATAGATTCGGAGGCCCAAACGAACGAACCTAAGGCCCTGGTGAACTCGTACGGTCTGAGTATCTCCCGAGGTTGTCGCCACTTGGTGAACTGTTACAAAAAAATCCGGCAAAGATAAAAATCGTGAACGGCTTGATTGATATCCACAGTCATATTCTCCCCGGCTTTGATGATGGCCCGGAAAACATTGAACAAAGCATAGAGGCGGCGCGGCGCTATAAAGATATCGGGGTGAATTGCGTTGTCGCCACCCCGCACCGGGTCGGCGGCACCCGCTGGTCTCCGTTTCCGGCAGCAATCATTGCGGCGGCGGAAAAAACGGAGGCGGCACTCAACGACGCCGGCGTATCTTTACAGATCCTGCCCGGCATGGAAATAGCCTGCCCGGAAAATATAGACGCGGATTTTTTGTCGGCGCAATTTCTCTCCCTGGGACACAGCGGCTATTTTCTTATCGAATTTCCGTTCACGTCTGCTATAACAGATACTATCCGGAACGTTACGGGCAGAGCGCCGGGTAGAAAACAACCAGGAATCATCGTCGCCCACCCGGAACGATGCACCCTCTTTCAGGACAACGGCGCCACCCTGCGGCAGGCGGTAGCCGGGGGAATGCTGGCCCAGGTGAACATCGCCAGCCTTTTCGGTGAATTTGGAGCAAAAGCGGCGGCAACGGCATTCGACTTTCTGCGCCTGGGTCTGGTCCACTTCCTGGCAACCGATTCCCACGCCCGCGGCAACCGGATGCCGCCTGATCCCAGGCAGTGGGAAAGACTGGTCGAGCTTCTCGGCCAGGATGTTGTTGAAACCGCCTGCATGGTTAATCCCGGGCGGATGCTCCGTGGCGAAAAGGTGCCGCCCATCACCCTGCCCGACGAAACGAGGCGGAATACACAACCACCGGGGCACAACCGCAATATCGTGGAACGATTGATCAACATATTCAACAAATAAAACTATTCAGCTACACTCCATCATCGGGACAGACCAACTTTAAGCAAGAACAGACGAGACATGAATAATAAAACAGAACCTATCGATAACGCCGGGGACAACAGCCAGGCCATTATGTCCGCCGGAGAGACTCATCTGCCCTCAACCAGGGTGTACGAAACCATGCCTCCGGTCGAGGAAGAAATTAATCTGCGCGATTACCTTGATGTTATCCTGCGCCGCAGATGGGTCATTATCATTACCCTGCTGGTTACCTTTTCCCTGGTCGCCGTCTTCACTTTTTCCTCAACCCCCCTGTTCCTGGCCCAAGGGACATTAAAGGCCTCACCCAGGGTAGCCAGCATTACCAATTTCAAGGGGATCGCCCAGGGGATGGATGAAAGTTTTATGCAGTCCAAGGAGTTTATCGCCACCCAGGTCAAACTCCTGCAAAACGAGGGCCTGCTGATCAAGCTCATCAAAAAAATGGACCTCCAGGACAATGTTTTGTTTGCCGGCAAGAAAGACAATGATACCGGATCCGGTATTCTGGGTGGGGTGAAAGAGGCCTTCGCATCATTAAAAAACATGATCAGGCCCCGGCTGGACAGTGACCCGGCCAACAAAATGAACCGGAAAGTCCAGGAAAATATAACCCTGGATAATAATCTGGGGAAAATAAAAAACGCCTTAACCATTACGCCGGTAAGGGGCACCCAGCTTATCAATATTTCTTTTCAAAACCCGCATGCCGGCCTGGCTGCCGATATCGTCAATAACCTGATGAAAGAATTTCTCCAGGTCAACGCCGAGCAAAAGCTTGCTGCATTTCATTCCTCCGGGGTTTTCCTGGATAAACAGGTGAACGCGTCGAAGATCAAGCTCGAGAAATCGGAAAAGGAACTGAACGCTTATGCCCGCCGCACCGGGATTATCTCGCTGAATTCAAAACTGAACCTGATCATGGGCCAGCTTGAAGCGGTCAACGAGGCCCTGGCCCAGGCGGTAACCGCGCGCATCAGCAAGGAATCCCTTTATCTGCAGACTAAAAAGAACGGCGGTGAAAACCTGCCGCAAGTGCTCAACAATCCGTTGCTCCAGAACCTGAAACAACAGTACAGCGAGTTACGTTCCCAATACGAAGTCCTCAGCACCGTCTTCAAGGATCAGTATCCGAAAGTCAAGAAGTTAAAGGCCCAGATGCAGGACCTGCGAAACCGTTATGCCCAAGAGCAGCAACAGATTTTAGATTCGATCAGACTTGCATATGAGGAAGCGCTGGAGAAAGAAAAACGTTTGACCAAAAAGGCGGAATCCCAGAAAAAACTGGCCATTGAACTCAACAGCAGGGCCACGCAGTATAAAATACTGCGGCGGGAAGTGACCACCAACAGGGAAGTCTATAGCAGCCTGCTGTCACGGTCCAAGGAAATTGAGGCCTCGGCCGGTTCCGACAACGGCAATATCATGATTGTCAGCATGGCCCGCCCGCCGCTCTACCCCTATAAACCCAAAGTCGCCCGAAACCTGCTGCTGGGCATTGTTCTCGGCTCGTTCGCCGGTGTGGGCCTGGCCTTTGTCCTTGAGTACCTGGACGACACTATCAAGAACCCGGACGAATTTCCCCAGCGTTACCATATCCCCGTACTCGGCCTCATTCCTTTCCGGGACGCCGGCAAGACTGATGACAAATTCGACGAGATAGCCCTGACATTTTATAATGAACCTAAGGCCCCGTTGTC
Organism: bacterium BMS3Bbin14; assembly: GCA_002897615.1. Taxonomy (GTDB): domain Bacteria; phylum Desulfobacterota; class Desulfobulbia; order Desulfobulbales; family Desulfobulbaceae; genus BMS3Abin13. The sequence goes on from BDTX01000003.1 coordinate 58,792, forward strand.
CGAGGCCATACGGACGGCCATGGTTGCCATCAACCTGTCCACGGCGGCGACTCCGCCCAAAACCGTCCTGATAACCAGCGTCCTGCCCAATGCCGGCAAGAGTACCATGGCCAGCAACCTGAGCCTGTCACTGCTGGCGTCAAGCGCCAAAGTCCTGTTGATCGATACCGACCTCCGCAAACCCGGCCTGCATAAAATTTTCGGCCGGAAAGACAATTCCATCGGCCTGTCAAACTTCCTGGCCGGCACCGCCGATATCGACGAGGTGATCATGAAGACGGAATTCCCCAACCTGTTTTTCATCCCCAGCGGTCCCATTCCGCCGAGCCCGGCCGAGCTGTTGGCATCTTCGACGATGAGAGCATTCATTGCCGCTGCCGCCCGCGAATATGATTACCTGATCCTTGACGCCCCTCCTTTTCATGGTTTTGCGGAAATACTCATCCTCTCCAACATGGTTGACGGCGTCATCCTGACGACCCAGCTCAACAGGACCCCCAGGGACGGCGTGGAATATTTCAGGAAAGCGGTAACCAATGTCGGCGGCCGCATACTCGGCACCCTGGTCAACAAGGTCCCGACCGGCAAATCCGGCTCCCGTTATTACGGCGGTTATAAATATTACAAGTACTATAGTTACGATTACGAATATGGCCGTGACGCATAAGCACCATCCGCATGCGATGCACCATATCCGGCCAAGCATTCATCAAGACGGCCGGCATAAAAACAATAAAAGAATATGGGCGGGCATGGCAATCATCCTGCTGTTGCTGGTCGGCTACGCCCACCTCAAATACGCCTTTCTCGCCCAACTCGCCCTGGTCGATACCAACCCGCCTTCATTCAGTTATTCGCAGACTGATCCGGTCGCGTTGACAGACCGGGCCAGGCAGGAACATCTTATCAACGGCGATCTCGTCAAGGCCCGCTATTTCTATGACCGGGCTCTTGATTATTGCGTCCTTTATGTCCCCGCCTGGCTGGGCCTGGCCGAGCTGTTCAATGACCGGGGCGAAAAAAACCGGGCCGTGGCGGCCCTGGAGTTTGTCGAAAAAATAAGCCGCGGCAACGGCAACCTGGCCTGGTCCCGGGCGATTCTGGCCAATGAGCTTGGCCGTGATGATATTCTGACCGCCAACCTTGTCTGGCTGATGAAAAACCAGCCCGGCAAAAGAATGGCGGCCATCTCCCTTGCCGACCTGCGGTGGCAAGACCCCCTGGTGCTGCTACGTAAATTCGGTGATACTTTTTCGCCCGAGCTTCTCAACTATTATATCAGGGTCAAAGAATTACCAAAAACCAGGATTGTCTGGCAGCAGCTTGAACAGGCCGGGCTCAATAATCGGAAAAACAGTTTAAGGTATATCAACTACCTGCTTGCTCATGGCAAAATAACGGCGGCAGCAAAGATCTGGTCCCGTAACTTCCGGGACGGAGATGCCCTGCTCTATAACGGTCATTTCCAAAAACCGCTCATCGGCTCCGGATTCGGCTGGCGTATCAGCAGGCCCCGGGGGGTTGCCTGGCAGAATCCCGCGGATAAATCAGGGCTGCGGCTCACCTTTGACGGCAGTAAAAATGTCTCTTTCCGGCTGGCTCAGATTGTGCCGCTGCCACCCGGAGATTATGTTTTCAAAGGCCGGGCCGAGACTGATTCGCTTAGTACAAATCAACGGCCGTTCTGGATGGTGAGGGGCTTCAAATGCAAGGGGCCGGTCGTCCGCGCTGCCATGTTTCCCGCCAACCGGAGCCGGAGTGATTTCAGCCTTCGCTTCACGGTCCCGGAATCCTGTCAGGCGGTGTGGATTGCATTACAGCGCAACCATTCATATGATTTTGACAACAAAATCTCAGGCACTCTTGTGCTCGACGATCTCACGGTCACCGGCGTTGCCGTCAAGCGGGTGACAATGGTACACCCCTGAACCGGGAAAACTTTTTTGTCTGGGGTAAGAATAACATAATGACCAGCGGTTCCGACTCAAAAAAGGCCTACGAGCTTGTCCTGGCCTTTGCCGGCATTACCTCCACCGAGGAGTTGTTTCTTTTCGTGGCCGGCAATGAGGGCATGCTCTCTTTCTGTCAGAATCTCATCAAACAGCTTGACAGCGGCGACAGCCCGGCGCCGGATGTGCAGCTGGTGAACACGGCCTGCTCATCCCGGGGCATACTCACCGGTCTCCTGTACGCGGAGGTAAGGAAGGTCCTGCTGGCACTGAACCGCGTTCATAACCCGAACCAGGACCATTACGAAGTCCTGGGGCTGGAGGCGACCGCAACTACCGGTGAGGTCAAGAAGGCCTATAGAAAACTCAGCATGCGCTTTCATCCCGACAGGGCGCATCAATCAGACGGGACCGCGGACCGGTTCCTGAAGATATCCGGGGCCTATCACGCCATTATGCTCGATTCAAGGACTCCGCGCCCGGAACGGCCAACCCCCTGGCGCAACAAGGTCCATCAAGACCGGCAGGACAAACGGGGCTCAAACAAAAAGAAATTATTTCTCGGCTTCTTTTCCTTGGTCGCCGTCCTGGTCCTGCTCAGTTTTTTCATTGCGGAACGCTACCACGACCAGGCCCTCACTGCACAGCTGTACTCCCAAAAGACGCTGCCGGCCGGCCCGCAAGAGACCGTGCCCGAAGTCAGCAGTAAACAGGCCGCAGCTTCTCTCGTTGCAAAACCGGCCGCCGCCCCGACCATGGCCGCGCCGCCGCCGGTTGCCGTTGTTATTGCCGTCGACCGGGATGTCGCGCCGGAGCAGGACCAGACGGGGACGGCGACCGGTAACCGCAGCGAGCCGGAGAAACAGCGGGCATTGCCGCCGCCGGTACGAAAGATTCATCCATTAACCGCCAGAAACGACTCTGCCCTCGGGAAAGTCACGACCGTTTCAGTGCCCCGGCAAAAAATCACGTCAAAATCAGGGGTGGTGGCCGATGGAGTAACAACGGCGCAAAAAACCGGTTCCGCACCAGGCGCGAACCGGGCGCCAACAGCGCGAATGACAGCCAAGGGGACCGGCGAGATAGATAACGGCCGGGCACGGCCGGCCGTGAGCCGGGGACAGGCGGAGAAGATAAGAATTCTGAACACGGCGCTGCGGATAAATGCCCTGCTGGATCAATATACCAAACTGTATAACCGCAAAGAGTTAGGTCGTTTTCTGGCACTGTTCACCGACGATGCCACGGAAAACGGCAGCCGGGTCACGTCACTTGTCGGTGACTACAAAAAACTTTTTGCCAAAACAAAGCGGATCGATCTGCGGCTCGAGGGTTTAACCTGGCATGATAATCAGGGCAAGGACCGGAACGGTTTTCGGGTCCAGGGAAAATTTGTCGGGATCTATACCTATAAGAACGGAACCACGCCAAGATACACCGGAAAAATCGCCTTTCGGTTACGGCAGGACCGGGGGAATCTGAAAATCTCCTCCCTGGTCTATTCCTTTCAGCAGCGGTGAACTCTTAAACTCCTCAGTTTACGCTGGTTTTGCAGACCCTGGTGAAACTGATACCAGAAATGAGGCGCACGGCACCGTCCCCCTGGTTGCCGGGCGACTCCGGCGGCAGGCCGGATCAGGTGATATATCCCTGTTCCTCGAGATAGAGCAGAATTTCCTGTACCGCCTCGGCCGGGGTCATGGCCGAGGTGTCGATGACCAGCTCCGGCCGGGCCGGCGGGATATAGGGATCGGAAATACCGGTGACCCCCTTGATCTTTCCGGCCCGGGCCTTGGCGTACAAACCTTTCCGGTCGCGCTGTTCGCAGACCTCAAGGGGAGTTGCCACGTGGACCTCGATATAGCCGCCGTAACGACTGATCAGGTCCCGGTTGGCCTGTCGTGACTCCTCGTAGGGTGCGATGGGCGCGCACAGAGCAATCCCGCCGTTCTTGGTAATCTCGCCGGCCACAAAACCGATCCGGGTCACGTTCAGGTTGCGATGCACCCTTGAATAGGTCAGCTCCGAGGAAAGGTTCTTACGGACAATGTCTCCGTCCAGCAAGGTCACGGGCCGGTCGCGCATCTCCATGAACTTGACCATCAGCACCTTGGCGATGGTGGACTTGCCCGAGCCGGACAGGCCGGTCATGAAGATGGTAAACCCCTGTTGCGAGCGGGGCGGGAAGGACTGCCGCAGCTCCGAAACCACCTCGGGATAGGAAAACCAGGCCGGAATCTCCAGGCCCCACTCAAGCCGGTGCCGCAACTCCTCAGAGGAGATGGTCTTGACCGCCTGTTGTTCGGTTCCCTCCAGAAAGACATAACGGGCCTGGTCCTCAAGATAACCCATCTTTCTCTGGGGCACCATGGCGATACCGGTTTCCGTGACGTATTCCCGCACCAGTTCCTGCGCCGCGTGCAGGGGATAAAACAGGTCCCGGCCGGTGCCGGCGAAAGGATCACCGTGGTCGTCGGCCACCATGAAATGGCTGCAACCGTAGTTTTTTCTGATCATGGCATGCCAGAGTGCCTCGCGGGGGCCGGCCCAGCGTTCGGCCAGGGGCGTAATGCCGAGCATGATCATGTTCTTGGGAAATTTATTGACAAAGGCCTGGTAACAGCGGACATGGGTATAATGATCCATGCTGCCCGGATGCTCCAGGCCGACAACGGGATGCAGGAACACACTGGCACCGACTTCCCGGGCAGCGGCCAGCACCATTTCCCGATGGGCGCAGTGCAGGTACTCCTGCGTATGAAAGCCCAGAACCCGGCGCCAGCCGTACTGGATAAAACGGCGATGGGTTTCTGACGGCGTCAGCCGCAGATCCCTGAAATCATAATGAACCGGTGGAATAACCCCCTCAACCGGGCCGCCGACATACCAGTCATGCACCTGCTCATAAAGATGCCTGACCCCGGGATGACGGGCGGGGTCGTCGGTCCCGAAAACCGCCTGCGCCTCTTTCTTCTTGTCCGGTTGCCAGACATCCTGCACCGTCATGACGGCCAGCAGAAAACCTTCCTGGTCATTCAGGGCCAGCCGTTGCCCCTTAGTCAGCGAAGCGGCGAATTCCTCCCCCACATCGAGACAGATCGGCATGGGCCAGACCGTGCCGTCGGCCAGCCGCATCCGCTCCAGGACACTCTCATAATCGGCCCGGTTGAGAAAACCGGCCAGCGGATACAGGGCCCGGTTCAACAGCAGTTCCAGGTCACAGAGCTGCCCGGCACTCAAATCCAGGGCCTTAAAATCCAGGGCCCTTTGCCGCAGCTCTTCCGCCCGCCGGAAATGGACCAGCAGGCTCTCGGAATATTCGTTTGTTTTGTTCAACATGCACGTAAAGTGAAGACCGCAGCCACGCAGACCGCCACGATTTCAAAAAAGGGCTTAAAATCAGCCCATGGCCGGAGCCGGAGGGCGCAGACGGCCGAACGGGAACCGGAAGCGTCTTATTTGCCCACTTTGATTTCTTTTTCTATCTTTTTCATCAGATTCGGTCCGATGCCCTTGACCCGGATCAAATCCTTCGTGTTTTTGAATTGACCATTATTCTTGCGGTAAAGCACAATTGCCGCAGCTTTTGCCGGACCGATGCCCGACAGGGTTGCCAATTCCTTGACCCCGGCCGTGTTGATGTTGACCATGGCAAAGGCCGAGGTGACAAGAAACAGGAACAGGACAATTGAGAGACACAACTTCTTCATCGGAATCCTCCTTAGGGACAAGAAAATAAAATATAACGTTATTAAGCAGATATATCGCACATAACTAACCGTTGTGTCAACAGTGAATTTCGGCAAAATTCGACAGCGGCCCCATGCACACGCTCAGAACGTGCCCATCTGAATAGTTACAAAAAACCTGAATCCGTGACCGCTTGAGGTGACATTCCAGGCAATACATGGAATTTATTGCATTATTGACGAATAAACGCATTTTTTGGTCTGCACCGCGCCGCCCGGCGGTTTATTACATCATGTTTTCCGGGTCTACGTCCACCGCGAGCTTGACATTATGCGGACAGATTTCGCTCCGGCCGGCAAGCAGGCGGACACAGAGATCATGCAACATGGCCGGCCGGTTGCTCTTGATCATGACCTGCCACCTGCTCTTATCCTTTAAACGGGCAAGCGGGGCCGGGGCCGGTCCGAGGATTTCAATATCACGCCAGCCCCGGCGGCCGATATAACGTTTCAGGAAGCCGGCCACCTGTTCCGCGCACTGTTTGACCCGCTCTTCGCTGCTTGAACTCATCCTGACATTGACCAGCCGGGAAAAGGGCGGATAGCCGAGCTCGGTTCTCAGGGCAAGCTCATGTTCGTAAAATCGGCGATAGTCGTGCTGCTGGGCGTAGAGTACCGTATAATGGCGGGGTTGATGAGTCTGGATAACAACCCGGCCCGGCTCCGAACCCCGGCCGGCCCGGCCGGCGACCTGGGCCAGCAGCTGAAAGGTGCGTTCCGAGGCCCTGAAATCCGGCATGGCCAGTCCGCTGTCGGCCCAGACGACCCCGACCAGGGTCATATTGGGAAAATGAAGACCCTTGGCGATCATCTGGGTGCCGACCAGGATGTCAATCTCCTGCCGGCGGACCGCCTTGAGGATGGTCAGGTAGTGTTTGCCGCCGGCCGCCGTGTCACTGTCCAGCCGCGCCACCCTGGCATGGGGCAGGATCTGCCGCACCTCTTCCTCTATCCGTTCGGTGCCGAGGCCGAGGCCGTCGACCTTGGTCGACCCGCATGCCGGACAGATAATCCGGCAGTTGATACTATAGCCGCAGTAATGACAGACAAGACGCTGCTGATGCCGGTGCAGGGTCAGGGACACCTGGCAATGGGGACACTGGATGATATGCCCGCAGTCACGGCACATCATGAAACTGGCGAAACCGCGGCGGTTTACAAAGAGCAGGCTTTGCTGCCTCTTCTCCATATTTTCCCATAAAGCACTGATCAGGTAGTCGGAAAAAAACAGGTCGGGCCGTGATTTCCGGTCCCGGCCGAGGTCGACGATATGCACCTCAGGCAGCTTTTGATCATGGATCCGCCGCGCCATGGTCAGGAGCCGGTACTTGCCGGTCCGGGCATGATAATAGCTGGTGACCGACGGGGTGGCCGAGCCGAGCAACACCGCGCAACCGGCAAAACGGCCCCGCAGTACGGCCAGGTCACGGCCGTTATAGCGCAGGCCGTCCTCCTGCTTGTAGGCCGGTTCGTGTTCCTCGTCGACGATAATCAGGCCCGGCCGTTGCAGCGGCGCGAAAACAGCGGAACGGGCGCCGACCACGATCCGGGCCCGGCCGGTCGTAATCCGCTGCCACTGATCATGGCGCTCGCCGGCGGAAAGTCCGCTGTGCAGCACTGCCAGCAGGTCACCGAACCGGGAATAAAAATGGGCCTCGATCTGTGAGGCCAGGGCTATTTCAGGGACCAGGACCAGGACCGTTCGACCCGCTTCAAGGGCGGCCGCAGTTGCCCGCAGGTAGACCTCGGTCTTGCCGCAGCCGGTCACGCCATGCAGAAGGAAAGTCTGGAATTGTTGCTCCTGTACCGCCGGGACAAGGCGGGCCAGGACCTCTTCCTGCTCGGTGGTCAGGTGTTCGGGCGGCGGGAAGAAAGGCGGCTGCTCGCCAAAGGGGTCCCGGTAGACCCGCTGGTCTTCGAGCAGCAGAATCTCTGCCTCGTTCAGACTCCGCAGGGCCTTGGCAGCCCCGGAATAGCGCCTGGTCATCTCCAGCCGGTCAACAGAGGAAACGCCGCCTTGCCGGCAAAGGTCAAAAAACAGGGTCAGGGTTTTCAGCTCGGATTTTTTCAGGCCGGGAAACCGCTCGGCCAGAAGCAACAGTTGGTGGTCGCTGTCCCCGGACGAACCATCTGCCGCCGGGCCGCCGAGATTCGGCCCCGGCCGGACCAAGGTTCGGGTCTTGACCTTGAACGATTGCCGCTTTACCTCCTCTTTAATGGTAATCCAGCCGTTTTCCGCCCATTTTTTCAACAACCGCTGCCGGGCGGCGGTCCGCCAGGCAGCGGCGGCGGCAGCGGGACTCAGCTCACCTTTTTCCAGCAGCCGGTCCAGCCAGGCCGAGTCCTTCCCTCCTGCCTGTTGCCGATAGAGGGCGATTTCCGCGCCCCCCTCCCCCGTCACCCGGATGCGCCTGCCGCTGGCGGTCGTCAGTCCGCCGGGCAAGGCGGTGCGGATCATCTCGCCGATGGGGAAATGGTAGTAATCTGCCACCCAGCGGTAAAAAGGAATCAGTTCGGCAGGAAAAATCGGGTCCGGGTCCAGCACCTCGGCAATGGGACGGATGGTATAGGCGCCCTGCTCCGCTTCCTCCCCGGCCGCCCGGCCCAGGACATAGCCGGTCACCAGCCGTCGGCCCAGGGGAACGAGAACCCGCAGGCCCGGGGGAAGCGGCTCGGCAAAATCCCCGGGCTGGCCGTAGGTCAAAGTCTGCCCGAGAGGAACGGCAACGGCGATTTCATACATTCTCATTGTCAAAAGCGGCACCGCAGGCAGGAATCGTTAGCATTAGCCTGAATCAGTGAGCGTTCTCGAACGCTCACTGATCCAGGATTAGTTCAGCGGCATGAACTCTCGGCGCAGATCGAACGAAGGTGCTCCTTGAATGCCTTGCCCAAGGTCGGATGACGGATGGCAAAATCAACAACGGCCTTCAGGTAACCCAGCTTGTCACCGGCATCATAGCGTTTCCCGACAAACTCGTAGGCGTAGATTCCTCTCTGTCTGGCCAGGGCGAGCAGGGCATCGGTCAACTGGATCTCACCGCCGTGCCCCGGTTTCGTTTTACCCAGAAAATCAAAAATTTCTGGCATGAGCAGGTAACGGCCGATAATGGCCATATTGGAGCCGGTGGAGCCGGGGGCCGGCTTTTCCACCATCCGTTCAACCTTGTATGTCCGTTCTATACCGGTTTCTCCGCCTTCGACGATTCCATACTGGGAGACCTGATCCATGGGCACCCTCTGGACGGCGACAATGGATTCCTGCACGGTCTCGAACAGGTCGATCATCTGCTTACAGCACGGCACCTCGCTCCTTACCAGGTCATCACCGAGCAGGACGAGAAACGGTTCGTCGCCGATCACGTTGCGGGCCATCCAGATCGCGTGCCCCAGGCCAAGGGGTTTCTTCTGCCGCACGGAAACGATATCAATCAGGTTGGAAATATTGTTCAGCTCCTCCTGAAGAGTGAGTTTGTTTTTCTCTTTCAACACCGTATCAAGCTGGAAATCATAATCAAAATGATTTTCTATGGCCGATTTGCCCTCGCTGGTAATCAGGACAACTTCCTCGATACCCGAAGCGACCGCCTCCTCGACAATGTACTGGATAGTCGGCCGATCGACGATGGTCAGCATTTCCTTGGGAATAGCCTTGGTGGCCGGCAGAAAACGGGTACCGAGCCCGGCAACGGGAATGACCGCCTTGCGAATTTTTTTCATACCTCTCCTTCTTTTCTCACGGTTTTTCGGTATAATTTAAAATTGTCGATATTCAATAAACAGACCAATACCGGAATTTTATATTGTACACATCTACACTTCATATGTCTAAAAAATATGGTAACTGTTCAGCTGCACTCCATCTTCGGGCGATCAGGCCGCCTCACATAGTCACACTATCCTGAATCCGTGAGCGTTCGAGAACGGTACAGATGCAGATAGCGAGCCTGCGAGACCTTCGAGGCGGCAACGATGTTGATTATCCTGGTGTGATATCAAGGAGTTGCCAACGCAGCAGATGTGCCGTTATCGGGCGCCCCGCAGGGCGGCGCGGTGAAGAGTATAAAATGCATTTATTCGTCATATAATGCAATAAATTCCATGTATTGCATGGAACATCACCTCAAGCCGTCACGGATTCAGGACTATAGATTCGTTGGCCTGCTTACCCGAATATGAAGCACATCTAAACAGTTACCGGCCGAGGTTATGGCGATTTTTTTTCGCTACTCCCTGAAATAGTTACAAAACAAGAAACGATTCATGCTCCTCTCCTACCCACCGGAACTGCCCATCTCCGGGCTGAAAAATGATATTGTCCAGGCCGTCCGGGATCACCAGGTCCTGGTCATTGCCGGTGATACGGGGTCGGGCAAGACAACCCAGATCCCCAAAATGTGCCTGGAGGCCGGCCGCGGCACAACCGGCATCATCGGCTGCACCCAGCCCCGGCGCATTGCGGCCGTTGCCGTGGCCGACCGGGTGGCAGCCGAACTGCAGGACAACCGTCGGGTCGGCTATAAAATCAGGTTCCGGGACCGGACCTGCGCCGACACCCTGATCAAGTTCATGACCGACGGGGTTTTACTGGCTGAAACAAGGCAGGACAGGGAATTGCGCCGTTACGACACCCTGATAATCGATGAGGCCCACGAGCGCAGCCTGAACATTGATTTCCTGCTGGGCTACCTCAAGACCCTGCTGCGTCGAAGACCGGAACTTAAACTGATCATCTCCTCGGCCACCATTGATACTGAAAAATTCAGCAGTCATTTTGACCATGCCCCCGTAATCCAGGTCTCGGGCCGGACCTTTCCCATCACCATGGAGTATTGCCCGCCGGAAGACGCCGATCAAGGCGAGGGTGAATCCTATGTCGAACCGGCCGTGCGGGAGACGGTCCGGCTGGCAACGGAGACAACGGCCGGGGACATCCTGGTCTTTATGCCCACGGAGCGCGATATCCGCGACAGCGTCGAAATGCTGCGGAAACGGCTGGCGGGACGGGCCCTGGTCCTGCCTCTTTTCGGCCGGCTGCAGGCTGCCGACCAGCGCAAAATCTTTCGGCCGGCCCGGCTCCGTAAAATTATTGTCGCCACCAACGTCGCCGAAACCTCAATTACCGTCCCGGGCATCCGCTCGGTGGTGGATACCGGACTGGCCCGGCTGGCCCGCTACAATGTCCGGGCCGGGACCACCAGCCTCCAGGTGACCCGGATTTCCCAGGCCAGCTGCGAACAACGCGCCGGCCGGTGCGGCCGCACGGGGCCGGGACTCTGCGTCCGGCTGTACAGCCGGGAAGACTATCTCGCCCGGCCGCCATTTACCCAGCCGGAAATCCAGCGCTCCAACCTGGCCGAGGTCATTCTGCAGATGATCAGTCTGCGTCTTGGCGATCCCCGGGAATTTCCCTTTATCGATCCACCGGCCCCACGGTCGATTCGCGACGGCTACGGGAGCCTGCATGAGCTGGGGGCCATCACCCCGGCCAACCGGCTGACCCCCCGGGGCCGGATCATGGCCCGGCTTCCTCTCGATCCCGGCATTTCACGCATCATCATCGAGGGAGCGGAACTGGGAGCCCTGCGGGAGGTCAAGGTCATCGCCGCCGGCCTCTCCATCCAGGATCCCCGGATCAGGCCGGCGGACAAGGAAGACCAGGCCGACGAGATGCACCGTCGTTTCAGGGTCAAAAACTCGGACTTTCTCAGCCTGCTCATGATCTGGGACACCTTTCACTCCACAATGAACCAGGTGGGTTCCCAGGCAAAACTGCGGAAATTCTGCCAAAGCCATTTTCTTTCATGGCAGCGGATGCGTGAATGGCTCGACATCCATGACCAGATCAGCCGCCTGTTGCGGCACGAAAAAGGATTCAGCGAAAATGAACAGCCCGCCTCTTTCGCCGCCGTCCACCAGGCCCTGCTCTGTGGTTTCCTGCGCCACATCGGCCAGAAAAAGGAAAAGAATATCTACCGGATCAGCGGTGGCCGCGAGGCCATGATCTTTCCCGGTTCCGCCCTGTACAACCAGGGCGGCCAGTGGGTCGTGGCGGCATCTTTTATGGAGACCTCCAGGCTTTTCGCCCTGAATGCCGCCGTAATCGACGTTCGCTGGCTGGAGCGGCTCGGCGGCGATCTCTGCCGCCGCAGCTGGTCCGAGCCGCACTGGGAGAAAAAGACCGGCCGGGTCACCGCCCTTGAAAAGACAACCCTTTTCGGTCTGATTATCGTGGCCGGCCGCAAGGTCAATTATGGCCGCATCAATGCGGCAACCGGCCGCGAGGCCAGGGAAATATTTATCCGTTCGGCCCTCATCCAGGGTGAACTCGGCGGCAGCTTTCCTTTCCTGCAGCACAACCTTGCACTCATCAGCCGTTACCAGGACATGGAAGAGCGGCTGCGCCGGCGCAACATCGTCTTTGATGAACAGGTTCTCTATGCCTTTTACGATGAACGGCTGGGTCCGGTCCACGACCGGCACACCCTGAAACTGTTTCTCAGGGCCAGGAAGGGCGATCGCCTCCTGATGATGACCGAGGATGATATCTGCCGGGCCCGGCCCGACGAGAACGAGCTGTACCGGTTTCCCCGGACCCTGCGCACGGGACAGGGGGAACTGCCGCTCAGCTACCGCTTTGAACCCGGCCACGAGGCGGACGGCATCACGGTCGACCTCCCCCTGCCGCTGGTCCCCGGCCTGAGCCCGGCCCTCTTTGAATGGCTGGTGCCCGGTCTGCTGCCGGAAAAAATCCTGGCCCTGCTCAAGGCCCTGCCCAAGAAACTCCGGCGGCAGCTGGTGCCGCTGCCGAACGCCGCCGACCTGGTCATGGACGAGCTGGAACTGTACCGGGACTCGCTCTATCCCGGCCTGGAAAAAGCCCTGCGCAAACATTTCCAGGTCAGCATCCGGCGCACCGACTGGCAGACCGGGACCCTGCCCGTACACCTGAAAATGCGCTATCGCCTGGTCGGAGAGGAGGGCCGCATTCTCTTTGCCGGCCGCTCATTCCGGGAGCTGCTGAACCGCTGCCGGGATGGTTCGGGTTCAGCGGCCCGGCCGGCCGCCATTCAACACGCCGGGCCGCCCGGCAGAAAAGGAATCAGGGCCTGGGATTTTGCCCGGGCGCCAGAACCGGTGACGGGCGTCAACCAGGGAAACGGGCTCGGCGTCCTCTTCTTCCCGGCCCTGTTCATCGATGAGAAATCACAGAGCCTGGAACTGCGCTACATTGACGATAAAGCCCGGAGTTTCGCCCTGAACCGTGACGGTCTGCGATTTCTGTATTCCCTGCGGTTCGGCCAGGAAATCAAGGCCCTGCGGCGGCAATGCAAGGCGGCCGTGGCCAGCCACTCGGCCTCGTGGCTGTCGCTCGGTCCGGCCGCCGGCGGCACGGAGATCCAGGTGATGCTGCTACACTTTATCCTGGACGATATCTTCGGGATCAGGGACGGAGAGCTGCCGACGGAGCGGGAGTTTGAAGCTATTGCCACCACGGCCAAAGAGAAAGGGATCGTCCGCGAAGGCGTGAAAAGACTCGACCGGCTGCTCCGTCTCCTTGGCCGCAGACGTCTTGTCTCCTCCCGGATCGCCGCGGCCATGGACCGGGCAAAAGCAAGCAGAAACTTCTCGGAAAACCGGTTTCAGGAATACCGGCAACACCTGCAGGAAATCATGCCCTCTTCCTTCCTGACAACAAAAAAATACCCGGACCTGCAACACACGGAGCGCTACCTCAAGGCCCTGGCGATCCGGATGGAACGGGCGGAACAGGCACCGGCCAAAGATGCCGCCAAGTCCGCGCGGCTTGAAGCCGCCGTCAACCGTTTGCAGCATCTCCCGGATACTGACGGCAGGTCCGCTCCCTGTATTCGTCTGCTGGCGGAATACCGGCTGATGGTCGACGAATTCCGGGTCTCCATTTTCGCCCCGGAACTGGGCGTCGCCATCCCGGTCTCGGAGAAACGACTACAGAAAAAATGGCAGGAGCTTGAAAATCAGTGCCACGCCGTTGAATCATAAAAGAGGCGGCAGGCACGCTTGGTCGCTATAGCACCTCTATGCGGGCAAGCGTGACCGTGCAAAGATGGGGCGCCTGTGCCGGCTTACCTTTTTACCGCGGCTTCTCATACCATGAATAGACCGCGCTTAATCCTTGTTCGAGGGAAATTGTCGGCCGCCAGCCCAGGCTGTTGAGTCGTGACACGTCGAGCAGTTTCTGCGGCGTACCGTCGGGCTGGCTGGAATTATACACGGTTTCACCGGTAAAACCGACGATCCCGCGGACAAGTTCCGCCACCTCGCCGATGGTCGAGTCCTCGCCCGTGCCGATGTTGAGGAAACCGGCCCGGGCGAGGCCGGCTGCTTCCGTATAGACCGGCGGCTCAAGCCCCATGACGAAAACGCAGGCGGCAGCCATGTCATCCACATGCAGGAATTCACGGCGGGCCTGCCCCGTACCCCAGATGATGACTTTCGGGTCATGGTGGATCAGGCAGGAGGAGTCGGGGGCAAGGCCGATAGCCTCCTTGATATCCGCCGGGATAAAACCAAAAACCTGTTCATCCCGCCGCAGGCCCTCCAGGTCGTTATCCATAGCCAGCCGGGCCAGGTGAAACTTGCGGATCAGGGCCGGAATAACGTGGCTGTTCTGCAGGTGAAAATTATCTTCCGGGCCGTACAGGTTGGTCGGCATGACCGAGCGATAATCGGTACCATACTGCCGATTATAGGCATTGCACATCTTAATGCCCGCAATCTTGGCAACGGCATATGGCTCATTGGTCGGTTCCAGAGGCCCGGTGAGCAGGTATTCCTCCTTCATGGGCTGGGGGGCGAACTTCGGGTAAATACAGGAACTACCCAGGAAAAGCAGGTTTTTCACGCCGGCCCGGTAGGCCTCGTGAATGACATTGGCCTCGATCATCAGGTTCAGGTAGATAAACTCGGCCGGATAGGTGTTGTTGGCATGGATTCCTCCGACCCGGGCGGCGGCCAGGACCACATAATCAATTTTGCGGCGGGCAAAAAAATCCCTGACCGCCTGCTGGTCGGTCAGGTCGAGTTCGGAGTGGCTGCGGGTGATGATGTCGGCGCAGCCCATGGCCTTGAGACGGCGGATGAGAGCGGAACCTACCATGCCCCGGTGACCGGCGACATAGATGGCGGAATCGGCCAGGGGCCGGACGCTGGAATTCATTGCAGGATGGTCCTATTCGTAGCGATTAAACGTTTTAAAACCCCGGCGCTGACACAGTTCGTCCCGTTTAGCCTCTTCCAGGTCGCAATGCATCATCTCCGCAACCAGCTCGCTGAAGCCGATCCGGGGCCGCCAGCCGAGCTTCTCTCTTGCCTTGCTGGCATCTCCCAGCAGGGTTTCCACTTCGGTGGGCCTGAAATAACGCGGATCGATCCGCACAATCACCTTGCCGGGAACAACCCCGGCCGCCTGCAGGTCCATCCCCCCCGGCTCGCCGGTGATCTCGTCAATAATCCCTGTTTCTTCCAGCCCCTTGCCCTCCCAGCGCAAACTGATGCCCAGCTCCCCGGCCGCCGCTTCCACGAAATCACGTACCGAGTACTGCCTGCCGGTGGCTATCACGAAATCATCCGGGACGTCCTGTTGCAGCATAAGCCATTGCATTTCCACATAATCGCGGGCATGGCCCCAATCGCGCTTGGAGTTGAGATTGCCGAGATAAAAACAATCCTGCAAACCCAGAACGATACGGGCCAGGGCCCGGGTAACCTTGCGGGTGACAAAGGTCTCACCGCGAGCCGGCGACTCGTGGTTGAAAAGAATACCATTGCAGGCGTACATATTGTATGCCTCGCGGTAATTGGTGACGATCCAGTAGGAGTAGAGTTTGGCGACCGCATAGGGTGAACGGGGATAAAAAGGCGTCTTCTCCGTCTGCGGGGTTTCCCGCACCTTGCCGAACAGCTCGGAAGTCGAGGCCTGGTAGAACCTGGTCTTGTCGGTCAGGCCGAGGATCCGGATGGCCTCGAGCAGCCTGAGCGTGCCCAGGGCATCGGAGTTCGCGGTATACTCCGGCTCTTCAAAGGAAACGGCCACATGGGACTGGGCCGCCAGGTTATAGAGTTCATCCGGCTGGACCTGCTCGATGATGTGGACCAGACTGGAAGAGTCAGTGAGATCCCCATGATGGAGGATCAGTTTCCGGTCGGTGACATGGGGGTCCTGATACAGGTGATCGATCCGGTCGGTGTTGAACAACGATGTCCGGCGTTTAATACCATGAACAACATACCCTTTGTTGATAAGAAATTCGGCAAGGTATGCGCCGTCCTGACCGGTAATCCCGGTAATCAATGCTTTTTTCATGAATCAATGTCCAGGTTTCAAGTTAACAGCGGAAAATTTCGGTAGATAATAAGTAACCGTTCACCTGCACCCCATCTTTGTCCGTTTCGCCCTCCTCAGGTACAGGGAGTACACCTCGGAGGGCGAAACGAACGAATCTGAGGCACATCTGAACGGTTACAGTTACGAGTTGAGGGTAGTTTATTGCCTCTGGTGAACGGTTACTATAATAACACAGGAGCAGGCGAGTTGACAGGTTTTCCCCTCAACTGCAGGAAACGGATTCCGATAAGAATAAACCACCCGTGGCGTTTATTTGCAAGGCCGATACCCGAAAAGAGTGTACCGGCGGCGATAACCCCGGAGCAAGTCCAGAGTTGTAAAAAATTACCCCGATTGCTCCCGTCTTGACAGGGCGCAAAAAAAGGCCGCGGCAGACATTATCCTGTCTGCCGCGGCCCGATTATTCAACTCACGGCGAGGGCTTGGAAAGGGTCGTTTATCAGGCCACGTTCCAGTCAACCCTGGCGATGCGTTGCGGCTTGACCTCATCAATCTTACGGGGCACCAAACCGTTGGACATAAAGGCCGTGCACTGTTTACGCTTCTCAAAGGGACAGTCGGCTATATTCCAGCAAGGAGTGTACTGGAGTAACTTCTTGATCGCCGCGATTGAAATGCCATGCTCATGAATCATGCTCCGCAGACACTCGATCCATTGTACATCATTCATGTTATAATAACGCCACTTCCCCTTGCGCATCGGCCGAATCAATCCTTCCTGCTCATAAATGCGGAGGGTCCTCGGGTGCACATCGAGCATCTGGGCAGCTACGCCAATGGTGAAGATAGCTTTTTTTTCGTTGACCATCTGGAAACCTCTTCTATCAGAGTTTGCCGGATACCCCGTCGATCAGTGCTCACTATGACCGGTGAAAACCCGGCCGAAGAAGCGCTCTCCCATCAGGAAGGCAAGGCCGCACAAACCGAGGCCGCCAAGGACCACCAACATTTCGGCAGAAGACGGAACGTAGTGAAAGTAGGTGGGAAGACCGTTGACTCCGGAGAAGCGAGGGACAATCTGTCCGGCCACAACCATGTCGTAACGGGCGAAGAACATACCGACCAGGGTCATAAGCGCGGCGCTGGACATCGCGGTGATACTCCTGACGCGGGTCAGGGCCAGCAACAGGATCGGGGCAACCAGGCCGATGGCAACTTCAAAGACCCAGAAGTTCGTGGCCAGAGGGCCGCGGATCAAGGCCTCTGCGGCCGTACGACCGACATCGCTGCCGCCGACGAAGTAAGAAACTATGTTCCAGAAGGTGGCGACACCGACCAGGATCAGCATCAGCAGCATGACCTTGCCGGCGGACTGAATACCGTCATGAATTGAAGAATCCATGCATTTCCGCCGGATAATGCATGAGTAGTGGGTGAAGATGACGGCAGCGGCGGCACCGGACAGGAAGGCGCAGGCCAGGAAAGAGACGGGCAACTGGGCACCGTACCAGTAGGGCCGGCTGGGCAGGGTAGCAAAGACGCCGCCCAGGCAGGTGTTTGCTCCGACTTCGGTCAACGCGCCAAGAACGCCGAGGGCAAGGGCAGCTTTATATTTTTTGGTCAGGATCAGCCAGAACTCAACGATCATGAAGCCGACGGCCAGACCGTACAGGGTTCCCATCCACCAGATATTGGAGGTTAAATTAGGGGAAATAACGTTATAGATTGCCATCCGCCAGGGATTTTCAATCTCCATGCCGATGACAAAAAAAGCACTGATGATGCAGACCACTGATAGCCACACCATCCGATTGGCCAGCGGTGCCAGCCTGTTGCCGCCGAAGATATGACTGATAGTAGCAAGAAGACAGAGACCGGTTGAGGTAATTGCCAGGAATGCGTAGGTTGAAATCAAAAGCCCCCACGGCATCTCACGGATGTTGTTGTAAGCTACGTCATGACCGACAAAGAACGCATATGCCCCGGCGGCAATCCCGGCAATCACCAGTAGACCGAAAATCGCGGCCAATACGTTAGTACCGGAAGTTGCAGCTTCCGGCTCAGCAGTTGCGGTAATGAAAAATTCTTTTGCTTTTGCCATTTTGTGCCTCCTTGATTTTTTTTTAATATTTCAAATTCGTTGCGAAAAATTAGCAATGTGCGGGTTCCTCCATATGCTCCCGGCCTGCACGGGAAGCCAGGGAATACAGTCCGAAGATGACGGCAAAAACCGAAAAGGGTCCGGTGGCGAGAAACAGCAGAAATGTCAGGCAGAGCCACAATGCCTCGCTCAGCCTGGAGGCTACCGCGCCAATCCGTTTCACAGTTGACAAGCAGGCCCCGTATCCTCGATGATCTGTCAGCAAGTGATTAAACGTAGTCATGATCTTCTCCTTTATCGTCAGTTGCCCCGGGCTTGTAGTTCTTATTTGCCTCTATCTTCGCAAGGGCCGTGCCAGAAGCGGAGACCGCAACGGGAAACAATGCCGACGACCAAACAACTTCTCAATATTACAATATAAATTTGCCACTAAAGAAATCAGCTATAAGGTTTCACGGCATCATTTCTGTACAAATAACTTATGCAACATGCGCAAAATGCGTCCTCATTCCCTTGACGAATGAATCATTTTGCGCCCTTGGTGCAATTTGCTTCATGTTTATTGCGGCGACTAAAGAACCAGGCGAAATAAATAACAATTCCGGATATTCAGCTTCCGGCCCCCGGCCCTCATCTGCCGCCACTCCCCCTTGTACCACTGACACTCCAAGGCACATTGCCGGGAAAAGCCGAACCGCCCACAACAGATAAATGCCTACAAAATCAAATAATTACATTGCGAGGACCAGAGAGATGGCGCAATATGCGCCCTTGTGGTGAACAGAATCGGAAGGATAGCCGCCGGCCGAAACCAGGGCGAAACCTCCGGAGGTTGAGATATGTAACGACATAAGAGAAAAAAATGAGGGATTCAAGCCGCAAGACGGGACTGAAAACGTAAATCAGAGACAAAAAAACAAGGACATGCAAAACCAGTCAGCCGGAGAGCATACTTGACAATTGAAATATTAATTTAAGGTGAACGGTGAGGCGGGGAGGACTATGCCGGTCTGCCTGAATCGACAGAAACTGCCGGGGGAAGAAGTAAACCTGAATCCGTTATCGAATGCTCACGGATTCAGGGTAAAAAAAACCGGGCGGACCTGGAGAAGACCTCTCCAGGTCCGCCCGGATCATGATCCTGGCGAATTGAGTAACTCAGGGTCTAGCCTGGCCTCTGGCCGGGTAGTCGCCGCTCTGGCATCGTTCTGCCGGTTTCAACAATGGCAACGAGACCTGGCAACCTCCCCTTCATCGCACAGCACTGCCTTTCTTCCTGGCATTTGCGTTACCGACAAGACGGTCGAAACCCAACACCCCGATATGGCATGTCGTACATTTGGTATTAGAGGCAAAGGCCTCCTGGCCGTTATGGCAGGTACCGCAGTATTTACCCTTGTACAGTGCCGCCATGTTAAAGTCCTTCTGGCTTTCCGCCCAGCCGATCTTCATCTTAAAAACCTTGCTATGACAGTTTGTGCAGTCCAAACCGGTCTTGACGTGCATTTCGTGATTAAAAACCACGGCCTTGACCGGCTTGCTGAACACAATGGCCTTGGGAGGAGTGTGACATGAGACGCAGTTATCGGCACCGGTTACACTGAAAGCGGTATCACCGTCATGACAGGCGCCGCAATACTTGCCCTCGGCAAAGGATTTCATATTGAAATCGGCTTTCTGGTCCACGGTTCCCGTTTCCATGGGGAAAATACTGTCATGACAGTCATCGCATCCGAGACCGGCATCCTTGGTATGAATCTTGTGACTGAAAGTAACCTTGGGCACCGGGGTCAGAAAGACAATCAATTTTTCCGGCCCATAGGCATCCTCATCGTATGGTTTTTTATCAGCAGCATTTGTTACCCTGACGGCTGCAAAGAGGAGGCCGACACAGGCAACCACCCCGAATGTCCAGATAATATTCTTGCTAAACTTCATGGTTCCACCTCTCCGGGGCTTTAGTCATTCATATAAAATACGTTCGGCAACGTGCCTGTCTCGGGCCGCAGAACCCAGACAACCTTATCAGGGATATGGATCAGCTTGTATACCCTGCTTCCGGGATCACTGAGGTCACCGAAAATCCTGACCTTGGCCGGGCAGATTGCCACGCAGGCCGTATCCTTCTTGCCTTTCGTGAGACGGGTGTCATAACAGAAGTTGCACTTGTCAATGGCCCGTCTTTCTTCATTGAAATAACGGGCATTATAAGGACAGGCCTCCATACAGGTCTTGCAGCCGATGCATTTTTCGTAGTGCATCATAATAATACCGGTTTTCTTGTCCTTGTAGGTTGCCTTGGTCGGGCAGACCCGCACGCAAGGCGGCCGGTTGCACTGGTTACAGAGCACGGGCATGAAAATCCGCTCGCTGTCCTTGG
The DNA here is from genome assembly GCA_002897615.1 of bacterium BMS3Bbin14. Taxonomy (GTDB): domain Bacteria; phylum Desulfobacterota; class Desulfobulbia; order Desulfobulbales; family Desulfobulbaceae; genus BMS3Abin13. Next base: position 79,298 of record BDTX01000003.1, read on the forward strand.
GATTTATGACGCGCTTTATTTCCAGTACGGTGGTCCGGTATCCGTACGATGGAACATCGTTGGTTTTTCTGCAGGCCACTTTGCAGCGTTCACAATCTATGCAGCGATTCTGCCGGATAACCATGCTGTAGTGCGGACTGTAAGGAAATCCGACGGCCTCCGCCTGCATCCCGCCAATGGCTCCCCGGGCATTCTTTATTCCTGCCAACGATAGGACAGTCCCCCCCAGAAACAAGCCGGTAACAGCCAGGCCGGCCTTGAGGAATGTTCGCCGCTCACGGGAGGACACCTTGTCGGCGCCCTCATCCTGCAGCTTTTCCAGATCTTTGATATTCATCGCACCTCTCCCATAATATGAATAATAAGGTAGTTAATTCAATATCCCAGGTTCCAGGTTCCATATTCCATGTCGTAACGTCCAGCATGGACGCGCAATGAATCGCCATTCATTACCAATTGAATAATAACGTAACTTCAAAGGAAATGCAAGTTATCATCACCACTATTACCACCTGCAAAAAAACTCATTTTTTCACTGTGATTTCATGTGGTTTTTATCATGAGCCTTGACCTTAGCCTGCCAGCCGGATAAATTTGCGGTGACCATCTTCCGCAACATTCTTAACCATTACTATCCAGGCACCAGCGGAAAAATGCCATAACCTCGGCCGATAACTGTTCAGATGTGCTCCATATTCGGACCCTGCGCTTACCTGGCCTGGGTAGTAAAAGCAGACCAACGAATCTATAGTATGGCTATGCGAGGCGGGCCATGACTTCAACAAACGATATGCCGAAACTGCGGGAAAAACTCATCCTCAACTCCATTGCCGACGGTGTCTTTACCGTGGACCGGAATTGGCGGATCACCTCTTTCAACCGGGCCGCGGAAACAATTACCGGCTGGCGCGAGGATGAGGCCGTCGGCAAATCATGCAGTGAAATCTTTCAATCCAGCATCTGCGGCAAATCATGCGCCATTGCCGAGAGTCTCTACAGCGGCAGGGCGATATCCAATCGTTCCATCACCATCGTCAACCGCCGGGGGGAGAAAATTCCGATCAGCATCAGTGCCTCACCACTCGTCGATCACGAGGGAAACATTATCGGCGGCGTGGAAACCTTCCGTGATCTCGCGACGCTGAACACCTTGCACCGACAACTGATCCAGAGGCATAATTTTGCCGGGATCATCTCAAAGAATCCCGCCATGCAACGACTTTTTACGGTTATCCCTGAAATCGCCCGCAGTCCGAGCACCGTCCTGATCCTGGGTGAAAGCGGGACCGGCAAGGAGTTGATAGCGCAGGCGCTGTACAATGACAGTGAACGTAAGGACCGCCCCTTTGTCACCGTAAACTGTGGCGCCCTGCCGGAAACCCTGCTTGAATCAGAACTTTTCGGCTACAAGGCCGGAGCGTTTACCGACGCCCGCACCGACAGGGAGGGGCGCTTCGCCGCCGCCGAAGGAGGAACCCTGTTCCTTGACGAAATCGGCGATATTCCGCCGGGCATCCAGGTCAAACTCCTGCGCGTCCTCCAGGAAAAGGTCTACGAACCGCTTGGTTCCAACCTCCCGGTCAAAGCGGATGTCAGGATTATCACGGCGACCAACCGGGATCTCCAGGCCATGGTCCGAAAAGGAACGTTTCGTGACGACCTCTTTTACCGGCTCAATGTGGTCAAAATTCAGCTTCCCCCCCTGCGTGATCGCAAAGAGGACATCCCCCTGCTCATAGACTATTTTATCAAACGGTTCAGGGTCAGACAGGGCAAGGATATCGTCGGCATCTCCGCCCCGGCCCTTGATATTCTCATGCGCCACCGTTTTCCCGGCAATATTCGGGAACTGGAAAACATTATCGAATACGCTTTTATCCTCTGTGAAGGCGGCTATATCCTGCCCCGGCACCTCCCGGAACCATTTACCGGGGAAACCGGCGGCGGCGAGGCAGTGCAACCGGATAAAAAAGACGGCGGCCGAACCCTGGAAGAGATAGAAAAACAGGCGATCTCTCTTGCCCTTGAAAGGAACCAATGGAAAAAACAGGCGACCTGCCTGGAACTGAATATTTCCAAGGACACCCTCCGCCGAAAAATAGACAAGTACGGCCTGGGCAGGCCCCCGAACAAGGAATAAGCCAAACCAAACTTAGCGACCATGACCAGAGCCCCCTAACCGCTGGAACTCCGGGCAGCAGAATGTCCAGTTATTTTACAACCGGGAAGGGAAGGGAACAAAAAAAACGGGAGCCATGACCTCTGCCATGATTCCCGTTTTGGTTTTGTACTTTACGCCAAGCACACTAGCCAGGCACATTAAATAACAGCGATCGCCTCCGCGCTTTCCCCGGCCGCAGCCGGTCTCCAGGCGCTCAACCAAATAATTGTTGCGACTCTGCCTGGGCGGCGATTTGAATTCGACGCTGTCTTTCTCTGTCTAGCCGGATGATTGCCGCTTTTTTTTTTGCCCGGCTTTTTTCCGCTTTTCCACGTCAGCCTCTTTGGCCCTCCGGGCCGCCTCTTCGTCGTCTATCTTATGCAACGTCCGCGGCACAGCCCTGTCTACCCTGGCCTCACAGTGTTCATGAACATCGGCCGGACAACCGGCAATCTCCCAGCAGGGCACCAGGTCCAACAGCTTTTTCAACCCTTGAATGCTGATTCCCTCGTCATGAATCAGGGAACGCATGCAGGTAATCCAGTGAATGTCATTCGTAGAAAACAATCGCCGTGACCCGACATGCGCCGGATGAATCAATCCCTCGGCCTCATAAATTCTCAGTGTGCGTGGATGGACCCCCAGCAGTCTGGCTGCAACTCCGATCGGGTAGATCGGCAGATCAGGGTGCATCGGCTTGATTTCAGACCTTTTCATGGTCATGTTGCTCTCCTGTTCGTGGTCTCTTCCGGGGAAGCGCATTGTCGCTTCCCCGGAAGGATCAATTCCTAATGGTCTTCGGACAGATGGCCGCGAAACATACGTTCACCCATAAGGAAGAGCATGGTGCATAAGCCGAAGCCGCCCAAGGTCACCATGACCTCATGCAAACTCGGCGTATAAGGGTAGAGGGCCGGCTGTCCCACAATATTCAGGGTATGAAAATGGGGGACGATCTGGCCGACCACAACCAGGTCATAGCGCATGAAAAAGATACCTATAATACCGAAGACGGAAGCCACAAACAGGGCCGGCATATTCTTGGCGCGCACGGCGAGAATAATGATGAAAGGAATCACCATGCCCATGCCGATTTCAGCAACCCAGAAATCCAGGGCATAAGGCCCGCTTACCATAGCCATCATTGCGGCATACTTTCCCGGGGGTTGACCGGCGATACCGGAGAGGACCTTCCAGGTCTCGAAAAAGAGGAGGATGGCCATCAAAAGAGCGCCGAGTTTGGCAACCGAGGTCAGGCTCTGCTTGTAAGCAGGACTCATCTTCCAGCCATTGGTCTTGTAACCGATCCAGCTGAACAGAATGATTGCCGAACAGCCAGACAGCATGGCAGAGGCGATAAAGTAAATCGGCATATAGGGTCCGTGCCAGAATTCGCGGCCATTGAGCAGGCCGAAGACAGCGCCCAGGTTTGAATGAGCGGCGACACCGGCGATCACACCCAGCAGGCCGAGATAGCCGGCCTGTTTGTGCTTGCCCATCTGCAACAGGGCAAATTCAATGAGCATGAAGAAAAGATAGGCACCGTACAGGGTACCCATCCACCATATGTTCGAGGTGGGATTGGGAGAAATAACATTGTAGATTGCCATCCGCCACGGATTCTCGATTTCAAAAGCGATGACGAGAAAGCCGGAGATGATGGTGATAATAGCCAAGAAAACCGATCGCTTGGCAATAGGCTTAAAGGACTCGACTCCGAAGACATGACCAATTGAAGAGACAAGACAAAGCCCGGTTGAGGTAACAACAAAAAAGACATACGTTGCGATCAGAAGCCCCCACGGCACGTCTCTCGTCACACCGTATGCCTGATCGTGACCGATAAAAAAAGCATGAATGCCAAAGGCGATACCAACCACAGCGAGCAGGCCCGACAATGCGATTGCCGCATTATAGGCACCTGACTTGGTTCCTGCATATCCGCCTTCCTGAGGCAGGACCTTTGCGATAATATTATTCATGAGTACTGCTCCTCCATAAATTCCTTCGTTGAAAGGCAGGCCGCGACAAAAAACAACTCTGCCATTACTACTTTCCGGTGCTGATCAGGGACGCGACGTCCGTCAGCCCGGCTCCCTGCATAAAGAACATGGAACATGTGAACCAACGGTTAGGAATAATCGCTTTCTTCCCTGACGGCCCGAAGGACCGGTTTGACTTTAAGATCAAACAGGGTATGGAGCGCAGCACAACCTAACCAAAAAACGAGAAATAAAATGCCATCCATCTGCTTCTCCTCCAGCTAGCTGGAAAATTAAAAAATTGCCAGGTCGATAGGTCATTAGCGGATGATCACCGGCCGGTCACCGTTTTCACTCACCGTGTCTCTGATTGCTCACCTCCTCTTCTTCAGATTAAATTATATATGTTTTAGGTTTTCGTTTACCTTTATTCGCTTTTCTCTCTTACCTTATTTAATCAAAAAGCAAAACAATTTGCAAGCAAATCGTACATTTTTTTTTAAGACAAAATGTAAATTTAGATTTCGTGCCAGGCCAAAATGCAAATTTCCCAAATATGAGATATCAGAATATCCCATGTTTTATTCATAGAAATCAACAAATTATAATATCACGGCTTTTCGACTCTTTACGCAACTTCCAGTTAACCATAAAAAACAATGAATGGCGATTCATTATTTACCGATGACGCAAAAAAAGCCCTGTTAATTCACAATGGGCGCAAGTTGCGTCCTCTTCTCAAAATAAGGCCTACGCCGCAAATAGCTGATCACCGAAGAAAATAATATGCAATAACTACTGCAAATCAAAGAGATACAAATAATACACAAACAAACTTACCCTGCAAATCATTTTCCGGCACGGATTATGCTTTAACTAGGGCGCTGCTCACGATAAATGCCAAAAAACGAGTAAGCTTCTCTCTAACCCCGGGGTGGCGGCCCCGGGGTTATATTTTCAGCTCCGGAATTATCCTTTCAGCGCCGGAAAATTGCCCTGCCTCCTTTCTCGTACCGCCTCTCTATCTTTTCCCCGATTCTCTTTACCTTTTGCCTGTTTTATGGTAACTTATTGCAATCTCATAAAATCAATCAAACAGAAAGGCCTTTTTACGTCACAGGCTCAAGCACAACAGCATGTTGCAATCACCACACATTCATCCTGTTCATTCGTTTCACCCTCTTTTCGTCCTGAACCATCCCGGAGAATCGACTTGAAATATTTTTACAAGAACCTGTCTATCTGGCTCATCATCTGCCTCGTCGGCCTGTTGCTCTTTAATATCTTCAAAACAAAGCCGGATAACATCCATCACATCCTTTACACCGATTTTTTAAAGATGGCTGACAGCGGGAAGCTGTCAACTGTCACGGTCAAGGAAAACACCATTACCTGGACGACCGGGGACGGCGTCAAATATGAAACCGTTGTGCCGCCGACCAATGCAGCCCTGCCCCATCTGCTCAAAAACAAGGTCAACGTCGAGGTGCAGAAAGTTGTAAAGCCATACTGGTTTATGAAAATTTTTCTCTCGTGGGTACCGTTTATCCTGCTTTTTATCTTTTGGTTTTTCTTCATGCGCAGGAGCGGCACCGAGGGCCAGGGCGGCGGCAAAGCCATGGCCTTTGGCAAAAGCCGCGCCCGGCTCATCGACCCCCAGAAATCCAAGATTACCTTTGCAGATGTGGCCGGGGTGGACGAAGCCAAAGAGGAAGTTCTTGAAATTGTTGATTTTCTGAAAAATCCGGAAAAGTTCACCGAGGCGGGGGCCCGGATACCGACCGGGGTCTTACTTTACGGCGAACCGGGTACGGGCAAAACCCTCCTGGCCAAGGCCATTGCCGGTGAGGCCGGGGTGCCGTTTTATTCGATCAGCGGTTCCAATTTCGTTGAAATGTACGTGGGAATCGGCGCATCACGGGTACGGGACCTTTTTAGAGAGGGGAAGAAAAAAGCGCCCTGTATTATTTTTATCGATGAAATTGACGCCGTCGGCCGTCATCGCAGCGCCGGCGGAGCAGGCGGTAACGATGAACGGGAACAGACCCTGAACCAGCTGCTCGTGGAAATGGATGGTTTCGAGGTCAACGATCATGTTATCGTCATTGCCGCGACCAACCGGCAGGACATCCTGGACCCGGCCCTGCTGCGGCCCGGACGTTTTGACCGCCAGGTGATGGTCCCCCTGCCGGATGTCCGCGGCCGGGAAAAAATTCTCCAGGTCCATGCCCAGCAAATCAAGGTGTCGGAGGATGTCGACTGGTCGGTTATCGCCAAGGGCACCCCGGGGTTTTCCGGAGCCCAGCTTGCCAGCATGATCAACGAAGCAGCCCTTCTGACCGCCCGTTCGGAGAGCGGCGACCACCGGGTCACCACCATGGAGACCATTGAAAAGGCCAAGGACAAAGTCATGATGGGGGCAGAACGGCGCTCAATGATCATCACGGAAGCGGAAAAAAAGGTGACGGCCTATCACGAATCCGGCCATGCCCTCGTGGCCTGGATGCTGCCCGGCACCGATCCCGTACACAAGGTCACCATTATTCCCCGGGGCAAGGCCCTGGGGCTGACCATGCAGCTGCCCGAGGAAGAAAAATATTCGCAAAGCCGCACCTATCTGTTTAACAACCTCTGCACCCTGCTTGGCGGCCGGCTGGCCGAAAGCATTGTCTTTGACGAAATCACTACCGGCGCCAGCAACGATATTGAACGGGCATCGGATATTGCCCGAAAAATGGTGTGCGAATGGGGAATGAGCGACAAGCTGGGGCCGTTGACCTTTAAAACAGCGGATCCGCTGAACGGCCAGCCGGGACAGATCATGAGCGAAACAACCGTGGTCTTAATCGACCAGGAAGTAAAAAAATTGATCCAGTCCGCCTATGATACGGCCAACAATATCCTGGTCAAACACCGGAAAATTCTTGAAGAGATGACTCAGACCCTGCTGGAAAAAGAAACGATCACCGGCCAGGAAATTGCCCAGATGGTCAAACAAAACACACCATGAGCACACGGGACATCTCCGGCCGCATACTACCCCCGGCCTGTCCGGCATAGTGGCCGGACCCCCTACCGCCGCCGATACGAAAAACGACCATGCCGCCGTCGGAACCGCTCCTGTGACGCCGATGGCTTGCGGCGATGTTTCCAGACCCAGGGAGAAATCGGATCATCGGCCCGCCAGAGGCCCAGCCGTGCCAGCCGTGCCTTTTTTTCCAGGGTCTTCAACTCGCGGCAGAGCGGCTGTTCAAGACAGTACCGGGGGTAATACCAGGCCAGGCCGTCACGCACCAGTTCCCGGTTCACCAATCGGCCCTGACTTGTCACCAGGGCAATGACCCGGCCGTAAATACCAATACCTTTCGGCTCCACAGAAACCGTTTGCCCGGCGGTCAGGCGGATAACCTCCTGTTGGGCGCCATTACTGTAATCCTGGTCGTATTCCGGCGCATCAATGCCGTACAACCTGATCTCGTACACCTTTTTATCCCGCTTGATCAACAGGCTGTCGCCATCCACAACCCTGACCACCGATCCATTCCAGGCCCGGGACGGGGTGCACTGAGTCAAGACCAGCAGGAAAAAAATAACGGTAACATATCGCATCATCAGCCTTCCCCTTTATATGCCTGTACCTGAATAATTACGACGAAACGAGACAAAAAACCAAAAAACGGAATCGGCGGTAATAATAAAATGCCCCTCGAAAAAAATAAAGACCGGCAACGTTCCCTGCGGGCAGGCGTCGCCTTTGACCACCCCGGGCTTGCCGCCGCGGCGGCCGGCCTGGCCCGGCAACTGGGACTGCCTCTCGTTTCTCAGGTCGCTGACGATCTCGACTTTGTCCTTTTCCGCACCGCCACGCGTCTCGAGTTGCGCTGGACAGGCGATGTCGCCCCGGCCGCGCCGGTGTGGGCGGAATTTGTCAAAGGGCCGGCCGGCTATCGACGACGCCGCGGCGGCCGGGAGATGCTGATCCGGGCGGTGGGCGTCAAACAGGACCGGCCGCCCTCTGTCCTTGACGCTACGGGGGGGATGGGGCGCGACGCCTTTATCCTGGCCGGCTGCGGCTGCGCGGTTCACATTTTTGAACGAAACCCGGTGGTCGCCGCGCTCCTGCGGGACGGCCTGCTGAGGGCGGCGGCAAGCCCGGAAACCCGGGACAGCGCCGCAAGAATCCACCTGGTCGCGGCCGACAGCCGAAAATTCCTGGAAAACATGACGAATCCGGGGGGGAAGATTGACGTTGTCTATCTTGACCCCATGTTTCCCGGGCGCACAAAATCGGCCCGGGTCAAAAAGGAGCTGCAGATCCTGCAACTCCTGGTCGGGGGGGATGATGATACGGAGCAATTGCTGGCTGCCGCCTTGAACGCGGCCCGGAACCGGGTAGTGGTCAAGCGGCCGAAATCAGCGCCGCCCCTGGCCGGCCGGAAACCCTCTCACTGCCTGAGCGGCACCACCACGCGTTTTGACGTCTACATTACCATCCCGGCCGAGGTGTACGCCGAAGACCGCGGCCGGACCTTGAAAAATCCAGGGCACGGCAAAAATGAACTCCCCCGCGCCCCGGGGCCGGAGGGTGCCCCGGCAGCAAACCGGAAACGCCCCTAAAGGTCCGCCGCCCGGCCGAGGGCCGCGACCATGGTGGTGCGCTGCTGCTCACTCAACTTCACGGGGATCTGGTAGACCAGGGTCCGGTCCATGAGTTCCGCCGAGCGGGGCAGGGCCATGGGGTCATAGACCACCCGCCGCTTGCCCTGGTAGCTGAAAGGCCAGCCATCGTGACATAAGGTCGCTCCCCGGGCAAGATGCTCCCACCGGGGATAGAAATGCCAGGTATTCTCGCCGAAATTAATGGCACCGGCGCCGTTGTCGCGGAGGACCTGGTTCACGGCCGCCGCCCGTTCGGCGTCCGGCAGCATAAAGGCGAGGAAAGTCGCCGAATCCCCTTCCTCGTCGAGAATGGTTCGAAAAGTAACCCCGGGAATCGCCGCCGCCGCCTCTTTGATGATCTTCTTGTTCGCCTTCTGGGCCGCGACCATACCATCGAGCTTGGCAAGCTGGGCCAGGCCGATGGCGCCCTGCAGCTCCATCATCCGGTAATTGAAACCGATAAAACTGCGGCCATCCGCGCCGCGGCCGCCGGGATTCTCCGCATGGTCATGGCCATGATCATGATATTCGGACATGGCCCGCCAGAGTTTTTCATCACCGGTGATGATCATCCCGCCTTCGCCGGTGGTCATGGTCTTGACCGCATCGAAGGAAAAGGTACCGCAGGCCCCGAAGGTTCCCAGGTGTTGGCCGTGCAGGCGGGCGCCGCTGGCCTGGGCCGTGTCCTCGAGCACCGGGATGTTATGTTTCGCGGCAATAGCCACGATCTCCTCGATCCGCGCCTGGGCGCCGAGCATGTGCACGGGGATGATGGCCCTGGTCTTGCCGGTGATCTTTCTTTCCAGGTCGGCGGGGTCCATATTGAGGGTCTCGTCCACCTCGGTAAACACGGGTAACGCGCCGGTATCAAGAATGGCCTCCCAGGTGGCGACAAAGGTGAAGCCCTGGGTGATGACCTCGTCACCGGCCCCGACGCCAAGGGCGGTCATGGCCACCTTGAGCGCCGCGGTGCCGGAAGTCACGGCCTGGGCGAAACCGGCGCCGGTATAGGCGGCAAAGGCCTCTTCAAACTGCCGGACCTTGTATATTCCGCCCCTTTGCTGACCGAACTCGTAGCGGAAAAGGACACCGGTATCAAAAACATCGAGGACCTCTCGTTTTTCCTCGTCACCAAAAACTTCAAAACCAGGCATAGTTCAACCTCACTTATCAATATATTTCTTCATTTTGTTCTTCTCGTCCAGGAGAAGCATGAGCGGCCGGTATGCCGCCAGTTCGTCATCATTGATCATGGCATAAGAGGCAATGATGATGAGATCACCGACCAGCCCCTTGCGGGCGGCGGCGCCGTTCAACCCGATCACCCCGGAGCCGGCCTCTCCCTCGATGACATAGGTTTCAAAACGCTCACCGTTGTGAATATTGTAGACCTTGACCTGTTCAAAGGGCACGAGACCGGCGGCCTCCATCAGGTCGCGGTCAATAGTCAGGCTGCCCTCATAGTTGAGGTCGGCCCGGGTGACGGTCGCCCGATGAATTTTAGATTTCAGAACAAAACGTAACATTGATTTTTCCACCTCGAATAAAAAACAATTTATTGAACCGCCGCACCGGGCACGGGGGGGGCCGTCTCCGGCCGGTCACGCCGTTGTCGCCGGTGAAGCGGCTGGTTGCAGAACAGGACCGTTATCGATCAAACGCACCCTGCCGTTAATTTTTACGGCCAGGGCGAGCCGGGTATCGGCATCCACGGTCGCCACCGGCTCCAGGCTGCGGCTATGGACAAAATCGACATAGTCGATCTCCGTGCCCGGAAAGGCCAGAATAAAATCCCGAACCTGGCCGGCAAGTTTCCTGGTCTCAAGAATGCCGCCGGCCGCGCTCTTTTGCGCCAGGGCGAGTGAGCGCGAGAGACACAGCGCCGAGTTCCTGGACCTTTCATCAAGATAAACATTACGGGAGCTGAGGGCCAGGCCGTCCGCCTCCCTGACAATCGGATGGCCGATGATCTCGACGGCCATGTTCAGGTCGGCTACCAGCCGCCGGATAACGGCCAGCTGCTGAAAATCCTTTTCACCGAAAACGGCGCAATCGGCGGCGGTGAGATGAAAGAGCTTGCAGACCACGGTGGCCACGCCGTCAAAATGGCCCGGCCGGGAGGCACCGCACAGGTAGCGGGTGAGCCGCCCGACCCGAACGGTGGTCTGGAATCCCTCGGGATAGATGCTCGCCGCATCCGGGGCAAAAAGGACCGCCACCCCTTCCTCCTCCGCCAGTTCGCGGTCCCGGTCGAAATCACGGGGATAAGCGGCAAGGTCTTCACCCGGCCCGAACTGCGCGGGGTTGACGAACAGGCTGACCACGACCCGATCGGCATGCCGGCCGGCCAGGCGCATAAGACTCAGGTGCCCTTCATGAAAAAAACCCATGGTCGGCACCAGGCCGATTCTCCTGCCGGCCCCGGCCTGTTTTGCCGCCCAGGCCGTCATCTCGCCGGGGGAGCGGATGATCTTCATTCATTCTGCAGGCGCTTGATCTTGGCCTGCACTATCGCCAGGTCGGGATCGGCGGCCAGGCCGCCATTCGCCGCCGAGAGAGACAGGTATTTCTTATACATCTCCACGGCCTTACCGTTCTTCTTCCGCAACTCGTAAATCCGGCCCATGGCCCGATAGGCGTCGGCATCAAAGCCCTTGAAACTGCTCAGCTCGAGATACGATGTCAGGGCGCTGTCCAGGTTGTTGTTTTTCATGTACAGGGCGCCCAGGTTGGCCAGCAGCAGCGGTTTGAGGGGATTTTCCGCCGAGACTTCGCGGTTGACCGCGGCAAGGCCCTGCAGCGCCTTGTCAATATGACCGTTGCGGGCGGCAATGTGGGCCAGTTCCACCCGGCTCCACAGTGCTGCCGGGGTGGAGCCGTACTGAGCAACGACCTTGGCAAGCAATTCCTGTTTCTGGGCGCCTTTCGCCTGCAGTGCCGTGGTCAGGGCGGTCACCGCTTTCCGGTGGTGGTAGGCCCGGAATGAATTGAACAGGACAACGACAATCACGATTGCGGCGATACTGCCGGTGATAATCCATAAACGACGCTGGTATTTCCGCAGAAAGGCGACAAAGGCCGCCGGCAGATGAAATTGGTCAAGCAGACCTTCTTCGTGTACTGCCTTGTTTTCGATAGATTGACGGTCAAAGGGACTCTTATGGGCCATGGTTTTCTCTCGTTTTATACAGACAATGATATTGCGTTAAAATTATGGAGCTATTTACGACACAAAGGTATTGTAAAAAAAATCGGGCAAGCAAAGAAAATTAAATTCAAATATCGGCAGAGCCGACTAAACAATGTTACAATTACCGCAGGGAGATTTGAGAATTGTCTCAAATCAGCTATTTCACGACCCCCTTTATACCGCTTTGACAAAAAAAAAGCATTAATGAAATCTTTGCGCCGGGCAGGACAGGCACCGAATCTCATCATGGACAGCCCCAGAATTTTCACCGTCTCCGAACTGACCGCCTCAATCCGGGGTCTGCTCGAAACCCAGTTCCCGTTCGTCAGCGTTGCCGGCGAAATATCCAACCTGCGGCAACCGTATTCCGGCCATTTTTATTTCACCCTCAAGGACGATCGCGCCCAGATCAAGGCGGTGCTGTTCAAAATGCAGCAGCGTTACCTGTCGGACCGGCCGGTTGACGGGCAGCAGGTTGTCTGCCGGGGCCGGCTGTCGGTCTATGAACCCCGGGGCGACTATCAACTCATCGTCGACACCCTCGATTTCCACGGGGCCGGCGCCATGCAGCTGGCCTTTGAAAACCTGAAAAAAAGACTGGCCACAGAAGGACTCTTCGCCGAAGACCGGAAAAAGCCCCTGCCCCTAATGCCGGAGCATATAACGTTGGTCACCTCGCCGAACGGCGCGGCCGTGCATGACTTTATCCGCGTCGCCCGCTCCCGCTGTCCCCAGACCGGGCTGGCAGTCTACCCTGTCGCCGTCCAGGGAGAACAGGCGGCGGGTGAAATCGCCGCCGCTATTGTCGATATCAATACGCAGGGGCACACGGACCTGATTGTCCTGTGCCGCGGCGGTGGTTCGCTGGAAGACCTGTGGGCCTTCAACGAGGAAAAACTCGCCAGGGCCATTGCCGCCTCCAGGCTGCCGATAGTCAGTGCCGTGGGCCATGAGATTGATTTCACCATCGCCGACTTTGCCGCCGACCTGAGGGCGCCGACGCCCAGCGCGGCCGCCGAGCTGATTCTGCCGGACAGCCGGGCGCTCGCACTGCAAGTCAACCAGCTCCGCGGCCGCCTTTACCGGACAATGAGTGCCAGACTTGAACGCTACGCGAGCCGGACCGCCATGTACCGGCAGCAGCTCGGCATAATGCGGCGGCCGCTGGAGCAAATGCTTCTGCAACTCGACCACAGCGCCGGGGCCATGGAACGCGCCGTCCGCAATCGTCTCGCCGCCGAACAGGAGCGGCTGGCGCAGGCCGCGGGGCGGCTGCGGCGGCAGAACCCGCTCGTCCTCCTGCAACTGCGCGGCCGGCAACTCGTCGAGCAGCAACGCCGGCTGCGACACGCGGCGGCAATATTCCTTGAAAACCGGGACAAATCCCTGGCCCGTATCGCGGGGGTGCTTGACGCGGTCAGCCCCCTGTCGACCCTGGCCCGTGGTTACTCAATCGTCAGGAAGGCGGGAGACGGGGGGGAGATTATCACCGACTATAATCAGGTTGAAAAGAATAGCAGGATCGAGGTCATCCTGCACCGGGGATACCTGGAATGCACGGTGGAAAAAACCGGGGAAAAACGGACCCGGCCGGTGGAAAAAACCGGCGGGGACAGGGAATAAATTCCACATATTGACTGGGATATTACCTCAAGCCGGCACGGATTCAGGATAAAATTTCAGTCGCGGCGTGAGTCGACCCCGCCGGGATGCGAAAATGTGCAGCTATTTTTGAGCGGACCCTTAAAACAGCGCAACGGGCAGCGCGGCCAGGGCCAGGACAATGAAGGCTTCGGCCAACTCGCAGGACGCGCCCAGTGTATCGCCCGTGGCGCCGCCGATCTTCAGGCGGCAGAACAAGGCAAAAAACACCACTGCGGCCATGGCCGCACCGGCAACAACCAAGCCCGGCAGGCCCAGGACCAGGAAACCGGCGGCAAAGAGCAGCAGCAGACCTCCCAGGGCCGCCGGTTTCACATTCCGCGAATAAAAAAGGGTCCCCAGCCCGCCTTCCGGCCGAACGTACGGCAGCAGGGCCATCATGACCACGATGGCGCAACGGCCGCTGATAGGTATCAGCAGGGCGGCCCGCACGGCCTCATCCCGGCCCAGGACCGACAGGGCGGAAATCTTGAGAGCCAGGACCATGACCAGGGCGATAACCCCCATGGCCCCGATCCGGCTGTCACGCATAATGACCAGTATCCGCTCCCGGCTCCGGGCGCTGAAAAGACCGTCGGCGCTATCGGCAAGACCGTCAAGATGCAGGGCACCGGAAAAGGAAAAGAGGATAAACGTGAGCAAAACCGCGGCAACCGGCGGCGGCATAATCCGCCATAAAACCCAGGCACAGGCCCCGGCGATCAGGCCGAGGACCAGCCCCACCACCGGGAAAAAGAGCGACGAGCCGGCCAGGTCTTCCTCGGTGGTGCCAAAAGAGCCGGGCAGCGGCAGAATGGTCAGGAAACGGAAGGCCGCGGCACAGCGCCTGAGCCATTTCATGCCTCTGCCGGCGACCCGGTAACCCCGGCATCCGCAAAGGTGGCCACCTCGGACAACACCGCTGCCGCCGCCTCGACAACATTCATGGCCAGGGCGGCCCCGGTCCCCTCGCCCAGGCGCATGTTCAGGTCCAGGAGCGGCTTCTTGCCCAGACGCTCGTGCATAAAACGGTGAGCCGGTTCAACGCTGCGGTGGGCGCAGATGATGTAATCGCGGACAAAAGGTTCCAGGCTGCTGGCGATCAAGGCCCCGGCAGTGGAGATCAAGCCGTCCACCACCACCGGTTTCCGGTGAGCGGCGGCGCCGATGATGAGCCCGGCAATACCGCCGATTTCAAAGCCGCCCACCTTGGCCAGGACGTCAAGGGCGTTCTTCGGATCAGGCCGGTTGATAGCGATCGCCTTTTCCACTATCTTTATTTTATGCTGCAACTGTTCATCGTCAAGGCCGGTACCGCGGCCGGTCAGAACCGCGACATCCTGACCGGTCAGAACCGCGGCGATGGCGGTGCTGGGCGTGGTGTTGCCGATCCCCATGTCGCCGGTACCGAAGACATCCACCTCGGCGGCCAGTTCCTCGGCCACCTCGATACCCGCCTCGACTGCCATCACGGCATGGGTCCGGGTCATGGCCGGACCGTGGGCGATATTGCCGGTGCCGGAACCGATTCTTTTGCCGATGATCTTGCCGGCTTTAGCCAGCTCACTCAGGTCGACCGCTGTTCCCATGTCCACCACGACCACTTCGGCCCCGGCCTGTCGCGCCAGGGCATTGATACCCGCCCCGCCGGCAATGAAGTTATACACCATCTGGACCGTTACCTCGGAAGGATAGGCGGAAACGCCTTCAGCCGTCACGCCGTGATCCCCGGCCATAACCACGATCTTCTTCCGCGCCACCGGCGGCTTCAGGCTCCGGGTCATGCCGGCCAGGTCAACGGCCAGGTCCATCAGGTCGCCCAGGGCCCAGGGCGGCATGGTCAATTGTTCAAGGTGGCGCACGGCCTTATCCCGAAACGAACTGTCCTGGGGATAAATCCGGCGGAATACGGCCTCCAGGTAGTTGACGGCATCATTGGATTTCTTGTCGCTACATTGCATGGTTTTCTCCCTTGATTTGCAGAGGCAGGCCGCAGCAGACCAGATACACGGCATCCGCTTCCCCGGCCACGCACTGATTGCAGCGCCCCACCAGGTCCCGGTACAGCCTGGCCTGCTGATTGTCCGGGACAATACCCAGCCCCACTTCGTTACTGATCATGATGACCCGGCCCGGATGACGGCGGGCCGCCGCGAGCAGGGATGTCGTCTCGGTCGCGATCCTGTCTTCATCAATGACCCTGTCGCCCAGACCGGCATAAAACATCAGGTTATTGATCCAGAGGGTCAGGCAGTCGATCAGGACCGTATCGTATCGGCCGGCCAGGTCAAGTTGCGCGGCCACGGCGACCGTCTCCTCGATGGTCTGCCAGTTGCCGCCCTGCCGGTCCTGCCGGTGCCGGCGGATACGTTGGGCCATCTCATCATCCATGACCGGGCAGGTCGCCAGGAACAGCCTGGTCCCGGCCTGCCGTTCCGCCATTTGTTGACCGAAGAGCGATTTGCCGCTGCGGGTGCCGCCGGTAATAAGCGTAATATGAGCCATCACAGATTAAGGCCCGACAGGACCCCGCCCTCCGAGTACAGGTCAAGAACAGTCAAGGTTGCCGGACGAATATTAAACAGCAGATAATGATTCGCGGGCAGGCCGAGGGCCTGACAAATCATGGTCCGGATAACTCCGCCATGGCTGATGAGACAAATTTCCCGGCCCTCGGCCTCCCGCACCAGGGAAAAAATCTCGGCCACGCGCCGGCCGAAGGCCGAAACCGCTTCCCCGCCCGGGAAAACAAAACTTTCATAGTCAGACCAGTTCCTTATCAAGTCAGGGTCGGATGATGACAGAATATCCGCCAGACGCTGCATTTCCCAGCTGCCGAAATCAATCTCCCGCAGCCGCTCATCGAGGATCATCCCGTCCGGCGGACGAGTCCCCGGGCCGAGCCGGTCCGCGGTCTGCCGCGCTCTCAGCATGGGACTGCAGTACCACGATTCGGGCGCGAACCGTTCAAGCACGGCCGCCAACCGCCCGACTGCGTCCAGGCCGGCTGGGGATGCCGAGATATCCGTGGACCCGACCAGCCGTTCCCGGTTTGCCGGCCCCGTATCCGCGTGCCTGATTAAAAGAAGCCTGGAGGCCATAAAAACACTTTTTTATAAAATTCTGCTAACCGGCTCATCATCTCCGACCTTTTGCGAGAATACATATATGCGTCTCTATAACCTGGATCCGTGAGCGTTCGAGAACGGTGCAGATGCAAGGCGGCAACGATGTTGATTATCCTGGTGTGATATCAACGAGTTGCCAACGCAGCAGATGCGCCGTTATCGGGCGCCCCGCAGGGCGGCGCGGTGAAAAGTATAAAATGCATTTATTTGTCAATAATGCAATAAATTCCACGTATTGCCTATAGTATAATCTCAAGCCGTCACGAATTCAGGTATAAAACTCGGCAGGCAAGGCAGGGTTTCCTGAAAAAACAGCCTCACCAAACCGGTCCCAGGCAATTTTTCAATGAAAAATAAGGCAAAATGATGGAAAATAATTCTACAAAATCGCCGGCAGGAAAATGACTGCCCGAAACAAGACGGACGGCGCCAAGATATCACAACCATGAATGGAATAAAACCTAAATCCGGGGACGAACGGCAAGAAAAATATTGACCTTCACCATACAACATCCTGATTTTTTAATAAAAATACACAACACGCACCGGGCAAAAAAACTCACCCTACAGGGACAGAAACGAAATGGCATAAGTATAACGTTGTGTCCTAGATTGCCTTGCTATACCTGTCGTCATTATCCATCTTCTTCAAATCGAGCAACTGCCTTGGCGATGCTGGACGTAGTAACTCCAACGTGCCGCGCTAGCGAAATCTTTAACGGCTGTCAATTATTTTTCAATCTAGAACACAACGTTATATATTGTCCCCCTGTTCCCGCCCTATTCCCGTTCTAATATCCTACCACCTCATTTCCCTCTGTGGCTTAGGTCTTCTGCAATCACTTTTTTTTAATTAATTTCCGACATAGCTGACCTTTCCATTCGTAAAAATGACCTGTTTGGAAGGGTAGATCCATTCTTCTTCCGATGAAGAGGCAGCTATTTTATGTTGCGGCTTGCCGATAGAGGCAATCACAGCTTCCTTGCTCATGCCATTCTTTACTTTCCCTTTTAAAATCGCGTCGGCTGCAGAGTGACCATAGCGTGTGATAAGATCCTGCTTATGCGCAGCAGCAACCGCTTCCTGGCGTCGTTTAACTGCAACGGCGGCGCGGCGTTCACGAGCGGCTTTTTCCTCTCGATGCCGCTTAATCGCTGCAACTTGGCGGTGCTTTAAATCGGTCTCCGCTTTTCGCTCCTTCTCAATGACTTTTAGCTTACTCTGAGCTGTGATTAGTTGCTCAACCCGAACTTTTGCCGTTGCGATGTCGTTTTCAGGTCGGGCAATTAATGCATGTGCCTTAGCAGTGGCGGCGTGTAGCCAGTTGCTTATATGATTCCCGCTACCATTCACACTATCGCTGCTATCATTAGCGTGTGCCTGTAAATTGCCGGCCTGTTTGTAAAGGGCGAGCGCTTTCTTGTAGTGGCCAGCCGATTCGGCACAAACACCCAGATTGAAAATTGTAGGTATGTGCAATGGGTTCTTGTCATGAATTTTGGTCCAAGCCTTGCTCGCGCTCTGTGTGTCGCCAAATTTCACTTGCTCGACAGCCTTTTCGAATAAAGCTGACATAGCATCGTCCAGACCATTCGTGTCATCCATTACTTTGGCTTGAAGAATCTTAACAGTGGGCGCTACATCCATGCGGATGTCGTGCAGGATTCCTCGCTGAATTTCAGCGATCATGGAGATATCGCTCTTACGCGTCTCTCCGGGACACCACGTTGTCTGTTTTTGACCCGCCTTGTGGGCTGTGTAGACAATTTCTCCGGTTGCAACGTTCAAGAGCTTTGGTGTTACCGTGACAGCGATGGTTCGTCGTTCACAGGTTACCGGGACTCGATACCACTGTTTGCAAACAAAGTTATCCCAACGGGCGCACTTACTCATTTCCATCTGTCGAGGCTCGTTTTTCACTTGTTCGTTAATTTGCCCGAAGTATACACCGTTAGCGTTTACTTTTCGTCCATACTCGCGTGCCAAGATCGCATTCGCACCGTAACTCGTGCCGCCCCCGACCAACGTGAAGTATGGCTTACCATCAAACTTGGTTGAAGCCAATTCCGTTTCAAGCGCTGCCGCGAAGTTACTGCCGCCGCGCCCCTGGAAACCAGCTATGGTTACCCGCCGTAGATTTGCGGCCCTCTGGTTGTTTGCGGGGAATCGGCCAGCGACATTTACCTTCGGTGTGGCGCAGCCAGAGAAAATTACCACGGTACTAAGAGCCAACAACTGAATGAATCGTGAAACAAAAAAAATTTTATAAGAATAGTTCTTCATTATGTACCCTCATTGTTAGGATGTCCAGCTACACGATCCGCTTCGAGCCTTTCAGCGATCGTGCGTAAAGCGCTCGAATGGTTTTCCAGTAGTAGTAGGGCCAAAGGCAGAGAAATAAGCAACAGCACGCCGATTGCTCCAAGCATAACCCTCAGTGCTACATCACGACCAGAGCGAGCGCTGCTATTCAGCAAATCTGCTTTGGTTTTGGCGGCCTGCGCCTCAGCCAAAATTTGAAGGCGCTTTACGTTCGCTATACCCTCAGCTCGGTTCTCCGCGGCAACCCCTGTGCGCCAAGCCTCGCATATTGAGGGTAGGAAGCCGGAGATGACATTATCAGGCGTTATGCGGTTCTTAGCAAATTCAAACGCCTTGCGATAATCGGCGATGAACACTGCATCACTGCGGTCGACACCACAATTATGCGGAACATTACATGCTTTTCGGAACACTTTGAAAAAAGTTGGCCCGCGTTTCGGGTCGGCGACGAGCGCAATTTCACGTGCCAGCAAGGTTAACGGCGTCTGCTGTACCGTCGGTTTGGCGAGCTGCGTAGTGGAAGTGGAGGAGGTGTGGGGAGTGACACTAAGCGCGTTTGCCGCTGCTGTAGGTGATTTAGGGCCGAATCGGAGAGTGAAGCTAACGTTTTGCGGCTTCGATTTGTTGCCTAATTTGTCGAATGCAATCACCCGGACGCTGAATGATCGCGACTGGATTTTTCCTGCCGCAACAGCCTTACGCACCAAATTGTTTAGAGCCTCCGAGGCCACTAAGCCGTACCTGAATGAAGCCGAATGAGTACCCAGGAGTCGTGGATAATGCGCCAGTGGATTGCGCAAGCCGATCGCCCCACGCACTGGCGTGAAAAAATGAATATCCGTTCCTCCCAGCAGCGAGAAATCGTTGGGAGGGGCAGGCAAACCATTCACTGCGTCGGCCTCGAACTGTCCGATCACTTTATTCTTGTTCAGAGGCGAGGAGATCACTCCTTTAAAACTGATGAAACGGATATTGGCCGGGCCAGTGAGTTTCGAGGCTACCAAATCGAGCGCGATCTTGGGATTCCGGGACACATACACGGGCGGCAAGGACGTCGACGTCGACGCGCTGTGCCAGGATTGTGTCTGAAAATACCCAGCAATGAGAATACTAATGACGGCGGCAAGGAATGCACTCAGTGCCCCTACCAGCATGGCTGTTCGTGCAGCAGGTAAATACACGTTGCTTTGTATATGCCGAAGGCGTGTCCAGAATTTAATCCACATTATTTCACCTCAATTTTTTCAGTTGTCTGAAGTTTTCCGGTTTTTTAGCGGGTTAAGCCGGGATAAATAAGTTTCGCACATTGAAGAAGAAACCGTATTGGGGTAATCATTTTTGGTCACGTGGTTACTGTGTCGACACCGTTGGTTTGGATGCCGATAAGATCTGCCGCTACGTGAAGTACCAAGAAGCAAAAGAGCGTCAAGCCAAAAGTAGGCAGCATCTAAATCAAATCGGGGACAACACCGGAACATGCCAATGGAAATGAGACACCCATTCGTAAATTAAAGAAGAATTGCCTGACTCTCATCGGGCTTGTTAATCTATGCGGGGATGCCTTGAGCAGCACCACCTGATTTCATAGATTGAACCTTTTGTTATTACAATATCTCAAGTTTCTGAGTTGCGTAACATGTTGACCTGCCATGAAAAACGCAGTTTTCCTGTTCAATAACACAAAAGATGCTTGTCGAAATCATTACATTTTTCTGTCAAAAGACTGCTCTTTTGCTTGATATAGTCAACAAACGAGCAGCAGCGTAGTGTTTATTTATAACGTAAATTCATCACGATAGATCAAGTCAACTTGAGTCACAAGAACATTAGTGCCTTACTCCTGAACTTCTGCCATAAAGAACAAGAAAATCAACGCGGCTATTTTTAAAAGATTTTCAGTAGATGCAGCCAGCAAAGCGTTCAAGACATTTATCAGCCGTCCCCCTTTAAGTGTCACCTGATACCTACTGTTTCGAAAGTTTTCGGACAATTCCGTGAACTCTGAGCAGTCGGCAACCTCCTCAAGTCATATAACCCTGAATTCAGGGGTTTGCGGATTTACAGCAACCAAGTTGGCATTACCTGTGAGCTTCGATAACACAGAAAAAGACCAAGAAACCGCCAAGATAGCAAATCCCTCAAAACGACTTGTTCGACAGTTCTCTTATAATTTACTGAAATCATATGCTCAATACTGCTTATCTCCTCCGTAAAATTTCAATAGCCAAGAGCAATTATTTCATATATTCAAATAAGAACAAATCACACTCTAGGCACTTTTCTTGGAGTTTATCAATTTCGGCACCACATTCGGGACATTCACCATTATCATATGCTTTTTGTGCTGTCTCCGCAGAAATTTTTTCTTTCTGAAAATTATTAATTGAACCACTTAATTCATATGAAGATGTTACTTTAACATCGTCACCTGACTGTATTTTTTTTCCGGAATTTATGTCGCGAATATCTTTTAATATTTTTAGCATGGCATCTTGTCGAACTACCATATCTTTGTATAAATTTATTGCTTGAATTACAAATTGCATTTGTTTGAAAATGAAATAAATACAGAAGAATATAAATCCCAAAAAAATCAGAAGTGCAAAGCCTATAATTGCTTGAAAAGACATATGTTACCCTCCAGTAATCTACGTTTTATAGTTCGTTTAGATTAATTTTACTCTTTTCTTTTAATCTGTAGTCGTACCAATCACCATATCCTCTTGCACCACAATACACCCATATGAATGGTGCTGCCAAAAAACAAGACACTATAGAAAAAAACAACAGCCAAAATCCTTTCGCATACATTCCTTTTGTAAAATACCAGAATGGACCAAGGATGAAAGCTATCCAATCCCAACCCGCAGTTTTTGAACCATTCGTCATTTCTACCCCCTATGATTTTTTTTGTCGAACCCGCAGTTCAGCGGTTGGCGGCGAGCACAGCGAGTCGGCCATCTGCTGGAACCGTTGGTTGGGCGGCTTGATGACGCTCAGGTCGCGATGGGGTGCCGGGGCAGTCACACGCCGAACATGGCCTCCCTACCGGCTACCAAGGGGGCGGCAACGATGCAGAATAACTCGCCCCAATCCGCCTATTCTTAGCTTGGGATCGTGGTCCGCTGTCAACGATTCTGAAATTCCATATCTCATTCTGAACCTTCACATCAGCTTCCGTCACACTGTAGGTGCAGCGTGATTTGTAGTTTTTTTTGGCCTTTTACGTTTACGGACAGAAAACCCTTTTTGTATACGAACAGGCCCTCAGATGCGAGCCGAGTCTGCACTTTGGTCAGCAATCCCAGGTCTTCGCATCGTGGAATCGAGAGTTGTACCGGCTCCGTTACAATGTGAAACACAATTGTCTCGCCCACTTGTAACTGTTCCCATTGATTGTACAGGAGCTATTACACCATCCCAACAGGTCAAAGTAGCGCGACGCGGTTTCTACCCGAAAAATCGTACTATCTTTGATCTTCTTGTTGAGAGTGGAACAATATAGCTCCCCAAACTCGCTAGTCGATGCTCCGAGTGCAGCGGCATAGGCGGGAACTATGCGCTTGCTAGTCACAGTGCCATGCAGAAGCTCGATTTTCTTTGGATGAATCCTCGGCATATCTCCATTGGCGCATGCTACCTGCGACGACGTTAGAAAGACGCAAATGAGTACGGCTATCGTGAGTGAAAAAAATCTATATTTAGAAACCGATATTATTTTTAGCGTCGCCATAGGGTGACTCCCTCAATTATCGTATCTCATCGGCTCCAACCAAAGTATGCTGGATCCGTTACATTCGGCTCAAACTCTGGATATCTTTTGCGCACATCTTCTACGGCCTTCGCAAATGATTCTGCGGGTGATTGGTTCGGATCACTGCTTAAGCAACGCTGTCTCCGCATTTTGTAGAAATTGCGCAGTTCGTTTTGTTGGCTACTATGCGAGTCATGAGGAATCCGCTGGAATTCCTCCTTGATCAACTGATTCATCGAATTCCTATCCATAATACCCTCCTTTAGGCTTCAGAGCTCAAGACTTTAGTCGAGCCCTAAGGGGGGACCGTGTAGGTCAGGAGCCTTGAGGCTCCTTTCCCCCCTCAGAACCGTACGTGACAGTTTCCCGTCATACGGCTCAAGCCCCTGCTAAGGTTCCCTTTGTTGAGGTTCCCGCAATTAATAATTGCTTCACGATAATTGCAGACTGTCAGCAAAGCCGAAGCTGAAGGACGCACCAGCCTGACGGCCGTCGATTGCTTTCCCTTACTAAGGCGGGCGCTGCCCGCAACCCAATTAACAGATGACATGAGCCACCCCTTTCTGTTAGCAAGATGGAAGGCAAAAACGACCATCAAACAAAACAAAAAGGAAGTGGCTCATGAAGAAACTTGTACAAAGGTTTTCCGGTCTGGTCAAGGGCACTCTCAGCGGATTTGATCGTATTGTTTTCAAAGGATGCATCCTGCCCTTGATGTTGGCGGCTGAAGTAATGATTTTTTGTCAATCCAAAGGAATCCTCAACAAGCACTATAAATCTTGGGTAATGGAGCAAACCAACAAGATTGTAAAAGCCGCTGATCAATATGCCAAAGAACATAGTGGACACCCGATCACACATCTGACCAGTTGGAAAATCCGTAAAGAGGCTCTGGCCCAAGAGCGACAACAATCCCCGCATCGCCGGCGGACTTATCGGCGTATGGTCCCAGCCTGGAGTCCGGTTCATCTTTCCGCGCCCATTTCTGCAAGAAAACCGGCTATCCGGTATTGTGACCCCCCGGTGATACGTTGTTTCAGGCCTGAAGACCTCCTCCTCATTTAACCCCCTCGCGTTGCTCTGTAATTTGGCAACAGTCTGTTGCCAAATTGGTAATATCCGTATTGTAAAATAAACACCATAGACCATTGCTTTATCGCTCTGAGAGTAAGATAAGCCCCCCTTTATTTCCGGGAATTCCGCAGTTAAATCTCGGCTGATCTTCCGGCCCGAAAACCGGGGGACAGGGGAAAGGAGGAAAGTGTTAAATGCGGTCACGTATTGTAATTAGCCACTGCCTGGTGTTATTATGTTCAGTGCTATCCACAGTACCCATCCGGAAATGGTCTTTTTGACCCGGTCTCCCGGAGTCTGCGCTTACCTGGATTCTTGCGAGCTCGCTCACCTGATCTCGAACCAAAATCCTCGTTGCCGGATGGGTACTCACTATCACTCATACCTGGCAAAAATATACGATGTCAATAAAAGCGAGAGAGCAAAGGCTGACAGTGCTGCACGTGGCAACGATTAACCAGCCGGTAAAACCGAATCTTGGTTATGGTCCCATCGAGATGGTTATCCATAATATCGACAAGGGACTCCATGCCCTGGGCCACCGGTCGATTGTTGCCTGTTCCGGCGATTCCAGCGTCGCCGGGGAACATTACGTGACGGTCGACAAAAGCATCGGCGACTACTGGACCGACGAGACCACAGAACGGCACAAAACCATGAACATGCACCTTTCAAGGGCATTGAACAGGGCCATGATGGGTGACATTGACGTCATCCACACCCATGATGTAAAAGCAGTTGAGTACATACACGACGCAGCAGCCGCCATGCAGGTGCCGATCGTGCTCACCCTTCACGTAGCCGCAAAAGACTACTTGATGGCAGGTGTCCGGCGGCACTGGTATAGCCCCTTGTCATCTCCCCTGGTGCATTGTGTGCCGATCAGCGAATATCAAAAAAGAGAGTATCAGGGGTTGAACACGGAGGATGTGGTATACCACGGGATTGAAGTGGAAAACTACCCGGCCAAGGAGAGTCCTGACCCGGGAAGCTATCTCTTCACTATTGGCCGGATAACCCGTGACAAGGGCCAGGACAAAGCCATAGAGATTGCCAGAAAAACAGGCTCCAAACTTGTCATTGCCGGCTGTGTCCAGGACAAAATCGCGGACCGGGATTTTTTTGCCGAATTGAAAAACTCTGTCGACCTGTTCGTTGATGTCGGCAAACAACCAGTCAACAGTGACTATTATGAACGGGTGATCAAGCCGTTACTGGACAGCGACAAGCAGATTATCTACATCGGCGAGATCAGCAGTGCGCATAAAAAACAATGGTACCTGCATGCCCGGGCCACTTTGTTCCCCATCCAGTGGGGCGAGCCGTTCGGCCTGGTCCTGATCGAGTCAATGGCATGCGGCACACCGGCCATAGCATTCGGCAAGGGCTCGGTACCGGAAATAATCGTGAACGGCAAAACAGGATTTGTAGTGGATTCTCCGAGTGCTATGATTGAGGCGGTTAAATGCATCGACAGCATTGATCCCGATGAATGCCGGAGACATGTGCGGAATCATTTCTCCATAACGAGTATGGCCTATAAATATTCGCAGCTGTACCAACATATAGCCATTGACCATGAAATATCAAGCAGCTACCGCCGACCACCAACCGACTATCTGCAGAAACCTCTCCCGCATGGCATCCCGGCCATATAAGAGGACCCCATGCCCAAAGACATTCCGATAAGCAACGGCAATCTTCTTTTTAACTTTGACTCGGATTACCAGATCCGGGACGTGTATTTCCCTTTGATCGGCCAGGAGAACCATTCAAAAGGAAATCCCTTCCGGTTCGGAGTGTGGGTGGATGGACGCTGCTCCTGGATGGGGCCGGAATGGGAAACGGACCTGCGGTATCATGATGACAGCCTCGTTACCAAGGTCCTCCTGAAAAACAGGGCCCTGGGGCTGGAACTGTATTGCCAGGATGTGGTCGACACCGACCTGAACGTATATGTTAAAAAGGTCGAAGTGCGGAACCGGCAAGGGACGGAGCGCCGGGTGAGGCTCTTTTTCAGCCACGACTTTCACCTTTACGGCAATGATATCGGCGATACCGCTTATTTTGATCCCCGGACATGTTCAATCATCCACTACAAGGCCAACCGGTACTTTCTCATTAATTGTTCCGTGGCCGGCAAGCCCGGTGTAAACTACTATGCCTGCGGAGACAAGGAGGTGCGGGGCAGGGAAGGAACATGGAGAGACGCCGAGGACGGCAAACTCAGCGGCAACCTGATCTCCTGGGGCTCTGCCGATTCAACAATAGGGATATGGCTGGACCTGCCTCCCGGCGGGAAGGCAGAGTGTTTCTACTGGATTGCGGCCGGCACGAATTACCATGAGGTGGCCCGGCTCAATCATGATGTAAAGAAGCAGACACCACAAGAACTGATCCGGCGGTCGTTGGATTACTGGCGGGCATGGGCACTGAAAGAATCCAGATCATTTGCAGCCCTGCCCAAAACAGTCACTGATATTTTCAACCGCAGCCTCCTCATTCTGCGGACCCAGATCGACAACCGGGGGGCGATAATCGCCGCCAACGACTCGGACATCGTCCGTTTCGGCAGAGATACATATTCTTACATGTGGGGCCGTGACGGGGCCTTCGTCGCCGCAGCCCTGGCCAAGGCGGGCTACTCGCATGTGTGCATGAAATTTTTCAACTTTTGCGCCCGCATCCTGTCTGAGGAAGGATACCTTTACCAGCATTATAATCCTGACGGCTCACTGGCCAGTAACTGGCACCCGTGGCTGGTGGATGGCAAGGAGGTGCTCCCCATACAGGAAGACTCGACAGCCTTGATTATCTGGGCGCTCTGGATACACTACGAGAACTCGAAAGACATCGAATTCATCAAATCTCTCTACCAAAAACTTATTAAAAAGTCTGCCGGCTTCCTGGTAAGTTACCGCGATCCGGAGACCCTGTTACCCAGGCCTTCATATGATCTCTGGGAGGAACGTTTCGGGGTCCACGCATTTACCGTCGCCGCGGTAATTGCCGGCCTCAGGGCCGCAGCGAATTTTGCCCGACTCTTTCAGGACACCACCCTGTCTACAGAATATGATAGTGCCGCGGAAAAAATGCAGGAAGGGCTGGCCAGGCACCTGTACCACCCCGGCCTGAAAAGATATGCCCGTTCAGGTTACCGAAGAGGTAAAGGCTATGAACTCGACGAAGTGATCGATGTCAGCCTGCTGGGACTTGCGGTTCTGGGAGCGTTACCTGCCGAAGACCCGCGGATGGTCAGAACAGTGGAGGCAATACAGCGGCAGCTTTGGCTCAAGACACCTGTCGCCGGTTGTGCCCGGTACCAGGATGATGTCTATTATCGGCCGGATGACCGCCCCGGCGACGTTCCGGGCAATCCCTGGTTTATTTCAACACTCTGGTTGGGAGAGTATTTTATAGTTCGGGCAAAAGATCTGAAAGAACTGCATGAAGCCATTCCTTACCTTGAATGGTGTGTGAAGAATGCCCTTCCCTCCGGGGTGCTTGCGGAACAGGTGCACCCGATAACAGGTTCTCCTCTCTCTGTCTCACCGCTTACCTGGAGCCATTCGGCCCTGGTGTGGACGGTATTGCAATACGTCGAGAAGTCCGACTCCTTAATAAAACTCAGCTAATATAATGCGTTTCCCAAAATACTCCGAATTCCCGCCGCCGCGGAAATGACAACAAAAACAAACAAGCCGTCATCCCCGCGCAGGCAGGGACAAATCCCGGCCGTTGAACTCATCCCCTGAACCGCAACCCAACCTGTCCATAATAGTTGACCAAGGAGTGGATCATGAATTACGCCTCGCCGATCACCCTGACCCCTGTCGGCGTGATGCACTGCCGGCTTATATCGCCGGACGAGACGCCGAAAAATTTTACCGAGTCCGGCGAGACCGGGACCCTGGAGATTTTTCCCCGGTATGAAGAGGCCCTGGAGGGAATCGAAGCCGGCCAGACCCTGGTGGCGCTGTTCTGGCTGCACCAGGCCCGGAGAGACGTTCTCAAGGTCTATCCGCGCGGTGACCGGTCACGCGGGCTGCACGGCGTTTTCAGTACCCGCAGCCCCATGCGTCCCAACCCTATCGCCTTGTCGGAACTCAAGGTCCTTGAGGTGCGGGGCAACATGTTGAGCGTCTCCGGCGTCGATGTTATTGACGGGACCCCCCTGCTGGATATCAAAAAAAAATTACGGGAAAAAAATGACGGGGATTAAAGTGCCGGGACCGGCCGGCCCTAAATGCCGGGCCGCGACCCGGCCGGCGTGGTCCAGGCGGTCTCACCCTCGGCACCATCCCGATCTTGCTTTACATTTCCATGTTCGCGTATAGTGTAGATATAGAAAATAGAGCGGCAAAGATAAAGCCGCTGGAAAAACCGCCCGCCGGGTCCGGCGGGAAGGAGTGTTCATGGAAAACCACCATCACAGCAAGGCCGGACTTGGTCTTAAGGAACTCATCGCCATGGGCGTGGGCGGCATGGTGGGAGGCGGCATCTTTTCGGTCCTGGGGCTGTCTGTCAGCCTTGCCGGGCACGCCGCTCCCATTGCCTTCGCCATGGGCGGCGTCATCGCCCTGCTGACCGGCGTTTCCTACTCCAGGCTCGGCCTGGCCTTTCGTTCCGACGGCGGCAGTTTTACCTACCTGGAGCATGCCTTCCGCCATCCGAACATCGCCGGCCTTGGCGGCTGGCTCCTGCTGGCGGGATATATCGGCACCCTGGCGCTCTATGCCTATACCTTCGGGGTCTATGGCGCGGCCATGCTCGGAACCCATGGCCCCCAGCCCGCGGTCCATGAACTCCTTGCCGCCATGGTCCTGCTCATCTTCCTGGGCATCAACCTCTACGGGGTCAGGACCAGCGGAGAAACCGAGGACATCATCGTCCTGGTCAAGGTCGTCCTGCTGTCGCTTTTTGCCATCACCGGGTTTTTCTCTCTCAAGGCCGATCACCTGCTGCCCGTCCTGAACCGGGGCGGCGGCGGAGTCCTCATGGGGGCGGCCCTGATCTTTGTGGCCTATGAAGGGTTCGAGCTGATCCCCAATGCCGTCCACGAGATGCAGGACGTGGAACACAATCTCTCCCGGGCGATCATGATCTCCATTGTCATCACGACCATTATCTACATCCTTGTCTCCCTGGTGGCGGTGGGCAACCTGCAACCGGCCGAGATCAGCCGCTACAAGGAATATGCCCTGGCCGTTGCCGCCAGGCCGTTTCTGGGCCAGGCCGGTTTCCTGCTGATCGGGCTCGGCGCGGTGCTGTCAACGGCCTCGGCCATCAACGCCACCCTCTTCGGCACGGCCCGCCTGGGCATGGTGATGGCCAGGGAGCAGGCCCTGCCCCATGTTTTCTCCCTGCGTGAACGGACCAAGGATATTCCATGGGTCAGCCTCTGCATTATCAGCGCCCTGGCGATTATTTTTGTCAGCCTGGGTAACCTGGAGATCATTTCATCCTTTGCCAGCTCCACATTCCTGTTGATTTTTGTCTGCATCAACCTGGCGGCCTTCCTGCTCCGGGACAGAATCGGCCTGCACGGTGCGATCCCCCTGCTGGGGTTCACCCTCAGCCTGGCCGCCTGGCTAGTACTCGGCTTTTACCTGTGGCGGCACGACCGGACGGGCCTGGCCTGGATAGGAAATGCGTACCTGGCCATCACCGCCGCCGAACTTTGTTTCAGTGAAAGGAGAATATTTTTCAAAAAGAGCGAAAAACCCTAACCCTGAATCCGTTATCGGGCGGACCGCAGGGCGGCGCGGTGAAGAGTATAAAATGCATTTATTCGTCAATAATGCAATAAATTCCACGTATTGCCTGGAATATTACCTCAAGCCGTCACGGATTCAGGTTACTCAAAGAACTTCTCAATAAGCGTAGGTTGCGGTTGAGCTGCCTTCTGATTGTTGGGTTTCGTTCCTCAACCCAACCTACCATGGTTGCAGTGGTTTCATCATGTTCGTAAACTTCGGGCGAAACCCAACTGCGGCTGTTGACTTCTCAATAAGCGTAGGTTGCGGTTGAGCCGCCTGCTGATCGTTGGGTTTCGTTCCTCTACCCAACCTACCATGGTTGCAGTGGTTTCATCATGTTCGTAAACTTCGGGCGAAACCCAACTGCGGCTGTTGGATTGTCCTCATTTATTGAAAAGTTATTGTATTTTACATATTGTATATACTCGAGCGAAGCGGATACCCAGTCCAAAGTATTTCCGGGATCCGTTATCGGGCGGACCGCAGGGCGGCGCGGTGAAGGTCTGAAAATGCGCTTACTCGGCAATAATGCAACAAATTCCACTATTGCACAGAGTATCACCGCAAGCCGTCACGGATTCAGGTATTTGGAAAACACACTATATCTGCCGAATTTTGTTAAGAGCCACTTTTATTTTCAAATAAGAAGGATCGCTGTTCATGCGTAACGAGACCAGTGAACTGATCAAGGAAAAAATTATTTCCATCCTGCCGTTCTTTGTCGGCCTGGTGCTGTTCGGCGGCGCTCTCTTTGTCCTCCACCGCGAGCTGGCGCACTATCACCTGGCCGATATCCGGCGTTCCCTTGCCGCCATTCCGCAGCAACGCATTACCTTTGCCTTTTTGCTGACCGTGGCCAGCTATTTAGTCATGTCCGGCTACGACATCCTGGCCCTGGGCATCATCAACCATCCCCTCCCCTACCGCAAGGTAACCCCGGCCTCCTTCATCGGTTACGCCTTCAGCAACAACCTCGGGCTGTCCATGCTGGCCGGGGCCTCGGTGCGTTACACCCTGTATGCCGCCTGGGGCCTGAGACCAGGCGAAATCGGCAAGGTTGTCGTCTTCTGCACGCTCACCCTCTGGCTTGGTTTTCTCAGCCTGGGCGGCATACTGTTTCTTACCGCGCCGCCGGCCATCCCGGCGGGGCTGCATCTGCCGCTGGCCTCCCTGCGGCTCGCGGGCCTGATTTTTCTCCTGGTCGTCGCCTCTTACCTGCTCCTCTGCGTGGTGCGGCGAAAACCGCTTATACTGTTCGGGAGAACCATAGGACTTCCAAGACCGGCCTATCTTGCTCCGCAAATCGTGATCGCCGTCCTGGATTGGACCCTGGCCGGTTCCGTTCTGTATGTGCTGTTACCAACCTCTCCCTCGCTGACCTTCGGCAATTTTCTCGGCATTTTTCTGCTCGCCCAGCTGGCCGGCCTGATCAGCCAGGTACCGGGCGGCGTCGGGATTTTTGAGACCACGGCCCTGCTGCTCCTGCAACCTTATTTCCCCGCCCCCGCGGTCCTTGGTTCCCTGGTGCTTTACCGGGGCATGTATTACCTGCTGCCGCTCCTGCTGGCCGCCACCCTGCTCGGAGGTCTGGGGATAAGCAGCCGCTGGCACCGGATCCGCGGCCTATTTCAATCACTTGACAGTGTGGCGTCCGTGGCGGCGCCCTGGCTTTTTTCCCTGGTTGCCTTTGGCGGCGGCATTATCCTGCTGCTGTCAGGTGCCATCCCGGACACCTCCGGGCGTCTTCACTGGCTTAAACATATCTTGCCGCTGGCGGTGGCGGAAATATCCCACTTTCTCGCCAGCCTGGTCGGCGCCGGCCTGCTGGTGCTGGCCCGGGGACTGCAGCGCCGGCTGGACGCCGCCTATGTCCTGACCATCCTTCTGTTTATAGCCGGAATTGTCTTCTCACTCCTGAAGGGAATGAACTACGAGGAAGCGGCGGTGCTCACTATCATGCTGGGAGCGATCCTGCCCTGCCATCGCTACTTTTACCGCAAGGCGGCCCTGCTGAGCGAACCGTTCACCGCCGGCTGGACAATCGCCATTGGTCTGGTTTTCTCGGCGACGCTCTGGCTGATCTTTTTTTCTTACAAGCATGTCGAATACTCGCAAACGCTCTGGTGGCAATTCGCCTTCAACGATAATGCGCCGCGCTCTCTCCGGGCAATGGTGGGGGCGATCATGGTTGTCGGCTTCTTCTTCCTGGCCCGGCTGATGCGGCCGCATCCACCGGCTGACACCCGCGAGGAAACGGTGGATATGACGCGGCTCCAGAAGATCGTCAGCCGCTCGGCCAGAACGAATGCCAACCTGGCCTTTCTCGGCGACAAAAAAATCCTCTTCAGCCGGAGCGGCGACGCCTTCCTCATGTACAGGATCAAGGGACGAAGCTGGGTGGTCATGGGCGATCCCGTCGGACCGGTGGCGGAATGGCCCGAACTGATCTGGCGCTTCAAGGAGAAGAGTGACATTCACGGAGGCTGGCCGGTGTTCTATGAAGTCAGCCATGAGCATCTCCGCTACTACATCGATATCGGCCTCATGCTCTTTAAACTCGGCGAAGAGGCCCGGGTGTCGCTCCGGGATTTTTCCCTGCAAAGCCGGGCAGCCAAGGGACTCCGCTATACGAAACGCCGTCTCGAAAAAGAAGGCTGGCAATTCACCATTATCCCAAAGACCGAGGTTGCCGGACTTATGCCGGAGCTGCGGGCGGTTTCCGATGCCTGGCTTGCGGCAAAAAATACCAGGGAAAAGGGATTTTCCATGGGCTTTTTCGAGCCTGACTACCTGGCCCGTTTTCCCATTGCTCTTGTGACCAGGGGGGATGATATTTGCGCCTTTGCCAACGTCTGGCCGGGCAGCCCCGGGGGCGAGCTCTCCATCGACCTTATGCGGTATCGTCCGGAAGCACCGCAGGGGATAATGGACTTTCTCTTTTTGCACCTTATCCTCTGGGGGCAGGAACAACAATTCCAGTGGTTCAATCTCGGCATGGCCCCCCTGGCCGGGATGACGGACCATCGCCTGGCCCCGCTCTGGAACCGGGTGGGGGCCTTTGTCTTTCGACACGGAGAACATTTTTATAACTTCAACGGCTTGCGCAGTTACAAGGAAAAATTCAAGCCGCGATGGGAACCCCGCTACCTGGCCGCGCCGGGCCGGGTGAAGCTCCTGCCCATCCTCAGCGATGTTGCCGTCATCATTTCAGGAGGCATCAAGGGGACCATGGGCAAGTAACATGGTTGAAATATGCAAAGGCGGCGGAGCAAAGCGGACTGGTCCCGGACCAGGGGTAGACCTGAATCCGTGACGGCTTGAGATTATACTATAGGCAATATGTGGAATTTGTTGCATTATTGACAAATAAATGCATTTTATACTCTTCACCGCGCCGCCCTGCGGTCCGCCCGATAACGGCGCAGCTGCTGCGTTGGCAACTCGTTGATATCACACCAGGATAATCAACATCGTTGCCGCCTTGCATCGGCACCGTTCTCGAACGCTCACGGATTCAGGTCAGATATTTTATCCGAGGATTGATGTTCCTCTTTCTTTAATGCCTTAATCTGGTATCATTATTTAGCGGCAGACCGTTTATATACCATCTCAGTGCTTCTCTCTCGTGGTGATACGAAAAAAATAAAATCAGGGTTAGGTTGTATCTGTCCGGAAATGAAATTTTTTTGTTCTGACCTGCGTGGACTCCAGGCGCCCGGGAACAGCGCCTCTGCTGCGTTGACAACCAGTTGATATAACAACAGGATAATCAATATTGTTGCCGCCTTGCATCTGCACCGTTCTCGAACGCTCACGGATTCAGGAGGAGGCAAAAAAACTGAAGTTATTTTTGAGCGGACCCCAAGGAGTTGAGATATGTCCAAACATCTGCAACGCGAAATCGACAAACTGAAAGAAAAGGTTATTTCCATGTCAAGCCTGGTTGAGGACCGTGTCTATCAGGCTACCATGTCGGTAATCAACGGCGATGACGAAATTGCGCAGGCCGTGATCCAAGGCGATGCCGAGGTTGATGAAATGGAGGTGGATATCGAGGAGGACTGCCTGCAAGTGCTGGCCCTCTACCAACCGGTAGCCATTGATTTGCGATTCATCATCGCGATCCTTAAAATCAACAACGACATGGAACGAATCGGCGACCTGGCGGTCAATATTGCGGAACGTTCAGCTTTTCTCAGTACCCAGAAAGATTTTACAATCCCCTTTGATGTCTATCAGATGGCAATCAAGGCCGAAAGCATGCTCTCGCAGAGCATGGACGCGGTAGTTAACATGGATGTCCGTCTTGCTCATCTTGTCCGTGCCGAGGATGATGCCATGGATACCCTGAACCGGGAAATGTACGTTCGGGTAATAGAGGCGCTGTCAAAGGATATGGAGCACATTAACTGTTTTCTGCACTCGGTTTCCATCGGCCGGCATTTGGAACGAATCGCCGACCATGCCACCAATATTGCCGAGGATGTCGTGTATATGATTGATGCCCGTATTATTCGCCATAAACCCGAGGTCTTTGAAGAATAACCAAGCTCTGCCTCTCCCCCCTTAAACCTGCCAGGCCCGGAAAATCTCGTCGTCAAGCGCTTCAGCGGAGAGTATTCTCCGGCCATGGCCGGTATCGATCCGGACCTCGACCGACTGCGGCCGCCCCTTAATCTTTTTGCCGTAACGAACCACCAGACCGGCGGCCTGCCCGGCAATCTCCGGTTCCGCCGGGGTCCCGGCCAGGCCCTGTTCCGCCGCGCGCAACAAAGCGGTCGGCCCCGGCAGATCGACCGCCTCCAGGAGCCAGTCACCTTCCCCGCGCAGCTGGATCAATTTTTCGTTTTCCTTCTCGTTCCGGCCGAGAATAAACCAGTGATCTCCCGGCAGGCGGAACTGACGTCCCACGAGCAATAACCGGATATCATTTCCTGTAATCGTCCCTGGGCCAGCCCCGGCCCGATCGGCATAAAATCGCTTGATCCTGGGACCGAGAGCAGGGTCCGTCAAAACGCAGCCGCCGGCCGGAGCGGGATAATCATCAATGCCTAATTCCCGGGCCAGCCGGATCTGCTGCTTGCGGCTGCGGCCGCTGAAGGAGTACAGCCGCTGCCGGTCAACCAACCCCTCGCGCTCCGGCAGAGTCGGCTCGAGCAGTCCGGCGCAGAGCGGCCGCAGCAGGAGGTCTTCGCAGCCGCTTTCCCGTTCGATGACCCGCAGGGTATCACGGCGCTGCGACATCGGCCGCTGGCCCAGCACCTCGCCGGTCACCAGAAAAGAAGCGCCATGCTCCGCCATCAGTTGCCGCGCCCGGGTCAGCATGAGAATCTTGCAGTCAATACACGGGTTGAAATGCTTGCCATAGCCGTGTTCGGGATTTTTGAGCAGCTCGATATACTCCCGGCCGATATCCACCAGCCGGACATCAATGCCATATTTTTCCAGCATCCGGGCGCGATATTCATCTTCCCGGTCCAGGAGATCAACATCGAAAAAGGGCGTCACGAATTTAAGCGCCACGACCCGGACATCAAGAGACGCCATAATCCGGCAGGAGAGGAGGGAATCAAGCCCCCCGGAAAGAAGAACGATCGCAGTAACCCGGTTCATTACACCTCCCGGTTTGAGTTGAGTTCAAGCAGTTCCCTGGCATAGGCCAGGGTCTGCCGCGTCAGTGAATCACCACCAAGCATTCGGGCGAGCTCCATAACCCGTTCTTCGGCGCCGAGAGAGGTGATGGCAGTCAAGGTGCGGCCGTCATGCACGTTCTTGGCCACCATGAAATGTTCCGCGGCCCGGGCCGCGATCTGGGGGAGATGGGTAATGCAGATAACCTGGTGATGACCGGACAGCTCGCCGATCTTGCGGGCCACGGCCTCGGCCGCCTTGCCGCCGATACCGGCATCAACCTCGTCGAAAATGACCGTATCAACCTGGTCGCGCCGGGCCAGCAGACACTTCATGGCCAGCATCAACCGTGACAGCTCCCCGCCCGAGGCCACCTTGACCAGGGGCTGGGCCGGCTCACCGGGGTTGGCGGAAAAGAAAAATTCAACCAGTTCCCGGCCGGTCGGGTGCAACGCCTCCATGCCCTTGCCCGGCGAATCGGTGACGATAACCTCAAAGACCGCCTGGGGGAAGCTGAGCGAGGCCAGCTCCTGCCGCATGGCCGTGCTCAACTTTTTCGCGGCCCGGCGCCGGGTCCGGCTCAGTTCGGCGGCCTTGGCCAAGGCCGCCGCGCTCAACTTTTCAATTTCACCGGCCACCGAGGCCAGCTCCCGTTCCACGCTGTCCAGCGAGGCCAGCTCCTGCTCCGCCCGGTCGGCAAAGGCCGCCACCTCCTCCAGAGACTGGCCATATTTGCGCTGCAACTGCTTCAACACCCCCAGCCGCTCGTTAATATCTTCCAGCCGTGACGAATCCCTGGGAATGGCGTCCCGATACTCCCGCAGGGCCAGCTCCAGGTCTTCCACCTCGAAGCACGCGGAGCCGATCCTTTCGGCCAGCTCGCCAGCGCTGCCATCCAGGGCGGCGACCTGCTCCATGTTCTTGCGGATCTGGGGCAGATGTTCCAATACTTTTGTATAAATCAATTCGTGGCTCCTGCCGGCAAGGTCGGCAAGCGTGGCCGACGATTTAAGCCGGTCCCGCTCGTGCACCAGTTCCGTATCCTCTCCCGGCGTGATCTCCGCCTCCCTGATCTCGCGGAGCTGGTAGCTCAAAAAATCCCGGCGTTGTTCCTTGTCCTGTTCCTGTTGTCGCAGCTCGTGCAGCCTGGCGGAAAGGTTCTGCCATTGGCCGTAAATCCGGCTGAACTCCAGGCGTTGCTCCCACAGTTCCCCAAAACTGTCGAGAAAATCAAGATGCCGACGGGCAACGAGCAGTTGCTGGTGATCGTGCTGCGAGGCGATATTGACCAGGTTTTCGGTCAGGGCTCCGGCCAGCCGGGAGGTGACCAGCCGGTCGTTCACGTAAAACCGGCTGCGCCCGTTTCTGGTGAAAATACGCCTGACAATGCAGCCGCCATTGTACTCGATCCCGTGCTCCCGCAAGAGGCCGAGGACTTCAGGCTGGTCCTCGCCGACGACAAAAAAGGCCTCAACGACCGCCCGGTCGCAATCACCGCGGATGCACGAAGAAGCGCCCCGGCCGCCGGCCAGGAGATGAATAGCCTGCAGGATGATGGATTTCCCGGCCCCGGTTTCCCCGGTGAATACGGTCAGACCACTCCCTCGCCCCGCAAAATCGAGCTGAAGCGAATCAATCAACGCCATGTTTTCTATTCGCAGTTCAAGCAGCATCTTTTACCATCGCCCCGTGACCTGCCGGAAATTGCCGACAGGCACGGGACATTCTCCTTGACGACGCCATGGGCGCCAGGTACCTTCCTGATTATGCCGATAAATAAAGGTCAAACAAAGCGGCTCTCCACAACGCGCCCCTGTTTTCAGACAGGTGTGAGCAGGTGAAAACATGGGACAGCAATTCAAGCTCAGCGCCAGCCTTGAGGATTACATCGAAGCCATTTACAATATTGTGGCCGAAAAGGAGGTGGCCCGGGGAAAAGATATTGCCGCCCGCCTCAGCGTCAGCGGCGCTTCCGTTACCGAGGCCGTGCGCTCCCTGGCCAAAAAAGGACTGATCAACTATGCCCCCTACGAGGCCATCAGCCTGACCGACACCGGGCGCCGGGCGGCCGAAGACGTCGTCCGGCGGCACAATGCGCTCAAGCGTTTTTTCGTCTCCGTCCTGGCCGTTGACAAGGACCTTGCCGAGCAGGGAGCCTGCCGGGTCGAACATGCCGCGCCCCAGGAAATCATCGACCGAATCATCAGCTTCAGCCGATTTCTCGAAATCCGCCCCCGCGACGGCGAAAAACTGATTCAGGATTTTGCCGACTTCTGCAAACAAAACCACCCCGGCCCTACCGGCGAATAGCGCGGCCGGCCCCTCCTCGAAACGACCTCGCCTTCAACGTCTGATGAGCCGGACGATCTCGCCCGGTTCGGGGAAACGGCGCAGTTGCTTCTTGGAAAAGACCGGCGTTCCGTCCACGACAACCTCGAAGACTCCCCCGGAGCCGGCAATCAGCTCCACCTCGTCGATTTCACGGCCGAACTCCTGTTTCAATTCCTGCTCCAAACTGGAGGCATGCGGCTTGTAGTTTCACTGGCTGCAATAGGTAATGGAAATCTTCACTGGTTCCTCCTGAAATTCTCCGGTAAACGGCAGATATTCCACGCCGCCTGAACAGGCATGATCATATCACATCAAGACCGACCTGCAAACTGCGGCGGCGGCCAGGCCTGCAATTGCCTTGAAC
Organism: bacterium BMS3Bbin14; assembly: GCA_002897615.1. Taxonomy (GTDB): domain Bacteria; phylum Desulfobacterota; class Desulfobulbia; order Desulfobulbales; family Desulfobulbaceae; genus BMS3Abin13. Next base: position 117,295 of record BDTX01000003.1, read on the forward strand.
CCTGAATCCGTGACGGCTTGAGATGACACTCCATGCAATAGATGGAATTTATTGTATTATTTTCCAATAAGCTCATTTTATTGCCTTCACCGCGCCGGACTGCGGTCCGCCCGATAACGGCACATCTGCTGCGTTGGCAACTCGTTGATATCACATCAGGATAATCGACATCGTTGCCGCCTTGCAGCTGCACCGTTCCCGAACGCTCACTGATTCAGGTTGAACGGCTGCCGCCCGGCAATGCGGTTCCGCCAGCCGGAACAAAATTTGTTAACAGATCACCAGGGGCGACAACCTCGGGGAATACTCAGCCCGTACGAGTTCACCTGTGCTTTAGATTCGTTCGTTCGGGACTCCGAATCTATCCTTGGCGGATGTGAGGAGGCCAAAACGGGCGAAGATGAGGTGCAGGTGAACTTGTACAAAATTTGTTTTCTATTTCCAAGCGGACCGCCAACTTGTATAATAAGTCAATCAAGATCAATATTAATATTTATCTCTCAAAGCTCAACAGAAATTCCGCCTCATTCGCAATCATGCCGGTCTATGAATATACCGCCCTGGACTCCTCGGGTAAAAAGCTGAAAGGCATCATCGATGCGGACAGCCTGGCCGCAGCCCGGCAGAAAATTCGCCATACCGGCAACTATCCCGTCGACATCCAGGAGACGGTGCCGGTGTCCCGGACGGAAAAAGGACGCGAATTCGCCTCTCTGCACCTGACCCAGCCGGTCCGGCAGCAGGAAATCAACGTAATTACCCGGCAGCTTGCCACCTTGCTGGGGGCGGGCATCCCCCTGGTTCCCGCGCTGAACGGACTGATCGAACAGACCACCAACCAGAGCCTGAAAAAAATCATCGCCCAGATCAAGGATGCGGTGAACGAGGGCAATTCCCTCACCGCCGCCCTGTCGGAACACCCGCGCCTTTTTTCAAAAATATATATCAACATGGTAAGAGCCGGCGAGGCCTCCGGCTCCCTGGAGGTGGTCCTGGAGCAACTGGCCGAATTCGGTGAAAACCAGCAGGCCATGAAGTCAAAAATCTCGACCGCCCTGATGTACCCGATTTTCATGGCCCTGGTCGGCACGGTCGTGCTCTTCATCCTTATCACCTTTGTCGTGCCCACCATCACCAAGGTCTTTGCCGACACCAGGCAGGTCCTGCCGCTGCCGACCATTATCCTCATCAATCTGAGCAGCTTTCTACAGGCTTACTGGTGGCTGGTCCTCGCCCTGCTCCTCGGCATTGCCTTCCTGGTCCGTTATATTATTCGCCAGCCCCGCGGCAGACGGACATGGGACCGGCTGAAACTCAGCCTGCCGCTGCTCGGCGACCTGAACATGAAAATCGCCGCCGCCCGCCTCGGCCGAACCCTCGGCAGCCTGCTGCGGTCAGGGGTCCCGCTCATTACCTCCCTGGGTATTGTCAAAAATATTTTCAATAATATCCTGCTCGCCGAGGTCATTGACGAGGCAATGGAGCACCTGGAAAAAGGGGGCAGCCTGTCGGAGACCCTGAGAGAGAGCAAATGGTTTCCTCCCATGCTCGTGCAGATGCTGGCGGTGGGGGAACAGAGCGGGGCCATGGAAAAAATGCTGAACAAAGTCGCCGACAACTATGAAAGAGAAGTCGAAACCAAGATCATGGCCATGACCACCATGATCGAACCGGTGATGATCCTGGTCATGGGCCTGATCGTCAGTTTTATCGTCATCTCCATCCTGCTGCCGATCTTCGAGATGAACCAGCTGATCAAGTAGAGGCCTTTACCAGTGTCCGTCCAGAAACGAGGATTTTTGTTCGAGATCAAGGCATGCGAAAAAAATAACCGTAGGCATATAAATGATATTCCGAGGATTATTTTTTGAGCATAACGCCGAGATCGGGCAAAAAGACCGTTTCTGGGCGGGCACTGTCAAGTGACCCTGAAAACCTCTTCCAGCGTGGTCAGGCCCGCCAGGACCTTTTGCAGACCGTCCTGCCGCAAGGTCAGCATGGCGCCGGTCGTTGATTCCAGGGCTCGTTTTCTTATCTGGTTCGAGTCCGACGTTGTCAGGATAAAATTCCTCAGGTCCTCATCCATAACCATCAACTCGAAAATACCGACTCTCCCCTGATACCCGGTATTCAAACATTCAGGGCATCCTTTCCCCCGGTACAGGGGGTGGTCGCCAAGCTCCTCCGGAGTCAGGCCGACCTGCGCCAGATACTCCCGGCTGGGAGTATAGGGTTCCGCGCAATGCCCGCATATTTTCCGCAGCAGCCGCTGGGCCACGATGGCATTGACCGATGATGAGACCAGGAAGGACTCGATTCCCATATCGATCAACCGGGTAACCGCACTGGCCGCGTCATTGGTGTGCAGGGTCGAAAACACCAGGTGACCGGTAAGAGCGGACTGGATAGCGATCTCCGCCGTCACCAGGTCACGAATCTCGCCGACCAGGATGACGTCCGGGTCCTGGCGGACGATGGTCCGCAGGCCATTGGCAAAGGTAAGGTCGATCTTGGGATTGACCTGGACCTGGCTGATTCCCTTGATCTGGTATTCCACCGGATCTTCAATCGTGATAATATTGATGTCGGGCTTGTTGAGGATGGTGAGCGCCGAGTAGAGCGTCGTCGTCTTGCCGCTGCCGGTGGGGCCGGTGACCAGAATAATGCCGTGGGGGGCCTTGATCAGTTTGAGGAAGGTGTCCAAGTTGTTTTCGGACATCCCGAGTTCGGTGAGCGACAGCAGCACGTTTGACTTGTCAAGCAGCCGCATGACCACCCGCTCTCCCCAGGTCGTCGGCAGGGTGGAGACCCGGATATCCACATTCTTGTCCGCAATACGGATCTCGATCCGGCCGTCCTGGGGCAGCCGTTTCTCGGCGATATCCAGCTTGGCCATGATTTTAATCCGGGAAATCAGCTTGGACTGGACATGCTTCGGCGGGGTGTACATATCGTAGAGGATCCCGTCGACGCGCTTACGGATTTTGACCATATCCTGGTACGGCTCAATATGGAGATCACTGGCATTATCGCGGACGGCCTGGGAGAGCATGAGGTTGACCAGCTTGATCACCGGGGCATCGCTGGTATCATCGAGGAGATCGGCCGTTTCCTCGATCTCGGAGATGATTGCCTCCGGATCCTCTTCGTCCATGTCCTGCATGACCTGATCGGCATGGTCCCGGCTGCTCCGGTCATAGGCGGCATTAATGGCCAGGAAAATCTCCTCCTGCGGGGCCAGGACCGTCTTCATCCCCTCCCAGTGCAGGATCCGCTGCAGATCATCCACCTGCTGGAAAAAAAACGGCTCGGCCAGGGCGATATAGGACTCAGCGGCGGTGGCCACCGGGATCATCTTGAACTTTTTTAAAAACTGAATGGGGACCTTGCCGGTAAAGAACGGATTGAGATTGCGGGGCAGCATCGGCAGCAACTCCAGACCGCACTGCCGGCTGCGGGCGGCAAGCAGGTCCGCCGGGGTAATTTTTTTCTGCTGGACCAAAATCTCGCCGATCCGGCCGCCTTTTTCCCGCTGAATGACGAGGCCCTGCTCAATGATCTCCGGGCTCAGCCCACAGGTCTCGACCAGGACCTGACCAAGCGATTTCATGGGGCCGGCCTTGGCACCGGCGTCGCGGAGGACTGCGGCCCGGATTGAGGTTTAACCGGCAGGTGCAGACGTTTGAGATTGTCCTCGGCCATTTTGCGCAGGCCCAGGCCCCGCCCGGCCGCAGCCTTGGCCGCAGCCTTCCCCTTCCCGGCCGGTTGCGCCGCCCGCACCTTGAGGACCTTGCGGTACATGGCCGCGGCCTGCTCCCGGTTGCCCTCATGTTCTAAAACAACCCCCATGTTCAACAGGGCGTAGGGATTATCAGGGTCAACAGCCAGGGACTCTTCAAAGTACTGCCGGGCCTTGCCATACTCTTTTTTCCTGAGCTCGGAGAAACCGATATCCGACAGCGCCATGGAATTCTCCGGATCCGGTTTTTTGTAAAAGAAGTCAGCGGGGATGTTGCTTGCTCCCGGCTGGACGTGCTGCATGATATTTTTACGCTTCTCATAATACATCCCCGCAAGTTCAGCCGAATTCTCGACAATGTGCGGAGTAATAAAGATGAAAAGATTGGTCTTTTCCTTCGAATTCGTATGGCTCTTAAAGAGCCAGCCCAGGATAGGGATGTCACCGAGCAGGGGGACCTTGTACTCCCCGACGGAAGTATCCTGGCCGATCATGCCGCCGATAACGACGGTTTCGTTATTATGAACCACGACCGTGGTATGGGCGCTTCTCTTGAAGGTCGTCGGATGGCCGCTGCGATCATTGGGATTCTTGAGTTTGATGACCTCGACGCCGATCTTCAGGCGCACCAGGTCCGACTGGTTGATCTGGGGCGTAATGTCCAGGGTCGTGGCGACATCCTTGTACTCGTAGTTGGTATAATCCTGCTGGGAGTTGGTGGTGTTCTTGCTGGTTATGTACGGGACATTCTCCCCGACTTTGATTTCGGCCTTCTGGTTGTCGGTGGTCAGGATCTGGGGAGTCGCGATAATATTGACATCGGAATCATTCTTGTAGGCTTGCAGGACGGCGCCAAGATTGGGAAAATAAACGTTACCGATTTTTACCCCCTGTTTCAGGATGCCGAAGGAGAAACCGGCCGGCAGCACGGCCGGGCTTTGCTGCAGTCCCTTGAGGACATCGTACTGGTTCGGGGCGGGGTTGCCGCTGAAGCCACTGTATACCTGGCCCGTTTTATCGGCGAAGTTGCCGCCGCCGCCCCACTGCACGCCGATATTAAACGACTTGTTGACATGGACCTCCATAATAAGGGCCTCCATGTACACCATGCGCCGGGGGACATCGAGTTTTTTGATGACATCCTCAATAACCGAGTATTCGTCTCGCGGGGCAATGATGATCAAGGAGTTCGTTTCCTTGTCCGCCATGATCTTTACATTTTGTGATATCAGCGGCGCCCGGCCTTTTTGCTTGTTCGAGCCCTTGGACTCGGCCGGCAGATTGGTCAACACCTTGACCAGTTCTTCGGCATTGGCGTTCTGCAGGTAATAGACCTTGATTTTACCCGTGCCTTTCGGCACCTCGACATCAAGCCGGGCAACCAGCCTTTTGATCTTCCGGACATTGATTTTGGAGGCCAAAATAATAAGCGAGTTGGTCCGCTCATAGGGGATAATTTTTATTATTTCCCGGCGCCGAAGCCGTCTCACCTGCTGCCGGAAAAGCTGGTCCACGGACTTGGCGAGATTGACGGCCGAGGCATGCTGCAGCGGCAGGACAAGCAGTTCCTCGCCGATTGACGGCACATCGATCGCCTTGATAATCCCCAGCAACCGCTTGATATTCGACTGCACATCCGTAATAATCAGCATCCCCGAATCGGGGCTGGCAATCACCACGCTGGTCCTTGAAACCAGCGGCGCCAGCATCTTTTTCACTTGCTCGGGACTGGCATGCTTGAGATGAATCAACTGGGTGACCATCTTGTCCCCGGGATAGACCGTGCCCCCCTGCCGGATAGTGGGGATGCCTTTGGAGCGGGCCTCGACATCCGGGACGATTTTAATGATCAAGCCGCTGGAGACAGTGGTATAACCATGCACTTCAAGGACGGATTCGAAAACGCGATAGGCGTCTTTCACGGAAATCCTGGTGGGAGAGAGAATGGTTACCTTGCCCTTGACCGCCCGGTCCACCACAAAATTCTTGCCGGTCAACTCGCTGATGTATTTAATAAAAAGATTGATATCAACATCATTGAAATCAATAGTGACATAGCGCTGTTTTACCTGGCTTTTTTTTACCCGGTGCTGTTTTACCTGGTGCTGTTTCGCCTGGCTCTGTTTCGCCTGGTGCGACACCTGTTCAGCCGCCACGGCCCCCGGGCCGGAGAATAAAACCAGGAAGCAGCACAAGACCAATATCGGCGCCACAAGCCGGCCAAGACGGCCAGGAAGGCGGGACACCGTGAATCCGTCCATGTTTTTCAAATCATTCTCCATGATTGCTACTCATTAGAAAACTCCCCGGAATCGGGCACCTGGCCATTATCCCGGGACTCCGGCGGCAGCGAATCATCGGCTGCCGGCCCGGCCGCCTTTTCCACCCCGCCCCGTTCTTCCCGGCCAGAGAGGGGCAGCCGGTAACGGGAACGACGACGGGGCTGAATGCGCGGCACCAGCCGTTCTTCCCCGGTCCCGGTCAGCCGGGCCCTCAGGCTTCTCATCAGCGGCTCCGGCGGCAGCTGCCGCCGGCCCGGCCGCCCGCCTTGACGCTCCTTGAGAAGCAGGACCTCGCGGCGACCATGCACCTGCAGGATGACCTTTCCCCGTTCAATACTTTGAATCAACGCACCCTGGACAGAATCTCCTATCTTGTAGAGATCCTGCTTCTTTTTCTGCTCGTCAACGATAATCGCCCGGGCGTCCCTTTTGGTGCCGGAGACCGTGCCCATCAACGAAAGCTTGAGGGCCGTGGGCTCCAGGTATTCATCCCCGCCCGGCTCGGCCCCGATAACAGCCTGGAAAATATTCCTTTTAATTATTATTCTATAATCCGGGCGCTGCCGCAAGATTTTAGTCGTCCTTCCGCGCTGCCGCTGAATCACGGTTTCGTGTGAGCGCATGTCCTGGCGCAGCGTGTCCTCGAGGCGACCGTACCACACGGCCACCCCGGCGTAAACCAGAACGAAAATAAGCACCAGTTTGACAACAACCCGGATCACGGCTATCTCGCGCTCCTCTCGATAACACCATCGATTACCCCGGATATCCCATGAAAGAGGATACCGGGTTCCAGCAGGGTGCCGCTGACCGTAAACGACAACTTGCCGTCCTGCAGCTGCTCCCGGATCAACGATACGGCCGCGTCATCATGCAACCGGCTGAGCAGCTCGGGGCGGGGAGCCAGGAACCCCCGCATGTTGACGCCGCTCTCCTGGAAATAGGGCATCAGGGTAACTGTGCCGCCATACCCGGCTGAAAAAAGCCGGGACCCCACCTTGCCGTCCGCCAAGGTCACGACCCCATTCTCCAGGGAGACCTTGACGCTCATGCGGTTGAACTTCAGGCGGTCGAGGCTCAGGATGGGCCGTTGCAGGCCGATATCGCCGGAGCTCAGGACAATATCGGCCTGCAGGGCGCCGAGCGCCGGCCGCCGCCACTCCCCTTGCCAGGTAAACCTTCCCGAAAGGCTGCCGGCCGCGGTTCGCCCCATTTCCCGCCAGACCCCTGTCATCCGGCCGATCTGCAGGTTCCGCATGGTTCCGGAACATCTCATACCGCTCCCGGCCCGGGCGACAAAGGCCTTGCCTTTTACCGTGCCGCCAAGGGTTTGCAGAGTATATGACAAGGGGACTTCTTTTTTATTCGCCAGCAGCACCGCCGGGTCCAGCCTGACGGCAAGCCGGTCGATGCGCAGAAGCGGCGTAGTTTGGTCGCCGTTGCTGATGCGGATGTCCGTTGCCACCAGCCCCACGGGCAAGGTGAAACCCAGGCCCCGGATCTTCCAGGTCAGCGCCGGGTTGAGTCCGTCAAGTTGCGTCTCCAGCCACGCCCGGACACTGGCGGCCGGAAAAAGAAACCAGAGGAGCAGGGCCAGAACGGCAAGCGTATAGCCCAGGTAACCGAGGGCTGCGAAAATTTTGCGGATCATTCCGGCCTTCACCTAGCGCGACTCCTGCTCACCGGCGGCAGCAGTTGCGAGTTTAAGACTGACCACCTGCATAATCACGTCAAGGGTTGACTCCTCTTTCGTATTCTGCTGAATGGCAATCCGCTTGATGGCCACCACGTTTTCCGGCGACTCGACGAGCCGCAGGAAATCAACCAGCTGCTGCAGGCTGACCGCCTGCAGCTTCATCTCGACGAGCATCTCCTGCAAGGCCCCGTCATCGGTGGTCGCCGACGGCTTCATATAGGCGATGCTCTGTTTGACCCCGGCCTGGGCCGCCGTCTTTTCCAGAAAAGAAAAGAGGCTGAAATCCGGCGGCCGGCGGCTCAGCTGCCGGGTCAGCGAATTGGCCTTCCCATGCAGCCGGCGGTAACGCGACTGCAGGTCACGCATCTCGACAACGGCCTTGCCGTGGACGTCAATATCCCGCTGCAACCGGTGCCAGTGATCAAGGACCGGAAAGACACCAAACTGTATCACCACGAAAAGCGCCACGAATACGCCGCCCGCGATCAGGGCGAGCCGCTCCCGGCGGGCGAGCTGTTTCATGACGCCCCTCCAAGATGCAGCCGGAGGGCAAAACGAACCAACCCCTTGTCCTTGTCCGCGGTGGCCGAAACGATCTTGACCTCGTCATAGAGGGGCGATCTCCCGAGGCTGCCGCGCATGATGTTGATACTGTTAAAGCTATCCGTTGTCCCCTTGATCACCACTGTTTTCTGGTCGATAACCAGGCGGGCGACATGTATTTTCAGGACATTCGGAGTACGTGCCGAAATGTCGGCCAGGATATTCAATACCCTTTTATCGCCGGAAAAAACCGGGATGGCGGCGGCCGGGTCCTGCACCGTCCTGAGTCCGGCCCGCATCTGGATCAGCGGGTCGACGATCCGGGTCGCCTGAGGAAACGTTTCCTTGTAGATGGCCGTCATCTGCCCGGTCAGGGCGGCATTCCGCTCCTGCAGGGTCAGGTAATGCATCCAGAACAGGACCAGTCCCCCGCCGGCCATGAGCGCCAGCAGGATCGAGGCGGCAAGCAAGTGCCGCCTGGTGGCAAAAAATATCTTTTTCGGGGCAAACTCATCTTTCCGAAAATTAACCGGCGGCTTTTTCTTCAGACCGGCCAGGGCCAGGGCCAGGGCATGATCGAGACAGGCCGGCTGCCATTGTTCCGCCGCCTCTCTCCTGACGGTGACGCCGGCATCGCGCCGCAGGTCCCCTACCGAGGCATCCAGGCCGAGTTCCGCCTGGATGGTTGCCGGGAAGACCTCGGCCTGGGCCATGCAGCCGGTCAGGATCACCTGCTCCGGGGCGATATCGAAACCGCTGTCGAGCCGGAAAAAGTCCATGCTCAACCGCACCGCGTCACAGAGGCCGGCAATACAGGATACGGCCTCGTCATGATGGGCGATACCCGCCCTGCCGTCCCGGAAGGTAAAAGGCTGAACGGTAAACATCCTGTCCGGATAGGGCAGACGGCGGATAAACACAATACGACCATGGTGACAGATGACCATGTTCATGGCATGCAGTCCGGCATCAAGCATGAGGAAATCACCGCTTTCACCGCTTCCCAGGAACTGTTCCGCCAGGACCATCGTCCGCAGGGTAACCGTTTCCGGGCTCAGATTGGCGCGGACGAGGCCGTCCAGATACAGTTGCAGGGATTTTTTTTCCAGCCCCGCAATCAACAGGTGACTGGCCCCCGCGGACGTTCCGGCCACGATATACTCCAGGACCTGTTCGCTGACCGGGGTAAGGAGCTGGTCTTCCAGCTCAAAAGGCAGGACCTGCCTGATCTTTTTCTGATCGGTAAAGGGGAGGGTGAGATTTCTCAGGCTGCAGCCAACGAGGGAGATGCCGCAGAGACAGTCACCTCCCTGCCAGCCGACCTGTTCGAGCAGGGCGGGAAGCTGACCGGGAATTGAATCCTGGTCATCGAGCCGGACATAGCCGCAGGATATGATCTGCCTGTCCCCGGCCTTTCGCTCAACGACCACGGCGGCGAGCAGATCATCGTTGATGTCAAGACCAAGTATTCTTCGTTTCATGCCTTCCTACTCTACTTTCCAGTATAGCAGTGTCTGCCGGTGCCGGTCATCCCGCCGGATGATCCCGCTGCCGGTCCTCACCATGCCGTCATCACCGGTGGCGGTGACCGCCACCAGGAAACAGTGGCTGACCACGGTCATGATATTCCGGTCCAGGACGATATCATCGGGAAAGTCGCGAACCTGGCGATACCAGTCAGGACGGGTCAGCAGGTCCAGGTTCCGTTTCTGCCGCCGAAAGTCAATGAGCTTGCCGGCGGCTTCCTTGGTGATGCCGGGGGCCAGGGCCTGGAGTATCGCCAGGGGCGCGGTATTTATGTTTATCTTACCGTCCCGGCCGGCAATGGTCAAATATTCAGCAAGTCCGGCGTGTTCTTTATCGCCGTAAAACAGTTTCCTGGTCATGCCCCGCACGAGCAGCAATTCCTCCGGATATTCGACCGGGCCGTTGCGGGCGGAATAAGGCGGATCAAGGCCCTGGTAATAAGCGCTTTCGGCGCCATGGTCACGGACTTCATCATCCTTGTCAATCCAGTCTTTTATCGAGTCGACCAGAACCACAGCCTCGTCTTCCGACTCGATGGCGAAACGGCCCGAGGTCAGGAGACGAATCCACAGGTCAGACTGGAGCTTCTCCTGTTGCCGACGTTTTATACCATCTTTCTCCTGGGACACAAGGGCATTTACCTGCAGCAGGCCCGACTGGTCGATAACCCTGACCAAGAGCTTGCCCCGGCCGAAGAGAGACGACAGGGTTGCCGGGTCCAGGCGGTTCCACTCATCATCAAGGGAATCGAATTTATTCTGCCGCTGGTCGGCCGCCAGGGCCGCGCGGGCAAGGTTGAGGCCGGAACGGACCATGGCCTTCAGCCTGACACTGTCGCGCAGATTGTGCGCCGCCTGCATCTGCCAGTTGACGGTGGAAGCAAGCTGCACGGTAACCGCCACCAGGAAACTGACCGCCAACAGGGTCAACAGAAGAGCCATGCCCGACCGGTCACGAAGTATCATGATCCTCCCCCCCCGCCTCTCTCGGCTTGAATCAATCCCACGGGGAGCAGGACGCTGGTGCTGAAGGTCAGTGATGTTTTCTTATCCCGATCAAGCCAGAACTCCAGGGTACAGGTAACGGTGACCGGGAGCGGCCGGGGCACCATGTCTTTTTCATCTTCCGGGGCGGCGCCCCAGGAGTCGGACTTCTCGCCGCTTTTATTCGTAAAACTGAAACGAACGGAACGCAGTCCGTTGCAAAGCAGGAACCCTTTGTCCCCCTCACTGTTGCCGCCCTGTTCCACCGGCGGCCTCAACAGGCGATCGGCCCGGAGCAGAACAAGATCGCCGCTGTTCCCGGGGTCCGGACGAACCGTATACGAAATAACCGCCATGCCCGGATGGTCATGCTTCGGATCAAAAACAATATGGGCCATGGAGGCGAACCGCAGGCTGTCGGCCCGGCGGCCGTCGATTGCCATTCTCTTCCCCTGGAAACGGACGTCATTGGTCATAACCGCCGAAGCAAGATCATCGCTGATCCGCTCCAGGGCGACCTGGGCCTGGTGGTACAGTTCTCCCTGTTTGCGCGTCTCACTCACCACGTTCAGACTGCCGGAGAGGGAAAGCGTCACCATGGCAACGACCATGGCCAGCACCAGCAGGGCCAGCATGATCTCAAGCAGGGTCATGCCGCGGCGCCCCTTGAGCGGCGATAAAATATCCGGCAGGATATTCATTATTATTTGTAACTCATCACAGGATATATAACTAGGCGGTTTCACGTACCATTATTCTTGTGCGGCCGGGTCGGTCATGACCACGTCCCGGACCAGATAGGAAGACCGTTCGTCGCCGGTCCGGGTCACCGTCAGGTTCACGATCTTGAGCATGCCGCCGGTCCCGCTCAAGCCGGTTTCGTCTTCGCCCAGGCTCTGCACTTCCGTGTGCCACCGATAATCGGGATACTGTTGGCCGAAATCGCCCCCGTCGGAAAACAGGGCGTCAAAATTGCCGGCCTCAATCTCGGTGAGCTTTTGCTGGGCCAGGAGGGAGGCCATGATATCGAAACGTGCCTCCCCGGCGATGGACACACTCTGGGACTGGGAACCGATCAGGGTAACCAGGGCGATGGCGATAATGGCCACGGCAACCATGACCTCGAGAAACGTAAAACCGGCGGTGGCGATTTTCTTCATTCTGCGAATAAACATTGTTCTCTGAATCCGTGAGCGTTCGAGAATGGTGCAGATAGCGAGCCTGCAAGACCTTCGAGGCGGCAACGATGTTGATTATCCTGGTGTGATATCAACTTTGTTGCCAACGCCGCAGCTGCGCCGTTATCGGGCGGCCCCGCCCGCCTCACGAGGCGCCGAGGGCCTTGATTCGCTCAATATGTTCCGCAATGCCCAGGCCGTGCCGCTGCACGAAGTCCGGCCGCACCTGCCTGGCGGTCAGGTCCAGGATGGCCTGCCTGATAGTCTCCGGCCGATTATCGTCGAGGATCACACCTTCCTCGTCGCTCAGCAGTTCCGAGGCCCCCGCTCCCCTGGTCACGAGAACCGGCGTGCCGCACTGCAGGGACTCGATGATCACCAGGCCGAAGGGCTCGTAACGGGACGGCAGGATCGAATAATCAACTATACCATACACCGCGGCCAGATGCTCAACATTGCCGATATACCGTACGCCGGCCGGCAAGTTGGAAAAATTCCGCAGCCCCTCGCCGGCCACCAGCAACTCGTAACGCGAGGGGTCCAGGCCCGCAAACGCCGCCAGCAACTCTTGCAGCCCCTTGCGCCGGTGGTCATGAGACGGAAACAAAAAGGTCATCTTCCCCGGAGCAAGCCGATAATGTAAGCGGGCCGCCTCCAGGACCTGCCGGGAAACAGGTTGAAAAACCGTTGTATCCACGGGCGGATAGATCACCTTTATTTTCCCGGTATCCAGGGTGTAGTGTTGCTTAATCTCTGCGGCTACGGCCTTGGAATGGGCCAGAACATGGGGAGTCTCGACCAGCATTTTTCTTTCAAACGCCGTCTCCAGCCGGTCGTTGAGACGGCGATAGACATTGCTCCCGCCCCGGAGGACGACCGAGGAAGGATGGACGCCGCCAATCACGGCAATGTCCGGGCATGCCGTCCTGGTCAGGCTCAGGGAAAGATCATAGGCCGTCCGGTCGAACCGGCTGTTGCAGCGCTGCAGAAAAGCGTATTTCTTTAAACGCCGCGGCAGAAACCCCAGCCGCATCCGGTGAACGATGCACGGCAGGGACCGCGCCGTATCCCGGTCAACTTCATAGGTATGCACATGAACCTCGTCCCCGGCTGCGGCAAAACCGTTGATCAAGGCGAACAGATAGGATTCCATGCCGCCGGAACGACTCAGTTGATTATGGATGAGCGCAATTTTCATGTCTCTGTCTTCTATCTTCAGTCTACCTTGTCACCTGAATCCAACCTGTAAGGCAGCCGGTAGAGAATGGCGCTGACCAGGGAAAACAGAAAACCCGTCTCATAAACGATGAGATAGGACTCGGTCAGCATGATGGTTAAAAAAAAGAGAGGAAAGGCGACCCGTATCCTCTCCCAGCCATCCCGCAGGGTAAAGGCCTGGCGGAACTGGAGCAGAAAAATACCAAGCAGGGCCGCCAGGCCCAGCAACCCGAGCTGGCACTGGACCAGGACATACTGGTTATGGGGATTATCGGTCACCTCCACCTGCGGCGACAATTTTTTGTTCAGCTCGGCATAGGCATCCTGAAAATCGCCGGTCCCAACCCCGAACCAGGGCGCACTCTTGATCATCTCCCAGGAATTTTTCCAGTACAGCAGCCGCAACCCCACGGAAGTCCGGGGATCAACATGAAAGCGGGCGATGTCGGAACGGGCCTGTTGCACCCGGCCGTGGAAGGTAGGGCTGAACAGGTAACCGGCCGTAAAGGTTGCGGGAAGAACAAAAATGGTGAGCAGGCAGGCGAGGACAATATTTTTTCTCAAGATCTGAAAGAGCAGCAGGCCCAGCAGGACGAAAAAGGCCATCTGGCCGGCCCGTCCCTTGGTAATGAACATATCAAACACCATGAGAGCGGCAAGACCGAGCACGAACCAGCGCCGCCACCCCCTGGTCACGCCCCAGATAAATTCATGCAGCAGCAGGTAGATAGCCAAGGCCAGCATGGGATCGTAGACCACATGAAAGGTCCCCTTGGTCAGATGTTCCGGGGAAACATCGGCATAGTGCAACAGACCGAACCAGACCAGGTAGGTTATGAGCATGGCGACGGTCATCCCGGCCAGGAAAGAGCCGGCGTACAGCCGGCGGTCCTGCCGGCGGCCGGCGGTCATGAACACCGGCAGCAGCAGGAGTTTCCATTGTCGGCCGATCATGGCCAGCCCGGCGGCCTTATTCTCGCTCCACAACAGGCCCACGACATAAAGGGCCAGGTAGAAGAGCACCGCCATGCAGACCGGGTTGGCGATGACCTCGCGCAGCTTGTCCCGGTACCTTCCCTCGACAAACCAGCAGGCCAATACCAGGAGGGAGAGCACGGAAATGGCCGAGGTGGAAAGGGGCAGGCTGAATGCCAGCAGGGCCAATAACCAGGAATTGATTTGACCGATTCTTTGACGGTTCACGGGGGCCGGCATCCGGTTCAGGATTGACTGTTCACGGTTGACGGTTCCTGGCTCCCGACCCGTTCATACTGCATCCGGTACAGCGTTTCATACTCACCATGCCGGGCCAGCAGCTCGTCGTGGCAGCCCTCTTCCACCAGGCAGCCATCCTTCATGACGATGATCCGGTCGGCGTTCCGGATGGTGGAAAGCCGGTGGGCGACAACAATGGTGGTCCGGTTCTTCATCAGGTTTTCCAGGGCGGACTGAACCTGGTGTTCCGATTCCAGGTCCAGGGACGAGGTCGCCTCGTCGAGGATCAGGATCGGGGCATCCTTCAACAATGCCCGGGCGATGGAGATCCTCTGCCGCTCGCCGCCTGACAACCGGGCACCTGATTCGCCGATGACCGTATCGAGACCTTCCGGCAGTTCCTCTATGAAATCCAGGGCATAGGCGGCACGGGCCGCTTCGATGATTTCCTCTTCGGCACAGTCAAGCTGCCCATAGGCAATGTTGTGGCGCACGGTATCGTTGAACAGAAAGGTCTGCTGCGTCACCAGGGCGACCTGACTGCGGAGGGAGTGCAGGGTCACGTCCCGGACATCATGGCCGTCGATGATCACTGCCCCCTCACAGACATCATAGAAACGGGGAATCAGGCTGACAAGCGTCGACTTGCCGGTGCCGCTCGGCCCCACCACGGCCAGGACCTCGCCCTGCCTGACCCGCAGTGAAACATGGTGCAGGATCGGCTGATTGTCTCCATAGCGAAAGGAGACATCCCTGAATTCGATACTCTTCGTGAACGGCGGCAGCACGGCGGCGTCGGCACGTTCACGGATATCGGATTTCACATCCAGCAGCGTGAAGATCCGGGTGGCGGAGGCCATGCCCTGCTGGATGGTGGAATTGATCTTGCTGACCCCCTTGATCGGTTCATACAGCATGATGATGGCCGTCAAAAACGACATAAAGGTACCGGTCGTCGAGTTACCCTTCAGCACCTGGATGCCGCCGAACCAGACAATAAGCGCCATGCCGACCCCGCCGAAAAACTCGACCATCGGGTGCGACAGGCTCTGGTAGCGGGTATTGGTCAGCAGGATATCGAAAAGCTGCCGCATTTTAGCGGCAAAACGATTTTTCTCATATTCTTCCATGCAGAACGCCTTGACGATGCGGGTCCCGGCAAAAGTTTCATGGAGCATATTGGTGGCGTCTGCCACGCTTTTTTGATAACGGGTGCTGACCCGGCGGAATTTTTTACCGAAAACAACAATCGGGATGGTGGCCATGGGGATAAAAATGAGCGAGATGAGCGCCAGCCGCCAGTCCATGAAAAAAATAACGCAGAGCAACCCGATCACGGAGAAAAAATCCCGAAGGACCCGGATCAGGGCATGAGAAACCGCTCCCTGCAGCAGGGTGACGTCATTGATAATCCTGGAGATCAGCTCGCCCGTACTCATCCTGGCAAAAAAACTGAGCGACAGGTCATTCACGTGGGAATAAATCCGGTTGCGCAGGTCAAGGATAACCCGCTGACCAACCCACTCCAGGGTGTAGGAATAGCAAAAGTAGAAGATACCCTTGAAGAAAAACAGGGCCAGCAGGACCAGGGGCAGGAGGTTCAGCAGCTGCCGCTCCTTGTTGACAAAAACTTCATCCAGGAGCGGCTTGACAATATAGGCCTGGGCCGCGTTGAACCCGGCCACCACGACCATGCCCAGCATGGCGATAAGCAGTTTTCCCCTGTATTTAGCAAGGACCTGGTACAGCCGGGAAATTATCTCTTTGTTGGTCATAGGGTCTTCTTGAACATAACGGGATAAAAGTAAAAAATAAAACTTGCAGTATTAAAGGATGGATTGAAATTTGTCAAGCTTGCCGATGCCGGCCCCGGGGCGATGTCAAGGCCCGGGCCGCCACGTTCGCGGCCTGGCCCGGCACTCACAGGAGATGACCCTGAAAATTGCCGGCCAGCACCTGCGGCTTGCGCCCCTGGCCGCGCAGCAATGAGACCAGGGTCCTCAGCTCATTTTTAAACTGCCCCGTCCCGAGATCAAGAACCAGGTAGTTGACGCCCAGTTCCTGAATTTCCGCGGCATGGTCCAGGAGCGAAAAAGGCGGAACCGGGCGGGCATGGGTGAGGCCATCCTCGTGGTCGAGGATAAACCGTTCGGCCATGGGGCTGACAAACGGGCGGCCGTAACTGAAATGGTCACTGTCCAGCCGGGAGGTAAAAAGCGGCGGCCGGCCGTAGACAAACATTCCGATCTTCATCCGGACCGAACCTCTTCCCCGCTTTTTGCCGGCGGCGGCAAAGTGGCCCAGGGCCGCCGCCATATTATCCCGGTCCGTTTCCAGGGCGAACTGGACCCCGGCCAGGCCCAGGTCCCGGGCTGCCAGCAGGGCGGCGCTGTTCAGCATATTCATGGTATAATCACCGTAGAGCCGGACCGGCGGCCCGCCGGATTTCGTTGACACCCCGGCGAATAACCCGGCCTGGGACCAGTGACCAAGCTGAAACTCCCCGGCCCCGGCCTGCAGGAGCTGCATGACCGCCTGGCGATACCAGTCCAGCCGTCCTTCCTGGATGACCGGCGGCAGGGTCCAGACAATCCGCGCCTGCATGGTGTGCGCCTTGCCGCCCCCGGCGCGGCCGGCCAGGGTTTCCCTGTTCACCGGCACGAGAAACCGGAAAGGGCGGACCGGAAACCGCTGCCCGACCGCTGACAGGGATTTGACCCGTATCCACCATTCAGGCGGCCGGCGGCCGGCTGGCTGCTGCTGCTTTTTCCGTCCCCTGCCGGGATGACGCTCAAGCGGCTGTCGAACCTTGCGGACCCGGTCCGGCTGCCAGGAAAGCTCGCTCAGAATCCGCTCCACCAGACGGCGGTCCGGGATCACTTTTTTCCTGGCCGCCAGCGCCTGCAACTTCCTGCCCGGCCGTTCCCCGCCCCGGCGGGAAGTCACGTCAACCCGGAACAGCGAGCCGTGAAACTTTCCCCGCGTGCTGGCAGGGAAGGCCCCGGTGACCACGATGCTGACCTGTTGTCCCGCCGCCGCGTGTTGAACCGCCCCGCCGGCCCCCAGCAGCGAGCGCAGGGTAAAACTCTGCCGCTCGCCCGTTCGTTCATCATGGAGCCGGAGCCGGTCACCCACGGCAACAGGTCCCAGCAGGGTCACATGCAGGATTGTCTTTTGCCCGCCCTCCGGCAGCCGTCCCCCTTCAAGCCGTTCCACCCGGCCGAGCGGCAGCCCGGTATTGCCCGAGAGCGCCGGAGTAACCGCCGCCGCCGGCCGGCTGTCCAGGAAATAGCCGGTGGAGCGTTTGCGGCCCATGGCCTCGTCAAGCAGATGATGGGCCGCGGCCAGGGCCTGAATCCGTTCCGGCCGCGGGCGGTCCAGCACATCAAGGGCCAGGCGGTAAGCGCGCACTGTCTTGCGTACGTATTCCACGGATTTGAGACGTCCCTCGATCTTGAGGCTGGCCACCCCGGCGGCCCGCAGTTCCGGCAGCAGATCAATCCCGCAGAGATCATTCATGGAGAACAGGTACCCCCCGCCTTTCCCTGAGCCGGCCGCCGGGCCGGCGCCCTTTTTTTTCTGCTGCCAGCCGTAACGGCGGCGGCAGGGCTGGACGCACTTGCCGCGCAGACTTGAGCGGCCGCCATGCAGGCTGGAAAACATGCACAATCCCGAATAGCTGAAACACATGGCCCCGTGCACGAAAATCTCGAGTTCCGCCCCGCTCCGGCGCGAGATGGTCCGAATCTCCTCGATGGTCAGTTCCCGGGCCAGCACCACCCGGTCAAAGCCCCTGGCCGTGAACTGGTCCGCGGCCAGGGAATTGTGGACGGACATCAGGGTACTGGCATGCAGGACCAGGGTGGGGAAAAACCGGCGGGCAATATATAACAAGCCGAGGTCCTGGATAATCAAGGCATCGGGCTGCAAACGGGCGAACAGGGAGAGCACTTCCACGGCCCGGCCGATCTCATCCTCCCTGACCAGGCTGTTCATGGCGACGTAGAGCTTTTTGCCGGACCGGTGGGCCAGGTCGATCATCGCCGCCATTTCGGCAAAGGAAAAATCACTGGCCAGGGCCCGGGCATTGAAACCGGGCGCTCCCACATAGACGGCATCCGCGCCTTCCGCAAGGGCGGCTTCAAACGCAGCCAGGCTGCCGGCCGGGGCCAGGAGTTCCATGGGCCGGTCGGCAATCGGTCGAGATGATTTAGCAGTCATGTTTTCTTCGTCAAAGAGATAGGGGAAATGAGCGGCCGGCCGGCGGGCGGAGAACGATCCGGGACCTGCGGTCCGCAGCCGCTGCTCAGCCGACAGCGACGCCGTGCTCGCCATAGGTCCGGACAATTGTCTCCATCATGGTCCGCAGACCGTATTTCCCGGCAATGGCCTGCCGCTGCCGGTCAATGCGCCGCTGGTCCCGGCCGCGCCGGGTCGAAAGTGCGTGCAGCCCCCGGCAGGCCGCGTCAAGGTCATTGTAATCAATAAGCTCATAGGTATGAACATGGTTGAGGGGCTCCAGGATGGACGGCGTCCGGCAGACCAGCAGAGGCATGCCGTACAGGAGACCCTGGATGAAAGACTGGGCAATGCCCTCGGCCTCGTAAGAGGAAAAAAATAAAATATCAAAGGCGGAAAAAAAGACTTCCGGCTGCTCCTGGTGGCCGGTGATGACAAAACGATCCTCCACCCCGGCCGCCCGGATCTGTTCTTCCAGCATCGGCTGGTCCCGGCCGCCGCCCACAATCATGAACTTATAGTTCCCGGGCATGGCGGCCGCGGTTTTAATAATAAAGGAATGCCCCTTGTAGTGACGAAGAAAGGCAACATTCCCGACCAGGATATCCTGGTCGCCGATATGATATCGACGACGGATATCCTGCCGGTCCCGTTCTGAAAAGCGGAACCTCTGTTCATCAACTCCCGTTGACTGGACCACGACCTTGCGCGCGGCCACCCCCTGCTCCACCAGTTGATCGCGGATGGCCTCGCTGCAGGCGAAGATAACCTGCGGGAAGGCGTTATAACTCAGCGCCGACGAGATCGGCGCCAGCACATGCCGGGTCCGGACCACCAACGGCACCCGGCACAGGCGGGCGGCACAGCCGGCCATCCAGGAGTCCTCCGAGGAATGGGTGTTCAGGACCGTGGGCCTGATCCGCCGGATCGTCCGGAACAGGGCCAGCCAGGATGCGGGGTTGAATTTCGATGAAAAATCGACCGGGTACACCGGAATCCCCTCCTGCCGGCCCCGGTGTGCCAGTTCACTGTCTTCAGGGACGATCAGGCCGGTGCGGCAGCCGCGGGCATTCATTTCACGGAGTTCGGTCAGGGTCCGGATTTCCTGGCCGCCCCAGGCGCGTGACCAGTCGGTATGAACAATAAGAGGAGAACTATTTTTTTTCATTGAATATAATAAGAAGTAAAGGACGGCGAAAACGGCCCGGAGAATTTACCCGGCAACCGGCGGCAGGAGCTGCTGCTCAAGAGGCCGGGCCAGTAAGGGCCGGCGGCAAAGCAAGGGGAGGGACCGGAAGAATAAAATAAAAATTATTGCCCTCGGGAGTAGCCTCGTAGCCCACGCTCCCGCCATGCAGCTCAATAACGTGCTTGATAAAGGCAAGACCGTGGCCGCTGCCGGGAATATTCTTACAGCCATGGCCCCGCATTCCCTCCTGAAAAAGTTTTTTTCTCTCCTCTTCGCTCAGATGGGGGCCGGTGGTAAAAACATTGAACTTGATGCCCTGCTTGCCTTTTTCCGGGTAATCGTCCACCAGTTCCCGGCCATAGGCCATGGCCTTGCGGGGGTGACCGTGATGACCTGTAACTTCAGCGGTATACTTGGCGGCATTGGAAAAAAGGTTGGCGTACACCTGGGACAGCAACCCCACATCGACCAAGATCTGCAACTCTTCTTCCTGCATATTTTGCGGGCGATCAACAGTTACGTTGGCGGCCCGCAAACGGCTGGCATAGTGTTCAAGCTGCGGCAGGACCACCTCCCTCTCGACAAAACAGCGTTTAGGCCGCAGGACCAGGTGCCCGCGTTCAAAATGCTCACGCCGGAACAGGCTCTCGAGAAACAGGCTGACGTTGGCATGATGTTTGACCAATTCCTGATGATAGGAACGCATATCCAACTGGATTTCATCGCATTGCCTGAAGCAGGCATTGACTCCGGCCGGGCCATGACCCGGACCGATTATCCGCTGCATTTCCGCCTTCAACCGGTCGAGTTCATCAATTTTTTTCTTCAACTGATTAAAGATATGCTTGAAATACATATTGGGCACAATGACATTATGCTCAATATCCATAACCAGGTTATTGATGAACTTGAGATGGTCGACATTCTGCTTTGCAATCAGCCGGTTATGAAGATTATAGCCGATGCGGTTGGCGTATTTCACGAAAAAGAACTTGTCAATATCGGACAGATCACCAAGAGGCCGCATCTCCAATATACCGAAAATGCGGCCGGCCCCGACCCCCCCGGACCAGCCCTCATGCCCCAGGGTATCGGCGGCCGGGCCGGGCGGCGGCTTGCTGTAGACAGGGACCAGGTAAGAGGTCCCGTTCTCGCAGGCTTCATGGTGCGAACGGACGGGGGGAGGAGCCGATTCCGGCTGGCGCAGAAGGCCCCGGTCACTGTCGCAGACTAACCGCAACTGTTTCCCGCCCACGCCATGCAGGTAAAGCGCACAGTCCAGACCGGTCATCTCGAGAGGGACGGCAACACAAATACGGTAAAAATCATCAAGTGAATCATATTCCTGGCAGAGATCGAAAAAGGCCTTCAGAAAATCATTATAGCGGCGGCTGAAATTGTATTGATCGTAATTCGCTAACTTTTCCCTGATCCGGCGACAGATAGGTTCAAGATCAGAGAAAGGTTCTTGCCTCGAATCAGGCCGATCTTTCATATTGCCGTCCTTCCGTCATGGTCTCGTTCACTTTCAATTGCGCCCTACTTATCGTGAATAACGACCTCGTCCCGGCCGGTCTTTTCCCTGAGGAGCACATCCACCCGCTCATGGGGGCCGGCGCCGACCGTCATGCCGACATAATCGGGCTGCACCGGCAGTTCGCGGCCGCCCCGGTCGATGAGAACGGCCAGTTGAATGGAATCGGGCCGGCCATAATCCATAATCGCGTCCATGGCGGCCCGAATGGTGCGGCCGGTGAAGATCACGTCATCAACCAGCACAATCTTCTTATTCTCCACCAGGAAACCGATATCCGTCTTCCTGACAATGGGATTCTGCGAGATCAGGCTCCAGTCGTCCCGGTACAGGGTAATGTCCAGGCTGCCGGCCAACAGCTCGGCGTGTTCGCAATCGGCCATCTTGCTCCTGATTCGTTCCGCGAGAAAGACGCCGCCGGTATGGATGCCGATAATGGCCAGATTTTCCGTGCCACGATTGCGCTCCAGGATTTCGAGACTGAGCCGGTCAAGGCTGCGGTCGATATCCCGGGCGGTCATAATCACCTTTTTCGTTTTTGTCATGACTGATCACGTCCTGTTCCAGAAAAAATCAATGCCTTTCTCGTCAACCAGGTTGAGGGCCTCGGGATAGGCTTCACACTCGGCGGCAAAAACCTTGGCGGCGATGGTATCGGCGGTATCTTCATCGTCCAGCGGCACGCATTTCTGGACAACGATCGGGCCCTGGTCATAAACCTCATCGGCAAAATGCACCGTACAGCCGCTGACCTTGCAACCCCTCGCCTTGACTGCTTCGTGGACATGGCGGCCGTAAAATCCCGCACCGCAAAACGACGGGATCAGGGAGGGATGAATATTCAGGACCGCGCGCCGCAACGACTCCGGCGGCGTGTAGAGCTTCAGGTATCCGGCCAGCACAATGAGATCAATGTCATAAGCCGCGAGAATACGGTTCGCCTCCTCGCTGCCGACGGCATGAAAGGCCGGATATCCATAGTTCGCGGCTTTCTCGAGACCAAGGGCGCCGGCGACGTTGGCAATCACCACCGCCACCCTTGCCCGCAGCCGGCCGTCCGCAATGCGGTCATGAAAATTATCCAGCGTCCTGCCGCTGCCTGACAGCAATACAGCCATTTTCAGCATATAACCGCTCTCACTGGAAAAAGGGATTCGACTCCACATCCACCTTGTTCAGCCACCCGGCAATGGCCGTATCGTAGGCCGAAGTCAACTCGAATACCTTGACGGCCAGCCTGAACCTGGTCTTGAGCGCAGTGTTCCCGCCGGCCCTGATCTCCGCCAGGACCTGCTCGTAGTCCGCAGGATCAACGATCACCGTCACATCCTGGAAATTTTTCGCCGCGGCCCGCAGCAGGGTCGGCCCGCCGATGTCTATATTTTCAATGGCATCGGCCAGGGTACAGCCCGGAGCAGCCACGGTCTTTTCAAAGGCATACAGGTTAACGGCGACAATATCAATATCTTTGATGCCGTACTTCGCACATTGCCGCTGATGATCGGCATTGGCCCGCTGATTGAGAATACCGCCGTGCACCAGCGGATGCAGGGTCTTGACCCGGCCGTCAAGCATCTCCGGGAATCCTGTGAATTCAGAGACATCCGTTACGGCAATGCCGCTGTCCCGCATCTTCTTCGCGGTCCCGCCGGTGGACAGGATCTCCACTCCCAATTCAGTCAGGGCCCCGGCAAAATCTTCAATACCCGACTTGTCGGTCAGGCTGATCAACGCACGTTCAACTTTTTTCATGTTTTCCTCACGCTCCCACAAAAAATCCGTATCGAATACAAACCAAAAAACCAAGAAGGCATAAAAATATGCCCCTAAAGAATATCGTAGTTGCTGCCGCGTCTGCGGCGGAAGGACTCTAACCTGAACCCGTGAGCGTTCGAGAACGGTGCAGATGCAAGGCGGCAACGAGGTTGATTATCCTGGTGTGATATCAACGAGTTGTCAACGCAGCAGATGCGCCGTTATCGGGCGCTCACGGATCCAGGTCTAATCCTTGCGGATGAACTGCCGGATCTTCCTGCGCTCCCGCTTATCGGGTCTCCTCTCCGGGGCCGGGGCCGCCGCGTTCAGCAGGCGCCGTTCATCGCGGGACCGTTCGCGGCGGCGGATACTTTCATCCGTCTCCAGGTACAACGTCCGGGCCAGTTCCGCCGGCCCCCGGCGGGAACTCAACTGTTGCACGAGCACAACAAACTCGAGCATGCCCCGGCGGACACAGAGTTCATCGCCGACCTGGACCGGCCGGGCCGGTTTGCTGCGGCTGCCGTTCACATGCACATGGCCCCCGCTCACCGCCCTGGCCGCCAGCGACCTGGTTTTAAAAAACCGCGCCGCCCAGAGCCACTTGTCGATTCGCACCTTTTCCTCCGCCGGCAGACGGCGTTTGACCTCAATCATTTCAACTTATAAAATGTTCCCGGGAAAAGTCCGATCTCAGGGGTTTTGATCAACGTAACTATTTGAAATCATTAAATACGAGTCTGGCTTTTCACGAGACTATTTAATATAAGCTACCATACTTTTCTTCTTCCATCAAACAAAGTTAAAATCTGAATCCGCGAAAGAATGACCGCGATGAGACGCTTTATTGTTAAAGCAACAACTATTTGCCATTGATCCCCAGATGCAGCCTGCCGGAACATCCCGTTTCCGCTTGACGCTGCTTACCATGCAAGTTGCGGAATTTCACCAAAACCAAAGAGACTTGTATCGAATATGTTGCATTGACTTACATTATGTAATCCCCTACAATTAAAAAAGGAGCAAAAAGGCTCCTGATCATTCAAGGCGGCCGGTTCGGAATCGTGCCAGGATTCAAGAGGGAGGAGAGCGGTGCAAGGGACCGGGCGTAACGTATTTTTTCGCAGGATAATCAAACAGGGAGGGAATGTAATGAAAACCGGAAAAATGGTCTTACTGGCAGCGCTGGTGTTGTTTTTAGGCGCTTACTCCGCACCGGCGGCAACGATCATCGTCAACCCCGGCGACAGCATACAGGCTGCCATCAGTGGGGCCCCAAACGGCTCGACGATCAAAATCAAGGCGGGAACGTATACTGAAGAAATCACTATTGCCAACCAGTCCGGGCTGAAGCTGATCGGGGCCGGCGCGGGCAAAACCATTATCGACGGCATCGGCAGAACCGGGGATGTGGTCACGATCAATAACTCAAAGAAGATAACCCTGCAGCAGTGCACCATCAGAAGTGGAGGCAACAACAACGTTGTTATTAATTCCAGCCACAGGGTGAAGATTCTCCGCAATTGGATCCTGCACGCAGCCAATTATGGAATAGCTGGGACAGGCACCAAGCTGCTCATCCAGGGCAACGGGATCGCGGACAGTGGACAAGACGGCATATATGTCCGGGGATATCATACTCTCATAGTCAAGAATATAATCCTCCGCAACGGCGTCAATGGGATAACGGACTATGGCACCAGTGATAAAATCATCAAAAACATAGTGGGCGGCAACAACACGGACGGAATAGCAATCGGGGGCGGTTCCGTGACAACTCAGCTCAACACGGTTACGGACAATGGCGGTTTTGGAATCAGGGAGGCAGAGGCAATTGGGTCGGCCCACCAGAATGTCTACATGAAAAACACCGTGCAGCGGAATGTTGCCGGCGGCATACTTGTGAGTGCTGGCGCCATGGTCATCAAGAATACGGTCACCGATAATACCGGGGACGGTATTGACGGGGCCTGGTCCGGCAACACCCTGATCAGCAATATCATTAAAGATAACAGCGGCATGGGTATTTATCTTGTCGCCGACGGCCACTACCTCAAAGGGAACCTGGTGACCGGTAATGGTGGGCGAGGTATCTATATCGATGCCAGTGGAACTACCGGCATGAGCCAGGTTCTCAAGAATAAAGTACTCAACAACGGCAGCAGCGGTATCATGTTAGATGGTTGCAATCTCTCTATCGTCAGCAACAATTTTTGTGCCGGCAACTCTACTCTTTTTTTAGCTGCTGGCATCTACGGCGGCACGGGCAGTATGGCGGTCATCTATACCAAAAACAAGGTAAATAATAACGCTGCCGGGATGACGATGACGGGGGGTGGAATCTTTGATTACGTCGCCCGAAACGTCGTTGCGAATAATCCGATTTTCGGAATTCACGCCAATGGCGGCCAGATGATGACATTTGAGAAAAACGTGATCATCGGCAATGGACCGGCGGGAGGATTGCTTGGATTTGGTTCCTCTCTTGTGTCAAAAAACAGGATCCTCAACAATACGGGCAATGGTATTGATGCCAGTGCCAGCAGCGGATCAGCGAGTTTAATTGAGAGGAACATCGTCAAGGGAAACGGGGACGGCGCGAGCACTTTCGATCTGTACGACTCTACTTCGCCGACGGATGACTGGTGGCAAAAAAACCAATATCTCACCGAGAGCCTCTAAGGATAACGTCAAGGAAACAAAACCGGGAACCGGGGGATGACGCTGGACTCATCCCCCGGTTTATTTATGGAAAAGCCATGAAAAAAATAATATTGATCGGCGGCGTCCTGGTCATAGGAGGGGCCGCCGTGGTTTTTTCGCTCATGCGGGGTCCCCTGACCCCGGAGCCCCGGAACCAGACAACCGGGATGACCCGCGCGACCGCGCCGGTTTCCCCGGGGCCGGCAGTCCTGCCGCCCGGCAAGGCGGGCGGGGCGGCCATCCCGCATCGTTCCGGCCCGCCGGCCAGGAAAGACAAGGTGGCTGCCCCCGGGTCCATACCGGGACCCGGCAGCGGCGCCGGGGCCCGGCAGGAACCGGCAGCCGGGGAAAAACCGGCCGCCGTTCTTGCCACGGTTGCCACGGACCCGGGCGCGGTCGCGGCAACCGTCAACGGCCGGCCGGTCAGGATGACCGATGTCATGCCCCCCGGAGTCCTCAATGCGGGCGCCCGGCTGCCGAAGGGCACCTATAACGCGTTCGTTGACCAGGCGGTCAACGCAAGCCTCCTGGTTCAGGCGGCCCGGGAGATGGGGATTGCCGACGACGAGGACATGGCCCGGATAAGCGAGAACATGAGAAGCGAACTGGCAGAGGTTTCAGACAACGAGTCGCCGAAGGAGATTGACTGGGAAGTCAAACATTTCACCAGGACGGCCGTCATCAACGAGCTGTTAAGGCAGAAGGGGCTGACGGCGAAGATGGTAGGGGCTGACGAGGTGCAGGAATACTACGATGGCCATAGTGATGAATATGACTGGCTGCGGCAGCGTGAAGCGGCCAGGGGCGAGACAAATCCGGAGCAAGTAGAGAGGAGAGTCAAAGAGCAGATCAGGCAGGATTTAATGTTACCCCGTGCCCGGGAAGCCCGGAAAAAACAAAAAGCCTATATCGAGACCCTTCGAGAGGGCGCCGATATCAATCTTGCGAACTAGTATTGCCCTCACCCCAACCCTCTCCCGGCGGGAGAGGGAGTTGGCCGCATTTATCACCAGGACCGGCGCGCGGAATTCAGGGAATTCCGTCCTCGGAACCTGCCCTCCCGGCCGACTTCACCTGCAAGTATCCCCACCCAATCGATACCCGGTTTTCCGGACTGCATGGTTATTGGCATTGGCAATGCCGGGCTAAATGTGATAGCTTAAGGGCCATAATCCGCTCCTGATATATGTTGCGGGGACAACACCCAATCATGAAACTGCAAACCGTCGGCATTAAAAACTTCACCTGCCCCGTCAGCATCCGGGAAAAAATCGGCTCCCGGCAGCAGACGGTGGCGACCATCAGCATGCAGGCGGCCATGCCAAGCCGCTTGCGCGAATCCTGCGTCCCGGTTTTCACCCACGTCCTCGGCAAGTACCGCGAGGACATCAGCGCCACCATCTTCCCGGCCATGCTCGCCGAGGTACGGGAACGGCTGCAGGCCGAAAAAGCGCGGATGACCATGTCGTTTCCCTACTTTATTGCCAAACAGGCCCCGGTAACGCAGACCGGCAGCCTCATGGAATATCAATGCTCCTTTATCGGCAGCATCAACGAAACGGCGGGACTCCAGCTCTCGGTCCAGGTGCCGCTGACCACCCTCTGCCCCTGCTCCAAGGAAATCAGCAGCGCCGGCGCCCACAATCAACGGGCCGAGGTAACCCTCACTGTCCGGGCGCCGAGATTCATCTGGCTGGAAGACCTGATCAGCCTGGTTGAACACTGCGGCTCATGCGAGCTGTATGCCCTGCTGAAGCGGCCCGATGAAAAATTTGTGACCGAGGCGGCCTATGCCAATCCCATGTTCGTCGAGGATGTGGCACGCATGGTGGCCCAGCAGGCCCTGGCACATCCGGATATCGCCCGGTTCTCGGTGAGTGTCGAGAGTTTCGAGTCAATCCACAAGCACAGTGCCTACGCCCTGGTAAACAGCGACGACCTGTAACTGGCCCAGCTGCACTCCATCTTCGGGCGATCAGGCCGCCTCACATAGACAAGCTATAGATTCGGTGGCCTGCTTACCCGAATATGAAGCACATCTGGGCCAGTTACCTGGACGGTCCGGGCGGGAAGATGATCGCGGTCGTCGTGGTTGAGAACCGCTTTGAAAACCCACGGCAATCATCTCTTCCTGGACCCGTGAACGTTCGAGAACGGTGCAGATGCAAGGCGGCGACGATGTTGATTATCCTGATGTGATATCAAGGAGTTGACAACGCAGCAGCTGCGCCGTTATCGGGCGCTCACGGATTCAGGTCTTGTCAAGGCCCCCGAGGCAGAGGTATTTTATTTCCAGGTATTCTTCAATCCCGTATTTTGAACCCTCGCGGCCGATGCCGGATTCCTTCACCCCGCCGAAAGGTGCCGCCTCGGTGGACATGATGCCCGTATTAATGCTGACCATGCCATACTCCAGCTCTTCGGCTACCCGCCAGATCCGGCCTACGTCGCGGCTGTAAAAGTAGGAGGCCAGGCCGTAGGGGGTGTCGTTGGCCATGACAATGGCCTCCTCTTCCGTTGCAAAAGAAAAAAGCGGCGCGACCGGGCCGAAGGTCTCCTCCCGGCTGATCAGTGCGTCAGGAGTGACATCAAGCAAGATGGTAGGTTCGAAGAAAAAACCGTTTCCCTCGATTCGTTTGCCGCCGCAGCCGATACGGGCCCCTCTGCTCAGGGCATCCTCGATCTGTCTTTCCACCTTCTGCACGGCGTCCAGGCTGATAAGCGGCCCCTGGTTCACCCCTTCCGTAAAACCGTTACCCACTGTCAGTCCGGCGGACACGGCCCGGATAAGCTTGTCGGCAAAGGTCTGATAGATGCCCTCCTGGACCAGGAACCGGTTGGCACAGACACAGGTCTGCCCGCTGTTGCGGTATTTGGAGGCAACCGCTCCCGCCACGGCCTCGTCCAGGTCCGCGTCGTCAAAGACGATAAAGGGGGCATGACCGCCCAGCTCCAGGGATATCTTTTTCACCGTGGACGCGCAGGCCCGCATGAGCTTTTTGCCGACCTCTGTTGAGCCGGTAAAACTCAGCTTGCGGACCACGGGATTGCCGGTCAGTTCCGCCCCGATTTCCACGGCCGGGCCGGTCAGGACATTAAAAACGCCGGCCGGCATGCCGGCCTCTTCGGCCAGCCGGGCCAGAGCCAGGGCGGAAAAAGGCGTCCGCGACGCCGGCTTGACCACTACCGGACAGCCCACGGCCAAGGCCGGCGCCGCTTTTCTGGTAATCATGGCGGAAGGAAAATTCCAGGGCGTAATGGCCCCGCAGACGCCGATTGGTTGTTTTATAACGACAATGCGTTTACCGGCCTGGGCCATGGGGATGGTATCGCCGTAAACCCGTTTGGCTTCCTCGGCAAACCACTCGACAAAATTCGCCCCGTTGGCGATCTCGGCGCGTGACTCGACCAGCGGCTTGCCCTGCTCGACGGTCATAATGACCGCCAGGTCCTCCTGATTCTCCATAATCAGTTCATACCAGCGCCTGACGATTCGGGAGCGCCGCCGCGCGGTCAATTGCCGCCAGGCCGGCCAGGCCGCTTCCGCGGCGGCAATGGCCGCCCTGGTTTCATCCCGCCCCATGACCGGCACATGACCGACCGACCCCCCCGTGGCCGGATTGTACACCTCGAAGGTCTTACCGCTTTTGGCGTCGATCCACTCTCCGGCGACGAAACACTGTTGTCTGAAAAGCTCAGGATTTTTTAACCGCATGCCGGTACCTCGTTTACAAACAGGCCCTTCAACTCC
This sequence comes from bacterium BMS3Bbin14, assembly GCA_002897615.1. Taxonomy (GTDB): domain Bacteria; phylum Desulfobacterota; class Desulfobulbia; order Desulfobulbales; family Desulfobulbaceae; genus BMS3Abin13. The sequence goes on from BDTX01000003.1 coordinate 146,847, forward strand.
AGCCCGCCTGCCAGACAAGTAGCTGAATCAAACCGTTTTTTATTGTGAAAAAAATCAGGTGTGATACAAATAAAATAAAGAACTATAGTTTGTTACAAGCCTGATTCCTTGATCAAAAAAATAAAATTCAATATACTGGCTTAGCTGACGTTTTCAAGCGTAATTATAAAATATTATAGAGATAATCAACAGGCTATGATCACAGAAATGCGGCGGTCAAAACGCTATAACGATTTCATAGCCATCTCCATCGTTGTCCGGGATGGAATCCGGGGGACGACAAAGGCGGGCCCCTTGTCAGGCAGAATAATTAATATATCAAGACATGGGGCCTGTTTACTTATGCCCCGGGTCGAGAACAAATCATATCATCTCTTTCACTCCACCAGGCAGGATGATTCTTCATTCCTGGAGCTCAAGGGCACGATTCAGCGCTACCCGGATAAATTTAGAATCCCGGCTCGGCCGGTCTGGCTCGAGTCCTTTAATATGGACGATATAGAGGCGTTCAACATGGGGGTTGAGTTTATGCTCAGTGCCGAAGGAGAGCGGATGACCATGATTATCGAGGCCGTGAATAAAAAATGATTACAGACCTGCGACAATCAAAACGCTACACTGATTTCCTGCCCATCTCCGTGTCTGCCAAGTCCGGCATCAAAAACAGCTTTGTCGCCGGCCCCTTTTCCGGCCGGATTGTTGACATCTCCCGCCACGGGGCCTGTCTGCTCATGACCCAGGTCATGAGCAAATCATTTCACATCTTCCACTCCACCAAGGAAGACAATTCGTTGTTTCTTGAGCTGTATATCAACGTTCCGCCGGATCTGGTCGCCTTTGTGGTGCCTGCCCGGCCGGTCTGGATGAACACCTTCAACATGGAGGATATCCGGGCATTCAAGCTGGGAGTCGATTTCTTAATGAATCCCGACGGTGAAAAGATGAAGCATCTGGAACGGATCATGGGGCAAAAACAGAAGCAACGCGAGGAAAACTGGAAATCTATGACCATGGCCAAAAAAATCGAATAAAATGCCGACGGTCATGTCCGGCAAGATGCGCCATTTGTCACCGGACAGGACACAATTGTTCCCCTCCCCGGCAAGTTAACTTTTTCCGTAACATAGGCCGAGGTTATGGCAGTTTTTCGCTTGTACCTGAACAGTTAACTTTTTCCCGGCCCACCGAGAAAACCGAAATCCGGTTTTCCACTCCGCGCAGTTTCATAAACCCTACTTCGGAAACCTGGAAACAGGGTGCGACCTGCTCCATGACCTCGCCGGTAATATGAATATTGCCGGATGGCGAGGCCGTGGCCACGCGCTGCGCGACGTTGACCGCCGTCCCGATAACCGTAAAGTCGAAACGCTGCGACGAACCTACGTTGCCGATGAAGACCTCGCCGCAGGAAATACCCATGGCCAGATCAACCCTTTTAAAATCTTCCCGCCGGGAGATCCAGCGAACCCGAAGGTCCTCAAACCGCCGCTTGATTTCCTGTGCGGCCTGCACCGCCGCCAGGTTCGGGTTATCCAGCGCAACGGGTGCGCCGAATACGGCAAGTACGGCATCTCCCATAAACTTGTCGACCGTACCGCCGCTATGAAAAATCACCTCGGTAAAAATCTGAAAAAATTCGTTCAGGAAGGTGCGGAGAACAATCAGCTCGATATGTTGTATCAGGCTGGTCGACTCCCGGATATCGGCGAAAAAAACAGTCACCTTCTGGATAGCGCCGAGTTCGAGCAAATCACTGCCGCTGGAGATCAATAATTCGGCGACTTCCGGCGAGACGTACTGCTCAAAAAGGGTCCGGACCCGGGTCTTTTCCTGGATGACCTGACGAACACGGACATTGGCGAGGGCCATCACCGCCTGGCTGCAGATCACGGCCAGCATTTCGATATCGGCGTCGCTGAACCTGACATCATCGCGGGAATGGCTGATGTTGAGCACCCCCAGGATCTTGCCGCGCATGGTAATGGGAAAAGAGACGGCGGCCGAAATCTCCTGCCGTTTCAGGAGCGGGGCGAAAATCGACTTGTCCTGCGTGTCTTTGTTCAAAATCACCGGCCGGCCCTGCTGGTACACCCAGCCTGCCACCTGGTCTCCCGGCCGCAGCCGGATGGACCTGGCCAGGTCCGCATCCAGCCCCCTGGCCGAAACAATACGCAGACAACCTTCTTCTTCCCTGAACCACATGACCGAAGCACGGGTTGCCCCGGTCACCTCGACAACAATGTCAATCAGGACATCAAAAACATCCTGTTCCGTTATCGAGGCCAGGAACTGTTCGCCAAAGCTATACAGGGGCAACAGGGTCCTAAGCCGAATATTTTCCTCCTGCAGACATGCCGAATTCATGGCACGATAAATTCGCTGCAGGAGTTGCACTGGATCGACAGGTTTTTCCAGGAGCCCCGTAAAGCCGATATCAAGCGCCTGGCGCAGCATGGCCTCATCGACTTTTTCCGTCAAAAGCAGGCCGGACAGCCACGGCCGGAACTTTCGCAACTCGACAAACAGCCGGCTGCCGCTTTGATCCGGCAGTTCCTCTTCGACAATGACCAGATAAATGTCATGCTGGTGGCAGAGAGAGAGGGCTTCCACGGCGTTGCCGCAGGTCACCACTTCATGCTCGGCCAACGCCGCCTTGATGTCCCGTATATCGGCCGCGTCCGTTGCAACCAGGAGGATGTTATGGAACTTCATTGACCTCTCATCGATCTTTACTTTAACCCTGCTCCATCAATTGGTGTCCGCCGGCCACATTATCTTTTACCATTCAGACCGGGGCGGCGCAAGAGATTGAGCCGCAGGGACCGGAAACAGCTCACCCTGCTTGACGGCATCTGCAATCCCGACCATAATACGAGATATCGACCATGCATTCACCTGGACCAAAAAACATACCGCTTGCCGAACGTATGCGGCCCGACAGCCTGGACGGCTTTGCCGGGCAGGAGCATCTCGTCGGCCCGGACAGACTGCTGCGCCGGCTCATCAGCAGCCGCCGGCTGCCCTCCCTGCTGCTCTGGGGGCCTCCCGGTTCGGGAAAAACGACCCTGGCAAATATCCTGGCCCGGACCATTGACGCCGACTTTATCTTCTTCTCCGCCGTTCTCGCCGGGGTGAAGGACATCAGACGGATCGTCGCAACGGCAGAGGAAGAGCGGGCAAAAAACGGCGGCACGATCCTGTTTGTCGATGAAATCCACCGCTTCAACAAGGGCCAGCAGGATGCCTTTCTGCCCCATGTGGAAAGCGGCCTGCTGACCCTCATCGGCGCCACCACGGAAAACCCCTCGTTCAATGTCATTGCACCGCTGCTCTCCCGCTGCCAGGTCCTGGTGCTGAACCCCCTGACCGCCGACGATATCCGGTTCATTGTCGCCCGGGCCCTGGCCGATACAGACCACGGCCTGGGCAATCTCCATCTTACCATCGACGAGGACGGCCTCGACGCCCTGGTCCGTTTTGCCGATGGTGACAGCCGCCGGGCGCTCAACTGCCTTGAAACCGCCGCCACCCTCGTCCTGGAAACAGACAGGGAGGGGGGGAAATCGACCGTCATTACGACCGACATCATCAGGGAAGCCGGCCAGTACCGGTCCCTGCGCTACGATACCGGGGGCGAAGAGCACTACAACCTGATCTCCGCCCTCCACAAAAGCCTGCGCGACAGTGATCCGGACGGGGCGGCCTACTGGCTGTACCGCATGCTTGACAGCGGCGAGAACCCGCTCTACATTGCCCGCCGCCTTATCCGTTTTGCCTCCGAGGATATCGGCAATGCCGATCCGCAGGCCCTGCAGGTCGCCCTGAACTGCCGGCAGGCGTTTCACCTGCTCGGCTCACCCGAAGGCGAACTGGCGCTGCTCCAGTCGGCGGCGTACCTGGCCACGGCTCCCAAGAGCAACGCACTCTATGCGGCGAGCAAAAAAATCCGCACGGACATCAAGCAGACCGGCACCCTGCCGGTCCCCATGCACCTGCGCAATGCCCCCACCCGGCTGATGAAGAACCTCGGCTATGGCAAAAAATATCAATACGCGCATGACAACCGGGAGGGGCTGGTCGACCAGGAGCACCTGCCATCGGAACTCAAGGGGCGAATCTACTACGAACCTACCAACCGCGGCTATGAGGCGGTCATCCGCGACCGGCTTATCAAGTGGCGGAAAATTCTGAAACAACGGGCTCTTGACCATGCACAACGCAAAGACCGGCCGGTATAACCTCCAGGGCCGGAACATTATCGTTTTGATGCTTCTCTCGTTTTTCCTTGCATCCCCGGCACATGCCGCCGAGTTTTCCCTGCTCTATGCCAACGATGTCCGGGGAAAAACCAAGCCCTGCGGCTGAAGCAGAAATCAGCTGGGCGGTCTGTCCAGGAAAGCATACCTGTTGAAGCAACTGGCCAAACATGAAAAGCGGCCAATTCTTTTCCTTGATGCCGGGGCCTTGCTCTTTCAGGGGGCGACCATCCCGGCCGACCGGTTGGCGGCCCAGCAGGCCAAGGCGGACGGCATCATCAAGGCGGTGCAGGCCATGGGCTTAACGGCCGCCGGCATCGCTCCGCAGGACCTGGCCGGCGGCATCGACTACCTGGTCCGGGCGCAGCGGAAAACCCGTTTTCCCTGGTTGTCCATGAACCTGGTCAGGCAGACCGACCGGCGCCCCCTGTTTGCACCATTTATCATTACCAAAACAGGTTCCACCAGAGTGGCCGTCCTGGGACTCACCGGCCGGGTCCCCGGACCGGCCGGCAACACCGACGGCAACTTCATGGTCCTCCCCTGGCAGGACGTCCTGCGGGACACGCTGGCCAAGGTCAGGGACCGGGCCGACATGGTGATCCTGCTCTCCAGCTATCCCTGCCCGGTTAACGAACGGATTGCCCGGCGGTTTCATGGTATTCACCTGATTATCCAGTCCGGACATGCCACTGCCAACCTGCCGCCGAAACAGGTCGACAATACGCTGATCTGTCAGGTCGGCGCTAAAGGCGGCTACCTGGGCCGGATGGACATCCGCTGGAACGCCTCCCGGCGGTGGCGGCACGATTTCAGCGGCCAGCTGCGGACCGTGCAGGACCGCCTGGACCGGACCAACTGGCTCATCAAGCGGAACCAGTGGCTCAAGCGACATTCCCCGCGCGACAGGTCCGCGCTGGACGAACGGTACCGGGAACTCCTGGATACCCGCGACCAGCTGCGGACGGAGATCAGGCAACTGCAGAAACGCGGCCGAACGGGGGGGAAAGGTTTATGCGCATACACGAACAGCTTTATCAGCATCAGGACGACCATACCCGAAGACCGGGCAGTCGAGGCCATCATCGTGCAGGCCGCGCGGACGGTCAACCGGATCAACCGGAAACGGCTGCAACGGCAGAGACAACAATTCCGGACCACAAACAGGGCCGGACAGGGGCACGCAAATAACCCGGACCCGGGCATGGCCGCCCTGGCCGGCTGGCAGACCTGCCGGGCGTGTCATCCGGAACAAACGGCCTTCTGGCTAAAAACAGGCCATGCAAGGGCCTGGCAGACATTGGCCGCAGTCAATCAACAGTTTAACCTGAACTGCCTGGTCTGCCATGTAACCCTGCCGGCCGACGACAAGACCACGGGGTACCACACCGAACAACGTCTGGCCCTACTCCCGTCAACCTTCAACAATGTCGGCTGCGAAGCCTGCCACGGTCCGGGGAAGAAGCATGCGCGGCAACCGAAGCGGGTCGGCATGCGCAAAGCCGGAGCGGTGGTCTGCCTGACCTGTCATACTCCGGACCATGACAACAACTTTGATTTCAAGCACAAGCTGAAAAAAATCCGCTGTCCGGCTCCGGCGGCATAAAAAAAGGGCGACCTGGCGGCCGCCCCTTTTTCTCATCTATACAATACCTGAATTCGTGACGGATTCAGGTAAAACAATCAGCAGCCGAAAGCCTTCTGCAGAATGGGAACGACCTGCTTTTTGCGGCTCATCATGCCGTCAATCCACATGGAGTTGCCGTCCAGCTTGGCACCGAAAGCCCCCTCGATAAGGGCCGGATCATCAGAAACGACCACCAGGTCCGTACCTTCCTTGACCACATCCGTAAGCATCAGCAAAACGGTGTGACGGCCACCGGCCTTCTGCTCCTGCACGGCCTTGTACAGGTCGTCGCGCATATCGGCAACCTGGTCCAGGGCAGCCAGTTCGAGCTGGCCGACGCCGACCTTCTTGCCGTTCATGTCAAAGTCCTTATAGTCGCGGTGCAGCAGGTCCATGGCCGGAACGCCGGCGACGGCGCTCTTGGCTTTCAGCATATCCATGAACAGGGCATCGGTGTCGTCCACGCCGGCGATCTCTTTCAACTCGGCAACCACCTTCTTGTCGGCATCGGTGCAGGTAGGCGACTTGAAATTAACGGTATCGCTGAGGATGGCGGCCAGCATCAGGCCGGCGACCTTGGGATCCAGGGCAACACCTTCCTGGTCGTAGATACCTTTCAAGACCGTGCCGGTGCAGCCTACGGGCATGGCGCAGAAAAAAATCGGGCTGTTGGTGGTTACGTCGCCGACCTTGTGATGATCGATAATCGCGACGACCTCGCCTTTGGCCAGGTTATCAGGGGCCTGGTTCAGGTCACTGTGATCAACCAGGGCGATCTTTTTGTCGGTGGCATCAGTCAGGAGTTCGGGAGTCGCTACACCGAAACGCTCGAGAACGAGAGCGGTTTCGGGATTTGGTTCACCCTGCATGCAGGGAATGTAGTCCTCGCCTTTAGCCTTCATCAACTCGGCATAGGCAATGGCGGCGGTGACCGAATCCGTATCCGGGCTCTTATGACCTACAACATAGACAGACATAATTACATCCTCCTTCACTCGGTTAAAAAAGTATAGAAATATAAAAGGTTACATCCGACAACAGCTGCCGGCCGCCCTGGCCTCAAAACCCGGGCAGCCAATTGATCTGAAACGAATAAAATCTAGTCCGTTCATTCTTGGCCGTCAAGAAGAAAAGAGGTGCCATCGGGGCGGGAAAACACGTTGATCTTTTTTTTAAAGCGCATTCCTTCCTTTTCCATTATCCTGAATCCGTGAACGTTCGAAAATGGTGCATGGTGCAGATGCAGATAGCGAGCCTGCGAGACCTTCGAGGCGGCAACAAAGTTGTGGTGTGATATCAACTTTGTTGCCAACGCAGCAGGTATGCCGTTACCGGGCGGACCGCAGGGCGGCGCGGTGCAGACCAGAAAATGTGTTTACTCGGCAATAATGCAGTAAATTCCACGCATTGCCAGGAATCTCACCTCAAGCCGTCACGGATTCAGGTGTTACTTTCCCGCCGGCTTGATCCGAGTCGAGAATATCGCCCCCCGGTCTTGCCACCTGAACCAAGCATCACGAAATAAAAAGCATCCATGCCAAATATGCCGGACACACCAATGCCAGATACACCGGATACGGAAAAACAAAAACGGCCGCCATCCCGAAAAAAAGAGCCCGGCCAGTTCCGCTCAATTTTCATAATCAGTATATTGATCCTTGCGGTCATGGGGGCGGTCTTTTTCTTTTTCGGCCGGAGCGAACATGAACCTGGCCGGGTCACCCCGGTTGAACGGCAGGTTCCCGCTCCTGCCATAACGAAACCTCCTCAAACCCGGCCGAGCCCGGAGCCGGCCGGCCCGGCCGCCGAAGCCCAAGTTCCGGCGGCGACTCGACAAGGAGAAAAACCGGGCGCCCCGGGAGCAGCAACGGCTGTTGCCGTCGAGGACCAGGCAAAACAATGCCGCCAGCTGGCCGGCAACCTGCATCACTTCTTCTCCTATCTCGATCAGCAGGAATACCTCCGGCCCTTTGACCTGAAGGTGCCGTCCCAAGCCTATTTTGTCGCCCTGGCAGCCAAACTGCTTAACAATCCACCGATTGTTTCCGGCGAGTCGAACGACCTGTACACCATGCTCAAAAACATGGCTCACTTCTTTCGCGTCATCGGCAGGAACAATATCCTGCTGATCAAGACCATTCTCGACCGCGAACGGGACAAGATCGAAGACGTCGCCGCGGAGCTGTACCAATGGACCGCCATCGGCGCCTGCGGCAATGAGCAATTCAAGTTGAACGCGCCGCTCCCCCAACTGTACGAGTATGCCGGTTTCTTCCTGAACACCATGGGCGGCAGGTCATACCTGTTCAGGCGGGATTCCCGTTCACGGCTCCTGGTCGACTACTATGCGATCCTTATTATCGACCGGGCAAACAGCAAGCAGTTGAACAAATACGGCATCGACATCCGACCGATTATTCCGCGGCTGATCCAGGATATCAAATCATCGAACCAACTGATTTACAAGGAAAAATACCTTGATCATCTCTACGATCTCCAGGTAAAATATCAATAGGCCGGCGGCTGAACCCCGCCATTTTCGGCGGCAACGAAATAAGATGAAGCAGGTGCAGGAAATAAAAAGGGGCCGTGAAAACGGCCCCTTTTTATTTCCTGAATCCGTGACGGCTTGAGGTAACGTTCTCTAACGTCCACGGATTCAGGTGATTCAGGTATCTGCTGATCAGTCGCGGCTGCCGCCGAAAAACCGGAGCAGCATCAGGAAGAGGTTGATAAAGTCAAGATAGAGGGACAGGGCGCCGATAATGGAACCCTTGCGGATGGCAGCATCGCCCTGGGTCATGATCCCCTTCTCGCCTATTTCCTTGAGCCTCTGGACGTCCCAGGCGGTCAGGCCGACAAAGACCAGGACGCCGATAACCGAAATGGCCCAGGACAGGCCGGAGCTTTTCATAAAAAAGTTGACGACCGAGGCCAGAATGATCCCGATCAGGCCCATAAACATGAACGAACCCATCCCCGAGAGATCCCGCTTGGTAACCAGGCCGTATACGGACATGGCCCCGAACATGCCGGCGGTAATAAGAAAGGTCCCGCCGATGGAGGCCTTGGTATAGGCCAGAAAAATAGTGGACAGGGTCAGGCCGTTGAGCACCGAATAGCCGACAAAGAGCCCGGTGGCCGTGCCCGGCTGCAACTTGTCGATCCTGGCCGAGAGATAAAAAACCATCCCCAGTTCCGCCAGGACCAGGATGAAAAAAATGGGTCCGCGGACAATGGACATGGCCAGACCGGACTGGGCGGTAAAATAAGCGACTACACCGGTCAACCCCAGGCCGACGGCCATCCAGTTGAAGACCTTGGCCAGAAAAATAGTGGACGCCTCCTGCCGCGCTTGCGCGACGGTCACGGAGCTGGTACCGTACTGCGTATTCATATTGTCAAATCTCCTTTGCCTTTGCTGTTGATCAATCTACAGATATAAGGGGACGCGGAAAATACTAATATACCATAACGCATCCAGGCGTGATCCAGGTACATTACTATTTTCCGAGTCCCTTATTCATTGATATTTCATTTTAATCACTTCGCGAAGGATGGCAACCATTTCAGGAGCGGAAAGCGTGAAAATAGCAATCAGCGGCAAGGGCGGGGTGGGCAAGACGACGATCATGGCCCTGCTGGCCCGCGAACTCAGAAAATCGGGAAAAGAGGTGCTGATTATCGATGCCGACCCCAGCCCGCACATGGCCGAGACCCTGGGCATCCGGGATGCGGACCAGGTCACGCCCATTGCCGAGATGACCAGGCTGCTGGCCGAGCGGGCCGGCAAAACGGCAGGGTCGCCATTCTACAACCTTAACCCGGATGTCAATGACCTGCTCCACGATTTCATGATCGAGCGGGACGGTTTCAAACTCATGGTCCTGGGCGCCATCCAGGTGGCCGGCGGGGGCTGTGCCTGTCCGGAAAGCCATGTCCTGCGGAAAATGCTGAAAAAGATGCTGCTGACCGCCAATGAAGTGGTCCTGCTCGATATGGAGGCCGGCATTGAACACCTGGGCCGGGGGACCGTGGCCGGCGCCGATCACCTGTTGATCGTCGTTATCCCGTCCCGGTCAGGCATCAGAACGGCCCTGAAAATCAAGAAACTGGCTGAAGACGTGGGAATCCCCCGGATATCGTTCGTGGGCAATCTGGTCCAGGATGAAGACGACAAAACCTTCCTGACCCGGGGGCTGGGTGCGGAACCGGTGGCCTTTTTCCCCGACTCCGCGGCCATCCGCAAGGCCGAACGGGAAGAAGAGGCCGTCATCGACATCGGCGACCTGCTGGATCATGCCCCCGAACAGCTGCTGCGGGCACTAACCGCGGCCGGGGATGATTAATAGGCCCCCTTGCCGGTGAAAACGCATTGCACTGTCCTGGCGATGATCTTGAGGTCGTTCCACAGCGAATAGTTGAGCACATACCAGTCGTCGAGCTCGACCCGCTCGTGATAATTCTCCATGTCGGTGCGCATCATGACCTGCCACGGGCCGGTAATCCCCGGCTTCATTGAGCAGTAGCGCCCGGCGCTCTCCTCGTCATCGTCCTTGTAGTAGGCGTTGAGCTCCCGGCCGACAATGGGCCGCGCCCCGACCACGCTCATCTCGCCTTTCAGCACATTGAAAAATTGCGGCAGCTCATCAAGGCTGGTACGGCGCAGAAAACGGCCGAACCGGGTCACCCGGGGATCGTTTTTCAGCTTGTAGGACCGCTCCCACTCCTTGCGCAGTTCCGGGTCCGAATCAAGAAGGTCCGCCAGCCGGCTCTCCGCGTCAACCACCATGCTCCTGAACTTCAGGCAGTCAAACTCGCGGCCGCTCGTGGTGATCCTCTTGTGGCGATAAAAAACCGGTCCCGGGCTGTCAAGCTTGATCAGCAGGGCGATAACCAGCAGCAGCGGGGCCGTTGCCAGCAGGACCAGGCTGGAGAAAATGACATCAAAGCCCCGCTTCCAGGTGGAGTCGGGATTGAAGCTGAGGATGAGCATCTCGCCCAGGGATTGAATCTCCGCATGATGCAGGCCGAAGATATAGAGGTCCGGAACCAGGAAAATCTGAGCCCCGAGGTCCCGGCATTTCCGCAGAATCTTGAAAATCTTTTTTTCAGCCCGCATGGGCAGCGCGATGTAGACATAATCGATATCATGCGTTCGCAGATAATCCTCAATCCGGCTGATTTCACCGAGCAGCGGCTTGTTGAGCTGGTCCAGTTTCTCCTGCGTTGAAATCTTGTCGTCAAAAAAACCGACGACCTCGATCCCGGCCCACGGGATCTCCTCAACCTGCTGCATCATTCTCTGCCCCAGTTCCCCGGCGCCGACAATCACCGAATGCCGGATATTCCGGCCCTGGGACCGATAGTACCTGAGCAGCTTCCGCACCACCAGATGGGAGACGAAAATCAGGAAGGGCGTGGTTATGGACCAGGCGATAAAAACAACCCGGGAATAGGCTTCGGATATTTTAAAGAGAAAAAAGTAACAGAGCAGGATCCCGATCACGGTTCCCCAGGCCTTGACAATAACAAAAAATTCCCGATAGAAGTTCCAGCTCCGCCAGGACCTGTAGAGCTGGAAGGACTGAAAGCTCAAAAAGGAGGCGGCAAAGATAATCAGTTCGAGCCGGGTGTAATAGGGACTCCAGGGGACCCGGTAGCAGGTAACCAGGACCCAGAGGAAACCGCAGACCAGGGAACAGTCGAGGATATGCAGGATTCTATAGATCAGGGAACTACGTTCGCGTAAGTTCCATGAAAGGACAGGGGACATCGAGTTAACTCCCGGAATTCATCCACCACCTGCGATTCATACTCAACCTCATTGAAAGGCGGCGCGGCAGGAAGGTATATCGTTTCCCTAGATTGTAGGCCGTAAACTTGGCCAGGTTACGTAACATGCTTTCAGGCAGGAGAGTATATTTCTTTCTCCGGATAAGCAAAGAGATTTCCGACCTCACATAACGTTTTCCCGCCCCGGTCGGGGTGCCGAACCTGGCCAGCATCCCGCTCTGACAGGCATGAAAGACGCCGATATCGAAGTAGCGCCTGAAATCCTCCGCCACCGAGTAGTTGTGGGAATGATAGACGCAGGCGTCACTGACGTAGGCCACGCAATACCCATGCTCCAGGAGCCTGGCCAGGGTACAGGAATCCTCGCCGAAAATCAGCTTGGCCGGAAAAAATCCATGCTCGGCCAGGACATGTTTCCGGTAGGCGGCGAATGAATTGGAGATAAACACCGTCTTGATGCCCAATGTCCGCCGGTCCCGCCAGCAGCGCACCACGGACCGGGCCGGGTAATTAAAGAGCCGGAGATGCTCGGCGAAGACGGTGGCATCGGCCCCGGGCAACTGGCGCCCGTAGGCGGCGGCGATGCGGCGGTCCGCAAAAGGTTGCAGCAGACGCGCCAATGCCTGCCGGTCGGCCGGAACGGCGTCCTGGGTCATAAAGACCAGGATATCGCCCTCTGCCTGACGGGCGGCCATGGTCCGGGTGCCGCCATGATCGAATTGTGCCGGGGCGATCCTGATCGTCCTGACGCCGGGCCGCCGGACCGGCTCCGGGACCTCGTCGCCGGGGGATGAATCAACGAGCAGAATTTCATCCGGCGGCCGGGATTGCCGCTCAAGGGCGGCGAGCAGCTGCTCGAGCCGGTCGGCCCCGTTACAGGTCGGGATGATAACGGAGACCCGCGGGCTGCCGGCGTCCTGGTCTTGTTTTTCCCGGGCCGTCATCTCAGATCCGAAACAGGGTGACCAGGCCGCATTTAAACAACGCCCAGCCCATGTAAATAGATGGATGTTTGCGATAAAGCACAACTTCGTTGCGGGCCGACATGCGCCGCAGTTTATAAGGAACCCGCCGGCGGCCGGCCAGCCAGCCCCGGCAATGAAAGGCTCTCACCCCGGGATGATAAACAATGCGCCAGCCCTTTTTCCTCAGGCGCAGGCTCAGTTCGATATCTTCCTTGTACAGAAAGAAATCCGCATCAAAGACCTGGCCCGTTGCCGGCCCGGCCTGGTCCAGGGCCGCCTTCCGGCAAAACATGAAGGCCCCGCAGGCAGCGGGGACATATTCGCACTCCCCATACTGTCCCCGGTCCTCTTCGCCCTGCCCCCGGTCATACCAGCGGCCGTACCATTTGCGAAATATGCCGGTGGAATCAAGGCGGCCGGTGGGCTCGCCGCTGCCGTCAGCAAAGCCGAGCAGCCGGCCGGTCAGGCAAGCCGCCAGCGGCTCCCGGTCCATGACCCGGACGGCCTGCAGGAGGGTATCGGGCTCCACAAAAACGTCCGGATTGAGAAAGACGACATATTCAACATCCGCGGCCAGGTGTTGGTAGCCAAGATTATTGGCCCGGGAAAAACCGACATTCCCGGCCTCCAGGACCTCAAACCGGGGCCGGTCGCCGAAGACGCGGAGATAGTCCTGGTCCCGCGAACCGGAATCGACCACGATAACGGAAACAGGAGGGCCGGCCTGCTTTTCCAGGGCCGCCACGCAGCGACCGATGACCGCCTCGGAGTCATGGGTGACGATAATCACGGCAATCCGGCTCATATCCCTCAACCGCTGTTATAAAAAAAGAAAACGATAGGTCAGAAGCAGCATGTTTCCCCGGCCCTGCTCCCGCCTTCTGCGCATGATGGACTCAATCACCTGCCGTTCCGCGCCGCCGAGACAGTTGGCCAGCTCGGTGGTGGTCAGCCGGTCGTTTCGCCGCAGGGCCCGGTATTTCTTCCGCATCCGCGGCAGCGAACCCGCAGCCTGGAGCAGACCCGCCAGGTACGGCCGGAGCTGCCGTTTTTTAACCACGAAGAGAAACCAGAAAAACTGGTAGACGCAGATAACCGGGAAAAAGCGGAGAAACAGGGGCAGGGAATAGTTCTTGAGCAGGACATAGAACGAATTCCTCGTGGACAGGCGGATGGTCAACTCGTTGAACCTGGAACCGGTTGTGGCGCTGCCGATGTGGTAGACCACGGCGCCGGGCACGTAAAAACAGCGGAGTCCCGCCCGGTTCGCCCGCAGGTTCAGGTCGACATCCTCCAGGTAGGCGAAAAAATCATCGTCAAAGGACCCCAGCCGCTCGAACAGGGAACGCCGGTAGAGGGCGGCGCCGGCGCAGGCCCCGAAAACCGGGCCGGGCCGGTTGTACGCCTCGCCGTCCTTTTCCATGGTCCCCAGCCGGTAGCCGGCGCCGCCCCGCAGGAAACCGTCACCGGCGCCGTCAAGGATATCGCGCTCATAATAACTCAGCATCTTGGGGGCGAAAAAATCGAATTCGGGCCGGGCCGCAGCGGCAAGCAGCAATTGCTCCAGGCAATCGGCGGCCAGCTCGGTATCGTTGTTGAGCAGAAAAACAAAGGGATGGGCGGAACTGTCAATGCCGGCATTGACGGCGGCGCTGAACCCCTTGTTTGCCGGCAGGATGATGAGCCGTATTGCCGGATAGCGGTCGCGGATAAACTCGACCGAGCCGTCGGCCGAGCCGTTGTCGACAACCGTGACCTGGTATGACGAACAGGTTTGTCCCTGGATCGACGCCAGGCAGGTCCGGAGGAAATCCTTGCCGTTGTAGTTCGGGATAACAATATTGATATCCTGCTCACAGGTGCCCATACCGTTGAATTACCGGTCGCCGTCAAGCCGGCCGCGGCCCAGGACCTTGCGGACCGTATAAATGGGTTTATTCTGTGACTCATGGTAGGTCCTGGCCTGCAGCTCGCCGAGCAGCCCCAGGGAGATAAACTGCATGCCCATGAAAATAAGCAGAACGGCAAGCAGCAACAGGGGGCGGTTGGCCAGCGACATCCCGAAAAACTGCCGCTCGATGGTGAGTACCAAGGCGATGCAGAAACCAATCCCGCCGCTGATGATGCCGAGCAGGCCGAAGACCTGGATCGGCCTGGTCGCGTAGCTCAGGAGGAACTTGACGGTCAGCAGATCGAGAATAACCCGGATCGTCCGGGAGATGCCGTATTTCGACTTCCCGAACCGCCGGGGCCGGTGGTTCACCTTGACCTCGGCGACCCTGCTCCCCATGCCGCTGGCAATGGCGGGGATAAACCGGTGCATTTCCCCGTAAAGCCGGATTCCCCGGGTGATTTCCTTTCTGAAGGTCTTCAGGGTACAGCCGTAATCGTGCAGATGGACGCCCGTCACCACGGAAATAATCTTGTTGGCCAGCATGGACGGCAGCCGGCGGCTGAGAAAGGGGTCCTGCCGGTCATGGCGCCAGCCGCTGACCAGGTCATAGCCCTCGGCCATTTTTTCCAGAAAACGGGGAATATCGTGGGGATCATTCTGCATATCGCCGTCCATGGTGACAATCACATCACCGGTGGCGTAATCAAAACCGGCGGACATGGCGGCAGTCTGGCCGAAGTTGCGGCGAAAGCTGACCACGACCAGCCGCGGGTCCTGTTGTTGTATCGTCTCCAGCACGGCCAGGCTGGTGTCACTGGAACCGTCATCGATAAAAATAATCTCGTAGTCGTGACCAAGGGAGTCCAGCACCCCTTTCAGCTCGTCGTAGAGGGCCTTGATATTTTCTTCTTCGTTATAAATGGGGATAACAACCGATAATTTCACAGGGCGGCTCCAGGGTTCAACAACATTTCAGTACAGGTAAATATCCGGCCAGCAGTCATTGCCGTTATAAAAGGAGATGCGAACGGCCTCGCCCGGCGGGCTCCCGATCTGCCAGAGAAAAATTTCATAATCCGCGACATCATGTTCATGGCCGCCGGTACTCGCGCCGTAAACCAGGTAACGGCCGTTATTGGCGACCTTGGGAAAATATTCATGGCTGTATTCAGTGGGCGAATCAAACCACAGTGACCGTTTAAGGGTGACCGGGTCAACCTTGTAAAAGGCGTTCTCCTCCTTGCCGCCATGACCGACATAGTAGAGATAGGACGAATCCGGCGCCCAGTTCAGTTCGCAGCCGTCATCCACACTCTCTATTTTTTTGTGCCGGTCAATCACCACCGTTCCCCGCCTGCCGCCGCGCAGGGTAACGGCCAGAGACTGCCGGACCGCACTCCAGGCCGGGGTCTCCAGAACAACCGATGACTTCCAGGGCAGATTCTTTCCCGATTCAAATAACACAGTCTCTTTTCGGCTGGCAAGATTATATTCAACAAACTGGTTGGCATTTCGTTGAAAATAAATCTTTTTGCCGTCAGCGGACCAGGTCGGGACATTCCCGTTTTTGACGACAAGACGTTCCTGGCCGTTTTCCAGGTTAAGGAGATAGACATCCCAGGCGAAATAGTTGCGCTGGGAAACCCAGAGTTCCTGGGAACGGCAGAAAACTATCTGTTTGCCGTCAGGCGAGATCCGCGGAAAGTATTCCGTATGCGGGTCCGTTGTCAACCGGCTTAACTTCTGCTCCGGCAGAGAGAGCATGACAATGTCATGGTTGCCGAACCGGTTGGAGCTCCAGACAATAAATCCATGCAGACCGGCAAGCCTGTGGTCCGCCGGCCGGCCGGTTGCCACCGGCACTCCCGGCGACGGCGGCCGCAGTGCTCCCATCTTTTTGATCCCCCGCACCTGCAGGCCAAAGACAAAAAGTCCGGCGGCAAGCAACAGCAGGGCCAGGGCGATTTTCCGCCAACCGCCGTTGCGCACGGCACGGCCGGCGACAAGACTCAATTTTCCCACGGAAAAAACAAACAGAACCAAGGCGGCGATCCCCATGGTATAATCAATGACCTGGCTCCAGATGTGCAGATCAAGCATAACCAGGGCCGAAACCGCCCTCGCCCCCCCCAGGAACATCAGGGCGAGCGTGCCGCCCGTTTCATAGGCGCCGAAACTCATAAAAGTCGGGAGCGGCAGGCTGGCGGCGGCCTCGCCGCCGATCAAGGCTGCCAGGACCGGGGCCAGCCGGGTATCAATGCCCGGGAACGAAGGTAAAACGACACCGAGGAAGAGGACATACAGGCCCAGGTACTTGACAATCCGGATAGCAAGGGAAAGAACCAACACCCTGCCGAATATACCCCCTTTCCTGGTTTTCTCCAGGGTTTCCGCTGTTTTTACGACCAAATTGGCGACCGATTTGATGATTTTACTTTTCCCCTCGGCAAACCGGCGCAGCCACAGCCGCAACCCGCCCAATACCGGGAACAGGAAGGCGAGCAGGATGGCGCCGACCAGGGTAACCAGGAGAAACGATCCCAGCAGCCAGGGTTTCAGGTCACCGTGGAGCGCCTGGTAGCCGATCAGGCCCAGGAGCAACAGGCTCAGCGCCAGCAGGTCGAACACAAAACTGACGGCCAGCGACGAGAGACAGGCCTCGGCACTGACCCGGTAGCCGCGGTTCAGCATGGCCACGTAACTGAGCTCTCCCAGGCGGGCCGGCAGCATATCAACAAACATATTCCGGCTCAGGGCGACCAGCGACATATGGTAAAGGCCCGGGACATAATCTTCCGACGCCTTGAGGATCACCCGGTACCGTATCGCCCGCAACAGCCCCTGGAAAAAACCACAGCCGGCATAGGCGAGGAGATAACCTCCGGCGACCGCCGCGAGGGCGGCCAGCAGCCGCGGCAGGGCAGAGGGCTCCGCCGCCCCGGTCAGCCCCCGCAGGAGGACGCCGAGCAGTAGAAACGAGAGGCCGGCGGACAGCAGAAGATGAAAGACAAGGCGACGATTCATGGCAAAAAAATCAGTGCTCCATTGACGGTAACGACAGTTACGACGACTCATTGCCGCCCGGTGACGGCATGAACAGCCTCCAGAGATAAGCCAGCCCGCCGAGCAGGGAATAAGAGACGGTCACGGCCAGGAACAACAGGGCCAGAGAACGGGTCTGGACATCCGACAGTCCGGCCCAGCCGAAAAAGAAGACATAGCCCATGTCCCGGATGCCGATGCCATAGATTGAAACCGGCAGGGCCTCCATCAGGGTGATCAAGGGCACAAAGGCGCTGAAGTAGACGAAAGATGCCGAGGCATGCAGAGACAGGGCCAGGCAGTAGACGATACAGATGACCGAAAGCTGGAAGGTAAAAGAAATCACCATGATCCGGACCAGCAGCCGGCGATTTTTGCCGTAGCGGTCAAGGGACAGAAAAAACTTTTCCAGCAGCCGGGTGATGATCTCAAAACGATTCAAACGGGTGAGGGCGAGTATTTTCCTGACCGGCGTCTGCTTATAAAGGGCGGCAAGAAAGACCACCAGGATAATAAGAATAAGGAGCGGACCCAGGAAAAAAAACGGTTCATGCATCCGCCGGGCAACCACGAACGATGACAGCAGGCTGAGGATCACCAGGGCCAGGAAACCGGAAAAACGGTCGGCAAAGACGGAAGCCGCCGAACGGACCGCTTCCCTGCTTTTTCTGGCGACATCATAGATCCGGTAGGAATCGCCGCCGATATTCGAGGGCAGGAAGAGGTTATAAAAACTGCCGATCAGGTAGGTCACGGTCAGGGTTCGCAGGGGGATATCAACGGCATCGCCAAGCAGCAGGAGCCGCCACTTCAAGGCGCTGAGCAGGGTGTTGACGAAAAGCAGCCCGGCAATGATCGGCATAAAACGCAGATCGATACCGGCCAGCACTCCGCCGATGACCCCAAGCGGCGTCTTCCGGTAAAGAACGGCTATCAGGACCCCGCTGATCAACAGCTTGCCCCCGACCAAAAACAGCCTTTTTCGCTTCATCCGTTGTCACTTCTCTTCTTGACAACCCGGGCCGGCACCCCCATGCACACGGCAGACGGCTCCACCGACCGGGTCACCACGGCCCCGGCGGCGGCAACACTGCCCTGCCCCATGGTGACGCCGCCGAGAACCGTAACATTGCCGCCGAGCCAGACATCGGCGGCGAGCACCACCCCGGAGTCCGGCTTGATACCCTGCTCCCGGATGGGGACATCAAGCCGCTCCGTATAATAGCTGCCGCCGCCGATTATGAAACAGCGCTGGCCGATGACACAGTCGTCACCGATAACGACCGGACAGTTATTGGTCGATTGAATAATGGTCTGGGCATTAACGCCCGTCCGCCTGCCGATCCGGATGGTGCCCTCTTTGCAGGACAGCATGACATTAGTGGAGAGAATCACGTCGTCATCCAGCTCGATTGTCCTCTCTTTCACGCTGCTGCGCCCATCCAGAATACATTGTTCACTGATGACGACGCGGTCGCCCAGATGAATCCGGGACGGATGACGCACGACGATATTGGCGCCAAAGGTCACGCCCCGCCCACAGGAGCCGAAAAGCCGGGGCCAGAACACTTTACGCAGGACCATGCCCAGGGCTCCCGGCACCGGCGCCAGCCAGACACACCATTCAAAATAGAACAGGGCGGCCGGCGACGACCGGCCGACAATGACATCCAGGTATTTTTTCAAGGGGGAACCGCTGCCGCTCACGGCATCATGTGTTTTTTTCATTGCCTTCATCGTCAATGGTGATCGGCACAATACCGTACCAAACCGAAAAAAATCCTTATCGCCGGAGTACCAGCGTCCTCCGGCATGAGAACAGGGGTATCTCATCACGGGGTACGTAACGATACGTTTTCATTAAACTCAACACTGTAAGCCGACACAGGTGCCCCAGCTTTGTGCAGGCACGCTTGGTCGCCATAGCCCCTCTATGCGGGCAAGCGTGACCGTGCAAAGATGGGGTGCCTGTGACGGCTTACGAACAGGGATGCTACAGATTCCGCTCACGCCGCCGGTCAACGATGCTGACACTTTTCCTGATCAGGACCAGTTGCTCGGCGATAAGCCCCAGGGAAAAAAACAGCAGCCCGGTAACAAACAGGAAAAGGGTACCGACAGACACCCCTTCCCCCCGAAAGATAATGGGCAGCCCCCAGATGGCGCTGAAGAACAGGAAAAACAACGCGGTCGGCAGGAAGATACGCATCGGGTTGAAAAAGGTCATGATATGCAGGATCTCCATGACCGTGTCAAAGGCTGTTTTGGTGCTGATGGTGGACTTGCCGGTGGTCCGGGGCAGAACCGTGACCGGGTATTCCGAGACCAGGTGCCGCTGGTTGATAAAAACCAGGGTAATAATATCGCTGAACGGCATGTTGTCCGGACACAGGGCGATGTATTTCTGGGCCAGGTAGGTCCGATAGATCTTAATCCCCGAATTGAGATCCTCCACCGTGACCTGCATGAGCAGACGGGCGATCCCGTGGATAATCGACTTGCCGACCTTGCGATACAGGCTCTCCCGGGCCCCGACCCGCCGGCCGACAACCAGGTCGGCATCCTGTTCGATAATGGCATGATACAGTTTTACCACATCTTCCAGGCGATGCTGACCGTCGGCGTCGATGGTTATCAGATATTTTGTCTGAACCGCATAGATACCGGTTTTTATGGCCCCGCCATAGCCGCAGTTCACCTTGTGGTGAATGGGGGTAAAGCAGGCCTCGTCGGCATATCGATCCAGGATGGCCCTGGTATTATCCCGGGAACCGTCATTCACGATAATCAGCCGACACCGGTGCTCCCGGCAGAAGCCGAGCAGTTCCGGCAAAAAAGAATCCAGCGCTGCTTCCTCGTTGTAGGCCGGGATAATAATCGTCAGGTCATTCATGGCGTTATCGGCTCCGAAGCTGGTTCACCTGTGTCGACTTACAGTGTTGAGTTTAATGAAAACGTATCGTTACGTACCCCGTGATGAAATACGCAGTTTCATCTATTGGAGAATCCATAATGTCAAAGGCACCAGCCGGTGGTCCGTTTCTCACCGTACTTCCCCACCGTGGATTGCAGACATGACAGATCTCCATCTTGCCGGTTCGATATTTCAAGAGGATACCTTTTCCTTGGCCAAAATGCTATCAACATACTGACCGTACTGATAGAATTCACAGATATCATGAATTTTCTCCAGCCGCGACAACAGCTTCGAGCGGCCGATATACATCAGGGAATTAAGCCAGGCATTATCATTGAGATCCGGATGCATAAAATGTTCCTGCTCCGAATCGATGTCATAGGGATGGAAGTAGGTCAATATCGGACAATCCTTTTTCAACTGTCGCCGGATACCGGCCCGGGTCAGCAGGAACGGCAACACCCGGAAATAGACACCGCCGGCAATCGGTGTACGCGGAAAAGGGAATTCATGGAGAGTCATCGGCAGCTCCCAGATACCGGCGGCAGTCCGGCGGCACCGGCGGCCGAATTCCGGCCAGCCATACAACGGGTTGGCGGCGGGCAGGACGGAACTTGAATACTCAAACCCCTCATCCGCCAGGATCTCATGAGCCCAGGAGGTCCTCTCCGTCAACGAAAAGGTGGGCGCCCGGTAGCCGGTGACCCTGCAGCCGCCGACATCTTCCAGGGTCTTCCTGTTCCTGGTCACATCCGCCCTGAATTCCGCCGCGGTCTGCTTGTCCAGTTGCAGGTGAACATCACTGTGACAGGCCAATTCATGCCCCGCTTCGACAATGGTCCGGATCAGCCCGGGATAGCGCCGGGCGACATTCCCCACCACAAAGAAAGTCGCCTTTACCCGCAGCCTGGCAAAAAAAACGAGATAGGCCTCCGTGTTGACCGGCACCCGCTCCTGATACCGATGTCCGTCCCGTACCCAGTCCCGGACGTCTTCCAGATCAACGCTGAGCAGCAGACCGGACATGGCCTATTCCCACCTCTCCGGATCATCCGGACGCGACCCCCGCCGGCGCCAGAGACGCCAGGCATCATACAGCGAGGCAATAATAAAAAACATGACCATGGGATAGGCCGCCTGCATGGCCCGGGTAATCTCGGAGTAGGAGGTGATGGCCACCAGGGTCAGGATCACCGAAAGGGCAGTAACCCCGCCCAGGGCACTGAGGCCGAAGATACAGGCCCAGGAAGGCAGGAACCGTTTGTACAGGGAGGTCCCGAGCGAACAGAGCAGGGCAATAAAGGCGGCGATAAACAAAGGCGGCACGATACGGCTGTAAAATTTGCCGATATCATCCAGAATCCGGATCTTTTCCTTGTTCAGATGGCGATTATACTCAGGGCTGCTCCGCCACACGCTCGGCTTGCTCGTCCGCAGCTTTTCCCGGGTAACGGTTTCATACATCATCATGATTTTGCCGGGTCCCCAGCTGAACCTGCCTGCCGTGTCGGCGGAGCATTCATCGAAACTGACTATACGCTTGAAGATACTCCACCAGGTTGGCAGCAACAGCTTGTTGAACTCCTGGTGCCAGGGCGGGATCAGATCGGTAAACCTGGGTCGGCAGTCAAGGCGGCCATCCTCACAGGCGGCGTCGATCTGCCGGCCGATACTCTCATAGTAGGCCATGGTGTCGGCACTGTTGCGGTAATGCCCGGCGGCCGCCACCGCATCCCTGAAGGCCCAGATAAAGAAGGCCGCCGGCAGGTCCTTGGTGCCGGCCATATTCTCCCATCCCCTGGCCAGGTTACCCTCGAGATAGGGTTTAAGCTCCGCAAAGGACGGACTGACCGCGTAGGCCTTACGCCGGGCATCCGCCACTACCGGGAAAAACCGGCGCCACTGGTCCGATTTAATGCGGAGCAGGCCGCCATAGGCCGACTTAAACGGGGCCGATTCAACCTCGATGGTCATGAACAGACCGTAATGCCTGTAATTCTGCAGACATAAAGCCAGGGTCACGGAGGAAAAGATGAGCAGTGGTACCAGGTAGATTGCCAGCAGGGAACCAACCGCCTTCTTCCCCCCTCCCCCCCGGTATGTCCGGAGCAGATGAAACAGAAAAACCAGCAGCAATGAAGGCACGAGCCAGATGGATTCTTCCCGGGTATGCCAGAAGGCCGCAAAAAACAGACCGCCGGCGGCAGCCCAGCAAAGCTTTCGTTTCCAGGATTGCCGGTCCCGGATAATCAAGCCGCACAGACACGACAGGCTCAGGAAGCCGAGGCTCGAATAAATACCCAGCCTGAAAACCCGGCCCGTTGCGTCATAATAATAGGTAAACGGATTCATCAGCAGAAAGAGAAACAGCAGGAGCGCCAGCTTCTGACTCCTGATAGCCGGATATATCGCCAGGACAAAGACGATACAGGCACCCCACCAGAGAAGCTGCTGGGCAGTCATCAACGGAATCGCCAGCCAGTAAGCCAAGGCAATGAACAGCGGATAGAACGGCCCCTTGATCAGGGTCATCTGATTGTAAGGACCAAGCCAATGACCGCTGAGAATACTGTTGGCCTGCCGGATAAACAGCAGATCATCCTGGGGAGTATAGGTTGCCTGTAGATATTGAGCACTAACCAGCCACAGTTTTACGGCCAGCAGACAACCGGCAATGATAAAAAAGGAGGTAGAGGGCCGGATAGTTTTCATTTTCATAAAAGTGGGTATCCAGTTAGAGTTTCAGCGGCCCCTGCTGCTTCTGGGGCGCGGCCCAGATACAGGTTTACACCTTTGCCGGTAAACGGCAGATGATCCCTTGCCATGATCGGGGGCCTGGAGATGGCAAAAACGAGAGGATTTCATACCTCCGTTTCCGGACGGACACTATCTTATCTACGGGGACAATGACATATCGGCCATCCCGAACCTCCGGGGAAAAGCGACGCCACGGGTCCAGGACATCGTTTATGCCGTTTTCCGCCTGCCGGCCCGCCGGCGCAACATAACTAACAGGATACCGCCGAGCATGAACAGGAGGACGAAGAACGGAATTCCGGCCGGCCTGGTCGCCAGGTAGGAAAAACCAACCAGGGGATACAGACTCCAGCGGACCGCGGTTTTCACCAGTTCATGCCGGGCGATGTAATAGGCAATTGGCGGTGAATAACGGTAATACAGCTTGACAAAGAGCTTTCCCGGCGCGCACCGCAGCAGGATCTGGTCCCGGAACTGCTTCAGGAGCCGGACGTGCGCCGCCAGCGGGGAGCCGAAGGCGGCGGTAGCGATAAAACAGCCGCCGCCACCACCACCGCCGCCACTGCTGCCGCCGCCGCCCTGGTAGGGAAGAGCGGCGTAAAAGCCCTGGGCCAGGATACGGGCACCAGCTTCATTGGGATGCAGGCCGTCAACAGTCAGGGCCGACCAGTTCGAGACAACACTTGCATATGAATCGACCAGGGTTACGCTTTTCTCTCCGGCCAGGGCGGCGATGCCCGGATTATAGTCCTCGGGCCGCGACTGGGCACCCGGCCGCGTATCGGGAGTGATGGTCGAAATGATGGGAACTGCCTTATGGGCCACACTTTTATCGATCATGACCCCCAGGTTGAACTTGGTCGTTGCCGGAGAAATGCCGGCAATCACATCGTTCGCCCCTTCCATGATCAGGATATAGGCCGGGTGATCGGCCGTGAGGACCCCGTCGATCCTGCCGACGCCGGAGATCGTTCTCTCACCGTCGCTGCCTTCATTCACTACCGTGGCGCCACCGCCGCTGTTGTTAATGAGCTCCTGCAGATGCAGGGAATAGGGAACCGAGCCGTAGCCGACGGTTATCGAATCGCCGAAGGCGACCACGTTGTCGCCATAGGCCGCAGAAACCGGCCCGGCCAGCATAACCAGGACAAGGAGATAGACCGCCTTGTTTTTCCTGAATTCATTCATGGTTGTCATTCCCTTTGAGGAGGCGCCGGCAGCATGGTCAGGGCATTGTAACAGTTCAGTAGAAAATCAAAGGTGGCGGCTTCGCCCCGGACCGTTACCAGGCATTAATATATAACGTGGATAAAGGCCCTTTCCGGATGTTTGACAGTTGCCGGCAAGGCAATCTCCCGGGCCGCCTGCTCGGTTGCCGCCTCCGCGGCATCGGAGATCTCGACGGGCTTGCTCCATGACGCTCCCCGGCGGCTGCTCTGCAGCCGGTGATACTCGCCGTCCCTGAAGCCCAGCCAGGTCACGACCGGCGGTTTTCCCTTGGCAATGGCAATCTGCGGCAGAATATCCGGCACCTCGTTTTTAGGATTGAGGCGGACCGGTTTATCCCATTTGCCGGCCCGGCAGCGGCTGAAATAAATTTCGTCATTACTCACCCCGTCGTTTCCCGACCAGACGACCCAGGCCACATTCGAATCATCCACGGCAACGAAGGGGGCGGTATTGCTTGACAGGCCGGAGGGGATGGCGCGGGGAGCGGACCACACTCCGCCGGCCAGGATCGAGTAATGAATAAAAAAATCAGGCTGGTTGACGGCCGACCAGACGACCCATTTCCGTCCGTCCGGGCCGTCGGCAATCACCGGATGCAGGTTGTCGAACTGATCATCGGTTATCCTGACCGGCTCACTCCAGGGGGCATCCTGTTGCCGGTCGGCATAATAAATCGCCGCATGACCCAAAGCGTCCGTCTGTGACCAGACGGCTTCAACGAAAGAGGGCGTCGCGGCCGAGGCCGCCGTGCCGACGGTCGGCACGAAACAATACATGAACATACACAGGGACGCCACCATCCCGGCAACTTGTCTGGTCATCATTGCTCCTCAAAAAAACAGAACCGAAGAAGTCGCAGCAGATAACCGGGTGCAGCAACCAAACCCGGTTATCCTACCACACTGTAAGAGTCCAGCACTATTAAGCAGATATCAACTACCATATTTGGCAATATCGTGCAAACCAACAAATATAAAACTGTAGGTCCCTAAAAAGTACATGACCAGCAAAAGCCACTGAAACAAAGGCCGGAACAGATGACGTTCCTCATGGTAAATCAGCAGGGCCAGCATGGGGATGATCGGGAGAAAATAGCGGCCCTGGGCCTGAAAATCCACGGTCCAGGAATGATAACAGGCAACGACAATAAGGGCCACGGCGCTCAACATGGTGGCCGACAGCAGGACATTGCCGGACCATCCTCCCCGCAGGGCGATGGACAAAAGAAATACGCCAAGCAGGGCCAGGCCGACATACCGAACATGGTCGTAAAAGGCAAAAGAGGCCGACACCGAGGTATACCCGTACACTCCGAACGAGGTCCGAAACGACTTTTCTCCCCAGCGATCAAGCTGCAACAACGCCTTCAGGGTAACGCCCCGGTCCTTCATCTGCAGATAAACGTTTTTTTGCTTCAGAGGCGTGCCCGGCTTGTAGGGCTTCTCTGCCAGTTGTTCGCGACAGGCCAGCAATTTCGCCGACCGGTCCAGACCGTTGACCGCGTAATCCGCCCCCCTGACCAGGGAAAAGGCAACCAGGGCGACCGCCCCGATCATGCCCAGGCGGCAGAGCGTCTTTTTATTAAGCCGCAATTCATGACGCCAGTGCAGCCAGGCCAGGTAAAGAAAGAGAAAAATGATGAAAAAGTAGAAGTTCAACTTGGAGAAGAGAAGAAGCGAAAAGAGCAGGCCGGCAAGAAACAGCTTGAACCAGACCCTCCCCAACGGGACATCGGCCATTGCCTGCCAGAAAAATGATTTCTTCCTGATCAGGACATAAACAACGATCATACAGACAAACAGCGCAAAGGCATCGGAATTGAAATAACTGAACATATACCATATCTGCGGCGAAATAAAGAAGGGCAGCATGGCTATCCGGAAAGGGCTGCTGCCGATAGCCAGGGCGCATAACACGGCAAAAAGCGTGACATTAAAGAACCTGAGAATCAGATACGACGGCAGGTGGAACGGGGCGAACAACTCCATGAATTTGCCGGCCAGCAGATAGACAATCTCACCCGAGAACAACCGCGAAACCCCGTAGGGACTGTAGGTGTGCCGTATCTCCGGCGAGCCGATCTCCGGCGGCAGCAGGTGATTCTGATAATACTCGGCAGCATAAACATGAACAAACTCGTCCGGATGCTGGTTGTATTTCGAAACAGAGGCCATCACGACAACCAGGGCAAGGACAAAAACAGCCATAAACGACAGGTAGTTATAATCGTCCCAGAGCGGCCGGCTCGCCAGGGCCAGCAGGTAAAGCAGTCCAAAGATACAGAGCACCCGCATGCCCTCGGCCAGGTAATCGGGCTGATAGACCATGGGGGGCAAGAGGAACTCCATCTGCGGGTCGCCGTTGTCGGCCACCACCTGCATTGTGCCGGAGCGGTCAAAGGTAATACCGGCAATCCCGCCCAGGGGAATCAATTTTTTAAAATCGGCCTCTGATGCGAAATGCAACTCCGGCAGTCCTTCCTGGGTAATGCGTATTTCATGCAGGCTGACCTTGGCCGGTTTTTCGGCAACGTCGATACGGATCTTTTTTACTGCCGCCAGATTGCAGATACGAAAAGAATAGTCGGAGCGACCGGGGGAGATGACGACCCGGGCCATCCGTTTCTCGCTGTACAACTGACCGGCTGCGGCCCAGTACACCTTGAATACGGTCCGGGTATCGGTATTGAGACGGAGATCAACGACGGCCCTTCTGACGACCAGGTTATGATAGCATAGCGACAGGATGATACCCAGGATGAGGATGGCAACATGCTGCCGGCCGGTAAAGCCGGGCAGCAGCAAGCGGTTGCCGGTGTACAGATTTTCTTTTTCCTTCGCCATATTCCCTATTATTTTAGTCGATTGTCAACCGCGAGTCATTATAACACCGATGCCGGCCGTCGTCCAGACCGCCGGGCCTCACTGCCGCTGTGGACGAAGCCGGCCCCGGGTCCGCCCGCTCACTGGTCCGGCCCCCCGCGCCGCCGCAATCGCCGGTATATGGAGGTCAGTTGGTTTTCGTACCGGACCAGGAGGCGGAAAAACGGCCGGCCGACACCATGCAGGACGCCGAGGACCAGCAGACAGCGCCACCCCGGCCCGCCCTGCAGGTTGCCCAGGGGAAGCACCCGGTTCAGAATCGACAGCCTGATAACCCGGCCGATTTCCCGGCCGGGCAGGTCAAACTGTTTGCTGGTAATTGGTCTCTTCCTCATCTCAGGCCCCCCGGAGACACTGTTTGATATGGGATAAAAAACATTTCAGGCGGATCAGGGGATGGTAGCGCAGGACCAGGGGCGACATGTCCCAGAGCCCCTTTTCCCCTCTTTTTTTCCGGGCCGTGGAGACATGAGTGCCATGAAAATCATCCAGGTGATGCCGCTGGCGGATTTCTCCCACCTCCGCCGCCCGGGGAAAGGCCAGCCGGCTGGCCAACAGGTAGCGCAGCCAGGGTTTGATCTCCTCCGGTGAATAGCCAAGCAGGGCCATGGCCGCGCCATAACGGCCGGCAGCGTCAATTATGCCGTTCTGGAGCGGGGCAAAATAGCTGTTCTGTTCCTGCTCCTGCCTGGCCATGGCGTCATCGGCCGTCCTGAACACCAGCTCATATCCCCCGGCGGTCAGCCGGTAGCCGTTCAGGGTGGGATGGGGAGCCCGGCAGGCCTCTTCAAAAAGATCACGGGCATACATGATCGTACTGGCGGCCAGGTCAAAACGGTCCCGGTCATAGATCACCCCTTCCAGCCGGTTGTTCAGGGTCGCAGGATAGGGGATGCCGCGACTGGCGCCGAGAAGAAGGCCGACAAAACGCGGCGCATCTCCGCGATGCTTGACGGCATCGTATAAAAAACGCTGAATTGTTCCCAGCCAGCCGATATCAACCAGGGCGACCTGCTCCTGTTCGAAAAAACCGCTGTCTTCAAGGTAGCGCTGCAGGGCATCGTTGGCGGGCCGGGTCTGGCGCCGGACCTCGTCCTGAAAAGAGTCGTCCTCGAGGAGATCGTACAACCGCAGGGTATGGGCCGGGGCAAAACCCGGAAAACGCGGATTCAGAATGGTGTCGGCCTGGAGGCCGAACCGGGCCAGGTGGGGGACAAGCTGTTCAACCTGCAGGTTGAAAACCCGGCAGACATCCCGGAAATCCCGGTTGCCGGCGGGCAGGAAGACGATATCGGCACTGGTCCGGGTCAGGCCCTGGTAGGCGCAGGAGGCTCCGGCCAGAGCCATGCGGCTCACATACAGGTAGCCGGTTGCCGGCAGTTGCCCGGCCGGATACAGGTGCGGGGTGATCTTTTCCCAGACCCTCTGGAAAAGCCAGCCTTCCCGGGAAAAAAAGAAAATCCGGGGAATGTCGTTCTCCAGGCAGCGTTTGGCGACATCATGGACAAAGGCGCAGATCAGGGGAGCAAGCACGGTATAGCCATAGCCATAACGGAACGACCTGGCCCGATTTTCCCCTTCCAGGGGCAGCATGAGCTGCTGGACCGCCCTGCCCTTCCAGAAAGGCCGGCCGGCGGAATAGTTCACATAGCGCTTGACAATGGCCTTGCGATACTTTTCCTGGCCGTCACGGATCACCAGGGCCTGGATGCCGTGCCCGGCCGGCCGCAACCCGTCTGAAATCGGATTATCGCCGACATGGAGCCAACTGTCATAGCTCAGGCCGTACTTTTCCTTGAGCAGCGGGAAGGCCTTGCCGGAAGCCTTGGCCAGAAAGCTGTCGGCGGAAGAGACAATCCCCTCGATACAGTCCGGGAAGCCGGCGTGTTCCACGAACCGGGCCAGATGAGACGCGGGCAGGTAAATATCGGAAAGCAGAAAAATCCGCTTGCCCCCGGCATGCAACTCCCGCAGCCATTGCACCAGTTCATCCCGGGGCACCAGCATGGTGTTTTCCACGGCCAGCTCATAATCAGTGACTTCGGCCAGCAGGCGCTCATCGGCACCATCGGCAAAGATCTCCCGCAGGACCCGCGCCATGTAGTCGGGATAGCAGGCTTCATGATCGTCGAAACGGGTGGCGGTCTGCCGGCGCTGTTCTTTCTCGAACCGGTCCCGCAGCGTCTGCACCTGCGGCCAGGTCCAGCGCCGCCCCAGGTTCCGGGCCCGGGCGGCGATGAAACGCGCCACGGCCGGCTTCACCAGGTCGGGATCGTGAATCCGGCGAATGAGCAGGGTATCGAAGATATCAAAGGTGACGGTATTACAGGATGCGCTCAGCTTGCGCGCGGTCCGTAAAAGAGAAGCCAGACTGTAACAGGTGTGCCACGGCATAAAATTCCGGCAGCCCCCCTCAGGCGGCAGCCGTCCTCAGGCGCGTAAACACGGGGGGGGACACTGTTGAACAACTTATGACAATGAGTTCCGGCATGAGGGTTGTCAGGGCCATGCACATCAGGCCGATACTTATTCTTGTCACGCAGTTCTCCAGGTTGTTGAGATGAAGATCAACATGGCCGGGCCGGGGAGGTCGTCACGATCGGGCCGACAACTTCCGGCCCAGGGAACGAAGCAGCCCGCGGACCTGCCGGCGGATCCCCGGTTCGGCCGGCGCCTGACCGAGGGTCGCCTGGACCTCGTTCAGTTCCCGCTCAAGTTCAACCAGCCGCTCACTTCCGGCTGACACCAGGGGCCGCAGGTCTTCGGGCAGCGCGGCCAGCAAATACTTGCCGATCACCCGGCGGTCCTGTTCCCGCCCCAGGATGGCGGCCTCGCTCAACGTATTGCCGTCATGGATCCGGTAATAGAGGAGTTGCTCTTCATGGAGGTAGCGGACCTTGCCCGGACAGGCCAGCATGACCCGGAAAATATAATCATAATCATGCAGGTAGCGGAGAGAACAAAACTTACCGACCTTACGGGCCGCCTCCCCGGTCAGGAAAAGATTGGAGGTGGTGACCATGAAATTGCCCTTTAAAAAGGCCGTGTAGAGGTCGCCGGCGGCAAGGTAAAAAGCGCGGTTCCTGCGGTGCCACTGGTTCCAGCCAAAGTCCGGGTCCAGCAGCTCCCCGCCCGCATCGTCAATGGGAACGACATCGGTAAACAGGCATTGAGCCCCGGTCTCCTGCTGGACGCCGACGAGTTTTTCGAGGCGCTCCGGGAAGTAGACATCATCCGAATTCAAAATGGCGATGAAATCCCCGTCCGCCATCTCCAGGCCGCGATTCAGGGCATTGTAGGCGTCCTGATTTTCCTGATGCACATAGGTAAGCCGGGGGTCGTCGTAGCCCTGCACCACCTCACCCGTGCGGTCCGTGGAACCGTCGTCGATGACAATGAGCTGCAGCCGGTCATAGCTCTGCCCCAGCACGCTTTCGACCGCCGCCCCGACAAAACGCTCATGATTGTAGGCAGGAATAATGACCGAAACCTCAGCCTTCATGGCACCTCATCCGACCAGCATTTTGCAGCAAACGCGACATCGCCGCCTTTCATTAAGAGGAAATAAATCAGTCACCATCCAGGTTGCATAAATTATAGAATCGGCAGGACCGATTTTTCATTTTTGAAAATAAAAAATATTGAAAATAAAAATATTGAATAGTACCGCATCGTTCGATCCCGGGCAAGGCAAAACCACCGAAGTCGCCGCTCCATGCGAAATTAGACGGAATAACGGCCAGTTACCGGTTCCGAACCCATCGGCCCTCCCGCTCACGGATTCAGGTAAATGACCCGGCCACGCAGAAGGCCCTTGCCGGCGCGGCGACTCAGTTAAAAAAACGGTTATGCCATATTGCCACGTTCATCAGGGCCCAGAGCACATGATTGTGATTCTGCTTCATGCTGCAATGTTCTTCAATCAGCCGGTTGACATAGCGGATATCCATATTTTCCCGGATCACCCCGGAATCGTTGAGCAACGTGACCATGTATTGCTTCAACTCGCCGCGCAACAGGTGTTTCACCGGCAGGCTGTAACCCTGCTTGCCCCGATGCACCACCGAGTCGGGCAAGAGTCCTTTCAGGGCCTCCCGGAAGACATACTTCGTCGTCATCCCCTTCAGTTTCCAGTCGCCCGGCAGAGAGGCGATAAACTCCACCAGGACGTGATCCAGGAGCGGTACCCGAATCTCCAGGGCGCTGGCCATGGACATCCGGTCGACCTTCATCAGGACCGAATCCGGCATCATGAAACGCATATCCAGGTAAATCTCCCGGTTGACCCGGTCGTTGCCGGCGTCACACCGAGCACTGTATTCACGCACACGTCGAAACGGGTCCTGGTCGATATGTTGAGCAAAATTACCGCTGAACAAATGTTTCGCCAGCGAATTCGTCAAGAAATACTGCCAGCGCAGGTGGGCGCCGGCCGGATCAAGATTGGCACCCTCGACAAAACGCTTGAGCATATTGACGGCGCCCTTTTTCTGGGCCTGATCAGGTAACATGGCAACCAGGCGGCCGATCACCTCTTTACGGAGCGGGCCGGGCATGAGCCGAAACCAGTTATTCAGACGGCTGGCCTTGAAACGGTCATAGCCGGCATAACTCTCGTCCGCGCCTTCCCCGGACAAACAGACCGTCACCTGCTCCCGGGCCTGCTTGCAAAGCAGGTAGAGCGGCACCGTGGAAAGATCGGTCATCGGTTCGTCGAGATGCCACAGGGTCTTTTCCACATACTCCTGCTTCAGGTCGTCGATCATGAGCACCTGGTGCTCGGTTTCACAATGCCGGGCAACGATCTCGGCATATTCCAGTTCGCTGAACGTCTTGTCACGATAGCCGATGGTAAAGGTCTTGATCGGACCGGTAATGTGTCGGCGCATCAAGGCCACGATACAGCTCGAATCAAGGCCGCCCGAAAGAAAGACCCCGAGCGGCACGTCGCTGACCAGGTGGCTCTTCACCGCCTCATCCAGCAGCTCTTTCTGCCGTTCCACGGCCTCGGCAAAGGTGAGCTGCAGGCGACCGGGATGAAATTTGAGGTCCCAGTACTGTTGCACCCGGAGCTGCTGATCCTGAAATACCAGGTGGTGGCCCGCCGGCAATTTATAGATATCCTGGAACATGGTTTCCGGGGCGGGCACGAATTCAAAGCCGAGATAGTCATACAGGGCCTGGCGGTTCAAACGGCGCTCCACCTGCGGGTCCTGGAGAATTGCCTTGATCTCGGAGGCAAAAAGCAGGCGGCCGTCTTTGTAATAGTAATAAAGGGGTTTTATACCGATCCGGTCCCTGACCAGCAGCAGTTTCCCGGCCCGCTCACGCTCGTCATAGAGCGCATAGGCAAACATCCCGCGGAGACGGCTGATGGAATCCAGGCCCCACTCTTCATAGGCATGCAGAATAACCTCGGAATCCGAGTTGCTGGTAAAGCGGTGCCCTCTTTCCTCCAGGTCGGCGCGCAGTTCCCGGAAATTATATATCTCGCCATTCGCCACCAGGCTGATCGTCTTTTCCTCGTTAAACATGGGTTGGCGGCCGTTTTCGCTCAAGTCTATGATCGACAGCCGGCGGTGGGCCAGGGTCATCCCCTCACCGGCGTAGAACCCGTCCTGGTCCGGGCCGCGATGCGCCAGCTGCCCGGCCATCCGTTGGGCAAGCTCCTGGTCGTTCCAGTTGAATCCGCAAATTCCACACATAATTCTACGTTGTCCCATGAGCCGGAAGCTGTAAACAGCGTTTCGGCATTTTGTCATTTTGTTATTATAGCCGATATCCTTGGTGCCATACTCCTGAATCCGTGAGCGTTCGAGAATGGTGCAGATGCAAGGCGGCAACGATGTTGATTATCCTGGTGTGATATCAAGGAGTTGTCAACGCAGCAGCTGCGCCGTTATCGGGCACCCCGCAGGGCGGCGCGGTGAAAAGCATAAAATGCATTTATTCGTCAATAATGCAATAAATTCCACATATTGCCTGGAATATTATCTCAAGCCGTCACGGATTCAGGATACTGGTTCCCGGACGGGCACCGGCTAATTTACGATGAAATGGTGCTCTCGTAAACTCTTCTTTTATCCCGGCCCCGGCCGAAAGCCGTTTTCCCGGATAATTGCCGGTAACCGGAAAAGAATTTGCGGCATTGACACGGAGAAAGGGGCTGATTATTATGAACATATACACAGAAAAAACAGCCGGGGCCGCCCCTGAAAATGGAAAGTTTATGGATAACAATTAAAAAAGGAGGACTCGAAATGAACAACAATGTCGTGATAGTTGCATCCTGCGGCACCGACAATCCTAACCGGGCAACGCGGGCCATCCACCTCGCCACGGTAGCCCACAAGGAAGGAAAAAACGTCACCCTGTTCCTGCTGGACGAAGCCGTTTACCTGGCCAAGGAAGGACTGCTCGATTACCTGCACGCCGCCACCGGTGACGTGGCCGACGACCTGATGACGTATTTACAGGCCCACGAGGTGCCTATCCTGGCCTGTACTCCCTGCGCCAAGGCCAGAAAAATTACAGAGGAAGATTTAATTGAAGGGGCAAGGATGGCGACGGCCGCCGAACTGATTAACATTTCCTGTGAGGCAACGGTCATCAGCCTCTAACCGCATCCCGGGGCCGTTATCGGGCGGACCGCAGGGCGGCGCGGTGAAGACCATAAAATGATTTTATTCAGCAATAATGCAACAAATTCCATGTATTGCATGAAATATCACCTCAAGCCGTCACGGATTCAGGAGAAAGGCGTTCAGGAATGAACGCCTTTCTCTTTTTACGCGATTTGGATTTTATTGCCGATAGGTAAATTTATACTTGAAGGTATCCGGATCGAGCCAATCAAGAGTCTTGGTGCCGATCTGGGCGTAGGGATAACCGAAGGTGTTCAGAGGCGCTCCGTGTTGCGGCGGGTTCAACACCAGGTCACGGCCCACGGCGAGCTTCACCCGGTACGGATCCCAGGCGCCCCAGAAATACTTGCGGTACGCCTTGGTCCGGGCGTCGCCGGGCTTCAGTTTTTCCTTGAGCATCATCTTGAGGACATCGGCCGGGTCCACCGGCACCCAGCCGTATCCCGGCAGATAAAATTCGGCCCAGCAGTGCTGCCACCTGGTAATGTCCACCTGCGCCTTTTTCCCCAGGCGGATGCCGAAAATCTCCCGGGCCGGAACGCCTGCGGCCCGACAGAGGGCCACGAAAACGGAGTGAATGTCAGTGCATTTTCCGCCCGGTCTGGCCAGTAGTGAACAGACATCGCCGGAGCCGCAGCCGCGGGTACCGGGATCACGGTACATATTTTCACAGATCCAGTCGTAGATGGCCTTGGCCCGGCCCAGCACGGTTGTCCGCCCCCTGGTTATCCGGTCGGCCAGGACCTTCACCCGGCCGTCGACAGGTCCGCGGCTGGTCGGGCCGAGGTAGCGGCCATAATCGGCAGGGTCCCAGGCCGGCTCCCTGGCGGGAAAATCCCGGCGTATCACCTCCCGGCGAACGACATGGAAAGACAGGGTCAACTTGCGGCTCCTGGCCCCCCGGTCCCAACGTGCATAGAGGATGGGCGTGCCATAGACCTGATCGCTGTAAACGGCTGACTCGGCATAATCGCCGGCAACCCTGACCCTGGTCACCAGCTGGTCCCGGTCTGAAAATGGATAGGGGATCCAGAGCTGCGCCACTTGCCCCCGGCTGTGCCCTGACAGATCGAATTCCATGGTGATTGTGCCGCTGCTCTGCCGGCCGGCCCAGGCCCGGGCCGGCAGCGCCAGCAGGGCGACCGCCACCAGGAGACTCCACATTTTCCTCATTTATTCTCCTCTGTTACCGTTGTTGAGTTTGCCCGAAGAGAGCCGCATTTCACGCCTCCTTGACGATCTTCACCCTGGTGCTGCTGAAATCCGGAATCCCCCCGGTCAGGTCGACCAGGGGCGTGTTGGCCAGGTTTTCATCAAGGCGCGATATCATGTTGGTATTCAAACCGGTCCCGCGCCCCGGATCGGCAATAAGCTCATCCTTATCCATCACCTGCCTGCCGCCCATAAAGACCTCGGCCCCGTTTTTCACGGTAAGGCTTGAGGCGCCATGCTGCGTATGTCCATAGTGATTGGCGACACTGATGCAGCCGCTGCGGATCAGCTTCGTCAGCCGCACCTTGCCGGTTATGCCCTTGCGATTGCTCCTGGAAATCAACCGCACCCGGTCGCCGTCCTGCAGGCCGCACCGGCCGGCATCGGCCGCATTCATCATGACGAAGTTCTCGGGAAAAATCTCCATGGCCCAGAGGTGCGAAATGGTGCGCGACTGGGTGTGGACATTCATCTTGTGAGTGATGACGGCAAACGGATAGTCGCGGTCTTTTAGCGCTATAATCTCTCCGGCTGAATCCCTGGGCGGGATATAGGTAAGCGTGCCGGGGAAAAACTCACCGGTCAGGGAGTTCCTCGCCCCGGCCAGGTCTTCACTGTAGAGCAGCACCCTTTTGACACCATACCTGAAGCGGCCGCCGGCAAAAACATCCTCGTATTTCCCGAAAACGCCGCCCCGCGCCAGGGCATAGCAGGTCGTGCGCCACTCGCGGGGCGGCAGGATATCCTTGAACCGGGCCACCGGGTAATTTGTTTCCACAAAAGAGATTTCCGCCGGCGCGGCCGGAGGGACCTTGGCCTGCCAGGCGATATTGGCAAAACCCCGCAGGTAAAAATCCTCCGCCCGGTGCAGGGGATGCAGGCTGCCGTCCCGGCCGGGGATGGCGCTGGCGCCGAAACCCGGCAGGGCCATCTTCTCGGCCAGATCGATGAGAAATGTTTCCAGGCAGAAACACCTGTTGTCCGCGGTCTTGCCCGTCAGCGGCTCGATACACGGGGTACGGAGCCCGGTAAAGCGCAGGGCCGGGGCGTGGGGATTCAACCAGCCGTAATGGCCCTCGGCATAGGTGACATCGGGAACGATATAGTCGGCGAAGATATTTGATTCATTGATATTGGTGTCGATTGATACGTAAAGGGGAACCTTGTCATGGTCCTTCAGGGTCTCCTTGTAACGGTAGCCGCCCGGCGTTGAGTAGACGGGATTGTAAAAGTAATGAAAGAGAACCCGGCAGCGATAGGGATACTGCTGGTCAATCCCACTCAGGGTTTCGACGCTGAGCCCGCCCTTGGTAAAGGCGAACCAGGGCCGGCGGGCGGGATAGCCGCTCCCGGTTTCTTTCACCTTCTGCCGGTATTCCGTGCTTTTCTCGTACACCGCTTTTTCCCGGGAAATCGCCACCCCGGCAGGCTTGCGCCGGCCGGGAAAGTTCCGCAGATCATACAACCCCTTTTTCCAGGAAGCCGCCGCGCCGCCGGCCGACATGAAACCGCCTTTGGCCTCGACGCTGCCGATCATGGCATTCAGCATGGCAACGGCATAGGCGGCATAGGTGCCGCTCACGTAATTGCCGGCGCCGTGATACTGGCAGACGGCCGCCCTGGTGCCGTGGGCGCTGAAATCCCGGGCAGTTTTCTCTATCTGCGCCCGGGGGACGCCGGCCAGTTCCGCATACCGATCAAGGCTATGGGTCATCACCCCTTCCTTCATGAGGCAAAAGGCCGTTTTTACCTTGATCCCCACGCCCCCGGCCCCCCGGACCGTTACCGCCTCGTCGAGCAGGGCTTCCCCGGCCTGGTCAAAGGCGACCGGGGAGTGGTCCGCGGCAGACAAAACCACCCAGGCCTGCCCGGACTCGCCGGCCGCGGCGGGATCGAGATCGGCGATTCTCAGGAATTTCCGGTTATGGGGATGGGTGGCGTCGTCGATAACCAGGTGGGTGGCGTTCGAGTAACAGACATGCCCTTTTTTCAGGGCCGCGGCCGGATTCGGCGCAACGAGATAGGCCTTGTTGTAATGGTCGTTTTCAAGCAGCCAGCGGATCAGCCCCATGGCCAGGGCGCCGTCCTGGCCCGGCTTGACGGCGATCCAGTCCTCCGCATGGACCGAGGCATGCTGCGCCCGGGGATCGACGATAACAAATTTCACCTTACCCTCGGAACTTCTTCTGGCAACAGCGGCGCCGTAGGTATTGACGCCCGGCTGCAGCGCCTCGTAGATATTGGCGCCGAAAACGAGGATATACTCGGCCCCCCAGGGATCGGCCTTCAGTTCCCACTGCTCCTTGTCGGTCAGGGCGAAGTTGCCCATGCGGAAACCAAGCCCGCAGATATCGGTGTGGCCGATGCGGTTCTTCGAGCCCATGGCGTCTTTGACAAAACGATCGATGATCTGCTTGCGCCCCGCCTGCAGCCTGCCGGTCACAAAGACAAAACCGTTTCTCTTCGGCCCCAGTTCCGGGGCGGCGGGATCAATCGGTTCATCGCTGTCAAGCTCTTTCAGGCCGGCGATATGTCTCTCCTCGCCCAGGTGGGCGAAAAGCCTGCCGCCCCCTGCTATCTCCTCGATCATCTGCTCCCATTCAACAGGTTCGAACCGGCCCGACCCCCTCGGCCCCATGCGCTTCAGGGGCTTGAGGATCCGATAGGGGTTGTAGACATAGTTCGGCGCGTCATGGGCCTTGGCGCAAACCGGGCTCGGCAGGGCCAGGGTTTCGCCAACCGGGGTGGCGTAAGCAACCGGATCGCCGAGGTGATTATAGGGGTGATAGGGATTGCCCGAATATGTTTCCAGCCGGCCGTTCTTCACTACCGACCGGTTGCCGCACCTGGCATTGCAGCCCAGGCAGACGGAATGGACGACCTGCACCCCCTTGTCGGTCCGGGCCGGGCCGGTCTGCCGGAGGATCTTGCCCCGGCCGGCGGCCGGTTCCCCGGCCCCGGCTGTTGCCGGGGCCAGAAGCGCCGCCCCGGCAAGGGCCGCGCCGCCCTTTAACACGATGCGCCTTGCCGGAGAAAACTCCTTTTTCCTTTTCTTCCCGTCCTGCTCTTTCATCCGACGCCTCCCTGGCTGCGGCGTATTGTCACGTAACGGATATTCGGCCTGGTTTTCAGTTCAGCCTTGCGGCCGGCGAGTTTCCTCCGGCGCAGGTACAGTGCGAATTCTCCCTGCGGATGATTAAAATCGCCGAATATCCTGGCCCCTGAGGAACACGCCTCCACACAGGCCGGCTCCAGCCCCTTTTCCAGGCGGCCCAGGCAGAAATCACACTTGTCGGCCTTCCGCCCGTGGCGGGAATCGGCGAACCTTGCCTCGTAGGGGCAGGCCTTGATGCAGTCGCCCAGAGAACGGCACTTGTCCCAGTCGGTCACCACGATCCCGTTATCGAGCTTGAAGACGGCACCGACCGGACAGGCCGGCACGCAGGGCGGATTATCGCATTGATTGCACTGGACCGGGGTAAAGACCGGGCGGGGCGGAGAGTCGTCCGTTTCAACAGTAATCAACCTGGTCTTGAACTGTCCCCTGGCCGTCCGGTCCTGCCCCTTGCAGGCGACCACGCAGGACTGGCAGCCCGTGCACCGGTTCAGGTCGATAATCATGCCCAGCCTCTGCCGCCGGGCCGACATGGCGGCAACCTTTTCCGCCCCGGCCAGCCCTCCGGCCACGCCGAGGACCACCAGGCCGCCTGTCCGGATGAAACTCCTTCGTGTCTCCATACCCCCACCGCCCCCTTTGCCGCTGTCTTGATTATTTTCACCCCGGTCTTTTCTCAACCGGCCTCCCCGCACCCGGTAAGGCATAACTCCAACAGGAGTTACCATAGAACAAACCAAACGGTCAAATAGGAAAAATAGATGGCAAAACGGCCTGGCATAGCTTTCTTTTATCAGACATGGGGGGAAAAACAGGGAGGCGGAAGACAACGGCCGGCCAGTCGTGCCGCGGACGTGCCTTGGAGAGCGAACGATCAGGGATGATTACAAAAGATTACAACGGAACTTCAGACCAGAGTGGTGGGGGTGAGCAAGTCATTGTTTTCCCACCTGGATGCGAAAACAATGACCTGTTCGGGCCATATTTACGACAGGTAACCCTCCCGCCGATACCATTCGCCGGTTCGCTTCAGGCCCTCGTCAAGACCGACTTTCGGTTGATAACCAAGGTCCCGCTTGGCCTTGTCGATTTTAAAGGCCCGGTTCTGTCGATACCAGTCCACCCGGCGCGGAAATATCGGCGGCGTCACGTGAAACGGTTTGTATATCTTTTCACAGATATGGCCCGCGATGACCAGCGGCAGCACCGGGAAACGGGGAATCTTCACCTCGACCCCGAGGGCCGCCGCCGTTTTGCGGACCAGGGTCTCGATCTCCACGTACTCTTCATCGGCGATCAGGTAGGCTTCGCCCACCCCCTTTCCCGGTTCCATGGCCAGGATCAGGGCATCAATCAGGTTGTCGATATAAAGGGGATGATAATAGGTCTTCCCGGAGCCGAACATGGGAAACACGCCCTTGTGCACCCGTTTGAAAATCATGAAAAAACGCTCGGGATCGCCGGGTCCGTAGATGGCAGCGGGACGCAGGATCACCGTATCCATGCCTTTGCCGCTGTAGGCGCTGACCAGCGGCTCCGCCTCATACTTCGTCCGCTGGTAATAATCAGCCGGCTGGATCGGCGCATCTTCTCCCGCCGGCGGATTGGCCACGTTGCCGTGCACGCCGCAGGTCGAGCAGTAGATAAATTTCTTCACCCCGTGGGCATGGGCCGCGGCCAGGACATTCTTCGTGCCGCCCACGTTGACCTCTTCATAGTAGCTGTTCGGCACATCCAGTTCCCGGAAAGCCGCCGCCAGGTGATGGACGATCTCCACCCCGTCCATGCTCCGCTCCACCACCTCTTTATCGGTGACGCTGCCGATAATGACCTTGGCCCCCCATGAACGAATCTCATCGGTTTTCAGGCCTTCCTGGTAATCAAGGCTCACCACCTCGTGTCCATCCTCGATGAGACGTTTGACCAGGGCCTTGCCGGTAAATCCCGTGCCTCCGGTTACAAGTATTTTCATTCCTTCCATCCTCTCGCCACTGCTGTTAATTTTCCGCAGGAGTTCACCAACACCTCATCTTCGCCCGTTTTGGCCCCCCTCGCATCCGCCAAGAATAGGCACTGTAAACGGTTTACAGGTTGGATGTAAGGAATAGCGCAGAGTTTCACACCCTGTGACCAGTTACGAGGCACTGGCAAACTCGTACGGGCCGAGTATCTCCCGAGGCTGTCGTCCCAGGTAAACTGTTACGATTTTTGCTTATCTTCTCAAACGCGCGCAAGAGTTTCCTCCAGGCGCCTGTAAAAACCAACTAATTTACGCTGAAATGCCGCTCTCGTAAACTCTTCTTTTACCCTGGCCCCGGCCTGACCGGCGATTTTTTCCCGCAGCGCCGGGTCAATCCCCAACTCCAGCATGGCCTCGGCGAATTTCTCCGGCACGGGTTCCGCCAGCCGGGCGATTTCATCGTCAAGCACCTGCGTATGTGCCGGCAGGCGGGTCGCCACCAGCGGCCGGCCCGAATCCAGGTAAGAATAGATCTTCATCGGGGTATTATTACCCTTGATCCGCGGCGAGACCAATACGTCCGCCTGCCTGAGATAGCAGGCCAGGTCGCCGACCGGCCGCGGACCGAGAAAATGAACCGAACCGCCGATACCCAGCGTTGCCGCCCTCTCCCCATACCTGGATATATCGGCGTCCTTGCCGCCGATGACGACGAGAGCCGCCTCTTTTTGCACTTTTTTCAGCCGGACAAACGACTCCAGCAGGAAATCAATCCCCTGGTAGGCCTCCAGGTTGCCCACATACATAAAAACAGGGCCGGTGGCGCCCGTCTGCCGCCGGATATCTTCCGCCACCTGCCGGTCCTGCTGTAAAAGGCTGACATCTTCCAGCCGCAGAACCAATTTTTCCGGGTCGCGCTGCCGGGCAATCTCCTCCAGGGACCGGCAAACGGCGATCACCCCGGCACTCCGCCGGATGGCGCCGTTTTCAAAGGCGGACATCAAACGGGCCGCCGGCCGGAGAAAGGGAAATTTCTCCTGCATCTGCATGGAGAGACAGGAGTCCATATCATAGACAAAAGGGATGGAATAGAGTTTTTTCAGGACAACGGCGATAAAAACAGACTCTTCCACGGCGTGGACCAGGTCAAAATCACCCTTGCGCACAAGCCGCAGGGCCTTGCACAGCATCAGGTGGTCGGAAATCATTTTTTTGCCGGAAAAGCCGGGACCGACGCCGGAGGTGCCGGGAAAAGCGCAGATGCGGTCCAGAAAAACTCCCGGCATTTCCACATCTTCGCCCTCGGGATAGGCCAGGAGATGAATCCGGTGCCCTTCCCCGGCCAGGACCTCGGCCAGCATCCTGACGGCAATGGGTGTCCCCCGGTTCTGAAAAAAGGGCTGCGGCGCCAGAAGCAGGATCTTCAATCAACCCCTCCTGCCGCCGGCTTCTGCCGGCTCCCCTCTTGCCGCTTCCGGCTGCGCAGGATAATGGGCGAACCGAAAAGCCGCCTCAGGCCGAGAAGCCGTGCCCCGGCTTCCAGGGTCCTGGAAAGAAAGGGCCGGCCGAGTTTTCGATGCAGGACCATGGGGAAGAAGAACTCGGGCCGGTAATCGGGCGCCGAGAAGCCGTTTTTCTCCAACTCCCGGCGCAACTGCCCCCGGCTGAACAGGGTAAAAGTGCGGGTATTGCCCTCCAGGGCCTTCTTGGCCTGAAAAAGCAGACGGTACAGGACATTGAAACTCCGCTGATCCGGGTAATCCAGGATAACCCCGCGCCGCGCCACCCGGCACATCTCGGCCAGCAGCTCCGGCCATCGCTCCACGTGCGGCAAAAGGCGGACGGCGAGGACGAAATCAAAGGCGTTGTCGGCAAAAGGCAGATGCAGGGAATCGCAGGTCCGGTACTGGAAACTCCCCGGCGCCAGGAAGCGGTCAAGCCGCTGCCGGCAGACATCATCACTGCCGGTCACCGTGAGCCGATAGCCGTGCCGAACCAGCGGAACGGCCGACTGCGCATGCCCGCCGCCGACATCAAGAACGGAGCAGCCGGCAAAATCCCGCAACAGGTCCAGGATGATACCCGTCTGGACATCCAGAAAATATCGGCCCGTCTCACCGGCGAAACGGGAGGCATAGTCATCCGAGGCGGTATCGATATCGGCGGTCTCGGGATACTGCCCCGGCCCCCCTGCCTGTTCCTGTTCTCCCCTGTCGTTCAAGAGCACCCCGGCAGCGGCCCGCTCCGGAGCAGGACCGCTGATATTATCTTTTGCAAATATTTCATACAGTTAACGTGCGACCTCCCAGCCGGCATTACAAATGCAGGCACCATCTCGGGCAAAAAACCTCGTTTCCGGACGAACATCAGGCGATTGCCTTCCTGCCGCCGAACAGGGCGAATATCCCATATTTAAAGGGGCAGTCAACGGCCTCGAAACCAATCTCGTCCAGGGCCGCCAACTGCGCCTTGAGGGTGTCCGGGCTGTTGTCGGGGTTGTCTTTATACTGATCCGGGACCGGTAGCAGCCGGTCCAGGCCGGCCGGACCGGGATGCTGCCTGATCCAGGCCGTCCAGAGAGACAGGTAGCATTTTTCCAGGTCTGCGGTGGGCGAGAGGACAGCGTCAAAATTGAAGAACAGCCCGCCCGGCCGGAGGTGATTGTAGATAAAACGGTACAGGTCTATTTTCTCCTCCAGGCCCAGGTGATGAATAGCCAGCGAAGAAAAAACCAAGTCAAAATCATGGTCGAGCCGGTCCTCAACGAGCAGTTCCTGGAAACTCGCCCGGCGAAAATCGATTGCGCCGCCCTGTCCTGCCAGGCGTTGCCGGGCCGCATCAAGCATCCCGGCGGAACCGTCGACCAGGACCGCCGCCACCGGCCGCTCTTCCGCGGCCAGCAGGGCATTGACAAAAAAGCCGTCGCCGCAGCCGAGATCAAGGACCTTGCTGCCGGGATTGCTGCCGGACAAACGCTGATACAGCGACAGGGTGATCTCGATTACCCGCTGGCGGAAAGGTATGTAGAAATCCGCCTCGTTGCGGAAGGCCCTGGCAAAGTCACGGTCCGCCCAGCGCGATGCCGCAAAGTCATTCATCTCCCGACTCCTCCCGCAACCGCGGCCGGTCATCCCGTCACCCCGCCCCAGCCTGATTTTTTCCTGAATCCAGAACGTCCCAAGGTGAC
Source organism: bacterium BMS3Bbin14 (assembly GCA_002897615.1). Lineage (GTDB taxonomy): Bacteria > Desulfobacterota > Desulfobulbia > Desulfobulbales > Desulfobulbaceae > BMS3Abin13. The sequence goes on from BDTX01000003.1 coordinate 190,331, forward strand.
GTTCCATGCAACACCTGGAATTTATTGCATTATTGCCGAATAAGCGCATTCGCCGGCCTTCACCGCGCCGCCCGGCCAGGCAAGATCATGTTTCAAACCCGGCAACCATGCCTACATTACCATAGATCGACAGACAAAAAAATATTTTCCCGGTTACAGACTTGACATATCCGCTTATGCGGATATAGTAATCCGCATGCGGACTCTCACTCAGCTTTTCAAATCATTATCCGATCCGACCAGGATCAGAATTATATGGCTTCTGCAAATCGGCGGGGAACTCTGCGTCTGTGACCTGATGGCGGTTCTTGATCTCCCGCAATCAACAGTATCCCGCCATTTGGCATATTTACGCAATGCCGGCCTCGTGAATGACCAAAGAAAGGGGGTCTGGATGTATTATCGTCTGCCGGCGGAATCGAGCGAACTCCTGGCCGGAATTCTGCGGGTTATGCAGACTGCCGCCCAAGACCTGGAGCAAGCGGCCATAGATCGCCGGCGCCTGGCGGAACACCTGAAAACAAAGCGGGCTGATGCCTGCCGAACCGCGGAATAAACAAATAGGAACAACAGCAATGTCCCAGCCGAAAAAACTCTCTTTCCTTGATCGTTACCTGACTCTCTGGATATTTATCGCCATGTTCACCGGCGTCATGGGCGGGTATATGTATCCGGGTATCCACGACGTGATCAACACCTTCCAGGTGGGCACCACCAACATCCCCATTGCCATCGGCCTCATCCTGATGATGTATCCGCCGCTGGCCAAGGTGCGATACGAAAAACTGCACGAAGTTTTCCGCAACTTCAAGGTGCTGGCCCTTTCCCTGGTGCAGAACTGGATCATCGGCCCGGTTCTCATGTTCGGCCTGGCCGTACTGTTGCTGCCCGATCACCATGAGTATATGGTCGGTCTCATCCTGATCGGCCTGGCCCGCTGCATCGCCATGGTCATCGTCTGGAACGACCTTGCCGAAGGCGACACCGAGTATTGCGCCGGCCTGGTTGCCTTTAACTCTATTTTCCAGGTTCTTTTCTTCTCGGTCTATGCCTGGCTGTTTATCACCATCCTGCCGAAATGGTTCGGTATTGAAGGGACGGTGGTCAACATCTCCATGGTGCAGATAGCGGAAAGTGTTTTTATCTATCTCGGCATCCCGTTTATCGCCGGCATGCTCACCCGTTTTGTCGGCGTCAAACTAAAGGGCGAAAAATGGTACCAGGAAAAATTGCTGCCCCGCATCAGCCCGCTGACCTTGGTTTTTCTCCTTTTTACCATCCTGGTCATGTTCTCTCTCAAGGGGGGCTACATCGTCCGCCTGCCATTGGATGTGGTGAAAATCGCCATTCCGCTGACCATCTATTTCCTGGTTATGTTTCTGGTCTCGTTTTTCATGTCCATAAAGGTCGGCGCCACCTATGAGCAGTCTGCCACCTTGAGCTTCACCGCCGCCTCCAACAACTTTGAGCTGGCCATTGCCGTCGCTATTTCAGTGTTCGGCATCAACTCCGGCGAGGCCTTTGCCGCAGTGATCGGGCCGCTTGTCGAAGTGCCGGTCCTGATAAGCCTGGTCAGCGTCGCTCTCTGGTTCAAAAAGAAATATTTCCCCTTTGCCCGGGAAACCCCGGCCGGCATTTGTCACGTGAGCTGTGAAGATGCATGACGGAGGAATTTAACCCATGAAACAGACAATCCTTTTTCTATGCACCGGCAACTCCTGCCGCAGCCAGATGGCCGAAGGCTGGGCCGGACATCTGTTGGGCGACCGGTTTGACATCTATTCCGCCGGCATTGAAAAGCATGGCCTCAACCCCCTGGCGGTGAAAGTAATGGCCGAGGCCGGCGTGGACATATCAGGACATTCATCCAAGCTGATAGAGGAACTGCCGGTCCGGGAGCTTGATTATGTGGTCACGGTCTGCGACAACGCCCATGAATCCTGCCCCCTGTTCCCGGGGCAGGCCGTGATTATTCATCATTCATTTGCCGATCCGCCCCGGCTGGCTGCCGATTCCGCGACCGAGGCGGAAGCGTTGGTCCATTACCGCCGGGTCCGGGACGAGATACAGATTTTTATTAAATCCCTCCCTGAAACATTAAAAAACATGGAGTGTTAATTATGGACAGACTTGAAATATTCGAACCGGCAATGTGCTGCTCCTCCGGGGTTTGCGGAACCAATGTTGACCAGAGGCTCGTTCAATTCACCGCCGACCTGGATTGGCTCAAGAGCCGGGGAGTAAAGGTCGAACGGTACAATCTTGCCCAGCAGCCCGACAAATTCGTCCAATCGGAACCGGTAAAAAATGCCATGGCCCTGGCCGACGACAAATGCCTTCCTATTATCCTGGCGGACGGCAGGATCGTCGCGCAAAATACCTATCCGGATCGCAGTACCCTGGCCCGGTTGGCAGGATTAACCACAGAATAATTTGAGCCTGAATCCGTGACGGCATCCGCACCATTCTCGAGCGCTCATGAATTCGGGTCAAGGAGACATACCGCAATGCTTTTTTTATCCCTGGCTACCAGAAACCTCTTTTTTACCGGCAAGGGCGGGGTCGGCAAGACCACCATTTCCTGTGCCGCCGCCATCCATTTCGCCGACCGGGGAGAAAAAGTACTGCTGGTCTGTACCGATCCCGCCTCCAATCTTGACGATGTACTGGAAACACAAGTTAGTTCAGTGCCGGCGCCGGTGCCGGGGGTTGAGAATCTCCAGGCCCTGAACATCGATCCGGAGGAGGCGGCCAGGCAATACCGGGAAAAGGTCATCGGCCCCTACCGGGGCGTGCTGCCGGAATCGGCGTTGACCAGCATGGAGGAACAGCTCTCCGGGGCCTGCACCACCGAGATCGCCGCCTTTGACGAATTTGCCCGGCTGCTCGGCAGCAAGGATATCAGCGGGCAATTCGACCGGATTATTTTCGACACGGCTCCGACCGGCCATACCCTGCGGCTGTTACAGCTCCCTTCGGCCTGGGACGGATTCATCGAGAGCAACACCTCCGGCACCTCCTGCCTGGGACCGTTATCCGGGCTTGACGCGCAGCACCAGGTATACAAAAATGCCATTCATTTTCTGCAGGACGGGGAGGCTTCCACTCTTGTCCTGGTCTGCCGGCCCGATGAAGCAAGCCTGTCCGAAGCGGCCCGCACCAGCGCCGAACTCGCCGAACTGGGAATCAACAATCAGCAGATCGCGATAAACGGGATCTTTTATGCCGAGCCAGGCGATGACTCGACGGCAAGAAGCTTGTCCGCACAACACAAAAACGCCTTGGCCGCCTGTCCCGACGCGCTCCGGCAACTCCCAAGAAGCGAGCTGCCTCTTCTGCCCTTTGCCCCGCTCGGCATTGATAGGCTGCGGCAGGTTTTTGCCGGCACCCCGGCGCCGACAGCCTCAGCGCAAACTCCGGCAAAATCCCTTGCCCTGCCGCCTGACTTCCAGGAACTGTGCAAAAACCTTGCGGCCGGCAACAGCGGCGTCATCATGACCATGGGTAAAGGCGGCGTCGGCAAAACCACCCTGGCGACCAAGATCGCGCTCTACCTGGCGGCAGAAGGCCACAAGGTCCATCTTGCCACCACCGACCCGGCCGCTCATCTTGACTTCTCTCTTGGTGAGAAAAACAGCCGGCTCCAGGTCAGCCGTATCGATCCGGCAGAAGAGGTGGAAAATTATACCGCCAAGGTCATGCAGGAAGCGGGTTCCCAACTTGATGATGACGGCAGAAGACTGCTTGAGGAAGATTTACGTTCGCCCTGCACGGAGGAAATTGCCGTCTTCCGGGCCTTTGCCGCTTTAGTCGACCAGGGAAGCAAGCAGTTCGTGGTGCTTGACACCGCACCCACCGGCCATACCTTGCTGCTTCTTGACGCGGCCCAGTCCTACCACCGGGAGGTGGCAAAAAAAACCGGGCAACTGCCGGATTCGATCAACCAGCTCCTGCCCCGGCTCCGGGACGACAGTTTTACGAAAATCATTATTGTTACTCTCGCCGAAACGACGCCGGTCCAGGAGGCGCTGCTCCTCGCCGGCGACCTGAAAAGGGCGGGTATCAAGCCCTTTGCCTGGGTAATTAACCAGAGCCTGCTGCCTTTATCCATTGCCAATCCGCTGCTGGCCGGAAAACAGGCCCAGGAGTATTCTCAGGTCGAAAAAATACTGGCCCGGAGCGCTCCACAGCCGGTCTTCCTCGAAGCATGGCAGCCGGTCGCCAGGGGTTTTTAATTTCAGCTGGTGACAATTTGTCACCACTTCGCTTCCTCCACTATGCAAACACTACCCTTATTCGATATGCCATCTCAGTGATTGCTTACCAGTTTTATTTCCAGACGACAGCCAAGAGCCTGAGCATATTTCTTTAATGTTGTGATTGACGGAGAATGTTTTCCGCTCGTTAGAGATGATTCAAGCCTGGTAATCGCAGGAGCTTTTGTTCCCATCCTGTCAGCTACTTCCGCCTGGCTTAAACCGGCATTCTGCCTGGCCTGAAGCAGTTCACGAAGTAAAGAAAACTCTGGCTCAAGGGCTTCATATTCCTTTTTTACTTTTTTTCTTTGCAGTGCTTTTTCTTTTAATTCAGAATGTGTCATCTTTGATCACCTCACTCATTCTGGTTTTGGCAAGTCTCAATTCTTTTTTGGGAGTCTTTTGAGATTTCTTTACAAAAGAATGGAGCATAATGATTTTCTTCCCTATTTTCGTACAAAAGAAAACCCTGGCTATGCCCTCTTTGCTTTTAACTCGTAGCTCAAAAAGGCCCCCATCAAGCGGTTTTGTATGTGGCATGCCCAAGTTAGAACCAAACTCAAACATTAAGTCTGTCAACCTCAAATATCTGGCCAATAATCCGTCGGGGAGGCTCAGAATCTCTTCTTCAAGCTTGGGACTATAATATTTGATTTGCCACTTCATAATTTATGATAACAAATATGTTATATCGAGACAAGCTTTTGGTTCATTTTTCTTGGGGCATATTTTCCTGATTGCTGAAATCACTGTCCTTGCTTCTGAAGCCAGCTCCCCATACGAAGCACAAATCTATCGCGATTTTTTGCGATCATCGACGATTTCGCGGCGTTCTATTCCTCTGATCATGACATGATGCAAGAGACCGGGAGTATCTATTCGGGCTATCCTGGGCATGGCCGTATGCATGCGGCCAAATATACTTTATGTCAAGTTATTTAAATATTTAAGGTAGCCCCCCCCTCTTCTCCTCAAAAACCGGACAAGGTCCGGTTTTAACGATAAAAGCTGAAGTAGCTATATCCGGTTTTGTTCGGCGAGAGAACCCCGTGTAAGGACGTTGAGGCCACCTTGGATCTCGTGCGGGACAATCAAAGGGGCTCTCACTGAACTCTGCAATCTGGATAAGGGATGATAGGTGACCGTGTTTTTCATGGTATGCCGAATAGCTGTAACGATCAGATGCAGGGTTTGCCGATGGTGAGAACCGCCGATGCAATCCGGTCGTTCTTTCCTGGAAAGAAGTTGGGATAAGTACGCCCGAAAAACAGCTATTAGCCTAACCTGTTATTTTTAATAAGGATATATTTTCATCGCTTTTTTTGTTGACAGGAGGAGTATAGGATGTCCCTCCCCCCCCCCATTTTCTTCTAATTTGATCCTATTTCATTAGAGATAAACTCGACTATATCAGAAAAAATGTCTACGGGTTGCTTGCCAGAACTTTCTTCAATAATTGTTTTCACAGGAGCTTGGAAATATAAGCCAGTTCTTGGATTAATTAATTCAATATTATTTATGACGTATTGATGTGAAGCAAAGTTTAACGATAAATAAGTTATAATTTGCCTAATATCATTAATACGAAAATGACGATCTCCTGCCTTTACTTCAACAAGTGTGTCTTTATAAAATATATCTGCCTTACAAGCGTGAATACTGCCACAGCCTCTAAAAGATGGCCAAAACTCCAGAGAAGGCAAATCTGTTGCAGAGAAAAAGGAAGGCAGTGAATTAGATAAAGCAACTGATTCTTCTAGCTCTTCTTGGGTTAATGGATAAATTTTAGGAATAGAGAAGCTCAAATTCTCAATGTACGAAATCACCTCATTAGACAATTCGTTCATTCGCTTTTTGTTAACTTTATTGTTGCATGCTTTTTCTTTAAAAAAACGAAAGGCTAATTCATTAATGACAGCTCTTTTATCTCTATTAACTGGCATGGAGGATTCCAAGGGAGGGGCGTCTCTTTCGCAAGCAAGATTCAACCTTCTCACAAAATGCTCTCCCATCGGAAACAATTGTTTCCAGAATGATGAAAATGTATTTGAAAATTTACGTTCGGAAATCATTATATTTCTATTCGTTTGCCTGAAGATTTTTGTTCACTTGCCCACTCTTTAACTATTATATCGAAGTCTGATAATCCATTTTTTATTCTTTTACGCCATTCTCTGCCTTCGTCTTCTAAAATATAAGAAGCGACCATAAGTGACCGTTTTTCCCAAGGTGTAGCTACATTGTACCGCTTAAGTTCTTCTGAAACCCAATAGTCGGCATTATGTTGAGCAAGCACCAGAATAATGTCACGTTTTATCAACATTGATGATGTTTCTGTGAAAACTTTTATTAGCACAGCATCTGTTTCGTCTGAATTGTCGTGTGCCAATATTCTGATTATAAACGCTAGATTAACTGGGACTTTGCATAAATAAGAGTTTGCCTTAATAATTTCTCTTAGAACTAAGAAAATCTTTTCCTTAGTCTCTTTCTGGAGTGCATTTATAGTGCTTTTCAGTAAAAGCATCACTGTCGGAAATATCGGATACAGCACGTAAAGATTTTCTAATAACGACAGAACAGCTGGGTTTTTCGCTGACTCATGAATATGTGCTATGGCTCTAATTAGTTTTTTTGTTACGCCCTCCGCTATTCGTGTTTTTTGCATTTCACTAGCAAGCATACCAACAATATCAAACTTGCTTAACTCTTCGCATAATGAGTCGTAATCTTCCTCTGCGGTGTCTGAATAAGGATCATAATGGATATGAATTTTTAAAAAATTTCGTTTTTCTTGTTCTTCTTGATTGTCTGGAATATTTTCGTCAGAAAATGAGGATGTTTCTAAAAACTCTGCTGAGCTTAAAATTCTAGTTTTTGTTTTTTGAAGCGAGAGACCTTCATTGTTTAAAAGAGTTTCGTTTAAGTGTACGAGGTTCCCGTAAATCTCTTCTTTAGTTTCTCCAAAAACATGGTAATCATCAACAAATCTACAAAATGTAATACCTTTGCTGAGTAATAAGCGGTCAGTCCGATTAAGCAACAATTCACTTAAAAGCCTTGCGGCGGGCCCTCCAATTGGCAATCCATAGGAAGCACCTTTGGATAGGCCATTTAGTAAATATTTAATCTGTTTAATGGTATCCGATTTTTGCGTAGCTTTTTTTAGAGAATTTTCCAGTCGATGATGATAGATGCGTGGATAATAGTCAGATATGTCACAAACTAAGACAAACTTATGTTTTTTTGCATACTCTATCGATTTTTTTTGAAATGCCAACCAGCCATAGTCCCTATCAAAAATTGTATAGCTTGTACTATCAGGCTTAAAGCGATAAGAAAATATTATTTCTTTTTCTGATGATATCCTTGTTTTTTCTATGTCACTCCCAATACTCAATACAAGCGCAAGCAAGTAGGCGTTCCAAATAGGATCAATCTGTGTTCCTTGTCGAAAACCTGTATAACCGACAGCATTTAATAGCTTTTCGTGCTCGGCCGGCATTTGGGTAATGATCTCGTCAAAATTACCTTTAAACTCATTCAACAGATCAATAATTTTATCTTTTTTGTCTCTGAATATTTGCCTTTCCAGAGGATATGGAAATATATCAGTATCCCCATACTTAATAATATTCTCTAGAGCAAAAGAGATACTATTCTTCAAATCAGTTAATATTGGTACTGTCGTCATAGTGTTGCACCATTAAGTAACGTTTATGTATTGCTCCGCCGAACGTTAAGCTCAGCCGCCGCCAGGAAAGCGGTACAGCTGACTGATACTATTGTGAATGCTGCTAAATCGTAACGAAAATCGACCGCGCTTCTTACGGTCGGCTGTAGTGTCTGGTTGGGCTTTTTTTTAGATCTGTTTGAGTTTGATATTTAGCGCATCAAGCAGCACAGACCTGTCTAAAAAATGAATTTGTCCACCAGCCGGTGTGCCGCGCAGAGCCATACCGCAAAGTATGATTTGTCCTCGATTTCCTGGGGATTCGATCCATGCGAAAACTGGCCCACCACTGAATCCGCTGAAGGTAGTAAGATTGTGTATGCTGGACACCTCAAGCATGTGACAATAGTCCGATATGGATTCACCCGCATACTGCCCGTGAAGAGCCCAGCGGCGGCTAGTTATTGTTTCGAGATCGTAGTCCACGAACGAGTGTTCCTCAGGATAACCAAGGACGAAAAATTCTGCGGCTTCAGATTTGGACAGCCAATCTCCAGACGCAAGGTCAAGGTCGATGAGTTTTGCACTTCCAACTTCAGTGTCAGTAATTTTATTCATGTCCATTTCAATGACAGCAATGTCTCCAAAATCGTCGGGTACGTGGTCTACTGGTACAAAGAAAACATCCTTCAACGGTATTATTTTTTTTTGCGAGGCGTCGGTCGGGAATATACATATAGGAGGGCAGTCCTCAGGACAGAGGCTGTGGCGTGCGGTTAAAACGAATGCGCGCCCCGCATAACCAACAAGAAATACCGTCCCTCGAATTGAGTATGGGGTCTCTGCCCGACTAGTTTCGAACACGAGCGGCGGAACGGAAGCGCTTACACTATTAATTACTTCAGGTGTCATAATTCAAATCTCTATAATGCCCAACCCATCATTCACCGGCCTGCGCGGCGATGGGTTGGACCACATATTTCTACGCGAATTCCTCTCTTTCGAGGACACGGCGCACGTCCTCGAATCTTGCGGCAACATCGCCAGATGGAAAACGAATTGTCGTTAGTCCCGACAGATTGGAGAATTCGGTACAACCATCTTCGATCATGACTATGGCACGATGGGGCCCTAAGCGAGCTTGAAAGAGACCAATCTCGTGGATCACGTTCGGGCGAGCATGTAGCGTGCCATCTGCGTGCTTTTCCTCGGCCGTCATTACGAGGAACGCCATCCCCGCTCGCGATAGCATGGCTTCGAGACGATCTGTCGTGTGAATTCCGGGTGTCGGCTCAGAGTTGAATTCTTCGCATGGCAATACAAGTCGCTCTGTCATGAACTCCTTGAGCTTAAGCCATAGAAGCGATCTTCCATGTCCAATGAAAATGCTCTTTCCGTTTGAGGGTGAAACAGTCGTATATGGGAGAGCCTGTAGCTCACGGACTAGCTTCTCAGTTTGTGCGAGTCGCTTGGTTATTCGTACCTGCGGGGAGAGTCCGAGATCGTCATGACCCGGCGGCGGAAAACAATTTAGCTGATCAGCCTTCAGGCCGTAAACTTTTGCAAGTACGGAACGGAGCTTGATTACCCAAAACTCGATCCCAATAGCCTTGAGGTCGGCTTTGGATGCGAGGGCTTTTCCTTCGTCGAGAATCTGTCGAAGGCAATCAAGAATCGGAGGTTTCTCGGGTTCGTTACTCATGGCGAAAACGGTTTCCTTTTATGGTGCTCAACAGTGTTATAATAAGTGGAAATTTTCCATCATATTGAGAGTAATAGGTACCCTGGTTTTCCACTTATTCTCATATTGAGATGTCTAAAGTGGAAAAATGCTTTCCATATATTACTTTCTTGGTTGATTTCTCCACCTATCGTGATGTTAAAAGGGGTAACATGGAAAATAAACCTAGATTTCACCCCAATCCGAAACTCAAGCTGATGGAGCAGGTACGCGAGGTGCTGCGCTATCATCATTATGCCTACCGCACCGAGCAGACCTGCTGCCAGTGGATAATGCGCTTTATCCGTTTTTTTGGCGGCAAGACCCATCCCCGGAACCTTGGCGTCAGGGATGTGGAACGTTTTCTTTCCGACCTGGCGGTGAAATGGGAGGTGTCGTCTTCCTCGCAGCGGCAGGCCCTTAATGCCAAGAACGCCGCGATTATGTCCTGGAATCGGGCCGGCAATAAACAAAAAACCCCGTTCCTCGGGGCGAGGAACGGGGTCAGATCGGCAATAGTTTTTGGCATGTGGGCCTAAGTGCATAATTTTAACCGTTTTTTGGACTTTATTCTCAGGTAGTATAATCTTTTCGTTTAGTCAAGCTCTTTCGGAACCTCCGAAGATAACGGAAGTAATGCCATGGCGGCAGCGATCTTGCCCCTGTTTTTCATCATGATGAGAAATGCGGGTCGGGTTAATGATTGATTTTTTTCCCACCCACGGCAAACATATAATCGGAACCTATATCGCCGCATTTCATCAACTCTTTTTCCAGTTTAATCATGGTGTTCAGCAACCTTCTGCCGGTTTCGTCCTTATCGAAGTTGAAGGCTATCTGGTTCAGCAAGGGTGATAGAAGGGTGCCGCCGGTCGGCGTATATTGGATGACCTGTAGATGGTTTTTGAATGCTTTCTCAATATTTTCGGAGTTAATCGCTTCAGACGGGTCAACGATTTTGAGTTTATAAATATTTGGTTTTCTGGCTTTTTGTTTTATTCCGCCAGCAGGGGTTATTCTGTGTGAAGCGGGCAGGCATTGCAGCATGCCGTTGGCAATTTCCATTTGTCTCCGGCTGAACTGCAGGGAATTCGGGCCTACATATTCACGACAGAAAAATATCCCGCCATCTTTTAAGGCCCTGTTGATATTCAAGAATAGATTGTCAAGATCCTTGATGTGGTGAATGGTCCCTACCGCCGTAATCAGGTCGTAATGGTTTTCAGGCAGAGAAACGGAGTTGAGGTCAACCCGGAGATAGCTGAAATGTTCATTGTCGGCTTTCTGTTGCTGCTTGGCAAGTAAATCGTCGGCAATATCCATAATATCAAAATGGGAAAACAGGCCGGTTTCCCAGAAGGCCAGTTCGGTTGAATTTGCCTCGCAGCAGCCAATGGATAATCCGGTCATGCCGCTCTTGTTTAATGCTTTGAGCTTTTCTATTATGTAGGAAAAATAGTCCTGATTCTCATCGCCGGTTATGAGTTCAAACTGATATTTGGCAACGCCCGGGATGCTTTCCCAGTAAATCGCTTTGTTCCCCGTATAATACTGACCGATCGAATCATTCCAGATAGAGTCGGTCCAGCGGCCGGTTTTACAGAAGAGGACAAGTTTGTGCAGGAATGCGCGGATATATTTATTCATGAAGAAATCGACAAAAGTCTTGCCCCCCTTTCCGGCTGGTTTACCGGTGGCCAGTGTCCGGTCAAGCACCAACTAACGTATCTTGCTCGTCCTTTTTTCCCTTCACCTCATTTTTTCCATGCCGAAATACAGGCCAAGCCCGATGAAAAAAGCAAGGTAACCTAAAATGATGAACTTTGTTGTAAATACTGCCGGATTACTTGTACTTTCGTGTGAGGTATAGAGCCGGTAGGCGATCAAGTTGGCCAGCGACCCCACAAGGCTTCCGAACCCGCCAACATTCGCCCCCCAGAGCAAAGCTTTCCATTGAGTTGTAAACTTGGCGAACAATAACGTTGCCGGGACATTGCTGATAACCTGGCTTGCCAAAGCGGAGAAGATGAAGATATGCCCGGCGTTTTCAAGATTGGCGGCAAAAATGCTCTTCATGTTTTCCGAAATACCAAAAAAACAAATTAAAGTAAGCAATAGAGCATAGTCAATATGAAGGCTGCCTCGGTCAAATAACAGGGCATAGATTATAACGATTATTCCCGCTTGAACCGGCAAAATACGTAGAATCGTAAGGATAACGGTTAATAATAATGCCCCGTAAATAAATGCACTGTAATTTATCGGGGGATTAGCATGGTTGTTTTTTCTGTTGTTTGCTGTTTTGACAAAAAGTGATGCCAGGACAAATAGCGCCATAAATGTCATTGAGAACGGCGCGATAGACAAGATAAATGTTTCTGGCTGAATATTGTAAAACCAATAAATGAATAGATTCTGCGGATTGCCGAAAGGCGTTAAAGCTGAGCCGGCATTGGCGGCCAACGCTTCGAGAATAACGATTATGTCTTTTTGGTCGGTCGTAAGTGCCAATGTCAACGGCACGATTACAACCAGGGCCACGTCGTTTGTGACAACCATTGACAAAAAGAAGGTGGCGCATACCAACTTTAACGGCAGGTACGGCCCTTTTTCAAGATATTGAGATAAGCGCCCGATCAGGCCGCTACGCTCAAGTCCCTTGACGACAATAAAGAGAACCGTCAGGATAAAAATAATCTGGAGATCATTTATTGAGTAGGAAGGGAGCCGGTTCAGGTAAACGGAGGTAACGGCAATTCCTGAGACGGATACCAGGAGCAGCCATTCCTTTAAGAGAAAATCAAGAAATATGCGTTGCCGTATCATGCCGTTCCCTGCATGTTCTCTGCCTGACTTCCAAGTTTTACACTTAAGGCCGACGAACGGAAAAGCCGGTGGAAGAAGAGGGCGGCTTCCCGGGATTCGTCTTGATCCGGGGGCAAACCGGCTGGAGTTTTGGAGACTGTGCGGCGGATGAGTTCAGGCCGGGTTATGGTTTTGTGCCGCTGTTTTTCTTCATCTTCTCCTTCATCTTGGTCCAGCTGTCGCGCAGGGTGACAACCCGGTTGAATACCGGTTTGCCGGCGGTCGTGTCCTGTTCGTCCAGGCAGAAGTAACCTTGGCGTTCAAACTGGAAGCGGTCGGCAGGTGTCGCCTTTTGCAGGGAGGGTTCGAGCATGCAGTCCGTCAGGACCTCGAGGGATTCGGGGTTGAGGAACATTTTGAAGTCCTTGTCCTTGTCCCGGTCGGGATGTTCGACGGTAAAGAGCCGATTATAGAGACGAATCTCGGCCCGCATGGCATGGCGGGCCGAAACCCAGTGGATGGTTCCCTTGACCTTGCGGCCGTCCGGGGTGGAGCCGCCGCGGGTTGCCGGGTCGTAGGTGCAGCGCAGTTCAACGACGTTGCCGTGCTCGTCCTTGATGACTTCCCGGCAGGTTATCAGGTAGGCATAGCGCAGCCGGACTTCGCGGCCCGGGGCCAGCCGGAAGAATTTTCTGGGCGGTTCTTCCATGAAGTCGGTGGCCTCGATATAGATCTCCCGGCAGAAGGGAACGGTCCTGGTTCCCATTTCCGGTTGTTGCGGATGGTTGCTGGCCTCAAGCTCCTCTTCTTTATCGTCGGGGTAATTGGTCAGCACGACCTTGAGCGGTTTCAGCACGCCCATGACCCTGGGCGCGTGCTCATTCAGGTCGTCCCGGGCCGCCTTTTCCAGCACGCCCATGTCAATCCAGGCGTCCCGCCTGCCGATCCCGATGATGGCGCAGAAATCGCGGATCGAGGCAGGGGTGTAACCCCGGCGCCGCAGTCCGGACAGGGTGAGCATGCGCGGATCATCCCAGCCGCTGACATGGCCCTCGTCCACCAGTTGCAGGAGCTTGCGCTTGCTCATGACCGTGTAGTTGATGTTGAGCCGGGCAAATTCAATCTGCCTGGGGTGGCAGGGCGTTTCCAGGGTGTCCAGGACCCAGTCGTACAGCGCCCGGTTGTTCTCGAACTCCAGGGTACAGAGCGAATGGGTGATGCCCTCAATCATGTCGGACAGGCAGTGGGTAAAATCGTACATGGGATAGATGCACCACTTGTCGCCGGTGCGATGGTGGCTGGTCTTGATGATCCGGTAGATGACCGGGTCCCGCAACAGGATGTTGGGCGCGGCCATATCGATCTTGGCCCGCAGGACGCAGGTGCCGGCCTCCAGCTCGCCGTTTTTCATCTGCTCGAAGAGTTGCAGGTTTTCGGCCGCGGAACGGTTGCGGTACGGGCTTTCCCGGCCCGGCTCCGTCAGGGTGCCGCGCTGCTCCCGGATCTCGTCGCCGCTTAAATGGCAGACAAAGGCCTTGCCCTTTTTGATGAGTTCGACGGCAAAGTCATACAGCCGGTCGAAATAGTCGGAGGCATAGTAGAGATGCCCGCCCCAGTCATATCCCAGCCAGTGGATGTCCTTCTTGATCGCCTCGACGTATTCCGTCGATTCCTTGCCTGGGTTGGTGTCGTCAAAGCGCAGGTGGCAGACCGAATTGTATTCCTCGGCAATGCCGAAGTTGAGGCAGATGGACTTGGCATGGCCGATATGGAGAAAGCCGTTCGGCTCCGGCGGAAAACGGGTTACGATCTGTTGATGTTTCCCCGATTGCAGATCGTTGGCGATAATGGTCCGGATAAAATCGGTCGCCGGCGCTGCTGCCTTGGGCCCTGGTGATACTGGTTTGTTGCTGCCGTCTGCTCCGTTCATGCGGTGTTCCTCTCCTCAGGCCTCGGACGTTGTATACAGGCCGTCGATGTTTTTCAGCCGGTCGATGACCCGGTCACGGCCCAGGGCAACGAGAATATCAAACATGCCCGGCCCGGCCAGCTGGCCGGTGAGGACCGTCCGCATGCCGTTGATGATGATGCCCGGTTTGACCCCCAGCTCTGCGGCGAGTTCGCGGGCCGCGGTTTCGGCCGATTGTTGGTCGAAGGTATCAAGGGCGGCAAAACGTTGCGCCAGCATGGGCAGCCAGGTACGCAGATCGGGATGCTTGAGGATGTTTTTTTTCAGCGGTTTCTGCTCGATGGTGTAATCGTCGGCAAAGTAGGCCCGGCCCATGGTGGCAAAATCCTTGGTGGTGTGAAAGCGGCCCCGGATCAGGTCCAGGGTCGAGAGATACCAGTCGCGCCGGTCCTGATCATAGGCATCATCCCAGAGCCCCTGCGCCTGGAAGTCCTGTTTGACCAGCTGCCCGAGTTCTTCGATGGGCATGGTGTGCAGGTAGTGGGCATTGATGGAAATGGCCTTGGGATCGGTGAAGAATTTGGGATCATCCTTGCGATAGTTGAATACCGAGTTGACCTTGCCGATGCGCTCCAGGGAAAAGGCCTCGATCAGTTCTTCACGGCTGAATATCTCCTGCTCCGTCCCCGGATTCCAGCCGAGCAGGATCAGGAAATTGCACAGGGCCCAGGGGATGAAGCCGTGATCGCGATAGAACTGGACCGCGACGATCTCGCCGTGGCTGCGCTTGGAAATTTTACGCTTCTGCTGGTCCAGGGTCAGCGGCATGTGGACAAAGACCGGCACCGGCGCGCCGAGGGCCTCGTAGAGCAGGACCTGGCGGGTGGTGTTGCTCATGTGGTCCTGGCCGCGGATGACATGGCTGATACGGTCGCGGATATCGTCGACCACGTTGCAGAGCAGGTAAAGGGGCTTGCCGTTGGAGCGGACGATGACAAAGTCCTCGATGTCGTCATAGCGACGTTCGATACGGCCCAGCACCCGGTCGTCGTAGGCAACGGTCCCGCTTTGTCTCGGGACCTTGAACCGGACCACGAAGGGCAGTCCCTGTTGCTCTTTTGCCGCAATCTGCTCAGGGGTCAGCTCCCGGCAGGTGCCGTCATAACGGATGTCCTGTTTGGCGGCCAGCAGGGCTTGACGTTTCCGGTCCAGTTCCTCTTTGGTGCAGAAGCATTTGTAGGCATGGCCGGATTGCAGCAACCGGTCGGCCGCGGCCAGGTGGTCGGCGGCGAAGTCGGTTTGAAAGTATGGCCCTTCATCCCAGTCCAGGCCGAGCCAGGTCAGGCCGTCCAGGATGCCGTCAATGGACTCGCGGGTCGAACGTTCGGCATCGGTGTCCTCGATGCGCAGGATGAGTTTGCCGCCGGTTTTCCTGGCATAGAGCCAGTTCATGAGCGCCGTGCGGGCGCCGCCGATATGGAGGTAGCCGGTGGGGCTCGGGGGAAAGCGAACGCGAACTTCAGTCATGGAAACTCCTTGCCTTCTATTGTTAAACCATCGTTAAGCCGAAGGGAGATAAAAAACCGCCCGGCATTCATGGGCGGTACGCGGAAAACGAGATCTTTATATCGTGTCGGCGTGAATTCTTCAAGGGGAAGCTTGCCGCCCCCCGGCTCTCTGGCTTTTACCTGAATCCGTGAGCGTTTGCATGGAATATCACCGCAAGCCGTCACGGGTTCAGGTTTTATACATTAAGACAACGATGAGCGGTAATTTCCTGTTGTCGTGAAAACTGTTTGACGGTATAGTTCCTTTTTCCTGATTAAAATGCAACGAGTATATGATATTATAACCAGGTTTCAAGAGGAGAATGATGAAGGTACTGATCAGTGACAATCTGGCCCCTATAGGAGAAAAGATTCTCCGGGAGGCCGGGATTGAGGTGGACGTAAAGACCGGCCTGCCGCCCGAGGAACTCAAGGCCATTATCCCGGCATACGACGGTCTGGTGATTCGGAGCGCCACCAAGGTTCGCGAAGATATCATTGAAGCGGCGACCGGACTCAAGGTGATCGGCCGGGCGGGAATCGGTCTGGACAATGTCGATATCCCGGCGGCCAGCCAGAAGGGGATCGTGGTAATGAATGCGCCGGACGGCAATGCGACCACGGCCGCCGAGCATGCCATTGCCATGATGATGTCCCTGGCCCGCAATATCCCGCAGGCAACGGCCTCCATGAAGGCCGGCAAATGGGAGAAGAAGAGTTTCATGGGCCGCGAGGTGAGCGGCAAGACCCTGGGGATTGTCGGTGTCGGCCGTATCGGTTCCATCGTGGCCAACCGGGCCCAGGGCCTGCACATGAAGGTCATCGCCTTTGATCCGCATATGCCTGCCGACCTGGTGGAGAGGATCGGGGTCGAGCTGGTGGACCTGCCGGAGCTGGCCAGGCGGGCCGATTTTATCTCGGTGCACACGCCGTTGACCAAGGAAACGCATCACCTGCTCTCCAGCGAATTTTTCACCAACGTGAAAAACGACGCCATGTTCATTGACTGCGCCCGCGGCGGGGTGGTTGACGAAGAGGCCCTGTACGAGGCCCTCGATACGGGCAAGATTGCGGGCGCGGCCCTGGATGTCTTTGAAAAAGAGCCTACCTCGCTTGAGGAGACACCGCTGCTGGCCCACCCCCATTTTATCTGTACCCCCCATCTCGGCGCGTCGACCAGCGAGGCCCAGGAAAACGTGGCCTCGGCAATCGCCGAGCAGATGGCCGACTACCTGCTCAAGGGCGTGGTCCGCAATGCGGTCAACGTGCCTTCCGTCAGCGACGAGGTGCTGGCTTCAATCGGCCCGTACATACGGCTGGGCGAGATGCTTGGTTCGCTGCACATGCAGATCGCCAAGGGCGGCGTGGAAGAGGTCAATCTTGAATTTAACGGCGACCTGGCCGACCAGGATGTCGGGCCGGTAACGGTGGCCTTTCTAAAGGGTCTCTTTACGCCGATTCTCCAGGATGCGGTGAATTTCGTCAACGCTCCGCTCATCGCCGAGGAACGCGGTATCCGGATTGTGGAATCAAAGAGCCGGCAAGCGGCCGATTTTACCAATTTATTACGGGTCACGGTCAAGACCACTGATGGTGAGAACATGCTGGCCGGCACGGTGTTCGGCAAGAAAGAGCCCCGCCTCGTCCGGCTCAATTCTTTCCGTCTGGAAGCGCTGCCCGCCGGCCCCATGCTGCTGGTCTACAACCGGGATGTCCCCGGGGTGATCGGTCTCCTGGGCACGACCCTCGGGGCCGCCGGGGTCAACATTGCCAGCATGACCGTTGGCCGGGAAGAAAAGTCCAGCCAAAACGTTATCCTGCTCAACACGACCCCCCGGATTTCCAAGGACCTGCTGGCTAAAGTCCGGGAACTGTCTTCCATCGACGATGCCATGGTTCTCGAGTTGCCGCCGTATTGTTGATTGGGCAGGTCGACTCGACAGGGCTTGCAGGATTAAAGGATAAGCCTGAATTCGTGAGCGTTCGAGAACGGTGCCGATGCAGATAGCGAGCCGACGAGACCTTCGGGGCGGCAACGAGGTTGATTATCCTTGTGATATCAACTTGGTTGCCAACGCAGCAGATGCGCCGTTATCGGGCGGACCGCATGGCGGAGCGTTGAAGATCATAAAATGTATTTATTTGGCAACAATGCAATAAGTTTGCACATGTTGTATAGGGTGACGACCTCAAGCCGTCACGGATTCAGGGGATAAAGAAAGCAGCCATTATGAGTGAAGAAAAGCAGAATTGTAAACCGTGCCCGGATGGTCATGTCCGCGACAAGGCCGGTAAATGCGTGATGCCCGATGTGACCTTTTCCGGGCTGGTCCTGTCGTTAAACACCACGGCGCTCCTGCATCTGGGTGAACTGGTTCATCCGGAAACAGGAGAAAAAACCGTTGCCCTTGAACTGGCCAGAAGTGCCATCGATACGCTTGCCCTGCTGCAGAAGAAGACCCGGGGCAACCTGGATCGCGAAGAAGATGAACTGCTGACCAGGGTTCTGTATGAATTGAAAATGCGTTTTGTTAAAGTTGCGGACAAGTCGAGCTGAAAGTCCGGCCGGGGCGGGATGAGCACGACCGCTGTCGATGGCCTCCGGCTGACTGCCCCTGCCAAGATCAACCTGTATCTGCGGGTGACGGGCCGGCGGCCGGACGGGTATCATTTCCTGGCGACCCTGATGCAGAAGATCGGCCTGTTCGATCAGCTCGTCCTGCAACGGAGCGCGGCCGGAATCAGTCTTTCGTGTCCGGACAGCGGTCTGCCCGAGGACGAGGGCAATATCGTTTACCGGGCCGCCCGGCTTTTCCTGGCAACCATGGCCGAACGTTCGACCGGGCCTCGGCCCGGCGTCAAGATCACCCTCTATAAATCTATTCCCGTCGCCGCCGGGCTTGGCGGCGGTTCAAGCGATGCCGCCGCCGTGCTGCGCGGCCTGGATAAACTGTTCGGCACCCGCTGCCCGACCAGGGAACTGCTGGCCATGGGCGTGTCTCTCGGCGCCGATGTCCCGCTGTTCGTGGTCGACTGGCCCGTTGCCTGGGCGACCGGGATCGGCGATCGGCTGCAGCCGGCGGTCGCCTTGGCCGATGTTGATATTCTGCTCGTGAATCCCGGATTTTCCGTGTCAACTTCATGGGTCTATGAGAGATTTGCATTGACAGCGGCGGAAAATATTTTTAACCTGTCGAATTTGCAAAAAGGTAATGCTGATGCAGGAGAGGGTCACAAGTTCACCCAGCGGGCGATCAGGCCGGATGAGCTGCGCAATGATCTGGAACTGGTCACGGCGGACCGTTATGCAGAGATCGGGATCCTGAGAGAAAGGCTGCTGAAGGGCGGGGCCGCAGCAGCGCTTATGTCCGGCAGCGGTCCCTCGGTTTTCGGACTTTTTCCGAAGCAGGAGGGCGGCGGACCGGCGGAAGCCTGCTTTCGGGATCTGGCAAGGGACTACGACAATACATTCCTTGTCGCGCCCCTGCCTGCACCAAGCATATGACATTGAACTCCCGGAATGGGGCGTCGTCAAGTGGTAAGACACAAGATTTTGATTCTTGCATTCGCAGGTTCGAATCCTGCCGCCCCAGCCATTTGTTGATGATAAGGTGTAAGATGGACAGAGAATTATGAAGATTTTTTCCGGTAATGCCAACAGAAAGATGGCAGAGGAAATCTGCAGTTATCTCGGCGTACCGCTGGCTGCCGCTGAGGTGAAAAAGTTCAGCGACGGTGAAACTTCGGTCGATATCGGTGAGAATGTCCGGGGGCAGGATGTGTTCGTCATTCAGCCGACTTGTCCGCCGGTCAATGACCACCTGATGGAGCTGATTATCATTGTCGATGCCCTGCGTCGGGCCTCGGCCCGCCGGATCACCGCCGTAATGCCGTATTACGGCTATGGCCGCCAGGACAGAAAGGTCCGGCCCCGGGTACCGATCACCGCCAAGGTCGTGGCCGAAATGCTCATGGCGGTCGGCACCCGCCGGGTTTTGTGCATGGATCTCCATGCCGGGCAGATCCAGGGCTTTTTTAATATACCGGTTGATCATCTCTATGCGGCCCCGGTGTTGCTCAAGTATATGCGGAAAACCTTTACAGAAGATGTAATCATGGTTTCTCCAGATGCCGGCGGGGTTGAGCGGACCAGGGCCTTTGCCAAGCGTCTTAACGCCGGCCTGGCCATTATCGACAAGCGGCGGGAACGGGCCAATGAGTGCCAGGCCATGCATGTCATCGGTGACGTTTCCGGGAAAACGGTTGTCCTGCTTGATGACATGGTCGATACGGCCGGGACCCTGTGCGGGGCTGCCGCCAAGTTAAAAGAAAGGGGGGCCAAAGAGGTGCATGCCTGTTGTTCCCATCCGGTACTTTCCGGACCGGCCATTGAACGACTGAACAAATCCTGTATCAAGTCGCTGGTGGTCACCAATTCCATCCCGTTGAATGAAAAGGCGGGGCAGTGTAAAAAAATAAAGGTGCTTTCGGTGTCGGAACTGCTTGGCGAGGCCATCCGCCGGATAAATTCCGAGGATTCCGTCAGTTATCTTTTTGTCTGAAATCGATCACTACGAATAAAATATTTTTGTAATAGTTCACCTGGGGCGACAACCTCGGGGATACTCAGCCCGTACATATTTTTGAGCTTATTGAAAGGGAAGGAGGTTTTCCATGTTAAAGATAGATGTGTCGGCGACAGTCCGCACGGTTTTCGGTAAAGGCGCGGCCCGGCGTTTAAGGATGGATGAACAGACGCCGGCTGTTTTGTACGCCGGCGGCGCAGATGCCCTGTCTCTGCAGGTTGGTGCCGTGGCGCTGCACAGGAGTCTGTTTGACATCCATGGCCGCAATGCCGTTGTTTCGCTGAACATTGACGGCGATACCAAGGGAACGCGCCACGTGCTCGTCAAGGAAATTCAGAAAAATCCGGTGACGGATCAGTTGATCCATGTTGACTTTATCGAGATACCATTGGATAAGCCACGGGAGTTCAACGTGCCGATCCAGTATCTCGGCAAGGCCCGGGGAGTTGACAAGGGTGGTCTCCTGCAGGTCTTCAGGTCCAGCGTGAAGCTGCGCGGCTGTCCCCTGGATATTCCTGATGCCCTTGAGGTGGATATCACCGAGTTGGATCAGGGTCAGGACGGTTTGACCTGCAATGATCTGGATATTCCGAATAATGTCGAACTGATCGAAAAGCGTGAAACAGTTTGCGTGGCGGTTGCTTAAGAATCGTCGTGGTTCGGAACAGTATGCCGGGTGTGGCGTGAGCGGGCAGGGGAGAACCAAGACCAAGACCCTGCTCGATTTGAGCTGTAATGTAACAGGGTGATATTATGAGCCAGGAAGATGAAATTCGATTCCTGCCCTACGAAGAGGCAGTAAAGATAGTGGCCGCCATTCAGGAAGAAGAGGATGTGCGTCGGCCCGATCATCGTGTTCTCACCGTATATAATCACGATGACAAGGAAATATGCTGGTTCGATTTTGACGAAGTGATCGCGGCGGCAGCCGCGAAAGACAAGTCGGCAGAAAAGGACGCTGTTTCCAATTATATCCTCCGTCATTTGCCCGACTGGGCCCTGGATATCTAGCCCGCATTTCTCTCAGTTGCTGAATATCACCTCCGGCCGTCACGGATTCAGGATAGTGCTTCCCGCCTTTGCAGTAGATTGCTGGTTAAGGATGCGGGCTACACCACGCCGTCCGGCATCGGGGGGACGGACTCTCCGCCCAGGAGATAGCCGCCATCGAGGCGGATGACACTGCCGGTCATAAAATCCGCGTCACGGACGAGGAACATGACCGCCGCCGCCACTTCTTCGGGGGTCCCGGTACGGCCGAGCAGGGTGTGCGCCAGCAGTTCTTGCCTGTCTTTTTCCGCCAGGATTTTCCAGCCGCGTGTTTGCCGGCCGTGCCGCGTATCAATCAGGCCAAGCATGATTTCATTGACCCGGATGGTCGGGGCGCCAAGCCGTGCCCAGGTCTCCGTCAGCGAGGAAATCCCGCGGTTGGCGGCGGCGTAGCCGTCATTGAAGATGAGACCGGCCGGCCCGGAGCGGCCGACGGCGCCGGCAATGGATGAAATGTTGACGACCGACGCCTGGTCCGCCTTTTGCAAAAGAGGCAGGCAGTGTTCGAAGACCAGCCACTTTGCGTGCAGGGTTGTTTCCATCTCCAGCTGCCACTGCCCCCGGTTGACCTCCCGTTCATAAGAACCGTGGACGACCGGCATGCCGCCGCGCTCAATGTTATTGACCAGGATATGCAGGCCGCCGAATTTCCCGGCAATACGTGCAACCATCTCCCGGACCTGGAGAGAATCGCGCAGGTCCGTTTCAATCATCAGGTGACCTCCCCCCAGGCGGCCGAATTCTTCCCGCACGGCCTCCGAGTCTTCGGGCCAGTCAAACCAGGGCAGGGCGAGCCGGACACCGTGGGCGGCCAGTTCCCGGGCAACGGCCAGGCCGATGCCGCGGGTTGCGCCCAGGACCAGGGCGCATTTATTTTTGATCTTCATATTGCCTCTCCTGAAATGTTGCGATACAGTGGGGGTCCGCACTTTACGGCAATTCAGCACTGGTTACCGTGTATCTGCCGGATCATTCCTCAAGGTAACGCACAAATTTTACCCTATTTCCACCGGTGAAACAATGAAACGCGACATTCGCTATTTCCTTTTCTTTATCTGCTGCTTCTCGCTGATCACGGCCGCCCTTTCGGGGTGCGGGCCGCTCGGCCTGACCGGGCCCGGGCTGTCTTCCTCGTCCTCCTGTATATCCAGGGGCTGGCCGCATGACCATAGTGATCTGAAACCTGATCCGAGCCTGGACTTCGGCACCCTGGATAACGGTTTTCGTTTTGTCATCATGAAAAATAATGAGCCGAGAAACCGGGTCGCCCTCTATCTCGATGTCCAGGCCGGTTCACTCGCCGAGACGGAATCGCAGCGCGGCCTGGCCCATTTTCTTGAACATATGGTGTTCAACGGCTCCACCCACTTTCCGCCCGGCACCCTGATCAAATATCTTCAGTCCATCGGCATGAGTTTCGGCGCCGACACCAATGCCCATACCTCCTTCAACGAGACGGTCTATAACCTTTTGCTGCCCAGGGGCGGGCGCCGGGATCTTGGCCGGGGTCTGCTGGTCATGGCTGATTATGCCCGTGGCGCCTTGCTGCTGAAACGTGAGATTGATCGTGAACGCGGGGTTATCCTGGCGGAAAAGCGGACCCGGGATTCAGCCGGGTACCGGCTGTACAAGAAACGCCTGCAGTTATCCCTGGCCGGGACCCGGGCGGCCAGACGTTTGCCGATCGGCACGGAAAAAACGATCAAGGGCGCGGATTCGGCTTTGCTGCGGGATTTTTATGATACCTGGTATCGGCCGGACAACATGATCCTGGTGGTGGTCGGTGATGTAAATGTCGCGCAGGCGCGCAAGATGATCGCCGAGCGCTTCGGTCGTCTGGCCAAGGCCGGTCCCAAACCTGAATGTAAAGACTTCGGCCGCCTGACGCTCCGGGGGACCAAGGTGTTGTACCTGCACGATGCGGATCTCGGCTACACGGAACTCTCCATCGGCACCCACTGGAATACGCAGCCCCGGCCTGATACCCTGGCCTGGGAGACGAAACAGCTGCGCGATTATATCGCCGCTTCCATTATGAATAACCGCCTCAAGCAGCTTGTCAGCCGGCCGGCAAGTCCGTTAACCGGGGCCGGGTTTTATTCCGGCATTTTTTTGCAGCGCGTAGGCTATGCAACCCTGTCGGCCAAAACCAGGGCGGGCAGTTGGCGGCAGGGCTTTCAGCTCCTGAATTACACCCTGCGTCAGGCCCTGGAGCTGGGCTTTTCCGACCAGGAACTGGCCCGGGCGAAAAAAGAGCTGCGGGCGGCCCTGAAAAAACAGGTGGAGACCAAGGCCGGCAGAAACAGCGGGCAACTCGCCTCTCAGATTGTCGGCAAGCTGAACAGCAACGAGGTCATCCTGTCGCCGGAACAGGAGTTGGCAATCTATGGGCCGCTCCTGGAAAAAATGACGCCGGCCGAGGTGAACGGCGCCTTTCGGTCCGCCTGGCACCATGATAACCGGCTGCTCCAGGTGGCGGGTACGGTTGAAATAAAGGATTCGGCCAAGACGCCTGAAGAGGTGATCCGGAGTCTTTTCAAGCACTCTGCCGCAACAGCCCTGAAACCCTGGACCGGTGAGGCGCAGGTCGCTTTTCCGTATCTGCCCGTGTCCTCCGCGCCGGCGCGGATTGTCAAGAGAGAAAAACTGGCCGGGATCGGCGCCCTCAGGGTGGTTTTTGCCGACGGCACCATTCTTAACATCAAAAAAACGTCGTTTAAACCCAACGAGGTGCTGATCTCCGTGCATTTCGGTAACGGCCGGCTCGGCGAACCGAGTCCGGGGCTGGGTATCCTGGCCGAGTCCGTGGTCCGGCAGAGCGGTTTCGGCCGCCTGACCAGGGACGAGCTGGACGAAGCGCTGGCCGGCCATAACGTCAAGGTAGCCTTCCGGGCCGGGTCGGCAAGCTTTGCCCTGAACGGCCGGGGGCTGAGCAGTGAGTTTGAACTCATTCTGCAGCTCATGCAGACCCAGCTGCTCGATCCCGCCTTCCGGCCCGAGGCCTACCGGCTCAGCATGGCACGGTTCGGCCAGATGTATAAACAGATGAGGGGCTCTGTCGACGGGATGATGGGGCTGCAGGGGGAACGGTTCCTGGCCGGCGGCAATCCGTTCTACGGCATGCCGCCGCAAAAACAATTCATGGGGCTGAAGCTTGAGCAGGTCCGTCACTGGCTGGCCCCCGTATTTCGCGGCGCGCCGCTGGAGATATCGGTGGTGGGTGATATCGACCCCGGGCGGGTGATCGAGTTGACCGGCAGGTATCTCGGCACCCTCCACCGGTCACTTGTGGTCCGGCAACCGGAGCAGTCCCTGACCTTTCCCGCGGGAAAAGTCCTGGAGCGCCGGGTCGCTACTAAAATCAACAAGGCCCTGGTTGTGGTGGCCTGGCCCACTGCCGATTTCTGGGATATCTCCCGAACCAGGAGGCTCAATGTCCTGGCCTCGGTTTTCACCGACCGGCTGCGCCGCGAGATCAGGGAAAAGATGGGGGCCACCTATTCGCCGGTCGTCTATAATAACTCCAGCCGGATCGCCCGGGGGTACGGGGTCATGAGGGCCATGCTGACCGTTGCTCCGCAACGGGCCAGGGCGATAGCGCAAAAGGTAAAGGACGTAGGGGCCGGCCTGGCCCGGAAAGGCCTGGGGCCGGCGGAACTGCAAAGAGCCGTGAAGCCGATCCTGACCTCGATCAAGGACATCATGAGAACAAATCGCTACTGGCTGGAATCGGTACTGGTCCTTTCCAGCCGGCATCCGGAGCAGCTCCGATGGCCGCTTTCCATCAGGCGTGATTTCGCCTCGATTACCGCCCCGGAAATTTCCGCCCTTGCGGCCCGCTATCTCGAGAAGTCTGCGGCGGCCGAAATTATTTTTCAGCCGGCCGTGAAGAAGAAAAAGGAGCGGCCGGCCGTCTCGAACCCGGCCCGAAGAAAACGCTGAACCGTAAGGGCCGGGCAGGGGGGGTACAGGGTGCCGCGGATTCGTGCAGACGCGACTGTCCGCCATAGCCTTGCTATGCGGGCGGGAGTGACCGCGTGAAGATGTGGTGCCCGTGGTCGCTTAAGGGCTAGCCGTAACTGGTCACAGGGTGTTAAACTCTGCGCTATTCCTTACATTCAACCTGTAAACCGTCACAGGTGCCACAGATTTACGTAGTCGCTTCCGTTCGCTATAGTCCCTCTATGCGGGCGGGAGTGACCGCGTGAAGATGTGGTGCCTGTGGCGGTTTACGGCTAGCCGACCAGCCATAGGGCGATATCCTCGGCCTGCTGTAAGGCCCGGTCAGACACCCCGCCGAATATTCCCTTGTCTTCGCTTCTTGGCCGGCGGCCGATGACGATGGTGCCGCATTGATGTTTCCGAGCCTGCCGCAGCAGGTCGCGGCTGGCCTCCAGGTCCGTCCGTGTCGGTAATGCGTGGATCCGTTCCGCCTCTATCCCGTTGTCGAGCAGGATTTGAGTATGGGCATGATAGAGACGGGTGTCCAGGTCGATATGCTGATCGCACCAGTCTTTGCCCCACGGATCATGAAAATCCTCCACCTTCGTTTTTGCTTTGCCCCCGAACAGAACGCTCGAGTGGTAGAGAAGGATTTTGGACCCCGGCTCGTTTTTGATGATGTAACCCAGGTAGTCGGCAGCCATGAGCGAGTGCGGCTTAGTTTGAACGGCGAGGAGAAAATGGGCCGAGGTGATCGCGCCGTCAATGATCCAGAGCGGGACAGCGTGGCATTTTTCCACCAGGTAGGAGGAGACACTGCCGAAAAACATCTCGCCGACCTTGCCGATTCCCCGGCGGCCGATCAGCAGACCGTCATAGGTTCCCCGGTTGGCCTCCGCGTGGATGGCGGTCGCGATAGAGGCGGATGTAATTTCCGCCCGGAATGTTATATTGTTCTCGTTGAAGCCGTTGCGAACCAGCCTGGCCCGGGCGTCTTTCAGGTATTTTTCCGCAGTGCTCCTGCGTCGTTCCGTGGCCGGAGAGTGCTGCCGCAACGGGTCAACATCAAACATCCAGCTCTGGTCTCCGGCCGCCGAGGAGATAATGCTCAACAGGTGGACGGAGAGGGATTCATTGTTTTTGAACAGACGGATCAGGTAGTCGAGACTGTTGGAACTGTAAGCGGAGCCATCAATGGCAATGAGAATTTTTTTGTCCATTTTGTTCATTTTGTCCATAAGCCGACCTCAAAGGAAGGGTGATCTCTGTTCCTGAATCAGTGAGCGCCAGGTAACGGATCCAGGTGTTAATCAATGCAACCAAATGATATAAAAGGCGGAAATTATGTCCACGAAACAGCATAAAACTACCTATCTTAAGAATTATACACCACCACCGTACCTGGTGACAACCGTTGATCTGCGTTTTGAGCTGGACGAGACAGCTACCCTGGTCCGGTCACGCCTGCAGATGCAGCGCAACAAAGAGGCAAAAGGAGAGGGCGGCCGTCTGGAGTTGAACGGCGAGGATCTGCAGCTCAAATCGGTCCGTCTCGACGGCCGTGAACTGACCGCCGGTCAGGTTGCCTGCGCCGGCGGGATATTGACGCTTCCCCACGTGCCGGACCGCTTTATCCTGGAAATAGAGACCATTATCAATCCCGGGGGGAACACCGCCCTGGAGGGTCTGTATCTCTCAGGCGGCAATTTCTGCACCCAGTGCGAGGCCGAGGGGTTTCGCCGCATAACCTGTTTTCCCGACCGGCCCGATGTCATGGCCGAATTCACGACCACCATTATCGCCGATGCCCAAAGGTATCCGGTGCTGCTGGCCAACGGCAATATGATCGCCCGGGGAGAAATGGAAAACGGCCGCCACTTCGCCACCTGGCATGACCCGCATAAAAAACCATGTTATCTCTTTGCCCTGGTCGCCGGGGACCTGGTCCATATCGAGGATCGCTTTCGCTGCCGCTCCGGCCGGGACGTGGTGCTGCGCATCTTCGTTGAAAAACGCAACCGGGACAAGTGCGCGCACGCCATGGAGTCGCTGAAAAAGGCCATGCGCTGGGACGAGGAGGTCTTCGGCCTGGAATATGACCTGGATATCTTCATGATCGTGGCCGTGGATGATTTCAACATGGGGGCCATGGAAAACAAGGGCCTCAATGTCTTCAATTCCAAGTTTGTCCTCGCCCGTCCCGAAACCGCGACGGACAGTGATTACGAGGGCATTGAAGGCGTCATCGCCCATGAATATTTCCATAACTGGACCGGCGACCGGGTCACCTGCCGGGATTGGTTTCAACTGAGCCTGAAAGAGGGCCTGACCGTTTTCCGCGACCAGGAGTTCTCGGCGGACATGACTTCGCGGCCGGTCCAGCGAATTCGTGACGTGCAGATCATCCGTAATTTTCAGTTTCGTGAAGATGCCGGGCCGATGGCGCACCCCGTCCGGCCGGAATCGTATATTGAAATCAATAACTTTTATACCCTGACCGTTTATGACAAGGGGGCCGAGGTGGTCCGGATGCTGCATACCCTGCTGGGCGCGGCCGGGTTCCGCCGGGGAATGGATCTTTATTTTGCCCGCCACGACGGCCAGGCCGTCACCTGTGATGATTTTGTCGCGGCCCTGGCCGATGCCAACGGTTTCGAGGCCGGGCAGTTCAAGCTCTGGTACAGCCAGGCCGGCACGCCGGAACTCGAGGTGCATGGAGAGTATGATGCCGGGCGGCAGGAGTACCGCCTGACCGTGAGCCAGACGACCCCGCCGACGCCCGGCCAGCAGAAAAAAGAGCCGCTGTTGATACCGGTCGCCATCGGCCTGCTGGACAGCAGGGGCCGGGACCTGCCCCTGCGCCTGGCTGGAAATCATGAGGATGCGGCAGAGACGACGAAGATCCTGCGTCTGCGGCGGCAACTCGAAACGTTTGTCCTGCAGGATGTACCGGAGCGGCCGGTCCTGTCTTTCCTGCGCAATTTTTCCGCCCCGGTCAAGGTCGGGCTTGACCGGCCGGACGAGGAACTGGCCTTTCTCATGGCCCGCGACCCGGATGCCTTTAACCGCTGGGACGCCGGCCAGCAACTGGTACTCAAGTACCTCCTGCAGCAGATTTCGTTGTCCCGGCAGGGGAAGACGGCGACTGTCCCCGACCTGTTTATTTCATCTTTTCGCCGGGTCCTGCTTGACGAGAAGGCCGACCCCGCCTTCCTGGCCCTGGCCCTCAATCTGCCGCTGGAAAGCTGGATCGGCCAGCAGATGGAGACCGTCGATCCGCTGGCGATTTTCGCCGTCCGCCAGTTATTTCGCCGCCAGTTGAGACGGCAACTGCGTGACGAATTGCTGGCCGTTTATCATCGGCACGGCAGTCAGGGACCATACCGATATTCGGCCGCGGAGGCGGGACGGCGCAGCCTGAAGAATATCTGCCTTGCCTATCTGCTGGTGCCGGAAGCTGACGGCAGCCTGGCCGCCGAACTTCTTGAGATCGGCCGGAACCAGTATGACGGCAGCGACAACATGACCGATACCATGGCCGCCCTCGCCGCAGTGGTCAACGCGGACCGGGCCGCCGGCGATGAATTGCTGGCGCATTTTTACGGGCAATGGCGGCACGACCCCCTGGTGGTTGACAAATGGTTCAGCCTGCAGGCCACCTGCACCTTGCCCGGCACCCTTGGCCGGGTTCGGGAGCTGAGCCGTCATCCCGCCTTTGTCCTGAAAAATCCCAATAAGGTCAGGGCCTTGATCGGTGCCTTCTGCTCCGGCAACCAGGTCGGTTTCCATGCGGCGGACGGAGAAGGGTACGCCTTTCTCGCCGATTACGTAATCCGGCTTGACCCCATGAACCCGCAGATTGCCGCCCGTCTCCTCACGCCGTTGACGACCTGGCGACGATATGACCAGGCGCGCCAGGCCCTGATGTGCAAGGAACTGGAACGAATCCTGGCCGTTGACAATCTGTCGGGCGATGTCTCCGAGGTGGCCGGCAAAAGCCTGGCATAGCCGGGGTCGCTTGAGATGTCCGGCCAAAAAATAATGATTTTACTCAGGGCAAAAAGTTGCCAGAAACGTTAAAGTGTTTATCTGTAATATTTTGGTGGTGCGCAGTGGAAATTCTGCGATGGTGGTCCGAGGAGTGATTTATTAGCCGCCATTCTACCCGGTATGGAGGTGTGTATGGATTCGACGAGCAGGAAATTGATAAAAGAGCTGGAAGAGATGCAGCAGACCGGCCGGATGCTGCGCAATATGTCGCTTGCTCGGATGCTGTCGCTGGAGACGGGAAACTGGCAGCCGCCGGTTGATCTCTACGAGGGAAAAAGCGAATTTTTCGTTTATTTCGACCTGGCCGGGGCGAACCGGGAATCGCTGTTGGTGACCGCGAACGAGCACCAGGTGCGGGTCAGCGGCAAAAAAGAACTGACCGCCCAGAAGGCCATTGCCGGTATTCATCAGTTGGAGATCGAGGTCGGCGCCTTTGAGCGCACGATTCCCCTGCCGGCGGCCGTCCAGGTCGACGAGGTCACCTCCAGTTATAACAACGGGATACTGATTATCACTCTGCCCAAGAAACGGAAAAGAGGCAAGGTCTGTATTACAATTTCGACCGGAGAGAAATAATGGGAACGCAAAAGCCAGAACAGACAAAACGGGTTGATCCCCTGGCCTTGCAGGTTCCGGAAATTTTACCGGTTCTGCCCCTGTACGGTTTTGTCTTCTTCCCCGGCATGGGGTTTCCCCTGCAGGTGGCCAGCGATTCATCCCGGCAGCTGGTTGACGACGCCCTGCTCGCCGACCGGATGGTCGCCCTGATCGCGAGTCGCGACGAAACCGTGTCCCATGGTGAACCGGCCACGGCCAAGGACCTCTTCCGGGTCGGCCTGGTCGGTTATATCCATAAATTGACCAAGGTCGACGATGAGCATTACCAGGTCCTGGTCAGCGCCACGAAAAAGATCGAGGTGATCGAATATGTTGAAAACGAGCCATATCTGAAGGCCAGGGTGCGGGAAATCCCCATGGAGCGCATCGAGGACAAAAAGATTGACGCCCTGCTTTTCAACATCCGCAACCAGTTCCAGAAACTGGTGAAAATAAGCCCATTGGCCCCGGAAATGGCCATGACTGTCAATTCCCTGGCCGATCCTTTTCATGTGGCCTACCTGGTCGTATCGCAGCTCAACCTTAAGGTGCAGGAGGAGCAGGAGTTACTCGAAATCCGCCCCCTTGACGAGCTTCTGCACCGGGTGGCCCTGGAGCTCAGCAAACGCATCGAGACGGCGGAGATGAGCAATCAGCTCCAGGAATCCATCAAGAAAGACATGGATCACCGCCAGCGGGAGTTTTTTCTGCGGCAGCAAATGAATGCGATCCGGAAAGAGCTGGGCGAGGGAGATGACGACAAGGTCGAGATCAACGAACTGCGTAAACGGGCGGAGGAGACAGGGCTGAGTGAGGAGGCCCGCGCCGCGCTGGACAAGGAACTGGCACGCCTGGAGCGCATCCCGCCGTCCTCTCCGGAATATACGGTGTCCCGTAATTATATCGACTGGATTCTTGACCTGCCCTGGACGGTGTCGACCACCGATACCCTGGACCTGGACCAGGCCGAAAAAGACCTGGACCGCGACCATTACGGCCTGAAAAAGATCAAGAAGAGGATCCTCGAATTCCTGGCCGTTCGTAAGCTGAAGCCGGATATCCAGGGGCCGATTCTCTGCTTTGTCGGCCCGCCCGGCGTGGGCAAGACCTCGCTCGGCCAGTCCATTGCCCGGACCATGAACCGCAAGTTTGTCCGTATCGCCCTGGGCGGTCTTCGCGACGAGGCTGAAATCAGGGGCCACCGGCGGACCTATATCGGGGCCTTGCCGGGCCGGATCATTCAGAGTTTGAAAAAGGCCGGCGCGAATAATCCTGTTTTCATGCTGGACGAGATCGACAAGCTGGGGGCCGATTTTCGCGGCGATCCCTCGTCCGCTCTTCTCGAAGTCCTGGACCCGGAGCAGAACTCCACCTTTACCGATCATTATATCGACATCGAGTTCGATCTCTCGAAGGTGCTGTTTATCGCCACCGCCAATATGCTGGATACCATCCCCGGCCCGCTCCGGGACCGGATGGAAGTTGTTGAACTGACGGGCTATACGGATTATGAAAAGGTGGTAATCGCCCGGAGACATCTGCTGCCCAAGCAGCTTGAGGCCCATGCCTTAAGTGAAGATGACCTGGAGGTGACGGATGAGGCGATTCGCACCCTGATCCGTTCCTACACCAGGGAAGCCGGGGTGCGGAACCTGGAGCGCGAGCTGGCCGCCGTCTGTAGGCGGGTGGCCAGTGAAATCGCCCGGGGCCGGACGGAAAAAGTCGTGGTGGATGCCGAGCGCCTCTATGATATCCTCGGGCCGGTCAGGTATTTTCCCGAGATCCAGGCCCGTTCCTGGGGGCCGGGCCTGGCGACCGGCCTGGCCTGGACGCCTGTGGGCGGGGTGATTCTCTTTATCGAAACATCGAGCATGAAGGGAAAGGGGGGGCTGACGCTGACCGGCAAGCTCGGCGATGTCATGAAAGAGTCGGCCACTGCCGCCCTGACCTATATCCGCTCCCATGCCGGGGAACTGGGGATTGACGAGGACCTCTTTTCCCGCATCGATCTTCATGTGCATGTCCCGGAAGGCGCGGTTCCCAAAGACGGGCCGTCGGCCGGCGTGGCCATGATCTGTTCCCTGGTCTCGGTGATGACCGGCCGCACCGTGCGCTCCGATGTGGCCATGACCGGTGAAATAACCCTGCGCGGCGACGTGCTGCCGGTGGGGGGAATCAGTGAAAAAGTTCTGGCGGCGCTCCGGGCCGGGATCAAGGAACTGATCCTGCCGGTGCTGAATGAAAAGGACGTCCTGGAGATTCCCGAGGACGTGCGCAAGGGGGTTGTCTTCCACTATGCGCACACCATCAGCGAGGTCCTCGATATAGCTCTGGAGAAAAAGGTGGACGCATAATGCTGGGCTGGTTTAAAAGAAAACGTAAGAAGAAGGAAGAAGCCGTTGCCGCGGCCGAGGTTGAAGCCGGAGAAGAGGCGGTCGGCCGCCCGGCGGCGGCAGGGACTGGGGACGATCAGGATGGCGCTCCGGCCGTTCCCCCGGAGCCTGAGCCCGAGCCAAAACCCGAGCCTG
The DNA here is from genome assembly GCA_002897615.1 of bacterium BMS3Bbin14. GTDB lineage: Bacteria > Desulfobacterota > Desulfobulbia > Desulfobulbales > Desulfobulbaceae > BMS3Abin13. The sequence goes on from BDTX01000003.1 coordinate 222,994, forward strand.
AGCCTGAGCCCGAGCCCAAACCCGAGCCGAAGCCCAAGCCGGAGCCGGACGCCGCCCCGGAAAGCGAAGCCGGTGACCAGGAGGAACCGCCGCCGGCAGATGCCGCCCCGGCCGCGGAACCGGGCGGAGAAACAGCCAGCCCGGCCGGAGCCGGCCGGGAGAAGCCGGCCCGCAAGTCTTCGTTCCAGCGGTTGCGCGAACGGCTGGGCAAGACCAGGAGCGCCCTCGTTTATCGGCTTGACAGCCTTTTTCGCGGCCGGAAGAAAATCGACCAGGCCCTGTTTGACGACCTGGAGGAGATCCTCATCACCGCCGACCTGGGTGTCGGCACGACTCAGGATCTGCTCGATGACATCAGGATAAAGGTCAAGCGCGACCAGCTCAGTGATCCCCAGGCCCTGAAAGCCGTTCTCAAGGACAAAATTCTTGATTATTTACAGGAATCCGACCAGGCAACTGAGCTGAATATGCCGCAGACCGGCCCCTTTGTCATCCTGGTGGTCGGCGTCAACGGGGTGGGCAAGACGACGACCATCGGCAAGATTGCCGCCAAGTTTTCCGGTTCCGGTCATTCGGTCCTGCTGGTGGCCGGCGATACCTTCAGGGCCGCGGCTATCGATCAGCTCCGGATCTGGGGAGAACGGACCGGGGTGGAGGTGGTGGCCCGGCAGCCCGGCGTCGATCCTGCCTCGGTCGTTTTTGACGGTATCGAATATGGAACCGCCCACGCCTTTGATGTCATTATCATCGACACCGCCGGTCGCCTGCACACCCAGGTGAATCTCATGGAGGAGCTGAAAAAGATCAAGCGGGTGATCGGCAAGAAAATGGCTGGCGCCCCTCATGAAGTCATGCTGGTCCTTGACGCCACCACCGGCCAGAACGCCATCTCCCAGGCCAAGCTCTTTAACGAGGCGGTCGGTATAACCGGCCTGGCCATGACCAAGCTTGACGGTACGGCCAAGGGCGGTATCGTCGCCAATGTCTGCCGGGAACTGAAAATCCCGGTTCGGTTTATCGGGATCGGTGAACAGGTCGACGACCTGCGCGATTTTGATCCGACGGAATTCGTCGAGGCCCTGTTTAATGAGGGTAACCTGAATCCGTGAACGTTCGAGAACGGTGCAGATGCAAGGCGGCAACGATGTTGATTATCCTGGTGTGATATCAACGAGTTGCCAACACAGCAGATGCGCCGTTATCGGGCGTCCCGGAGGGCGGCGCGGTGAAAAGTATAAAATGCATTTGTTCGTAAATAATGCAATAAATTCCACATATTGCCTGGAATGTTACTTCAAGCCGTCACGGATTCAGGGTTAAATGATGCGCCACATTGCCAGGTTATGACGGATTTCCCCTGTTACCCGGGTACCTGAATAGTTGCAGAATGGGATCGAACACTGCAAGGATGAAGAATCCGGTCGTTTCGAACCACTTTTATGAAAACCGGGCCGCCCAGCCGCCCGCTGTTTTCTTCCTTCTGGATTTCACTTTTTAATTATGGAATATCGGCAACACAATCAACCCGGTTGCGGGGGCTGTCTGCTCATTGCCGGACTTCTGGTCCTCCTTTTCGGCGGTGCCCCGGCACTTCTTGACTTCCTCGGTTTTCTTTTCTTCACCGGCATCTTCGGCGTTGTGCTGCTGGTGGCGCTCTTCTGGGGCTTCAGCTATTACATCCAGCAGCGGGTCAGTTCCTACGAGTCTTCGCAGACCGAGACCCATAACCGCTTTGTCTACCTGCTGGTGAATATCCTGGTCAAGATTGCCCAGGCGGACGGTCATTTCTCCAAGGCCGAACTCCGGACCATGCTGAATTTTTTCCAGTACAACCTGCGTTACAGTCAGGACCAGATGTACTGGGTCAAACAATTGATCAAGGACGCCCGTGACGAGCAGGTCGGCATGGACGCGCTGCTCAGGGAATTCCGGGATACTTTCGCCTACGAGCCCCGCCTGATTCTGCTGGAATTGATTTATCAGATTCTCTACACCAAGGAGACCGTCTCGGCCCAGGAACTGCAACAGGCGAGAAATATTGCCGCCTTCCTGGAGATTTCAGTTTATGACCAGCGGACCATCGAGGCCAAGTACATGTACCGGCAGCGCCAGGAAGCGGCAACGGCGTTCCAGGCCGAGGAACAGTATTACGCGGTGCTCGGCCTGGAGCCGGGCGCGGATTTTGCGGTTATTAAAAAGGCCTATCGCAAGCTGTGCCTGCAGTACCATCCTGACAAGGTCAGCCATCTCGGAGAAGAGTTCCAGCGGGTCGCCGAGGAAAAGATGAAGGAAATCAACGGGGCCTACGATTATTTCAAGAGAAAATATAATGAGACGTAATCGGGTTTGCCGGCGGGTCGGATGGTCAGGTAGGTTGGCGTAGAGCGGTTAACGGCTGCCGGGTTTGTTGGGTTTCGCTCTGCCTGGTGGTGTCTCCGACGTTCCGGCAGGAATAAAGGATAAGCGAAACCCAACGTTTTTGCTTACGATCCGCTCTACGCCAACCTACGGGAATACATCTGGTCATCCCTTTGATCCGTCTGCCGTCTGCCGGCGGGTCGGATGGTCAGGTAGGTTGTGGTAGAGCGGTTAGCGGCCGCCGGGTTTGTTGGGTTTCGCTCTGCCTGGTGGTGTCTCCGACGTTCCGGTAGGAAAAAAGGATAAGCGAAACCCAACATTTTGCTTACGATCCGCTCTACGCCAACCTACGGGAATACATCTGGTCATCCCTTTGATCCGTCTGCCGGCGCCGGCGGGTCGGATGGTCAGGTAGGTTGTGGTAGAGCGATTAGCGGCTGCCGGGTTTGTTGGGTTTCGCTCTGCCTGGTGGTGTCTCCGACGTTCCGGCAGGAAAAAAGGATAAGCGAAACCCAACGTTTTTGCTTACGATCCGCTCTACGCCAACCTACGGGAATGCATCTGGTCATCCCTTTGATCCGTCTGCCGGCGCCGGCGGGTCGGATGGTCAGGTAGGTTGTGGTAGAGCGGTTAGCGGCCGCCGGGTTTGTTGGGTTTCGCTCTGCCTGGTGGTGTCTCCGACGTGCCGGCAAGAATAAAGGATAAGCGAAACCCAACGTCTTTCTGATGGAGAGAACCATGACTGTTGCGGAAAAAATGAGGGATTTTGCGGAAAAGTCGTCCTGGATTCGCAAAATGTTTGAAGAGGGGGCCAAGATGAAGGCCGAGTTCGGGGTGGAAAATGTGTTTGATTTCAGCCTCGGCAATCCGGACGTCCCGCCGCCGCCGGAGTTCAGCGAAGTGCTGCGGGAGCTGGCGGTGAATGACAGGGCCGGCGTCCACGCCTATATGCCGAACGGCGGCTACCCCTATGTGCGGGAGGCGGTTGCGGCCACGCTCGCCGCCGAGCAGGAGGTGGCAATCGACCTGGGCGACGTGCTGATGACCTGCGGCGCCGCCGGGGCGCTTAACGTGGTGATGAAATCTCTGCTTGACCCGGGGGACGAGGTCATTATCCTGGCGCCGTTTTTTGTGGAATATCATTTTTACGTGGACAATCACGGCGGCGTGACCAGGGTCGTGTCCACGGATGACGAGTTTAACCTCGATCTTGACGCCATCGAAGAGGCGCTGACCGCGAAGACCAAGGTGGTGCTGATCAACAGCCCCAATAATCCCACGGGCCAGGTCTATTCCCGGGAGTCCCTGGCCCGACTGGGACAACTGCTTGACCGGGCCGGGAATAAGTTCTGCACCACCATCTACCTGGTGGCCGACGAACCCTACCGCAAGATCGTCTTTGACGGTTGCGAGGTGCCTCCGGTGATGACGGCAACCGCAAACACCATTGTCGTATCGTCATATTCCAAGGACCTGTCCCTGCCGGGCGAGCGCATCGGCTACCTGGCCGTGCATCCCGATATCAAGGACAAGGTGGCCCTGCTTGACGCCATGACCCTGGCCAACCGCATTCTCGGTTTTGTCAATGCGCCGGCCCTGATGCAGCGGGTAGTGGCGGAACTGCAGGATGTAACCGTTGACATCTCAATCTATGAACGCCGCCGGCAGTTGTTCTGTACCGTTCTCGATGCCGCAGGTTTCGAGTATGTGAAACCCAGGGGGGCCTTCTACCTGTTTCCAAAGACGCCCATTGACGATGATGTGGAGTTCTGCGGCATCCTGCAGCAGGAGAAGATCCTCGGCGTGCCCGGCCGGGGGTTCGGGGCGCCGGGATATTTCCGGCTGGCCTTCTGCGTGCAGGACGAGGTGATTGAGCGCTCTGCCGAGGGTTTCATGGCGGCAATGGCCAGGGCTATTAACCGTTAGCCGCCTGCCTGATGAAGTCGCCCAGGTCTGCGGCAATGGCGGCGATTTCGTTTTCGTCCTCGCCCTCGGTCATGACCCGGATGACCGGCTCGGTGCCGGAGGGCCGCACCAGGATCCGCCCCCGGCCGCCTAACTGCTCTTCCGCCGCGGCCAGGGCCGCGGGGAAGCCGCTGATCCGTTCAGGTGCAATTTTCCGGGACATCCGCACGTTTTCAAGCACCTGCGGGTAGCTGGACATGATGGATGCCAGTTCGGATAGCGGTTTGTTCTTCTTGATCATAATGGCCAGCAGTTGCAGGGCCGCCAGGATGCCGTCGCCGGTGGTGTTTTGCTCGAGAAAGATGAGGTGCCCCGACTGCTCCCCGCCGAAGGAGTAGCCCTTGCTGCGCATGGTCTCAACCACGTAGCGGTCCCCGACCCGGGTGCGGACCAGGTGGCCGCCCATTTGGCGCATCGCTTTTTCCAGGCCCATGTTGCTCATCACCGTGGCAACCAGGGTCTTTTTTTTCAATTTCCGCCGCTTCATCAGTTCGGCGGCGCAGATGGCCATGATGTGATCCCCATCCACGATTTCCCCGTGTTCATCGCAGACAATGAGCCGGTCGCCGTCACCGTCCAGGGCCAGGCCGATATCCGCCCCGGTCCGGCGGACCTCGGCCGCTATCTTGTCGGGATGCAGCGCCCCGCACTGGTGATTGATATTCTTGCCGTCCGGTGACACGCCGAGGGCGGTGACCCGGGCGCCGAGTTCGGTGAAGACATGGGGAGCAACACTGTAGGTTGCGCCATGGGCGCAGTCCAGGACGATATGAAAATCGTCCAGGGTGTATTTTTTGGGAAAGGTGTTTTTCAGAAAAACAATATAACGGCCCTTGGCGTCGTCAATGCGCGAGGCCCTGCCGACTTCGTCAGCCACCGGCATGAGAGGGGCCATCTTCTGCGAGACAATCAGGTCTTCAATCTCGGCCTCCATCTCATCGGGCAGTTTAAAGCCGTCACCGGAGAAGATTTTTATGCCGTTGTCCTGAAAGGGGTTGTGCGACGCGGAGATGACAACGCCGGCATCGGCGCGCATGGAGGTGGTGATAAAGGCGATTCCCGGTGTCGGCAGCGGGCCCACCAGCTGGACATTGACCCCCATGGAGCAGATACCGGCGGCCAGGGCGTTTTCGATCATGTAACCGGAAAGGCGGGTGTCTTTGCCGATGACGATATGGTGGCCTTTCGCCCGTTTTTTTACCAGAAAGGCAATGGCGCGGCCGATCTGCATGGCGATTTCCGTGGTCATGGGATAGACGTTGGCTACCCCGCGTACTCCGTCTGTACCGAAAAGTTCACTCATGTTTATTTCCGTTGGTAAGTCGATAAGCCGGTTGCGAGGGTGGAGGTCCAGGTCGAACACTGACTACTTAGAGTTGTTTGTTTTGCCGTTTTTCTTCGATCCGGGGTTGGCTTGCAGGATGGGGGTAACTATGACCTCTGTTGGCCGGACCGACAGGATCTTAATGGGATCGTGGCCCGGAACATTGACGCCGCTGACCGTGACCGGCAACCGCAGGGAGGAATGGATATCCTTGGCCGACACCGATGCCCGCAGCAACATGGCCAACTCCGGGGTGTCACGAATCAGATTTTTGGGGATACTGGCCGTAACCGTGACCGAATCTGGATGGACGGTTACCGGGACCCCGGCTTCCCGGACATTGATCGGAATGTTTTTGACCGTGCGCTCCTCCATTTTATCGTGCACTTCCAGTTTTGCCGTTACCACTGTTTCACCGATCAGATCAAGAAATTCGGGCCGGAGATTGAGATGAATCTGCAGGGTGGTGGAACGGTCAAGGCCGTCCAGGTTGATCAGGTAGGTCTTCAGGCTGGCCTCCTGGTCCAGGATGGTTTTCGGGCCGGAGATAACCAGGTGATCGGGTGTCAGGTAGATTTTCTTCAAAACATAGCCGGGTGCCACCTCTCCTTCGGTGACCGGGACGATGGGGAAATCCTTTTGCACCAGTTTATCCAGCAGCAGGGTAATATTGGTCGGCTGCAACCGCTGGATTTTAACGCCGCTGGGGAAGGGGATCGAGTTTTCATCGTTGTGGATGACGATCGTTCCCGGTTTGGCGTCGGAGAGGTCGACGGGCCGGGTAATATTCCGGTTGCGGAGGTCCTGGATTATGCTGCGGGAGCCGCGTACCGAGACCTCGATGTCTTTCTTGTATTGATTGGAGATGATCAGGTCCGACGGCAGGTTCAGTATCTCGAGGGGAACCAGCACATTCATGTCAACCTGTTCTTCGCCGACGACAAAGTACCAGAGCAAAACGCTCAGGGCCAGCGATATACACTTGAGTACCCAGTTCTTGGGACGTTTTTTGAAAATGGTGGGGATCTTCATGAGGCCTGTGACCTGCCGAGCCAGCTTTTCCATGTTTGACCGGAGACATCCTGATGAACAAATATCTCCCGCAGTTTTTTTGTCAACGTTTCTTCATCGGGTATCGGAGTCATGGTGCCGTGCTGCACCAGGGAGATTTGCTGGGTCTCTTCGGATACAACGATAATGACGGCGTCGGTTTCCTCGGAAAGCCCGAGGGCGGCCCGATGCCGGGTCCCGTAACGTTTATCGATGTACGGATTCCGTGACAGGGGCAGGACACAGCCCGCGGAATGAATCCGGCCCTTGTAGATGATGACCCCGCCATCATGAAGCGGGGAGGCGGTATGAAAGATCGAGAGCAGCATTTCACGGCTCAGCCGGGCGTCGACAAGCTGCCCTGATTCAACATAGTCCCGTAGCCCGGTTTCGCGCTCAATAACGATCAGGGCGCCGATTTTGCGGCGTGCCAGGCTGGTTACGGCCTTGATGATCTCGTTTAACTCGTTGACCGCCATGTCATACTGCCGGTAAAATGGAGTTTTTCCTACCTGGGTCAGGGCGCGGCGGATATCGCGCTGGAAGACGATAATAACAATGAGGAATATGGAGTTGAGAAAGGTCCGCAGGAGCCAGTGCAGGGTAAGCAGGTCAAACTGTTTGGAAATAAAGTAGAAAATAGTAATGATCACGATGCCGACAAGCATCTGGACCGCCCTGGTGCCCCGGATAAGCAGGATCAGTCGATAGATGATAATCGAAACAAGCAGGATATCGACGATATCCCGCCATCTGACGGCATGGAGGACGTTAAGCATCGGGATTTACGGTTTTCATTTATTTTTGTTTATGTAACTCTTCAGGTAGGAGCCGCCGGTTTTGATCTTTTTACTGAACTGTAACTGCTAATATTCTTTATATTATTTAGCATGCCCAACTTAAATTGAACAGGAAAATAAAAGGAACGCCAAAAAAATTCATTTCTGGTATAAAATTCGACGAATGATGTTTGTTCTGAATCCGTGAGCGTTCGAGAATGCAGCAGATGCGCCGTTATCGGGCGGACCGCCGGGCGGCGCGGTGAAGATCAGCAAATGCGTTTGTTTGGCAATAATGCAATAAGTTCCACATATTGCATGAAGTGTCATCTCAAGCCGTCACGGATTCAGGTTGTTGCTCATATGTAGTTTTGTTTCCCGAAGCTCATGGTTTTATGAAAAAGCAGGACGAGTTATCTGACAGATTTGGCGGCATTCAAATCAATCCCGGCCTGGAAAAAGAAGTGCCCGAGGCCGGTGACAATGATCGGCGGCAGGGACAAAACGGCCCGGCGGCGATTGGTCCCGCCGATTCTTCTCCTCTGTCGGCCGCGCCTGATGCCCCGGCCGCCGGCCGGAACTTGCCGCCGCGCCGGCAACGGCCGGTCGGCTGTACCTGCCGTTTCCGGCCGGGGCGGCCTTTCTTCTGGATCATGCTGCCCTTCGCCCTCGCGGCCCTGTACGGGATTGTAAGTTTTTTTCTGGTCCCGGTCCTGGTCAAGGGGCCCCTGGCGAGCAACGTCTCGGCCCGCATCGACCGGCCGGTCCGGATCAGGCGGGTCCTCTTTTCCCCTTTTACCCTGCGGTTTTTTTTCCGCGACATCTCCATCGGCGCCGTCTCGGGCGACCGTAACAGCCGGAAGCTTCTCGACTGCGGCAGCCTGGAGTGCGATTTGAGCATCGCTTCCTTGTTCAGGCGGCAGCTTATCTTCAGGCAGCTGGTTGTCGATCGTCTCGCCCTGAATCTGGTGCGATTCCCTGATTCATCATATAACCTGGCCACGGCGTATCGGCTGCTTTTTCCGGCAACGGGAGAGCGGCAACTGCCGGTCTGGCCGCGCTGGCTTGTTTTAAGCGGAATCAGGGTGACTGACAGCCGGATACTTTTCGATGACCGGGTTTCCGGGGATCAGCATCGTATTGAAAAAATCAACCTGTCGGTTCCCTCCTTTGCCGGGCTTGCAGGCCGGCAGGATGTGACGCCGCAGCTCAGCGCGGTTATCAATGGCAGCCCGGTGCGGATTAAAGGCGTAACCAGCAGGGCCGCGGACGGTTCGCTCGAGGCCAGGGCCAGCCTTCATCTCGAACGGGTCAACCTGAAGGATTATCTCGCTTACCTGCCGCGGATGCAGGGAAAAATCAAGCTCAGTGATGGTCAGGCCGATATTGATCTGGAACTGGTCCTGCCGCAGGCCTCGGTCGGTTTGAAAGGTCTTTTCCTGCGGGGCGATGTCAGCTTCAGGGCGCTGCATCTGCAAAGCCGGGACGGCCTGGCAAGCTTGAAAATCCCCACGGCCAGGATGAAGGTCCAGATCAAACCGCTGGCGCAGCAGTACCGCTTCAAGGACATCGTTCTGACCCGGCCGGAGCTGACCTTGACATTCAGGCAAAAAAAGAAGGGGCCGCGGCAGGGCGGGGGATTGCCTGGGGATATTGCAGATCTTGCCGGTCTGTTTCAGGAATCCGCTTTCGGCCTGAGGGTCGACCGGCTCCGGGCCGATCAGGGCCGGGTCAATCTGCGCCTTGGCACCGGGCCCGGGCACGATGCCCTCTGGAACGATGTGCATCTGGAGCTCGCCGGTCTTGTCTCGCCCGGTTATGGAGGAAAACACCGGGACCGGCGGCTGCCGGCTTCCTATGTCATGAGCGGCCGGAGCATTTCCCGGGGAGAAACAATGAAGGCCTCCGTGCAGGGTCGTGTCGACGCCGATCTCGGTATGGCCGGCCGCCTGACCTTGAACAATGTCGACCTGGCCGTTTATCGCTCTTTGCTGCCGGCTGCCGGTGTCAGCTTGTCCAGGGGCCGGCTGGACCTTGACAGCGCCTTTACCTTCAGGCCCCGGCCCGGCGGCCGGGGGGCGGCCGTGAGCGATCAGGGTTTTCGCCTCCATGACGGCAGTCTGCGGCTCCGGGGGTTCTCGATGGCCGAACAGGGCCGAAAAATACTTTCCGGGCAGGAGCTATCCTGCCGCGGCTTACAGGCGGATTTCGCCGGCCGCCGTCTTTCCTGTCAACAGTTGCGTCTGGTCAAGGATGAAATTTTTCCGGCCCGGCGCCCGGCCGGCCGGGCCGGGGGGCGGGACTCCTGGCGGACAGCCGTTCAGAGTCTTGAGGTGCAACGTTCCATCCTGCATGTGGTTATTCCCCGGCCGCTCCGGCCCGGCCGCCGGGGCCTGCCGCTGACCCTTGCCGATTTTTCCCTGCAGGCCGACGGCCTGCAACTGAAGAATCATAAAAAGGACAATGTCTCGGCTGCGGCCCGGATCGGCAAAAAAGGACGGATCAAGGTCAACGGCACCTACAGCCTGGTCAGCCGGCAAGGGAAATTGCAGGTGACAATCAGTGACCTGGCGCTGCGGACTTTCGCCCCCTTCCTGTCATCGTGGTTTGTTCCCAAGATCCGGCAGGGGGTCTTGCATGCCCGGGGCGTAGTCACCCTGCCGGCACGCGATTTCGCCGGCCTGGTGTGGCTGGATGATGTCGCGGCCGGGGCGGCAGGGAAACCGCTGGTCCGTTGGCGGCAGGCCATGGCCTCCGGGGTGGCGCTGTCTCTCCGGCCCTTTCGCCTGACCGTGGATGAGATTACGGTCGAGAAGCCGCTGGTCGCGGTCGGCTGGGACCAGGCGAAAAACGGCGCCGGCCGGTTTTTTCGCCGGCCGCGGCAACCGGACCACGATGGTGCGGGGCAAATTTTTTCGATCAGCAGGATTTATCTCAGTGATGGCCGCTTTGTTTTGCCGCAGCCGGTCGTTCTGCCCGGCTACCGGCCGGAATTAAACGCAATTGACGGCACGATCTTGTCCGTTTCGCCGGCCGGTCACATGGTTTTTAATCTCCACGGCAAAATAGGTTCCGGCGGCGACTTTACCATCAACGGCACGACTGGATTTCAGCAGGTTGATAAATATACGCTCAAGGTCAGCGGCCTGCCCCTGGCTCCCTTGCAGGCGGAATTCCGCCGCCGGATCCAGGCGGATGTCCGGTCCGCGACCGGACAGTGGCAGCAGGTTTTTACCCGGACGGCAAGCGCGGCAACGGTGACCGACCGGGTGCGGATTCGCGGCCTGCGCCCGGCCCCCGGTTCCGAATTTGCCGGAGTCCTCTCATTGCTTACTGATGAAAATGATACCATTGAACTGCAAACGACCGGGGAACACGCCCCGGACTCGAAGCCGCCGTTACTCATGGAATCGGTGTTCGAACGTTTGCGGTACCAGCGGGTCAAGGCGGCCCTGGCGCCCGGGCTGGTCGTAAAGGAGGTGCTGCCGCAACTCGAGCTCCCGGAGCAGGTCCCTTTTGCCCCGGGCAAGGCCGAATTGGCCAAGCCGGAGAGCCTGGCCGGTTACGGCATCTTGCTGCGGAAACGGCCGTATCTGCGCCTGGTCTTGACCGGCAGCTATGATCCGGTCCGGGACCGGGCCGCCCTGCTGAATGTTCTGCAGAAAGAGGCGGACCGGCAGCGCCGGGCGGAAAACCGGCGGCGGGCCGAACAACGGCGTAAAATAGCGGCCAGGGAAAAGGCGCGCCTGGCCGCCATTTCCGCCGGGTCGAGCAAGGTGGTAAGCGAGAAAATCAGCCCCGGCGAGCTGGACAGAGACCTCCAGCCCCTGCCGCCGGTGCAGGTGCAGGTGAGTTCGGCAATGCTGCAAAAACTCGCCAGGCAGCGGCTTGCAGCCGTTCGAGACTACCTGCTTCGCAACCCGGCCCTGGCAAAACAAAAAATATCGGCCGCGGAAAAGGTACAGACGGACGGGGCTCTGGTCAGCATTAGCCTGCAGCCTGATTTCAATCGGAAAAAAGTAGAAAAAGGTACCCCGGATGATACGTGAACTAATTGTCAAAACCCGGACAATTCGTCGTTTTAAAGAAGATGAAGGTCTTGATGAAACCGTTTTACGCGAATTGATCGACCTGGCCCGGCTGGGTGGTTCCGCCCGCAACAGCCAGCCGCTCAGGTACATGATGGTGACGGACAGACAGCTGGGAGCCCGTATTTTTCCCCATCTCGGCTGGGCCGGCTACCTGGTGGACTGGCCCGGCCCGGCCGAGGGAGAGCGCCCCCCGGCCTACGTCATCTGTCTGCTGGACCGCCGCTGCTGCCAGGGCCCTGAAAGCGAGGCCCGTATCGACCTGGGGATCGCCACCCAGAACCTGCTTCTCGGGGCGGCCGCACGGGATATTTACGGCTGCCGTATCGGTTCATTCGCACCGGATATCAGCGGGTTGCTGCAGATTGACGGCAGCAGGTACAAGCTGCTCCTGGTTATCGCCCTGGGCCGGGCCGCGGAAGAGGTCGTTCTGGAAGAAGCCGGGCCGGACGGCGACATCCGTTACTGGCGCGACCGGCAACAGGTACACCATGTGCCCAAGCGTCCCCTGACCGATATTATCATCGCCCCTGGATCTCCTCCATCGAAAAGAGGCTCTCAATAACTGCACTGATCTGATTCAGGCGGAGCGTGGGGACGGACGATGACCGGTTTGCCGAAAAAAAATGAGAACGGATATACCCTGTGATCAGCATCAGCACCGAAGCTTACACTTATTTTCTGGAGGGACTCGGTATCCTGTCGGTCCTGACCTTTACCGGCAGCCTGATCGTTGTGCCCTGGCTTATTGCCAGGCTGCCGGCGGATTATTTCATCAGGCACCGGTACCGGGTCGAAGAACGGCACCGGCGTCATCCGCTCCTGACCCGGGTTATATTTGTGCTCAGGAATGGAATCGGGACCGTTTTTCTGCTGGCCGGGGTGGCGATGCTCGTCCTGCCGGGGCAGGGGGTCCTGACTATTCTGCTGGGCATTTCCCTGATGGACTTTCCCGGGAAACACCGGCTGCTGGAGTTCCTGATGCACCGGCCCCGGGTAATCCGGAGTTTAAACTGGATTCGCCGGCGAGTACGGAAGCCGCCCTTTGTATTTGAACCGGAGAGCGGCTTTCCGCATCAGAGTTGCTGATCCTGATCGGTTCAGACAAACATACCTTTTTCCGGCGGCTGCCGTTTTTCAACCAGGCCGGCTTCTGCCAGCGCTTCGGCCAGTTTATAGAAATCATCGCTGTTCGGGTGTCCCTTGGCGGCCGGCGCGTCTTTGAGCCAGACCGGCTGCGGGTCCTTGTTGGCGGCATTTTCCAGGGTCTTGGCCGATACTTCTCCGGGGCAGTCGAAACAGCCGACAATTTGAGCCCCCGCAGCCAGTTCGCGCGCCCGGTTCATGCCGATTGCGGCATAATCGGAGTTGGCGGCCGAGCCGTGGGTCGCAAAGAGAAAGAGCTTGCCGCCAGCCGCGGCGCACTTTTTCAGGTACTTCTGACTGTCGGGATCAGGCTGGCCCGCCTTGAACCAGAAGCCGACTGCTACCATGTCATAGCCGGCCGGATCCGGAGCTTTATCAACCGATTTGATCTCTTTGTCTCCGTCAAGCCGGGAAAAAATAAATTCCGCCAGTTTTTTTGTATTTCCGCTCCGTGATGAGTACACAACAAGCTGTTTCATTAGTTTTCTCCTTTAGTTAAATAACAAAGTGTAATGAAATATGTTTTGACAAATTACAATCCGAGGTAGTGTGAGATGTTGCTGCGGGCAACATGCACATCCGGCCGGCAAGGCTGTTTTAACGATGAAAAATGTTTGCGGCAGCCAAAGCCGGAGATTGACTTCACCATTTATTTTAACTTATGTGTATTATTTTATAGCGTTTCTCCTCGCACCTCAAGGCGTTTTTTGAGGATGACGATGACATTTCATCGGTCCGCCGTACCTTTATTCGCGGCGGTAACCTGTTTTTTTGATATTCACCTTGAATCCGTGATTGCTCAAGGTGATGTTTCAGGCAATATATGGAATTTATTATATTATTATTAAATAAATGCATTTTCAGGTCTTCACCGCGCCGCCCTCAGGGGTGTTCGAGAACTGCGCCTCTGCTGCGTTGACAACTAGTTGATATCACACCAGGATAATCAACATAGTTGCCGTTTTGCATCTGCACCGCTCTCGAACGCTCACGGACCCCGGATTCAATCCTGGTATTTGCATGGCAGCTGCACTATAATATGAGGCAACAGCGGGTCGTGTCCCCGGCTGCGGGTTTTCGCCGCCGTTCGGAGATTTTTCTTTATCATTTTTTATTATTATATAGAGTGTCCCTGGTAGAGCCGGTGCATATCATACTTTTTTCATTTGGTTTCAAATACGGTCCTCCGGAGGCGGACACGGTTTTTGATGTGCGCTTTCTGCCCAATCCGTATTGGGTCCCGGAGTTGAAACCGTTTACCGGACTGCATCAACCTGTTGCTCAATATGTTTTGAATAATTCCACAGGTCAAGAGTTTTTAATTTCGGTGGAATTTTTTCTGGAATTTTTTCTTGGTGTTCATCAGAAGGCCGGCCGGGAAGAAATTCGCCTGGCCGTGGGCTGTACCGGCGGCAGGCATCGTTCCGTAGCCGTGACAGAGTCTTTGCGGCGGTTTTTAGACGGTCAACCATTTACCGCGGATGTTTTTCACCGTGATATCGACAGGGAGTGATTGCAACCATCCGGGAAGGGTGGCGGCGTGAAGTTTTAAATCGGCGGCGATGGCCGGTCATCAATATCATGTTCAAACCATGGAGGATTATTATGAATGAGTTGCTCAAGAATGTTTTATACCTCAGCGCCGGGGCCGTATTTTTGACCAAGGACAAGATTGAGGCGTTAAAAGGCGAACTGATCGGCAAAGGCAAAATGACCCAGGAAGAGGGAAAGCAATTTGTCGACGAGCTGGTCAAAAAATCAGAAGCCATAAAGGAACAGCTCGAAGAACGAATCCAGCAGGTGGTTGCGGAGCAGCTCAAGAAGATGAATGTCGCCACTCACGATGATATCGCCGCCTTGAGTGCCCGGATCGATGAATTGGCGAAGGTCGTTGACAAAGGGCAATCCGAGGAATGAACTGACGTTCTGCCGGGGGAAGCATGTTCAGTATCAGGAAACTTGGCGCCATAGGCCGCACATACCGGCATCTTAACCGGTACCGCCGGATTTTGCGGGTTCTGTTCAAGTACGGTTTTGCCGATCTGGTCGAAGGGCTGCATGTTGATCAGTACCTTGAAACCGGTTTGCGGATGATCAACCGGAAGCCGCGCGAACATATCGAAAAAAAATCCCGCCCCGAACGGCTGCGGATGGCCATGGAGGAGCTGGGACCGACTTTTATCAAGCTGGGCCAGTTGCTTTCAACCCGTCCTGATTTTGTCGCCCCCGCCTATCTGAGTGAGCTGGCCAAGCTGCAGGATGATGTCCCGCCTTTCCCGGCAGAGGCGGTGGATGAGATTTTTTTCGCCGAGACCGGTAAAACCCCCGGCGATCTGTTTCAGAGTTTTGAAGAGCAGCCCCTGGCCGCGGCCTCTATCGGCCAGGTACACCGGGCTATCCTGTTTGACGGGAGCGAGGTCGTGGTCAAGGTGCAGCGGCCGGACATTGAAGAGGTCATCGCTGTCGATCTGGAGATTCTCGCGCACATTGCCTCGCTGATGGAGCAGTACCTGGAAGAGGTCCAGGGACATCGGCCAACGGTCATTGTCGAAGAGTTTGCCCGCAGTCTGGCCCGGGAGATCGATTATACCGTCGAGTCCTTTAATGTCCAGCGTTTTGCCAGGCAGTTCGAGGGCAATCCGGCCATCTATGTTCCGGCGATTTACAGTGACCTGTGTACCGAGCGAATCCTGGTTATGGAATATGTCAATGGCGTCAAGGTCTCGCATCTTGAGACCCTGCGGCAGCAGGGCGCTGATCTGCGCCTGCTTGCCGAACGGGGCGCCAACCTGATCATGGAGCAGATTTTCGTCCATGGTTTTTTCCATGCCGATCCCCATCCCGGCAATATCACCATTCTGCCCGACAATGTGGTCTGTTTCCTGGATTTCGGGATGATGGGCCGGCTCGGCCGCAAGGACTGCGAGGATTTTTCCGACCTGGTATTTTATATTGTTGACCGTAACGAGCGTAAGGTGACGGAGAGCGTACTCAAACTGACCATTCAGTATGATGAAGTGGATCGTGCCGCGCTTGGCCGCGATCTCGGAGAACTGTTGGACCGTTATGTCTATCTGCCGCTGAAACAGCTGGAGGCCGGCAAAATTCTTCAGGACCTCCTGCATTTGGTCTCCCATCATAAACTCTATTTCAAGCCAGACCTGTACCTGATGATGAAGGCGCTGGCCACGGTCGAGGGTGTCGGACTGATGCTGGACCCCGACCTCGAATTGCTCCGCCTTGCCGAACCGTTCATGCGAAAGGTCAAGTCAAACCGGATGCGGCCGAGCCGGCTGGCGGAAGAGGCCGGCATTACCGGTTCTGAATATCTAAAGTTGATTCGGGGGCTCCCTGAAGAGCTGGGCTCGATTATGAGTCAACTGCGGGGAGGGCGCCTGAAGGTCGAGATTGAGCATAGCGGCCTTGACCTGCTCCGGTCCGCCCTGGACCAGGTCTCCAATCGTATCGCCTTTGCCATCGTCCTGGCCTCGCTCATTATCGGTTCTTCCCTTATTGTTCTGTCCGGTATTCCGCCGAAATGGAACGGGATCCCGGTTATCGGCCTGTTCGGGTTTCTTTTCGCCGGGATCATGGGCTTCTGGCTCCTGATTTCCATTATCAGACATGGCCGCATGTAATTCCCCGGTCTTCTCCTCTCGACACTCCCTCGCCTTGCAGTATTACCTGCCGTCTCTGCTGATCCGTTGTCTGTCTCTCCCTGAGCCGTTCCGGGTTGACAGGCAGGAATTCATACATATATTGTGGAAATAACATGATATTTGTTTGATGTTCATGGCCGTTATTGATTAGGCCATTTTTTTTGGATCGGCGGCGCCAGCCGCCCCGCCGGTGGTTTTATCGGGGTCGTCAAAGGAGAGAACGGGAATGGCCAGGGGAAGCCTGTGGAAATCGGACCGGCTATGAATGGAGCAACGGAAGAGATCGACTGCTGCCTGTCGGCCGTTGCCGGCAGCTGCCGCGTCGACATGGACGGCTGGCTGCAGTCGAACACCTTTCATTACAGCCAGTTCAGTGATCTGCCCGCTCTGATCAGGGAAAAAAACAGACAGGGCTTGACCATCTCGCTCTGTATTCCGACACTGAATGAAGAAAAGACGATCGGCAGGGAGGTGACACTGTTCAGGTCCGAACTCCAGGACCGCTATCCTCTGCTCGACGAAATCGCCGTGATTGATTCCGGCTCGACCGACCGGACCCTGGCAACGGCCGCCGCCGCCGGGGCCGATGTCTATCTGGCCGCGGACATTCTCCCGGAAATGGGGTTCAGGCAAGGCAAGGGTGAAAATCTGTGGAAGGCCGTCTACCAGTTGCGGGGCGATATCATTGTCTATGTCGATGCGGATATCAGGAATATCCGCCGCCGTTTTGCTTACGGCCTGGCGGCTCCCCTTATTTTCAGGCCTGAAATCAAGTACGTCAAGGCCTTCTATGACCGGTCGGCCGACCCGGCCGACGGCACCCGCCCCCCGGGCGGGGGACGGGTAACCGAACTCCTTGTCCGGCCGCTTTTTTCACTCTTTTTTCCGGAACTGACCGCTATGATTCAGCCGTTGTCAGGGGAGTATGCGGTCCGGCGGGAAGTCCTTGAACGTCTTTCTTTCCCTGTCGGCTACGGTGTTGAAACCTCGCATCTCATTGATGTTTATTCAGAGTATGGCCTGGAGGCCTTTGCCCAGACCGACCTGGTTGAACGGCTGCACCGCCACCAGGATATCCGGGACCTGGGCAAGATGTCCTTCGGCATCCTGCGAACCTTCCTTGAACGGCTCAAGGCCAGGGGGATCGTCCGCGGTCTGCCTGATCTGACCGCCTATCTCCGCCAGTTCGAGGTCCGGGGCCAACGCTGCCGTCAGGTCAGCCATGAAATTCCCGCGGATGAACGGCCCCCCATGATTGAAATTGAGGCCTACAGGAAGAAAATCAGCCTGACGCGCTGATTTTTTTTATTATTCCATGCGGCTGGCCTTCATCCATTATCATCTGCAACCCGGCGGGGTCACCCGGGTTATTCAGCATGGGCTGGAGGCCCTCAAGGGACAGGATGCCGAAACGGTTGTCCTGACCGGGGAACCGCCCTGCGGGGACTGGCCGAGTGAGTACCGGGTCATTCCCGGTCTTCGCTATGAAGAAGTTCGGCCGCGGATTTCGTCCGTTGAGCTGGCCGCGCAGCTGGAACAGTCGGCCCGGGAAGCGCTTGGCGGGTTGCCTGATATCTGGCATGTGCATAATCACAGCCTGGGCAAGAACCTGGCCCTGCCGCAAGCGCTTTGCCTGCTGGCGGAAAAAGGCCATCGCCTGCTCCTCCATATCCATGATTTTGCCGAGGACGGCCGGCCGGGTAATTATCGCCGGATGCTCGACAGGCTGGCCAACGGCAAGCCGGAAATAATGTCCCGCCTGCTCTATCCGAGCGGCGGGCATATTCACTATGCGGTCCTCACCGGCCGGGACTTTGGCTTTCTGCACCGGGCCGGGGCCGAACCCGCCCGTCTGCACCGGTTGCCCAACCTCGCCAAGCTGGCCGAGGTTTCGGCGCCGGCGCATGGCGACCATGGACATGGTCATGGAAATATCTGGCTCTATCCGACCCGGGCCATTCGGAGAAAGAATATCGGCGAGTTCCTGCTCTGGTCGGCCGTGTCGTCCGGGGAGAAACTTTTTGCCACAACCTCCGGCCCTTTGAATCCCAGGGAACGGCCCCGCTACGAGGCCTGGCAGCGTCTTGCCGCGCAGTTGAAACTGCCGGTTGAATTCGAATTGGCCAACCGGCCCGGCTGCTGCTTCGAGGGTCTGCTCAGGGAAGCGCGAGTCCTGCTGACGACGAGTATGGCCGAAGGGTTCGGCATGGCTTTCCTGGAACCCTGGCTGGCCGGCCGGTCGGTCTGCGGCAGAGACCTGCCTGAGATCACGAAGGAGTTCAGAGAAGAGGGCCTTTGCCTGCCGCATCTCTATGAACGGCTGAACATTCCGGTGCAATGGCTTGGCCGGGAGAGAATTGCCGCCAAGGCGCGGGCCGGGCTGCGGCGGAGTCTTGCCGCCTATGGCCGGCAGCCGGGCCGGGACGACCCGGACCGGGTCCTTGCCGCCTGGATCATTGCCGACCGTGTTGATTTCGGCCGGCTCGATGAAGAGCTGCAGGAAATAGTGCTGCGCCGGGTTGTCGAGAGTCCGGCCGAGGCCCGGGCGCTGGGTCCATGCTCCCTGCCCGATCCGGCTCGCTGTGCGGAAAAAATTGAGCCGAACCGCCGGATTCTCCGGGAGAAGTACGGCCTGCAGGCCTACGGCAGAAAATTGATGCGGGTATACGGCAAACTGCTGTCATCCCGGGTCTCCGCCGTCGGCTGTCTCAACGGCGAAATCCTGCTCGATTTCTTCCTGGCCCCGGAACGGCTGACCCTGTTACGGGTGGACTAGGCTTGGCCTTTGAGCAGGGACGTTCGGAAATTTTTCGAAAGAGGAAGTCAAGGAAGAGAATCATTCGGTCATGCATTGGCTGGGGGACAGGGATTCGAACCCCGATAGGCAGAGTCAGAGTCTGCTGTCTTGCCATTAGACCATCCCCCAGTCCGGTATTTGAAAGGATAGTAAATTAGAAGGATTACCTGAAGATGTCAAGTGAAAAGGTAACAGTTAGCGGTCGGGAATATGGTTTTTCGTTTGTCCCTGAATCGTTACGGAAAAAAACTCGGCCCGGCACCCGGACGCCGGTTTTATTCCGCGCGCTCCGGCCCTTGCCAGCGCTTTAAGCCTGGAATCATGATGCCGATCTGGTCGCACAGGCGACCGGCGAAATGGCCGGCCATGTCCTTCAAGTCCTCGGGTTGCTGATAAAACGACGGCATGGGAGGGCAAACAACGGCGCCGGCGTCATGCACGGCCAGCATGTTTTTCAGGTGCGTTCGATTGAGGGGCGTCTCCCGGACCGCAAGAAGCAGGGGCCGCCGTTCCTTCAGGGAGACATCGGCCGCCCGGTGGATGAGATTGCCTGAAAAACCGCCGGCAACCGCGGCCAGGGTTCCGGCCGTGCAGGGCAGGATAATCATGGCGTCGTAACAACTTGAGCCGCTGGCCATGGGGGCCGTGAAATCATCAATGTCGAACCAGCGGTCCACTCCGTGCAGTTCGGCCGGGTCGAGATCCTGTTCCAGGCGCAGCACCTGGCGGCCGGCGTTTGAAATAATGGCATGAACCGTGACGTTCTTCTGCCGCTGCAGGAGCTCGAGCAGGGCCGTCACATACAGCATGCCGGTTGCCCCGGTAACGGCCAGGATGATGCGTTTTGTTGCGGCCACGTTTATTTGACTCCGATATAGATGTTGACGATGCCGAAGGTCAGCGGTTTCCGCTCGGTATGACTGAAACCGGCCTGGCGCATCATGTCAAGCAGTTCTTCCGGTTCGTAAAAAGCGGCAATGGAACTGGCCAGGTACTCGTAGGCCTCCTTGTCACCGGACACCAGGCCGGCAACCGCGGGCAGTACCTTGTTCAGGTAGAAGGCGTACAGGGGCCGGATGATCGGATTGCGCGGCCGGGAAAACTCCAGGATCAGCAGTTTGCCGCCCGGTTTGATCACCCGGTGCATCTCCTTCAGTCCCTGCAGGGTCCGAGCCAGGTTGCGCACCCCGAAGGCCACGGTGCAGCCCCAGAAGGTGTTGTCCGGGGCCGGGATCTCTTCGCCGTCGCCGCAGACCGGGAAAATTCTCGGTTTGCGGTGATCATCGGGCAGTGCCTGCATCCCGCTGCGCAGCATGTCCTCGCAGAAGTCAACGGCCAGGACCCGGCGTCCTTTCGCCTGCCGGGTCAGCTCCAGTGACAGGGGCAGGGTGCCGGCACAGAGATCAAGCACGCTCCCGTCCGGGAATTCCTTGAGCAGGCGGGTCGTTTTCCAGCGCCAGTACTTGTCAATCTGCATGGAGAGCAGGGAATTGAGCAGATCATACCTGGAGCTGATGGCGGCGAATTTATTCCGCACAAACTTCTTTTTTTCTTCAGGCTGGTTTAACTGTGGCATGCTGGGTCGGTTTCCGTTTAGTGCGAGTTATATTGCCGGGAACCTGGATCCGTTATCGGCCGCCCCGCAGGGCGGCGCGGTGCAGACCAGGAAGTGCGTTTGTTCGGCAATAATACAATAAATCCCGCATGTTGCATAGTGTATCCCTCGAGCCGTCACGGATCCTGGGGGAAAATTTTGAGCGGCAGGGCCTGTTCGTCTGCCTCGTTGCGGCTGATAAGATAGGTGAAAAATTTTTCCAGGGCCTGCTGTTTGGTCGGCCCGAGATCGTATTCGATACCCTGCAGGTACCGGCAGCAGGCTGCCGGGTCCATGGGGATACGTTTTGCCACCCGGTCGCAGATCTCGGCCAGTTGTTCGAGTCCTGCGGCCCGGCAACGCAGAAGGGCGTCCCTGATTGCCAGCGCCGTTTCCGGTTCCGAGCGGACAAAATCTTCGCGGATTGCGCAAACCGAGAAAACAAAGGGCAGCCCGGTAGTCTGGTGCCAGAACCCGGCCAGGTCGATCTGCACCGGGTAACGGTTTTCAAGCTTTATCCGCAGGGCCTCGTCGCCGATAGCCAGCACCGCGTCGATTTTTCTGTCCGCTTCCCGGCGGCCGGAAATCTCGCCAACGACATATTCGGGCCGCACGTGAAAGAACTCTTCCAGGATGATCCGCACCAGACGGATGGAGGTGTCGGACTGGCCGGTGAGCAGGACAAGCCGGCCGGTCAACTCTGCCGGCGCCACGGTGGAGAAGAGAAAGACGCTGCCCACGGGGCCGGTCGCGCTGATGGACAGGTCGGCAAGTATCCGGTATTTTGCCGGCCGGGCCGCATACTCATAGGAGGAGACGAAGCCGAGATCGAGTTCGTCGGCTGCCAGCAGCCGGTTGAGGACGCTCGGCGGCGCCTCGGTAACCTGCCAGTCAGGCCGGTTGATCGTGGCCTTCCACACCTCGTAAATAGGGGCGGTATTGATATAATTGACCATGCCGATACGGGCCATAGATCCTCCGCGATTCAAATCCAGACGGGTTTAATGGCCGGGCCGCCCGTGACGAGATAGTCCAGAAGCTGACCTGGCGTCCTGATCCCGCCCGGCAGGGGCACGGCCAGGAAATCTGCCGATTTTCCGGGTTCCAGGGTCCCGTAGTCTTGCCCTATTCCCAGGGCCGTGGCGCCGCTCAGCGTGGCCATGGCGAGAATGGCCGCCGGGTCGAGATCAGGGTGGTCTTCATGCAGCAGCCGCATTTCCCGCCACATGGAAAGTTCCCGGTTGCTGGCCAGGCTGTCGGTCCCCAGGGCGGGCAGGATGCCGTGCTGCAGGAACAGGCCGACCGGTGCCCGGCCGACGCCCAGGAAACGGTTGCTGCCCGGACAAAGACAGACCCTTGCCTTGTCGGCGGCAAGCAGGCCGGCCTCTTCCCGGCCGACATGGACGCAATGAACGCAGAGCGTCCGTTCGTCCAGGATGCCAAGTTGATGTAAGTACCGCACCGAACCGGAGTTGTCAATTCCGGTGGGTTGAAAAGAATCATCCCAGAAACCGCGCTGCCGGAGAAAATCTTTAAGCTCGCCGCTGCCGGAGCTGACCAGCTCGTTTTCCGCTGCAGACTCGGCGACATGGAGAGGAAAGAGATGGCCCCGTTGGCGGGCCCGTTTTTTCAGCCCCGTGATCAGGTCGGCATGGGTGGAGTAGGGCGCATGGGCGGTGCAGCGGTTCATCTCCGGTTCGCCGGCCAGCAGCGCCAGGTTTTCCCGGGCGGCATTCCGGGTCAGGCCGAGAAATTCACGAAAATGAAGGACCAGCGGCCCGGCGCCGGCGAGTTTTGCGGCAGTGTTCGTGTTGCCGATGTCGGCCAGGGCGATCACCCCGGATCGATGCTGTTGGTCAAGCGTCTGCCGGGCCGCCGCAACCACGTTTTCACCGGTTGCCCCGAGCTGTTCACGCCTGGCAAGCAGTCCGGCCACCCAGGCGGTAAAGCTTCCCGGGACCGGGTTCGGACCGGGCTGGGCCAGGTGCGAGAGTTCGAGGTGAATATGGGCGTTGACCAGGGGCGGGACAAGGGCGCAGTTATGATGGTCCCGGACCTTGGCCCCGGGATACCCGGACCGCAGTTCGGTAAATTCGCCGACGGCCAGGATGCGGCCGCCGGCAACGGCAACGGCTCCTGCGGCCGGCCCGGCCCCGGCGACCGTGACCAGCCAGGGGGCACGATGAATGATGATCGGTTTCACAGGGGGATAGAGGTCAAACCAGGGTGTAGTCCATGAGCCTCTGTTTCGGCTCGAATCCGGCATCGGTAACCAGCCGCCGAATTTCCTGTTCGGAAAGTCTGAACTGGACTCCGGCCGCGGCCACGACGTTTTCCTCGATCATGGTGCTGCCGAAGTCGTTGGCGCCGAAAAAGAGGGCCAACTGGGCGATCTTGGGGCCTTGGGTGACCCAGGAGACCTGGATATTATCCACGTTATCGAGAAAAATCCGGCTTAAGGCCAGCATTTTCAGATAGCCGAAAGCGGTTTCCTTGTCAATTTTCCGGCTCGCGGCCAGGGCGGTGTGATCAGGCTGGAAGGGCCAGGGAATAAAGGCGGTAAATCCCGAGGTCCTGTCCTGCAGGTCACGAATCCGCTGCAGATGCTCCAGCCGTTCCTCCATGGTCTCGATATGACCGAACATCATGGTGGCCGTTGTGCGCAGGCCCTGATGATGGGCCTCTTCCATGACCTCTATCCAGCGGTCGGCCGAGCATTTGCGGGGGGCCAGCGTCTCGCGGACCCGGTCGGAGAGGATCTCCGCCCCGCCGCCCGGCATCGAATCCAGGCCGGCGGCAATGAGCCGTTTTAACACCTCGCTGGTCGTCAGGCCCGAGAGGGCGGCAAAGTGGCAGATTTCCGGCGGGGAAAAGCCGTGAATATGAATGTCCAGGCCCTTCATGAACCGCAGCATTTCTTCGTAGAACTCAAGGGGTTTGTCGGGGTGCAGGCCTCCCTGCAGCAGAATCTGTGTCCCGCCGAGTTCCTTGGTTTCCCTGATTTTCTGCTCCAGTTCCCGGTGGGTGAGGATCGTGCCGTTTTCATCCTCGGGGGCCTTGAAAAATGCGCAGAACATGCAGGCGGAGATGCAGATATCGGTGTAATTGATGTTGCGGTCAATTATATAGGTGACGACCGGCTGCGGATGAAGGCGCTGCCGGACACTGTCGGCCAGGAAGCCGAGCCGGTACAGGTCGGCTGATTCCGCCAGGTCCAGGGCCTCCCCGGCCGTGATCCGCGCGCCGGCCAGGATTTTGTCCATAGTCTCGTTCATGGTCGGCAGGGCTTAACAGGTCCTGATGACGTTATAGAGGGTGTCGCGCTCCACCGGTTCCCGGCCGGCCTCCCTGATCAGCCGGATAAGCGTCTTGTGGCCCAGGGCCTGTTCGGTTTCGGCCCCGGCCATGTGGGTAACCACCTCTTCCTTGACCGTGCCGTCCATATCATCGGCGCCGAAGGAAAGGGCCACCTGGGCCAGCTTGGTGCCGATCATGACCCAGTAGGCCTTGATGTGCGGGAAGTTGTCCAGCATCAGCCGGGCAACGGCGATATTCTTGAGATCGTCTATGCCGGTCGTGCTGGAATGCTCGGACATTTCGGTATTTTTAGGATGAAAGGCCAGGGGGATGAAGGCCAGGAAGCCGCCGGTTTCGTCCTGGGCCAGGCGGAGCGCATCCAGGTGCTCCAGCCGTTCGTCGATCGACTCGATATGACCGTAGAGCATGGTGGCATTGGTTTTCAGGCCGTGACGGTGCGCGGTTTTGGCGACCTCGAACCAGCCGTCGCCGGATAATTTTTTTTCGCAGATAATCTTGCGGATTCTCGGACTGAAGACCTCGGCCCCGCCGCCGGGGATGGAGCCCAGGCCGGCCGCCTTGAGTTCTTCCAGGGTTTCGCCGACGGATTTGCCCGCCAGCTCGGCGAGATGAAAGATTTCAACACAGGTAAAGGCCTGGATGTGGACCTCGGGCCGGACGTCCTTGATCCCTTGCAGCAGGTCCAGGTAGTAGGAATACGGGAGGTCGGGATGGATGCCGCCGACCATGTGGATTTCGGTGATAGGTTCGTCGAGACGATCGCGAACCTTTTTTTTGACCTCGTCCACACTCATCTCGTAGGCAAGGTCGGATTCCCTGTCTTTGCCGAAGGCGCAGAATTTACAGAGATTGGTACAGATATTCGAGTAATTGATATGCTGGTTGTAAATAAAATAGGCCTTGTTGCCGTTTTTCCGTTCCCTGGCGATATTGGCCAGGGAGCCGACCGCCAGGACATCGGCGGAGGCGAAAAGACGCCGGCCGTCATCTATGCTCAGGCGTTCATCGGCTTGAACTTTTAAGAGAATATCATCAAAACCGGCATTGCGGATAAATTGTTCCATGAAAAAATCGGCGTGAGTGGAGGTAATGGAAATGATGGATCAAAGATGATGGATCAATCAAGGAAATAACGGAGTTTCTCACGTCGACTGGAATGGCGCAAGCGGTTAAGGGCTTTTTTCTCAATCTGGCGGATACGTTCGCGGGAAACATTGAAGCGTTTGCCGATCTCCTCCAGGGTGTACTCGGCATTTTCGCCGATACCGAAACGAAGACGGATGATTTTTTCTTCACGGTCGGTCAGGGAGGAGAGAACTTCCGTAACCCGGAGGGACAGTTCACGATTCTCCACCGTGTCATAGGGCGATTCCGATTCCTGATTTTCCAGGAAGTCGCCCAGGGTGGAGTCGTCGTCTCCCACCGGCGTTTCCAGGGAAATAGGCTCTCGTGACGCCTCCAGGATTGCCAGGATTTTATTCATGGGCAGGTCGGTCATCCTGGATATTTCGATCGGTGTGGGTTCCCTGCCGAGTTCTTTCAGCAGTGAATAAAAGGCCTTGAAGAACTGGCTGCGGAGTTCAAGAAAGTGCACCGGCAACCGAATGGTCCGGGTCTTGTCCAGGATGGCGCGGGTGATGGCCTGGCGAATCCACCAGGAGGCATAAGTGGAAAACTTGTTGCCTTTGTTGTAATCAAAGCGGAAGACCGCCCGCATCAGCCCCAGGTTGCCTTCCTGGATCAGGTCGGCCAGGGTCAGGCCCTGGTGCATATATCGCTTGGCAATGGAGACCACCAGGCGCAGGTTGGCGCGGATCATCGCGTCCTTGGCCACCTCGATAGAGCGGAGGTAGGCCTCGATCTTGGTGTTCAGGTCGAAAAGATTCCGATGGTCCGGGAATTTCCGGGTGGCGTTATGCACGCTCTGGCGCATGTAGTTAAGCTGCTGTTTTTTGGGCTTCAGCGTCGGGTCGCGTCTCTCCCAGAGATCAATGCGGTCAACCAGCATCTTTATTTCCCTGGTATCGGTTTTTTCTTCGCGGATCGCCGCGATGATGGCGTTAAAGCCTTCACGAATAGTTTTGGAATACTTGGCCTCTTCCTCCGGCGTCAACAGGTCGAACTGGCCCATCTCCCGCAGATAAGTGGTTGTGGTTTCTTCACTTTCATGTTCATCGCTGTCAGGAAGGGCCTCCGTGTCAGCGTCGGCTTCCGGTTTTTTCTTCCCGGTCCAGTTTTCCCCTGAAAGGGTTTTTTTCTTCCCCGATTCTTCCTGGGTAACAATTTCAATGTTATTCTCACCCAGGAAATCAAATAATTCCTCCATGGCGCCGGGACTGTTAATGTTGTCCGGCAACATCTCGTTGAGGTGTTGAAATGTTATACAGCCTTCGCTTCTTCCTGCTTTAAGAAGGTCATTTTTGATACTTGCGAGCACCGGCCTTCCACCCCCGAACTATATGATAAAGTATGATTGATTAAATGCAAAAAAAACGCAAAAAATGCGATTTCTACAATTTTCCACAGAATAATATAATCTAATACAAAAATGAAAAAAAATCAAATAAAGATTCTGCTTAAGGGATCGCTTAAAAAACAATTCCGCATTTTCGCCTCCCGGTTTCCAGGCTGTTTTTAGTCGAATCTCAAGCACGAAATCTGGCGCCGATTCTCCGGACTTGTTCCCTGCGCGAATTCCCTGGCCGGGAGTGAAGGTTTTTAATGCAACCTGGATCCGTGAGCGTTCGGGAATGGTGCGGATGCAAGGCGGCAACGATGTTGATTATCCTGGCAGGATATCAACTTTGTTGCCAACGCAGCAGCTGCGCCGTTATCGGGCGGACCGGAGGGCGGCGAGGTGAAGACCAAGAAATACGTTTATTGGGCAATAATGCAACAAATTCCATATGTTGCATGGAATGTCACCTCAAGCCGTCCCGGGGCCAAGTGTAACTTTACTGCCGGTTTACGCTCGACCGGTCATTTTTTTTTTGCGGTCAGGCACAATTTTATCTCGCGTTGCCTCTGATTTTTTTCTGGTATTTTTAAGATTTTTTTTTGATTTCATTGTTTTTTTTTTAATATAGTATCATGAATGATGAGAGGATATTCTCGTTCAATGGCGACACGGAAATTCGACTTGGAATTTCAGGGGCTGCTCAATAAAACCTGAATCCGTTCCCGAACGCTCACGGATTCAGGTAAAAGTAAGGCTATGAAAGTTATGGAAGAACAGAAACAAAAAATTCTGATAGTGGATGATGAACCGGTTATCTGCGAGCTGGTCGGCCGGATTGTCCAGAGTGAGGGATATCCATACAGCACCGCCGCCGATGCCGACAAGGCCCTGGAAAGTTTAGAGAAAGATGACTACGGGCTGATGATCTGCGATATTAACATGCCGGGAAAGACCGGCATCGACCTGCTGCGTATCGTCCATGAAAAGTATCAGGACCTTGCCGTGGTCATGGCGACCGCCGTTGATGACCGCAACATTGCTATCCAGACTCTCAACATGGGGGCTTTCGGCTATGTGATCAAGCCCTTTGAGAGAAATGAACTGATCATTAACATTGCCAATGCCCTCCGCCGCCGGGAACTTGAAATCGAAAACCGCCGGCACCGGGAAGAACTTGAATCGCTGGTGGCCGAGAGAACGGAAGAACTGCACGCCTCCTGGGAGGAAACGATCCTGCGGCTTGCCAGTGTCGCGGAATTCAGAGATAATCAAACCGCCCAGCATACCGTAAGAATGGGTGAATATTGCTGCCTCCTTGCCCGTAAGGCGGGACTGCCTGAAGAAGAGTGCCAGATGATCAGGGTGGCCGCACCGCTTCATGATGTCGGGAAGGTAGGCCTGCCGGACAGCATCCTTTTTAAACCGGGGAAATTGAGTGAAGAGGAATTTGAGCAAGTAAAGGAACACTCGCTTATCGGCAACCTGATACTTGGAGAATCAAAATCGGAAACACTCAACCTGGGGGCGCTTATCGCCTTGACCCATCACGAGAAATTTAACGGTACCGGGTATCCGGCCGGTCTTAAAGGTTATGATATTCCCCTGGTTGGCAGGATAGCCGCTATCTGCGATGTCTTTGACGCCTTGACCTTCGAACGGGTCTACAAATCAGCCATGCCCGTCGATATTGCCCTGGATATTTTAAGAGAGGAGCGGGGAGAGCATTTCGACCCGGAACTCCTCGATGTGTTCCTTGATAACGTTGACGAAATAATAGCGATAAGAGAACAATTTGCGGATACAAGTGATGAAGACTAATAACGGTTGGCAATCGCAACCGGCCACCGGGCGGCAAAACCGCTGATGCCGACTATCGAGCGAAGATCGAGCGGTATCCTGCTCCATATTTCATCCCTGCCCGGTCCCTACGGAACCGGTGACCTCGGCGGCGCCCCGGCGTTCGTCGATTTTCTCGCGGCCGCCGGCCAGACCTACTGGCAGGTTCTGCCCCTGGGGCCGACCAGTCCGGTATTCGGCAATTCGCCCTACATGAGTTTTTCCGCCTTTGCCGGCAATCCTCTCCTGATCAGCCCGCATCTTCTCTTGCAGCAGGGACTCCTCACGGCCGGGGATGTGTCGCCGCGTGAGCTTTCATTTTCCGACTATTTTGTCGAGTTTGACCGTGTTACCAGGTGGAAAAAGGAGATTCTCGCCAAGGCCTGGCAGCGTTTCAAGGCAGACTCCCGCCGGACGGATTTCTCAGAGTTTTGTTCCCGGCAGGTAACATGGCTTGACGATTATGCCCTGTTTATGGCCCTGAAGCGCAAATTTAATTATGCCCCCTGGTACCGCTGGCCCCGGGACCTGCGTGACCGGGATCCGGACAGTTTGCGCCTCGCTGCCGTAGAATCGGCAGACCGGCTCGGCTATTACCGTTTTGAGCAGTTTCTTTTCTTCTCGCAGTGGCGCCGCTTACGCGACAACGCAAACCGGCGGGGCATTCGCCTTATCGGTGATCTGCCGATCAACGTGGGCCTGGACAGCGTTGATGTCTGGGCCAACCGGGATATTTTTCAATTGAATCCCAAGGACGGCAGCCCCACACACGTTGCCGGGGTTCCGCCGGATTATTTCAGTGCCACCGGCCAGCGCTGGGGCAATCCCCTTTACCGCTGGAACAGCAGGAAACCGGAGATCAAGGAACGTCTTTATCACTGGTGGGCCAAACGTCTGGCCACAACTTTTTCCCTGGTCGACGTCGTCCGGATCGACCACTTTCGCGGCTTTGAAGCGTATTGGAGCATCCCGGCCCGGGATAAAACCGCGGAGAACGGCAGGTGGAAAAAAGGCCCGGGCCTCTCTTTTTTCAGGAACATGGAGAGGCGGCTGGGCCGGTTGCCTGTTATTGCCGAGGACCTGGGATTCATTACCCCGGCGGTTGAAAAACTGCGTGACCGGCTCGGGTACCCGGGAATGAAAATTCTCCTTTTCGGCTTCGACGGCAAGCCCGATAATCCCTACCTGCCGTTTAATTATTCGAAAAACTGCGTTGTTTACACCGGTACCCATGATAATGATACGGCCGTCGGGTGGTTTCTGAGTCCGGATGTCCCGCCCGAGTCCAAGATCCAGGCCAAGAAATGTGCCAATAAAGATGACCACGATGCCGCTTCCATTCACCGGGACCTCATCTATCTGGCCTTGTCTTCAACCGCGGTTCTTGCCATGCTGCCCATGCAGGACGTGCTGGGTTTCGGCAATGACTGCCGTATGAACACCCCGGCGACCACCCGGGGCAACTGGCAGTGGCGCTGTGCCCCCGGTCTTTTTGCCCAGGAAATTTCCGGCTGGCTGCATGAACAGAACCGGTTTTTCGGGCGGCTGCCGGCAAAAGACGGCAGATAACCTGAATCCGTGAGCGTTCGAGAACGGTGCAGATGCAAGGCGGCAACGAGGTTGATTATCCTGGTGTGATATCAACGAGTTGCCAACGCAGCAGATGCGCCGTTATCGGACGCCCCGCAGGGCGGCGCGGTGAAGACCAGAAAATACGTTTGTTCTGCAATAATGCAATAAATTTCACATATTGCCTGGAATATCACCTCAAGCCGTCACGGATTCAGGGATAAGATAAGGAATGTAGCGGCGAGCTGATGAAAGTCTTATTTATTCTTGGCAGCCCCCGTAGCGGGGGCAATACCGAGCTTCTTCTCAAGCCGGTCATGCAGGGGGTCATTGATGCCGGTTCAGGCAGTGAGCTCGTCAGGCCGGCCGAGCTGGACATTCACCCCTGCCTGGCCTGCGGCGGCTGTACCGAAACCGGGGTGTGCGTTGTCCAGGACGATATGCAGCAACTCTACGACAAAATAGATAATGCTGACCGGATCGTGGTTGGTTCGCCGATTTATTTCTATGGCGTAACCGCCCAGGCAAAGGCCTTTATTGACAGGTGCCAGGCCCTGTGGAGCAGAAAATATCTCCTCGGCAAAAGGCCGGCTGGTAATAAAACGGTACGAAAGGGATATTTCGTCGGCGTTGCCGCGACCATGGGAGAGCGGGTTTTTGAAGGGGCGATCATGACCGTTCGCTATGGGCTTGATGCCATGGATTTTTCATACGCCGGGGAACTGCTGGTCCGGGGTGTCGACAAGAAAGGGGAAATTGCCCGATTTGCCGAGGATCTTGAGCGGGCCTACCGGTTCGGCCATGATATGGTCCTGGATTCGTAAACGTTCGAGAACGGTGCCGATGCAAGGCGGCAACGATGTTGATTATAAAAAAAGGAGAAGCCGGGCTTGACAAAACGCGCCGGATATTTTAAAAAAGGCACCACCATCAGGCCCCATCGTCTAGTGGTTAGGACGTCGGCCTCTCACGCCGGTAACACCGGTTCGAACCCGGTTGGGGTCACCAAGAGAGAACAAAAGGAGTTAAGCGCTGTTGCCTTGACTCCTTTTTTTATTCCCGCCGGTTGCCGTCATTCAATGCGTTGCCTTGTTCACCAACCTCCTGAATCCGTGAGCATTCGAGAACGGTGCCGATGCAAGGGACAACGATGTTGATTATCCTATGATGTTGCTATGACCTTACGTCGTTCAAACCAGTTCGCCATCCCTGAAAGTGAAATCGCGATCAGCGCCGTGCGGGCGCAGGGACCGGGAGGCCAGAACGTCAACAAGGCTTCGACGGCCGTCCATCTGCGTTTCGATATCAGGGCCTCATCCCTGCCTGACCTGTACAAAGAGAGGCTTCTGCACCTGGACGATCATCGTATTTCCAAGACCGGGGTGGTGGTGATCAAGGCCCGGCAGTATCGAAGTCTTGCCCAGAACCGGGAGGCGGCCCTGATGCGCCTTCATGAACTGCTGCAACGTGTTACCGTAACTCAAAGAAAGCGTACGGCAACCCGGCCGACCAGAAGCTCTCAGAACCGGCGCATCGAACGAAAAAAAAGACGGTCCAGGGTTAAGGCCCTGCGCGGCAAGGTCACCCGGAGTTGATGTTCAACTCCGGCCCGGTTAATAATTCTGCTCGGCATAGGCCAACCAGCCGCCGGCCTTGACCAGTTTCATGTCAAAGGGGTTGAGGGTGAAACCGCAGGTGAGCGGCTCCCGGTTGCCGGCCGAACCGGTTGCGGTCAGCTCTTCTTTTTCCGGGTCGACCGCAACGACGACCTCTCCCTGCAGGCTGAAAAGCCGCTCGATATCGGCCGGTTCGAGTTCGATGGCCATGATGCCGCAGTTAAACATGTTCTGCCGGAAGATCCGGGCAAAACTCTCGCCGATAACCACGTTGATGTCGTTGACCTCCAGAGCCCAGACCGCATGTTCCCGGGACGAACCGCAGCCGAAGTTGGAACGGGTGACCAGGACGCGTGCCTGCCGCATGGCCTCGGAGTGCGGGTCGAAGCCGCCGGTTTCCAGGTGCAGGTCCTCGAGCAGGTGGGCCTTGAGCGCCTGTTTTGAAATCTCGGTCAGATACCTGGCCGGGATGATTTCATCGGTATTGATATCACTGCGGTCGATAAAAACGGCTGGGCCGCCGAACTCTTTCATTTTTGTTTTCCTTTCTAAAAAATAATTTCTCAAGAGGCCGGCCGCCCGGCCAAAGGCTGCAGATCACCCCTCATCCCGCCGCGACCGCCTCAAGCCCTGATGATCGGCTCAAGGTCAGCTCAAAAATTGCCGAGGGTCCGTAATCCTGCCGGTTATCGCCGTTGCTGCCGCGCTTAAGGGGCTCATCAGGTGGACCATGCCGCCCTTGCCCATACGGCCGTTGAAATTCCGGTTCGTGGTTGAGGCGCACACCTCTCCTGCGGCCAGGACGCCGTTACTCATGCCCAGGCAGGCGCCGCAGGTCGGATTGGACACGCAAAAGCCGGCATCCATGAAAATCCTGATCAGCCCTTCGTCCAGGGCCTGCGAGTAAACTCCGGGGGTTGCCGGCGTCAGGATGCCCCGGACACTATCGGCGATGGTCCGTCCCTTCAGGATGGACGCGGCGGCCCGGAGGTCCTCGATGCGGCCGTTGGTGCAGGAGCCGATGTAGACCTGGTCCACGGGCAGACCGGCAAGCTCACCGATATCCTTGACCTGGTCGGGCTTGTAGTCAAAGGTGACCTGCGGTTCCAGCTTGCTGATATCCAGGCTTCTCGTTTGCGCGTAGACCGCGTCCGGGTCAGAGTGCCACCTGGCAAAATCTGCGGTCGCTCCGGCAACGGAGTCATACTGGTCCTTGATAAAAGGCCACAGGTATTCGGCGGTTACCCGATCGGGCAGGCAGATGCCGCTGGTGGCGCCGGCCTCAACCGCCATGTTGCACAGGGTCATCCTGGCCGCCATGTCCATCCCCTCGATCACCGGTCCCCTGAATTCCAGGATGCGGTCAGTGGCCCCGTTGACGGTCAGGGACTTGATGATGAAAAGGATGATGTCCTTGGCCGAGACACCGGGCTGCAAGGTCCCGGTTACCTCGATCTTCATGGTCTTCGGCGTCCGGAAGGCGCAGACGCCTTTCAATATTCCCACCTCCAGGTCGGTGGTGCCGACACCGGCGGCAAAGGCGCCGAAGGCGCCATGGGTGCAGGTATGGGAGTCACCCATGATCACCGTGTACCCCGGCCGGATAAAACCCTTTTCCGGAAACAGGGCATGACAGACCCCGTTGCGGCCGACATCGAAAAAGTCCTTTATGCCGTGGCGCCGCGCCCAGTCGCGCATGATTTTGCCCTGGGTGGCGGTCTTGCTGTCTTTGGCCGGATTCACGTGATCAATGACCGCCTTGATTTTGTCCGGATCAAAGACCCGGTCCTTGCCCTTGTCCACGAGATCAAGAATGGCTATGGGGGTAGTGATTTCGTGACACATCACGACATCAATATCAAGTACCATGTTATCCGGGGCAGGGGTGTCGCGCAGATGCGCGGCAAATATTTTTTCGGCTATTGTCCGTCCCATTTTTCAAGTCCTTTTCGCTGTTGCAGGTCATCTTTGAACCGGCCTGCGCAGGTTGCATGTTCAAGGTTTCTTATTACACTGACCAGTGTCATGTCAAGCACCAGGTTCAGCTGTCCATTTTTTAATGGATTAAGGTCGCCGTTTCGTTGTCGAACTCTCATTTATAGGCTATACAACCTTTCTATGGATTGAGAAAGAGGCGTCCCTTCGAAACAAGAGGGATTAATAAATCATGGGCATGGAGATGACTCGAGTCAAATTATTTTTTGTTTTTCTGCTGGTTCTGATTTCTCCCGGTCGGCTTTTCGCGGCCCACGGCGTCAGTATTGACGGCCATCTCAAGTACCCGCCCGATTTCAAGCATTTTGATTATGTCTCCGACCGGGCCGTGAAGGGCGGCTCCCTGACCCTGCACGCCCTCGGCAGTTTTGACAAGATGAACCCCTTTACCTTGAAGGGCAGCGCCCCGTTCGGACTCGAGGATTTTGTCTTCGAAACCCTGGCCGTCCCCAGCCTGGACGAGCCCTTTGCCGAGTACGGCCTCATTGCCAGGGACATCAAGGTTGCCGCGGACAAGCTCTCGGTCACCTTTACCATTGACGACCGGGCCCGTTTCTCGGACGGTACGCCGGTGACCCCGGCAGACGTCAAGTTTTCCCTGGACACCCTGAAGAGCAAGAAGGCGCATCCTTTTTACCAGATCTATCTCCGGGATATCAAGGGCGCCGTGATTCTTGATCGTCACCGCATCCGTTTTCTTTTTGCCCGGCCCAACCGGGAGCTGCATATGATCGCCTCGCGGTTGCCGGTCTTCTCCAGGGCTTTTTACGAAAAGCACGGTTTTAACTCCCCGGGCATGACGCCGCCCATCGGCTCCGGTCCCTATGTCGTGGCCGAGGTCAACCCCGGCAAATCCATCACCTACAAGCGCAATCCCGATTACTGGGCCAGGGATCTCCCGGTTCGCAAGGGAATGTTTAATTTCAATACCATTACCGTCAAGTACTTCAGGGACCAGATCGTCAGCGTCGAGGCATTCAAGGCCGGTGAATTTAATTTCATGGTTGTCAATATCGCCAAGCAGTGGCAGCGCGACCTGACCGGCAAGCGCTTTCAGGCCGGGGAATTGGTCAAGAAACTCTTTCCCCATAAAAACGATGCCGGGATGCAGGGCTTTGTCTTTAACACCCGGCGCCCGCTTTTCAAAGACCGCCGGGTGCGCCGGGCACTGGGGCTGGCCTTTGATTTCGAATGGACCAACAAGGTCATGTTTTTCGATCAGTACACCAGGTCAAACAGTTATTTCAGCAACTCCTACCTGGCAGCCACCGGCCTGCCCCATGGTCTGGAATTGAAAATGCTGGAGCCCTTTCGGGCCCAGTTGCCGCCGGAAGTCTTCACGACCCCGCTGACGCCACCGTCAACCGCGCCGCCGTCAAGCCTGCGCGACAACCTGAAGATGGCGGTAAAACTCCTGGCCCGGGCCGGCTGGCGGGTCAAAAATGGTGTCTTGCAGAACAAGAAGGGGGAGCCTTTTTCCTTCGAGATCCTGCTGGTCAGCCCCTCCTTTGGCCGGGTGATGGCGCCGTATGTGGAAAATCTGCGCCGCCTCGGTATCAAGGCCTCGTATCGCACCATTGATCCGGCCCTCTATGCGGACAGGATCAAGAATTTCGATTTCGACATGGTGGTCAATGTCTACGGCGAGTCCCAGTCGCCGGGCAATGAACAGCGCGACTACTGGTATTCGACCTCCGCCGGCAGGAAAGGTTCGCGGAACCTGGCCGGGGTGAACAGCCCGGTGGTCGATCACCTGGTCGACAGCATCATCTACGCCTCCACCCAGAAGAAACTGACCGCGGCCTGCAAGGCCCTGGACCGTGTTCTCTGGTATGGCTATTACGTGGTCCCCAACTGGTACCTTGCCAGTTACCGGCTGGCCTACAGCTCGCGTTTCAGACAGCCGCGGACCCTGCCGCTCTACTACAATCCCTACCAGTTGCTGATGACCTGGTGGGACGGCTCGGTACAACGGCAGCGCCCGTGAGCGACCGGCAGACAAACCGCCTGGTTCTGAGATTGCGTAACCTGCAACAGACCGCTTTCCTGGGCCGGTTTCTCGGCGAACAGGCAGGCGCCGGCGACGTAATCCTGCTCCGGGGCCCCCTGGGAGCCGGCAAAACGACCCTGGCCCAGTCTATTGCCGCGGGACTGGGGGTGCCGGATGAGTGTTATGTGACCAGCCCATCGTTTAACCTGATGAATGAATATCCGGGCCGTCTGACCTTATATCATCTTGACTGCTACCGACTTGAAAACGAATATGATGTTGAAGAATCAGGGTTGATGGACTACATTGTGGCAGATGGGCTTACGGTTGTCGAGTGGCCGGAAAGGCTGGGTTCCCTGACCCCGAAAGAGCGCCTGGAAATTGATTTTCAACCTTCCGGGGAAGAGGAAAGGACGCTTATCCTGACCCCGTACGGCAGGACATGGTACGACCGGCTGCGTTCGATCGAGACGGCCTGCGCCGACAGTTTCGTGATTAAGCAGAGAGAGGTAGGATAATGGAGAAAAAAACGATTAAACTCAATGACTGCAGGAAGCAGTATACCTATGACCAGGACAAGGCCTGTACGCCTCAGAAAACCATCGATCATTTCATGACGCGGCTGGAAGAGGCGAATCTCGATATCCTGGAGGAAGTGCGGCGGATCGATACGGGCCGCCTGGATATTCCCGTCTATTTCAGCGTTTGCGGCAAGGATGCCCTGAAAACCATCGGCACGAAAAAACAGATGGGCAAGGGGTCCACCCCGGTCCAGTCGCGGGCCAGCGCCTGCATGGAACTGGGCGAGCGGTTCAGCTTTTTCAGCTTCATCAAGAATCCGGACAATTTCGTGGTCGGCGATTACGACGCCATGATCCAGGCCGGCTATCCGGTTCTTGATATTGAATATCTCCTGGCCTCGGTGCATGACGGCAGCCACAGCCCCGAGCTGCTGAGAGAACTGCTTACCGGCCTGCCCATGCAGTGGACCTGGGCAACCAACCTGAGCCGCGAAGAGGATGTCCTGGTGCCGTTCAGCTGGTTTTACGCCATCAATGAATTCAACGGACCGGCCGCCGGCAACACCTACGAGGAAGCCATCCTGCAGGGGGTCTGTGAAATTATTGAACGCCATGTCTGCGCCGTGGTCAGCAGGGAGAGGCTGAAGACGCCGGGGATCGATCTGGATTCCGTGACCGACCCGGTGGCCAGGGGCCTCCTGGACAAATTTCAGAAATGCGGCATCGAGGTGTACTTGAATGATTTTTCATTGGACACCGGCATCCCGACGGTGGGCGCCCTGGCCTGGGACCCCTCCACTTTTCCGGAAGAAAGCGAGATTACTTACACCGCCGGCACCACCCCGGACCCGACCAAGGCCGTGATCCGGGCACTGACCGAGGTGGCCCAGCTCGCGGGTGACTTCCATACCAGCGCCAACTACGTGGCCAGCGGCCTGCCCAAGCCCTTAAGCCTGGAAGAGGCCGACTACGTGGTTAAACCCGACCGGACGATTGTCCTGGACGAGATGGTCAGTCAGAGCGATCCGGACATGCACCGGGAAATCATCAACTGCATTGCCGCCCTGAAGCGGATCAACATGGATGTCCTGATCCTCGATGTCATGCATCCTGATCTTGAAATTCCGGTCATCTATACCATTATCCCCGGCGCCCATTTCCGGGAACGCGCAGCCAGCGGCGACGCGGCCCTCTTTGCCGCCAAACTGGCAGCGGAACTGCTGGAAACCGAAAAACTGGAGACCAAACTGGCGGCGATGCGGCAGCTGTTGCCCCATGCCTATTATCTCGAGTTTTACCGGGGGCGCAATCTCTACAACCAGGGCCGGGTGGAAGAGGCCCTGCAATGCTTTAAGCATGCCCTGGCCATGGACCCGCTCGAAGAGGACGAACCCTATATCCATTCCTACCGGGGCTGCTGCCTCCGGGATATGGAGCGCTACGAGGATGCCATTGTCGAACTGGAAACCGGCCGGAAACTGGATGACGAACGTCCTGACATCCATAATATCCTGGGTGTCTGCCATTTCAAATGCGCCCGTTACGACAAGGCCGCCTTCCATTTTCAGCGTGCCGTCGAGCTGAACCCCGTGTCGGCCATCGACTATGCCAACCTGGCCGTCAATCTCCAGAAGCTGGGCAAGACGAACGAGGCCATCAAGAACTATCATATCGCCCTGGCCCAGAACCCGGAGATTGAATTCGCCCGGAAGGGCTTGTCGGAACTGCTTGCACAGCAGGTCGGGGCATAATCCGGCTTTTTATGAGGTCATTACTGCCCGGAGACTTGAAAAAAATCCTGATCCGCTCAACCAACTGGATCGGTGATGCCATTATGACGACCCCGGCCGTGCGGACGGTGCGGCGGAATTTTCCCGCTGCCGAGATCACCCTGCTGGCCATGCCGTGGGTGGCGGATGTGTTCCGGGCCAGCCCTGACATCGACCGTATTATTCACTATGAAAAAAACGGCCGCCATCATGGCTTGGCCGGCAAGATGCGGCTGGCCCTGGACTTGAAGCGGGAAAGTTTCGAGGCGGCGGTATTGCTGCAGAATGCCTTTGAGGCGGCCTTGATCACCTCGCTGGCCCGTATTCCCGTCAGGGGCGGGTATACCACGGACGGCCGGGGTCTGCTTCTGACCCACGGGGTGAAGAAGCAGGCGGATATCGGCCGCCGGCACCAGGTTCATTATTACCAGGAAATGCTGCGGGGCCTGGGGCTGCGGCCCGGCCCGGATGACCTGGAGCTGGTCCTGCCGGATTCGGCGAGCCGGTGGGCCGGCGAGTTTCTGCAAGAAAAGGGTCTGGAGCCGGGGGCGCTGATCATCGGCCTGAATCCCGGTGCCGCATACGGCCCGGCCAAGCGTTGGCCGAGCAACAAATTCGCCGCCCTGGCCGCTGAGCTCTGCCGGAAGACCGAGGCCCTGGTTTTGATTTTCGGCACCGAGGCGGACTGCGCCGTTGCCGAGCGCATCGGCATTGAGGCGGCGGCGGGAGCGCGCATTGTCAACCTGGCCGGCCGGACCAGCCTGTCTCAGGCCATGGCCCTGATCGGCCGCTGCACCGTTTTCGTCACCAACGATTCCGGCCTGATGCATGTATCCGCCGCCCTGCATACGCGGACCGTCGCCATTTTCGGGTCAACGGACCCGGTCGCCACCGGTCCCGCCAGCGATCATGCCATTGTGGTCAGGACAGAGATTGCCTGCAGTCCCTGCCTGAAAACCCATTGTCCGAAACAACATTTTCAGTGCATGGAAAAGATCAAGGTTGAAGATGTGCTTACGGCCGTGTATGAGCACCTCGGCGGCCGGGCAGGGGCGAAGGAATGAGCGATAAATCGAGGCCGGCCGTGTTCCTGGACCGGGACGGCACCATCAACGAACAGATGGGCTACATCAATCATCTCAGCCGGTTTCATCTGTTGCCCGGTGTTGCCGAGGCCGTCAGGCTATTGAATGACCGGCAGGTCCCGGTGGTGGTCGTCACCAACCAGTCCGGCCTGGCCCGCGGCTATTTTCCGCCGGAACTGCTCGACGAGGTGCATGAAAAGATGGCCGGGCAGCTGGCGCAAAAGGGGGCGCATATCGACGGCCTCTATATCTGCCCCCACCATCCCGAGGCCAAAGAAGAACAGTACCGGCAGGAATGTTGCTGCCGCAAGCCGAAAACCGGCCTGCTCGAACAGGCCGCCGTTGAGATGAACCTGGACCTTAAACGTTCATTTATGGTGGGTGACCGCTGGTCCGATCTCAAGTGCGCCGTCCGGGCGGGGGCAACGCCGGTCCTGGTCCTCACCGGCTATGGCCGGGGCGATCTGCAGTATATCGGCCCGCAACAGGAAATCCGGCCCGCCTATGTGGCCGACGACCTTCTCGGCGCCGCCCGGTGGATTATCCGCAGGATGGCCGCAACCGGGTAGAAGAGTTGCAAATCAAAAGAGGCTGAAGCGGACATTCCAGCCGTTTTTCAGGATTGTGTTCATAATCGGTCCCTTTATTTCCTCCGGGCCGAAGGCATAATCATCCGGTTCCGTGTCCTCGTAATTTTCAACTCCCCACTCGTTTCCCGTAGCCACCTTGAAAATCGGCCTGCT
This sequence comes from bacterium BMS3Bbin14, assembly GCA_002897615.1. Classification (GTDB taxonomy): domain Bacteria; phylum Desulfobacterota; class Desulfobulbia; order Desulfobulbales; family Desulfobulbaceae; genus BMS3Abin13. The sequence goes on from BDTX01000003.1 coordinate 262,654, forward strand.
GCTTGCCAGCCAGCCGGTTTTTACCCTGCCGGGACCGAGAGACCAGTCCACGGAGCGAAATTTGTCCGTCAGGGTTACTGTTTTGGTGTTATTGTCAAAGCTGAGCCAGAGCTCGTAGAGTTTTTTCATGCCGCTTTTTTCCATGCGCTCGCACCAGGCCTGATCCTTATAGCGCCAGGTGATGACCAGTTTTTTCCGGTGTTTCTTCGCCTGAACCGGTGCATTCAGTCCATTGACGCCCATAATCATGGAAAGGAGGAGCTCCTGGACAACCGGTTCCCCGCGGCCGGGGAAGAACCAGGTCTTTTTGATAATCGTCGCCATGGCCGGCATGAAAAAAACACCGGCCCCGATGCCCCACAGGATAAGGGCAAAAATCAATTCCCTGTCGGCCAGGGTGCTCCTGACCGCCAGGATCGGCAGCAGGGTCAGGGCGTAGACGATGAACAGAAGAACAACGCCGAAAATTGTGTAAATATATCGTTTGAACATGTTGATTTATTCCATGGTACCTGAATCCGTGACGGCTTGAGGTAATATTTCATGCAACGTATGAGATCTATTGCATTATTTACAAATTAACGTGTTTCCTGGTCTTCACCGCGCCGCCCTCCGGGGCGCCCGATAACGGCGCATCTGCTGCGTTGGCAACTCGTTGATATCACACCAGGATAATCAACATCGTTGCCCCTTGCATCTGCACTGTTCTCGAACGCTCACGGATCCAGGTGGTAATCAATATCTGGGTAACATTCCCGTGCAAAGAGGAGCCACACTGACTGACCCGGTTGGGCGATGGTGCATTTTTTCTATGCCGGCCCCGCTGTCAGGTGACGTGCTTAAATCGCAGGTGGCCGGTGACGCCGTCCATTGTCGCCTCCATACCGATCGGCAGGCTGTAATTGCGTTGGCCGTGACCGACAGGAAAGCAGCCCCATACGGGATAGGCAAACTCCTCGGTCAATTCCAGCACCCGCTCCCAGACCTGGTGCTGCAGGCGGAGCTTGGCAAAGGTGTCTTCATTGCCGGGATCAAACGTCCCGAGGATGAGACCGGCAAGACGCCGCAGCTTGCCGGCCTGGTGCAGTTGCGTCAACATCCGGTCCAGCCGGTACATAGCCTCTCCCGTATCCTCGAGAACAAGCAGGGCGTTGTCCCAGGCAATTTCCCACGGCGTGCCCAGCAGATGCACCAGGGTGGTCAGGTTGCCGCCGCGGACAACGCCGGAGGCCGTGCCGCTCCGCAAAATTTCCAGTTGCACCGGCTTGAAGCATTCCGGTATCCCGCCGGTGAGCAGGGAAAAAAAATGTTGTACCGACTCTTTGTCGGACCGGGCAAGAGAGGTGACGACCGGGCCATGAATGGTGATCATGCCGGTCTGCTGGCAGATGATGTTCAACAGGACCGTAATATCGCTGAAGCCGATAACCATTTTGGGCCGTTTTGCGAGCACCTTCATGTCGATCCGGCCGACGATTCTCAGGCAGCCATAGCCGCCGCGGATGGCCATTAAGGCATGAACCTCGTCGTCGGCCCATAACCGGTGAAATTCATTGAGCCGCACCTCGTCGGATGCCGCCAGGTAGTCATTCCGGGAGGCCGGTTCCCAGGATGACTTGACCCTGAAGCCCCTGTCGCGCAGAAGGCGGATCCCGTCCGTGACCCTGCCGGGATCGCGGGCCGGGCCTGCCGGTGAAAACAGGCCGATGCAATCGCCCGGTTTCAGCGGCGGCGGTATAATTGTTCGCTTAGGAGCCATTGGTGCTGTTCTTTTCATAGATGATCCGCAAGCCGTTCAGCGTTAAACGGGGTTCGATGATCTGAATACAGGTGCTGTGCGGGGCGATTATATGGGCCATGCCGCCGGTGGCGATAACCTTGACCGGCTCGCCGGCCGGGCAAAGTTCGGCGGCCAGCCGGTCGACCAGCCGGTCAACCATGCCGCCGAAACCAATCAGCACTCCGGATCGTATGGCATCCCCGGTATTGCGGCCCACGGCCTTTTCGGGAACTTGATCGATTTCCACCCGGGGGAGTTTTGCCGTCCGGCTGGCCAGGGCATCAAGGGAGATGGGGATGCCGGGCAGGATGGCGCCGCCGAGATATTGCCGGTCGCCATTGATGCAGTCAAAGGTAATGGCGGTGCCGAAGTCAACGACAATCAGGGGGCCGGTAGTAAACAGCGAACAGGCCGCGACGGCGTTGACGATGCGGTCGGCGCCCACTTCGGCCGGGTTGTCGGTGGCGATTGTAATGCCGGTCTCAATGGCATTGCTTACCGTCAGGGGAGGGGCGGCCAGTTGCCCGGCAAAATATCGGTCCACGTAGGACGACCAGGCTGCGGTCAGGGTCGGGACGACACTGGAGATGATAAAGCCGGTAACCTCGGCAGACCTGATATCCGCCATCTGGAAAAGGGAGTGATAACGGATGGCCAGTTCGTCGCCGGTTCGGTCCCGGTCTGATTTAAGACGCCATTCGGCAATCAGCAGGCCCCCTGAAAAAATACCGCTAACGGTGTGCGAGTTGCCGACATCAACAGCCAGAAGCATAGCCTCACCTTTGAGAGAGGGGTTGATTTGTATTATCCTGATGATATACTATTCCATATTTAAGAAAAATTCCACTATGATGCTTGATTCGTTCATTCGCCATTTTCATTCCGGGGGCATTGGCCCATGACACCATACATCCAGGTTACCACCACGGTCAGTGACCGGCCGGCGGCCGTAAAGATCGCCGACATGGTCCTGGCGGAGAGGCTCGCGGCCTGCGTGCAGATCGGGACCTGCCACAGTATGTACCGCTGGCAGGGGGCGATTGAGGCCACGGATGAGTATCTTGTGGTTATGAAAAGCAGAAACGATCTCCTGCCGGAGCTGGAGCGCTCCATCCGGGCGGTGCATCCCTACGATGTCCCCGAGATCCTGGCCACGGGTATCGCGTACGGCGGCGAAGATTACCTGGCATGGCTGGGGCAGGAATTGCTGCCGCCGCGACAGGACGAATCAGAATCATGACCGAAGCACCAAAAAAACACGGTCGGAGCCGGAGAAAAAAAAAGTTTGTCTGTCACTGCTGCAAGCAGGAAAAGCCCTTCTGCTGGAACTGTTCCTGCGGCTTCCAGATCTGCCCCGAATGCTTTGCCGAAAATCGGTGGGGGATCTCCAACGGGCCGACCTGGATCTGCCCCGACTGCGAACGGATCCACATGATGGAGTGAACCGCTGATATCCCCAAGGCCCTTGATGTTCAACTCCTGTTCCAACATTATCCTGATCGGCATGGCCGGGTCGGGGAAAAGCACCATCGGCTCTTTGCTGGCCCGGAAGCTATCGTGCCGGTTTATTGATACGGACACCCTGATCGAGCAGGCGCAGAACCGGACCTTGCAGGAGATTATCGAAATACTGGGTCCCATGGGTTTTCGCCGGATTGAGGAGCAGGTCCTTTTGCGCGTCAATCTCAAAGACCATGTCATTGCCACCGGCGGCAGTTCAATCTACAGCCATGCCGGCATGATGCATCTAAAGAAAAACGGCCTGGTTATCCTGCTCGACGTCGCTCTCCCGGTGCTGGAGGCGCGGCTTCATAATCTGAATACCAGGGGGCTGGTGAAATTTCCGGACCAGAGCTTTGCAGACCTCTTTGCGGAACGGCTGCCGCTCTACAAAAAATACGCCGACAGAGCGGTTGCCTGTCTCGATATGGGGAAGGAAGAAATCTGTGAGCGAATTATTGAGATGCTGAATAATCCAGAATCCCGTGCGGAAAGTGGAATGCATCGTCAGGGTTGAGCCGCGACGAATCAGTGCCTCTCGGCCGCATTGAGTTTCCCCTTCCGTTTAGCCGTTTTACTCTCCAAATGTACCAGAAATTTCAAGCGGATCTTCGGCATAGTCAAAGGCTGGGGCCGCACTATCGTATTGTTTGCAGCGGAGTTCGTACTGTTCGCGGTCGAGACGAGTGATATCGTCGGTTTCGCCATCCGCGCCGGTGTCAAGGCCGTGGTGGAAGGAAACTCCGCCGAGATCGGTCAGGATATAACGGTTGTGCAGCCGTTGACCGGCAGGTTTTTCTCTCCATTGGTAAATGGTTACTTGTATGCCGTCGGGAATGATTTTTTCATAAAAATTTTTCAGATAATCGATTGTGGCACCGTCCCCGTTGGTATGTATTTCGATCTTTCCCGGCGGCCCGACAGGTTTTTCCGCTTTAAGTATGTCCATGAAAGCCGTTAATGATCGTTTATGGCCAGATTTACACTGCGATAAATAAGGGTCTATGAACTTCACCCAGCGACAGCGGCCGAGCATCATCTTGATGGCGGCGGCCATATCCGGGGCTTTTCTGTTTACGGTAATGCCGTGGTGTACATCCCATTTTGCTATGTCCTCCCCGGCAAGATCGGTCTCGGTAAGGATATCTTGCTGCTCTTCCGGATTTGTCCGAGCCATGATCGTGTAAAAAGGGTGCCGTGCATGCTCCTGAAGGGCGTTTTCCAGCCAGCTCTCCAGCGCGTCGTCCCAGACGTAGTCCCTGCGCTTCACCATAGTTTCCTTCAGCCGCACCAGAAGTTCCTCCAGCCGTTTTCTGTCCACCTGGCTGGTACCGTCAAAGGAATCCCAGACCTTTTTAGCCCAGGTCTTGGGGTAACGGGAAACCACTCGTCCCTGGCCCAGGTCGAACTCACGGATGAAAAAGCGGTGGTTATGGCGGTCGCACCAGGCGGCCACCATTTCCGGTTCCAGGGCGTATTCGTAGATCATCAGAATAACTCCCCGGCTCGTTCAGCAAAAAAACCTTTTGGCCAGCGGTCAATGAAATCACCGTCCTCGTCCACCCGAATAGAGAAGCAGGAGATGCCGGCCTCACCCTGCTCAATGAAATAGATTGACAGCTCGTCCGGGGTCAAGGTCCGGTCTTTCGGAGCCTCGTTTTCGCCGGTTTCCCTGATCCGGCGCAGGAAACGCAGCATTAAATGTTCTGAATGGGTTTCAAGGATGAAGGTAAGATCAGGACATTTTCGCACCTGTTCGATGAAAAGATCTCCCAGGGCCACCTGAAAGGCGGGATGGATATGCAGCTCCGGCTGCTCTATGGCCACCAGGCCGGTTTTCCGGTGCAGGGCGGCCACCACCACCGGCAGGACCTGGGAGATGCCGACGCCGATGTCCTGGGGCGCAAGTTCGATATCCCTGGCCTCGTCCCGGATCAAGAGGCGGCGCTTGACCGGCAGCGCAAGCAGGCTCTCGCTCAGGTCTATATCTTCATCAAGGATGCGGCCCTGAAGCACGGCCAGCATGAGCGGGTTGTCGGTTTCCAGTTCCCGGTATTTCTTCACGTCCACGCTGTAGCCGGAATTGAGCCTCTCCTCCCGGGTCAGCCATTCGTTCACCCGGTCAATAAAGGCATCGTCGCTGAAAAACAGGGTGTCGTAGGCGGCCAGGCCATTGGCCCAGCGAGAATCTTCCGGTGAGGTGGCAGGCCTGTTGCTGCGCCTGGGGACCTCACGCAATGGTCCGAGGTAGCAGAAATTTCTGAGTCCTTCCCTGACACAGGCGCAAGGGCCGGCAATGAGGCTGCCAAGCAATAAGCTCAGGTTATAAGTGAAGTCAGCAAAGGCTTCTCTCTCCTCGACCACCCTTAATTTTTCCTTTTCGTCCTTTGAATTTCCGACCGGAAACTCCTTTTCCGGAAAATTAAAAGAAATAGCGGCGTGTTCTGCAGGTAAGGCGGAGTCCAGACCGCCTGAAATGTCAACGGAATACAGCCCGGAGCCGTCAAATCCTTCCGTCAGCTCAAACCAGGCCCAGCAGAGTACCCCGACCTTGAACTGCGGTTCGTCATCGTCAGATTCATATACCTGAAACAAGGCCTCTTCAGCTTCTTCAGGCGTCACATCTTCCGGGAGAAAAACAGGGTTATAGGGATTGATGTCAAAACTCAACCCTTTCCCGTCTGGCGAGGACTTGATGAAGAGAAAGAAATGGCTGTTTACGTTAACCCTGTACATCTCGATATATGGTGTCTCCAGCCGCTCACTCCAGCGGACTGCAACCTCCACCTGCATAGTATTGATACGGGAAGGCACCTCGCTCATTTTCAGGCCCACGTTTCCAGGTGTATCTCGATCTCCAATGAACTGTGATTCGTCATGGTTGGGCAGATCTTCACGGGAGAGGTCAATATCCAGCATAATCCGGATGGGCAGTTTCAGGTCATGCCGGTGGACCAGGTTCTCGAAACCGCCCAGGTCGATGGTGTCGCCGCCGAGCAGGGTCCGGTCCGGGTTGAGGTTCTGCCGTTGAAAGATTTCGCGGGCGTAGTGCAGGGCCTGAAAGATGGTGGATTTGCCTGCCGAGTTGGGGCCGAAAAGCAGGGTAATGGGTTTGAGTTCCACCCGCACCGGCTCCTGGATGCCCTTGAAATTTTCGTAACCGTTCACCTGCACCCCATCTTTGTCCGTTTCGCCCTCCTCAGGTACAGGGAGTACACCTCGGAGGGCGAAACGAACGAATCTGGGGCACATCTGAACGGTTACAGTTACGAGTTGAGGGTAGTTTATTGCCTCTGGTGAACGGTTACAAATTTTCAATAGTGATGGCTGTGATTGACATGGTGTTTTTCTTCAGATATGCCGTTTTTCTATTCCTTCATTTGAGGACTGTACAGGAACAGCGCAGTGTCCGCGTTTGATTGCAATAATTGCATGTGTCTTGTATAATGTTTTTATTAATGTCAATCATGTACAGGCGGCAAACCATGCGAAAAAAATCACTTTTTGAAACCAATCCCCATCTCAGAGATTCTGTGAAATACAGAAATTCTCTGCTTGCCAATGTTTCCAGCTCAACCGCTATCGAAACCGGAGAAGCAGCTCAGGCCATTGCCGGGAAAATGGTTGCCTCCAAGGGCAGCATCTTTCATATTAGCCGCCAGGAGCGGAAGCAGAGTTCTCGATAACTTCAGAAAACAGCGTTTCCATGGGCTTGTAGTTCCGATCTAGACCCGCATGTACGGCCGCAAAATACTGCTCCTTTTGTTCGTTCATTGTGCTGAAATCCAGCAGCGGCAATCCTGCCTGCAATGCCATCAACGTTGCCAGTACTCTGGAAACCCGTCCATTTCCTTCCCGAAATGGATGAATAAGAACCAATTCCGTATGAACCTCGGCTATTGCCTCCACGACCTTTTTGTTATCTTCAAAAGTACAGGGGGTGGATTTTCTCAATTGCTCCTGTTCAAGCTGACCCATTAATTTTGAGACTTGGGCAGCCATGGCAAAGGTAAAGCCCCCTTTGCTGATATTCACCTGCCGATATTGCCCGGCCCATTGGTAGATTTTTCCCAGCCATATTTTATGGATAAGGCAAATATCATCAGCCGTGAACCGATGCTCCCGGTCAAATTTACGCAGTATAGCATCCATGGCCACGGCCAAGGCATTTGCCTCCATGATATCCATGTCTTCCGGGTCAGTGACGCCCTGAAGATTACGCAATACCCTATCGCCGGAGCCCGGTTCAAATTGGGCCTCTTTCAGCCCGGAGACATTGTATCTTCCTTTGTTTTTCACTGTCCGCCTGTTTGGTCATCCATGCCAATTTAAAAGTCAGAGTCCGATCTGAGCCGTTTTCCCTTTTTCTTTTTAATCAAGCTTCACTAACAATATTCAAAGGTAATTGTGTACATCGGCCAATTTTGTCATGGATTGTAATCGCATATTCCAGTGTCGGTGATAAGATTATCATTATGGGTTTGTCTATTCGATATTCGTTTTGGGCTGCTATCTCCGTTAAGCTTTTAATGTCAAGTCCGCTAGGTTCGTTGCCACCCGAAGGATGATAATGCCATTCACCTAGATAAAGGCCTTGTTCTCCAAATTCTTTGAAAGCAGTCAAAAGCTCTTTCTGGCAATATTCCTCATCCTTGTCGAATCGGGTTTTGGTTCTTACAGCATTCGGACCAGGCTTACTTGCTCTTAAAATTGTATACTCTCCGTTGACTTTCCTGTGTCCAATCAAAACCCCTCCTGTTTCGATATCACCAGATTCAGAGGCCTCCTTTTTTACAAAATCCAAAACATTTTTTCGAATATCAACTTTTGTGTCTTCCATCCTCTGACATATACGGCAATTGGGGTGTGGAGGTATATTTCCTGTGCTTATCATTCCATATGTTGATGCTTCAAGAGTTATCCCTTCCAGTGACTCAGAACTCCATATCCAATGATTGTTGGCAGTATCCTTACCCTGAAGAAAATCAATGATAATCCTAGCAAAGATTCCAGAAATAATTTTCATGTCTGCAGCACTTGCAGGCCTTACCGGGTTATTGCACTCGTTTGTTATCACCGGCAAACTCTCATCCTCTTGGATATTCAGGAAGACGGGATCTCCATCATTGAGATACTGCCCCAGGCAAGCTTTGCAAGCATCTGTTTGCGGAATAACCCTGAAAATGCGTGCCACTTTCCCACCTCGAAGAACCCTGCAGTAAAAAACAGTTCTTCCATGATCAACGGCCTGTTGGTTGAGGTAGGCCTCTATGCTATCGTCTGCTATTGAGGAAACCCCAATTGAATTTCCTGGAAAATAATCCTTAATTTCGGCAAAAAGAATGTTTAAGATTTTGTGGTCAATTTTTACAAATGGATTGTGAAGCACGAGATGTTCTTCCATTCCTATTGCTTTTGGGAAATTTGTTCTATTTATACCCAGGCTGTGCCTGACCACATTGTGTGCCCTTAAATTTTCTTTATCTACAAGCAGTATGCTTCCCACACCTGCCTTGTTCAGTGCGTCGGCTGTTTCAGAACCAAGAGCTCCGCAACCTATAACAGATATTGCCTTATCCTTTAAAAGTCCCCTCTCTGCCCTGCCCATATTTCGCATGTGGAAATAATCATCAGTGAAATACTCCTGATACACCGCTTGAATAGAGTAATCAAACAACCTCTGTTTCAGCTCTTCTTCGCCACTTGCAATTATTGGAGAACGGCCACCTTTGGTTAGCCTGAACATCTGCCAGTCCAAATCTCTAAATCTACCCGGGAATCTGAGACCAACGTAAATGAAATCATCCAGCCGTTTCAACTCTGGTTCCAACTTATTTACCAGTTCAGAGGTTCCTGTTTCCTCATCTCCGTCACCAATATATCGCGCAAGTTCAGTCACATTTGAAAAAGGTTCAGGCTCAGTAGAAATCTCCCACCAATATCCTTCAATCAAATCACCATCGCTTATCCTTTTGACCTTTTCCTGACTATTCTCTTCTAATATCAGCTGGTTGACATCGGGAATAGAGGTGAACAATACCAGCTGTTTATTCACATATATCTTTGGCGGAAGCGTGACACCTGCTTGGTTCTCACCATATAGCATCACACCCATATATGTTTTTTTGCAAATTTCATCGGGAAAGAAGTTTGCTGGGATAAGGCTAGATAGTCCCGCGTAGAACTTTCCTTGCACTATCTCACTATCAAAGAACAGGTCGGGCAGAAGATATTCAATTTCGTAGGTTCTGTTTGCAAAATGATGAAACAATTCAACTTCGGCGCTGTCCTTGGGAATTCTTCCAGATAGCCAGATTCTTAATCTCTTTATTATGTCCTCGATAGGATATATCTCTGGAGTCTCGCCATGTAAGTCACCTGTTTCAACGAAACAAACACTCCCGTCTTCGTTTTGGTGACGTCTATTGAAAAAACGGATATTGCTCCTCACGCGTTGCCTGATATCTTCAGGCGACAGCACCGAGTATTCAATTGCCGTTTCTTTGCTTATTTCATTTTCGAGAATATATATCGTTGGAGGAATGTATGGAGTGGCTTCAGGATAGACGATCAAAATCGGGAAATATTCTGTTTTGCTTTTATGAATTATAATGTTGCCACTGGATATAAGTGTTTCCTCTATCTCCTGATACTGTTCCCTGTAACTTGAATTACTTGAAAGCTGTTTGGTCTCTCTATATAACCAGCTAGTGTGACGAGCGAACCATTCCATCAGGCACCCATTGGTTTTTTATCAATTTTCGTGACAGGCGGCGGGATTATTACCTTATTTCCCCCATCATCTTTGCCGTCGTCCTGTTTGCCGTATGCCTTGACCAACTCATCGTCAGGATAAAGCTCTATCTCCCCAGCAGAGTCAATATCTACAATAATGCACTCTCTTTTCTCTCCTAGATGAAATACTTTGTCATCACCAACCTCTTCCTTATATAAATCCATGGCTTCCTTATGAGGATGATCGTGTTTGCTTTCCTTCTCTTTTGGAGCGCTGACTGTGATATAGGTCGGCTTAATTTTTTTAAGATGGTCCTTGTAAGGTTCTTCGTCCGTATCACCATCTTTCCAGAAAAAAGACTTTGACCCATGATGAGCAGCACTCAAAACCTTAGAAGGAAGCCTGTCCTTGTGGTAATCAGTGATATGGTCTTTCCATGCCGTATAGTCTGCATCACCTGTAATTAATATCTGTTGCTCATCTTCACCGTACTTGAATCGAATTACACCGCATTGCTCATGAATCCTGGAATATCTGGTTTCAGGCTTCTCGTCTTCAATATCATCGGATACATAGTCAGCTGGGGCCAATACGTTGTATTTTATGTCACCAAGAATTATTTCTTTTTCATCCAGTTTGTTCTCTTCTGTGCTACCTCGAAGACGAAATACATTTTCTTCTCCAATTTTTTTGATTACATATTCCAAGTCGTCATAGCTTCCCCGATGCTCCTTCCCTGGTTTATGCCCTGAATGCCATAACTGACTGATACCGATCTGGTCATAAATGTCCCGAATCTTCCCAAGGTGGTCATTGTGAGGATGGGTGTTAATATAAATATCTAACTCAGAGTCTCCATCATCAAAGAGGTCTTTGAAAAGTTCAACAATATCTATCCCACCAGCAGCTTCATCATAATTTGAATCTATGAGCACATACTTGTATTCATCACCATCAGGGACCACCAACAGTGTGGAATCTCCTTGCCCCGCATAAAGGAATATCGTTCGGAAAATGTTAGGCTCTGTTGGAATGATTACATCTTTTGCAGTGTTTGACATTTTATCCCTCTCTTTTTTTCGTTCGATAACAACCATGAAAATTTTTCGGCATCATAGTGAATAAATGAGGTCATTCTCTTGCAGTGCAATACCGCGCTACAAGTCTCGTATCCATGGCGAAATAACAATCTAAATTCCTCAACTGAAAGCTTCCGTAAGGTAGTATCAAATGAAGCTGCAGCAAAAACATCTTTGTTATTTAGGCACCTATCAGGATCAATTGTCTCTAATGGGATCTTTAGGTTTTGAAAAATTTTTTTTACTGATTCACCTATTCGAAGATATCCACCTGATTTGTTTTTCAGAAAAAAAGAAAAAAGATCCCTGGCCCTTAAACTCCTGACTTGATCTGTCGAAATATCAACAAGACGAAAATGTTTCGGAGATTTTGGGAGAGGAAAATTATGTATCCATTTCTTCTCAACAACTTCCAGAGGTTTAGACGCGTCACTAACCAATAGAAAATCTATATCGGATCGTAGGCCAATTCCCGTTTTGTATAAGGCCTCAACGCCAAGATTGTCATAAACACCACCATCCCATAATGTAATACTTTTCCCTATGGCATTAATATCAACTAAGTCTTGACCTTTAAACTCCTTCCATCTGTATTTCTCGGTTCGTATTTTCAGGGGGCCTATCAATCCAGGGACCGCTGCGGAGGAAGCCACAGCATCTGAAAGAGGATAGTCAGGAGAAGGAACATAGTGTGCCAAGTGGCCACCCATTCTTTTTGCCGAAAATCTCCAGTTTTTACCCGTCTCATAGCAGGTTGAATTTATGGTCCAGCGCGGTTGCATGGGCATCTCTGAAACCGAAGAAGTTACACCCCAATGTTTTTTTATGAGCATGCCAATCAAATGCGCTCTCCCTTGAAAAAGGCGCCATGGCTTGATGAAAATATCTAACAAGTATGCCCTTTGCAGATTAAAAGTCGTTAATGTTTTAAATATAGGCGGGAGACACTCCGTAAAAAATGCTTCCTTTGTTGGCCATTTTTTGCTTCCTTTCTCAAAGATTAAAGCAGCACAAAGACTTCCTCCAGAAACAGTGGAAATATGCACGAGATCATCCCAAAGTCCAGCCTCGGCTAATCGCGTCAAAAAGCCTAGATGAAATACTGTTGCGCGGACACCACCGCCAGATAATGTGATTCCTAATTTCATATTCTTATATTGTGCTATAGGATGCCTTGCCATCACTATGAACTGAGAATTGAATTCGCCCCGATGTTTTGGTAGATAAAAATTTAGTCATCTTGCCATCTAACAGCAGGCTTTGGGGGTTATCTCTGAATTTTGAGTCTGTGGGTTCTTTCCCATATTTGTCGCTTATCAGCACTAAATGAGGGTTAACGGTATCCATCATTTCCTTACAGTAACCAGATGATCTTCCATGATGCGGAGCAACCAGTATTATGTATTCAGCAGCATCAAGTAATGGTTGGAAATCCTTTTTCGCTTGCGGCCATAATTCGTTCCAGCCAGCTTCTTCAACGTCTCCAGGGCAGACAAATAACCAACCAGCATAGGAATAAAACATTACGATAGAAGTATTATTTATTCCGATTCCATCTCTCCAGCTCAGGTTGTCCGCTTTAACAGTTACGCCGCCGTTATAATCAGGGTTGCGAGGATTCTTTTCCCATGCGGGGGTGTGGGTATAGTCTTTGTCAAGCTGCTTAAATATTTTTTGATATTCAAGTGTCCCTTCTCCATATTTCTCTCTATCTGGAAGGGATGAATTCCTGCGTAAAGTTTTTGGTCTGCCAAGGTGCTTGATTATGTTGGGCAAGTTATGCAGGTGATCTGAATCGGGGTGACTGATAATTAGGTAATCCAACTCATCGACACCATAGTTATTCTTCACGTGTGCCGCAGGGCAAAAATCAGTATCATTATTTTTGCCTGCATCTATCCAATGGTTCTGCCCGTTAGGTGTGCTGATCCATATCGACAACCCATGCCCCACATCCCAAAGGGTGAACATCATCTTATTTTCCATATCGCACCATTTATCTGATATTTTACTCAAGAACTACTTTAGCCTCCTCGAAAGGCGCGTTGGGTAAGGGATTTGAAGAGTAGCTCTGTCCCCTCACCTTTAGAAATAAGTTTATTTTTCAAATCAATAATTTTGGATAAAAACAAGGAGAACTTTATTTGCAAATCATTATCGGGAATTTCTATTTCTTGCTCCATCAATCTCCCTTTTGAAATATTAGGCATTGAGCCCGCAGCTCCTCCTGCAAGGCCTTGAATTTGTTTTCTCTTTCCTGCATGAGTTAATAATGCCCATAAGTAAGCAGGAGTCACTGTTTTTGGGTCCTTGATTCTCAACCTAAAAATCAAGTCGGAAAGTAACAATTTAGAACGAGTGGAGTGAACTAATGCACAAGCTGCAACCAAATCGTAAGTGTTTTTTCTTGTAAAAAGAAGATCGCCTTTTTGAACTTCTAATTCAGGTCTTGGAGATAAGTCAGAAGGAAGTGCTTTACTTTCTCTTTCTATGTAGCTGCAGGTAGTAACGGCACCAAGTTTTAGAACCCCCCACTCACCTTCAGATGGTTCACGATCATAGCACCTTGGACTCCACCCGCTGTCGATTCGCTCAAGAACATCTTTCAAGGGTAGAGTTTTCCACCCCTTGGGGTTGGTGACGGGGTCGCCGAACATGTCGAGGAAGGTGGCGCGGAGGAAGTCGTCGGCGAGTTTGATGGTGGCTTGCCGTTTGCGGCGGATGGCGTCGGCCTTGTCCAGAATGGCCGCAATCCGCCTTTGGGCGGATAAAGTGGGAAGTGGAATTTCGAAAGTTAAAAGTGCACTCTTCGTTATTGCCTTGAATGTGCTGCCAGTACCAAGCTGTGCAAGACTTCTCTCCATGAACCGAAAGTAATGAAGGAGAAATTTATGGGAAACTTTTTCCGATGCACGGATGGCGTACAACCCCCTACCAATACAGCATTTTTCATTGGCCAAATTAGTCGGACCAACAGGCGCCCTGACCGACAGTAAAATATCATTAGTCTCGGCTGTTTTTATCGGGCGAAAACACCAGACTCTTGGCTCAGGGTACAGCTCTCCAAAATCAGCCTTCCCCTGGTAAAAAGGCAACCCCTCACCGTTATTATTATAGTCGCGGGAAGGAGGAGATTGACCGGCAATCAACTGGCAGATCTCACCCAACGGTACACTGTCAAATTTTGATTTCCAACTTCCCACTTTTATTTCCTCTTTTTTGCTGTTCGTCCTGCAGCCGTCAGTATGGCGGTCAATTCTTTAGCTTCCTGCAATAGGGGCTCAAGTTTTGCTTTACCCATTACCCCGCTTTGAATCAACAGTTCCAACCAGTAGCATGTTTCATCAGCCTCTTCTTCGGCAATGCCCAACTTGGCAATAAACTCCGCTTTGGAACGACCTCGACAGGCGGATCTGTAGTTGGCCCCCACCGAAGTGGCAGAGCGTAATACCTGTTTCCCGATCACATCGGCTTCACGGTTGCGTGGCAGGGCTTGAGTCATCCGAATAACCCGAAGAGCAAAGGCCTGTGTTCTGTCCTTCAACTCCTGGGGATGTCCCTTTTCGCCATTTTCGACTTTCGCCTTTTCACTTCCCACTTTCAATCATCCCCCGCAGCTCTTCCATGTCCGCCAGGATCTCCTTCTCCAACGCCATCATCCGGTCCAGAATCTCCTGGGGCGGGTCATACTCCTCCTCTTCATAAACGATCTCCTTGTAGCGGTTGATGGAGAGATCATATTTGTTCTTTCTGATCTCCTCTGCCAGGACAAAGAAATGTTTCTGGGTTTTATCGGTGTCCTTTTCCGGATCACGGTTCCGCCAACGTTTCAACATATCGGGCAGGTCGTCAGCGGCGATCTTGTCGCGCTTGTCGTCCAGGGAAAAGCCGTCCGCCTGGACATCGTAATAGAAAACCTGATCTGTACGGCCGCCCTTGGTAAAGACAATAATGGCGGTGGATACCCCTGCATAGGGCTTGAACACGCCGGAAGGCAGCGAAATCACCGCTTCGAGCTGGTTGTCATCCACCAGCATCTCTCGTAAGGCCCGGTGGGCCTTGGAGGAACCGAACAGGACGCCGTCCGGGACAATGGTGGCGGAACGGCCGCCCAGTTTAAGCATTTTCAGGATCAGGGTGACAAAAAGAAGTTCTGTCTTTTTGGTTTTGACCTTGGCTAAAAGGCTGGGGTGGACATCGTCGTAATCGAGACTACCCTTGAACGGCGGATTAGCCAGGATGCAGTCAAAAAAATCCTCGGAGGCCCGGGGAAAATTATCCGGGAAGGTATTGGACAGGGTATCCTGGTAATGGATATCCGGGGCGTCAATACCGTGCAGGAGCAGGTTCATGGCTGAGATCCGCAGCATGGTGATATCAAAATCAAAACCGTGGAACATATCATTTCGGATGTGGTCCCAGTGGCCTTCCAACTGGTCACCGGGGTAGATTTTCTGCTCTTCACCATCAATGGTGAGGGTCTCCACCAGTTCCGGGCTGGTGTTTTCCCTGAGTAAATAGTGCATGGTCTCGATCAAAAAACCGGCTGTACCACAGGCCGGGTCTGCCACTAGTTCGGTGGGTTTGGGGGCCACGATCTCCACCATCTTGCGGATAATATGGCGGGGGGTGCGGAACTGGCCGTTAATGCCGGCGGTGGTCAGTTTGCCCAACAGGTATTCATAGAGATCACCCTTGGTATCGCCCTTGGTCAGGGGCAGGTCGTTGATCATGGAGACGGCGGAATCAAGTAGAGATGGTTTCTGGATCAGGAGCTGGGCATCCTTCATATATTCGCCGAATGTGGCGCCTTCCAGGGCTGCGTTTTTGAAATGGGGGAATATCCGGTCCCGGACCAGGACCAGCATATCAGCCGGAGGCGTGTGCTGGAACCTTGACCAGCGCAGATCCTGATCCTTATCGCTGAAAATACGTTTAAAGGGTTTCTTGGTCCGTTTGGCCCGTTTTTCGTTTCGGGTCTCCTTGATATCCAGGAGCCTGGCAAACATAAGAAAGGAGATCTGTTCAATGACCGACAGGGGATTGGTGATGCCGCCGGTCCAGAATTCTTCCCAGAGTTTGTC
>BDTX01000004.1 GCA_002897615.1 bacterium BMS3Bbin14
CCGCCCTGCGGGGCGCTCGATAACGGCACATCTGCTGCGTTGGCAACAAAGTTGATATCACACCAGGATAATCAACCTCGTTGCCGCCTTGCATCTGCACCATTCTCGAACGCTCACGGATCCAGGTATCACCAATGTACCATCTGACTTAATGCGAAAAATAGCCAGGGCCTACATAAGCCGCGGAACAAGGAGATTGAGCAGGCCGATCAGGAAACCGAGCAAGGCGCCGAACAGGTTGATATATTTAAACTGTTCTTCCATTATGGAGAGCAGCAGCCTTTCCAGATCCATCAGGTCCAGGGAATCGACCTTTTCCGCCACCATCTGGCGGATATTGAGGGAATCAACCAGGCCCGGGACCTCCCGGATGAGCATGCGGTTGGCGGTAATAACCGCGTAATCCGCCAAACCGGTGCGCACCCCGGCCGGCAACAGCTTGCCCAGTACGCCCACGGGCCGGTTCAGCAAGGCGTCGAGCAGGTTGGTGGACATCCTGCCCAGCAGCTTGCGCACCGACTGTGAACGGAGGAGAGTTACCGCCTCCCCGGCAATCATCTTTTTCATGGCCGCGGTTTTTTCTCCGGTCAACAGTTTCTCGGCCAGGGCGGCGGTGCTCATGTTGCCGTGTTCCAGCATCTCCTCCAGGTTGTCCCGGAGCATGGCCGACAGGGCGGAGCTGACGCCCTTGGCCCGCAGGATGCCGAGGATCTGGACCGCCGTCTCCCGGCAGATCGTCTCCAGTTGCTCGTCATCGACCCGGTCCAGCAGTTCGGCCAGCGGCGTAGCCAGAAATTTTTCGGTCTGCTCCACGAGTACCGCGCTGAAACGATCCTGAACCTCGGCATTCTGCAGCCAGGAGACGATATCCTCCTCCTTGTCCGTCAGGTATTCCCGGATCTTCTCCTCCAGGGCGCTCATGTTCATGAAACTGCCGGCCATGACCCCCAGGGGACCGAGCGACTCGATAAAATGATCAACCCCGCCCCGTACGACCCGGATAATACGCTCACGCACCGGCGGTTCAGCCAGCATCCGGGCCAGGTTCCGCAAAATATCCGGGGAACGCCGGCGGATGGTTTCCACGATCAATTCCAGCAGGGGATCAGGGAGATGATCGGCGATGCTCCGCCCTTCGTCGGCCGACTGTTGAAAACTCTTTTGCAGGTAGGCGGCCAGCCATTCCTCTATCTGCGGGCCGTTCAGAAGATCGCTGACCAGGGAATCGATAAATCCGTAGAAGCCCTGACGATCCTCGGCGGAGATCAATTCATTGAGCGGCCGGGCGCCGAATAAATCGACCTGGGCCGAAACCATTGCCGAGACCGCGGCGGCAAACTCGTCACTGCGCAGATAGCGGGAGACTGCCTCATTGATCTGGTAGTCCAGGACCTTGACCGCAACCTTGAAATAGGCCCGGAAACGATCGGGCACCAGGGTTTTTGCCGAGCCTAAATCACGGCTGAGCAGGTCGTCCAGCCGTTGATTGATTACCGCGGCAAGATGCTCCTGAAAAGGCTCCTCAGACAGGGCGGCGCCGATATCCTTACTGGTCAGGAGGTGGCGGCCGACCATCTCGCCCATGTTTTCGGCCAGTTCGCGACGCTTGGACGGAATCACCCCCGGGGTCATGGGCACCCGGAAGCCAAAAATATGCCAGGACCTGAGCGGCCGGAACAACATGCGAATGGCCACCTTGTTGGTCAGGTAGCCGATAAAGGCGCCAACAACCGGCGGCCCGGCATAGGTAAGAATAGTAGCGGGGATGGTGATCATTCGGCGTCACCGTTGTTTACTTCCCGGCCGTCTCTGTCTCTGAAGAATCCCAGGAGTTCTTCCGGCCGGCCGGCCAGCTCTGCCGCCCCGCTTGCCCGCAGTTCTTCGGCCGTGCGAAAACCCCAGGCGGCGCCAACCGGGAACATGCCCGCGGCCCGGGCGGTTTTCATGTCCGTGTCGCTATCGCCGAGATAGAGGATCTCGGCCGGCGGCAGGTCAAGTAACCCGGCGATTTCCAGGGCTCCGGCCGGATCGGGTTTTTTCGGCACGCCGGAGCGCTGCCCCAGGACCACCTCGAAGCGCCAGCCGCCCAGGAACCGCCGGACGCATATCCGGGTAAAATCATCCGGCTTGTTGGAAAGAACGGCAAGGGCAGCTCCCCTCTCCCGCAGACCGGTCAGCATGGCGGCGACGCCGGCATACAGTTTCGTTTTCACGTGCCAGTTTTGGCCGTAATCCTCGCGAAAGGCCAGGCTGAGACGGCCGACCTCTTCATCACCCCGTCTGTCCTGCGGGAGAATCCGCCGGATGAGCATCGGCAGGCCGTTGCCGACAAAATAGCGATAGGCGTTCCGCGGGTGAACGGGCAGACCCGCATCCGCCAGGACCCGGTTGGCCGCATCGGCCAGGTCGTCAAGGGTATCAAGCAGCGTTCCGTCCAGGTCAAAAATAACAGCCCGGTATTTCATGTTTTCTCGCAATATAAAGATACTCCTGAATCCGTGACGGCTTGAGATAACACTCCATGCAATAGATGGAATTTATTGTATTATTTTTTCCAATAAACTCATTTTATTGCCTTCACCGCGCCGCCCTGCGGGGCGCCCGATAACGGCACATCTGCTGCGTTGGCAACAAAGTTGATATCACACCAGGATAATCGACTTCGTTGCCGCCTTGCATCTGTACCGTTCTCGAACGCTCACGGATTCAGGATACTGTTAGATAAAAAAAACAAAGTGTCAGGAAAGTAAGGCACATCACGGCCAGCGTCCACTAAAAATTCAAGACCGCCACGAAAACATGGTCACAGATCACAACGTTTCCAGACCCGAAGTAATAATATACCGCCGTTTTCAACGTCTTGCTTTCCATAAAAATAATGTTATTATTTTCGGTTGGTCATTGAGGCGACTTCATCCCCGTGCAGGGGGGGCTCGTCGAGCTGAATTTGCAACAGAAGCACTTTTCACTTTAACTGGTAAATATATTTTTTTATATTATATATTCTAAGAGTTAGGTTGAAACAGAGTTTCACGTCCACCTGCACGGAAAATATTATGACAAAACTTATTGCCCTGGCCGGCAAGGGCGGGACCGGCAAGACAACCGTCTCGGCCCTGTTACTGAAATATCTGACCGAACGTAAAATGACGCCGGTCCTGGCCGTTGACGCCGATGCCAACGCCAATCTCAACGAGTTGCTCGGCCTCCAGGTGCAGACGACGCTCGGCAAGATCCGCAAAGAGATCAAGAGCGACATCCCCTCGGGCATGACCCGCGATCAATTCATGGAGATGAAAATTCACCAGTCTCTGATCGAAGATACCGGCTTCGACCTGATGGTCATGGGCCAGCCGGACGGACCGGGCTGTTACTGCGCCGCCAACCAGTACATGGCCATGACCATGGACCGGCTGGCCGAGAACTACAAATACATCGTCGTCGACAATGAAGCCGGCATGGAACACCTGAGCCGCATGAACCTGAGGAAAATCGATTACCTCCTGATCATCTCCGATCCTTCGGCCCGCGGCATCCTCACGGCCAGGCGTATCGCCGACATTACCAGGCCGCTGCAACTGCAGGTGAAGAAAAAGGTCCTCATCGTCAACCGGGCGCCTGATCCCATCCCGGCGCCGCTGCAGGCAAAAATCGACCAGGCCGTGGCCGAGGCCGATCTGCCGCTGGGCGGTATTATTTCGGCCAGTGACGACCTGGTCAACCAGGAACTCAGCGGAGAATCGTATTTGAAGCTCTCACCAGACACCAGGGTCGTGCAGCAGGCGTTCGCCCTGTTCGATACCATCTTTGCCTGAACCAGGCCAGCCATGAACCCAGCCAAGAACGAATCCCGGATCATCGTCGACCTGGTCAAGGTATCCAAGACCTATCACCCGGATATCCATGCCGTTTCAGATGTTTCCCTCAGCGTCAACCGGGGCGAGATCCTCTTCCTGACCGGCAGGAGCGGGGCCGGCAAGACGACCATCCTGCACCTGCTCAACCGGATCGAGAGCCCGGACAAAGGCGTGGTTGAGGTGGCCGGACAGGACCTCGGCAAGCTGTCCCAGGGGAAGATGCAGAAACTGCGGCGCAGCATCGGGGTGGCCTACCAGGATTTCAAACTTTTATCGAACCGGTCCGTGGCCCAGAACATCGCCATCGCCATGGAGGTTACCTATACGCGCCCAGCAACCATCAGGGCGAGGACCAGGGACATCCTGCAGCGACTCGGGCTGGAGGACAAATACCATACCCCGACCTCCGAACTGTCCAGGGGGGAGCAGCAACGCGTTACCATTGCCCGGGCGGTTGCGGGCCAACCGCAACTTATCCTGACCGACGAACCAACCGGCAACCTGGACCACGAAACAACAGTGCTGGTCATGGATCTCCTGAACCACTGCAACAAGAAGGGGGCAACGATCATCATTGCCACCCATGACGAATCTATCTATCGTCAGACCGACCACCGGGTCATCGAACTCCGGGCGGGCCGCATCGTCAACGGTGACCCGGTCCCGGACGATACCCGACGGCATGATCCGGCAACGACGGAGGAGACCGATAATGCGGACACATAATCAATGATGAACTTTATTTCTGCCGTCTTTTCCCATACCTTCCGGAACATTATTCGGACCTGGAGCTCGCAGCTCCTGACCGTGCTGACGATTATCCTGTCGGTGCTCATCTTTTCCTTTTTTTACCTGTTGTACACCAATGTCCTCCATGTCAGCCGCCTGCTTGACAATAATCTCAGGCTCATCGTCTATCTTAATGACGAGCCGGGCAAGGCGATGCAGGAAGAATACCGGGACAAGATCCTTAAATTCGACTCGGTCGAGAAAATTGAATTCGTCTCGAGAAAAGAGGCCTTCAAGCGCTTTGCCAAACAGCTGAAGGAAAACCGGGACGTGCTGAAGGATATGCCGACCGATTTCCTGCCCCCCTCCATTGAAATCTACCCTCTTCATTCACTGGACGCCATGACCAGGATCAAGCGCTTTTCAGACTATCTGGAGACCCTGCCAGGCGTCCTCAAGGTCCAGTACGGCAGGGAATGGGTTGCGCGTTTCTACAGCTTCGTCAAGCTCCTGCGCATCGTGGTCGTCCTCTCCGGGGTACTGCTCCTCCTGACAACGACCTTTGTGGTCGGCCATACTATCAGGCTGACCCTGCTGAGCCGGCAAAGAGAGCTGGAACTGCTGCGCCTGGTCGGCGCCAGCAATAATTATATCCGCATGCCGTTCTTCCTTGAAGGCGCTCTGCAGGGACTGGCAGGCTCTGCGGGCGGGATCGCCGCTCTTTATCTCCTGTTCAACTGGATTTCTCTGCGTTTTGCCATCTCGTCCACCTCTTTTCTGCCGCAGTTTACCTTCTTTTCAATGCCGGTCATTGTCGCCATTATCGCTGTTACCACCCTGCTCTGCGGCAGCGGCAGTTTTTCCTCGACCAAGAAATCCCTGCGTCTATGAGTCGTGCATTCTTTTTGAAATGCCTGGTCCTGCCCGGCCTGGTGCTGCTTTCAGGACTTTTGATTTGCCAGCCGGCAAGGAGTGCTGAAACCTGGCCGGGCCAGGCCGGCCAACCCCTCGAGCAACGCTACCGGGGCGACATCAAGAAACTGCACCTGGGAATACAGAGCCATCTCGATAAACTGCAAAAAAGCGGGAAACGGGAGTTCAGCCTGCTTGGCGAGCTGGAACATATCAACACCAAATTGAACCTGCAGAAAATCAAGCTCAACGTCATGGAGGAAAACCTCCGGACCCAGGCACAACAGCTGGCCGAGAAAGACCAGGACCTTGCCCGGGCGGCCAAGGAAAAAGAAAAGGCCCGCCTCCACCTGGAAAAACGTCTGCGGGCCTTTTATCTCGTGGGCGAAACAGGTTTTCTCAATGTTGCCTTTTCCGCCAAAAAGCTGCCGGAACTCCTGCTGTTTAACAATGCCTTCAGGAGAATGCTGGAGTATGATCATGAAATTATCATAAGATACCGAAAAGCCATTGTGCAGTTGCAGCGGGCAAGAGAAGCGCAGGCGCTTGAAAAAACGGTGCTCGAAAATTTTATCGTCCGGACGGTCCAGGAGAGGAAAACCCTGGCCGACCTGCGGGGAGCAAAAAAACAGCTGCTCGCCTTGGTCAGGACCAGGAAAGGGCTGTACGAACAGGCACTCAGAGAGATGCAAAAGGCCGAGGCCAACCTGACCAGGTCCCTGACCCGCCTGAAGATCCGGCAGAAAAACAAGGCCAAGGGATTTATCCTCAACAAGGGACGAATGCTGCCGCCGGTAACCGGCCGCCTGGTCGTCCGTTTCGGGGCGGCGCAGGGTGAGAAATCAGACAAAGGCAATACGGCGCAGGGAATCACCATAGCGACGGAAGACGGTGCTCCGGTCCGGGCCATTTTTAGCGGCAAAGTCATCTTTACCGGCTACAAGCTGGGATATGGCAACATGGTCATCATTGATCACGGCCTCCAGTATGTTTCGGTCACGGCCAGGATGGAAAAAATTACCGTAAAAGATGGACAAAGCGTGGAACAGGGCGAGGTCATCGGCACAACCGGTGATATCGCCACCCTTTTTGCCAAGGGGCTTTACTTTGAAATCAGACATAATCTGAAGCCGCTTAATCCCCTGAAGTGGTTCAGCAAAAAAGGAATCTCCGAGATCGAAACCGGGGCGCCGCCCGGCAAAGTGGGGAAAAACGCAATGCAGCTCCTGTGAAAAAAACCTAAACATTCTCCGGAGATGCAAAACATAGTCTCTACCTCAAACCGGTAAGAGTTCAGCAGTGCCTCAGATGTGCACGATCAGGACGGGTGGGCGATAGCCCCTCTATGCCGCACGTTCTGAGCGTGTGCAGATGGGGTGCGGCTGAACTCTTACAAAAAAACATTATGAAACCGGAACATAATCTGATATGACTTTTCTGCCGGCTTGTTCTCATCCTGAATCCGTTATCTGGCGCCCCGCAGTCCGGCGCGGTGAAGACCTGCGAATGAGTTTATTTGACAATGATGCAATAAATTCAACATATTGCATAGAATATCACCTCAGGCCGTCACGGATTCAGGATAAAGCAAAAGAGTAGACCCAAATACGAAATATAGCAAAATCCATCCGACACCATTAACGAGCACGGATTATTCCATGAAAAAAATTGTCGTTTTTCTGCTTGCCTTTCTGTTTCTGTGTGCGCCCGCAATCCAGGCCAAGAATGAATCCAGGAACCAGGAAACCTATGAAAACCTCGAGCTGTTTTCCAACGTCCTGACCCTGTTGCAGCAGCACTATGTAGACAAAATCGACACCCACAAGGTTATCATCGGCGCCATTAACGGCATGCTCCTCTCCCTGGACCCGCACTCCTCCTACATGGACCCTGAAGACTTCAAGGAACTCCAGGAAGAGACCCAGGGCAGCTTCAGCGGCATCGGCATCGAAATTACCATCCGCGACGGGGTGTTATCCGTTGTCTCTCCCATCGAGGATACCCCGGCTTACCGGGCCGGTCTCCAGGCCGGCGACCGGATCATCCGTATTAACGGGGAGCTGACCAAGAACATGCCGCTCATGAATGCGGTCAAGAAACTCCGGGGCAAAAAAGGCTCCAAGGTGACCATTACCGTCTACCGCCGGAGTTGGGCCGAGCCCCGGGATATCACCCTGGTTCGCGAGGAAATCCCCCTGCACAGCGTCAAGACGATGATGATCGAACCGGGGATGGCCTACATCAGGATCACCAACTTTCAGTCAAACACCACCCGCGATTTCATCAAGGCCCTGCATAAAGATGGGAAGAAGCAGCCCCTTACCGGCCTGATCCTGGATCTGCGCAACAATCCCGGCGGGCTCCTCAACCAGGCGGTTAAAATATCGGACATCTTTATTACCAGGGGCGTGATCGTCTCCACCCGCGGCCGGACCCGGGACCAGAATATGATTTTCAAAGCACATAAGGACGGGGATCACTATAAATTCCCCATGATTGTCCTGGTCAACGGCGGTTCCGCCAGCGCTTCGGAGATTGTCGCCGGGGCGCTGAAGGATCATGGCCGGGCCATCGTGGTCGGCACTGTCACCTTTGGTAAGGGTTCGGTCCAGACCATCATCCCGATGCCCAACGGCGCCGGTCTCCGCCTGACCACGGCGCGTTATTACACGCCGAACGGTTCTTCCATCCAGGCCACCGGCATCAAGCCCGACATTGTCGTGCCCTATATTCCGCCGGCGGCCGAACCCGTTGTGAACAATACCGGTTACCAGCCCCTCAGGGAAAAAGACCTGCCCCATCATTTTAAAAATGAGAGGCGGAAGAAAAAACCGGCCCGGCGGAAAAAAGAGAAAAGCAGCGAAAAGGAAATGGTCGCCAAGCGACTCAAGAAAGACAACCAGTTGCGCACGGCGGTAGTTATCCTGAAAAGCCTGCAGATTGCGGACAAAAACCGGCAACTGGAGAAGAAGTGAGACCGGGACGGGGCGCCGCTCCCGTCCCCGGGGTGCGGGATGATCATAAACCGGGGCGGAAGGCCCGAAAGCCGGCAGTGATGCCCCGGCGGCCGGGAGCCGCTTCGGCCGGGAGTCCTACATGCCCAGTTCCCGGAGAATCCGCTCGTTCCGGGTCCATTTCTTCTTGACCTTGACCCAGAGTTTCAGCACCACCTTGCAGTCCAGGAGTTCCTCGAGATCAGGGACGGCGCTCTTCCTGATCTCGCCCAGCATCCGTCCCTGCCGGCCGATGATAATCCCCTTCTGCGATCCCTGTTCCACCATAATCGTGGCGTGGATGATCACGGGACGGCCCTCTTCCTCCGGTTCCTGAAAGCTGTCGATCAGCACCGCCGTGGAATACGGGACCTCCTCGCGGGTGAGGAGAAAGACCTTTTCCCGGATGATTTCGGCGGCAATAAACCGCTGCCCGGCATCGGTCGGGACATCGTCCGGATAATACTGCGGCCCCTCGGGCAGGAACCGCAGCAGTTCATTGATCAGGATATCGGTCCCCTCGCCCTTCAGGGCCGAGATCGGCACCACGGCCGCAAAGGAATGCAGGCCGCCGTACCAGTCCATGATGGGCAGCAATTTGTTCTTTTCCAGCAAATCCACCTTGTTCAGGGCAAGAACGACCGGGCAGCGGAGCTGCTCCAGGTAGCCGAGGTACTCCTGCCGGCGCCGTTCCAGCCGGGCGGGGGGCAAGGCGGCGGCATCGGCCAGGAACAGGACCACATCGGCCTCGGCCAGGGTGTCCATGGCGATGCGGACCATTTCCCGGTTCAGCAGCTCGCGGGGCTTGTGCAAGCCTGGGGTATCAAGGAACATAATCTGGTAGGATTCGCCGGTCACGATGCCGAGAATACGGTTCCTGGTGGTCTGCGGCCTGGGGGTAACGATGGCGATCTTCTGGCCGAGAAAATAATTGAGCAGCGTCGACTTGCCGGCATTGGGTGGGCCGACGATGGCCACCACGCCGGAGCGATACGGCCCGCCGTCTTTCTGTGTCTGAATCGGAATAGTATGCTGATCACTCACGGATATGTTTCCAGGAAAATAATGACAAAATTTGGTATACCTGCTACAAATCGGCAACTTACCATGACCCGACAACTCTGCAACGTATTTTATAAATATAGCAATACAATATGATCCTTCAAGGCAGCCTTATAGAATTTATCGACGACGGCAAGTTTGTCTGCGGTCTGGTCACGGAAACCGGTAATAAACGACTCCGGCTGCTGGGACAGAACGGCCGCGACATCAACCTGCCGCCGTCCCGTATCATCACTGTTTCCAAAAAGACCCATTCCCCCGGGCAGGGCCGCGATCACCTGGTCGCCATGCTCAAGGCCACGGCCGAGACCAGGCGGGAGCTGGCGGCGTCCATCAACCTGCAGGAACTATGGGAGATGACCTGCGAAGAGCCGGTGAATGAATTTTCCGTGGGCTTCCTGGCGGAACTCTGTTTCAACGGCGAGGTTTCAGACGACCAGGAGGCCGCCTTTTTACGGGCCGTTTTCGCCGACCGTTTCTTTTTCAAATTCAAGAATGGCCGGATCACCGTGTACACGCCCGAGCAGGTGGAGCAACTGCGCCATCAGCAGGAAAAAGAAGCTGAAAAAAAACGACTCCTGGAATCCGGGGCAACGGCGCTGAACAGGATCATGGCCGGCGAGCAGGTGACGGAGCAGCAGTGGCCGGAACGGGGCCGGGTCCTGGCCTGGATCGAGGAATTCTTTCTCTTCGGCAGCGAATGCGCCGAGGCCGACCTGGTGCGGCAGCTCCTGAAAAAGGCCGACCTGATGAACCCGAATGACAGTTACCACCTGCTGGTCCGGGCCGGTATCTGGAAAAAGGATGAAAACATCGCCCTGCTCAAGGCCGGGCAGCCCGTGGCCTTCAGCGAGGAAGCCGCGAGCCGGGCCATGTCGGTCCGGGCAGGCTCCGCCGACGAACTCCTTGCCGATCCCAGGCGGCGCGACCTCCGGGACCTGTCAATCTTTACCATTGACGGGCCGGGAACCAGGGACTACGACGATGCCCTGCATGTGGAAGAGAGGGACAACGGCTTGCTGGTCGGGGTCCACATTACCGACTTCACCCATATTATCCAGCCCGGCGATCCCCTGTTTACCGAGGCCCGGGAACGGGCGACCTCCATCTATTTTCCCGAGGGACAGATTCCCATGTTACCGGAATCGCTGTCCCAGGGGACATGCAGCCTGCTCGTGGACCAACCGCGGCCGGCCATGAGCTTTCTCATCCATCTCGCCAATGACGGCGAGGTGCTTGACACGACCATCACGCCAAGCGTCATCCAGGTCCGGCGCCGGCTGACGTATGAAGAAGTCGACCGGACCATCGACTCGGACCGGGACATCGCGCTGTTGAATAAAATGTGCGGCCTGCTGCGCCGGCGGCGCCTTGACAACGGGGCACTTATGCTGCCCTTTCCGGATGTCAATATCGAGATACAGGACGACGGCGAGGTGAAGATTACGCTGTCACCGGCCGACACCCCGGCTCGCAGCCTGGTGGCCGAGCTGATGATCCTGGCCAACAACACCGCGGCCTCGTACCTGGCGGCCCAGGAAGCGCCGGGGCTGTTTCGTTCCCAGCCGCCGCCGCATAAACGTCTTGTCAGCGGGACCAATGACGGCCTGCAACTCATCGCCCGGCAGCGCCGTTTTCTCGCCAGGGGCGAATTAAGCACCCGGCCGAAGGCCCACAGCGGCCTGGGACTGTCCTGCTATACCACCGTCACTTCGCCCCTGCGCCGTTTTCTTGACCTGGCCATGCAGCACCAGCTCAACAACCTGATCCGCGGCCAGGGGATTCTTTTTTCCGCAGACCAATGCCGGAATTTCGCCGCCTCGATCACCCAGAACCTGATCCGGGCCAACACGGTCCGGCAGCAACGGCACCGTTACTGGATTCTCCGCTACCTGGAAGCACAGGAAGGCCGGACGGTCAATGCCCTGGTCGTCAGCCAGGGACCCAGCCGGATCAACCTCCTGCTGACCGACTGCCTCCTGGATATCAACCTGCCGCCCAATCCCGCTTTTGCCACGGAACCCGGCGACTCGGTCCGGGTCAAGATCGTCCGGGTCAATGCCCTGGACAATATATTACGGGTTGAATGGTAATTTTGTAAGATATCACAGGCACCCTGTGACCAGTCAGGTGATTTTTCCCTGCCTGCCGGCGGGGGATCGACTTAATCGCGGCGCGGGAGATCGCTGATCAACTCGAGGGCCGCCTTGTTCAGCCAGCCGGAACGGCCGTTTTCATCCGCGACCAGGAGAAAGTTGCCGTGGGACTTGACGGGCCGGACCAGCCGTCCTTCCCGGATGGTGCCTGAAGAGCCGGCCGAGGTAAAGGGCGAAATCAGCAGCCGCGCGTCCGCCGCGGTCACCACCGCGTCATTCCAGGTTCGATACTGAAACACGGCCGCAGGCACCGAGACGACCAGGATGCCCAGACAGCAGAACATCACGCCCCGGCCAACCATCCTCGGGGTATTGTCGACAAAAAAGGTCACTACGTAGGCCAGGCTGAACAAAAACAGCGCCACCGCCGCCATCAGGGTCCACTGTTTCGGGGCCAGCAGGTCTGCGAACCGTTCATACAGGGGCCGGCTCTGCCGGTAGAGTCCCTTGTCCTTGCGCACCTGCTCCAGGGTGGCCCGGATATCTTCGTTGCCCGGGTCCAGGCGCAGGGCCCGCAGGGCGTTGACGACGGCCTTGCCGGTCCGGCCGTCGGCGGCGTAACTGTTGGCCAGGTTATAGAGCAGGGGGGCGGAAACGCCGTACTGTTGCGCGATACTCAGGTAATCGCCGATGGCCGCCTTGTATTCCCCCCGGCTGTACGCCTCGTTCCCCTGCTGGAACAGCTGCCGCGCCGGCGCCGTGGCCCCGGCCAGGCTCGGCAAAACGGCCAGGGCCGTGAAAATCAGCAGCAAAATTGTACAGTAGAGTATATTCCTTGACCGGATCATGACACCTTCTCCAATTCCTTCCTGACCAGGTTGAGGGTGCTGCGCATCTCCTCCCGGTCCATGTGGATGCCGACATAGCTGCCGTGTTCCGCCTGCTGAAAAACCGTTATCAACGGTGAACCGGCGGCCAGGCGCTCCTGCAGGGCGGCCAGGGTGATGGCCCTGGCCTCCTGCTGCCAGGCAAGGCCCAACCGGTCCTGGATCGCCGCCCGGCAGCTCTGGAGAAAACGATCCGAGTCACCGGCAGCCAGGGCCTGTTCCATTTCCTGGTAGTGGTGCTTCAGCTTGCGGTCAAGGTCCCGGCGTTGCAGGATGGACGGGTCGGCCAGCAATCTCTGCCGGCGCAGCCGCAGAAACCATCCTGTTGCCAGCAGCAGGAGCGAAATCCCGATCCAGCCGATAAACCACGATTTCTTATAGGTCGGAATAATTCGGCGGGACAAAACGCCCAGATCCGTCTCCAGGGGCGCCAGGCCAGCCGTGGCCGCGGGAGTAATGGCCGCAGGCAGGGTCTTCTCCGGCGGCGGCCCGGTTTTCTTCTTTTCCGGGGCCGCCGGAGCAGGCGCCGGCTGCGCCGGCGTTGCCACGGCTGCCGCCGGGCCGTTGCCCTGCAGATGCAGAGCGATGGCGTCGCTTTTCAGGGTCACGTACTGCCTGGACCCGGGATCGAAATAAGTAAAGCTGACCGACGGCACCGCCCGCAGGCTGCTGCTGGTCGGGACAATGGCCTGTTCAAATTTCTTGCGGCCGCGGCCGTTGCCCAGGTCCTTGAACTCCGAGGAAGGCGTGTAGGTCTTCCAGCCGCCGCCAACAGGAAAAACCGGCGGCTCGACCCGGTCAAAATTGCCGGTTCCGGTCACCACCATTTTCAGGGTAAGAGGATCACCGACCTTGGCCGTGGTGGGCTTGACCGAGACCAGCAGGCTGAACGTGCCGATGGCGCCGCCGAAATTGGCGGGCCGGCCCTTCTCCGGCAGATCAAGGATGGTTAAAGACCGCTTCGGCCCTACCAGCTTTACTCTCTTTTTCTTGTATCCCCCGCCGAAAAAACTATTTAAAACCGCGTCGCCGAAAAACGGTGAACCGAACATGCCGGATGGATGCACGACCTGTTGCCGGACCAGCAGCGTGGCCCCCAGGTCCACTTCCAGCGGGAACTTGCCCGCCTTGACCCCGGAGATGGAATCATTCCAGGTCAGGACCGAATAGGGGATACCGTTGACTAGTTCCTCGGTCTGCAACGGCTTTTTCGCCCGATGCTGCAGGACAAAACTCTCGCCGGTAATGTGGGGTTCGGAGTTAATGGTGGCCTGAATGCCCTGCCGGAAATAGGCCTTGATGGTCATCGGCACCAGTTCGCCCACATAGGCGGTCTTCTTTTTCAAGATGATCCGCATGAAACCGATCTTCTCCGACTCGCCGGACCGCAGCCTGGTTTGCCCGCCCGGGGCCATGATGCCGCCGCCCTGCCCGGCGCCGGGCGGAATAGCGGCAGGACCGGCCGGCTGGACCGTACAGGTGATGGAATCCGTCTGCAGGACCTTGCCGTCGACCGTGGCCTTGATCGGCGGAATGACATAGGTTCCGGCCCGGTCGGCCTGGACCATGTAGAGATAGGAAACCGACGAGGAGTAACTGCCGTTGATCCACTGCATCCGGCTGCTCTGGCCGTGGGGAAAAAACCGCAGGCCATCGACCTTGGGCAGTTCGGGTTCGGCCGAACTGCTGCCGGTGACCTGGACCGTCAGCTGCGCGGCCTGATCGACCGAAAACGACATGGGGTCGAGGCTGGCGCTAATATTTGCCTCATCCGCCCATACCGGGGCGGCCCAGCAGAAACACCAGGCCAGGACGGCGAGGACCATCAGCAGGCCCGACGCGACCTTCAGGTTATCCGGTTGCCATTGCCAGCCCTTCATCACCAGTTCCTCCCCGGCTGGTTATTATTGCCGCTGCCCTGCCGCGGAACGAAGTGGAGCATCCCTTCGTTACCCTTGAGGGAATTAAGCAGGTCCTGGGCCTCCTGTTTAGTCATTTGCCCCTGCCGGCGCCGCGCCTTGTCCTTGTTGCTCATGGCAGCGGCCTCGCCCTTCCGGCCGCGCCGCTGTTGCTTCCGGACCGCAGGTAAGGCAGAGGCCGCCTTTGCTCCTTTTTTCCTGCCGGCGGCCTGTGCGCCCTTGCCTGCTCCCTGCTGTTTCGGGGTTGCACTTTCATTACCGGCCCGGCCTTTGTTTTCTTTATTTTTATGGTTCTGCGCTGCCGGCCCGCTTTTTTTCCGGCCCGGCCCGGCCTGGTTCTGTTTCTGCTTATGATCCGGATTCTTCCGGTTCCGGCCGCCCTGCCGCTTTTGCTGCTGCGACCGGCCGGTTTGCTTATTTTTATTTTGTTTCTGCTGCTGCTTCCCTTTGCCCTGCGACGATTTCTGCCGCTGCTTTTGCTGCTCCTGCAATTTTTTCAACTGTTTTTGCAACTTTTCCAACCGTTTTTTGACCAGGGGTCTGTTGTAACGGGCATCCTGGTCATTGGGCGCCAGTTTCAGACTGCTCTCGTAGGACTTAAGCGCCTCCTGCCACATCTGCAGGGCGTGTTCAGGGTCGCTCTTCAGGGTTTGCTGCCCGAGGCGGAACCGGGCATTACCCAGATTATAATAACTCTTGGCCTGCAGCCCGAGATCGTCGCTCCGGAGGGCCCGTTTGAACGCGGCTATCGCCTGGTCATACCGCTTGTCCTTATAGGCCGCATCGCCAAGGTTAAAGTTGAGTACGGGATTGTCCGGGTCGTCCTTCAGGGCCTTGCGGTAATACTGCTCCGCCTTCTCGAACTTACCGGCGGCAAAATGCTTTTCTCCAGGCGAGGCGAGACTCCTGCCGGGCCACATGCCGGCCAGCAGACAGGCGACCAGGAAGAGAGTTAAATTCCGGCGGCTTCTCCGCCCCGCCGTTTTGATAAAGGGAAGGTGAAACGACCACGCCGGCTTACGGCCCGAAAGCAGAAACTCAAAAGTCAGGAGCAGAACGGCGGCGGCCAGCGGCCACATGAAACGCTCGACCGGCACCTTCTGCAACCGCTGCCCATGTTCCTCCTTGGGGGCCAGGGCGAGTTTTCTTTGGTAAATCGTCTCAAGGCCCTGACCCACGGCGCCCAGGGGGACATAGAGACCGCCGGTTGCCGCGGCGATCTTCGTGAGCATGGTTTCGTCAAGCTTCGAGGTGACAAACCGGCCGGAGCTGTCCTGCAGAAACTTGCCCTTACCCTGCCGGGGCAGCGGGATGAGTTCACCCTTTGGCGTGCCGACCCCGACCGTGTAGATAATCATCTTATGTTTCTTTGCTTCCCTGGCCGCCGCCAGGGCGTCACCCTGCAGGTTTTCCCCGTCCGTTACCAGGATGAGAATTTTATGGTTTGTCTCGTTGGCCAGGACGGATTCCGCCGCCTTGATCGCGGCGGCCAGGTCAGTCCCCCCCTTGGGGATAATATTCGTATCCAGGGCATCCAGCGAAAAATCGAAGGCAGCATAATCCAGGGTCAGGGGACACATGAGAAAGGCGGACCCGGCAAAGGGCAGCAGCCCCACCCGGTCACCGCCGAGGCGGCCGACAAAATCCTTGATCGCCAGCTTGGCCCGTTCAAGCCTGTCGGGTTTGATATCCCGGGCCATCATCGATTTCGAGGTATCCACGGCAAAGAGGATATCAATGCCCCGGCGTTGGACCTCGATCCATCTTGAGCCATACTGCGGCCGGGCCAGGGCGATGAAACAACAGGCCAAGGCCAGGACCACCAGGGTGTTCTTGATAACGCGGCGGGCCGGCGAAACATTGTTGGTCAGCCGACCCAGAAGATGGGAGGCGGCAAAATGTTTCAGGTCATCCTGCCTTCTCCGGCCGGAGAGCCGGAGAAAGACGATGACGCCCAGGCAGGCGGCAAGCCCGGCCCAAAGCCACAGGGGTTGTGCAAAGTGTATATTAATCATCCTGAATCCGTCTTCCTCCAGCCGGCGCGGTGCTCACGGCAGCCTTTTGCGCGCGTCCACCAGCTCAAAGGCGAGCAGCGCCAGGGCGGCCAGAACCGGCCAGGGGAAAAGTTCGCGATAACGGGAAAAATGTTTGATCGTCCTGGTCGTAACCTCCATGGAGTTGATCTCGCTATATATTTTTTTCAGCGACTTGGTGTCGGTGGCCCGGAAATATTTTGCCCCGGTTTTCTCGGCCACCCTGGCGAGCATCTTTTCATCAATGTTAACCTGCATGGGGATCAACCGCTTGCGGCCGAACTGATCGGTCACCGGCATCGGCGCCTCTCCCCTGGTGCCGGCGCCGATGGTGTAGACCTTGATGCCAAGCGTCTCCGCCGCCTCGGCGGCGGTGAGCGGCGCAATCTTCCCCGCATTGTTGTTGCCGTCGGTGAGCAGGATCATGATGCGCGATTTTGCCTTGCGGTCCCGGAGCCGGTTGACCCCCGCGGCAATGGCCGAGCCGATGGCGGTGCTGTCCTTCTTGACCATGCCGACCTTCAGCGATTGCAGACGCTGGAGAAGCCAGTCATGATCCAGGGTCAGCGGAGAAACCATGTACGGCCGGGCGGCAAAGATAACCAGGCCGATACGGTCATTGGGCCGGGCCTTGATAAAACGGGCGACCACCGATTTAACGACATCCAGGCGGCTGGCGGGACTGCCGTTCAGGGTAAAATCCAGGGCCTGCATTGAGCCGGACACGTCCACGGCCAGCAGGATATCGATGCCCGAGGCCTTGACCTCGGTGGTGGTATTGCCGAGTTGCGGCCGGGCCAGACCGATAATAAGAAGGGCAAGGGCGGCGATACGCAGCCCGGCCAGCAGCCGGCCGGGCCGTGCTTTCCGGCCCCTGGCGACGGACTTGGCCACCGAGGTGGTCGAGAAGACCAGGGCCGGCGCCGGACCGCGCCGGCCGCGCAACAGGGCGAGCAGAGGTAACAGGGCCAGCAGCCATAAAAGTTCGGGCTGGGCAAAACGTATCATATTCATACTCGTTTCCGGGCAGGCTCTTACTCTTCAGATTTTGAAGCCGGAGGCCGAAGACTGACGTAGTTGCATCGCTTTAGGGTCACCGCTTCTGCTGATGAGGGAGGGTGCTTCACAGGGGAAGCGGTGACCCCGCCGCGAAAGGGTTTTGTTTCTTATTTTTTTTGTTCTTTTTCTTTTTTTTGTTTTCATCGTCTGGCAGCCGGGTCAATTCGATGAAATTCCGGACCGCCTTTTCCATCTCCTCCATCGTCTCCGGGGAGGGGGCGTAGCAGGCGAACTTGGCCATGTCACAGTGTTCCAGCCAGGTGTGCAGATCCCGGCCGTGGGCGGCCAACTCCGGCGGTACCGCCCTGGTGCCGTCGGTCAGGCTGCTAATAAATTCCCTGGTCGTCTGCCGGCGCGCGGACAAGAAAAAACGGTCCTCGATATAGCCCCGGAGAATATCGGCGACCCGGGCCGCAAAAACGCGGGCCTGGGCCGGGTCCTTAAGCCCCTTGGCCTCCTCCAGCATGGCGAGAGCAACCTCATGGGCCTGCATGGCCCGTTGCCGGCGGTGGTACTTTTTCCACCACCACATAAACAGGAGTCCAAATACCAGCAGGGCGGCGAGTCCGCCCAGACTCCAGATCAGGAGCGGATTTCCCGTTTGAATCGGCAACGGCCCCTTGATGTCACGAATGTCCCCGGCCGGCGGCGGCCCAACCGGCCGGCCCGGCTTGAGGAGCTGGAGTCCCGCTCCCGCTCTGACGCCGGACGACGGCGCCGGGGCGGCGGACAGCGCCGGGACCATGAAAGACAGCAGCAGAATGAAAACAAATGCTGTCGGCAGAATGGCGGCAGGGTGTCTCATCGGGTAAGCCTCCTCCGGCGCGCGCCGAAAAAACCCATCAGCGGCCCGAGATACGGCGTCGCGGTGGACAGCGCCAGCAGGTCGATGCCCGCGGACCGGATGGTCCGGCTGAAGCGGGCCTGCCGCTCGGCGGCCAGTTCCCGGTAGCCCTGACGCAGCCGGGCATTGGCGGTGTCAATGGCCACCTGCTCCCCGCTCTCGGCGTCTTCCAGGGTAATCCAGCCCACGTCGGGCAATTCCAGGTCCCTCGGATCGGTGACCGAAACCGCGATCAGGTCGTGGCGGCGGCCGGTGATCTGCAACTTCGGCCGGATCTGCTCAAGTGTCTGCTCAAAGCCGCCTGGCAGACAAAAATCGGAGATCAGGAAAACAACGCATTTTCTCTTCGTGACCCGGTTGATAAAATCAAGCGCCCCGCCGATCTCCGTGCCCCGGCCATGGGGTTGAAAAAAAAGAATTTCCCGGATGACCCGCAGGATATGGGAATGCCCCTTGCCCGGCGGGACGTAGAGCTCAACAAAATCGGAAAACAGGACAAGCCCGACCTTGTCACTGTTGCGGACCGCCGAAAAGGCCAGGACCGAACCCAGTTCCGCCATCAGTTCCCGCTTGGACTGATCCCCGGAGCCGAACTCGCCGGAACCGCTGATATCGATCATCAGCAGGATGGTCAGTTCGCGCTCCTCGGTGAACTTCTTGACATGGGGCGTGCCGGTCCGGGCGGTTACATTCCAGTCGATGGTGCGGATCTCGTCGCCGGGCACATACTCCCGCACCTCGTCAAAATTCATGCCCCGGCCCTTGAAGACCGAATGATAGCTGCCGGCCAGGGTGTCGTCCACCAGCCGCCGGGTCCGCACCTCGATCTGGCGCACCTTTTTCAGGATATCACGGGTTATTTTCGCTTCCATGTCTCTTGCCGGTGCCTACGGGACGGGAACGGTATCGAGAATCTTGCGGATGATGTCTTCACTGCTGACATCTTCGGCCTCGGCCTCGTAACTGATCCGGATACGGTGGCGCATGACATCCATGGCGCAGGCCTTGATATCGTCGGGGATGACGTAGCCCCGGCCGTTTAGAAAGGCCAGGGTCCGGGCGACGACCTTGAGGTTGATGGTGGCCCGGGGCGAGGCCCCGGTCTCGATGTACTCGTGCAGGTCCAGTTTAAAGGCCCGGGGGTCACGGGTGGCGCAGACCAGCGAGACAATATAGTCCTTGATTCGATTGTCGAGGTAAATGGTATCCACCACCGAACGGGCGGCCAGGATATCGTCCGGCGAGACCACCGGGTTGACCTTGATCCGGGAGTCGGTGTGGTCAACCGCGTCGATGATCTGCCGTTCCTGCTCCTGGGTGGGATAATCGACCACGACCTTGAGCATGAACCGGTCGATCTGGGCCTCGGGCAGCGGATAGGTCCCCTCCTGCTCGATGGGATTCTGGGTGGCCAGCACCAGGAAGAGCTGCGGCAGGCTGAAGCTCGTCTCGCCGATAGTCACCTGTTTTTCCTGCATGGCCTCCAGCAGGGCCGACTGCACCTTGGACGGGGCGCGGTTGATCTCATCGGCCAGGATCAGGGACGAAAAAATCGGCCCCCGCTTGACCTCGAAGGTCGTGGCCCGGGGATTGTAGATCTCGGTGCCGATGATGTCGGCCGGCAGCATGTCCGGCGTAAACTGAATGCGCCGGAAATCCGTGGAGACCGCCGCGGCCAGGGTCTTGACCGCCAGGGTCTTGGCCAGGCCGGGCAGGCCTTCGAGCAGGATATGGCCGCCGGCGAGCAGACCCACCAGCAGCCGTTCGACCAGGTGGTCCTGGCCGATAATGGCCTGGGCCATCTCGCGCTTGAGCAGCGGCACCCAGGCGGAAGCGGTCTTGACCGCCTCGCTGATCGCCTGGATGGATCCGTAGGCCTCGTTTGCATCGCCGTCCGTTGCCGACGGGGGCAGCGGCGGCAGCGCAACAGCGTTATCCGTAGTGCGATTAAACATACTTTCTCCTTCCCGAATCAGTGAGCTCCCGAAAACTGATTCAAGGTCATTGGCTCGTTTCCAGACAATATTTCCTCAGTTGATCCTTACCATAACCAGGTAACCTTGCAAGAACATTACAGGAACATTACAATGCGGTAATGTTTGTATTTTCAGGGAAAAAGGAGAAAAAAGGCCGGCAGGAACGCCCCCTTCCGCCGGGCGCCGGCCAGGGGAATCAGACCCTGTTTTTTTGTTCCGGCGCCGGCGGCAGCCGGACCGTGAAGACCGTGCCCTGCCCCAGCTCGCTTGCCACTTCGATGGTCCCCCGGTGGGCAGTCACCATGGCCTTGACCAGGGTGAGGCCGAGGCCGAGGCCCTGCCTGCTTCTGCTGCGGTCACCACGAAACAGCCGCTCCCAGATCCGGTCGATCTCGGCCGCCGAAATCCCCATGCCGTTGTCCCGGACCCGGACCTCGGCCAGGTCGTCTTTCCCGGCCAGGGTAATTTCGACCCGGGTGGCACCGTACTTGACGGCATTATCAACGAGATTGGCCCATACCTGACCGATCCGGGCCCGGTCGGCCAGGATCATCACCGGGGGGGCCGGGGAGACAAATTCAAGGGCGATGTTCTTTTCTTCAGCAATGATTCCATAAAGGTCAACCACGTCGGCAATGGTTGCGCCGAGATCGACCGGCTGCAGGTCAAGGGCAACCGTTTCGGCCTCGGCCTCGGCAACACTGAGCATGGTGTTGAGCATGGCCAGCACCCGCTCCGATTCCTCCAGGCAATCGGCCAGGGCCTCCCGCAGCCTCCCGCTGTCGCCGGTTTCCTGCAGGCCGTACTCGGCCATGGTCCGGAGCCTGGTCATGGGGGTCCGCAGATCGTGGGCCACGTTATCCATGGATTCCTGCAGTTCCCGGACAAGTCGCTCGTGGCGGGCCAGCAGGCGTTGAACCGCTTCGACCAGTTGCGCCTCCTCCGTCGTCGCCGCATCGGGCAAGGGTACCGCTGCTTTGCGTCCTTCGGCGGCCGCGGCAATGACCCGGCGCAGCCCGGTTATTTTTTTCCGGTTGCGGGCGGCCTGGTACCAGGCCGGAACAAAGGCAAGAGGTGCAAAAAATAGTCCCAGAATGATGATAATCCTGCCGATCCGCCGCCTGAGCTCCAGGGTCTTGCTCGAATCGATTCCCAGCTGCAGGACATTACCGTCCGCAAGCTGCGTTGAAACAACCGTCCATGTTGCCCTGCCGCCGTGCTGCTGCAGGGAAACCCAGGACCGGTTCAGGGTCGGGGGGAAAGTGTCGAAGTCGGGGAAATCAACCCCGGAGCCGGCATTGCTGCCGGTGACGAGAATCAGGCGGAGATGGGGGCCGGACAGGCGCAGGAAGCCGGACTCACGGCCGGTTGGAGCGGCAAAGGACATCTGCAGGGCATGCGGGCCGCCGGACGCGTACAGATGGCTATAGCGGTTCAGCCGGGCAAGGGCGGCGGCGGTATCGCTGTTCTGCAGAATCAGCCCGACGGCGAGATAAACGGCGCCAAGCACCAGGCCGAGAACCACCAGGCCGAGGCCGCCGGAGCGCAAAACAGAGGACCGGTATCCTTTAGTCCTGCTCATGCCTGAGGACATAGCCCATGCCGCGCACGGTATGAATCAGTTTGTCGGCAAATCCTTTATCCACTTTGTTCCTGAGTCTGCAGACCAGGACATCCACCACGTTGGTCTGGGGATCGAAACTGTAATCGTAGATCTTTTCAAGGATCGCGGTCTTGGACAGGATGCGGCCCTGGTTGCGCAACAGGTATTCCAGCAGGGCAAACTCCCTGGCGGCGAGGTTGAACGTCTGCCCGCCGCGCCGGACCTGGCGGTTCAAAAGATCCATGTGCAGATCGCCCGCCGAGAGACTGTGCGGCTCGGGCGTTCTCGAGTCCCGGCGGATCAGGGCCTGTACCCGGGCGAGCAGTTCGGCAAAGGAGAAGGGTTTGACCATGTAGTCGTCGCCGCCCTGCTGCAATCCCCTGATTCGGTCGTCAACGGACCGCCGGGCGCTGAGGATAAGGACCGGGGTGGTGAGGCCCTGCTGGCGGATCTTTTCGATCAGGGAGAGGCCGTCAAGGCCGGGCAGCATAATATCGACAATAGCGGCATCATAGACCCCGTCCCGGAAGAGAGCCAGCCCCTGTTCCCCGTCTTCAGCCAGGTCAACCGCGAACCCTTCCTCACGCAGGCCCTTGCGGAGGAAGGAACCGATTTTTGTATCATCCTCAACCACGAGCAGACGCATCAATTCCCCTGTCGGCAATTAGTTTCAAGATCATCGTTCCCTGACAAGCATTACTATGCTTCCAGGAAGCGCCACTGTCAAGAAACGACCTGTTCTTGACGCAATGCCCTGCCCCGCCGCCGGATCACCAAGAAATTTCAGGACAGCCTTCAAACATAATATTCCGCGTCCCGGAAAGGCAGGGCCCGGCGGTCCTTGGGCGAGAGGAGCGGCGGCCCGGCCAGCGGCCAGTCAATGGCCAGGTCAGGGTCGTTCCACAGGATGGCCCGTTCATGTTCGGGCGCGTAGAAGTCCGTGGCCAGGTAGAGGAATTCCGCCGCTTCGGACAAGACCACGAAACCGTGGGCAAAACCCGGCGGCACCCAGAACTGCAACTTGTTCTCCGCTGACAGGCAGATGCCGCTCCACTGGCCGAAGGTCGGGGAACTTCGGCGGATATCAACGGCCACGTCATAGACCTCGCCCATGATAACCCGGACCAGTTTCCCCTGGGGCTGCCGGACCTGGTAATGCAGGCCGCGCAGGACATTTTGCAGCGAGCGGGAATGATTGTGCTGGACGAACCGGGTTTTCAGGCCCGTTTCCTCTTCCCAGCGCTGCTGGTTGAAACTTTCAAAGAAAAAACCGCGCTCATCGCCGAACACCCGGGGTTCGATAATAAGGACATCCGGGATAACCGTCTTCCTGACCTTCATCGCCTGTCCCCCTCAGCCCTTTATGTTCCGATCGGCGTACATCTTCCGATAATACTCGCGGTACGAGCCGTCCATGACCGATTCCGTCCAGTCCCGGTTCCGCAGGTACCAGTCCACGGTCTGCTCAAGCCCCTGGCCGAAGGTCATCTTCGGCGTCCAGCCCAGCTCCCTGGCGATCTTGGCCGCATCGATGGCATAACGCCGGTCATGACCCGGCCGGTCCTTGACAAAGGTAATCAGTGAACGCCGCGGCCGGCCCGACGGCAGAGGCCCGACTTTCCGGTCCAGGATGTCACAGAGCAGTTCCACGATCGCCAGGTTTTTCTTCTCGTTGTGACCGCCGATGTTGTAGGATTCGCCGACCCGGCCCCGCTCCAGGACCCGGACCACGGCCTCGCAATGATCGCGGACATAGAGCCAGTCCCGGACATTGCCGCCGTCACCGTACAGCGGCAGTTCCCTGCCGTTCAGGGCATTGTTGAGAACCAGGGGAATCAGTTTTTCCGGGAATTGGTAAGGGCCGTAGTTGTTGGAACAGTTGGTAATCAGCACCGGCAGGCCGTAGGTGTGAAAATAGGCCCGGGCCAGATGGTCGGACGAGGCCTTGCTGGCCGAATACGGTGACCGGGGATCATAGCGGGTCGATTCGGAGAAATATCCGGAATCACCGAGAGAACCATAGACTTCATCGGTGCTCACATGCAGGAAACGGCACTGCCCGCTTGCTCCGGCCCCGTTCTCCAGCCACTGTTGCCTGGCCACGTCCAGCAGGGTGAAGGTGCCGGAGATGTTGGTGCGGATAAACTCGTCCGGCCCGGTGATGGAGCGGTCCACATGAGACTCGGCGGCGAAATGGACCACCGTATCGATCCGGTGGTCCGCAAACAACCCCGTCACCAGGTCCCGGTCGCAGATATCGCCCCTGATAAACCGGTAGCGGGGATGGTCCGCGACATCCTTCAGATTTTCCAGGTTGCCGGCATAGGTCAACCGGTCCAGGTTGACAACCCGCCAGTCCTGCCGGGACTCCAGAATCAAGCGAATGAAATTGGTGCCTATAAAGCCGCAGCCACCGGTAACCAGAACCGTTTTTGCCATACCTTACCCCTGTATAATCCCGCGCCCCGGCCCGGCGCCGCCGAGGCCAAGAGAACCAGGTCTCCCGGCCGCCGGCCGGCGTGGTCCATCAAGCCGAGCGAGCAGTCATGAATTCAATGTAAAAAAATAAAAAGAAATAATATAGAGGCTGGATGCGTCTCTGTCAAACAGGGAATGTCGACGACAGAAATCATGCAGGGCTCCGGACAAGAGTAATGCCCAGGATCACACCCAAAGCCGGGCGGTGTTACGGTATATATTTTTCGCAGCCCTCAGGGAATATCTTCGGCAAAAATAAGGGCCG
This sequence comes from bacterium BMS3Bbin14, assembly GCA_002897615.1. Classification (GTDB taxonomy): domain Bacteria; phylum Desulfobacterota; class Desulfobulbia; order Desulfobulbales; family Desulfobulbaceae; genus BMS3Abin13. Next base: position 24,714 of record BDTX01000004.1, read on the forward strand.
CGCCGGTTGCCAGGGCCTCGGCGGTCTTGCGGCGGGCGGAAGTCAGGATGCGCTGCACCGTGCCGCGGGAAATCCCCATTCTCTCGCCGGCCTCTTCCTGGAACAATCCCTCCATATCACAGAGTTTGAGGACCTCCAGTTCATCACGATACAGGGGAATCTGTTTCAGCTCGGTCATCGGGGTACCCGTGGGCTTAAAGGCCCGGTGGCAGACCTGCGCCGCACAACGGCGTATCTTTTTGGGACGGGGTGACATAATAGTCAACAAGATAATCAGAAAGAGACAAACATGCAACCGGGGAACAACCAACGTGTATTTATGGACAAATATTTTGTTATCGGGTAAAAAAAAGCAGGTTTGTTCAAAACAGGAAAATCGAACGGCACACAGCCCCCGCGCCAATATAATAAAAAGCAGGTAAGGGTTCGCCTGCACCCCGCGGAGTCTGAGCTCGCCTCTTTGTATAATCAGGGCTCCCTGCATAGAGAAACTCCGCCCTGCCCCTGCGAACCCGTGGCCCGGGTAAACTCCAACCTGAATCCGTGAGCGTTCGAGAATGGTGCAGATGCAAGGCGGCAACGATGCTGATTATCCTGGTGTGATATCAACAAGTTGCCAACACAGCAGAGGCGCCGTTCCCGGGCGGACCGCAGGGCGGCGCGGTGAAGACCAAAAAATGCGCTTATTTGTCAACAATGCAATAAATTCCACATATTGCCTGAAACATTACCTCCAGCCGTCACGGATTCAGGTCCTGCTGTACGGCAGAAGAACCGGGTTGAATCGGCTCCGGAGAACTCTTACAAAAGCAGGATATAATCCTGATAAAAATATCGGCTCGAAAACCCATGAAATCATTATCCTCTCCCATAATCTATCTTTTTCTGCTGTTTATTCTCCTGCCCGTCTTCGTGCATCCTTTCCCGGTCAGCGCCGGGGACCAGCCCAAGGCGGACATATCGGATATCATTATCACCACCTCGGAGACCGACCTGCTCTTTTTCTGCACGGTAAAAAACAGCTTTACGCCTGAAATGATCAAGGGTATCCGCAACGGTATCCCCATAACCTTTACCTTCCTTATCGAACTGGACAAGGTGATCGACTACTGGCCCGACACCACGCTGACGGAACTGACCATCCACCACACCCTCACCTATGACACCCTGAAAGAAGAATACCACATCCAACTCTCCGAGAAAAACAACCACGTGGTCACCACGGACTCCCTGGCCAAGGCCAAGGAGATCATGGCGGAGTTGAGCGGCATAAAAATTATCCCCCGCGACAAACTCATTCCCGACGCCCCCTACGCGCTGCATGTCAAGGCGAAGCTGGCCAAAAAGAAGCTGCCGTTTAACATCCATTACCTCATTCCCTTCATTTCTCTCTGGGATTTTGAAACGGATTGGCGCACCATAGAATTCAGGTATTAGACGGTCATGCTCACCTCTCAGCAGCGACGGAAGAAAAAGCTTTATATTCGCTATGTCATTCTGTTCTGCTGCATCCTGATTCCATTTTTCGCCTTTCTGCAGCATCTCCTGCTCAAAGGCACCTTTTCGCTGCCGATCAGCAGCACCATCCTGATCTTTACCCTGATCAACCTCAACGGGCTGCTGTTGCTGCTCATGCTCTACCTGATCCTGCGCAACCTGGTGGAACTGATCTTCGAGCGCAGCCAGAGGATTCTCGGCAGCAAGCTCCGCACCCGGCTGGTCGTCTCCTTTGTTTCCCTGTCCATCGTGCCCACGGCGATCCTCTTTATTATCGCCCTGAGTTTTATTTCCACCTCCATGGATTACTGGTTCAACAGCAATGTCGAAGACTCGCTGCAGTCTTCCCTCAAACTGGCCCAGTCCATCTTTCACCAAACGGAAAGCGAATCCGAGAACATGGGCAAACGGCTGGCCCGCCGGCTGGAGAACATCCGGAACGGCGGGCCGACCCGGGCCGAGGTCGGGAAATTATTTGCCGTCATTCTGCGCGATCCCCCTCCGGGGGTGCCGGATGCCCTGACCTTGATGAACGAAGGGGCGGAGGATCTTGTTTCCAAACGCGGCAACCGGCTTCTCTCCATCGTTCTGCCTGAAATTCCCACCGAGGCCCTGCGCCTGGCCCGGGATAACAAGAAACTCGAGGTCATCACCCAGGACTCCTCTGTCGGCGAACTCGTGCGCTCGATTGCCCATGTCAACCTGCCCGGCATCCGGGGGAACTCGCACTACCTGATCACGACGCTCCTCATTCCCGCCGAGCAGCTGGCCCGGATGCAGACCATTTCAAAAGGCATCAACGATTACCGGCAGTTGATCATGCTCAAGGCGCCGATCAAGTTCAGCCTGCTCATCATGCTGCTCATCATCACCCTGCTGATCCTCTTCGGGGCCATCTGGTTCGGGTTTTATATCGCCCACGGCCTGACCGGCCCGATCAACAAACTCGCCGAGGCCACCCGCAGGGTTGCCGAAGGCGAACTGGACTTTGTCCTGGAAAAAGAATCCGATGACGAGATGGGACTGCTGGTGGATTCTTTCAACCGGATGACCTCGGATCTCTCCGCCAGCAACCTCAAACTGGCGGAAGCCCACAAGGCCCTGCAGCAGAGCAATATCATCTCCGAGCAGCGGCGTCACTACATGGAAACGGTCCTGAAGAACGTGGCGGCCGGGGTCATTGCCATCAATGAACGGAATGAGATTACGACCATTAACAAGTTTGCCGAAGAACTCCTGAAAATCGACCCGCGGAACTTTCTGAACAAAGACTTTCATCATATCCTGATCCGGCCCCATGTCGCCATCCTGGAAGGTTTTTTCAAGGAATTGCAGGAATCGGGCCGGCAGCAGATCGAACGTCATCTCCACCTGACGGTCCGCCGGGGCGAGACGTTCTCTCTGCTGATCAACATCACCCGTCTTGAAGACGAACAGCAGCAGCCTCTAGGTTATGTCATCGTTTTCGACAACCTGACAAAATTGGAAAAGGCCCAGCGCCTGGCGGCCTGGCAGGAGGTTGCCCGCCGGATCGCCCACGAAATCAAAAATCCCCTGACCCCGATCCAGATTTCCGCCCAGAGACTCAGGAAACGCTACCTGGACAAAATCGGCGAAGACCGGGAAATCTTTGACCAGTGCACCCGGACCATTGTCAAACAGGTCGACGAGATCAAGTGGCTGGTGAACGAATTTTCCAACTTCGCCCGGATGCCGCAGGTCAAGAAGAAACCCGGCAGCCTGGTCAGCATGGCCGAAGATACCCTGATCCTCTACCGGGAGGCGCATAAGCACATCAACTTCAGCCTGTCCTGCCGCGACGACATCCCCGAGCTCTCCTTTGACCCGGTCCAGATCAAACGGGTCCTGATCAACCTGCTGGACAACGCCGTCACCGTACTCTCCGGGGGCGGGGAGATCCGGATCACCTTCCGGGTCAACCAGGAGGACCGGACGGTCGCCATGGGGGTGGCCGACAATGGCCCCGGGATCAAGGAAAAAATCAAGCTGCGTCTCTTTGAACCGTATTTTTCCACCAAAAAATCAGGGACCGGCCTGGGCCTGGCCATTGCCAATACCATTATCACGGAGCACAACGGCACCATCAGGGTCATAGACAATCGACCCTCGGGCTCGGTGTTTATCGTTGAGCTCCCCATGGATAGCTGATATGATTGATACCGTTTTCCAGAAAGGCCGAACGGAGTAACACACCCTGGCCGCCACCCGTAAACTCGAACCAAGACGACAAAAACAGACATGTCCGGCACCATCCTGATCATTGATGATGAAGAGTCCATCAGGGATTCCCTGTCCGGAATTATTGCCGACGAGGGATTCTCACCGCTGACCGCAGCTTCCGCGGAAGACGGCCTGGACATGCTGGAGCAGAAAGATGTGGATCTCGTGCTGCTCGATATCTGGATGCCGGGCATGGACGGCCTGGTCGCCCTGGAAAAGATAAAAAAACGCTTTGATCTGCCGGTGATCATGATCTCGGGCCACGGCACCATTGAAACAGCGGTTCAGGCCACCCAGAGCGGGGCCTTCGACTTCATCGAAAAGCCCCTCTCCTATGACAAGATTATCCTGGCGATCAACAAGGGGCTGCATGTTGCCCGGCTTGAACGGGACAACAAAATTCTCCGGGACCGATCCACCGCCACGCCGAGGCTGACCGGCAACTCGGTGGCCATCAGCAAGGTCCGGGAGCAGATCGAGCTGGTTGCCCCTACCGATGCGTCGGTTCTCATCCGGGGCGGGCATGGTACGGGCAAAGAGCTTGTCGCCCAGACCATTCATGACAAATCGACCCGCAGTTCCCGGCCCATGATCGAGGTCAACTGTGCCGCCATCCCCGAAGACCTGATCGAATCGGAACTCTTCGGCCACGAAAAAGGGGCCTTCACCGGCGCCACCGGCCGCCGGCAGGGCAAATTCGACCAGGCGGACGGCGGCACCCTGTTCCTGGATGAAATAGGAGACATGAGTCTCAAAAGCCAGGCCAAGGTGCTGCGCATCCTGCAGGAACAAAAATTCGAGCGGGTCGGCGGCAGCCGGACGATCCGGGTCGATGTCCGGGTGCTGGCGGCCACCAACAAGAACCTCGAGGAAGAAATCGTCAAGGAGACCTTCCGGCCCGACCTGTTCTACCGCCTGAACGTGGTCCCGATCCAGGTCCCGTTTCTCCGGGAACGGCTCGAGGATATCCCCCTCCTGGTCGAAGCCTTTCTCCAGCAGTTTCGCCGGAAAGGACTCGGGGAGAAAAAGTTCTCCGCCAAGGCCATGGATGTCCTCATGCGCCATTCATGGCCGGGGAATGTGCGGGAGTTGCGGAACCTGATCGAACGTCTTATCATCATGACTCCGGACAACGTGATCGCCGACAATAACGTGGCCCTTTTCCTGGGCATGTCCGAGAGTCAGGCGGCCAGGCCGGTGCAGGTACACACCTATGGGCATGTCGGTTTCAAGGAGGCCCGGAGCCGGTTTGAATGCGATTATCTCAAAGTCAAGCTGCAGGAAAACAACTGGAACATCTCGCAGACCGCCGAACAGATCGGCATGGAACGGAGCCATCTGCACAAAAAAATAAAGGCATTGAACATTCAACCTGACAAGGAGTAACACGCATGGTCTTCCCTGAATACCGCCCCCGCCGGATGCGGCAGAATGATACCTTTCGCGCCATGATCAGAGAAACCCGCCTGGCACCGGACCAGATGATCTACCCGCTCTTTGTGATGCCCGGCAAGGGCAGACGGGAGGAGATCTCATCCATGCCGGGCGTTCACCGGATCACGGTCGACCAGCTGGGCCGGGAGGCGAAAGAGTGCCTGGAGACAGGCGTCAGGTCGGTCATCCTCTTCGGCCTGCCCGAAAAAAAGGACCCGATGGGCTCCGGCGCCCATGCCCGGGACGGCATTGTCCAGCGCGCCATCCGGGAACTGAAGAACTCGGCCCCCGACCTCACGGTAGTGACCGATGTCTGCCTCTGTGAGTACACGGATCACGGCCACTGCGGCTGTCTCATCGGCAACGAGGTGGACAACGACGCCACCCTTGAACTCCTGGCCCTCACCGCCCTGTCCCATGCCCGGGCCGGCGCCGACATGGTCGCCCCGTCGGACATGATGGACGGCCGGGTCGGCGAAATCCGCGCGCTGCTGGACGAAAACAACTTTCACATGGTCCCGATCATGTCCTACGCGGTCAAATACGCCTCCGCTTTTTACGGCCCCTTCCGGGACGCCGCCGACTGCGCCCCCCAGTTCGGCGATCGCCGCAGTTACCAGATGGACCCGGCCAACAGCCGCGAGGCCTTGCGGGAAGCGACACTGGACGTTGACGAGGGCGCGGACATCCTCATGGTCAAACCGGCAGTGGCCTATCTTGACATTATCAGCCGCCTGCACGATGAATTCGACCTGCCCATCGCCGCCTACCATGTCAGCGGTGAGTATGCCATGATCAAGGCCGCGGCCCGGAACGGCTGGATTGACGGTGACCGGGTCATGGCGGAAACGCTGCTCTCCATCAAGCGGGCGGGCGCGGATATTATCATCACCTATTTTGCCAAAGACATGGCGCGATTGCTGCAGAACTCCTGACACCCCCGCTCCGGGAATCTGTTTCAGAATCGCGATAAATCGACCATCTGTGAATAAACGCCTCCCGGCCGGGAGGCGTTTATTCATCGCAACCCACCCATGAACCTATCCCTGACCGCTTTTTCAATTCCGCAGCTCTTTCACCGACGATGCTGTTTGACGCCGCAACCAAATGCGGCTGCCGGGCCCAGCTTGATTTTTTATGCCGAGGACTGGTGATCATGCAGTTCTCCAGGCTTAACCTGCCGGGATGCCTCTTTATCAATGTCGACCCGGTCAGTATCCTCCACGAAAATTACCGGGAAGGAAAGGCGTTGGCCCACTATCGCAACATGGGCTTTCGTGTGGCCCCGTATGACCTTGGAGCAGGATATTCCGGCCTCAAGCTCTGATCGGAAATCCTTTCCGGGGTCGTTCCGTCCCTCTCACTGGCTGCCGCTTCCGCAGAAAACCAAGTAAAGAATTCTTCTTTTTCACGAAAACATAAACGTATTTTAACCAAAACCTAGTTTTAGGCGGTCATCTTGATTCTGAAGAGATAAATCCCGTTCAGGGAACAGCATCTCTAAAAATCTATTTTAAGGAGGAGTCGCATCATGAAAAAGGTTTTGTATCCAGTAACATCTCTTTTAACCGGTTTTTTTGTTCTGTCTCTGGCGGCGGCGCTGCCCCGGGCGGCCACTGCCGGCGGTATGAAAACCTATCGGAACAGTGCCAGGGCGGCAGCATCTCGACACAAACATCATGGATTTAAAGCACATTCGCAGATTTTGATCCGGCCGCTTGATACCGTGAATTTTTCCGACGGAATAAACTACGACACAACGCTGAAATTCAGTACCGGTATCGGCAGTGGCGCCTTCCATTACCCCGGTGATGATCGCAATACGGTTTATACGATCAGCGACCGGGGCGTAAATGTGAAGTGTGATGATGACGTGGATATTATCGGCGCTGATATCTGTGCGGACGGTAAAATCTTCCCGATTGCCAATTACTCACCCTCTATTTTCAAGTTGCAGAGACATGGACATCATGGCTGGAAGATTACCGAGGTTATCCGGCTGAAGGATGCAACCGGCAAACAGATCTCCGGTTTGCCGAATCCGCTTACCTCGATGACGACCGAGACCGCTTACGATAAACAGGGCAATACGATTGGCCTTGATGCAAACGGCCTGGATACCGAGGCCCTGCTGCGTCTGTCGGACGGCACCTTCTGGGTGAGCGAAGAATATGCGCCGAGCCTGGTGCATGTATCGGCGGCCGGTGAAGTCCTGGAACGGTTGGTGCCCGTGGGCGTTGCCGGAGAACTGAATGGGGCGAATTACCCGGTTGTCGGAGTATTGCCGGCGATCCTGAGCAAGCGCAAACTTAATCGCGGCATTGAATCAATTGCCGTATCACCGGATGAAAGATACATTTATTTCATCATGCAGAGCCCGTTGGCAAATCCAAACAAAAAAACTTACAAAAAATCACGCAATGTCCGTTTGTTCAAAATGGACCGGCAGAACGAGGAAATCATCGGTGAGTATGTTTACGTAATAGACACGCCGGAGACTTTTCTGGCCGACAGCACGAGCAAACAGAGCAAGGTCAAGGTCAGCGAGATGGTCGCCTACGGGAATGACAAGCTGATTGTCCTTGAACGTATCAACAAGACCACCAAGTTGTATCGCATCAACCTGGATGGTGCCACCAATATCCTGTATTCGGAGTGGGACGATACCGTGACCTCACCGTCCCTGGAACAGGTGACGGACCTGGCCAGCGTGGCAATCGCCCCGATCGCAAAGGAAATTGCCCTGGATTCAGCCGTCGATTTGCCACCTGATGCCTTACCAAGCAAGGTCGAGGGGGTTGCTATTCTCGACAAACATGAATTATTCCTGATCAACGATAATGATTTTGGTATCGAAGGTGCGAATACGCGTCTTGTCGATCTCAAGATCGGCCGGCGGTTTTTTAAATAACCGGGATATAACCTGAATCCGTGAGCGTTCGAGAACGGTGCAGATGCAAGGCTCCAACGATGTTGATTATCCTGGTGTGATATCAACGAGTTGCCAACGCAGCAGATGTGCCGTTCTCGAACGCCCCGAAGGGCGGCGCGGTGAAGACGGGCAATGTGCTTATTCAGCAATAATACAATAAATTCCATATATTGCATAGAGCATCACCTCAAACCGTCACGGATTCAGGTATAATCCAATCTCGGCCTTGCCGGGGGCGTGTGGCTGTCCAGGCGTAAACCTTCACAGGTGCCACAGATTTACGTAGTCGCTTCCGTTCGCTATAGTCCCTCTATGCGGGCGGGAGTGACCGCGTGAAGATGGGGTGCCTGTGAAGGTTTACAGGTTGGATGTAAGGAATAGCGCAGAGTTTCACACCCTGTGATCAGTTACGTCCAGGCAGTCACCGCGACCTCGACGACGTCACCTCGCTTGCCGGTATCAGGGTGAGAGCATACGCGGTGTTACTCAAACCAAAAGCCACTTACAGGAATCGGAAAATGAAGGGGTTATCTGTTTATATTGTTTGACACAAAAAGGTACCTGTTGTACATTTTGTTCATAAAGTACACATAAGGAGATCCAACATGGCTACCACGATTTCTACCGCAGATGCTCGAAAAAACTTTGCTGATATTGTTAATAAGGTCGCATATGGCAAAGAACCTATTGTTTTGACCCGGAGAGGGCAAAAAATTGCCGCTTTGGTGTCTATTGACGAGCTTGAATTGCTTCAGCAACTTGAAGACCGTATGGACATTGAAGATGCCAAAAAGGCTCTTGCGGAACCTGGAGACAATCTCTCTGCTCAGGCAATTTGGCAAGAACTGGGACTTTAACAAGTGCAGTTTTCTATACAGTTTCGACCAGCTGTGCTGAAAAGCTTGAAACGGTTTCCCAAGCGTGACTTGGTGCGGATAAAAAAGAAAATCGATGAGCTTGGCAGCAATTTGCCAGACCCTAATACCACCAAGATGAAAGGAGATAATTCTTTTCATAAAATTCGTTCTGGCAATTACCGAATTATTTATGAAATTCATAATGATACATTGATCATTTTGGTTGTAAAAATTGGCCACAGAAAAGACGTGTACAAAAATCACCCTTAGACCTCTTTTTTAAACTCCCACCTACCACAAGCCCAATAGCAGAGTAAATCCCTGGCCCGAACCCGGTCCTTTTGCCTCCCTCTTGCGGTTATATAATCCTGTTCCAACTGGACCGCTTTTTAACAGAAAATGGGCGTGATTCGATAAAATGACCAGGCGTAACATTGGGTCTTGGTTTCTGGCAGGAGAATAGAGAGCCGTTCGATAAAGTTCTCACGATCTTTATCATCATTGAATATCTTCCGGCGTTCTATTCCTCTGTTCATGACATGATACAAGAGACCGGGAGTATCTATTCGGGCTATCCGAGGCATAGCCGTATGCATACGGCCAAACATACTTTATGCCAAGTTGTTTAACTGTTTAAGGTCGCCCCCCCTTCCCACAGCGTAACCGTTCACCAGAGGCAATAAACTACCCTCAACTCGTAACTGTAACCGTTCAGATGTGCCCCAGATTCGTTCGTTTCGCCCTCCGAGGTGTACTCCCTGTACCTGAGGAGGGCGAAACGGACAAAGATGGGGTGCAGGTGAACGGTTACCCCACAGCCGCCGCCAGGAAAGAGGTGCAGCTGACGGAAAAGATTGTGAAGGCAAAATCGTAACGAAAATCAACTGTACTACTTGCGGTCGGCTGTAGTGCCTTGATATGTGATTCTGTTGATACTTGAGGGCTACATTTGCTACTCTGGCATTAAGGCTTAAAAACTTTCAATTTTAATTCTTTTATCACCTTGAAGTGCTTTACATTACTTGAGGAAAGGGTCATGTTATTTTCGACAGCTGTTGCAGCTATTATAGCGTCACCTGACCTAATACTAGAAGATAGAGTGTATTCTTCAACGTAGATTGAAGCACGGTGACCAATGTTTTCGGTCAAGGGAAGGACAATAAAGCCGAATGAACTTAAGAAGTCTTTGACATGTTTGTGCTGGATTTTATTTTTGGCACACTGCAAAAGCTCCATGTAAGTCTGTATGGAAAGAAACTTTTCCTCAGTCTTTTCCATTAGTTTGGCGACCTTTTCATTGCCTCGCTCTGCCCAAATGAATATATCAGTATCAAAGATCATTGTATCTCGGCTTCCTCAAGTCATTAAGTTCATCCAAGACTGACTTGTTAGTGTCCTGGGCGGACATACCAAAAAATGGATGATCGGTAATTTTTAAATGTTTTTTCTTTTCAGGTGGGATCAAAACACCCTTTACTTTACCACGGTAGAGGACTGTAACCTTTTCATTCCTGTCAAGAGCCTTGAGCACATCGTTCATTTTGTATCTTAAATCGACCACTGTAGCTTTCATTGCGTACCTCCAATTTTCACGAAATGTATAATTAGACTATACATTCAAGCGCGAACTATTTCAAGAGTGGTGTGGTAATTATTTTTTCACATATCGATTGAAACCACCCATCGCCCTTGAACTACCGTGAACGGTTACCTTATTCCTTATGCCTAACCCGGCTGTTGAGCCGCGAGACTCGCAGGTGGCGGAGCAAGCTTGCTTGCGCAGACACCAAGAATCGCAGTCGGCTCGAACGCCATTGATAGGTGGAGCGCGCAGCGCGGAACCTTCAAGGGCATTCGAGTTTACTCGACAGTCGGCTATAGGATGGACCGCTGTAAAGCGAGCTTGCGAGCGGAGCGGTCCATCCTATCGGCACGGCTCAGGGGCGGTAAACATGCGGAGCAACCCCAACTAGGGAAACAGGGGGGGGACCTTAAATATTCAAACAACTCAAGCTTCCAGCTGGTAACCTCGTTCCTTGGCCATCTTCTCTCCTCGCTGAACTGCGTAACTTACAGCGGCCGGCGTTATGGCAAATTTCCTCGCCAGATCAACCATGGGCATTCCCAATTCAACCACCGCCCAATAGCAGAGTAAATCCCTGGCCCGAACCCGGTCCTTTTGCCGCCCTCTTGCGGTTATGTAATCCTGTTCCAACTGGAATATGCCGGAGACTCTCCCAGCAACTTTTTCAAAATCATAGCCCAGGATTTTGAGCCTGTATTTCCGGGAGAATTGTTCTTTTGATTCCGAAAGGACATCACTTACAAAGTCACTCTCCCCCAATATTCGTTGATCGCTCTTGATGCGGTCCCGGCCGCGCTGTCTCAGCTTTTTCACTTCGTCCCAGCCACCAAGACTTCGTATCAAACCGCCTCCCACCAGCTCGGGCCGCCGCCCCTGGGAAAGGCCTGCTTTAACATAGGTCTCATAATTACTCCTCGCTTCACCAACCCTGCTGCCAAAAAAACCTAATACGTATTTAGTCGCTTGCCATTTCCTCTTTTTCTTCCCCAGCAAAGCGCTATGGCCGCAATAGGGATAGCGAGCCAGGGCCGGCAGATCAATCACAACCTTGGCCCGGAGAGGATTCAGATGAATATACCTGACCAGTTCCTGCAGATAGGCATCTTCCTGGCAGATAACAGACTTATATCTGTTTTGAAAAAGCTGGCCATGGCGGCGGTGCCTTCTGTTAAACGATACCGCATAACCGGTAAGCAATCTATGCATCAGGGCGGCAATACCGGCGGGACCGCTTTTTAACAGAAAATGGGCGTGATTCGATAAAAAGGACCAGGCGTAGCACTGGGTCTTGGTTTCTGGCAGGAGAATAGAGAGCCGTTCGATAAAGTCCTCACGATCTTTATCATCATTGAATATCTTCCGGCGTTCTATTCCCCTGATCATGACATGATGCAGGAGACCGGGAGTATCTATTCGGGCTGTTCTGGGCATGGCCGTATGTATACGGCCGAATATACTTTATGTCAAATTATTTAACTGTTTAAGGTCGTCCCTACCTATGCTTATAATCTTAGATTTGTTAACTTTTTCAACAGGATATCTTCCACATTTCGCCTGGAATCGATTACAGATAGAACCAAAACATTTTTTTCAGATATTCGATACATTACCAGCCAAGGAGCGATTATTAACTCTCTGTACATTACGATGTTTTGGTCTTGCAACTCAGGAACAATGCGACCTCGTTCGGGGGAAAAATATAACCCAGCGACAGTTTTTTTGATTTTGGCTAAGGTCTTTTGGGCGTTTGAGGGACTATTTTCTGCTATGTATTGAATGATATTGGCAAGATCTTGATAGGCAGACTCCGACCATATTACTTTGAATTTGATACTCATTTCTTCTTCAAATTCTTTTCAATTAAGGCGAATACCTCTTCCTGGCTATGAGTTTTTCCTGCCCGTATATCCTCTTCACCCATTGAGATAAGCTTTAATATCCCAATAGCATTTTGCATGTTCTCAAAGCTTTCCGGGTCTTGCACCACAGCTCTTGGCTTGCCATTTTGTGTAATAATTACAGGGCGATGCGTGTCATTAATTTGCTTCAAGAGATCGGCTGATCGGGACTTGAGATAAGTTACAGGTTTTATGTCGCTTGATATATTCATGATTTCACCTCCAGTCTTTTTATGGTACCAAATTTAGCCCTGGTGTCAACTTTTGTTTTTCAGGCCAACAGGCCGGGCTATTGAGCCGCGAGACTCACGGGTGGAGGAGCAAGCTTGCTTGCGCAGACACTGAAAAGTGGCCCGATTAACCTGATCACCAGGTGGCTCCATTATGATGATCACAGGGTGGCTCGATTAGCGTGATCTTCAAGTGGATCGATTAAGGTGATCCAGAAATGGCTCTATATGGAGTGCCATTAACACGGGTCAACTCAATTGACTTGCTTGGCTTTTGTTTCCTTTTAAATCAACAAGTTATGCCGTTACAAGATTGCATGAGTCAGTTCGAGAAAGGTGAGGTTTGACTTCTTTTTCTATCATTTTACCGACTTTACTCTTGGCTATTTTCATATTGTACCGCACCTGTAGATTGAGCCAGAATTCCGGTTCAATTCCAAAATATTTACTGAGACGCAATGCAGTATCCGCAGTAATTTCTCTTTTGCCATGTATAATTTGACTGATTCTATTTGCAGGGACATTAATGTCTTTTGCCAATTGATTTTGAGTAATTTTCATTGGCTTAAGGAATTCTTCCAATAATACATCGCCCGGAGTGATTGGAGTTAGTTTTGTTGCCATGATTTTACCCCTTGTGATAATCAACAATTTCTACGTCGGTGGCATTTTCTCCCGACCATACGAAATAAATACGCCACTGGTCGTTAATCCTGATACTATGCTGCCTTTTCCAGTTGCCTTTTAATTGTTCCAGCCTATTTCCTGGGGGAACTCGCAAACTTTGCAAAAAAACAGCCGCATTTAGGATCTCAAGTTTGATTCTTGCCACTCTGGAAATACTTCTGAATCGCTTTACATTTACGTCATCAAAAAGTTTTTCCGTATCTTTGCACTTGAAGCTTTTTATCATACTTACACTATATGACGAATTACGTCACGCGTCAATTAAAACCCGAGGGGTCCAAGAGCCGATTTGAATCAGCGGGGCCGTCTGGCCGTCGTTGAACTCGTCGACCTATTGATTTTTATTTCGTATTATTTTGCTAATTGCCGGAATAACTGTCCTTGTCTCTGAAGACAGCCCCCCATACGAAGCACAAATCTATTGCGATCATCGACGATTTCGCGGCATTCTATTCCTCTGATCATGACATGATGCAAGAGACCGGGTGTATCTATTCGGGCTATCCTGAGCATGGCCGTATGCATACGGCCAAATATACTTTATACCAAGTTATTTAACTATTTAAGGTCGTCCCCTCCTTTTTTTACTGGTCAACTGAACCGTCTGGTTCGGCGATTCCGCCGGTTGTGAAAAATAATCCTGATAAATCATATACTATTGTTTACTTGCCTCTCCAATTGAATAATTGTACCATTAACCATACGTTTAGGAGGTACTTAAATGCCAAAAACTCCCCAAATAATTCCTATTTCGGATCTTCGTCAAAGTGCCAGTGGAGTTGTCAAAAGGCTGTCATCTTCTCGTGGCCCTCTGTTTATCACACAACGGGGGCATGCCGCAGCCGTGATGGTCAGCATGAAAGAGTATGAATATACTCAACACGAACTTGAAATATTGCGTCTGCTTGCCCGTGGCGAAAAGGAGATCGAAGCCGGAGTTGGATACGATCTGAAAACAGTATTAGCAGAGGCTGACGAAATGCTGGCGGAATAATATGAAAATAGTTTTTACTCCGACAGCACGCAAACAGTTTTTTAATGCACTTGCGTATATCCGCCGAGATAAACCCTCTGCAGCAATTTCTTTTCGGAAAAAAGTAGAGTAGACTCTTTTACGACTGATTGGTCACCCCAAGTCAGGCCGGACCATTCCTGAATTTACTGACCTCCCATATCGCGAAGTTATCGTTGCCCCGTAAGATTTTTCTATAAGGTGAAAAATAACGCTATGTGGATAGTTGCAGTGTGGCATGGCACCCAGATTCCACAGACTCCCCCCTCGAAATAACAACCGAAAATTGACAGTCCACCGAAGTGATGAGCACAGAGTGAATATGGGGATGACCTTAAATATTAAAATAACTCAAGCTTCCTGTTGGCAACCTCGTTCCTTGGCCATCTTCTCTCCTCGCTGAACTGCGTGACTTACAGCGGTCGGCGTTATGGCAAATTTCCTCGCCAGGTCAACCATGGGCATTCCCAATTCAACCACCGCCCAGTAGCAGAGTAAATCCCTGGCCTGAACCCGGTCCTTTTCCGCCCCCCCTTGCGGTTATGCAATCCTGTTCCAACTGGCGGTGCCTTCTGCTAAACGATACCGCATAACCGGTAAGCAATCTGTGCATCAGGGCGGCAATGCCGGCGGGGCCGCTTTTTAACAAAAAATGGGCGTGATTAGATAAAAATGACCAGGCGTAGCATTGGGTCTTGGTTGCAGGCAGGAGAATAGAAAGCCGTTCAATAAAGTTTTCACGATCTTTATCATCATTGAATATCTTTCGGCGTTCTATTCCTCTGATCATGACATAATGCAAGGAGTGCATTACGCGTTTGTTCAGAAGGGATATCTTGTCCGTGAATACCATCTTGAAACCATGTTTTCGCCTATGGTTGAAGAGAAAAATGGGGTTTCAATGGTGACTTTGGCAAAGAATTTCTATCTGCATGACCACATAGTAGAGGTTTTCATCAGTTTGAACAAACGCGTAATGCACCCGCACATCCCGTGGCAGCGCCACTGCATTGGGACGCACTTCATTGAAGACTTCTTTTCTTTGTACTCCGCAAGGGACGACTAATCAAGCAAATCGTGCCGGCAGAACTACAATTGCACATGCAACTGAGCCGCTTCCACGCACTGATCCAGGGTTCAAACAAAGTGGACCAAGGTTTCCAATTAATTGAAAAATACGATTAAGATACCTTGGCCGGTTACGACAGCGCGGGCAAATAAAAAAAGGGATTCAAGCTAATTAGCTTGAATCCCTTGGTAATGTACATGGGGTGAGCGATGGGACTTGAACCCACGACCTCCTGGGCCACAACCAGGTGCTACCACCAGCTGAGCTACGCCCACCACGTAAGGTATGGATTTTATACAAAGCAGTGCTGCTTTTGGCAAGAAGAAAGTCGCTCGGGTCAGACCAGCTCCTTCTGACAATGCTTACACAGTTTGGCCTGGGCCTTGATAATCTCCGCGCAGAAGGGGCATTCTTTCATGAAATGATTGGCAAGAATGGCCGAAATGGCCATGTTGACAGACTGCTCAAGAAAAGTGTCCTTGAAGTCATGGTTACGCAGGGGGTCGATGCATGAAAGATCGTTGAGTTCTTTCAGCAGTTCGGCGGCGCGTTTCCGGACATCCAGGCTGGGGTGAGGATCAAGAAGCAGGTACAGAACCGGTTCCAGGTTGTGCTCCTCGACACAGGTATCGAGTTTGGCAATAGCCTCTTTTTCTTTGCAGAAACGCTCGTTCTGGCTTCTGATCTGCTCGGGATCGACAATGCTCCCTGTAAAGGCAAGCCTGCTGCCGACCATCATGTTGTACGATTCGTTGCTGTTGGGCATCCGCATGTAACGGTATGAACCCATGTGGCCGTACTGGTTTTCGATATATTTCCAGCCATTGACAAAAAGCTTGCATTCGTCGTTCAGGCAGATAAAGAGATATTCGCATCCCCAGCCCAGGCCGTCACCGACATGCACCGGCGGGGCGTCGCACAGGGTCATCTCCTGGTGGCAATGCGGACAGATATATTTGTCGTCAAGAAAATCTAAGGCAGAAGACATCATAAAACGTGGAGGCTCCCTACTCGTACTCGTATTTAAATGAACCGGTCACCGACCGGAAATCCTGCATGAAGAATCAATAACTAAACGCTTCTTCATTTATATCCCGCATCCTAACCTAACCACTGACCGGGGTCCGGTCAAGAGCGGAACTACTAAATCATGCGTCCAAGTACCTCGTCAACCGCCTTGGCCTGGAGCATCCGGTCCTGCAGGAAATCACGGGTCAGGTGTTGACAATTCCGGTCAATCAGGGCGCGGAGTTCGGCAATCCGGCCTTCATCCGCCAGTGCCATGACGGTCTGCAGATTCTTGGCAAAGTCACCGACAATTTTGCGGCTGTCGCCCCGGCTTGACATGATCTCCGCATAGGTCCGTGGATTCTGCGAGTGAACCCGGGCCATGGCGAGAATGGGATAGAGGGAGGTCAGGGTGCAGTGACTGGCGATATCCTCGCTGGTAATGCCGTGCGCATCCAGGGTCATGGCCAGGGCAACGGCAACGACCGTGGGCAGCTTCTGGCCGATGCCCATGAGCAGGTCGTGCCGCTGGGCCGAATCATGATAAATATCCGCCCCATGTTTGTAGAGAAATGCCTCGAATTCACTACAGAGCCTGCCGCTGCGGGCGGTCCGGACCACGATGGCATTCTTGTCCTTCATGGTTGCCGCCTGCGGCCCCCACAGGTTGTGGACCAGCATCAGTTCCACATTTTCACCGGTAGCTTCAAGGGCCGCCGCCAAGGTCTTTTCCGACTCCCCGGCCAGGAGAATCAGGGCCTTGCCGTCTGCCAGCAAGTGACCATACTTGCGCACCGTTTCGGCGGTGACGCTGATCGGCACGCAGATCACCACCACGTCCACCTGGCTGATCATCTCCTCCGGTCGCAGGGCCGTGGTCCTGCCGGCCATCATGACCCGATAGCCTTCATTTTCCAGCCGGTCGGCAAACCAGCGGCTCATCTCGCCGGTGCCGATGAAGCCGAATGATTTGATATACCTGGTCCGCATGTCAACCCGGGGAAAACTGCCCAGCAGCCGGACGGATTTGTGCAGACCGATCACCCGTTTTTCGATCTGCTCGATGGCCTCGGCCACCACCTCGTCCTGGACATGCCCTTCTATCTCTATGTAGACTTGGAGTTTCTGGGTTTTGATATCGTTTTCCGAGCGCATATCGAGAATATTGATGCCGCGCCGGGTGAATTCACCCAGGATATCGACCAGCATGCCCAGCCGGTCATCCAGGGGGATGGTGATAAAGGCCGTGGCATCATAGCCTGTTTCCACGGCCAGTTCCGGCCCCAGCACCGCGTAACGGGTCCGGTTATGCGGCACGACTTCCCGCTCCAGGATGTAGAGCCCGTGCGACTTCAGCATCTCCTCGGTATCGATCACCCCGCGGTCATGCAGGCCGCTTTCCTTTATTTCATAAACGGCCTGGTCGAGATCCTGGACACACATCATGGCAAGATCGGGAAAGGTATTGCCGATATACACTTCGCACTGGCGAAAAACGGACGGCTGCCCAACCAGCATCCGCAGGTTCTCGTGCTTGACAAAGGGCCCGAAGACACCCAGAGAGAGATAGGACGGCAAAACTATATTGTCGATCCAGTAACCAGACTTGAGTTGATCAACCAGACGGAAATACTCTTTATTCTCTCCTTCCCTGGTGTTATAGATGGGGATGATGGCCAACTCCGCTTCACCGCTTGAAAATGCTTCGATCAAGGCGCCGGTATGGGGATAGGTCCTGATCGTGGCATTGGGGGCGTAACGGACGGCCGCCTGCCAGGCATGGGATTTCTCTGGTCCGAGAGTCGCGATGGTCATCATGTATCCGGTTTCCGGCTGTACAGGGATTTTATACCCGTCCCGCCAGGGGACGGATTCAGCAACTATGCTACCATGATAAATTAAATCGTCTTAATGATAAACCTTAAAGTACAGCGGGCCGCAACATGAAACCGGTACCGGGTTCCGTCGCCGAATACCTGGCGGCATTCAAGGGGTCTGAACATTTCGGACCGCAGATCGTTGTATTGTACGCAGTCTGTCCCGAGACCTATGGAAGTGGTGAGTCATCTCGACGTCGCCGCACCGGGTCCTCTTTGACAGGGGCTATCAGCTCATAGCTCTTTTTTTGGTTAATGTTAATAAAGCGATATACTCGATTGGAATCCCAGCTGAGTGCTGAATCAAGCACGAGCTCTATCCCTTCGCCAAATTCCCCTTGGTTAACCTCCCACACGGCTTTCATTTCTCCCGTAAACCGGGAGCTGAAATTGAAGTAGATATCATCAAAGTAAATGACACATCCCGTAGGTATGTAAGGGATGAGCTTCTCGAAGATCACCTTGGTAGACGAGTAGTAGTCACAATCAATCCAGATTAAAATCGGTGGTTGCTCCGCTAGAGTTTCTAAGAAATCATCCGTAATCGTTTCCTCGAAAAGTCCCTTGTGTAACTTAAAGTTTTTATATTTACTTCGACAATACTTCGTTAAATTGTCATATCTTCCCTTATAGTGACCTTCGCGCCACTCACCACCGGCGACTAAGCTGTTGTCTGCCGAACTCGTTTTATCAGGAAGACCTGTAAAGGTGTCGAACCCATGAACCTTAATGTGGTCCTCCATCTTCAGATAGCGAACTGCGTAGAGCTTTTTGGTAAATGAGTAGCCATCGGCCACGCCAAATTCTAAAATGGAAAAATTGCCTCTGTAGTGTTTCTTAAACTCTTTAAGAACATCGTAAATGTGATCCATGCGATAAAAGCTACCGATACTTTTACGTAAGAATTTTCGAGTTGCGGCGATGCCATTTAGATACACAAATGTCCTTAAGTAAGTTCCAGGGATCAACCTTCCAATAACATTAAGGAGAACGATGAAAATCCCACCCTTTTCTTTCATTGAAATCCTCCTTTAAAATAAGATGATCCTGATTTCACTCTTGACGTACCGGGTAGCCCGGTCGGCCCGGTATGCGGGGGGGGGGGAGAAGCGGCGACGGCCTGCTGGCCCGCAAATGGTTTCAGCAGGCCCGGATGGACCTGTTGAGAGAATTACTGCCGTAAAGATGTCGGAGATTACCCGTAATCTTTTTCTGTTGAAAAAAACCGGGCTCAGGGCCAGAGCAGCGTCTTGTAAATCCAGCCGGTCAATCTCGGATGCCGCACTTTCACCCAGTCGCCCTTGGTCTTAAGCCGCCGCAGAATAACCTCGCGGGCAACGGTCCCTATCTTCTGATACTTTGTCCCCGGACCTGAACGGACATTCCCCTCTTTGACCTTGACAATGACATAATTGGACCTGGACACCAGGGAAGAAAAAATCCAGCCCCTGTCATTTTCAAAATCACTGACCTTGAGCCAGTCGCCTTTTCTCTTCAGGACCTTCAGGGGATAGCCGACCGGCAGTTTATAGAGAATGCTGGCATTGGTATTCGGCGCTGAGCGCAGATTAACACCGTCATTATTCACACTGACATAATCGGCCGCCATGGCCGATACCGCGATCAGGGCGGAAAAGGTGAGCAGCAGAAGCGCTGTTGTCAACGACTGCCCGAGTTTATATCTTTTCATTTTGATCTCCTTGGTTATCCTCACCAATGTAACGTGATTGTCTTGATTCTGGCGCCGCCGCTGTGAGATACATCAGGAATTCCTGGTTTCCCTTGGCGCCCCGGACAGGTGACGCCACAACGCCCTTGCAGGTAAGTCCGGCCCGCGTAACGTAGCCGCGGACCATCTCCAGGGCCTCCTCATGCAGAAAGCCCTCCCTGACAACGCCGCCCCTGGCTACCTTTTGCCGGGGCAGCTCAAACTGCGGCTTGACCAGGACGACCATCCGGATCCGGCCGTGGAACAGGCCGCACAGCGGCCCAAGCAGCAGGCCGAGAGATATAAACGAGGCGTCAATGACCGCCAGGTCGAGCGATTCCGGAATCTGCTCTCTGGTCAGAAACCGCGCATTGGTCCGTTCAAGGACCACGACCCGTTCGTCTTGCCGGAGCTTCCAGGCCAGCACGCCGTAGCCGACATCCACACAGTAGACCCGCCGCGCCCCGCGTTGCAGCAGGCAATCGGTAAAGCCGCCGGTTGAGCAGCCGATATCGGCGCAGATCAACCCCGCCGGATCCAGGGCAAATTCCCGTAATCCGGCGGCGAGTTTTCCGCCGCCCCGACTGACATAGGCCTGCTTTTTTTTCAGTTCCAGGGAGCAGTCCAAACCGTAGCGGCTGCCGGCCTTGGCACCGGGCAAACCGTTCACCAACACCGCGCCCGCGCCGATCAACGCCTGGGCCGCGGCCGTGTCTTCGGCCAGCCCTCTTGCCACCAGCAGCCCGTCAAGTCTCTTTTTTATCGACAAAACTCTGAAATCCGCTTCTCTCGTTATGTGCAGATTCTTACTGCATACTGTCCAGGTGTTTCCTGGCAGTTGCGGCCTCCGGGCTTTTCGGGTATTCCGCCAGCAATTTTTTGTAGATGATTTTTGCCGTTTCACGGTCAGTGAGCTTTTCAAAGGAGATACCCTGCTTCAACAGCGCTGTCGGAGTCCGCCGGTTTTTGGCATGATTCGAAATAACCTTCTGGTAATCCAGGATTGCCAGGTCATACTCGCCCCGCGCGAAGAGACATTCACCCATGAAAAAAAGCGTTTCCGCCGCCTTGTCACCTTTGGGATGCCCGGCGAGCACCTGTTCAAAGGTCTTGTAGGCATCCGCATACTTCTTGGCCCGGTATTGTTTCATGGCCCGGCTGAACAGGTCCATTCCGCGCACCGGCGGCGCGGTTGCGGCGGCGCGATTCTGTCGCGGCGAACCCTTCGCGGTTGGCGCAACGCCGGCTGGCGCGGCCTTTCGTCGTCCCGCAACCTTGACTTTCCGCCCGGCCGGCACGATGTTGACAACGCCGCCGGCCGCGGTCGCCGCCATGACCGTCCGCTGTCTTGCCTCTTCCGCCCGCCGTGCTGCCGCCTGCGCCCGCTCTTCGGCTGCCCGGATCCGGGCCTGGCTCAGTCTGCCGACTTTGAACGCCAGGCGGTCAAGTCGTTCCTCGATGAGCTTAAAGCGCTGTTGGTTTTTCGCCTGGTATTTTTCAACCGTTGACTGCAGGGCGGCCAGGTTTTCCTTTGACTGTTCCCGGAACAGAGTCTCCTGGTGAGCGTTTTCCTCCAGCGAGCCGCGCAGTTGTAACACATCATTCTGTATCGCGTCGATCCGGCTGAGGGAACCGGCCTGCCGTTTCTGTATCGTGCTCACGGTCGTACTCTTGATATCCTCCACCTTCTGGTTGACCGCCCGGAGCTGATAACTTAAATTCTGCACCGCATCCTGGCTAGCACACTGGCAGAGCAAAAAAACAGAACAACCCGCAACAACCAGATTCCTTATACGTTTCATTGACGCCCCTTTTTCAAGTCCTTGCTTATCATGTTTTGAATATCAAGAAAACCGTGTTTCTGTTTTTGTCTCACTCACGCACGCCCCTTTATTTCGTAACTCATCACCGGATATATAACTAGGCGGTTTCACGTACTCAATCGCGCTTACTTTATTTCGGCCGGCAGGACCACTGCGGATACGATTGATTGCCCTTCAGGTGAAACAGGACCCGCAGTCCCCTGCCGTCCGCAAAAATCGCATACAACTGCTGTTTATCTCCCAGACGCCGGGAAAGCGCTATCTGTTTACCGTCCGGCGACCAGGTCGGTGATTCAAATTCACCTGGGCCGGAAGTCACCTGCCGGGGCGGCGCAGTGCCGGCAGGATCAATGGTGAAAATCTGGTGATGACCATTTATACGACCGGTATAGGCGATCAGATTCCCTTTCGGCGACCAGCATGGTTCCGTATTTTCATTGCCCTGAAAGGTGAGGCGCCGCGTCCGGTGGTTTTTCATGTCCATGATATATATTTGGGGAGTACCGCTGCGGTCGGAGACAAAGGCAATGGATTTGCCGTCCGGCGCCCAGGTCGCGGAGACATTTATTCCTTCCCGGGAAGTAAGACGTTTGAGAATCCTGCCCTGCCGGTCGATAATATAGAGGTCCGGGTTGCCGTCCTTGCTGAGCGTCACGATCATGGTCTTGCCGTCCGGCGCCCAGGCCGGGGCCAGGTTCATGCCCGGGCGGCGGGAGATGGCCCTGGTGATCTTGTTCTGCGACAAATCGGTAACATAGAGATTCTGGTTGCCCGTGTGGTAGGAGGAATAGGCCAGGTAGCGGCCATCCGGAGAAAAACGCGGCGACACGACAAGATGACGATTGCGGGTCACCTGGCGCAGCTTCAGGCCCAGGACATCGCTGATATACGCTTCCTTGTAGCCGGTCGCATCGGAGATAAAGGCTATCCTGGTCCGGCTGATCCCCGGCTCGCCGGTGAATTCCTTAATCAGGGAATCGCACAGCATGAGGACCATTTCGTCCTGTTGTTTGACCGAGCCCCGGTAGCGGCGGCCGACAAGCATCTTGTCCTGGGTCACGTCGAGGAGCCGTCCCTCTATCATCATGCCGGATGCCGTGGTTTCATAGTGCCCCAGGATCACATAATCGACCCCGAGAGATTTCCAGTCGGCGTCCTGCCGGTCCCCGTAACGCTCGGGGGCCATTATCTTGATAAAACCATGAAATTCCAGACCGCGGGCCAGGAGTTTCGCCATGGCCCGGCCCTTTGCCCGGTCCTGGCCGGGCGCCGATGAATTGACAAACGAGGGCACCGCCACCATGACTTTACGCATGTTCGAGGCCGTAAGGTCAAGATAGACCAGCTCGGCCCGGGCTGACAGTACGCTGCCGCAGATGAGCAGCAAAAGACAGAAAACCGTGCCGATTTGAATCGTCAGCCGATGGTGCCGTGGCCCGGACAGGCAATGTACTGGTTTCATATCATGACTCATATCAAAGAGAGATCAATTAATTGGCGGTAACAAGTTCTCCCGGCCTGAAACGGAGGCCGACCTCGATGGATTGCTGCCGCATGAGGGGGGGGAAGCGCGGCATGGCATCGACGCTCTGGATCGTTTTCATAACAAATTGATCAAAAAAAGGATCCCGGGATTTTTTTTCAATATAGGTATTGGTAACCGTCCCGTCCCTGCGTATGGTCAGGATAACAACCATCTCAAGTCCATGCCGCCACTGGCGCATATCGGGCAGAACCCATAACCGCCGGATTTTATTATCGAGAGAGGCCAGGTACTGCCGAAACGCTATGGACTGGATCTGTTGTCTCCCGGCAGACGCCCGGCGGGATTGACTGTTCTCCAGTGCTCCCGTATCGCGGAGCATGTCGGCCAGGGCCTTGCGGGCATTGATCGCGTCCAGCTCCGCCAGTTTTTCGTCGCGCCGGGCGGCGGCCAGGGCCTTTGCCCGCTCCCTTTTTTCCTGTTGCCGCCGCCGGCGTTCTTCGAGCCGCCTGGTATTCACGGCTACCTTGATTTTTCTGCTTAAAGGACGCAGGGAGATCGGTTTCGCCGGCAGGCCTTTGACCGATACCTTGGCCGGCTGCCGCCTGGCCACCTGGATTTTCGCCTTGACCGGTTTCGCCCTGGCAACGGGTTTCGCCCGTTTTCCAGGGACCGGCCGCGGGGCCGCCTTCTCCAGCCGGTTCGCGGCCGGCCTGGGCAGGGAAACAAGGTTGACCGTGATCACCTCGTTGAGAAGAGGTCGCCGGTGGATCAATGACGGCAAGGTGGCGGCCAGGGCAAAAACGACAATATGAAAGATCACGGCCACGGACAGGCCGACGGGCCAGAGCCATCTTCGATCAGCGTCCTCTTGCCGCAGAAAAAAAGCCGTATCGCTGAGACTCACTGCTTTCAGTACCGGATCCCCCTATTGCTCTTTATCGAAAGGTTGCGTAATCATGCCCAGTTTTGCAAACCCCGCCTGCTTGATATCGGTCATAATGGCGACAACCAGGCCGTAGGGCACCGCTTTATCGGCACGCAGGTAGACCGGGCGTTTCTTTTCCCCGGCAGCCATGGCGCCGAGCTGCTGCTTGAGCAGTGCCGAATTGACTCTGACCTTGCCGAGATAGATGGTCCCGTCCTTATCCAATGTAACAATAAGCGGTTCTACCTGTTGGCGCAGGGTCTTGGCCGTTGTCTCGGGCAAGGCGACCTCCAGGCCGTGGGTCATCATCGGTGCGGTTACCATAAAAATAATCAGCAGGACCAGCATGACATCAACAAGCGGTGTCACATTGATCTCGGCCATCAGGCCTCGCTGGCATTTACCTCCTATGGGCCCCATTTCGCTGACTTTTTCACCTCTTGTTGAATTTTTTTATTTTTGACGGACTCGTAAGAAGTCCCCTGCTTGGTCATTTTTGTAACTGTTCATTGCGCCCGGGTCAGGATATCGCGTTCAATAAGATTGAGAAAATCCGTTGAAAAGTGCTCGATATCCGAATCGAATTCCGACAGTTTGTTGGCAAAAAAATTATAAGAGATAACCGCGGGAATGGCAACCGCCAAGCCGGCGGCGGTGGCGACAAGGGCCTCCGAAATACCCGGAGCCACAACGGCAAGTGATGCCGACCCCCGCATGCCGATGTCCTGAAATGATGACATGATGCCCCAGACGGTGCCGAACAGCCCGATAAAGGGAGCCGCGCTGCCGGTGGTGGCCAGGAAAGGCAGCGAGCGGCCCAGCCGGTCAATCTCGAAAATATGGGCCTTGCGCAGGGACCGCTTCAGGTTGTCAAGCGTGGCCAGCCGCATATCCAGGGTCTCCAGCTCGGGGTCCTGATGTTCCCTGGCGGTGCTGAGTTTTTTCAACTCGTGAAAACCGGAGACAAAAACTGCGGCCTCGGGACTGAGGGTATATTCCTTGGCCGAATCGTATGCCTCGTTGAGAGTCTTGCTGGCCCAGAATTGATCGAGGAACTCCTCGGAATTCTGCCGCACCCGTCTGAACATCAGCTGCTTCATGATAATGATACTCCAGGAAACAACGGAAAAGAACAGCAGGATCAGCATGACGGTCTTGACCATAAGGCCGGTATGGATCATCATCGCAACAAGAGAGACATTCACGGGGCGGGTTCCTTTTTCACCATTGGTTATTCACATCAGAGTATCGAGGGGCACGGCCTGCTGAGTCCACCACTGCTCATTTTACTCCTCGTGGGATGGAGGCCGGTTTCACTCTCTACGCTTCAGGCTCATTTTGTCGGAGACCGAAACAGGATTTTCACGCCCACACACCGTGCAGGCCGCCCAGACGGGCAATCATGCCAACGGCCTGTCGGTCAGGCTAAATCGCCGCGGTACAGGCAATGAAGACCTCAATGAGGGAAGCTCCCGGCAAACGACAATTTCTCTTTTCGCCCGGCCGGGTTTTTTCTCCGGGGTTTTCGGGAAAGATACCGGAACGGCATCCATCGCTGATTAACTTTTCACTGAAATACGATAACTGAAAATTATAATTCTGTCGACCTTGTTTTACAGATAGTGTACTTATTTTATCCATATAAAAGGGCCGGGCCGACCCCGGTTGCCGACCCGCCGACAGTTGACAATTCAACAATTATATCAGTAAGTATGGAGAGCGAACATGACAGAGAGGACCTACGACGTCGTTATTATCGGGGCCGGCGCGGCCGGTATTCAGGCGGCCATCCATGCGTCAAGAAAAAAAACAGATGTCCTGATGCTCGGTCGTATTGAAAACAGTGCCCTGTATACGGCCCATATTGAAAACTACGCCTTTCTTGACGGCGTCAGGGCCGGCCGGGACCTGCTGGAGACAGGCCTGGCCCAGGTGAAAAGATTCGGCACCGAGGTTTCGCCCGAAGATGTCCTGCTCATCGCCCCGCAGGATGGCCTGTTTCACCTCGAACTGGAAAGCGGCAACAAGATTGCCGCCCGGACGATTATCTTTGCCATGGGCGTGTCCAAGAAAAAACTCGGCGTCCCCGGGGAAAAGGAGTTTGCCGGCCGGGGTGTCAGTTACTGCGTGGACTGTGACGCCAACTTTTACCGGGGCGCGACAGTGGCGGTGGCCGGCAACCGCAGTGCGGCGGTGGACGGAGCCCTGACCCTGCTGGGCTATGCCGATAAGGTTTACCTGGTTACCCGGGGACTTGATATTTCAGCGAATCTGATGAAACGCCTGCAGGAAAGCACTGTTGAAATTATCGACAAAAACTGGATCAAGGCCATTGAGGGTGAAAACGCGGCAACTACCCTGCGGCTTGAGAACGGCGACAGCCTGGATGTTGACGGCGTCTTCATCGAGATCGGCTCCAAAAGCGCCATTGAACTGGCCACCCAGGCCGGGGTCCAGCTTGACATGGAAACTTTTAAATATATTGATACCAACCGCCGCCAGGAGACCAATATTCCAGGCATCTACGCGGCCGGTGATATTGCCGGCCCTCCCTTCCAGATGGCCAAGGCGGTCGGCGAAGGCTGTGTCGCCGGCATGGCGGCGGCAACCTATGCCGGCAAACTGAAAAGGCATCGAGACTAATCATTCCATATCCTCTGCCGGTCTCAAGACTCACAGGAGTTTCAATTTTTCAAGCTGCTTAAGCAATTTTTTCGCTTCGTTCCGCAGAGGGGCGGGGACGCTCTTGTTATCTTTTGACTGGTTCAGATACTGCCCGGCGAACTTGATTTTACCTTCATAAAGATAATATTTACCAAGATAGAAATAACTTGTGCCCGTCATTCCCTCCTTTTCCTTGATCCGGCCAAGGTCATAGTAGACCTTGGCGTATTCGGGCATGGCCCGGGCGACCTTGTCATACAATTGTTCGGCGGCCTTGATCTCGCCTTTCTTCTCCAGAACCCGGGCCAGGTTGATGGCGGCATACATGTCGTCCGGGTTCCGGTCGGCGGCCTGACTCAACAGGATATAGGCCCGGTCAAGGTCTCCCGAATTCAGGTACATCACCCCGGTATCCACCTCCAGGATGGACCGGTCCGGATACTGCTTGCGGACCAGGGCCATATCCTTCAGGGCCTTCTTGAAATTCAACCCCTGCGCCTCAAGCAGGGCGAGGCCGTAGGTCGCCATGGCCGACTGCTCCCGGTTTTTGCTTGATGCCAGACTATTGGTGAAGTATATCCGCGCCTTCTGCGGATCATTGCCGGCCACGAATACCCGGCTCTTCATGCGCAGGAATGCAAAGTTATCCGTTTTTATGTAATGGTTCTTTTCCCCCCTGGCCTTTTGCAGATTGATCAGCGACTGAACATAGTCAAGCCTGGCCTCGGGATTGGGATGGGTCTGCAGGTAGGGCGGGATATGGCCCATACTGTAGCGGGAGATCCGGCGCATGGTTTTCAGCATATCGACCATGGCCTCGGGATTGCGGTGCAGCTTGTTCATCCAGTCAAAAGAAAGCCTGTCGGCCTGCTCTTCATCTTCACGGCTGAAGTGGAGATCCACGGCCTGGCCGGCGGCCACAAAACCGGTAAACAACCCCTGAGCCAGGGCGGGGTCACCAAGCGCCAGGCTGGCCATGCCCAAGGCCATGGAG
Source organism: bacterium BMS3Bbin14 (assembly GCA_002897615.1). GTDB lineage: Bacteria > Desulfobacterota > Desulfobulbia > Desulfobulbales > Desulfobulbaceae > BMS3Abin13. The sequence goes on from BDTX01000004.1 coordinate 52,641, forward strand.
ATGGCGCTAACCTTGGCGTTCTTTTCTGAACCGCTGGCTATGTGCCGACTGACCACATGGCCGATTTCGTGGGCCATGACACTGACCAGTTCATCCTCATTCTGCATGGTCTCGATCAGGCCGGTATAAAAAAAGACCAACCCCGCCGGCGCGGCAAAGGCGTTGAACTGATCACTCTGCACCACAAAAAAATGATACTTGAAATACTGCGGCCCGGCTACGGCCAGAATCTCCTGGCCCAGGTTGTTCATATACTGCGAGATATCCGGATCATCGAGAAGGTGAAACCGGGTCCTGATTTGATAGAGAAGTTTCTGGCCGATCTCGCGTTCCTCGCCGATGGTCATGGCCCTGGCCGCGGGCGGCCCGACCATCATCCGGCCGGCGACAAGCACCAGGCAGAGAAAGAGGGCAACCAGGCCCCGGCCGTGGTGTTTCAACTTCACTCCGTGCATAATATATTTCCAGCCTCCCGGTAACGGCCCCAGCCGTGGTGTCTTAATCGGATTTATGCGAATATGCGTCAGTTCCATGGTAACAATAGTTCCTGGATGCCAGACAGGCAAGGTGCAAGTCGGAAAGAGGAAAAATCGCAACAGTTCAGTGACCAGGCAAAAAGACCGTTCCCGGCCGGACACCATCTAACGGTTGCCGTTCACCCGTGCATAGAGTAAAAAAAACTATTCACAAACATGTTACGTAAGGCGCAAGGAGACAACATACAATTCATGGCCCCCCTTCTGAAAATCACGGATCTGTCGCTGACGTTTTTAAACGATCAGGACCCTGAAGGGGAGAATCCCGTTCTCACCGATGTCTGCCTGGAACTCAATCACGGTGCAACCCACGCCCTGGTCGGCGAATCCGGTTCCGGAAAGTCGGTCACCGCCCTGTCGATCCTCAGACTGCTGGAAGAGAGCTCCAGGGTGCGCACCAGCGGCCGCATCGTCTTTGACGGCCGGGACATCCTCTCTCTGAATCAAAAGGAACTGCGCCGGATCCGGGGCGACAGGATCGCCATGATCTTCCAGGAGCCGATGACCTCGCTCAACCCGGTGTACACCATCGGCAGCCAACTGCAGGAATCACTGCTGCTGCACCGGGGAATGAATAAGAGCGAGGCCAGGGCCAAGGCCATCCGGCTCCTGGGGCGAACCGGCGTCAGCCAGCCCGAATACCGCATCGACTCCTATCCCCACCAGCTCTCCGGCGGCCAGCGGCAAAGGGTGATGATTGCCATGGCCCTGGCCTGCCGGCCCGACCTGCTGATCGCCGATGAGCCGACCACCGCCCTTGATGTCAGCATCCAGGACCAGATCCTCGCCCTGATCAAGGATATCCAGCAGGAATACAACATGGCGGTCCTGCTCATTACTCACGACCTGACCATGGTCCACAAGATCGCCGAGACCGTGTCCATCATGCAGCAGGGCCGGATTGTTGAACAGGGCCGGACAACGACCATTTTCCAGGCGCCCCGGCACCCCTACACCAAACACCTCCTCGATTCCGTCCCCAGCGGCACCCCGCTGCCCTGCAAAGACGGCCCCGATCTCATCACCCTGAGTCATCTCCGGTGTGAATTTGTTTTGAAATCAGCGGGGAACGGCCTTTTTAAACGAAAGAAAACCGTGATCAAGGCCGTGGACGACGTCAGCCTTCATGTCCGGCAGGGAACAACGCTGGGGATTGTCGGCGAATCGGGCTCGGGGAAGACGACGCTCGGCCAGTGCCTGCTCAAGCTGAACAACAGCACCGGCACGATCACTTACCACCGTCCTGACGGCGACATCCTGCTCTCCAGCCTGTCAACCGGCCGCATGCGCCCCCTGAGGCGGGAGTTGCAGATCGTTTTCCAGGATCCCTATTCCTCCCTGTCCCCGCGGCTGTCCGTGGAGCAGATCATCGGCGAAGGACTGAAGGTCCACAAAATCGGTAAAAACAGGGCCGAACGCCGGCAGATGGTGGAACAGACGCTGGCCGAGGTGGAACTCACCCCGGACCTGATCAACCGCTTTCCCCACGAATTTTCAGGCGGCCAGCGGCAGCGTATCGCCATTGCCCGGGCCCTGATTCTCAAACCGAAACTGCTGATCCTGGACGAACCGACCAGCGCCCTGGACATGACCATCCAGGCGCAGATCATTGTCCTGCTGCAACAACTGCAGCAGCGGCACGGCCTGACCTACATCTTCATTACCCACGACCTCCGGGTCATCCGCTGCCTGGCCCACGACCTGGTGATCATGCGGCACGGACGGATAGTGGAGAGCGGTCCGGCCGCCGATATTTTTGCCGCGCCCGGGCATGAGTACACCCGGCGGCTCTTCCGGGCCGCCTTCCACGTAGCCTGATCCATGCCGGCCGCCTCTCCACTTACCGCCGATTTCCTGAAAACCGTCAGCCACGGGCCCGGCGTCTACCAGATGCTCGGCCGCCGGGAGGTACTGTATGTCGGCAAGGCCAGGGACCTGCGGAAGCGGCTGGCCACGTACTGTCACTTTTCCGGTCCGGTCCACTCCAAGACCGCGGTCATGCTGGCCAAGGTGCGGCGGGTGGAGACGATCCTCACCACCACGGAAAAGGAGGCCCTGATCCTCGAGGCCTCGCTGATCAAGAAACACCGGCCGCGTTACAATGTTATCCTGCGTGACGACAAAAACTATCCGCTCATCAAGGTCACCGTGCAGGAGGAATGGCCGCGAATCGTGGTGACCCGCAGGCGGATCCGGGACGGCAGCCGTTATTTCGGGCCGTTTTCTTCCGGTTCGGGTATGCGGGAGACGGTGAAACTGCTCCACGCCATGTTCCCGCTCAGGCGCTGCCCGGTTGTCAAGGTGCGCAGCCGGCCCTGCCTGAACCACCAGATGGATCGCTGCCTGGCGCCGTGTACGGGCCGGGTTGACCGGGACGACTACCTGGAGCTGGTCCACAGCGTGCTCATGGTCCTGGAGGGCCGGAACCGGGAACTGATCGGCAACCTGGAAAGCAAGATGAAACAGGCCGCCCGGGAACTGGCCTTTGAAAAGGCGGCGGCCTGCCGGGACCGGATCAAGGGGCTCAAACGGACCCTGGAACGACAGGTGGTGGTCGCCGAACATTTTCGTGACCAGGACGTCTTCGGACTTGTCCGCCGGGACGCCTCTATCGGCATCGCCATCCTCTTTGTCCGCTCGGGCATGATCAGCGGCGCGCAATCATTTTTCCTGGCCGATCCCCTCGGCTCGGACGAACGGGTCCTGGGCGAGGCCATCATCCAGTACTACTCCCGGCAACGCCAGCCGCCCCGGGAACTGCTGCTGCCCATGATGCCGGAAGACGACCTGCTGCTGGCGGAGCGGTTGTCCGAACTGCGGGAGGCCGGCGTCAAGCTGCTGGTTCCCCGGCGCGGCCGGCACCTGCAGCTCATGGCCATGGCGGCCGGCAACGCCTCCCAGGTATTCTCCGAATACGGCAGGAAACAGCAATCATGGGAGAACCTCGCCGCGGCCCTGCAGCACACCCTCCGCCTCGACCGCCGGCCCGGGCGAATAGAATGCCTCGACATCTCGAACCTCGGCGGCAGCCAGGCCGTGGGCTCCCTGGTCTGCTTCCAAGAGGGGGAAAAGTACGCCCGGGGCTATCGGCACTACAGGATCGCGGACCAGGACGAGCCGAATGATTATGCCATGATGCACGAGGTCCTGACCCGGCGCCTGGAAAAAGGGGTAAGCGAAGACCAGCTGCCGGACCTGCTGTTACTGGACGGCGGCAAGGGCCAGCTCAATATCGCCCTGGACATCGTCACCAGGCTCGGCCTGTTCGAACGAATCGACCTGGCGGCCATTGCCAAGGAAAAAGAACAGGAGGGGGAAAAGCTCTTCCGGCCGGGCCGGAAAAATCCGATTCTCCTGCCCCGGCACGCCCCGGTGCTGCTCTTTCTCATGCGCGTCAGGGACGAGGCGCATCGATTCGGCATCACCTTTCATCGACAACTGCGGCGCAAAAACACGCTGGCATCAGGACTTGACGCCGTCAGCGGCATCGGTCCGCAACGTAAGAAGCTCCTCCTCAAGACCTTCGGCAGCTACAAACGAATCCAGGCGGCGTCGGCCGAAGAACTCAGCCGGGCCGCCGGTATCGGCCCGGTCCTGGCCGCCTCCATCTACCGGCAGCTGCACCGGCAAGCCGGCGACAACGGCTGAAAAATCCCGGCCGCCCCCTCAAGCCCCCCGGTATTGCAGGGTCAGACCGCCGGCGGATTCCGTGACGGTTACCCCCAGGGGAGCCAGGAGCTGAAAGAGGGGCCGGCCGAAATAAAATAGTTCCCTGGCAACGGACAGGCCGTACCGTTGCATGGCCATGCCGCGCACGGCCAGGTCCCGGTTCACCAGTTGCTCCAGTTCACGGAGCATTTCCGCGCGCCGGGCTGAAGAGCGGAGACGGATTTCGCTCTCGACCAGGTCGGGACAGGCGCACTCCCGCTCATGGAGGCGGACCAACGGCAGGAGCGGATCATTGTCCGCAATAAGATCGTAACGGCCCAGGAGGTCGCGGCCGGCAATGGCCAGCACTTCATCCGGGGCCCAGCATTTGAGCAGCCGGCAGGCCAGCGGCCGCCGGTCATATATGGCGCAGGACCAAGATTCCGCCTGCAGAAAGCGGCAGGACCAGTCCCGGCCCCGCCCCTGTATCTTGATCAACTCCTGCCGGACCGGCTCCGGGCGGTCGGACAACGGATAGCGGGCCAGCTCGCCCCGGCGGATGGTAACCAGGACATCAAATTCCAAAAAACCCGGCGCCACCAGGTGGCGGTCCTGAATATGCAGGGCCGGCCCGCCCTGGCGGCAACAGGTACCGCAGCGGTCGCAGGCTTCCTTAATTTTTTCTGAGAACTGGCTTGGCATTTTGACCTCCGGTTGCCCTGAATACGCTTCATTCGGGCCGCAGTTTTTACGACGCACTCCCCAATACCTGGCCCGGAAACATCTGTCAAGCCTGACGGCGCAAGGCGGTAAAACCTGCCGGCCGTCAGGCTCGCACCAACCACATCACGGATACGGCAACCCGATAATCCGGGATCTTACGCGGCAATAACCGGGCCGGCGGACCGCGCGCAACTCGCGCGGAACCGGGATTCCCGGGCCTTGACGCCCTGCCGCCGACGCCGTTCCCGATCCTTGCTATTGTCTTTTTATTTATGTAAAATAACAATGTAAAATAACACTTATTATCAAGCAAAAAATCACCGCCGGCCGCCCTGACGGCAACAACCGGTGTAAACATTCAGGGGAAGGACAATGAATACCGGAAACCGCATAAAAAACAAGAAGCTGTATTACAAACTCAATGTCATCTTCATTCTCCTGCTTCTTTTCCCCTGTTCCGGCTTTATTTACCTCGGTTACAAGTATAATCTGCTGCAAAACGAGTACATCAAAATCTTTATCGCCATCGGCCTTTTTTACATCCTGATCGGCTTCACCCTGCTGCGAAAACTCTTTGACAGCATCATCGTTTTCTCAAAAACTATTTCCGAGAAAATCAACAAGGAGATCGTTTCCGGTGCCGTGGACGAGAACCAGAACGAACTGCAGCAAATCGTCCAGTCCTTTAACACCATCGAACACCAGTTCCGGCTGAGTTCCGAACAGCTGGCCCGAAAGGCGTCCGAAGTCTCTATCCTCAAGGAACTTGCCGATATCTGCTACGTAACTCTCGACCCCTGGGAAATTCTCTATGTCACCCTGGAACGCGCCCTGCTTCTCACCAGGGCGGACATAGGTTCAATCCTGATCCTGGACAAGGAGGAACCGAGATCATTTATCGTCAAGGCGACGATCGGGCTTGGCGATCATATCAAGATGGACGACAAGATCAATTTCGAGACCTCAATCGCCAAGTATGCGGTCATCAACAAAAGCCCCCTGGTCATCGAGAACATTGAGAAAGAAAGACGCTTCGGCCGGACCAACCGCCTGCATTACGGAACAAAATCCTTTGTCATCATGCCGATCAAAACCATCAAGGATGTCATCGGGGTCCTGTCAATTTCCCGTAAGGATAACAAGGCGGTTTTCACGGAGGCGGAGGTCGAAGCCCTGACTCCCCTTTTGAGCAACGCGGCCTTTACCTATGAAAATCTCCGGCTCATGAAGGACATTGAACAGGAAGAAAAGCACCTGGCCGCGATCAAGAGGATCTTCAATACCCTGAACTCCAGCCTGCGGGACAGCGAATTGCTGCATACCATCCTGAACGAGGTACAGGGCGTGATCCCGTTCGAGATTGCCGTCATCATGATCCGGAATGATAAAAGCGAGGACCATCTCAAGGTCATTGACCTGCAGGCCAGCACAACAATCGACCTGGCCATCGGCGATAAACTTCCCCACCTGGGCACCATCGTCGACCATGTGATGCAGCAGAACGCCGTCCAGATTATCGATGATCTCGATGCCATCAGACAGAACGAAAAAAACGAAAAACTCTTTATCAACAACGACCTCAAGGCCTGTCTCCTGGCCCCGCTCACCTCGAGGGGCCAGGTCAACGGCGTCCTGGCTCTCTATGCCAAGGACAGTTCGAAATTCCACGAAATACCTGAAACGGTTGAGGGGATCACCAACATTATTTCATTCGCCGTTGAAGAGAGCCGGCTGTCGGCCGCGGTGTCGAAGAGAAACCAGGAACTGGTGACCATCAAGCAGATCGGCAGCGCCCTCGCCTCTTCAACTTTCGATATGAAACAGGTGCTGAAATACACCATGGATATGATCAGGACCCTGATGAATGTCGAGGCGGGGTCCCTGTCCCTGGTCAAGGACAACGAACTTGAATTTGCGGTTGCCTTTGAGCTGGACATGACCCAACTGCAGAAAATCAAGCTGAAACTGGGGCAGGGAATCTCCGGGGCGGTTGCCACCCGGGGCGAGGCGATCATTGAAAACGATCCCCCGGCTTCGAGCCATTTCGACCCGGTCATAGACGAGATAACCGGTTTCAGAACCCGGTCGGTCCTCTGTGTCCCGATGATCTCCCAGGGCAAGGTAATCGGGGTCATCGAGGTCCTGAACAAACAAGAAGGGGATTTCAGTGCCGGGGATAAAGATATTTTGCAGTCCATTGCGACCTCGGTCAGCATTGCCATGGAAAATGCCCGCCTTTACGAAAAAACAGTATCAATGGCCGAACAGGAGCGCGGCATCCGGGGGATGTTCCAGAAATTCGTGCCCAAGGAGATCATTGACAAAATCATCCACGGTTCCGCGGTCAACAAGGAGTTTGTCGACGAACTTAAAACCATTACCCTGCTGAACATAGATATCCGCGGCTTTTCCGAACTGGCCCGAAAGATAGGGCCGCAGAAAAGCGTTGCCCTGTTGAACTATTTTTTCTCGGTTATGGGCGGCATTGTCTTCAAACACAGCGGTATTGTCGACAAATACCTCGGCGACGGCTTCCTGGCCCTGTTCGGCGCGCCGGTCTCAACGGCCATGGATGCGGAAAACGCCGTGTCGGCGGCCCTGGAAATGCAGGAATCCATTCCCGCGATCAATGAAGATTACGCCCAGGAACTCCTGGACGCCCCGGTCAATATCGGGGTCAGCATCTATACCGGCGAGGTCGTAGTCGGCAATATCGGTTTTGATATGAAGATGGACTATACCGTCATCGGCGATTCCGTAAACAACGTCTTTAAACTGCAGAAATTTACCAAACCGTTACCAGACAGTATCGTCATTGCCGAAAGCACCTGCCGTGCGGCCCAGACCCCCCTGGAAATACGGGAGCTTGACCATACCTTGAACGGCATGAAGATTTATGAACTATTGGGCCGCAAAAAAAATTCCTGAATCCGTGACGGCTTGAGGTACTATTCCAGGCAACATGTGGAATTGATTGCATTATTGACAAATAAATGCATTTTATATTCTTCACCGCGCCGCCCTGCGGGGCGCCCGATAACGGCGCATCTGCTGCGTTGGCAACAAAGTTGATATCACACCAGGATAATCAACATCGTTGCCGCCTCGAAGGTCTCGCAGGCTCGCTATCTGCATCTGCACCGTTCTCGAACGCTCACGGATTCAGGAAATTAATTCCAGCCTTGATTTTCTGTTCAGCCAGCTCTCTTCCGCTCCGGACGGAGACGACAAGCTGCCGGGTTGTTGCGGCCGGGACCCGGACTTTTTTTCATTGCTTTTCAGAATGTTGGAATTAAAGTATAGTTAAAATTTTTGAACGGCTGATTTTTGCAAAATCTTACATATAAGGAAAAACATCATGGGAAATTCATGCGGAGGATCCTGCGGCACAGAGCAAAAGAGCACCTGCGGCTCTCCCGACGCCGCCCTGGCGCAGCAGGATCTGGCGATCAACAGATCGCTGGGCAGAATCAAGAACAAAATCCTGGTCATGAGCGGCAAGGGCGGCGTGGGCAAATCAACGGTTGCCGTTAACCTGGCCCTGGGCCTTGCAAACCGGGGATATCAAGTCGGCCTTATGGACGTCGATCTGCACGGCCCCGATATCTGCCGGATGCTGCGCCTGACCGGCTCCATGGAACCGCCGAAAAACCCGGCAGATCTTATTCCGCCCCTGGTCTACAATGACAATCTCAAGGTCGTCTCCCTTGAGTACATGATGCAGAACCGGGACGATCCCATTATCTGGCGCGGACCGCTGAAGATTCAGGCCATCCGCCAGTTTATAGCGGACATGGACTGGGGCGAACTTGATTACCTGGTCATTGACTCCCCCCCGGGTACCGGTGACGAGCCGCTTTCCGTGGCCCAGACCGTAAACGGCGTTGAGGCCGTGATCGTCACGACCCCGCAGGCCGTGGCCCTGGCCGATGTCCGCAAGTCCATCAACTTCTGCAAATCCGTCAAGATGCCGATAGCCGGCGTAGTGGAAAACATGTCCGGATTTATCTGTCCGCACTGCCATGAAGCAGTGGACATCTTCAGTTCCGGCGGCGGGGAACAGACCGCCCGCGACTTTGACCTGCCCTTTCTTGGCCGGGTCCCCATGGACCCCCGGGTGGTTATTGCCGGTGACACCGGCCGGCCGTACCTCTCCTCCGACGAGGATACACCGGCCGTCACGGTCTTTAACAGTATCGTCGATGCCGTGGAAAAACGTCTGCCGGCAACCGTTGCGGCCGGCCTGGAGACGCTGGACGCGCTGAACGGCAGTTGTGCCTGCGGCCCCAGCGGTTGCGATCCCGGAAAATGTAGCTGCTGACCAGGCAAACCAATTCCCGCCGGCGGCCCCACCGTCGGCGGGATATTTCACCTCAACGGGCTGATACGGAATTTATGCGAGTACAACAATTCATAGTCGGAACGATGGAAGTCTGTTGTTATGTCGTCTCCTGTGAAAAAACAGGCACGGCGGTCGTCATTGATCCCGGGGGTAATGAAGACAAAATCATCGCCGCCTGCGAAAAGAACAACCTGCAGGTAAAATACATTATCGCCACCCACGGCCACCCCGACCATGTCTGTGGCAACCGGCGGCTGCAAGAGGCCACCGGCGCCGAGATTATCATGCACCGTGACGATGCCCTTTTTTTCTGGCAGCCCGAAGTCCGGGAATACTTCTCCATGCTCGGCCTGGCCGAATCTCCGGTTCCGGATATCCTGGTCCATGACGGCGACACCATCACCGTCGGCGATTCGGAACTCCAGGTTATCCATACTCCCGGCCACACACCGGGCGGCATCTGTCTGTACAGTGCCCCCGATTGTTTTACCGGCGACACCCTCTTTGTCGGGGCCGTAGGCCGCACCGACTTCCCCGGCGGCTCCACGGATGAACTGATGCGATCCATTCGCACCCGCCTGCTTGTCCTGCCACCGGAAACGATCGTCTGGCCCGGCCACGGCTACGGCGGTAACCGCTCGACCATCGGCGTAGAAGCGAAAAACAACCCCTTCATTACCAGCTCACAAATTTAGGGTTTGCGCAGAAAACAAGTTTGCATAATTGGCGCCCGGCTTTGGCCTGGGCGTCGTTGGGCCGCTTGAACGAAAAAATTATACCATTTTCCCCCTGATTCATTTTTCCTCCGGTTGATCTATGCGTGAAATTATCCTCGGTACGGCCGGTCATGTTGATCACGGAAAGACCAGCCTGATCCGGGCGCTGACCGGCATTGAAACCGACCGCCTTAAAGAAGAAAAAAGCCGGGGCATTACCATTGAGCTTGGTTTTGCCTATCTTGATCTTCCCTGCGGCCACCGCCTCGGCATTGTCGATGTCCCGGGCCATGAAAAATTCGTGCGCAACATGGTCGCCGGCGCGGCCGGCATGGACCTCGTCGCCTTTATTGTTGCCGCCGACGAAGGCATTATGCCGCAGACCAGGGAACACTTCGAAATCTGCCAGCTCCTCGGCGTCCGCGACGGCCTGATCATCATCACCAAAAAAGACATGGTGGACGACGAATGGCTGGAAATGGTCCGGGAGGAAGTCAGGGAGTTTTTCAGGGACAGTTTCCTGGGCGAAGCGCCGATTATCGAGGTCTCGTCTATTACCGGCGAGGGTCTGGACACAGTTAAGGAGGTGCTGGACAAGAAAATTGCGGCCATGTCGTTCCACGAGGAATTCGGCCCCTTCCGCCTCGCCGTGGACCGGGTTTTCTCCATGAAGGGCTTTGGCACCGTTATCACCGGGACTTCGCTTTCCGGCCGGGTCGCCGTCGGTGACGACCTGATGTTCTACCCGGGCGGCCTGACGGCGAAAATCCGCGGCCTGCAGGTGCATGGCCGGAGCATCGAAATCGTTGAGGCCGGACACCGCACCGCCATCAACCTCCAGGGCATAGAAAAACACGAGATCAACCGTGGCGACATGGCGGCGACCCCGGGCAGCCTGGTGTCCTCTACCCTGCTGGACACCGATCTCCACTATTTGGGGTCAAATGCAAAAGAGCTGAAAAACCGGGCCCAGGTTCGCATTCACGTGGGCACCCGCGAGGTCATCGGCCGCATCGTTCTCATGGAATCGGACGTGGTCCAGCCCGGCGAAGAGGCCTTTGTCCAGATTATCCTGCAGGAACCGGTGGCCGTCCGGCCCGGTGACCGCTATGTCGTCCGCAGTTACTCGCCGATTACCACCATCGGCGGGGGCAGCATCCTGAACAATGCGCCCCGCAAGCGGAAGCGGACAACCCAACGTGACCGGGAACTGAACCGGCGGGCCTTCTCCATCTGCCAAAACGGCAGCTACGAGGACCGGATGCTGCTTTTCCTGGAGGAAAGCGGACAGGGAGGCTTGACCACGGACCAGCTTGCCGGCCGGCTGGGATTGTTTGGCAAGAAACTCAAAAAAGAACTGCAACCCCCCCTGTCCAGCGGTAAAATCATGGTAGTCGATTCCGAGCGGCAGCGCCTGCTGGCCGCCCCGACGGTGAACCGGCTGACGACCACGATCACCTCACTGCTTGAACAGTATCATGCCGAGCATCCCCTGAAAAGCGGCCTGGCCAAAGAAGAACTGCGATCTCAGCTCAAACCGGCGGTGGACCAGAAACTCTTCCAGTTTGCCCTGGGCCAGCTCGTCAAAAAGAAGGCCATTATCCAGGATCAGGCCGAGGTCCGGCTGGCCCACTTCAAGGTTACCCTGCAGGTAGATGAACAGGCGATGCGGGAGAAAATCATCAGCCTCTTCCGGGACGCCGGCCTGGTGCCGCCCAACATCAAGGATGTCTTCAACACCATGAATGAATACCCGGCAACGCAGGTCCAGCAGGTTATCGACCTCCTGTTGCAGGAAGGCATGCTCATCAAGGTTACGGAATCGCTCTACTTCCACGCAGGAAAAATTGAGCAACTGGCCCAACAGCTTACCGAGTATATCAAAAAAGAAGGCGAGATCGACGCGCCGCGGTTTAAAGACCTGACCGGCCTGACCCGGAAATTCTCCATCCCGCTGCTGGAATACTTTGACAAGAAGAAGCTGACCATCCGCATCGGCGACAAACGGGTGCTGCGGAAGAGCTGACGGCCGTAGACAGCACGGACACCAGCTCCGTCAAGACAACGCGAACTTATTTTTTTGCGCGAACCTGGTCCCCCGGATCAGCGACCCGACATTACACATTAAACCGACCTGTTTGGGAGACACAAATGACACCAAAAGAAGTCGTTGCAGCAATCTTAGAGGCAAAAAAAGAAAAAGGGCTGAGCTGGGAAAAAATCGCGGCCGAGGTTGGCAGGCACAAAGTTTGGGTCTCCTCGGTCCTGTTGGGCCAAAACAGTATGAACGCTGAAGAAGCCAAAAAAATCGTGACCCTGCTCGGCCTTGACGACAGGATATTCAAGGCTCTCCAGGATTGCCCGATGAAAGGAGCGCTGGACAAAACCGTCCCTGTTGATCCGCTGATTTACAGGCTGCATGAAATAACCCAGGTTTACGGTACGGCTATCAAAGAAATCATCCATGAAATGTTCGGAGATGGCATTATGAGCGCAATCGATTTTGAAATTGACATCAAGCGGAAGCAAGACCCGAAAGGCGACAGGGTAGTGATTACCTATGACGGCAAATTCTTGCCTTACAGGAAATGGTAAAAAAACAGACCACGTTTTTTCTAGTATTTCTGTAATGAATCGTGCCCGAAATAATCGTGCCGCGGCAAGGACACCGGTTGCCGGGGATCACTCAGGAAGGTGGTTTAAAAATTGCCCTCTTACTAGATACAGCCCGCCTAGGAGATTGTCCGAGTCACGGCAAATCGACTTCCGCCCTTTGGCCGGCCCGCAGCAGCGGCTTTGAGACGTTGAATACCACATCGACCGCATAGGCGCTCTCCTTGTCTGCTGCTGCCGGGACCGGTTCCAGACCGATACTTTCGACGGTTCCGGAATACCCCACCCCGCCTATCTTCACCTTCACCTGCTGACCAACCGAAACCCGGTCCAGTTGCGGCCCCGGCACGCGGACGCGGGCGACGTAGCGACCGGCGGCGACGAATATGAGCAACGGCGGCGGGGCCAGCCGGCTCGATACCGTCTGGCCGGGCTCGGCGTTTCGTTGTAATACCCAGCCCTCGAAAGGTGCCCGAATGACGCTGTAAGTCAAGCGGTATTCTGCCTGGGCAACGTCGGCATCAGCTATGCTCCAGCCCGCCTGCGCCCGCTTGTACTTATTATCGGCATTCTGCAGCTCCACTGTGGAAAGAACCGTGTTGGCATAAAGCTGCTTCGCCTGATCATCGTCGCGCTTAGCTTCATCACGAGCAACCGCCGCACGAACCTCCTCGGCGCGCGCGCGCTGCAGCGCCGCCTTAAACGGCGTTGGCTCCAGAGTCAGCATGACTTGTCCCTTCTTGACAAGTGCGCCCGGCACCACAGTCACGGTTTTAATCACCCCGGAGACAGGCGTGCTCAATTCCACACGGCGAGCCCAATGGATGGCCGCTGCAAAACCGGTCGCCATCGCCGGATGTCCGACGAACTCAAAAACGATAAACAGGCCGAATATCACCCATTTCATTTTGCTGTCTCCTTGGATGAGGTCGCGATTAGCTTACCGGTCAGGGCGTCGATCTTGGCCCAGGTCAGCACCAACTCGTAATCGACCTTTGCCGCCTGCCATTGGGCCTCCGTGAGCCGTGCCATGGCATCACCCAGATCGGTCTTGATTTCCAGATTATACAACGAACGGCTGCGATCAGCATACAGATCACGATAGGCCGTGCGTACCCGGGCAGCCTTACGCGCCGCCTTAAGGTTGTTCACTTGCTCTACCAAGCCCAGCAAAGTCGTGCGCAGTCTTTGCCGGACACTTGCGAGCCCCGCCTCGGCTCGCCGCAGTTGTGCCCGGGCCTGGGCAACGGCTGCCTCCACCAACCCGTTTTGATAGATCGGAATGTGCAGGTTCAGCGTGGCGCGCATGTCGTTGCGGCCGTTTGACTCGCGCCTCAAGCCGGCGGCTTCCAGCTCCGCCTCCAGGATCGGCCGGTCCTGCCTTTGTGCCGCCACTATTTTCTCCTTTGCCGACCTCACCTGGTCGCGCAGAGCCAAAACCACGGGATTGGCCTTAAGCGCCTCCTGCAATATAGTTTTGTAGTTGGGTACCGGATGATCGAGCTGAGGCAGATCGGGCCGGACGAGATTATCGGGCAGATCATCAGGATGGTTCAAGGCAACGGCCAATTGCGTGCGGGTGAAACGTTGCGCCGCCTGACTCTCGGTACGTTTGACCAGCGCCTGCTGGTAGCGATCTTCGAAGGCAAGCAAATCGACATCCGAAATCTGACCGAGCTTGCGACGGTCGCGCGCCTTATCGAAGGAGACATAATTATAGGCCGTGGCCTCAGTGTCAAAGGCGGAGTGCGCATCGGCTAGTAATACATCGAAGAAACGCTTTATGATCTCCAGCCGGCGCTGTTGACGGGCATTAAAATACAATTGCCGTTGCGCGCTGACCATCGCTTTTGCGGAATAGGTCAGGGCACGCGTCTGCCCAAAATCGTAGAGACGTTTTGTCAGTAGCAAGCGCACATTGCTGTCGTCAATCGAGCCGCGGGAAGGATCGGAGGAGGGATTCACCCACTGGGGTGTGAGTTCGAGGTAACTGCGCACCCCGGAGCTTGAGGCCGCATCCAAGACGCCGGCACGGGCTGAATCGACGGCAGCCCTGACAAGATCCAACTCGGGATGGGGTGCGTCGGCATAGGACAGCGCCTCGGTTAAAGTCAACGGATCAGGCAGCGGCTCCTGCCGCGCGGCAGGCGAATTACCGGCCCATGCCATAGACATCATGGCACCCGCCAGGCTCAAGGCGAGCAGCGTACAACCGATGAGGCCAATTAACCGCGCGACGCCGACACCTTCCCCAAGTCGCTCCGGCATGTGCACCTTATTCAGAACCACCCTCGGCGGCGAGTTGCTTGCGCTTGTAGGCGATAAACGTCTGGTTCTTGTAGTGGCCTTCGGCCACGAATTTGCCCAGCAGCATGAAGTCTTTAACACCACGGGTCGCACCGGTGTAGCGCATCACCGGTTTGCCATGCAAATCAAAGAAGATGAAAACCGGTGTCGCCCGGACACGGAATTCCTTAAAGGCGAAATTTTTCGCGGACATTTCGTGGCCCGAAAAATCGGTGATGGGCGTGTCGCCCTCGGTGTCCACTTCCAATATGCGGAAATACTTGCGGTAGTATTTCTGTACCTTCGGCTGGCTGAATACCTTCGACTTCATTTTCTTACACCACGGGCAGTCATCGTTACCGAACATGATAAAAAGCCCGAGTTTCCCATCTTGCCGCGCCGTCGCCAATTCCTCTTGCAGGTTTCCGAAGCTCATATTGAAAAAATATACGCTCGGGTCACGGCCGGGAGAGGCCGCCGACAATGGGGTTGGAAAAAGAGCCAGGACCCAAAAGATTAGCAGTTGGACCGCGATCACCGCGGTAATAGTCTGGTGCTTCATTTCAAAAATTAGTTGGAAAGATGATAGATGAAAAGAAATCGCTTTTCGGAGGGTGTTCAGATACAAAAAATGAGGGGCAAGCTAGCCCGCCACAGACCGAAAAACACCTCAAAATTCTTCAATTTCCCAGATAACCACCAGGAAAAACGAAATACAACATGCCTGGGCTGATCACTACTCTTGCTATACAGAACTCCCAGCAGCATATCAAATCCAGCAAAACCTACCTCCCCCTCATAAAAGCCAAATACTTTTAAAAGCGGTATTTGTCAACTTCAAAACGAGAGGAACAGGAGGTGGTACAGTTTTACATTACCATTTACAAGAGCATCCCGCATTTCCGACCAACTCGCATTTTTTCATTTTTTTTCAGTTAACACTTGGATAAATCATGATATATCTTGCCGGACAGCCACGGCGGTTGCTCAACGCCTATGTTGCAAATTATTTGAAAGAAGAAATAGCAGCCGAAGGATTGGTGCGTAACCTGCCGGTGTTTTCCGTTTTTCTCAACCTGGCATCGCTGTCAGATACAGAACCGGTAAATTTCTCAACTATCGCACGTGATTGTGATGTTTCCAGCCAAACTATTAAGGAATATTTCCAGATCCTCGAAGATACCTTGCTTGGCAGGTGGCTGCCAAGCTTTCGTAAACGGCCTAAAAGAAGGGTGGCAGCGTCAGCTAAATTTTATTTTTCAGATGTAGGAGTAGTGAATTTTCTGGCAAAGCGCGGAACTGTTCAACAAGGCTCCGAATTGTTCGGCAAGGCATTTGAGAATTGGTGTTTTCACGAACTTAATGCATACAACCTGTACAACGAAGTATTTGCAGAATTATTCTATTGGCGGTTGGCTGGAGGAACGGAGGTAGATTTTATTATCAATGACATGGAGGTTGCCATTGAAGCGAAAGCCTCTAAAAAAAAATTCAGCCTCAACCAGCTTAAGGGACTCCGGAGCCTGAACCTTGATCATCCACAAATTAAACGCCGAATAATAGTTTGCTGTGAAGATAAAAAGAGAATAACCGATGACGGCATAGAAATTATTCCGGCAGCAACATTCGCCGCCATGCTTTGGAATAGAGATTTTTTTAACGGCAACGAACCTTAAATACACCGGAAATGCTGAAGAAAATACCAAAGGTTGCCCCTTGGCCCTTACCTTCGAAATCCATCATCATTAGATATTCGATATTCGTTTTTCCCAGGTTGCCCCTCCGCTCTCTGCTTGTCCGCCGGAGCCTCCGCCCATGCTCACCCATGTTCATCCGTGTTAAACAGTTAATTATTTAGGATGTCCCGCATTTTGCCACCGCATTTCGCCACTGCATCTAATCCCGCTTATAGTTACTGACATCCAGTTGATGCTGCTTTAGTTTTTGATAAATCGCTCGTGGCGTGAGACCAATTGATTCAGCCACCTTTGCGACCTTTCCTTTGTGTTTTCTCAATGCTTGAGACAATATCTGTTTTTCAACATCGTCAGCCGCTTTCTGTTTCAGATATTTCAGGTCAACAACATCGTCTAATTTGCTTCCAGATCCACTGTAGTCAAGATCAAATAAAATATGATCAATTAGATTATCACGAGCGAATAAGTAAGATCGTTCCAGTACGTTTTCCAACTCACGCACGTTACCCCACCAGGAGTAATCTATAAGAGACTGCATTCCCGCCTGAGTTATACGCCGCTTCTCCTTAGAATAACGCTTTTGAAACCTGTCCAGCAGACATTCCGTTAATGCAGGAATATCGTCTTTCCTTTCTCGTAATGGCGGGATTGTCAGGGAAATCACATTAAGACGGTAATACAGGTCTTCTCGAAATTTATTCTGACTAATTAACTCCACAAGGTTCTGGTTGGTTGCCGCAATGACCCTAACATCACAAGCGATTGCCACCTGCCCACCAACCCTCTCAAATCTTTGTTCTTGCAATACTCGCAGCAGAGCCATTTGAGCTCTGGGTGACAAACAATCCGCTTCATCAAGAAATAAAGTGCCACCATTAGCTCGCTCAAACTTACCTAACCGCAGAGTTTTTGCATCAGTAAAAGCACCGGATTCATGTCCGAACAACTCTGATTCAACCAGCTCAGAGGGAATGCTTCCGCAATTGACAGCAATAAACGGTTCGTTTCGACGTGGACTCATGCAATGAATAGCTTTAGCCATCATTTCTTTTCCAACCCCTGTCTCTCCACTTAATAGTACAGTTACGCGGGTGGGGGCGACCGTTTCAATAGAATCAAGCAATTTTAGCATTGCCGGACTCTGTGCCACCAGCGTTGGGGCTTCTTCCAGCTTGCCAGACGGTTGACAGGGTCGTTCTCTTTGCCACAAGGCATGCAGCCGTTCTTCAATACGTTTTTGCACATCTGATGGTGCACAAACCTCCGCTATAACCTGATGACCATCGCTGAAATATTCATCGCCGATAACATCTTCAGCTTTCGCGGGATCGCTGTGAATACAAATTTCACAATGACCTGAACCCAGAGCGATGCGCTTTTTTAATTCGACCTTGGCATATCCAAAATTACGGGCAGCTATGCCGCCAAAAATACTTGAAGTCATGTGGCACAAACCCGGCGCATTCTCCACAATATCACCAAACGGGCAGCGATCAGTGAACAGGAAGATTTGATTATCATTCATCTCGTTTATATAAAACTTGCCGCCGATGGCATTTTTTAGCTCAACGATCAGCTCAGCATATTGTTCACGCGTTAGCTGACCAGAAATTTGTAGCTGGTTGCGATAATTTTGCTCCAGCAAATTACTCGACGATAGCACTACTTTTTGTATAAACGCCGGCAAAGCGTCACAGGTCGCTCCATCTGCCATGCGGCCTGCTTGCTCGACGAACATATTCAAAAAACGTTCAGCGGTGAGTTGTCGGAATGGTTGTGGCGATGTGTCGTCAGCAATAGGTTTTTTCATCATATGTCTTGCTCACTTAAATCTCATGTTCCCAAATCGAGAAGCTGCATTTCACATTATTGAATAAGGAATTCATAATAACACTATTTTTATCACTAAATCATTGAATTATTGAGCCCTGTATCATTTTTACCGTTGGCATGAATATTGCTATTTAAATGTGGTCGGATGTCCCGGCTTCATTCAACATTCCACTGAGGAGATACACATGTCACAAATTTTAGATGAAGTGCTATCAGCCAATCAGATTTACAAGGAAAATTTTGGCGACAAGGGCAGCCTGCCAATGCCTCCTAGCCGACAATTTGCCATACTTACTTGTATGGATGCACGTTTAGATCCAGCTAAATATGCTGGGCTCGCGGAAGGAGATGCCCATGTAATTCGTAATGCCGGCGGTAGAGCGAGTGATGACGCTATTCGTTCTTTAGTAATCTCATATAAGTTACTGGGGACGAAAGAATGGTTCGTAATACATCATACCGACTGTGGAATGGAAACGTTCAACAATGAAATCATGGGCGAATTATTGTCAGGCAGTCTTAAAGTGGCGAGCGTAGATGCCTCAGGATGGCATGATTGTTGTGAAGGTGGTGGCACCACAGATGGTAAGTTTGTTGAATGGCTTACTATAAGTGACCAAGCCAAGAGTGTTTTAGCTGATGTTGAACGAATCAGGAATAATTCTATGGTTCCAGCTGATATTCCAATTTATGGCTATATTTATGATTGTAAATCTGGAAGCCTCATAGAGGTTCCTGAAGCAACTGAAGCAGGTAAAGCTAGTTAGTGTCTGTCCCTAAAAAGGAGAGCAAGGGGGTCTACTGTTGACTTTTCGCCTCTCGACAGGTTGCCCTTTACTTTAACTTGTGAGAAAATCGAGGACAGCTTACCTGGTTCGATCTTAAATCTTTTTCCAGGCAAATCGGCGGATATTCCGGTTTGTTTCTTTTAATTCTACACCAATTGCATATTTTCCGGCGTATTTTTTCCCTGGCAGGTAAAAAGGGGGGATTTGACCCGGCCATTAATTATGAAATCGGGGCCAGCTTCTGGTTAAGCTACGATATATGCGATATATACAATATATTGTGGCCTGCCGAGCATGCGAGGAGGGTATGGTTGGGCTGTTTCGCTATGACCCGGAGCTTGATCTGCCCGGTAATGGTTTGCCCACGGTGACAGGGAGTTATCAGCCGAAGCGGCCGGTGATGTAGTCCTCGGTTTCCTGGTGGGCGGGGTTGGTGAAGATGGTGGCGGTGGGGCCGAACTCCACCAGTCTGCCCATGTACATGTAGGCGGTGTAGTCGGAGACCCGGGCGGCCTGCTGCATGTTGTGGGTCACGATGACGATCGTGAAC
>BDTX01000005.1 GCA_002897615.1 bacterium BMS3Bbin14
CCCGCCTTTCATGCCCGGATACAGGAAGGGGTCGCCGACCTCAACCGCTACCGGACCCCGGATGTCACCCTCCTCGACGCCACGATCGGCCTGGCCGAAGCCCATCTTCGGGGACCGGCCTGCAACCCGCCCGTCAATGTACTGGCCGCCAGCTACGACCCGGTGGCCATTGACGCCTACGGCGCCGGACTCCTTGGCAAAAAATGGCAGGATATCGGTCACATCAGGAGCTTGCATAACGAACTCGGCCTGGCCGAACCGCTGACCATCGTCAGCACCGACGCCGCCGGGACGCGGCCATAACCCGGCCGGCAACTGTTTAGCGGTGCGCCCTATTATGACTTGCGCGTATTTGGCGCCAGTAAGTGGCCGATCTCAACAGCATCTTCTATAAATTCGCAGATATCATACGGTTTTATTTTCCGGCCGCGGCGATAGAGAAGCAGGGCATTGTTGTTGCCTTCCATGAACCAGCCGGGATGATCATCCAGATACGCCATAAAGCCCGTGCCGAATAGGTTTTCCGGGGTGGGCATCACTGGTGATTTTAAGGTATACTTGCGTTTTAACCGGGGATAGCCGGGAAACGGTCTTTTTTTGTAGCCCTTGAAGATTGGCAACATAAAATCCTGACCAAGGTGATCTAATTTTACGGTAAATCTTTCAGTAGATTTCGGCAGAAGACAGAACCTCGGCAAAGAAAAACTGGTTGATTGCAAGACAGCAATCGTCTGCTTGTAACCCTGGGCATTATCATCTATGCTGTAATCGCTGTTAAAATCAGAGAAAAACAGGTGAAACCGCTTGAAATTTCCCATAAAAACATTTTTAAAACACGACAACAATACGTGCTGCTTCTGCACATGAAACGATGAAAAAAGCAGGAAACCATTATCGACAATGTATTCCGGCAGGGTACTGATGTCCTGCTGATATGATAAACCAATCTTCAGCAAAATCTTTTGGAGTTCAGCGCTTCGTTTCATTTATTATCCTTGTAACCAGGATACCCCGCAATCTCAATCCTAACTTAGGGAGTTAACACGAATGACCGGCCGGAGGCAAGGGCCTTGCCGCAAGGCCGGGTCCGGCGGCAACCCAGGTAAAGATGTTGACCGCCGGGCGCAGGCGACATCTCCTTGATTTCGCGGAAAGAATAGTCTGCCAAAAGCTGAGGCGATAAAATCCCGGTCAGCTTCTCCTTGCAGAGAAGAGTTCTTTTAGATAGTGTCCGTCCAGGAATGGTCTTTCTGCCTGATCCCCCGGGGTCTTGCGAGCTCGCTTACCGGCTGATCTCGAACAAAAAACCTGAATCCGTGACGGCTTGAGGTGATATTTTATGCAATATATGGAATTAATTGTATTATTGCAAATAAATGCATTCTCCGGTCTTCACTGCGCCCCCCGGCGGGGCGCGCCCGAGAACGGCGCAGCTGTTGCGTTGGCAACAAGTTGATATCGCAGCAGGATAATCGTAACCGTTCACCAGAGGCAATAAACTACCCTCAACTCGTAACTGTAACCGTTCAGATGTGCCCCAGATTTGTTCGTTTCGCCCTCCGAGGTGTACTCCCTGTACCTGAGGAGGGCGAAACGGACAAAGATGGGGTGCAGGTGAACGGTTACGGATAATCAACATCGTTGCCGCCTTGCATCTGCACCGTTCTCGAACGTTCACGGATCCAGGTAAAATCCTCGTTTCCGGCCGGGCACGAAAGAACCTTGAGATGCCAATTCTTCGGCCCCTTACCGGGCCGAGCGGCAAAGGGAACCCCCCTGCGAGGAAAGCACGCTATATGACCACTTTACACCGCAGCATAGAAACACGGCTTAAGATAGTAAATGTCGTTTTCTTTTCATTTATCCTGGCACTCGTGACCGCCTATTCCCTGCAGGTCTTTTCTTTTGAGAAAAAAATCGAGACCATGGGACATCTCGAAAAATTTCTGCAGGATATTCTCGAACTGCGCCGTTATGAAAACAACATGATGCTCAATTCGGGCGCGGATGACCAGGATAACATCGTTATCTACGTCAAACGGATAAAGGGAGACCTTAAGCTCCTGCAGCATAAAATCAGGGCCATTGCCGGTGACCGGGAATTCGATCAATTCCGGAAAAATTTCGACACCTACATCGCCAGCCTGCCCGCCGACAATCACGGACTGAAAAACTCGGGCCAGATTCTCCGTCCTTATGGAAAAAAGATGGCGGATTTTGCCACCCATCTCCTGGAAAAAGAAAGAAAACTTATCCGGCTCCACGCCAGGATATTTCTTTATACCTTTACGATTCTTCCCGGGATAGCTGTTCTTCTGGTTATGCTGACGATTTTTCGCCTGACCAGGAGCGTCGTCGATCGACTGTCTTTCCTGCGTCAGGCCGTACGGGATATCCGCAAGGGCGGCAAGTTTACCCCGATCAGGGATGATCCCCGTATCAATGATGAAATATCGGACCTGGCCCGGAGTTTCAACAAAATCGCGGCCGAACTCGACAGCAAGACCGATGAGCTGATCCAGTCGAAAAAACTCGCCGACATCGGCACTTTTTCTTCCGGTATTGCCCATGAACTGAACAATCCCCTGAATAATATCTCCCTGTCCGCCGACATGCTGCTGGAAGAGTATGACGACATACCGAAAGATGAGGCGCGGGAGATCCTGCGGGATATCCTGGCGCAGACCGACCGGGCCGGTAATATTGTCAGGGACCTGCTGGACTTTACCCGGGACAAGAAACCGACTGTCCGGAAACTACGGATTTGCGACGTCATTGCCGGCGCGAAAAAACTGATAGAAAATGAGCTGCGTTTAAAGGCCGTACACCTGGAGACCTGGAAGCAGCCTGATCTTCCGTACATCCTCGGGGACGAGCAGAAACTGCAGCAGGTCTTTCTGAATCTGTTTGTCAATGCCATCCACGCCATGCCCGACGGCGGTCTTATCCACGTCGACACCCATGCCGGGCCCGAGGGTTTTATCCGCGTCGACGTCAGCGACACGGGGGCCGGCATTCCCCAGGAGAAGATAAGCAATATATTCGATCCCTTTTTTACGACCAGGAGGGGAGGCACGGGCACCGGCCTCGGCCTGTCCATTGTCTATGAAATCGTCAAGAAACATGGCGGCTATATCGAGGTGGAAAGTCAGGTTCAGGCGGGAACTACTTTTTCGATCTTTCTGCCGGTCGCGACAGAAGCAAAAGACGAGAATGGTAAGCAGGTATGATTCGAGTTGCCGTCATCGATAATGAGGACGCCGCCCGCAGCATGATGGAACGGTTGCTGCGGCAGGAAGGATTCCAGGTGACGACCTTCCAGGCCGGGAAGCCCTTCCTGGCAAGCATGCGGCAGGCCCCGTTCGACCTGGTTTTTATTGATCTCAAGCTGCCTGATATCGAGGGACTCGAGGTTCTGCGGCTGGTAAAACAGGCCCACTGGGACACCGAGGCCATCATCACCGGCCAGGCCAGCGTTGATACCGTGGTGGAGGCGACAAGAAAAGGGGCATTCCACTATTTGACCAAACCCTGCCGCTGGGATGACATCATTCTCATGGTTCGGCGGGCCCGGAAAGAAATCGAGAGCAAAGATGAAAACATAAAGCCCGACCGGGAAACTGACAGCACCAGGCTGACTCCCGGTTTTGTCGGCGCGAGCAAGGCGATGCAGGATATCTTCGCCCTGATTAAAAAGCTGGCGCTGGTGAACTGCAATGTGCTCATCGAAGCCGAAACCGGCACCGGTAAACAGCTGGCGGCCCGTGCCATTCATGAACTGAGCCCCAGGAGAGATAATCCCTTTGTCTACTTTAACTGCGGCGGTTTTAACGAGGAACTCATCTGCAGTGAACTCTTCGGTCACGAAAAAGGCTCTTTTACCGGCGCCGCCGGCATGAAAATCGGTCTATTGGAGTCTGCCGGCGGCGGTACCGTGCTGCTTGACGAAATAGGCGAGATGCCCTTATCCATGCAGATCAAGCTCCTGCATGTTCTCCAGGAAAGACAGGTGTTGCGGGTTGGCGGCACGAAGCCGATCGACCTGGACGTCAGAATCATTGCCGCCACCAACCGCAACCTGAAGCAGTTAATCAGGAAAGGCCTGTTTCGCGAGGATCTCTATTACCGGCTCCACGTTGTCGGCATTCAGCTCCCCAGGCTCAGGGAACGGCCCGAGGACATCCCGCCGCTGATCTCCCATTTCATAAAAAAATTCAACAGTTCTTTCGGCAAGAAAGTCCGGCGCATCTCCCCCCAGGCCCTGGAGCTGCTCATGGCCTATAGCTTCCCCGGCAATGTCCGGGAACTGGAAAATATTATTCAGCGGTCCGTTGCTCTCGCCGACGGCGACACCTTGGAAATAGAGGACCTGTCAGCCAAGTTCCAGGAAACGGTCGGCGGCGACCCTGGCGGCGAGTCGCTTTTTTCCCTGGAAGCCGTGGAAAGGCAACACATAAAAAAAGTACTGCAAAAAACCGCTTACAATAAAAAATTAGCCAGCCATATCCTGAAAATACCCAGAACCACCTTGTGGCGTAAAATGAAGAAATACGGTCTCGCCGAAACCGAAGATAAAAACCTGAATCCGTGATAGCTTGAGGTGATATTCCAGGCAGTGTATGAAATTTATTGCCTTATTGTCGAACAAACTCATTTTTCGGTCTCCACAGCGGCTGCCCTGCAGGACGCCCGGGGACGGATAAAAGGAAAAGCAGACACGCTTTTCAAAATGAAACACTCATTTCTCTCTACCATGCAATTATTTTAATAATTATAATTAGTTTTTCTTGAAATTCCAAATAAGTTTCATTATGAAACTTGAACCTTGGCGCTCAGGATTGAACCGGGCTTATTTTCGGTTTATTTTTTATTGCCGCGCTTTACTCCAACCGGGGAATGCGACCTATACATACAGCATCATTAAACAAAAGTGCTGGACACTGTTTTCGCCTTCCTTTTCCTCTTCCTTGTCCCCCTCCCTGGCACCAATGTTGCTATTTCCAAGGGGCAATCCGCTTGACAGCGGTTCACCCTGGTGCCGAAAAAGTCCTGCACTCCACCAATGTCGATAATGGTCATAAGGCTTGAGTACAACCTGAATCCGTGACGGCTTGAGGTGATATTCCAGGCAATATGTGAAATTTATTGCATTATTGCAGAACAAACGTATTTTCTGGTCTTCACCGCGCCGCCCTGCGGGGCGCCCGATAACGGCGCATCTGCTGCGTTGGCAACTCGTTGATATCACACCAGGATAATCAACCTCGTTGCCGCCTTGCATCTGCACCGTTCTCGAACGCTCACGGATTCAGGTACAAAAAAAAGGAGGTGAAAAAAAACTGAGCAATGCCGCAGCCAGGCTGGTGACCGCGGCAGGGAAAGCATGAGAGGAACCGAGGACTTCCTCTCTACTCAATTATTTTTTTGGTTTTTTTGCAATTCAGCAACATTGGGAACAGTGTAACAGCAGACGACGGAACAGAACCGTTTGCCGCTGCCGGGACTTACATATTTAAAATAAGGAATAGAGGAGGTTAAACTAAGACAATGTTTCATATGTATCTGCCGATCGCCGGCAATAGCGTAAATATTTTTCTTATTTTCGGACTGGGAGGCTTTGTCGGCCTGCTGTCCGGAATATTCGGCGTCGGAGGCGGTTTCCTGATGACGCCTCTGCTGATGATGTTCGGCATCCCGCCCACGGTTGCCGCGGCTACGGACTCCAACCAGATCGTCGGCGCGTCAACTTCCGGCACCCTGGCGCACTGGCGTCTTGGCAATGTCGATTTCAAGATGGGCTTCATGCTGCTGATCGGCGGCATCCTGGGCGGAACGCTGGGGGTCGAGGTCATAAAAGTCCTGCGGGCCATGGGCAACGCGGACTTCCTGATCAATATTACCTATGTCCTGATGCTCGGCGGAGTCGGCATCTACATGTTCATCGACAGTGTGCAGGGGCTGCGAGGCAGCAACGCCCCGGTCAAAAGTACGGGAGCACCGAAAAAAGAATCAACCTATGCAAAAATATTAAACGCCCTGCCCATGCAGACGCATTTCGAGAAATCCGGCGTCAGGATTTCTCTCGTTCTGCCTCTGGTCTTCGGCACCCTGGTCGGTGTTCTTGCCGCCATCATGGGCGTCGGCGGCGGTTTCATCATGGTCCCGGTCATGGTCTACATGCTCCGGATGCCCATGCATGTCGTCGTCGGCACCAGCCTCTTCCAGATCCTTTTCACCTGCGTCAATGTCACCATTATGCAGTCGTACTCCAACCATACCGTGGATTTTGTCCTGGCCCTTCTTCTCCTGCTCGGCTCGACCATCGGCGCCCAGGTAGGGACCAAAATCAGCAAAAAACTCAAAGCCGATCAACTCAAGATTTTACTGGCAAGCCTGGTCCTGCTGGTCTGCGTGAAGATGCTTGCAGGCATTTTGATGCGGCCCGAGATCATGGTATCCATTCAAGGGGGCCACTGAGAGGGAGATGAACAAGATGAACAAAAAAATACTTTTCCATATATCGTTCCTGGCCGGGTTGCTTGCCCTGCTGGCTTCACCCTGCCTGGCGGCGGATGTTTCGATCAATCTTGATCCGTCCGTAATTAATATCAGTGCCTTTTATAACGGTTCCAGCGTCAAGTTGTCAGGCACCATCCCGGCCAAGGCCGAGGCCTTTATCCGGCTGAGCGGTCTCAAACGGGAGATTCACCTGAAAAAGAAAGGCAAGGTCGCGGGTATCCTGTGGATGAATACCGGTGATGTCACCTTCAATGATGTTCCGGATACCTATATACTTCTGACCTCCAGCGGCCTGAAAGACGAGATCGACTCACCGCAGAGCAGCCTCGGCTTTACCGCCCTGGAAAAACAGATAGATGTCGAACCGGCAGACAGTGACAAGAGTTTTCTGATCAGGGAATTTGTCAAACTGCAGAAAAAGAACCTTGTTTATGCCAGCGATGCCGACGCCGTTCAATATGCAACCGCTGCCGGCGGCCTGCGGACCTTCACCGCCGTTGCCACCATTCCGCCCAAGATGAAACCGGGCACCTATACGATCGAAGTATTTGCCCTGGAAAACGGCGCCGTCACCGGCACGGCCACCAAGACTCTCACCGTCAAGGAGACCGGCTTTCCGAAACAACTGTCGAACCTCGCCTTTAATCATTCGCTTCTCTACGGCATCATGGCCGTTCTGGTCGCCCTGGTCGCCGGGTTGATAACAGGCGTCCTGTTCAAGGGCAAGGGGGGTGTACATTAATTGTCCGCTACAAGATGGGCACGGGGACACGCTTTTGTAAATGAGATGCCGGGGGTCCGCTCTGCAACAACTTCACATTTTCGTATCCCGGCCGCGGACGGTCTTTTATCGATCCTCAATCGCGAAATCCGCGGGCGCAGCGGTGCTGCGCCCGCGGACTCGCTCAAGCGGCCGAACAAAATCCAACCTCCCTCCGGGCTCCGCTTCTGCGGACTTGTTTTTGAGCGAACCCTGAAGAGCCCATGAAACGCCTTATACAGTGGGTCCGGCAGATCCTGGCCCAAAAAAAATCGGCCCGGATTTCCTTCAACGACATGTTTGCCACCTTCAAGGAAATCCTGGACCTGAATAATCAGACGCTTGATCTGATCGCTAATGCCAATGACATGTTGAGCGGTGATTATATCTTCGACCGGCACTTCATCGACACCTTCTGTCAAGAGGCGGCGGAAATGGTCCATGAGCTGATCTACAAACTGCAAATTATAGCTCCTCATAAATATGATGAGCTGACCGAGTCATTCCAGCGTATAGAATCCGAAATCAACCAGGTGCTCACCGGCCGACTGGTCAGCCCGGTTGATGATTATATCCTTCCCTATGAGCAGATCACCCGTGCCCTTATCGAAGCGGTCGGCGGGAAAAATGCCCACCTCGCTGAAATAAAATCAGTTTTAGGACTGCAGACACCGGCAGGGTTTGCCATCACCACGACCGCCTACTTCGCCTTCCTTGAAGAAAACGACCTGAACGCCGCTATCAACGAAACGGTTCAAAGTTGGCAGGAGGAAGAAATAAACCTTGAGCAGGCCTCCAAGAAAATCAGGGAACTGATCCTGGCCGGCCTGGTACCGAAACAACTCAAAAAAGAGATCGAGGCGGCCATTGAACAAATATCAACCCCGACTCCTGACGACCCTGATAAGATTCAGCTTTTTGCCGTCCGCAGCAGTGCGGTCGGCGAAGACGGTGAGCACTCCTTTGCCGGTCAATACCAAAGCGAGATGAACCTGCCGCGCGAAGAAATTATTGACGCCTACAAAAAGGTCCTGGCCAGCACCTACTGCGAGAGGGCCATGGAATATCGACGGCACCGGGGGATCCGGGAAAAGGAAATCGCCATGGCGGTTGCCTGCCAGCCGGTAATAGACGCCAAGGCCAGTGGTGTTCTCTATACCTATGACCCGATCAAACCCGAGGCCGAAACCATGCTGGTCAGCTCTGCCTGGGGCTTAGGCGAACAGATCGTGTCAGGCGCGGTCATTGCCGACCATTTTACCATTGAACGCCGGCCGCCCCATAATATCCAGGGGATCAAAATTGTCCGCAAGGCGACAGCCATTGAGCCGGTCGACGGTGGCGGCACCCAGACGGTGGAGGTAGCCGAAGACCGCCAGACCGCGCCTTCCCTGAGCAATGAACAGCTGCAGGGCCTGGCGGAACTGGGCCTGAAAATTGAAAAATTTTACAAGAAACCCCAGGATATAGAATTTGCCATTGACCGCGACGGGGCCATCATTATCCTGCAGTCACGGCAGCTTTCCATGCAGCACCAAGCGCTGCCGCGCGCCAGTGAGTTGGCTGAAATTCTAGAAAATTATCCTGTTATTATCCAGGGAAAGGGAACCATCGCCCAGGAGGGAATTGCGGCCGGCAAGGTCTGGAAGGTCCACAATAACGACGATCTCAACAAGATCCCGATTGGTTCGATTCTCGTTGTCAGGTATGCCTCGCCGAACCTGACCAGGGCCATGAAACGCATCAGCGGCATTATAACCGACATCGGTTCGGCAACCGGTCACCTGGCAACCATTGCCAGGGAGTTCCGCATCCCCACCATAATGAACATGGAAACCGCCACGGATATTTTTCAGACCGGCCAGGAAATAACCATGGATGCCCAGGAAAACATTATTTATCAGGGCCTGGTCAAGGAGTTGCATTACTACAGCCTGGCGGAAGAGGAGATAGAGGAAACCTTTGAGTACCGGTTGCTGCGCCGGGTACTGCGAAAAATAGAACCGCTCAATCTGATCGACCCCGCTGATCCGGATTTCTCCCCGGAATCATGCCAAACCTTTCATGATATAACGCGGTTTGTCCATGAGAAAGCCGTCCAGGAACTCATTGACTTCAACTATTACCATCCCCACTCCTCCGATGCCGTTGCCGGCAGGCTGCAATGGAGTTTTCCCCTCGACATGGTCGTTATAGACATAGGCGGCGGCCTGGCACCGGGTACGGGCGGGACGATCGTGCCCTCCCAGGTCACCTCTCTGCCAATGACCGCCGTATTAAAGGGGATGTCGCATCCGGGCGCCTGGGACACGGAACCGGTGTCCGTCGACTTTGGCAGTTTCATGTCCAGCCTCACCCGGACCCTGTCGAGCGAGGCAACGGAGCCGCAACAGGTGGGACAAAATCTTGCCGTCATTTCCAGTGATTATGTCAATATCAGCCTGCGACTCGGCTATCATTTCACGGTGATCGACGCTTACGCCGTGGACGATATCAAGGACAACTACGCCTACTTTCGCTTTTCCGGCGGGGTAACGGACCCGAGCCGCCGCAACCGCAGGGCCAGGTTTATCGCCGAAGTTTTAAAGAGAAATGATTTTCATACAGAGGTCCACGATGATCTCATAGTCGGCAGCATAAAAAAAATTGACCGGCAGGGAATCCTTAAACGTCTTTACCTGTTCGGCATCCTGATTGGCTTCACGCGCCAGCTTGATGTCAAAATGGTAAGCGAAGAACACATTAATCTATTTGCCGAAAAACTTGATCAATTGATGGAGGATTACCATGGCCTATGAAAATAATACCAGCATTTTAATACTCGACGACGAGCCCATTGTCAGCAAGCGGCTCAAGCCGTCTCTGCAGAAAAAAGGATACGAGGTCGAAACGTTCACTGAAGGCCTGGCGGCCTTGAAAAGAATCCGGGAAAAAAATTTCAATATCGTGATCACGGACCTCAAGATGGAAGGCATTGACGGCATGGAGTTCCTGGCCGAGGTGAAAGAGCGCTCCCCGGAGACCGAGATCATTGTGATAACGGGCTTTGCAACCACGGAAGCAGCTAAAGAATCTTTCAAAAAAGGGGTCTTTGATTTCCTGGCCAAGCCTTTCAAGATAGGCGAGATAGCCGAAATCATCCAAAAAGCGGCGGAAAAAATCAAGCAGCGACAGGCCGGTCCGGACACGTATAATAAAATTGCATAGCGGAGAGGAACAAGAAAATGAGCAAAGCCCTTCTGAATCTGGACGAGAACCTGGCGTCAAGCATAGCTCTGAGGTATGCGGCATTCCTCGCACCGTTGTTTGATATTAAACTCCATATCACCCATATCGAGGTACCTGACAGAAAAAAACAGGCCGGCACCGGCTGGGTCCGGAGGACCTGGGAAAACGGCCTGCTGGATACCGGCCGGCAAGCGGTGCAGAGGTTACTGCGCACCGAAAATGTCCAATGTAATTTTGCAGGCTCCCCCATCGTTTTGGTGGGAAATCGCGATCCGGAGATCCTGAGGGAGCTGAAAGCGGGCGGATACGATCTTTTTATTGAAGGAAACACGCAGACCGGCGACCTGTCCCGGTTTCACGATCTCCTGACCTCGGACCTGTACAGCGCCGCGCCCTGCCCTATCATGCTGGTCAACAATTTAGCCACCGTCGATTCCGTCGCTCTCCTGTGCGGCGGCGACGTTGATTGTAAAAAACTGGTCATGACATATTTGGCCCTGACCGGGGCCGCGGACATTGAAGTGGAACTTGTCTATTTCAAGTTGCAGGAGAATGAACAGCTTGTTTTCCTTGACGAAACAGAAGGCGGCGCCGACTTCAAGGCGGCCGGGCAACTGCTGCTTGACGCGGGTAAACGGCTCAGGGGCAGCAAGGTGTTATCCGGCACCCCTGAACAGACAGGAGACTATCTGAAGAATTTCGCCTTTGTTGGTTCGTCCCTGCCCGGGGCAAGAAGCCCGCAGATGGAAGTACTGTTCAGCACGCCGTCCACCCTGCTCCTGTGCCGCTAAATAATAAGACGAACCCCCCCCAGCGCCTCGATCCTGTAGGGGAAATGGTCGCCGGGTGAGCCGATAAACATGAAGTTGACCGGGATGTTCCATTTCTTTGAGAGGTCCTGGATCATTTTCGGTCCGAACTCCCCCTTCAACTTGACCAGCTCGATGTCAATCTCGGGATATTCCCGGTCGAGAAACTCAATATCCTTATCCAACTTGTCATCCAGGGGCGGCTCGCCGTCCGGTTGAACCGTTACTATTTTGATCTTCTTGGTGTGCTCGTTATGCTTGATATACAACAGCACCTGGTTGAGATTCGGCAAATTATCGCCGCGGGTGAAGAAAACGAATTCCTGCGCCTGAATCTTGTCAATGGTCGTATAAATTTTCTGATTTACGTTGGTAACCAGCTTAAGGATCGGCACGAAGAGGTATTCAATAAATTGCAGCAACATCTCAAGCAAGGCGATCCGGTTGAGCATGACGACAACAACAAATACCGCCGGGATGAAATATTCGGCAAAAACAACGATATTGGCCGGCTCGTTAGGATTGGGTTCCTTGAAAATATTACCGACCAGCGCGGTAAGGACCGCAGCCACGCCAACCAGCACGGAAAGCCAGCCCGCCCGTTCCGGCCGCGGCAGTTTCCGGCGCCGTATTTTCAAGAGGATATTGCCGACCCCGAAAAGGATCATGACCGACAGAAAGGAAATGGCGTAGACGCCGGCCAGGACCTGCACCTTGCCCCTGGTTATGAGCAGGATGGAGCAGGACAAGAGGAAAAAAGTGATGATAATGCGGTAGGAACTGCCCCGTTTATTCTTTTTCAATAAATATCCCGGTAAAATCCGGTCCAGCGTCATCCGCTCGATCAAGCCGGTGACACCGATATAGGAAGTCAGGACCGCGCCGCTCAAGACCAGCACGGCATCAACCGCGACCAGGCGGGACAACCACGGCCCCCCCGTTATCCCGCCCATATGGGACAGCAGGTTGGACGCATGGAGGCCGACCTCCGGAATCGGCACAATCGCCAAGGCCAGGAAGGCCATGAGCGGGTTAAAGATGCTGACGACAATCCACATATTGCGCAGGGTTTTCGGAAAGACGCCCGGTTTCTGTTCTTCCACGAAGTTGGATGAACTTTCAAAGCCGGAGATCCCGAGCATGGCAGCGGTAACCCCCCAGAATATCGCCATGCCGACGGAACCATGCGGCGTGGGCAGTTGATAGTTGGCATAAAGAGTCTGCAAACCGTGATGCAGCAAAAAGTAGGTCACGGTCCCGGCCAACAGGGTGAGCGAGGCGAGGTGAAACAGAAAAATAACCACCGCGACCACGGCCGACTCGCCGAGCCCCAGGATGGTGAGCCCCATGAACAGGGCGAGGAGAATAATGGTTGCCATCTGGACCGGCAGGGCGGGGACAATGCCGGAGAGATAATGCATGGCCTCGGACGCGGAGATCACGGCTGTCGCCATGTAGGACAGCAGGGTCAGGCTGGCGGCCAGCGAGGCCATGGACTTGCTGGTCGTGTTGAGCAGCGCATTATAAGCGCCGCCGTTGAGAGGCAGGGCTCCGACCACCTCCCCGTAAATTTTCCTGAACAGAAAAAGTACTGCCGCGACAATCAACAGGGACAGCCAGGCATACTGGCCCGCCGCCATAATGGCCAGGGCGGAAACGTAGAGCACTGACGAGCTGATATCGTTCCCACAGATGGCGGTTGCCGGCAGCTCTGACAGTTTTTTCATTTTAATTTAATTTTGTTCCGAGTCAGGCGTCATGTCTGGCGGCGGAATCCCTTGATCGTCCCTGCCCTTGCGGCATTCGTTACTTGACATGACACCAGCGGGCATAAAAAAAAACAGCCGACAACAATGCCGGCTGTTTTTTTTTATGACTTGTAAGAAAGATTATTTTTTCACAGCTTCGGCGAGCTTGCTGCCCGGTTTGAACTTGGCAACATTTTTGGCGGGGATTTTGATGATTTCACCGGTACGTGGATTTTTAGCCTTCCGTTTAGCGCGCTTGACGGATGAAAAAGTACCAAAACCGACAAGTGTGACCCTGTCCCCCTTGGACAGAGCAGCGGTAACCGACATCAGCATGCCGTTCAGCGCTTTTTCCGCAGCAGCTTTACTGATGTCCGCCGCACTTGCCATTGACTCAACCAATTCCTTTTTGTTCATACTTTTCCCTCCAATCATCTTAATATTACCGACACGGCTCCCAAAAAGCCGACAGGAGCAAAATCAACAGCTCCCCAAATTCGCACTCTCGAATGTTAATACGAAAAAAAATGCTTTGTCAAAGGAAAAAATACGTTTCTTGCCCAATAGAGCTTGTTTTAGAGCGTACTATAGAAAAAAATCGTTCTTTTCCCCCCGGTCATTCAGCAACGGCCTTGCAAATCCAGGTAAACGTTCTTCATCCCGGAATCATGAAAAAAACGCGTGATGTTGTCCTGCTGAACCTGGCGGCCGAACCGCTCAAGATCACAGTGCCGGAGCTGGACCAACACCGTGGCGGCATCATGACGGTCCAGGCGGACCCGGCAACCGGCAAAGCCCAGTCTTTCCAAATCCTGTTCCAGGGCGGCGATCAACCTGACGCGGTCTGCGGTAACTTCCAGTCCATGGGGTATCCGGGTCGCCAGGCATGATGATGAAGGCTGGTCCCAGGTGTCCAGTCCCCTGTCCCGGCTCAGGGAACGGACATCTTCTTTGCTCAGGCCGGCCGCGGCCAGGGGAGTGCCGACCCCGAATTCACGAATGGCCCGCAGTCCCGGCCGTTGACTCTGCATATCGTCGGCATTGGTCCCGTCGATGAGCCGCGTGATCCCGCGCCGGCCGGCTTCATCCAGGAACAGGCGGTAGAGACGACATTTACACAGGTAACAGCGATCCTCCGGGTTACGCACAAACTCGGGCCATGAAAGCGGTTGCAGATCAACGAACACCTGCTGCACACTATCTGCCCGGCCATGCCGGGCAAACCAGCTGTCGACCCGCTCCTGTTCATGAGATTTCAACAGGCAGGACCTGGCGTTCAGGACGAGAATATTGCCGGGTTCCAGTGAATCAAGGGCGCATCTGAGCAGCAGGGAGCTGTCAACTCCGCCGGAAAAGGCCAGGGCAACCGGCCCGTACGAGCGGAGAATCGACTGAAGCCGTTCCGCCTTTTTCTGAAGATCCAAATCGGTTCCTCCGCGGCAAAAAAAGAATTATGAAATCACATTAACAACAAGCTGCAACTATACAGGAATGAGTTATTCTTTGTCGTCTAAAGAAAAATCAGCTGTGGGAAAATGGGCCACCGGCTCGCCGAGCTGAAATTTTTTGTCCAGGATCCAGCGTTTCAGGGTTTCCGCAATCTCCACCGCCTTGACCCGGCTTGAAAGCGGCGCGGTCGGCACTTTTTTACCTGCCACCTTGATCTGGCCCGAGCGCAGTTCCGCGTAACTCACTTCACCGTAGTTCCGCTGAATCCTGTTGGTGTAATCGTGTCCGTAATCAATGACCTGGGTAAAGATGTCCTTGTCGGAGACGCCGGTAAACAGGGCGATCTCCTCGTTGAGGATCGGGATAGGCACCCCCAGGCCCACGGCCAGGGAACAGCCGTAACCCTGGAGACTCACCCCCCGGAGCCACCGGGCGGACATCTGTTTGAGATCGCCCTGGACCATCATGGTACCGGCCGGCTGCCGAGGCGTGCCGCCGGAACTCCGCAGGACATTCGGGTTATGCTGCGTGCCGTGCCAGGTAACATAACCGATGCCGCCGCCCAGAAAAATCCTGGTGCCGAGGCCGATGGTGCGGTACAGCGGATCGTTCAGCAGCGGGCTCAATTCACCGGCACTGCAATAGTTGGCATTGCGGCATTTTGGTTTCAGGGTGCCCATATAGGTGTGGACGGTTTTGTCGGAAAAATTGACCGCGCAGTTATAATTCTGATAGCCGTTGCGGGGATTGCAGAGGAGCGCGTGCGGCATATCCGCAAGGCAGAGTTCCTTTTTACACTTGGTGTTGGCATAACAATCGGTGGCATAGGCCTTGGCCTCGAGCAAGACCGTCTTCCCGGCCACCAGGTCTTCTATAACATGGCCGCCGCCGTAACGGAATTCGCCCGGATAAACTTTATTCAAGGGGTCGTCCTCTGCCGGCTCAGTGGCGCCGAGATAGATATCAATGGCCGCCAGACCGGCATAGGCTTGGACCTTGTTGATCCATACCTTGGCCGCCTTGATGGTCGGCGTGGTCTGGCCGAAGTTGAAAAAGGCGCCGGACGAGCACATGGTGGAAAAGGTCCCGGTTGTCACCACGTCGATCCTGCGGGCCGCCGCGACCGGACCATCCTCCCGGACAATATCAATCATTTCTTCCGCGGTTGCCACGACCGCCTCCCCGGCCCTGATCCGGGCATTGATCTCAGCGTAGCTTTTATTCACTGTATATTCACTCATGGCTACACGGCTCCGAAAAAGGTTTAAAAGGCCCGGGATCGTTTACATTCAGATCGTAACTGGTCACAGGGTGTGAAACTCTGCGCTATTCCTTACATCCAACCTGTAAACCGTCACAGGTGCCACAGATTTACGTAGTCGCCGGTCGCTGCCGTTCGCGGGTAAGCGACCGAAGGGAGACTCCGGTAGTCCCTCTATGCGGGCGGGAGTGACCGCGTGAAGATGGGGTGCCTGTGACGGTTTACTTCAGATCAGCGTATATTATTGAAAAACAGGACAAGCGCAACCATTTTCTTCAAGTTTTTCCAGGTTGTAATACTTGCTCATTGAATACCTCCTGTGGCCGTGGAGGTATGAGGTGTTTTATGGATTATTTTGTCCAATTTATCTTAATATATATATGCAATTAATTAAATAATTACAACCGGTTGATAGCAATAACTTGCAAGACCCTCCCTGGCTTGGCAATTCATCTCCTATTATTGAGTATCACTGGACTTTTGTGTGTATGCTGTATGGTATAGAGCGATGATCCCATGGAATATGTTGCATTCACTCCACTCCACGGGACAACCATAACATCCGGAGAATTTTGCTCAGGGTGGTCAGTCAAATCCGGGTTAGGTCCTGTAAGGAAATAACTGCTGATGCAGTTTATGCTGTGCGGAATGGAGCCTCAGAAAAAACTACTGGACAATTGCCATAATATTGCTGCTGAATAGTGGTATTAGTCCAAGAGACACCATGGCGGAAGTGAGCAGCACAAGACTTATCCGCTGTATGTTGTCGATCACCAGCACCCTTGGGGCGATGGCTGGTTTTATGATATAGGCCTCTTTGACCAGTAACAGGTAGTAGTAAAGTGAAATTGTAGAGTTGAGAGCGGCAAATATGACCATACTGTAAAAACCTCGCTCGGCGGCGGCGGCAAAAAGCAGAAATTTACCCATAAAACCTGCCAGCGGCGGAATGCCGCCCAGAGAAAAGAGAGTAAGCATCAGCACGGCTGCCAGGACGGGGTTCTGCTTGCCCATCCCCTGTAGAGATTTAAACTCTTCCTCACCATTACGGCCAACAATGCTGATAATGAAAAAAATAGCATAATTTGCCGCCGCGTATACGAACAGATAATAGATAATGGAAGAGTAGGCAGCTGCGGCTGTGCCAGCCATGGCCATAATTATATAGCCGGCCTGGGCGATTGAGGAATAGGCCATGAAGCGTCGTAGCCGCTTCTGTTTCAGAGCCCCCAGGTTGCCGACGGTCATGGTGGCGCCGGCAAGGATGAGGAGGATTATTTGCAGATAGTTGTGCAATGGGGCCAGCGGGCCATAGACAAGGATGAGTAAAAAGCCAATGGCAACAGCCTTGGAGGAAACCGAGATGAAGGCTGTTACCGGGGTTGGCGCGCCATCGTACACATCCGGTGCCCACATGTGAAATGGAAAAATTGTCAGCTTGAAGCCGATTGCGGCCAGGACAAATAATACCCCGAGCCGGAAAAGAGGATCAGTAGGCGAGGCCATGGCAAAAACAGAGATGGCTTTGAAACTCAAAGAACCGGCGCAGCCATAAAGAAAGGAATAACCAAACACCAACAGACCGGTGGAGAGAGACCCCATGATAATGTATTTGGTTGCGGCCTCAACAGAGAGAGAATCTTCCTTTTGATAACCGCTCAGAATATAGAGCGGTATAGTAGCCAGTTCCATACCGATGAACAGGGTCAGCAAACCGGTTGCCGAGACCACGGCAAACATACCGAAGGTGCAGAGCAGGATGATAAAATAAAATTCACTGCGGTATCTGAGCACACCACGAGCATTGCCGCCTGGTTTAAAATAAGGCGCTGAAAGCAGTACGGTACAGAGCGAGGATAAGACAAAAACCTGTTTAAAAAGAAGCGAGATGCCTGTTACTTTGTAAGTGCCCCAATAAGTAATTTCCTGGTCATAAGGCAGAATGATTAGCAGGCAGAATATTACCAGCAGACCTATCCAGCTCATGTGAAAAGAGACGGTTGACTGTGGCTTGCCCCGGTACAGGTCAATAGCTAAAATTGAGGCTGCAAGGAGAATGATCAGCAGATCAGGCAGCAGAAGAATATTCATAGGGTTTTACCGCATTAGATTATTGAAAATTGGATTGACGGCGTTATTGACAAGATTAATGATCCAGCCGGGCAGTATACCCATTCCAAAAAGACAGAATAGCAGAATTGTCACCGGTATTTTTTCCAGGGTGGCGGCGTCGGATAACATGGCAAATTTTTGTGAGACGGGGCCGTTTACTACTGTGTTCACTGTGCGCAGGAGATAGACGGCTGTCACCACAATAGAGAGGATTGCAAGTACGGTACACACCCGATTGATGGTGGCCGGATTTGCAAAGGAGCCCACAAAGACATTGACCTCGGCGACAAAACCGGACAGGCTGGGCAATCCGAGTCCCGCAAAGCCGGCAATGACAAAAGCCACCGATAAAAATGGCATCACCTTCATTAAACCGCCCATTTCACTTACCGTTCTGGTGTGGGTCCGGCCGTAGATCATGCCGATCAGACAAAAAAAGAGTGCGGTCATCAGGCCATGTGAGATCATTTGTAACACCCCGCCTTTAAGACCGGTAAAGGTCATGGCCGTAAAGCCAAACAGTACCAGGCCGCAGTGAGAAACAGAGGAATAGGCGGTGATGTATTTCAGATCGGTCTGCCGGATGGCGGCAAAAGCGCCATACAACACATTGATCGTCACCAGCACCAGGAAAAAAGACATCCACATGTGCGCCCCTTCGGGCAGCAGGTACATCCCTACCCGCAGACAGCCATAACCGCCGAGTTTCATCAATACGCCGGCATGGAGCATGGAGACGGCGGTAGGAGCAGAGGCATGACCGTCTGGCGACCAGGTGTGGAAGGGAAAGATTGCTCCCAGTACGCCAAAACCAAGAAAAATAATGGGAAAGGCCCAATACTGGAAAGAATCGGCAAATCGTACCTGGGAAAGAAGATTAAGATCAAAGGTCGACAAACCGGACTCGAAATAGAGAGCCAGAATTCCGGTCAAGATAAAGGCCGAACCTGCCACCAGCATCAGGGTCAGCTTCATGGCGGCATACTTTTTTCGGCCGGTCCCCCAGAGACCGATCAGCAGGTACATGGGCAGTACTGCTATCTCGTAGAACAGAAAAAGGGTAAAAAGATCGAGGGAGACAAATACGCCATAGACGCCGGCCACCAGGACATTAAGGAGGATAAAAAATTCTTTGACTTGTTTATTGATATTCCAGCTGGCAAGTATCCCGCAAAAAATGACAATCGAAGTCAGGAGCATCATCAGCACTGAGATTGCATCAACGCCGATATTGTATTCGATGTTCATGATCTTGAACCAGGACGTCTTATAAGCGAAGTGGAACAGGCTGGAACTGGAGGTTGTGGCGGCTGGATCTGCACCGGCAACATCTATGAATTGCAGGGTCAGGACAACAATCAGGATAAAATTGATCAGATTACCAACCAGCGAGATCATTTTAATCAGGCGATGATTGTCATGGCGTACCGGCAGGGAAGCAAGCGCAATGGCAAAAGGCATGATCCAGATAGTTGTGAGAAGGAATGGTCCGTTCATTACAGTGAATTACTCCGGTTAGTTTTCTACAGATTTTTGGTAACTGTTCAGGGGTACTCCATATTTGTTCATTTGGGACTTCGAAGCATACTAATGCTATTCGAGAAGGCCAAACTGGGCGAAGATGGGATACACCTGAACAGTTACTATCTGCCGAGGAAAAGCAGGGCGATAAAACCAAGTGTAGTAACGCCCAGATAGAGTTGAAGCTGGCCATTTTGCAGCAGTCGCACAGCTTTACCGCCCTGCTGCAGGAATTCTCCGATCAGGTTCATCGCGCCATCAACAATATGACGGTCCAGCCATTTTATCGGCGCGGCAATGCCGTGAAAGATGATTTTATGGGTTATAAAGAGATACACTTCATCAATGTAAAATTTATTGTAGATAACTTGATATACCGGTGCAATCCGCAAGCGGCACCGCTCGGCCGCTTCTGTTCTTCCTCGGCCGTAAAAGGTCCAGGCCAGACTGATTCCGGCAATGCCGGCCAGGGAGGCGAGAGTGGGCAGCCAGAGTGGGTGGCTGAAATTGGGGGTATAGGCTAAGCCAGGCACCGTTACTTCGCTGACAAACAGATGCTCAAGCATACCGGCAGTCACTGTCGGGATGGTTAGCGCCATAATGGAGAATGTCATCCATGAATTTTCGCGGACATCATGGAATTTGGAGCGCGCCCGGCCATGAAAAGTAAGAAAGAAAAAACGAAATATGTAGAAGGCGGTCAGGCCGCCCGTGGCAAGGCCTACAGCGCAGACAATATAGTGGCCTGACTGGAGTGCCGCCAGCAGAATTGCGTCCTTGGACCAGAAGCCGCTGAACGGAAAAATACCGCCAATGGCCAGACAGGCCGTCAGTAATGACCAGTAGGTTTTGGGCATCAGGCGTCTAAGACCGCCCATGTCCATGATATCGTTGCTATGCACGGCATGAATGATCGCCCCGGCGCCAAGGAAAAGCATACACTTGAAAAAGGCATGGGTGAAGACGTGATACATGGCCGCTGAATAGCCCAGCGGATTGATTTCTGCGCCAGGATGGATGCCCGTGACCATTTTAGCAACCCCGAGCGAAAAAAGCATATAGCCAAGCTGAGAGAGAGTGGAAAAGGCCAGAATACGTTTTATATCTTTCTGGGTAATGGCGATGATTGCCGCAAAGAGGGCAGTAAAGGCACCGACAAACTGGACCACTGCAAGGGTTACCTCTGAGGCGGCAAAGAGCGGGAACATCCTGGCCGTCAGGAAAACGCCTGCCACCACCATGGTCGCGGAATGAATGATAGATGAAACCGGTGTCGGCCCTTCCATGGCATCGGGCAGCCAGATATGAAGCGGGAACATGGCTGATTTACCCCAGCCGCCTGTAAAAATGAGGATAGTGGCAAGGGTGAGCAGATTAATCGGTACGATGCCGAGCATAAAGGTGTGGTCCAGTAAGGCTGCCGTTTCCGGACTGTTTAAGGTTTGGAA
Organism: bacterium BMS3Bbin14; assembly: GCA_002897615.1. Classification (GTDB taxonomy): domain Bacteria; phylum Desulfobacterota; class Desulfobulbia; order Desulfobulbales; family Desulfobulbaceae; genus BMS3Abin13. Next base: position 20,856 of record BDTX01000005.1, read on the forward strand.
GTCAAAGCTCTGAGTGTAAAAGCTGACCACAATGATACCGATCAGAAAAAAGGTATCGGCAAAACGGGTGACCACAAAGGCCTTCTTGGAGGCGGCAACCGCTGAGGGTTTCTGGTACCAGAAACCGATAAGGGCGTAAGATGACATGCCCACCAGCTCCCAGAAAACAAACATCTGCAGAATATTGCTTGAGATTACCAGGCCAAGCATGGAAAAAGAAAACAGGGCCATCAGGGCGAAGAAACGGGCAAAACCGGGATCGTCCTTCATGTAGCCCACCGAATAGATATTGACCAGAAAACTGATTATGGAGATGACCACGATCATCATTACCGAGATGGGATCAAGGAAAATGCCCATGTTCGCCGTCAGAGTCGGAGAAAAATTGAGCCAGGCCAAGTCAAAGCAGACCAGGCTGCGGGCCGGATAGAGCTGTGGTTGACCTATAACGGTTTGCCAATACGCTGCTGCCACCGCGAGGCCATAGAGCATGGACAGTCCCTGGCAGCCAATAGCAAACCTGCCAGCCATCTTCGGGCTGAGCTGTACAGGCCGGAGACTAATGGTCACAAAACTCAGCAGCGGAAAGAGAAGAATCAGGTAGCTGTGGGTAAAAAGAAGATCAGCCATTCAATTCCTCTAGTTTATATACGTCCAGGCGTTTTTTGCGACGATACATGGAAATGATAATCGCCAGGGCCACGGCCATTTCGCAACCGGAAACGGCCATCACAAAGATTGGAAAAATGGCACCGGCGGCAGGGTCACTGGCCCTGAAGTGGGCAAAGGCGGCAAAATTGATGTTGGCGCCATTTAAAATTACCTCCACGGAAAGCAGGATGCCAATCAGGTTACGGCGCGTGAGAACGCCATATACGCCAATGGCGCAGAGAGTAAGAGACAAGACGACGAAGTGGATAAGGGTCATGATTCCTGCTCCTGACCGTTGTCCCGGCGGGCAATAACCACTGCGCCGACAAGGGCGACAAGCAGAAGGATCGAGATGATCTCAAAGGGAATGATAAAGCCATTTTTGTTTGTTGCCATGAGGCGGAAGCCAATGTCATCCATGGTGACCGGCGCTGCCCTGAGAGTTGCTTTTTGCAGGGTTTCTGATGGTTGGCTGATAGTCAAGAGTAGTCCGATAAGCAGCAGGGCGCTGACCCCTGCTCCGGCAGCCCGGCGGCGGCCTTTTACCATATACCGGTTTTCTTGACCCAGTCCGGAGGTCAGAAGAATAATGATCAGCATGAAGATGATAATGCCGCCAATGTAGAGCATGATCTGGGACAGGGCGACAAATTCAAGCTGCAACATGATGTATAGGGCTGCGGTAGCAAAAAAAGACCCGATCAGGGCAATGGCCCCGTGCAGAAGGTTGGGCAGACTTACCGCCAGCAGTGAAAGAAGTACAAGCGTTGTCACCAGGCCGTAAAACAGCAAATCACTCATCATTAATGTCCCTGGGTTTTATTTAAAATAAGGGTAAGCCTCTCCCGGTCATACACAGCGAACTCGAACTCCTGGCCCATGGAAATTGCACCGAAAGGACAGGCCTCGACACAGAGATTACAGAGGGTGCACTGAGACAAGCGGTAAATATACCGGCCCAAGACCTTGCGACCGGCCAGGTCTTTAGTGGGCAGCACCGAGATTGTGGCATTGGGGCAGGCCTTTTCGCAGATGCCGCATGCGGTACAGTTATGTTTATCATTCTCATCGTGCAACATGATTAGACGGCCGCGGAATCGGGCCATCATCCTGAGGGTTTCCCGGTTCTCCGGATATTGCTGGGTAACTATCTTAGCCGGGCTGACAAAGTATCTGATAGTCACTCCCATACCTTTAAGCAGTGAAGTAAACCCCATGATTATCTTTTGCAGATAGTTGCCGACTTTGCATTGGTGGTTGGATTGAGTGAAAGATGATTTCATCATAATATCCAGCCCATGGCTAGAAAAAAGCCGCTCGACATAAGGAGAACAAGATTAGCGGGCAACAGCATCTTCCACTCAAGATACATGAGCTGGTCAACTCGAACCCTGGGGAAAGTCCAGCGGAACCACATGTAGAGAAAGATGACCAGGAAGGTTTTCAGAAAAAACCAGATAAAGCCCGGAATAAAGTTAAATGCGGCATCAATAGCACCAATGCCGATTTGCGGGGCGAGAAAACCGCCGAGGAAAAAAGTAGTGGCCAGCCCGGCCGAAACGAACATATTGACAAATTCAGCAAAGAAAAACATGGCAAAGCTGATGCCGGAATATTCCGTTGCGAACCCTCCGGTTAGTTCGGATTCCGCCTCGGAAATATCAAAAGGCGCCCGGTTCAGTTCCGCTGTAGATGAAATCATATACATGACAAAGGCGATGAGACCTAGAAACGGCAGTTTAAATATCCACCAGTCAAGGATCGTCCCATTCTGGGAAAGAACGATTTCCCGCAGAGATGCGGTGCCGGTGAGCATAACAATCAGGAGCATGATGAGGGCAAGTGAAATTTCAAAGGAGATCATCTGCGCGCCTGAACGCATGGCCCCAAGCAGAGAATATTTATTATTGGATGCCCAGCCGGCCAACAGGATACCAAGGATGCTGAGACTGGAGACGCCAAGAGCATAAACGACACCGCCGGCAGGATCGGCAACCTGCAGATGACGGTCAAAGGGCAGAATCGTCATGACGAGAAAAGTGGCGGTGGCCGGGAGGGTCGGGGCCAGGAAAAAAACAAAAGTGTCCGCCCCCTCTGGTTTGAGCACCTCTTTAAATATAAGTTTGAGTCCATCGGCAGTAGATTGCAGCAGACCATGGTAACCCACGCGCATAGGGCCGAGTCTGGCCTGGAAGTGGGCTGCCACTTTTCGTTCCAGCCAGATGAGGAAGACAGGCAGTATGGATACCAGCAGCAGTAAGCTTGCTATGGTCAAAAAACCGTTGATATATACGGCTCCCCCCGGGAAGAGATGTCGAATCAGCTCACCAATAGCGTTATGAGTTGGAAAGGCATGATTAGTTGGAAGTTGGTTCATAATTTTTTCAATAATCCCCGTAGCATAAAAGCCAGACCACGGTTTTCCGCAGGTGCTGGTTATCGATCAATTTCCGGAACAACGAAATCAAGGGTTGCCAGGATGGTCACCAGATCGGCGATTTTATGGCCGGCTGCCATCTCGTTCAAGGCACTTAAGTTGGAAAAACAGGGTGATCGGAATTTAACCCGATACGGTTTTGGACCACCTTCGGCGACAATGTAGGTGCCAAGAAGTCCCCGGGCGGTTTCCACCTGACTGTAGTAGATCCCCCGAGGCAGCTTGTAGGCCGGCATTTCCCTGCTGCGGTAAGGGCCATTGGGAAATGTCTCCACTGCCTGCTCCAGAATTCGAACAGACTGGGCCATCTCCTCCATTTTTAACTGGTAACGGTCGAAACAACCGCCCACGGTACCGGTGGGGACCTCAAAATCGAAACGGTCATAAATTGAATACGGGTCATTCCTGCGCACGTCGTAACTGACTCCGGAAGCACGCAGCACCGCGCCGCTGCAGCCATAGGAAAGGGCCTTTTCTCTGCTGAGAATACCAATTGCCCTGGTCCGTTCCCGGAAAATTATATTGTCGGTCAGCAGGATTTTATATTCATCCAGGGCCAGGTGCATACGCTTGATTACATCTCTAACTCTGGGTATAAAGGTGTTCGGGACATCCGCAAAAGAACCGCCGGGGCGGAAAAAATTCATGGTCAGGCGCGCGCCGCATAATTCTTCAAAGATATCGGTGATTATCTCTCGTTCCTTAAAGCCGTAGAGGAAGGTGGTCACTGCCCCGAGATCCATGCCGGACACTCCCCACCAGAGGAGGTGTGACTGGATGCGCTGCAGTTCACTGACCATGACCCTGATATATTCACCCCGTTCCGGCACTCCTATATCCAAGGCCTGCTCTATGGCCAGGCAGTACCCAAGATTATTGATGTGGCTGGATAGATAGTCAAGCCGATCGGTGAGGTGGATGTTCTGCAGATAGGTCTGGTTTTCAGCCACCTTTTCAACACTGCGGTGTACGTAGCCCAGATGTGGCACCACCTCCAGCACATTTTCCCCGTTAAGCTTGACTACCAGCCGCAGAACGCCATGCGTGCTTGGATGTTGCGGGCCCATATTGAGAAAATATTCTTCCGAGGTCTCGTCATCGTTTATGGCATTCTTGAATCCTGGCGGTATATAATTGCGGTCAGGACGGTGATTGTTAACAGGTTGTAAGTTCATTTTTATTCTGTTTTTCTCTTCAGTAGGGCCTTTTTACGACACGCTCTGGATCCTCAAAATCTTTGCAAAGAGGGTGTCCGGGGAAATCATCATTTAAAAATAACCGCCGCATATCGGGATGACCGTCAAAGCGGATGCCAAACAGGTCATATACCTCACGTTCATGCCATTCAGCGCCAAGGAATAAGGTTGAGATCGTAACAATTTCAGGCTTCGCTTTTGTTACCGGACTGCGCAGAAATATTTTGTAGCCATTTTTAGAAGAAAGAAGGTGAACAATGATGTCGAAGTGATCATGCCAGTCAACCGCTGTCAGCTGTAGCAGCATATCCATACCAAGCTCCTTGTCCTCTTTCAGGAAGCGCACCAGGTCGAGGTAGTGTTCCTGCTCTACTTCCAGATCAAGGATATATTCGGGGCCGAGCTCAGCCACCGTTTCGGGCCTGATATCCGGTTGGCGAAAAAGACTGATAGCTGGCCAACTATTTTGTATTATTGAAAAAAGATGCTCATTCTCCCTGCCGGTTGTGGATAATTGCATCCTTGGAACCACCGCAAATTTTTCTTTTGGCAGACGGGTTGGTTTTGGGGGCCGATAATCAGGATTATCGGTCTTGAACTGTTCCCTGGCCTGTTGCTGTCTGCTTTCTTTTTTTTGTTCAAGCATGGCCCAGTCCTCTTTGGCCAGAGTATGGGGATCAATAAAAGGCACCTTCAACAGCTTGCCGATTTTCCAAGGTTTGCGCCGTCCTTCCTCTTTGATTTTTTTCTGTAGTTCCATTATGCCGTAGAGCAGAGCCTCTGGCCTTGGCGGACAGCCTGGCACGTAGACATCCACCGGGATAAGCCGGTCGCCTCCCTTGATTACCGAATAGGCATCATAATAAAAAGGGCCGCCGGAGATTGCGCAGGAGCCCATGGCAATGACATATTTGGGGGCCGGCATCTGTTTGTAGAGGGTGATCAGGTTGCCGCCCATTTTTTCGACGATTGTCCCGGCCAGGATGATGAGATCGGCCTGGCGCGGCGTAGCCCTTGCTACCTCTACACCAAAACGGGCCCAGTCGTGCCGGGATGAGCCCGTCGCCATCATCTCCATGGCGCAACAGGCCGTACCATAAACCAGCGGCCAGAGAGAATTGGCCCGAGCCCAGGTCACCAGGTATTCAATCGAGTCAATGAGCTTAATTCCACCTGGGTATTTGTCCAATATCTCAGCAACTTTTTCAGTCAGCCTGGAGGCACCGCCTACTCCCATACCAGAACCCCCTTGCGCCAGGCATAGATAAAACCGAAAAAAAGTATAAAGATAAAAACGAATAATTCCGCAAAAAGAACGCTGGTACCGATACCTCCAGCCTGATCGGTAACAACCGCCCTGAAAATTTTCATGCAGGGGAAAAGAAGCAGCGATTCGATGTCAAAAAGCAAAAAGAGCAGTGCAAAAATATAGAATGCCACTTTGAATCGAATACGGGCATCACCAATGGGCTCTTCCGAACACTCATAGGGCTGCACCTTGCGTTGGCCTGCCGGGGTATAGAAGGCCAGGAGTTTGGAGGTAAGGATAGCGCCGCCGACAAAAATGGCGCCAAGAAAAACTGAAAAACCGATCATTATGTAGCTGTCCATATAATTGAATCCTGCCGGTCGTTATTTACTGAATGCTACGGTTAGCGTGGTATAAGAAAAAAAAATATCCGCCCAAACGAACATAGAAATGTTTAAATAATATTTACCAGTTCGATATTTATAAGTCAAATTAATAAGAATTATGTTTTACATTAGTTCAATTAATGTTATGGATTTAAAGCTGGCCATGAAAGTTAAAGAGGTTGAAATTACCTGAATCCGATAAGGTAAAGAGGTTGGGGATTAGTCGATAAATGGGCTGTATACCTAGTAACCGTTCACCTGCACCCCATCTTTGTCCGTTTCGCCCTCCTCAGGTACAGGGAGTACACCTCGGAGGGCGAAACGAACAAATCTGGGGCACATCTGAACAGTTACAGTTACGAGTTGAGGGTAGTTTATTGCCTCTGGTGAACGGTTACTATACCTATGAAGCATGCGGAGGTGTTATGTCGATAACGTTGAGACAACTTGAAATTTTCGTTGCCGTTGTGGAAGAAAAACAGGTCACAAAAGCAAGCAAAAAGCTGTTTATTACTCAATCTGCTGTAAGCCTTGCATTGAGTGAACTGGAGAGCCAGCTAGGCGGGACTCTGTTTGATAGAGATAGTCGATCTCTGCTTCTCAATGACCGCGGACGTTATCTCTTGCCGCTGTGCAGGGAAATACTCTACAAGGTCAATAACGTCTGCCAGTTGATGAATGAAAAAGATGGGAGAATAGCTGGAGCATTAAAAATAGTAGCCAGTTCCACCATTGGCAACTATGTGCTGCCACATCTGGCGAGCGTCTTTAAAAGCATCTATCCTGACGTCTATATTACCATCCAGATTCTCAATACAAGGGCAGCCGAGCAACTAATTGTCGACAGGAAAGTTGACCTCGGTTTTGTGGAGGGCGAGGTGAGTAATGAGCTGATTCGGGTTATACCGTGGTTTAATGATGAGCTGGTGATTATCGCAAATCCGGAAAATTTTCCCGCCGGCGACCACAGATTTAATCTTGCGAGAGACATGAAAAGATCTACCTGGATTATGCGGGAGAAAGGTTCGGGAACGGCCCAGATTTTCAAAAAAAAGCTTGGCGAATATGTTACAGATCTAAACGTGGCAATGGAACTCGGCCACACTGAGGCGATAAAAAAAGCGGTCCAGACAGGAACTGGTCTTGGCTGCCTTTCTAACTTGGCGGTATGTGGTGAAATTGATCGCGGAGAGTTAAAAAAACTCTATCTGGAAGACGTGGATATGAAAAGAACACTTTTCATTATCCAGCATAAAAATAAAGTTAACACCCTGTTAATGGCTGAATTCCTTGGATTTTGCGAAATAGTCTGCCGATGCAGCCAAGGCAGAGAATGCTTTACGTCGCCACAAAAAATCAAATCTCTATTGAGTCAACTAAGCTCGTGCGCATAAATTAATTGGCACCTCAAGCCATTACGGATTCAAATTATTGAAAAACAGGACAAGCGCAACCATTTTCAATTTTTTCTTTGCAAGTCAGTTGAGATGCTTTAGCATGTGGCGCTATGAAGCCGTTCAAAAAAACAACTTTACCCTTGCGCCGCCCGTCTTCGGGCCGCCGACGCCAAGCCATTCGTCGATTCTGCGGACTTATTTTTGAGCGGACTTAAATATACTTTCACCAATCAACGCATTTCATCTCATTAAACATATGCGACGTTAACAACACACTGTCATGCCTCAAGAAAAAAAAATTCTGGATGTCCGCAACGAGATCGACGCCATTGACAATCAAATCCTGAGTCTGCTCAAGAAGCGCATCGAGTGCGCCAGGAGTATCGGCAAGCTCAAGGATGCGACCAAGAGGGCCAAGTGGGACCCGCAACGGGAGCGGGAGATCTACAGCCGCATTTTACAGGAAAACGACGGCGTTTTTCCGGAGAAATCGCTGCTCTCCATTTTTCACGAGATCATTACCAGCTGCCGCCTGTCCCAGAAAAAGGTCGAAGTGGCGTATCTCGGCCCGGAAGCCACCTTCACCCACCTGGCCGGGGTCGAATATTTCGGCCAGTCCGCCTCGTACAAGCCCATGGAATCAATCGACGAGGTATTCCGCGAGGTGGAAAAGGGCCGCACCAGGTACGGAATAGTGCCGGTGGAAAATTCCATTGAAGGGGCGGTATTCTCCACCCTGGACTCGTTCATGAAATATAACATCAAGATCTGCGGCGAGATCCAGCTCCCCATCACCCATAACCTGGTCTGCCGTTCCGGCAACATAGAAGACATCCAGACCGTGGCCTCCCATGCCCAGCCCCTGGCCCAGTGCCGGGAATGGTTGAAAAAAAATCTGCCCGGCGTCCCGACCCTGCCGGTTTTTTCCACCAGCGCCGCCGCCCAGATGGCGGCGAACAACCCCAATATCGGGGCCATTGCCAGCTCCCTGGCCATCAAGACCTATGAACTGCAGATCGTGGTCAAAGGTATCGAGGATTACCAGGGCAACACCACCCGTTTCCTGGTGATTGGGCGCAAGTCACCATCCAGGAGCGGCCATGACAAGACCTCACTCCTGCTCGGCCTGCAGAACCAGCCCGGCTCACTCAACGAGGTACTCACCGTCCTGTCGTCCAAAAATATCAACCTGGCCAAGATCGAATCGCGGCCGGTCAAGGGAAAACAGTGGAAATACCTGTTTTTCATTGACATGCATGGTCATATGGACGATCAGATCATTGCCGAGGGCTGCGAGATCCTGCGCCGGAAGTGTTCCTACTACGAGTGGCTCGGCTCCTACCCGCGGGCGGATAACGGCGAGTAAACGGACCAGTTACTACTCGGCGTTGCAGGCACGGCCGAAGAACGATCAAGATGCATTAGTTGGTACCGTACAAGCGCTAACCGCCGATCCGGGACATGCGGCCGTGACAGCCGCCGCCCCGCAGCCGTTCGAGCGGCTGGTGGCCCCGGGGTTTATTCCTGATGGCGGTCAGCAGGGCCTCGCGGACCGCGCTGTCCGAACCGCCGCCCCGGAGAACCTGTTTCAGGTCAACCTCTTCGTCATCCAGCAGGCAGGAGCGTAATCTTCCTTCGGATGTCAGACGAAGCCGGTTGCAGCGATCGCAAAAATGATGACTGATGGGGCTGATGAAGCCGAGTGTCCCCGCAGCCCGCGCCCCGAGTTTGAACAGCCGGGCCGGACCGTCCGTCTGGTCCCTGTCCATGGGAACGAGCGGGCCGAACCGTCCTTCGATCCGCGCCATGATCTCATCGGCGGACATGAAGGCATCCTGACTCCAGTGGGAGGAGTCGCCGATGGGCATGAACTCGATAAAACGGACCTGTAGTTCCGTGTTATGGGCCAGGCGCGCAAAATCAAGCAGCTCATCATCATTGATCCCCCGCATGACGACCATGTTGAGCTTGACCGGTGCAAAGCCCAGAGCCAGGGTCTTCTCAATCCCCTGCCATACCGCGTTGAAACAGTCCCGGCCGGTAATCTCCGTAAAACGATGCGGCCGCAGGGTATCCAGGCTGATGTTGATTTTCCTGATCCCCGCCGCCAGCAGCTCTTCGGCATACCCTGCCAGTAAAACGCCGTTGGTGGTCAGGCGGATATCGTCCAGACTGTCAATCGAAGCCAGCCGCGTGATGAAAGACATGATATCACGCCGGAGCAACGGTTCGCCGCCGGTCAGGCGTAGTTTGACGATGCCCATGGCAACGGCCACCCGGACGACCCGGAGCAACTCCTCGTAACTGAGGAGTTCACAATGGGGCAGCTTGGCTACGGCGCCCAGCCGTTCATCCTCGGTCACGCAGTAGAGGCAGCACAGATTGCAGCGGTCGGTGAGAGAGAGGCGCAGGTAGGAAATGGTCCGGGAGAAGTCATCAACCAGGCCCCCTTGCCCGGCGGCCGGCCGAGAAAGTTGCTCGTTCATAAAGTTTCCCGGTTGACCTCTGTTCCGGTTGGTATTAAAAACGTCATAACTTATAGTGAAATATTGAAATGTGAAGAGATTTCATTGTTACCACCGGACCAGACTGATTGCAAGACAGGCACCCCCAAATGTTCATTCTCGCCATAGACAGTTCATGTGACGACACGGCAGCAGCCGTATTGGAAGGGGACAGATCCGTCCTGGCCAACGTGATCAGCAGCCAGTTTGACGTCCATGCCCGGTTCGGCGGCATCGTACCCGAGCTGGCCTCGCGGCGCCACATCGAGGCGATCTGGCCGGTAGTGAACGAGGCCCTGCACAAGGCGGGCATTCCCCTTGAGCGGATCGACATGATCGCCGCCACCCAGGGACCGGGCCTGGTCGGCTCCCTGCTGGTCGGCTTCACCTTTGCCAAGGGACTGGCCCTGGTGCGCAATATCCCCTGCGTCGGGGTTGACCACATGGCCGGGCACCTGCTGGCCGCGTTCCTTGAGACCCCGGCCCCGGCTTTCCCCTACGTGGCGCTGGTGGTCTCCGGCGGCAACACCAGCCTGTACGAGGTGACCGACTATACCACTTTCCGGCCCCTCGGCCATACCCGGGACGACGCGGCCGGCGAGGCCTTTGACAAGGTGGCCAAGCTGTTGAATCTCGGTTATCCCGGCGGCCCGGCGATCAGCCGGACCGCGACGCGGGGCCGGCCGGACAGCATCTCCTTTCCCCGCGCCTGGCTGGATAAAGACAGCCTGGACTTCAGTTTCAGCGGCCTGAAAACCGCGGTCTTGAACCATGTCAACAGGTGCCGACAGAAGAACGAGCCGCCGGCCGTTGCCGATATCTGCGCCTCATTTCAGGAAGCGGTGGTCGAGGTCCTGGTGGAAAAAACCATCAAGGCGGCCGTCGGATGCGGCCGCCGGACCGTGGTCCTGGGCGGTGGCGTTGCCTCGAATCCCAGGCTGCGGGAAACGATGAAAAAAAGGTGCCGGGAGCTGCAGCTGCGCCTCCTGGTGCCGGCCCCCGTTTATTGCACCGACAACGCCGCCATGATCGGACTTGCCGGCTACCACCAGTATCAACTCGGCCGTACCGTCATCCCGGATGCGGACGTCTATTCCCGCTTTCAGGTGATGTAGCCATGGCCCTTAATCTGAAACGGACGCTGCGCTATTTTTCTCTACGCTTCAAACGGTTACGGGGCGATCCCAGGTCACTGGCCATGGGAACGGCCATCGGCATCTTTGTCGGCATCACCCCGACCATGCCCCTGCATACCGTTACCATCATCGGCCTGACCTTGCTGCTCCGGGCAAGTACAATCGCCGCCCTTATCGCGGCAACGGCCATCAGCAACCCCCTGACTTTCGTCCCCCAGTATTACCTGGCGTGGAAAGTCGGCAACGCCCTGCTCCCGGGCCGTCTCTCCTGGGAACGACTACAGGGGTTGATGCAGGTCATCAGCAACAACGGCTTTATCGACGGCCTCAAGGCTATCAGCAATCTCAGCGGCGACGCCCTGCTGGTCATGCTGACGGGAGGGTTCCTGCTTGCCCTGCCGCTGGCAATCGCCAGTTATTTTCTGTCGCTCCGCTTCTTTTACAAAATACGGGAAAAACGCCTCAAAAGGCATATTCTCCACTGACCCCCCACAACTCTGATGACCTACGGGAAAACACGGGCCATTCTGCGGCACCAGGGACTGGCACCCCATAAAAAACTGGGGCAGAATTTTCTTGTCCACCGCCGCACCGCCGAGCGGATTGTCGGGCTGGCCGGGCCGGAAAAGGACGACACCATCATCGAGGTCGGGGTGGGGCTTGGTGCGCTGACCCTGCCGCTGGCCGGCCTGGTCAGGCAGGTTATCGGCATCGAGGCCGACTCGGGCCTGGTCAGGTGGCATGAACAGGAGCACGATCTGCCGGCAAACGTCAGACTTGTTCACGGAGACATCCTGAAAATCGACCTTGCTGAACTCGCCGGACAGGCGGGGGGGCGTCTCAAAATTATTGCCAACCTCCCCTACTCCATATCCTCGCCTTTTCTGTTCCGGCTCATTGATCATCACGAATTGATGGACTGGGCCGTGGTCATGCTGCAAAAAGAGGTGGCCCTGCGGCTGATGGCCGAACCCGGCACGAAAGAGTACGGAATTCCGACTGTTCTGCTGGCCGGCTGCGCCACGATCGAACCGCTGCTGGAGATCAACCGGGAAGAATTTCATCCGCGGCCCCGGGTGGACTCCATGGTCGTCGGGATCTCCTTCCGACCGCTGCCGCAGCGGGTTCGCGCGGTCGGAGATTTTGACCGGGTCCTTTTTAAAAAAATTGTGCACTCCTCTTTTGGCCAGCGGCGTAAAACCCTGCTCAACGCCCTGGCGGCCGCCGGTATCGCCCCGGACAAAAAAATCCTGGCGCAAAAAATAGCCGCGGCAGGACTGCCGCCGGCCATTCGGGCTGAGCGACTTTCCTTTGAACAGTTTGTCAGTCTTTCTCTGTGCATCGGGGCATCGGAAGTACCGGAAAAAAATCTTTAAGTGGAGGAAGGAACCCCATGCAAAATTTTGTTTTCTATAACCCGACCAAGATCATCTTCGGCCGCAACACCATTCCGGCCATTGGTCCTGAGACGGCGGCCTGGGGGAATAAAGCCCTGCTGGTGTACGGCAGCGGCAGCATCAAGAAAAACGGTATTCACGCCCAGGTTACCGCCGCCCTGAACGAGGCCGGCGTTGAAATCACGGAACATGGCGGCGTTCGGTCCAACCCGTTGCTCTCCCATGTAAATGAGGGTGTCGCCAAAGTCAAGGAACAGCAACTGAACGTCATCGTCGCCGTGGGCGGCGGCAGTGTGCTGGACAGCGCCAAGGCGATCAGCGCCGGCGCCGTGGTCGAACATGATGTCTGGAAATTTTTCATCGGCAAGAAAACCATCCGCCAGGTCCTACCCCTAACCACAGTGCTGACCCTGGCCGCCTCGGGATCGGAGATGAACTCCGGCATGGTCATAACCAATGACGCGACCCAGGAAAAATTCGGCTTCGGCAACCGGCTGCTTTTCCCCAAAACCTCGATCCTCGACCCGGAGGCTACCTACTCGGTACCGCCGGACTATACCGCCTACGGGGCGGTTGACGCCATGTCCCATGTCCTCGAGGCCTACATGACCACCCAGGACCCGTCCACCCCGGTGCAGGACCGGTTCATGGAGGGATTGATCCGCAACGCCATGGATAGCTGCGACCGCTGCCTGGCCGATCCCCGCGATTACCAGGGCCGGGCCGACCTGATGTGGACCGCCACCCTTGCCCTGAACGGCCTGGCGGCCGCCGGACTGGGCCGGGTCGGTTTTCCCATGCACATGATCGAGCACTCCCTGAGCGCACTCTACAACGTGCCGCACGGCGCCGGACTTTCGGCGGTGATTCCCGGCTGGCTCCGCTGGCAGGCCGGTAGAGACTCAAGAAAAATCAAGCAGCTCGGCGAACGGATTTTCGACTTCAAGGCAAAAGGAATCGAGTCCTCGGCCACCGCCACAATCAAAATTCTCGAAAACTGGTTCGGCCGGATCAACAGTCCGATCCGGCTTGCGGAACTGGAGATCCCGCCTGCGGATATTCATGCCATTGCCGGCAACGCGGTTCGCCTGGCAAAGATCTGGCGCCTGAAAGAGTACAGCCGCGAAACCATCGAGGAGATCCTCTACCTGTGCCGCTAATAAAATGACAGGGCAAAAAACATGACATTTCCCGCCCCGTACGATACAATATCTTCTGAATCCGTGAGCGTTCGAGCACGGTGCCGGTGCAGATAGCGAGCCTGCGAGACCTTCGAGGCGGCAACGATATTGATTATCCTGGGGTGATATCAACTGGTTGACAACGCAGCAGAGGCGCTGTTCCCGGGCGTTCCGCAGTCCGGCGCGGTGCAGACGGGAAAATACGTTTATTCGGCATATAATACAATAAATTCCCCGTATTGCATAGAATACCACCTCAAGCCGTCACGGATTCAGGCAAGAGTCATTCATGCCCCGGCAATTCGCCTTCTGACTGGAGAAATCAAGACCAATGAGCAAAAAAACACTTCCGAGTTTCCCGGTGCCTTCAAACTGGCTCAGTGACTTTGACAAATATTTAATCGGCGAAGGGACCCATGAACGGGCCTATGAAAAATTCGGCGCCCATCTGATTTCCGTGGACGGCCGCCCGGGCGTCGCCTTTGCCGTCTGGGCGCCCAATGCCCGCGAAGTATCCGTCATCGGCGATTTCAACGACTGGCGGAACACGGCCCACCCCATGCACTCCAGCGATGCCGGGATCTGGTCCCTGTTTATCCCGGGACTGACCGAATTTACCGTTTACAAGTATCATATTACGGCGCAGGACGGCCAGGGCTTCGACAAGGCCGATCCCTACGGCTTTGCCATGGAGGAACGGCCGCGAACCGGCTCGGTGGTCGCCGACCTTGACCGCTACTCCTGGGGTGACGGCGACTGGATGGCTGAACGGGCGGCACGCCAGTCGCTGGACAGCCCGATCTCCATCTACGAGGTCCATCTCGGCTCCTGGCGCAAGATAGCCGATGAACGGTGGAGAATGCGCTATCTCACTTACCGGGAATTCGCCGCCGCGCTGATCGCCTATGTCCTTGAAATGGGCTATACCCATATTGAACTGATGCCCATTGCCGAGTATCCCCTTGACGCCTCCTGGGGATACCAGGTCCTGGGGTTCTTTGCTCCCACCAGCCGGTTCGGCACCCCGGAAGACTTCATGTATTTCATTGATCAGTGCCATCAACAGGGCCTGGGCGTTATCCTGGACTGGGTCCCGGCCCACTTCCCCAAGGACGGCGCCGGCCTCAACTTTTTCGACGGTACGCACCTGTACTCCCACGTCGACCCCCGCCAGGGCGAACAGCAGGACTGGGGCACCCTGATTTTCAACTACGGCCGCAACGAGGTCCGCTCCTTTCTCATTTCCAATGCCCTGTTCTGGCTGGACAAGTATCATATCGACGGACTCCGGGTCGATGCCGTGGCCTCTATGCTGTACCTGGATTATTCCAAGGAAGAAGGCCAGTGGATACCCAATGAATACGGCGGCCGGGAAAACCTGGCGGCCATCAGCTTTCTGCGCAAGACCAACGAGGTCCTGCACGGTGTCTTTCCGGGCATCCTGACCATTGCCGAGGAATCCACATCCTGGCCCATGGTCTCGCGCCCCACCTACCTGGGCGGCCTCGGTTTCAGCCTGAAGTGGAACATGGGCTGGATGCATGACACCCTGAGTTACATGAGCAAGGACCCGATATACCGCCGTTTCCATCACGACAAGATGACCTTCGGCATGCTCTATGCCTTTCACGAAAACTTTGTTCTTCCCCTTTCCCACGATGAGGTTGTGCACGGGAAAGGTTCGCTGCTCGGCAAAATGCCGGGCGATGAATGGCAGAAATTCGCCAACCTGCGGGCCTATTACGGATTCATGTGGGGATATTCCGGCAAGAAGCTCCTGTTCATGGGCAACGACTTTGCCCAGTGGCAGGAGTGGGACCATGACAAGGGCCTGGAATGGGAGGCATTAGAGGCACCTAACCACCAGGGGATGAAACGCTTTGTCCGTGACCTGAACCTGGTGTATCGCAGCGAACCGGCCCTGTATGAAAAAGATTTCGACTGGAGCGGATTTTCCTGGATCGACGCCAATGACAATGACAACTCGGTTTTTTCATTTATCCGTTTTGCCCGGTCCCCGGACGATTTCATCCTGGTTGTCTGCAATTTCACCCCGATAGTCCGCCATCATTACCGGATCGGCACTCCGGCCGCCGGCAGATACCGGGAACTGATCAACAGCGACCAGGACGTCTACCGGGGCAGCGGGGTCAGCAACGGGGGCGAGATTGCAAGCATTGACGAATCGTGTCACGGCCAGGCCTACAGTCTGGACCTGACCCTGCCGCCCCTGTCGACCCTGATGCTCAAACGAATATAAGCGGATTCTTTATTTCCTGGATCCGTGAACGTTCGAGAACGGTGCAGCTGCTGCGTTATCGGCCGCCCCGCAGGGCGGCGCGGTGAAGACCAGCAAATGAGCTTATTCGGAGATAATGCAATAAATTCCAGATATTGCATGAAATATTACCTCAAGCCGTCACGAATTCAGGTATTTGTTTCATAGCCTCTGCCGATATTTTGCAAGGAAACAATGAAACCACGCACAGCACTCTTGATAGGACTTGCGATTCTCGTTTATTTCTCTCTGTCCCTGTACCACAGTCACCAGCTGAAAAAAATCCCCGGGGTGGCTGGCCGGACCGCGGGCCGGAGTCAACCGGCCGGGAAAAAAAAGAATTCAACATGGGTGCAGGTAAGCACCTTGCCGGAGAACGACAGCCGGGCCGCGGCCCAAACCGTTGCCCCGAACGGTGAGCCCCGGGAAGCGGTTCAGGTTCATGTGGAAAAAACCCTGACCTTGGCCCAACAGCGGATTACCGCGCTTGAACAGGCCCGGGCCAATCGCGAAGTCAGAATCGCCGATCTGCAACAACAGCTGAAAAAAGACCGAAAACAGATTGCGAGACAGCAGGCCGCACTGAGACAGGCCGCCCAGAGAAGCGATATTCTCTCTCAGAACACCGGGGACAGCAATTCCCTCATTACCTTGCAGCAGGCAAAAATCCAACAGCTTGAAGCGACCCTGCGGGAAAAAGAACAATTGCTGAGAAAAACGTCCGCAACCGTTGCCGAACTGGAGGGGAAACAGGCAAAACTCACCGAAAAACTCCGAAGATACCAGGCTGCGGCCTTGCCGGGTGAACGGTTAAAGGCGATGCTGCAGGCCAAAACCAACGGTCTGGCCGCGGCCAACGCGCGGATCAAGGCCCTGGCGACCCGGCTGAAACACGCCGGCGTCAACCTGGCGGCCGCGGAAAGGACTATTGCCCGGTTACAACAATCTCTGTTAAAAGCGCAGGCCCGCCTGATCAACGCCACCACGCGTCTGGCAGTCATGCAGGAAGAAACGGACCAGGCCCGGCTCAAAGCCGAGGCCATGCTGCGCTACGGCCAGGAGCAAAACAGACGACTGGCGCCGTCCCGGCAGGAAATAGAGACCCTGCACAGCCGGCTCCGGAAAAAACAGGAAAGCCTCGCTGCCGCCGAAGATGAAATCTCCGCGCTCAAGAATAAGCAGCAGCAACTGCAGAGGCAGCTGGCAAGGTCACAGGCCGAGTCGAAAAAAATGAAGGACGTAAACAACCGCCTCCGGTCGACCTCCGAGGCCCTGAATCGGAAAACGACCGGCAAAAGGCCTTAGAAACCGCGCAAAAAATAACTTCACATTTTCGAGTTCCGGCTTCACCCCATCTTGAGCCGTTCCTCAATCACGAGGCCGATACAGGCAAGGTATCCTGTCGCAGAAGAAGGTCGGCTGACGGCGGTTGCCACGTTGGGTGATGAGGGCAGCCGGGGGCTGCGCCTGGTGGTCACCCGGGATAGATAAAGAAGTTCACTTTTTCATGCACCTTAAATCACGGTACCAACTTCCCCACTTATACCCTAGAGCAGTCGTTAAAAACGACCTGAACCCGTGACGGCTTGAGATAATATTCCAGGCAACATGTAGAATTTATTGTATTATTAACGAATAAATGCATTTTATACTGTTCACCGCGCCGCCCTACGGGGCGCCCGAGAACGGCGCAGCTGCTGCGTTGGCAACTCGTTGATATCACACTAGGATAATCAACATCGTTGCCGCCTTGCATCTGCACCGTTCTCGAACGCTCACGGATTCAGGAACGAATAAAGGGAGATGGATAGATGATAAGGAGACTAATTCAGACGAATGAAGATTTTTCGATTATTTTCCTGCGATTGGGGTTAGGGGTAGTATTTTTTGCCCACGGGTCGCAAAAGCTTTTCGGCTGGTTCGGCGGTTACGGCTTCAGCGGAACTATGAATTTTTTTACCGGATCTTTAGGAATTCCTGCTTTGTTCGCCTTTTTAGCCATAATGGCAGAGTTTTTCGGAGCTTTAGGATTGCTTTTCGGGCTTCTGACCAGGCTGGCGGCCTTTGGCATTGCAACTGTTATGGTTGTGGCGGTTCTAATGGTTCACCTGCAGTACGGATTCTTTATGAACTGGTCCGGGAAACTGCAAGGAGAAGGGATAGAGTATCATCTTCTTGTTCTGGCAATCTCGATCGTTTTGATGATTAACGGTGGAGGCCGATGGTCATTGGATCGGCTTATAGCGAACCTGAATCCCGTGTAGGCTCGCTGCACTTTCTCATTAACATTGAGGCGGTTTTGAACAATTTTCACAAACACTGCCACCCCGAACTTGTTTCGGGGTGGCAGAACCGTATTCAGCAGTATCTCTTAAAAACTAACCAGAACATTACTTCAAGGAGTTAATATAGCTTATCAATGTCCTTGCATCGGCATCGCCGACACCAAGATCCGGCATGGCACTGTAACCATTGACAACCTTTGCCCCGGGTTTTCTAATGGACTGAAGAATATAGGCATCGTCAGCCATTACTGTCGTCCCATCGGTTAGCTTGACACGAGAACCCACAAGACCCCGGAGAGGAGGCGCATCACCCGGGACACCCTGGCCATTTCGGCCATGACACTCGCTGCACATATTACCGTAAAGCTTCTTTCCTTTTTCCGCTGACACCGTGGACGCTACTACAGGCGCGAGGGTGGCAGCCTGTTTTTTTACCGGCTTTTGTGTACATCCCATCACGATCACACTCACCAGACCCAACCCCGCAAGCAGGACCGACAGCCGAGAGGAATAAGTTTTTTTAGATGGATTCAACATAAGTTAATTCTCCTTTTCTAAATGTTTAAAATCCTAATAGTGCATTTAATATCAGTACATTGTTGCCTGAGGCGTTACGTCCATTGCCGTCGCAGGTTGATTTGAAGTACGCGGTGTATTGCAGTAACAGGCCTACAGGTTGATTATCCTGGTGCGATATCAACGAGTTGCCAACGCAGCAGATGCGCCGTTATCGGGCGCCCCGCAGGGCGGCGGGTGAATTTATCCATAGAGGTAAAATTACAATAAAAGCGCGTAAAATCAAACTGATACTGTAGATACTAACTCCAAGCCGTCACGGATTAAGGTAATAGTAAGGGGCTGCCGAGGTACTCAGGCGGCACAGCAGGACAGCTTTTTCACATCCTTGTCAAAGGCCTGCGCTGCCAGTTTGATTCCCTCGCCCAGGGTCAGATAAGGATGCAGCATACCTGCCACCTCATGCACGGGAATCCTGTACCGCATGACCAGAGCGACTTCCATTAACAACTCACTTCCTTCCGGGGCCAGGATGGAAGCACCAAGCAGACGATCTTCTCCTTTTTTTCTGAGGAGTTTTATAAATCCCCTGGTGTCTCTGGCCGCCAGGGCACGAGGGACATTCTCCAGGGCCAGCTTAACCACATCAACATCCAGGCCCTGTTCTCTGGCCATTTGTTCATTCAGGCCGACCCTGGCAACCTGCGGATCAGTGAACACCACATAGGGCAGGATAGTAAAATCTTTTGTCCGGCTCTCCCCGAAGGCATTATCCACTGCCAGTTTCCCTTCATAGGCTGCGGTATAAACAAAAGCAGGATTACCGCTGACATCACCGGCCGCATAGATATGAGAAACCGTCGTCCGGCAGTGCTCATCGGTCTTGACAGAGGAATCTTTGTTCAGCTCCACCCCTATTTGCTCAAGCCCGAGACCGGAGGTGTCGGCACGACGTCCGGCAGCGACAAGAAGCTGCTCGGCTTCAACCCGTTGTTGTTTTCCTCTCCGCTTAAAATCAATACATACTGTCCCGTTCCCGGAGACCTGCTGCAACTGTACGCCGGTCAGGATTGTTATCCCTTCGTCTGCAAGATATCCGGTTAAGGCATCCGTCAGATCAGCATCCTCGGCAGGCAGAATACATTCACTGCGCTGCAGAACCGTCACCCGGCTGCCGAGTCTCTGCATCATCTGGGCAAGCTCCAGGGCAATAAAACGGCCACCGATGATGGCCAGGGATGAGGGCAGACGCTCCTGTTCAAACAGGGTCGTCGAAGTCAAAAACCTGGTATCGGACAGGCCCGGCACAGCTGGTATCCGGGCAGTCGCACCGGTGGCTATAAGAAAATATTTCCCGGCCAACACCCTGTCTCCAACCCGAACCTCGAATGGGGAAATAAAGGTGGCCTCCCCGGCAATAAATTCGATATTGTCATGAGACTGCAGGACATCCTGATATTTGGCCTGACGAAGTGAATCAACCAGTCTATCCTTTTCGCGAATCAAGGTTGCAAAATCTAGCCCCGCGGCATGCAGATCAATTCCCCTGAAGGGAGAATGTTCAGCCCGAAACTTGCTCTCGGCGGCCCTGATCAGGGTTTTGGAAGGTACACACCCTATATTGACACAGGTGCCGCCCAGGGTAGCCCGCTCAATCATTGCCACCTGCTTGTCAAGCTCTGAAGCCCTTAGGGCGGCAGCAAACGAGGCTGAACCGCTGCCGATAACAACCAGATCGTATCGATGTTTTTTCGTTGCCCGGCAGTCCATGACGTACCCCCTGCCCTTTCTCCATTTTCACCCGCCCGGTAACAGTTGCCGAGTGCGAGCCGGCCCGTTTCACGGCAGCCTGTAACTGCGCATCAAAGACACTATCTTCGTAACTGGTCACAGGGTGTGAAACTCTGCGCTATTCCTTACATCCAACCTGCAAACCGTCACAGGTGCCACAGATTTACGTAGTCGCTGCCGTTCGCAGGTAAGGTACCGAAGGGAGACTCCGGTAGTCCCTCTATGCGGGCGGGAGTGACCGCGTGAAGATGGGGTGCCTGTGACGGTTTACCTATCTTCGACTCCAGCTTGAGATTAATTACTTTTCGGCAATGGCCCAATGTACTCCTGGGCGGTGGTTGTTCTATCTGGATCCGTTATCGGCCGCCCCGCAGGGCGGCGCGGTGAAGACCAAAAAATGCGTTTATTTGTCAACAGTACAACAACCACGTATTGCCTGGAATATCACCTCAGGCCGTCACGGTTATAGTATAATCCCTGTACTATACTACAGGGTCAAGGAGTAAAAGTAGATTAACGGCACACGAACAGAATGATTTCTGATGAGGACATTTCGGAGTTGGAAAAGGGTAAAGCTGAGGGAATGTCGGAATGGGGAATGGGTGAATGGGGAATGTACCTCGATCCCCGATACCATCGATAGTGCCCGGTTCTTTTTTCATGGCAACACTCCGGAATTTTGTGGTCAGGGCAGCCTGATCCCGAGATCTTAGAATTTACGGGCCGAGAGTCCGAGCATCAGGAGGGCAAGGCCGTCCACCATCAGGCTGATCCCGACCAGGACTCCCACCAGCCACATGGCGGAAAAAGGCCAGCCGACCAGGAACACGCAGGCCAGGACCAGGGACAGGATACCGTTGAACAGGGTCCAGCCCCAGCCGGGCAGGGGCCGCAGCATAAAGGAAAAGCTGATGGAGGCAAAACCGTCGAGCAGGAAATAGATGATGAGTATCAGCCCCAGGGCCGCGGCTCCGGCTGCTGGATAGAGGCCGATCAGCAGCCCCAGGGCAATGAGCAGAAAGGGCTTGAGCCAGGCCAGGGCTGTACGGGAATAGTTGATCCAGGTCAGGTAGGCGACCACCATGCCGCCTAACACCAGCAGAAAAGAAATCAGCAGGGAAATGGCCACGGTGATCACCTGGGGCATGATCACCCCGGTCAGGCCCAGAACCAGCAGGACAACACCGGTGATAATGGTCGCCCTGCGGATCCGGTCGTCCATGAAGATGTCCAGGGATACGTTCTGCATCGCTCTTCCTCCTTGTTCGTTATTGTGTCCCGGCGCCTGGTGACGCCCCTCTTTACTCCATAGCAGTCGGGTCGCACTCTTGTCAAGGTCCGCACGTCGTCTCCGGCCTTGACATCAGGACCTGGCCAGGTATGGTGTACAGAATGCCGCGCCCCATGAACCCGTGAACCTTTCCCGAAAGATGGCTACTTTCCGAGATATCGCCAGGCACCGACTTTTCAGACGCCTGCTGGTGATCATCCTGGTCTTTTCCCTTTTTTCCGCCATCGGTGCATTCGCCCGGGCCCACACGGCCCAGTTCGAAGCCTGGATCAGCGCCCTGGGGCTCACCGGCATGCTGGTCTTTCTGGCCGCCATGACCGTACTGCCGCTCATCGGGGTACCCCAGACCTTTTTCGCCTTTGCCGGGGGGACCCTGTACGGACTCATGCCCGGCCTGATTATCGTCCTGACCGGCGCCACGTTGAACTCCACCCTGGCCTGGTTACTGGGCCGGAGCCTGCTGGCCGGGCGGGTAGCCCGCTCGCTCGAAAAACGGCCCCACCTCCGCATGGTCGTCAAGAAGGCCCGCAACGCCGTACCAGGCGTCCAGATCCTCATCCGCCTACTGCCCCTGCCCGCCGTCCCCCTGTGCGAGGCCATGGGAGCTGCCAGGGTGCGATTTGTTCCATTTTTTATCGGCAACATTGGAGAAATCCCCATTTGCCTACTGCTCAACTATTTCGGCTATACCGCCGCTCATGTCACCCGCGCCGCCTCGAGCACGTCCACCATCAGCTTCACCCATATTGCATTGCGCATTCTGGGACTTGCGTTATTGTTTCTCTGTATTTTGCTCACCATCCGATTTGCACAGCGAAAACTTCTCACAGAGGATGACAGGGAACCATCATGAAACGGACAAATTTCATCGGCAACGGAAAAAAACCTGAAATCGAAATCAACAAGACCACCCGGGATAAGTTCTGGCAGAGCCCGGGCTTCACGTTTCTGCTCTACCTGATCTTCATCTTGGTCTCCTTCCAGCTCTACCAGGGGTACCTGCAGGTCAAGCAGGAAGAGATACCCTATTCGCAGTTTCTTGAATATGCGAACAAGGGCCAGGTGGCAGAGGCATTGGTCACCGACAAGCTGATCACCGGAACCCTGACCCTGCGTGACAAACGGACCGGCAAACAGCGCCGCTTCATCACCGTTCCGCTGTCCTGGAACCCGGACCTGGCCGAATCCCTGGCCAAGAAAGGGGTCAAGTTCACTGTCCGCCAGTCCAGTAACTACCTGGCCGACTTCATCTTCAACTGGGTGCTGCCCTTTGGCCTGCTCTTCTTCATCTGGGGGATCATGGCCAAGCGCATGGGCAATATGGGACGTGGTTTTCTTAATATCGGCAACAGGATCCACATCCATCCCGACGACGCCCCCAAGGTCACCTTTGGCGACGTGGCCGGGGCCGAAGAGGCCAAGCAGGAACTCAAGGAGATTGTTGATTTCCTCAAAGATCCAAGCAAAATCCGGAAGCTGGGCGCCCGGATGCCCAAGGGCGTGCTCATGGTCGGCCCGCCGGGTACCGGCAAGACCCTGCTGGCCCGGGCCGTGGCCGGTGAATCAGACGTGCCCTTTTTCAACATTTCCGGCTCCGAATTCATCGAGATGTTTGTCGGTGTCGGCGCGGCCAGGGTAAGGGAACTCTTCGAGCAGGCCCGCAAACATGCACCCTGCATCATCTTCATCGACGAGATCGATGCCATCGGCCGATCCCGCGGCGCCGGGCCGGCCATAGGGGGCCACGATGAACGGGAACAGACCCTCAACCAGCTGCTCACCGAGATGGACGGCTTTGATTCCTCCACCGGCGTGGTGGTCATGGCGGCCACAAACCGGCCGGAAATCCTGGACAAGGCCCTGCTCCGGGCCAACCGGTTCGACCGCCAGGTCCTGGTGGACAAGCCTGACCTCAAGGACCGGGAGGCCATCGTCAAGCTCTATGCCGCCAGGATGCGGCTGGCCAACGACGTGGATCTCCACGTAGTGGCCCAGCGTACGCCCGGCTTTGTCGGCGCCGACCTGGAAAACATCTGCAACGAGGCCGCCATCCAGGCCATCCGCCGGAACCATGACAAGGTCACCATGCGTGATTTCGAGGCCGCCATCGACCGGGTCATTGCCGGGCCGGAGAAAAAAAACCGGGCCCTCAACCCGGAAGAAAAACACCGGGTTGCCTACCACGAATCAGGGCATGCCCTGGTGGCGGAGACCGTTCCCACCGGCGAACCGGTACACAAGGTATCCATCATTCCCAGGGGTGTGGCGGCCCTGGGCTATACCCTGCAGCTGCCGGTGGATGAAAAATTCCTCTCCACGGAACAGGAACTCAAGGATCAGCTCGCCATCCTGCTCGGCGGCCGGGTGGCCGAGGAACTGATCTTCGGCGACGTATCGAGCGGCGCCGCCAACGACCTGGAACGGGCCTCGGAGATCGCCCGTTCCATGATTACCAGGCTGGGCATGAGCAAGAAGCTCGGCCCGCTCACCTATGGCAGGCATCACCAGCTGCAGTTCCTGGGCGGCGAGGACCATGAAGAGCGCAATTACTCCGAGGAGACCGCCCGGATCATCGACGAGGAATGCCGCAAGCTGGTGGAAGAGGGCCATGCCCGGGCCCGGAACATCCTCACCGAAAACCGGGCCGCCCTGGATGCCCTGGCAGCGACCCTGGAGGAAAAAGAAGTTCTGGACGGCGAGGTGGTCAAGGAGATCATCGCAAAACATCCCGCCGGGAAATAGCGGCCGTGAAAGCGATGGCGAGTGAATACAACCTGAATCCATGAGCATTCGAGAATGGTGCCGGTGCAAGGCGGCGACTGATTTTATTATCCTCTGAGATATCAACTGGTTGTCGATGCAGAGGCGCCGTTACCGGCCGCCCCGCAGTCCGGCGTGGTGAAGACCGGAAAATGCGTTTATTCGGCAATAATACAACAAATTCCACATATTGTATGGAGTATTACCTCAAGCCGTCACGGAGTCAGGTTGCATTTGACAAGTAGCTGGAGAGTACCTAACTATTAGGTAGATATTACAGAGAAAAAACATATCTTTTCCGTGCGGGAACCGGATAGATCCGTTGGGGCGTACGGAGAAGAGATAAGACACTGCAAAGCAAGGGGTGACTTCAGACAATCTCAACCAGGAGGCTGCGCGAATGATGCTACACCAGGTGAGCTACCGAAACATTGACAAACAGGAAAAAAAGAAACTGCAAGAGCTTGTGTCCGAACTGGTGCAGGACCTGGAAGAAAAACTGGGCCGCCTGGCCCGGAAAAACCCCTCCCTGCGCGGGGCCATCCAGAAACATGGCAGCCGGCAGCTTTACCGGGTCGGCCTGAGCCTGCATGTTCCCGGCAGAACCCTGGCCGCCCACGAGGAAGGCGAGGCGGCGGAAAACGTAATCCGCAAGGGGTTCAAGGAACTGGAACGACTGGTTGCCAGGCATAAAAGCCTGATAAAAAACGAACACCTCTGGAAACGCAAGCAGCGCCGCCGGGCGCTCAAGGCAGTACCAGGCAAGGCCGCCGGCAAACGGGAGCCGATTACCCGCCCCCCGTCCTGGTTCGCCGTCATCGAGCCCTATCTCAACGACCTCTACCGGCTGGCCCGGCGGGAGATCACCTATCTCCAGGCCTCCGGCGACCTGCTGCCCTCGGACCTCACCCCGGAAGAGCTGGTGGACACCGTGGTGGTGCTGAGTTTTGAAAAACAGAACGAAAAGCCGGAGGGCATGGAGATCAAACCGTGGCTCTACAAGCTTGCCCTGACCCAGCTGGAAGAAGAAATCAGGCAAAGCAGAGACAGCCGGGAAGCGTTGCGCCTGGAAGAGAAGGTCACCATCCACGAGGGTGCAACCTCGGACGACGAGTCCTGGCTCTATGACTTCTATCAGCCGGACGAGGTCCTGTCGCTGGAGGATCTCGTCGCCTACCCCGATGATCTCCCGCCCGAGGAGATCGCCGCCCTGGCCGAAGGACAGAAACACGCCCAGCCGGCGCTTACCGCCATGCCGAGGAGCTGGCGCCGGACCCTGTGGCTCCTCCACGGTGAAAAAATCGAACCCGAGCAGGTGGCGCTCATACTGGACACCCCGGTAGCCGCCCTGGAGCAGATCAGCCGGCGGGTCGAGACCTTTCTGCGGGGCAGGCTGGCGGACAAGGGACTGGTCGAATGGGTCACCACGGAAAAGAGTCTCACCCTGCTCTTCCATGTCCCGTCTGACCAGAACCTCGACACCGTATTTCGCAGTGAACTGAGCGATAAGTTCAACGCCGGCTGATCCCGGAAAGAAAAAGTATGGCTTGGTTGCAATGGCTGCCCTGGCGATTCATCCTGAGCCGGGCGGCCCGATCCAGGGGTTTTCTTGATCCGGTCGCCCTGCTGGCCCGGCTGCACCGTTTTGCCCAGCCTTCCGAGGTCGGCGAACCTATTGAACTGCTGCGGGCAGGCGCTGTCTTCCATGCCCGCGGTCTGATCAACAGCCGGGTCATCCAGCACAATCTGGACTGGGTCTGGCCGTACTGGATCGAACGTCAGTTTGATCCGCTTGACGACGCCTTTGTCCCCCGGGCATTTTCCATCACCCATATCAACCTCACCCACCGTAACTGGACCGCTGTCGGCTGGCCCGACTGTCCCGAGCTCCCGATTGTTGATCCCCGGGGCCTGCTTACCCCCTTCCTGGACGGCTGGTCGCTGGATGGCTGGATCTTTACCGATGATGGCCGCTGCCTGCTTCCCTCGCGGGCGGCCTTCTGTTCGCAGAGACTGGAACTGGCCCCCCTGCCGACCCTGGTCACCCGGACCCGGCAGGAAGGACTGTCCCTGGTCGGCCGGGTGCTGGTCGAGATGCATGGCGGCCGGCCGGTATGCCGGTTTCAGCTTTCGGCCCAAAGCGATACCCGCGCCTGGGTCGTCTTCGCCCTGCGCCCATATAACCCGGAAGGTATCAGTTTTATACACCAGCTGGCCTTGTCTGCGCAACGCACGGCCTGGACCGTTGACGGCCGGACCGTGATTGCCTTCAGCGCCCCGGCCGAACTTCACCATATTTCTGATTATCATACGGGTGACGTCCATATTCATCTTGCCGATCCGATAGAACAGGTGGAGGGGAAATGCGAGGTGGGCATGGCCACGGCAGCCGCCATGTACCGGCTCGAGCCGGGCCGGGAACGCGAGGTCACGGCGCTCGTGACCCTGCCGGGAAAGCCGGAGCCCGGACCCTGCCCGTCGTGGGCCGGTGCAATGCAGGGACACTGCCGGCTGAATATACCTGATCCTCGTTTTCAATTCCTGTATGAAGCGGCGCTGAAAACCCTGGTCCTTCACGCCCCCGGAGATGTATACCCGGGGCCCTACACCTACAAACGGTTCTGGTTTCGGGACGCCGCGTTCATCATACACGGCCTGCTCTGTGCCGGCTTGCTCTCCCGGGCCGGCCGGGCCCTGGACCGTTTTCCCGGCCGCCAGACCGCTCGCGGCTATTTTATTTCCCAGAATGGCGAATGGGACTCCAACGGCGAGGCGCTGTGGATTATGCAACGCTTCTGCGAGATAACAGGACAACCACCGGCAAAGACATGGCGGCGCTCCATCCGCCGCGGCGGCCGCTGGATCCTCGGCAAGCGCCTCTCCCGCACCCCGGACAGCCCCCATGCCGGCTTGCTGCCTGCCGGTTTCAGTGCCGAGCACCTCGGCCCCAACGACTATTTTTACTGGGATGATTTCTGGGGAATCGCGGGTCTGCAGGCCGCGAGCCGGCTCTGCCGTCACTTTGACGAAGCCGCGACAACTGAATTTGCGCGGAAGGCCGAGGAGTTCAGTCTCGCGGTGGACAGAAGTCTCGACCGGGCGTACAATCGTCTGCAGCGCCGGGCCATGCCCGCATCCCCCTACCGGCGGCTGGATTCCGGGGCCATCGGCTCACTGGTCAGGAGTTATCCTCTCCGGCAATGTCCACCTGCCGACCCCGGCCTGTCTGGTACCGTGGAATATCTTCTGGATGAATGCTTTGTTAACGGCGGTTTCTTCCAGGATATGATTCATTCCGGGATCAATGCCTACCTTACCCTGCATATTGCCCAGGTCCTGCTGCGGGCTGGCGATGCCCGTTATCTCCGGCTCATGGACCGGGTGGCGGAACTGGCCTCGCCCACCGGCCAGTGGCCCGAGGCGATTCACCCCCGGACCCTGGGTGGCTGCATGGGAGACGGCCAGCATGTATGGGCGGCTGCGGAATGGATCATGATGATACGTAACTGTTTTGTGCGCGAAGAGGGCGAGGGTCTGATCCTGTGCAGCGGTGTGCCGTTGCGCTGGCTGCAAAGCGGCAGGCCTGTCACCTTCGGCCCCGCGCCGACATCCTTTGGCACGGTTTTCATCACCCTCCGTCCGGCTGGAGACGATGACCGGCGCAGGGTGGCTATCAACTGGCAGGGAAGCTGGCATGCAGACCCGCCGGCAATCAGGATTTGTCTGCCGGGGCACCGGGCTGTAACACCGGGGGAAGGCGACACTTCCGTGGAAATTCAAATGGACCTGAATCCGTGACAGCTTGAGGTGATATTTCATGCAATTTATGAAATCTATTGCATTATTATCGAATAAACGCATTTGCCGCCTTGCATCTGCACCGTTCTCGAACGCTCACGGATCCAGGATGGAGAGACAGCCATGAACATAGTGATGGTGACCAACACCTATACCCCCCACGTGGGCGGGGTTGCACGTTCCATCGAGGCATTCACCTCCGAATACCGCCGGCGCGGTCACCGGGTGCTGGTCGTGGCGCCTGAATTTCCGGGCACAAGTACCACGGAAACAGACGTGGTACGCGTACCCGCCATCCAGAATTTCAATGGCAGCGACTTCTCGGTGGCCCTGCCCGTATCAGGGCTGCTCCACGATGCCCTGCAAACCTTTACGCCCCACATCATACACTCGCACCACCCCTACCTGCTGGGCATGACGGCGCTCCGGGTTGCGCGTTATTACAGGCTCCCCCTGGTCTTTACCCATCATACCCGCTACGAGGAGTATACCCATTACGTTCCCCTTGATTCCCCGAAATTGAAACGATTCGTCATTGAGCTGGCAACCCGCTACTGCAACCTCTGCGATCAGGTTTTTGCCCCCAGCAAAAGCATCCTCTCCCTGCTCGAAGAGCGGGGGGTAACCACCCCTGTCACCGTGGTACCGACGGGGGTCCAGGTCGAATCCTTTTCCAGGGGAGACGGGCCGGGGGTTCGCGACAACATGGGTATTCCACGAGATGCCTTCCTGGTCGGCCATGTGAGCCGCCTGGCACCGGAAAAGAACCAGCGCTTCCTGGCCGAGGCGGTGGCTGCTTTTCTTGAAACCGTTCCACCGGCCCATTTCCTGGTGGCCGGCAAGGGACCTTCAGAGGCCGACATTCGCGCTGTATTTGACCGCCAGGGCCTGAGCGACCGTCTCCATCTTGCCGGAATACTCGACCACCGGCAACTGGCGGATGCCTACCATGCCATGGATGTCTTCGCCTTTGCATCTAAGAGTGAAACCCAGGGGATGGTCATCACGGAAGCCATGGCGGCGGGACTGCCGGTTGTCGCCCTGGAGGCCCCGGGGGTTGAGGATGTGGTACAAGATCGATATAACGGCCGCCTGCTCCGGGACGAATCCGTCAAGACCTTTTCCAGGGCACTGGCATGGATCAGGGACCTGGAGCCGAACCGGCTCCAGGCACTGCGCCGGGCCGCTCTGCAGACGGCCGGAGAATTTTCCATGCAGTCTACAGCGGCTAAGGCCCTGGAACGTTATCAAACGCTTCTGTCAGAGGCGCTCACCAGCAAAACCGAGGAGGATGCAGCCTGGGAGCGCGTGCTCAACCTGATCAAAGTACAGTGGGAGATCACCAAGGGACTGACAGAGGCAGCCGGTGCCGCCCTGCGCTCCGGCGAGCCGCCTATCGCGGAAGGATGGCAAGACCGCCGGCATCACAAAACAAAAAAAGAATCTGGTTATTACTGAAACCTGGATCCGCTATCGGGCGCCCCGCCGGGCGGCGCGGTTATTCCTCCAGGGTCAGTTGCACGTCCTGCTGGCCCGCCTTGTCCTGTTCATCCATGAGACGTTGAAAAATGGCAGAAGCACGCTGCTGGTACTCTTCGGCCTCTTCCTTCTTGCCCTCCTGCCGTTGGCAGAGCCGGGCCAGCTCCTGGAGAATACTTCCCACGGCTGGATGCTCCGGGCCGCGCAGCTCCTCGGTTATGGCCAGGCTGTGCAGGTAATTTTCTTCCGCCTCTGCATATCTGCCGCAGATCCTCCAGGCTTCGGCAAGGTTATTGTAGGTCATGACCTGGCTTGCCCTATCCGGATTACTTGACTGTCCTTTCAGAGCGCAGAGACGTTCCAGCAGGGGAATTGCCTCCTTTTCCCGTTCAAGTTCCAGATAAAGCCCGGAAAGTTTTTCCAGGACCTCACCCAGCACCTCCTGACTATCTGTCAATTTCATGATAGCCAGAGCCTTGGTATAGGCATTCTCGGCCTTTTCATACTGGCTCATGGTTTCCTGCAGTTTGCCTATCTGGAGCCAACAGATTCCCATTTCGGTATCATTGCCCCTCTTGAGCCTGGTCAGGCTGACCATCGCCTGTTTGTACCGGCCGCCGGCCTGCTTGTACTGGCCGCCCAGGGCCATAGTATAGGCCAGGTCACGGCGGGCCAGCGCAAGTTCCACCGTGTCCTCGTCTTCCGCCTCCAGCAGCTCGACAAGGCGCCGTGACCAGGCAAGGGCCTTTTGATTGCGATACAGTCTCCTGGCCAGGGCGGACGCGGTTCGGAGATATTCCGGGTTGCCATCGTCCAGAATCACAGCCTGTTCGTAACGGTTCATGGCCTCTTTGAGGACAATCCTGCATTCCGCGAGCCGGCCGCTCAGGTAAAAGGCGCGGGCGGCCCGGGATGGATTTCTGCCCGCGACATCATCCAGGATCTGTCCGGCAACAGCCGTATCTCCCTCTTTAATGGACGACAGGGCCCGCTCATACTCTTCCGACTCCAGATCCATCTGCTCCAGGGTCTCCAGGACCTGGTTCCGACAGGAAATTTCCTGTTCATAGCTGCTTTCAAGGAAGCTAAGAGTTTTGGTGATGGTAACCAGTTCCACCTGCAGCTGTTCCTGCTGTTGTTTATCCTCTCCCATCATACCGGACAGGCCGTTCAGCCGCTGCTCTCTGAACTCCAGCAGCTGTTGTTCATAACGGGCAAGCGACAGAAAGGAGGGCGGCTGCTCTTTCGCAGCAGGTTGGGGTTCAGGTTCGGCCTGCCCGGCAGCAACCTCCTCTTCAGGCTGCAAGACCGCCGGTTCAACCGCCTCCGGCTCCTCTT
Source organism: bacterium BMS3Bbin14 (assembly GCA_002897615.1). Classification (GTDB taxonomy): domain Bacteria; phylum Desulfobacterota; class Desulfobulbia; order Desulfobulbales; family Desulfobulbaceae; genus BMS3Abin13. The sequence continues at coordinate 51,926 of BDTX01000005.1, forward strand.
CGTCCGGCGGCTGCTCTGTTTCCGTTTCTTCTCCAGGGGCGGTTTCACCGGCTTTTTCGATGGTTTCCACCTCCCCCGGGGGTTCTCCCCCTACAGGCGGTTCCTCTTCGGTTGGGTGAAGAGGTATTTCTTTCTTAACTGCCGCCGGTGGTTTTCCAGAGGCTCGCTTCCTGAGAATCAGGAAAACAACAAGGATGACAAGGCCGATAAGGCCTGCGAGGAGAAGTATGGAACTGTTCATTGTCTCACTTTCTTGCGTCTACCGGGCGCAGGAAACCGGGCAGACTGCAATGATGCTCGGTTTGGTGAACCTGCGGCCGGCAAACAGGTTGCGGACCAGGCGATCAACCCGGCATGGCTGATCCGGGAGAAAGCCCATGATTTGAAACAGATTCGTCTGATGCGGATATGGCAGGAGAAAAATGACAGCCAGCCAGTATCAAACAGGTTTTTGCAAAAACCTCTAATATTGGTATATCAAACTGTTTGCCCGGGGACAAGTGGAATTGTGGAATTGGGGGGACGTTGTGTCCTAGGTTGCCTTGCTATACCTGTCGTCATTATCCATCTTCTTCAAATCGAGCAACTGCCTTGGCGATGCCGGACGTAGTAACTCCAACGTGCCGCGCTATCTCCGCCATGGTTAATCCCAATTCATCCAAACTGCGCTGACGAAATCGCCGCTTCCGAGGATACGTTCGTCAAATTCTTCCTCCAGCCCGCTCCTCCGGGCTGATACGACATGGGACCATCCACCTTTGCTTCTGATGAGACCACCGCCTGTAAATTCAGCCTGAATCCGTGACGGCTTGAGGTGATATTCCAGGCAATATGTGAAATTTATTGCATTATTGCAGAACAAACGTATTTTCTGGTCTTCACCGCGCCGCCCTGCGGGGCGTCCGATAACGGCGCATCTGCTGCGTTGGCAACTCGTTGATATCACACCAGGATAATCAACCTCGTTGCCGCCTTGCATCTGCACCGTTCTCGAACGCTCACGGATTCAGGTTCAGGGCTTTTGCCTATGGTCATACCTTCTGCCATGAACTGATAGTAAGCACTCTCGGCGGCTTTTTTCCGGATAGCGAACCGGGAAAGAATATAGGCCGTATCCATCCAGTCATACTTGGTATTTTCGTAACCGTTCACCTGCACCCCATCTTTGTCCGTTTCGCCCTCCTCAGGTACAGGGAGTACACCTCGGAGGGCGAAACGAACGAATCCGGGGCACATCTGAACGGTTACAGTTACGAGTTGAGGGTAGTTTATTGCCTCTGGTGAACGGTTACGTATTTTCCATGACTGCTTTGTGGCCACTCCAGGAATAATGGTCAAGCTCCTTGAGCGTAGTGACTATTATTGTTCAACCTAGAACACAACGTCCCCAAAAGTCATTGGCGTTGGCGAGCTTGAGAATCTCTTCTTTCTGAGCTTTTGGATAACGATTTCCACGAGTCGGGCACCTCTTCCTCTGTAACTGATCACAGAGTGTGAAACTCTGCGCTATTCCTTACATTCAACCTGTAAACCGTCACAGGTGCCACAGATTTACGTAGTCGCTGCCGTTCGCAGGTAAGGACCGAAGGGAGACTCCGGTAGTCCCTCTATGCAGGCGGGAGTGACCGCGTGAAGATGGGGTGCCGGTGACGGTTTACCTTCCTCTTTGAAGTATTTCCCCCTCCATTGTCACCCCCTGACGATAACACTTGTATTCTCCTATCATTGTGTTTATGCTGGATAATATAGAGGTTCAGCCTGTGCTTAATGTCAGGAATTCATTCCTCCTGCATTATGAAGAATTATAGTCTATGACAGTTAATGATTCCGTGCGGGAAGTACTTTCGCAAAAAAAGTTCAACAAAAAAATTGTAATATTCTTTTTAAAAAACAGAAAAAAACGCGAGAGGTTACTGGAAATGTCAAAAAACAAAAAGAAGACAGTTATTTGCCTTTGTGGCGGTGGAACCGGAACGCACATTTTAGCTGGTACGATAGGCGCAAAAGAAAATTTTATAGTCAATATTTTTACAAGGAAGCCAGAAAAATGGACCAAAGAAATTACTGTTCAGAGCCCCAGTGAAAACAAGGAATTTGTTGGAAAGATAAATATTGTTTCATCAAATCCAGAGGAAGTATTCAAGGATTGTGATATTTTTATATGTAACGGCCCGGCAATGGCAAACCCAATCTACCTCAAAGCAATGGAGCCTTATCTCAAAGACGGCGCAATAATTGGCAGCATTTTTGGACAAGGAGGATTTGATTTCGCGGTTTTAGATATTGTTGGAGGAAGAAAGGAATTTGAAAAAAGAAAATTGAAAGTATTTTCTCTTAAAGGAATTCCTTGGGTCTGTAGAACTTTAGAGTATGGAAAATCTGCAAAAATTGTTGGTAAAAAAGTAAGATTACAAATGGCGGCAATCCCAAAAATAAAAGAAATAGAGAATGAATTAAAAGTGTTATGCGAAGAATTATTTGACATTCCAACAGTAATCTTACCCAATATGTTGTGTATTACTTTAGTTCCGGGCAATCAAATTATTCATTCTGGCAGATACTACGGATTATTTTCAAAATGGAATAAAGATATTGAGTATGAAGAAAAAGATTTTCCCTTAATGTATCAAGACTTTGATGACTTTTCAGCAGAGATTACGCAGAAATTAAGTGATGAATTACTTTTTTTGAAGAACGGTATTATCGAAAAGTTTCCAGAAATTGACTTATCCCCAATCATTGACCTGAAAGACAACATTTATGCTGCATATAAAGAACAGGTGAAAGATACAACAAATTTGAAGACTGTATTTTGTACAAACGCTGCTTATGCCGGCATCACGACTCCAATGGATAAAAAGGATAATGGCAAGTTAATACCGGCTTTGAAGTCCAGAATTTTCTATGAAGATATTCCTTTTGGATTGTTACTTTTGCATAATATTGGAGAAATATTGGGTATTAAAACTCCAACAATGGATACTTGCATTTTCTGGGCTCAAGATCTAATGAATATGAAATACCTTGAAAAGGATGGAAAGATGAATCCTGAAGCAATTGAGGATACTGGATGTCCGATGAAATATGGGATTAAAACTATCGAACAATTGGTAAATAATAGTCTTGATTGGAATTAGGTGTGAAGATATGAATTATCCGGCATGCATCAATTGCCAGCCAAATATTGTGGACAAGATCACTGTATAGGCGATAAGGGCGTAATACCATCGACCGGCAAACTTGGGGGTTTTAATCGGGGCCACATTCATAGCGGCCAGCATCATAAGCAGGATATAGATAAAAATTGAAAAAGCCATATGGCTGATTAATCCATTAAACAGGAAAGCAAAGACCAAAATGATGATATTGTTGTCCAGCGCCAGTCCCATGTAGGTCGACTTGTCAACCAGGCCGAAGACATTGAAATAGCTGAGTCGGAGAACCCCGGTCGCCACAATAATAAAGGCTCCAGGTAAAAACCAGGGACTGAAATGGCCGTAGCTTAACAGGATAATTGACGGGCAAATACTGAAGCTGACAATGTCGATCAGGGAATCGAGCTGCCCTCCGAACTCCCGCTGTTTATCGTTTCGCCCTTTCAGATGCCGGGCAATAATGCCATCACTCCAATCAAAGAACACCGCCCAGATCAGGCCGATCATCGCTGCGGAAAAATTCTCCAACACTGCATAATATATGGCCAGCACCGCGCATAGAAGCCCTGCCAGAGAACAGATATTCGGCAGGTCTCCCGCAAAAGAAAGTATGGAAACAGGTGCATTTGCTGAGTTGGGCCTGGCCATTATTTCCCTTCCCGGCCAATAATGCCGCCTAATGCTTCGACCAATCTCTTGTTTTCTGCCTGGGTGCGGCTGGCTATGCGGAGATAACGGTCAGATTCCGGCATTGTCTTGCCCTGGCAGTGTTTAATATAGATATTGTGCTGAATAAACAGTGATCGAGTAACTTGCGGGCCGGATGCAGCGTGGTCAGGCAGACGGCAGAAAATATAATTAGCGTCAGGCCGGTAGACGGTCATTCCCGGGATCGTTTGGAGTTGTTCATAAAAATGATCACGATCCGCCTTGACCTTATTACAGCTATCACTGAACTCCTGGCGATACTGCGGCGCAAGACGCAGAAATTCTTCCGCAAAACCATTAATATTCCAAATATGGAGCCCTTGTCGAACTTTTGCCGCAAAATCAGAGTCAGCGGTAAGCATGTAGCCGATTCGAATGCCGCAGATACCATAGGCCTTGCTCATGCTTTTGAAAATTGCCAGATTCGGATATCTGTCAAGCTCTGTTGCCAGGGTCTCCTGGTCGCGGTTTCCTGCAAAATCAATGAAAGATTCATCAACGATGAGCATACAGTCGTGGTCGGCTAACTTTTTCAATAAACGGATAAGTTCAACCTTCGGTACAAGCAATGAGGTGGGATTATTCGGAGAGACTACCACTGCCAGACCTGCCTGACAACGGATGGCTTCGTCTGCGAATTTATCCACATCCAACTGAAATGAGGGTGCTTCGAGGGCAAACTCCACTACACTGCCGATAGGGGCAGCATTAGCGTATTCATTGAATGACGGAACCGGTACAATCAATTTGTGGCCCATGCCGGAGAGAATCTTGATAAGCTCTGCCGCCCCATTGCCGACGACAACCCGTTCCGGTGGCTGATCGATCAAATCGCCCACCAGGCCTGCCAGATCTTTCTGGGCAATGGGATAGTTTAACACCAACTGATGGATTTTCCTGGTCAGATGGTTGAAAAACTCCTCCGGCGGGAAGTAGAGGTTGTAGAGGTAATTATGATCGATGAAATCATGACGCCAATAGCCGCCATGCTGGCTGGAAACAAAATCGTAGCGCTCTTGATTGGTAGAGTATTGATTGGTCATTTTTTTTTGATAACTAAATAGATTGTGGTTCTAAGACCTGAATCCGTGAGCGTTCGAGAACGGTGCAGATGCAAGGCGGCAACGATGTTGATTATCCTAGTGTGATATCAACGAGTTGCCAACGCAGCAGCTGTGCCGTTATCGGGCGCCCCGTAGGGCGGCGCGGTGAACAGTATAAAATGCATTTATTCGTTATATAATACAATAAATTCCACATGTTGCCTGGAATATTATCTCAAGCCGTCACGGATTCAGGTAAGAGCAAAGCCGGCATCATGGAAGCGGGCGTCTTGCTGCCGGGGTAACGGTCAGGCCCACCTTTGGTTCGAGTAAGGGCTGGTAACAGCTTGACGGAGTGGAGAAAGTCCAAGGTGACCTGGTTGCGCACCCTCGTGGGCAGGTATAAGCGCAGGTGACTGGTGATGAAGGCTGCACATAAGGGCAGCTGCGTGCAGATCAGCTATAGTGTCAATCTCATACCAACGGTCGGCATCAAAGAGAACCGGTGTAAAAGAGAGACAACCCTCAGTGACCATGTCCGAAAAAACTGCCTCATAATAACCGTTTACCATGTTATTTGAAATACGGTGGTCTAATCTTTTACGAACTAATTCCCAGGTCTGCATGGAAAGGCTGTAAATGTTGACAGTTTTGTACTGTCTTTCATCAGTTTTTTGGATGTCCTTATGAAATGATTTAACCTTATGGTGACTGTTGATGGTTACTGTGGTGCCGTTCATCCAGGGCTGCAATTTGGAGACTGCGATTCGATCAGGCAGGAGCATATCCTTGAGCATTTCCGGGTTGAAAACCAGATCACTCTCAATCAGCAGAAAGGGTTCATCTATTTCCCGCCTTGCCAGCCATAGCGAATAAATATTGTTGGTTGTTTTGTATACCGGGCTGGTAATATAAGTTATTTTCATGCCTCCAGCCTGAGTTCCAAGAAAATCACGGATAGAGTTTGCCTGGTGGCCGACAACTATAACCAGTCGCTTAAAGTTGTGTAGACGTAGGGTATCAACCAACCTTTCAAGAATAGATATTTCATTGACGAGAATACGACATTTGGCCGTTCTATCGGTTAACGGAGCTAAACGACTACCTGTACCTGCAGCCAACAACAAGGCCGTTCGCACTTGTTTTTCCTCAAATCCTGTATGGGCAGGTAGTTTTTTCATATTCCACTTCCTTTGTATTTATCAATAGTAGAAAGACTACACCTGTGCAAACCTGTGCAAACCATAGGGTGCAGATGAACGGGGAGTAGTTATTTTCCTGCCAGCTGTCTCAAATAAAAAGCTGAGGGGGGAATAAACAGTAAATGGGGAAATCTCGACGAGAAAAAAGGATTACCGTAGAGGATTAAATACTATACAAAAATAGTATAACCAAGTCAAGGTACTGTTGGTTTCTATGTATTTACCAGCAGTTATTCTGGGCGCACTTAGGGTGAGTATTTGTAACCGTTCACCTGCACCCCATCTTTGTCCGTTTCGCCCTCCTCAGGTACAGGGAGTACACCTCGGAGGGCGAAACGAACGAATCTGGGGCACATCTGAACGGTTACAGTTACGAGTTGAGGGTAGTTTATTGCCTCTGGTGAACGGTTACGAGTATTTAATAAATGCGGAATCTCGGCGTTCAGGTTTAGATCAGCTTCGGTCGATCTGATTGAATGAAACCGCAGAACTAGCCCGAGTTTCCTACTTATCAAAAGCCCATATTTTATTACAAATTATTCTTCAAGCTAGGACACAACGAAACACAAAGTCCACAAAAAACCAGAACCGTGGTGACAATAAAATGAAGTACATCTGATGGCAGATTCATGGCGTACGCATTCCCTTTTCATGGCAGACCGGATCAACGGTGCAGACAGCCTTCCGGTCATGGACGAAGAATTATCGTAGAGGATTTTTTGTTTTTATGGACCGGACCGGGGACAGTGCCGGCACGGATGGCTGCCGCCGGGCGCGAGCAGGGAGTTGATGGTGGCAAGCAGCCGGTCGGCCGGCACCGGTTTGTCCAGGAAGGCGTCAACGGGCAGGAAATCCTCGCTGATGTCGTTCTCGCCAAGGACAAAGGGCAGGCCGCTTTCCCGGTTGAAATCCGAGAGCATGAGCAGGGGGACGCGACAGAGATGCGGGTCCGCGGTCAGGGCCCGGGCCAGCGCTATGCCGGCCAGGCCCTTGCCGGGAAAACGCATCTCGAGGATCACCAGGTCCGGCATGTCGGCACGAACAAGAGAAGCGACCTCTTCCACCTCCCGGCAGAAACGGACAACATGGCCGGCCTCCTGCAGCATGACACCGATCTGCCCGGCAGTGGCGCCATCGCCATCGGCAACGAATATCTTTGCCATGGAATCAGACCTCCTCCACACACGTGGTGCTTAGCGCCCGGATGCGCTGCCGCAGGGCGGAGCGCAGGGCAGGCAGGTGAGAGCGCATGGCCGGGCTCAGCTCCTCCCCGGACCGTGGTTGCAGCTCAAGTTCAAAGGGCTGCACGCCAAAGACATGCACCGGCCACCCAAGTCCCAGCTCCATGGCGATCCGCACGGCCTCGGCCAGGCCCAGGCCGTGGGTGGACAGGGTGCGGCTGCGCAGGACCAGCTCCACGCCGGCCCTGTGGTCGCCCGCGGGCCTGACCCGGAAACAGCGCCACTCTCCGCCAGCCAGGCCCATGTCGGCGCAGTCAACGAGCAGAACCGGGGCGGAGAGATCCAGCAGCCGATGGGACAGGGTCAGGGCATCCGCATCTTCCCACAATTCGCTCCGCACCCCCGGCTCCAGGTGGTCCAGGGTCTCCACCAGCCGCAGGCCGATACCGTCATCGGCCAGATACCTGCTGCCGATACCGGCCACAACAAGTCCGCTCATTGCACGAACTCCACCTCGAGCATGTGTACGGAACAGGAGATACAGGGATCATAGGCCCGCAGCAGCATCTCCAGGTGTAACCGAACCTGGTCGCGCGGCATGGATGCCACCATGCGCGGCGCAAAGGCCTTCATGTCACGTTCGATATTGTTGACATTCTGGCTGGTCGGTATCACCGCGTCCGCCTCCGTGCAGCGGCCGGAGTCGTCAAGCCGGTAGGCGTGAAAAAGCAGACCGCGCGGCGCCTCGACCGCGCCGACCCCCTGCCCCGGCCCTGGCGTGTAGCTGATATCCTCCTGCTCCAGGCCCTGGTCGAGGACCTGGTCCAGCATGGCCAGCGAGTTATGGGCACAGTGGACGATCTCCACCACCTGGGCCAGGTTGTTCATGTAGGGGTTGTGGCAGGGAACCTCCAGGCCCAAGGTCTCGGCAGCCTCACGGGCGGCGGGATGGAGCTGGTCGAAGTTGTTGTTGACCCGGGCCAGGGCGCCGACCATGTAGGATTCACGGTGCCAGCGCGCCCACTTGGCCGTGGACCAGGGAACGGTGAACTCGTTGGTGATGTGCCGGTAGTCGCTGACCGGGGTCAGCTCGCCGGTATCAGAGCTGTAGACCTGGCCGTCGTAGAGGGCATACTCGTCCGGATGCCTGAGGGAAACATACTCGGTCTGCCGTTCGAAATCCGGGATCTTCAGGCTCCTGGCGATATCGACGGTGGCCTCGAAATCGGGCAGGGCCGCACGCAGCCGGCGGCGGATATCGGCCAGGGCGTCGAGGTCCGGCAGCCGCCGCCAGCCGCGCAGGGTATTGGCCATGGGATGCAGGGCGCGGCCGCCGATGACCGCGGTGAATTCATTGGCCAGATGCTTGAGGCGCAGCGCCCGCCTGACCACATCGGGATGGGTCCTGGCCAGGGGCAGAACGCTGGGAACGCCGACATAGTCCGGCACGGCGAGGAAATAGACATGGAGCAGGTGGCTTTGCAGGATCTGCGACTCGTTGAGCAGCCGGCGCAGCAGCCGGCTCTGCCTGCTGACCTCCAGGCCCAGGGCGGCCTCCACGGCCTTGCTGGCCGCCATCTGGTGGGCGACACAACAGATGCCGCAGATACGGCCGACGATCCAGGGAATCTCGTGTGCCAGCATGCCACGGGTGAAGCTCTCGAAAAAACGCTGGGCCTCGACAATGGCCAGGGTCAGTTCCTCGACCCGGCCGTCGCGCACCGAGACCCTGACCGAGCCATGGCCCTCAATGCGGGTCACGTGATCCAGAATGATCGAGTATGTCGAATCCTTACTGTTCATCAGGTGCATCCTGTGCCGTGATTTCTCCGCTCAGAAAGAGACGGTAGCGTTGGTCGATGGTCTTCGGGTCCAGGCCGCGCTCACGCAGCAATTGCCGGTGCGAGGCAAGGTTGGCGTTGGGGAGCAGGCCGCGGCAGCCGTCACAGCGGTAACCGCCGGCGATGCAGACAGCGCCGCAGCCGCCCCAGGTAACCTGGCCCAGGCAGGTCTCGCCATGCAGAAAAACGCATTCATGGCCATGGCGCCGGCACTCGACGCACACCGGCTGGGCGGCGAAACCGGGCCGGGATCCGGCCAGCAGACGCTTGACCAGGTGCAGAAATTCATCGCGATCCACAGGACAACCGCGCAGGAGATAATCCACCTTCACCACCTCGTGCAGGGCACGGACCCGCGTATGGGCCCAGAGGGGCCAGTACCGGTTATCGGTCTGGACCCGGTGCACCGTGTCAAGGCCATGGACACGCTGCAGGTTCTCGGCCGGTGACCAACCATTGGCCCGGGCCTGAACATTGCCGTGACAGGCGCAACCCCCCAGGGCCACCAGCCAGCGGCTTCGGGCCCGGATATCGCGCAAGCGGTCGGCATCGATCTCGCGGTGGATACTGCCCTCGACAAAGGCGATGTCAAAACGCGGCGCCGTCTCCGACATGGCCTCGCGAAACTCGACGATCTCCACCAGGTCGACGAGTTCGAGAAAAATGTCCTCGCAGTCGAGGATCGCCAGCTGGCAGCCTTCGCAACCGGCCATGTCAAAAAAACTGATCCTGGGACGCAGCAAAACGTTCTTCATGCCAGTGCCTCGGGCAGGGATTCCACGGAGGAGAGCCGGAAAACCGGTCCGTCCTGGCAACAGGTCAGGTGGTTGATCTGGCAGTGCCCGCACTTGCCGATTCCGCACCGCATGCGTCGCTCCAGGTCGATGAAGATCCGGTCATGGGCAAGGCCGCGGGCGGCCAGCTCCATGATCACGAACTTGTACATGACCGGCGGCCCGCAGAGCACGGCAAGGGTGGCGGCAGGATCCATGTCCAGCCCGGCAATGGGCGCGGTGACCAGGCCGACCTCGCCGTCCCAGGGCAGGTGCGCGGTATCATTGACCAGCCGGATCACCCGGATCCCGGGCGCCCGGGCCCAGGTGCGCATCTCCCGGCCAAAGAGCTCCTCGGCCGGGGTACGGCAGCCACTGATGATGGTGATCCGGCCGAACCGCTGCCGATCCAGGATGAGGGGCTCAATCAGGGACCTGAGCGGCGCCAGGCCCAGGCCGCCGGCCACGAACAGCACGTCGCGGCCCTCGAAATCAGCGAGATCAAACCCCGTGCCGAACGGTCCGCGGATGCCCATCTGGTCGCCGGTCTCCAGCCGCTGCAGGACCATGGTCAGGCTGCCGGCACTGCGGACCAGCAGCTCCAGCCGGTCGTGGTCGCCGGGCCCGCAGCAGATGGAGATGGGCGCCTCGCCGATGCCGGGAACCGACACCATGACAAACTGGCCGGGCCTGTGGCCCAGGGGACGGGGCAGGCGGAGACGGAAGAAACGTTCGTGACCGGTCATGTCCGCGGCCTCTTTGATGCGGACCATGGTCGGGGTGAGGACATGGGGATTAATGGGCTTCATGTTCCCTCCCCCGCGCCGGCCAGCAGGTCGGTGGCGATATCGAAGATGTCGATGGCAACGGTGCATTGGCGGCGGCAGCGACCGCAGCCGACGCAGAAAGCGGTGCCGCCGAAACGGTCCGGCAGGTAGACGAACTTGCGCATGACGCGGTGTCGCTGCCGGGCGGCCGTCGATTTCCGGAAATTGTGCCCGCCCGCGACCTCGGCAAAATCCTCGAGCATGCAGGCGTCCCGGCGGCGGGTGCGCCGGCCGCTGCCGGGATCCTCGACATTGAAGTCGTCCCGGACATCGAAACAGGAGCAGGTGGGGCAGACCAGATTGCAGGTGCCGCAGGAAAAACAGCGGTCGGCGTGCTGCTCCCAGACAGCCGAATCCCAGCTCCCGGCCACGACCTGCATCACCTGGGCCAGGGGCGCCGCGAACCGGCGACCAAAGGGAGTAGCACGCCGGGCCGCGGCCCTGGCCCTGCACCCCTTCACGTCCTCGCAGATGGGAAAACCGGCGTCGGCCAGAAGGACCGCTCCCTGGTCGGTGAGCGGTTCCACCAGGAGGCGGGCCTGCGGCTGCGGGGTAAGGAAGATGTCTGCCCCCTCGCGCCAGGCGAGCGAACCGGCTGCCTCGCAGAAGCAGTATTCGTCGCAGGGCTGGAGACAGTCATGGCCGATGATCAACGTGTGGTCACGCCGGGCCAGGTAATACGGATCTGGAATTCCCGCTCTCTGGAAACGGTCCATGAGGGCAATGGCCTTGAGATCGCAGGGCCGGACACCGGCCAGGATACGACGGCTGTTATCCAGGACAGGGGCAAGGAGGCAGTCGCCTGCCTTGTCCCGGCGGAAGGTGAAGAGCAGCTCGTTGTCAGGGGCAAGGGACCTTACCGGCGGCGGAACACAGGCGCTGGCGCGAAAAGGCTTTACCCGGGACGAATCGTCGAAATCCTCCAGGGCAAGCAGGCTGCGGCTGCCGACACGATTAAAACGGAAGCTGCTCTCGGACACTGGCTGGGGAAAGTAGACCCTCTCATGCCGCGCGAGCATGCCGATCCACTCAAGAAACACCGAACGTTCAACCAGGTATACCGCCATGGAATCTAAATCTGGTTGTGTCCTGGATTGCCTTGCTATACCTGCCATCATTATCCATCTTCTTTAAATCGAGCAACTGCCTTGGCGATGCTGGACGTAGTAACTCCAACGTACCGCGCTATCTCCGCCATGGTTAATCCCAAGACCTGTCCGAGAGCCGAAAATGACCACTTGAAAGTGGCTCCATTAACCCGATCATGGGTGGCCTCATTATGGTGATCATTAACAACGTGTTTACGGATGATCTCTCCGATCTTTCGTTTGAGGGCGAGGACTCCCTCAGTCGCCGGCGTGATGTGCAGTGTCCCGCCGTGCTTACGAAAGGTCTGCCCCAGAAAAGTAAATCCGTCTCGGTTCGGCGGCGCTCGTTGGATTTCATGTATCTATGGCCAATTCGATCCACTTACTCCGCTCAACTACTAAAAGCATGACGTCGTTGGCAATCTGATTGCAAGTAATGGTGTCTACCGGAACTCCAGTGCCGATCGCTTCACAAAACTCTTCCCTTGTAGAATTGATCCAGTCCCCATCGCCCAAGCGAGCATGCTGATAGGACAACAATACATCACCGGTCTTCATTGCCCGAAGTGTTTTCCGGATTTCCTGGTGAGTTACATGCTCGTAACCATAGTTCACGGGTGCAATCCCCGTGTCCGGATCTAAGAACACGATGACGGGGTCACGGTACTGCTGTATCTTAGTGGTGACTTTGTCGAAGTAATCCGCCCGGAAGTCTTCTCTGGTGCGGAATTCACGACTCCACTGAAAAGTGTCCTTGTGGATGTCGATTTTCAAGTTTGTCGCCTCAGCCAACCGTTGAATATCGTCGATGTCGCGGAAGTGCCGTGCTACTTCGACTGGTAGGGGTTCCGTTGTTTCGCCTATGCTGAGTTGGTAATTGTAGCTGACCGGTCGATAGAGGGCCACTTGCAGCACGGCGCGTATGGACCACTTTCGGGCGAGGACCAGTACGGCACCCCACTTCACCACATCACGTTTGTCCCCGTACCACCAGTCACGCATGAGCAGTTACTCCCGTAGTCGAACGTGGAACTAAATATAAAACGAGCCTCAACTGGACCGAGAATCTCATTGTCATGCGCTAGAGAATGGTTGTTGCGAAGATCGTTAAAACTATCAAGGAGTAAAATTGATGACTTTAACGCTCGATCGGAGAATTCATGAAGATCATGCTCACACACTAATGCTTTGCGATATTTTCCAAATGTAGAGTGCAATGGTTCATCTTCTTTACAATCTATTGAGCGAATTCTTAGGAGATGCGTTATTTTTTTTACACAGTAGGTGTGCAAATGATCTAAGGCCACTTCAGGCTTATTTGCAGCAAGCGTTCGCTCTATATCCGCAACTAGCTCTTCCAGGGTTCTCTCGCTGGTGAATTTATCAACACCATCTGATTTTGTTGAATCTGGATTAGCTTCTTGGTTTTCGATGACCTTTCTAAAAGCATCTGTGGAACTGATTGCTTCAGGTATCGCATGATGATTAGGACTTTTTGCTATAATGCCTTCTCTTCTTTCCCAAAGTGCTCTTAAAACTTTTAGAGTGGTATATACGTCTGAAGATTTAAAAAATGTAGCTAGGCAATTTCTTTTCGATGTACCGTTAACGAGATATTTTTCTTCATAAATTTCAATACCAAACTCATCTTCAAAAAATTCGCTCATTGTTCGATCTGAAAAATCTAGCACATATCCGAATCCATTAGGAAAAGCCATTGCTTCCTCAATAGCTCTAATTTCTGATTTTTTAAATGTTACCATAAGAATCCTAAATCGTTCAGAGTAAAAATAGAAAAATAGGAGACAGGCCACGATTTAACGAGCCAGAAGAGTTGCCCCGCTAATCTTGGCGGCGGCGCTATCAAATGTAATGGTCTCGTCGCAACCGTTGGCAAGATTGACCTGGATGCTCAGAAAATCGGCAAAGTCGGCCTGACCTTTTTGCGCGAGTTTGAGGGCCTTCCAAACGACCTGCGGCTCCTGGATCTCAAGCTGGACAGTGCGCAGAATCTGTTCGATGACCTGCAGAGCCCGATTCTGATCAATCTTGTAACAGCGTTTGAGCACCCACACCAATTCGCAGAGAACGATGTGGTTGACGAATCCCGGTGACTCAGCGGAACAGTTTTTTTCGATGAAACTGGATGCAAGGGGGGCCTGGATCGGATCATCCTGCGTAATATAGTGAACCAGAATATTGGTGTCGAGGCCGGTCATGGCCTTCCGCCTTCTTCCTCGATGGCCTGATTCATCTCTTCTATGGAAACCGGCTCTTCGGGTTTAGCGATCATACCCTTGAGGAGACTGACATTCTGGGTTACCGGCCAGATGGTCACTACTCCGTGATCGTCTTCCAGAAATTTAATTTTATCTCCCTGCTTCAGGTGATATCGATCCCGGATCATCTTGGGGATGGTTATCTGCCCTTTACTCGACAAGGTGGCGGTTGTCATTGCGTACTCTATCTTACTTTATCTTTTATTCTTTACTTTATGGTAAGAAAATTAAAAAATCAAGGGGAGGCCGGTAAATAAACTCGATAATGCACGAGTAACTCTTCTGAAGAACGTAACCGTTCACCAGACCTGAATCCGTGACGGCTTGAGGTAACATTCCTGTCAATACGTGGAATTTATTGCATTATTTGCAAACAAATGCATTTTACACTCTTCACCGCGCCGCCCTGCGGGGCGCTCGATAACGGCACATCTGCTGCGTTGGCAACAAAGTTGATATCACACCAGGATAATCAACCTCGTTGCCGCCTTGCATCTGCACCATTCTCGAACGCTCACGGATCCAGGTGTAACCGTTCAGATGTGCCCCGGATTTGTTCGTTTCGCCCTCCGAGGTGTACTCCCTGTACCTGAGAAGGGCGAAACGGACAAAGATGGGGTGCAGGTGAACGGTTACGTTTTTTCTGCAAGCAACTTGTACAAATCAACATGTCAATGACACCCAACCGGCTTGAAGACACCAACCTAGACAGTATAAATTGGTGTCTAAATTGTCGCTGTCAGCCGGCGGGTCCCGCAGTACGAGAAAAAAGAAGACTCAGCTGTAAAATGATTGCCGCCCAGCGCTTTTTACCGATACTGCGAAAAGCTATTGACTTCCAACTTGCTGTTTTGTAATAATTATTATCCTTACCTGAGGGCCTGAGCTATTTGAGAGGGGGAAGCCGGAGCGGTGAAGAGTACAAAAAAACATTTATTCGTCATATAATACAATAAATTCCACATGTTGACTGGAATGTTACCTCAAGCCGTCACGGACTCAGGATTTTGGTAACTGGTCACAGGGTGTGAAACTCTGCGCTATTCCTTACATCCACCTGTAAACCTTCACAGGTGCCACAGATTTACGTAGTCGCTTCCGTTCGCGGGTAAGCGACCGCAGGGAGACTCCGGTAGTCCCTCTATGCGGGCGGGAGTGACCGCGTGAAGATGGGGTGCCTGTGACGGTTTACATCCAATAATGCTATCCCGGTGCTGAAGTGGACATCCAGCAGACCCTGCATGATATTTTCGGTTTCAGCCAATTTCTGCCGGGCCAGGAGGAGATTATCCGCCGCCTGGTCGACGGCGCTTCGGCGCTGGCGGTTTTTCCTACCGGCCAGGGCAAGAGTCTCTGCTACCAGTTGACCGCCCTCCAGCTGCCCGGCCTGACCCTGGTGGTCTCCCCCCTGGTGGCCCTGATGAAGGACCAGGTCGATTTTCTTGCCAAGAAAAATCTGGCCGCGGCCCGTCTCGATTCCTCCCTCAGCCATGAAGAATACGCCGCTGTCCGGCAGGACCTCACCTCCGGCCGCACCAAACTCCTCTACGTGGCCCCGGAACGTTTTGCCAATGAGAGATTTCTGGCCGCTCTCAGGCCGCTCAATATCTCGATGATGGTCATCGACGAGGCGCATTGTATCTCGGAATGGGGCCATAATTTCCGGCCCGATTATCTTAAACTGGCCGGTATCTCCCGCGAGCTGGCCATCCCGGTCACGCTCTGTCTCACGGCCACGGCCACGCCCAAGGTGGCCGGGGATATCTGCAAGGCCTTTGCAATTGCGCCGGAAAACTATATTCAGACCGGATTCTACCGGCCGAATCTCACCTTGCGTTTTTCTCCGTCCACCAAGCCGCAGGCGACCCTCCTGCAACGTCTGCAAGAACGTCGGCCCGGGGCGACCATTGTCTATGTCACCCTGCAGGCCACGGCCGAGAAGGTGGCGGATACGCTCGACAAAAACGGATTTTCGGCCCGCCCTTATCATGCCGGTCTGAAAGACGACGAGCGAAGCGAGGTGCAGGAATGGTTCATGGCCTCCGACCAGGCCATCGTGGTAGCCACCATCGCCTTTGGCATGGGGATCGACAAGGCTGATATCAGATATATCTATCATTACAACCTGCCGAAAAGCCTGGAGAATTATACCCAGGAAATCGGCCGGGCCGGCCGGGACGGCCAGCCGGCGGTCTGCGAACTGCTGGGCAATGGCCGGGATCTCACCGTGCTGGAAAATTTCAGCTATGGCGACACCCCGGATGACGAGGCGATTCGGGAGTTCACCGCCATGATCCTCAGGCAGCCGGACCATTTCGCCGTCTCGGTCTACGAACTATCCCGGGAATATGACATGCGGCCCCTGGTCGTCAACACCATGCTCACCTACCTGGAGCTGGAAAAGATTATTTCCTCGACCGGTCCGTTCTACACCACCTATACATTCCTGCCGCACAAGACTTCGGCCGAGATTTTTGCCCGTTTTGATCAAGAGCGGGCCGGTTTTTTACGTGGCATGTTTTCCTGCGCCCGGAAGCGGCAGAAATGGTTCAGCCTCGATATCGACGAGGTCATGGCCAAACAGGCCACCTCCAGACGCCGGGTGGTGGCCGCCCTCAACTACCTGGAGGAACAGGGCGACCTGGAGCTGAAGGTCAGCGGGGTTCGGCGTGGTTTCAAGGTGTTGCGACGGCCGGGAACGGACGAAGCGGCTGCCTTAACGGCCAGGCTCCAGGAGAATTTTCGGATCAGGGAGGAACAGGATATCAAGCGGCTGGGCATGGTTGTCAGCCTGATCGGCCGCCAGGCCTGTCAGACAAGGTTTCTGCTGCATTATTTCGGCGAAGAGCTGCCGGAAAACTGCGGCCACTGCGAGTTTTGTCTCTCCGGCAATGCGCCGGGGAAAAGTGGAGCTTTAGTCGATGAACGACCCGCTGCCATATCAACCGCGGCGGTTGCCAGGATCAGGGAAACTCTGGATGAACACCACGCCGCCCTGACCACCACCAGGCAACAGACCAGGTTTTTCTGCGGCCTCAGCTCACCACAAACCAGCCGGGCCGGCCTGCTCAAGCACCAGTCCTTCGGCATTGTCGCCGATCATCCCTTCGGCCTGGTCAAAGAGTGGCTGGAGTCTGAATCCGTAACGACTTGAGGCGGTATCCCCTTCAATTTATGGAATTTATTGCATTATTTCCGAATAAACGCATTTTTTGATCGCCGCCGCCGCACCGCCTTGAGGGGATTGATGCAATCGTCAAATTACCTTGCAAATTGACGATTGCGTCGATAAAATGTAGTAAGCGTCAAAAAAATAGTGGAGGAGATGATGAAAATCTTCAAACGACGACTTACTGCACGTATCGAGCATTCACTTGTCACAGACCGTGTAACTGCGCTCATGGGTCCAAGACAGGCAGGAAAGACCACCTTGGTCAAGCACCTGCTGCGCAGTGAAAAGGAACTCAGATACTATAATCTTAAAGACCCGGCAGTCCGGCAGGTTCTGAAGGAAAACGGCCGGCAGGAATTTAAACATTTCAGGGATGCAACCATTATCCTTGATGAAGTGCAGACGGTGCCTTCACTTCTTGAACTCATCCAGCTTCAGGTGGACGAGTACCCCGGGAAGCAAGGTCAGTTTCTCCTTCTTGGCTCAAACCATCTGCTGTTAAACCGCCATATCAAAGAATCCTTGGCCGGCAGAGTGGCGCTTTTTACCCTGTTGCCGCTGTCTTTTGGAGAATTACTTGAGCGCGAAGGGCGTACCTTGCTTGAGCAGCTTCTCAATGCGGACGACAGCCGGGAGTGCGCCTCAATACTGGCGGAATTTTACCTTCCTGCCCGGGAGAGCGTCTATTGTAAGGATATTTTTCGAGAATTCAATTTGTTCGGGGGGTATCCCGAATTTATCCGCCGAAAAGGTCCGCAGGATAGGAAAGACTGGCTGAGCAGCTACCATCAGACCTATCTTGAAACTGACCTGCGCCAGCTGGTTGAGTTACGAAATCCTGAATCGTTTGATATGTTTGAAAAGATGTTTGTTCAGCGTGTTGGAAATTTAATGAATATCAGTGAACTTGCCAGGGATTGCGGATTGTCTGCTGACACCATTCGTCGTTTTATCGGCTATTACCGGCAGCTGTTTATTGCCTGGCAGGCAAAACCGTATCACACGAATCTCGGCAAACGAATGATGAAGATGTCGAAATATTATTTTTACGATACGGGATTGCTGCGCTCTGTGCTTAGTGATTTTTCCACCATGTCCGGTAGTTTTTTTGAAAATACGGTGCTGACCGAGGTGAATAAAATTTTAGGCTTCAATGGAGGGCGGCGGGAATTGTATTTTTCGAGAACAGCCACCGGAGTGGAAGCGGACGGATTCCTCACATCGGACAACGGGAAGATTCCATTATTTCTCGAGGTCAAACAGGCTGAAAAAATGCGGCGCCAGGATATCAAACACCTGAAAAAATACGTGACGGAAGCAGAGTCCGGTATTGGGCTGCTGATCAACAATGGATCCGCTCTTGAGCAGGCTGATGACCGTATATGGGCGGTTCCGGCATCGTGGCTGTTTTACTGAATACGCCCCGCAGGACGGCGCGGTGAAGATCGGAAAATGAGGTTATTCGTCAATAATGCAATAAACTCCATATATTGCATGGAACCTTACCGCAAGCCGCCACGGTTTTTGTAAATCCTTACCAGGGCACGGTCGGTGCAATCGGCGATTATTGAAGAGAAAATCAGGGGGGTGGTTGATCATATCACCTTTCATAGCCAGGAAAACGGCTGGTCGGTACTCCGGGTCACGCCGTTTCGGGGTTATGGTGAAAAGATCACGGTGACCGTGCATCAGATGAAGGTCTTTGCCGGGGCCACCATGGAATTCACCGGCTCCTGGACCGAACATCCGAGATTCGGCCGCCAGTTCAAGGCCAGGCTGGCCACGGAGATCAAACCCGCCACGGCCGGGGCCCTGGAAAAGTATCTCGGCTCGGGCCTGATCAAGGGGGTGGGGCCCAAAACGGCCAGGAAAATCGTCCGGCATTTCGGCGGCCAGACCCTGGAGGTCTTTGAAAACGAGATCGAGAGGCTGACCGAGGTCCCGGGTATTGCCAAAAAAAAGCTCTCCCTGATCAAGAAGGCCTGGCAGGAGCACCGGGCCATCCGCGAGGTTATGATCTTCCTGCAGTCGCATGGCATTTCGACCCTCTTTGCCGTGCGGATCTATAAACAGTACGGCGACCGGGCCATTGCCCTGGTCACCGAGAATCCGTATCGCCTGGCAGTTGATTTCTTCGGCATCGGTTTTTTTTCGGCCGACCGGGTGGCCCTGTCCATCGGCTTTGCCAGGGACAGCGGGCTGCGCATCGCGGCCGCCATCCGGCACGTGCTGTCGGCCAGCCGCGAACAGGGCCACTGCTACCTCACCCTGGAGCAGATCAGCTCCCAGGTCGGCGAACTGCTGGATCTTGATCTGGCGGCAACCATTTCGTCCTACCTGGCCACAATGGAACAGGAGCAGCAGCTCCGGGTCCGCCAGCTGCCGCATCCGGAGCGGGCAGGGGAGACGGTCCGGTGCTATTATTCAAAATCACTCTTTTATGATGAAGAGTACGTGGCGGACCGGTTGGCGCGCATGGTCGGTCCTCTCGTTTTCGATGCGAACCGGGCTGCGGCCTGGCTGGCGCGCTACGGGAAAAAAACCGGGATTGTCCTGAGCCCGGAGCAGGCAGCGGCGGTCCGGGCCATTGCCGGACAACGGTGCGCCGTCCTGACCGGGGGACCCGGCTGCGGCAAGACCACGACGACCAGGGTGCTGGTGGACCTGCTGCAGGCCATGGGCCGGAGCGTGACCCTGGCCGCGCCGACCGGCCGGGCCGCCCAGCGCATGAGCGAGGTGATCGGCCTTGAGGCCAAGACCATTCACCGGCTGCTGGAATTTCAGGGGAGCCGTTTCAAACGGGACGAAGAGTCGCCCCTGGAGACCGATGTCCTGATCGTCGATGAATGTTCCATGCTGGACATCAGCCTGACCGCCTCCCTCCTGCGGGCCGTGGCCGCAGAGACGGCCCTGCTCTTTATCGGTGACGCCGACCAGCTGCCCTCGGTGGGGGCGGGCAACGTCCTGCGCGACATGATCGCCTCGGGGGTTGTCCCCTGTTACCGCCTGACGCAGATCTTCAGGCAGGCCCGGGAGTCCCTGATTATCCGCTATGCCCATGAAATCAACCGCGGTGAGCTGCCGGCGATCGATTCCCCCTTTAAGCGACCCGGGGTCTGGCAGGACTCGGACTGTTTTTTTATCGACGCCGAGGAGGCCTCGGTCCGGCAGTTACGGTTTATCGGCCAGGTCAAGCGTCATTTCAACTCCATTGACGAGCGGGAACGCCGGGCCGGGGCCAAACCCTATGAATTCGACATTGCGGATGCGGCAGAGTACGGCCGCGGCGCCGGACTGCAGGTCCCGGAGCCGTTCCGGCACGTCTCGCTCGACGCCCTGAGCACGGCGGACTCGGCGGCCGCAGAGCTGCTGGCAGTGCTCAAGAAGGTGCATCCCTGGTCGTCTCTCTATTACGGCCTGACCGCATCCGCGGTGGTCCGCAAGTTATACACCGAATGGATCCCGAAATACCTGGGCCCGGCCTGCGAGATCCAGGTGCTGACGCCCATGATCCGGGGCAGCCTGGGGTCGGCCGGCCTCAACCGCATGATCCAGCAGGCCGTGAATCCGGCCGGCCGGGGCAAGGCGGAGCTGATCAGCGGCGAGCGGATCTACCGGGCTGGGGACCGGGTCATTCATCGCCGCAACAACTATGAGCTGGGCGTATTCAACGGCGATATCGGGATAATCAAGGAGGTGGATAACGAAAACCTCACCTGTGTCGTCTCCTTTTTTCCCGATAACCGGGAGGTGGAATACCACCGCGAGGACATAGCCGAACTCGACATGGCCTATGCCATTACGGTTCACAAGGCCCAGGGCAGCGAGTTCGACGTGGTGATCCTGCCGGTGCTGACCCAGCATTACCGCATGCTCTTTCGCAACCTGATCTATACCGGCCTGACCAGAGCCCGGAAACTGGCGGTTTTTGTCGGCGCCAGGCGGGCACTGGCCATGGCGGTCAGGAACCGGGATACCAGTCTCCGCCAGACCGCGCTGCTGTATCTGCTGCAGACCCGGCGGCCGGGAAACGGGAAAAAAGGATCATCGGTTTGAATGGCCGTTCACGTGCGCATTGCGTGGTTAGGGCCGTCTTGATCGAGTTGCGGATGGATCATTTTGCCGATTATCCCTTGAAAAAAATAAATTTATCCACTATAAATTTACTTTTTTTGACTTTTCCCCCGGAAAAGAATCTAATAATAGCTCCCCTTTCCAAAAATCTATTATTATTTTATGGTACAGGCTGTCAATGCTTGAAGAGCGAACTGCGAATCCAAGGAGAACCACCAATGAGCGCAAAGATAATAAGTGGAACCGAGACCGCCAAGGCGATCCGTGAAGAGCTCAAAACCGAGGTGACCGAGCTCAAGGAAAAATATAATATTGTTCCCGGCCTGGTCACTATTCTGGTCGGCGACAATCCCGCATCCCAGTCCTACGTTGCCGCAAAGAACAAGACCGCTCACGCCCTGGGCATCCATTCGGAGCAGGTGACCCTGCCCGGCGATATCGGCGAAGATGAGTTGCTCGCCCTGGTTGATAAGTATAATAACGATGCCAAGATTCACGGCATCCTGGTTCAACTGCCCCTGCCCGGGCACATCAACGAGGCCAAGGTCCTCTTTGCCATTGATCCCGACAAGGATGTCGATGGTTTTCATCCGGTGAATATCGGCAAGATGATGCTCGGTGAACAGTGTTTCCTGCCCTGCACTCCGCATGGCATTCTTGAACTGCTGCTGCGTTCCGGTGTCGAGACCAGCGGGGCGGAGGTCGTGGTTGTCGGCCGCTCCAACATCGTCGGCAAGCCGATTGCCAACCTGATGCTCCAGAAACGCGCCGGCGGCAATGCGACCGTGACGCTGTGCCATACGCGGACCAAAAATATGGACTTTCACACCAGGCGCGCCGATATCCTGATCGTGGCCGCCGGGGTGCCCAAAATGATCACGGGCGACCAGGTCAAGGAGGGCGTGGTGGTGATTGATGTCGGCGTGAACCGCATCGGCAAGTCCGAGTCCGGCAAGGCCATCCTGGCCGGCGATGTTGATTTTGATTCGGTCAAGGAAAAGGCGGCCGCCATTACCCCGGTTCCCGGCGGCGTCGGTCCCATGACCATTACCATGCTCATGAAAAATACCGTCCAGGCGGCCAGGCAGTCTCTGGGTAACAAAACCTGAATCGGTGAGCGTTCGAGGACTGTGCAGATGCAGGGCGGCAACGATGTTAATTGTTGCCAACGCAGCAGATGTGCCGTTATCGGGCGGACCGCAGGGCGGCGCAGTTGTCCGCTTGTGCCTGAAGAGTTACGATAAGGAAAAGTAAAAAAAAGAGCAAAAAGCCAGGATTCGCTGTTCCTGTCTTTTGTTGACTTACCTCAGACAAGGAGCCCCTCAATTATGGTTAAAGCAAGAGGATGCGATAAGTGTAACGAGATAACCGGCGCGTCAACCCTCGATCTTCTCAGTCAGGACCTGGCTAAGCAGGTGCGTACCGCCTATGACCGGATCGAAGACCGCGGCATGGCTACCTGTCTGTTCGGGGCCGGCGGTACCTGTTGCCGGAACTGTAACATGGGGCCCTGCCAGATTATTGACGGCGTTGAGTCCATGATCGGTGTCTGCGGCGCCACCGCCGATACCGTGGCGGCCAGGAATTTCTGCCGTTTCATCGCCGGCGGTACGGCGGCGCATGTCGATCATGCCCGCGAGATGGTGCGCGGCCTGATTGCCACGGCCAAGGGTGAGACTCCGCACGAAATCAAGGACGAGGACAAGCTGCACAAAATGGCCAGGATCTTCGACATTGAAATCGAGGGCCGGGATAAAAATGAAATCGCGCTTGAGTTGGGGGAAAAGGCCCTGGCCGAATTCGGCCAGCAGGATGGGACCCTGACCATGGTCAAAAGGGCGCCGAAAAAACAGCAGGAGATATGGGACAGGGAGGGGGTCACCCCCCGCGGCATCGACCGTGAAGTCGTCGAGATGATGCACCGTACCCATATGGGCGTTGACCAGGATTACCGGAATCTCCTCAAGCAGGGCGCCCGTACCGCCCTGGCCGACGGCTGGGGCGCCTCGATGCTTTCCACCGAGTTGACGGACATCATGTTCGGCACCCCGGTCCCCAAGCGCGCCATCGTTGACCTCGGCGTCCTCAAGGAGGATATGGTCAACGTCACGGTGCATGGTCATGAGCCGCTGCTGGCCGAGGCGCTCTGCCTGGCCGCCGAGGACGAGGAAATCCTGGCCCTGGCCAAAAAAGCCGGAGCCAAGGGCATCAACCTGGCCGGTGTCTGCTGTACCGGCAATGAAATTCTCATGCGCCGGGGCGTCCCGGTGGCCGGTTCATTCATTCAACAGGAGATGGTCCTGGCCACCGGCGCCGTCGAGGCCATGGTGGTGGATGTTCAGTGTCTCATGCAGTCCCTGGCCCAGGTGGTCAAGGAGATGCACACGGACATCATTACCACCAACTACCGGGCCAAGATGCCGGACGCCATCCACATCCAGTTTGAAGAGCATGACGCCTATAACTCGGCCAAGAGAATCCTCACGCGCGCGGTTAACAACTTTAAAAAACGCGGCAATTTCTATATTCCCAAGGATAAAAAGCAGGACGTCGTCGCCGGTTTCAGTCATGAGTCGATCAATTATATGCTTGGCGGTCGTTTTCGGCAGAGCTACCGGCCCTTGAACGACAACATTATCAACGGCCGTATCCGCGGCATTGCCGCCATGGTCGGCTGCGAGCATTATAAACATCCCGATGACGTGCATTTCAAGATCGCCGTCGAGCTGATAAAAAATAATGTACTGGTGCTGGCCACCGGCTGCGCCGCCCAGGCCCTGGGCCGCCGCGGCCTGATGCGGCCCGAGGCGGCCACCGAGTATGCCGGTGCCGGCCTGGCCGAGGTCTGCGAGACCGTCGGTATGCCGCCGGTCCTCCATGTCGGCTCCTGTGTCGATAACAGCCGCCTGCTGATCGCCCTGACCGAGATGGTCAACGAGGGCGGCCTGGGCGAGGACATCTCCGAACTGCCCGCCTGCGGCACGGCCCCGCTCTGGATGAGCGAGAAGGCGGTGGCCATCGGTCAGTATTTTGTCTCCTCCGGCGCCCATGTCATTTTCCAGAACCTGCCGGTTTCCGGTTCCAAGGCGGTCTCCCGGCACCTGTTTGAAGAGATGATGGACCTGTACGGCGCCACCTGGGATGTCGAGGAAGACCCCATCAAGCTGGCCCGGAAGATGATCGCCGCCATTGACGAAAAACGCAAGGCCCTGGGGATTGACAAGAAAAAGGAACGGATCCTGATGGATATGCAGATGCGTCGTGAACTCGAAGGAAAGGCCCTGGCCGGCGCGGGATGTGAAGGCCCGGGCAAGCGGGACTGATTCAGGCCCGCTCCGGCAATGGTTTACCGGCAGACCGTGGAGACGGAGGGCCGGGCCGGAGACCGAGGCTGTTTTGAACGAAAAAAATAATAAACGGTTTGCCGAATGCGGCCGTTTATGAAGATTTTGCGCAGCAAGGAGGATCGATGAAATCCGGGAGCAATCTTGAGCGGGTGCTCGCAAGCGGTGCCTTTGCCGTAACCGGCGAGTTGGGGCCGCCGAAAAACAGTGACCCTGATATCGTCAGGCAAAAGGCCCGAATTCTGAAAGGCAATGTCGATGCGGTCAATATTACCGATTGCCAGACGGCCATCGTCAGGATGTCGAGTATCGGCGCCGGGTTGATCGCTCAGTCCGAAGGCGTTGAGCCGGTCATCCAGATGACCTGCCGCGACCGGAACCGGATCGGCATGCAGAGCGATCTCCTGGCCGCTTCGGCCATGGGCCTGAAAAACCTGCTGTGCCTGACCGGTGATCATCAGAAATTCGGCAATCACCCCGGCTCCAAGGGGGTCTTTGACATGGATTCCATCCAGATGCTCGGCATGGTCCGGGACATGCGCGATGGGAAAAAATTTCAATGCGGCGAGGAAATAAAGGGGCCGGAGCCGCGGTTTTTACTTGGGGCGGCCGCCAATCCCTTTGCCCATCCCTTTGAGTTCCGGGCCGTACGGCTCGGCAAGAAGGTCGCCAACGGCGCCGATTTTATCCAGACCCAGATTATTTATAACGTTGACAAGTTCGCCAGGTTCATGGAGATGGTCCGGGACCTCGGCCTTCATGAAAAGTGCTCTATCCTTGCCGGGGTCACGCCCCCCAAGTCCCTCGGCATGGCCCGGTATATGAAAAAATTCGTCCCCGGCATGGATGTGACCGACGAGGTCATCGAGCGGATGAAAGGGGCCGAGGATAAACAGCAAGAGGGGATCAACATCTGCGTTGATATCATCAACCAGGTCAAAGAAATAAAAGGCGTGGCCGGCGTTCATGTCATGGCCATCGGCTGGGAAGATGCCGTGGCTGAGATAGTTGAGAGTGCCGGCCTGCTGCCCCGTCCGACTTTTGATGAAGAGAAAGAGGTTCAGGAGCCGGTTGCAGCTCCTGAGACCATTGTGGTTCGTGGCGATGCGGACAATATGCTTGCCGAGGCCAAGGCAGAGGCGGAGAAGATCATTGCCGCTGCCCGTAAAGAAGCGGAATTGATTACCAGCCGGGCCGCCGCGGAACCGGCCCCCGTGGAGACCGCCGGACCAACTGAAGCTGTTGCCGTTGCTACCGATGACGCAGGAGAACATGAGATGAACGAAAAAATGCGCCTGATGGCGTTGGAGTCCGTTGAACAGGGGCTGAACGCCTTGAAAAAAGCCTACGGTCTCAATGACGACCAGTTTGATGCCTTGCTCAAGTTTGTTGAGACGGAAACTATATTGAAGCGCGAGTTTGCAACCGCTAAAAAGACTCCGGCTGCTCCGGCTGCTCCGGCTGCCCCGGTTACTCCGGCTGCTCCGGTTACTCCGGCCGCCCCGGTTGCTCCGGCTGCCGAAGATTCGGCCGAGAAGGCGGCGGCAGTAGAAGCCGAGGCCAAGGCTGAAGCCGAAGCCAAGGCTGAAGCCGAAGCCAAGGCGGCCCGGGAGGCGGAAGCGGCAGAGCAGGCCAAGATTGCGGCGGCGGCCAAGGCCAAGGAAGAAGCAGCAGCCAAGGCCAGGGAAGAGGCCGAAGCGGCGGCCAAGGCCAAGGCTGAAGCAAAGGCCGAGGTCAAGGAAGAGGCCGCGCCCAAGGCGGAGCCCGCGAAGACGGCCCCGGCGGCCGGTTTAGCCGTGCCCGACCTGGCCGTGGAAAAGACCCGGTTCAGCGAGCGGTCGACCAAGGTGCCGGAATCCACGTATCACCAGGCCTACAGCGGTTCAATCAGGGAAGTCGTCCTGGGCAATGATGACCAGAGTGTCACCGTCGGCGGCGCCAAGGTCCTGCCGTTTCATCTTTTTGAAGGCGACATGCCCAGAAAGCCCCTGATCGCCATGGAAATCCTGGATATCAAGCCTGACAACTGGCCGCCGACCCTGCTGCAGTATTTTGAAGATGTTGTTGGCAATCCGGTGGACTGGGCTCAGAAGTGCGTCAACGAATACCAGGCCGACGCCCTCAACGTCTCGCTGATCGGCACAGACCCCAACGGCTTGAATCGTTCCTCGACTGATGCGGCCAGGGACGCGGCCGACGTCATCAAGGCGGTCGAGGTGCCGATTATCGTCTGGGGCTGCGGCAATATCGACAAGGACACGGAGACCCTGCGCGAGCTGACCTCGCTGATCGGCGATAAAAAGGTCTGCCTGGCTCCTCTGCAGGACGGCAACTACCGTCCCCTCGGCGCCACCGCCATGGCCTTTCAGCATCCCATGGTCGCGGCCTCGCCCATTGACGTCAACCTTGCCAAGCAGCTCAATATCCTGCTGGAAAACCTCGGGGTCTCGCTGGACTCGGTCCTGATGGACCCCTCCATCGGCGCGCTCGGCTATGGTATTGAATACTCCTATTCGGTCATGGAGCGGATTCGGATTGCGGCCCTGACCCAGCAGGATGATAAACTGCAGGTGCCGATTATCTGTAACCTGGGCCGCGAGGTCTGGAAAACCAAGGAAGTCGGCCTGCCGTCCGATGACTTGCTGGGCGACCAGGAACGCCGGGGCATCATGATGGAGGCCATGACGGCCAGCTGCATGCTGCTGGCCGGCGGCGATGTACTGATCATGCGGCATCCCAAGGCCATTAATATGACCAAGTCCCTGATTAACGGCCTGATGGCCTGATCGGGTGATTGTATAAGTTGAGCGAATATATTTATTTCGAAAACATAGTAAGGAAGGCGGGAGAGAATATCTTACCTGAAGTCTTTTCTCCGACGTCCTAAAACCAGGGAGTTCTATCAATGTCGAAGATCATCTGTTCCGCAGCTATCCGTGGCGCCAAAAAAATCATTGACATGGCCGAAGAGACCTATGAGGAGGCCTTGAAAAAGTATGGGGCCGAGCAGGAGGTTTCTTTTCCGAATACAGCCTATTTTCTGCCGGTCATCTATTCCATGCTCGGCGCCAAGGTGGAAAAACTGGGCGACATGAAGGATATTTTCAAGGAATGCCGCACGCTTCTGCCGCCGGTCGTCACCGAAGACATCTGGCTGCCGTACCTGGCACCGGCCCTTGATGCCGGCATGGCGACGTTTTTCGCCGAGGAGATGTTCGAGGCGATCCGTTATCTCAATGAGCCTGATTTTTATACCAAGACCGAAGATCCGACCGCGGAGAACTTCTGGCTCGGCGCCGCCGATGACGTTGTTTTCCGGAAACGCGGGGTGGAGTTCGTTGACGGTACCGCCCCCGGTTTCGCCGCCATTCTCGGGGCGCCGGCCAGCCAGGAAACGGCCAGCAAGATCGCCCTGGAGCTGCAGGAGAAAAATCTCTATATCTTCATGCATGACCAGACCGACGGGATATACATGCCCCAGGAACTGGTCAACAACAACGTGCAGGTCGGCTGGAATACCAGGCTGGTGCCCTTCGGGCCGAGCTACACTTCAGCGGTTTTTGCCATCGGTTTCGCCTGCCGCGTAGCCCTGGCCTTCGGCGGCATCAAGCCCGGAGATTACCGCGGCAATCTGCTCTATAACAAGGACCGGACCTTTGCCTTTGTCATCGCCTTCGGGCCGGTATCCGACGAGTGGTACGCCAATGCCGCCGGCGCCATCAACTGGGGCTTCCCGACCATTTCCGACTATGACATTCCCGAGATCCTGCCCACCGGGATCTGTACCTACGAGCATGTGGTGTCCAATGTACCCCACGATGAGATCGTCCAGAAGGCCATCGAGGTCCGCGGACTCAAGATCAATGTCACGAAAATTGATATTCCCATGTCCTTCGGCCCGGCCTTCGAGGGCGAACGGGTCCGCAAGGACGACCTGTTCATGGAATGCGGCGGCGGTCGCACCCCGGCCGTGGAGGTCCTCATCTCCAAGGAGATGGACGAGGTGGAAGACGGCAAGGTCATCCTGGAAGGACCGGATATCTGTGATATCGAACAGGGCCAGAACCTGCCCCTGGCCATCCTGGTTGAGGTGGCCGGCCGGGAGATGCAGTCCGACTTCGAGCCGATCCTTGAACGGCAGTTCCATCATCTGACCAACTATATCCAGGGCATCATGCACATGGGCCAGCGGAACATCATGTGGGTCCGCATCGGCAAGGCGGCCGTGGAAAAAGGCTTCTCGTTCAAGCATATCGGCGTGGTCCTGCACGGCAAGCTGCATCAGGACTTCGGGGCCATCCTCGACAAAATCCAGGTCAAGATTTTTACCGAAAAGGACAAGGTTGAACAGGTTCAGCAGATGGCCCGCAAGGTGTACGAGGCCCGCGACCTGCGGCTGGGCGCCATGACCGATGAGACCGAGGACGTTTTTTATTCCTGCACCCTGTGCCAGTCCTTTGCCCCGAGCCATGTCTGTATTATCACCCCGGAGCGCATCGGCATGTGCGGCGCCTACAACTGGCTGGACGGCAAGGCGTCGTACCAGATCAATCCCACCGGGCCGAACCAGCCGGTTGAAAAGGGCGAATGCCTTGATCCGATCAAGGGCAGCTTCGCCGGGATCAACGACTTTGTCAACCAGGCCTCCCGCGGCGCCGTCACCAAGGTCAGCTGTTATTCTCTGATGATCGACCCGATGACCGCCTGCGGCTGCTTCGAGGCCATTGCCGCCATGCTGCCCCAGTGTAACGGCATTATGGTGGTAAACCGGGATTACATGGGGATGACCCCGTCGGGGATGAAGTTCACCACGCTGGCCGGCATGGCCGGCGGCGGCATGCAGACTCCCGGCTTCATGGGTGTTTCCAAGCACTACATGACCAGTAAAAAACTGTTCATGGCCGAGGGCGGCGTCAAGCGGCTGGTCTGGATCCCCAAGATGCTGAAGGACGAGATCGGTGAGAAACTGAAGGAACGCTGCGTCGAAATCGGCATGCCCGAGCTGTTTGACATGATTGCCACGGAAGAGCAGGGCACCACCGAGGAGGAGATCCTCGAATTCCTCAAGGAGAAAGGTCACCCGGCCCTGGAAATGGAAGAAGCCATCGGCTGATTCGCGGATAGAGAATGGCGGCCTCGATGAACGAACGGCCTGCCTTGAGATAGGTTTTAAGGAGGACAGAAACAATGGCGTTAACCGGTATACAGATTCTCAAAATGCTGCCCAAAAAGAATTGTGGCGAGTGTGACATCCCGACATGTCTTGCTTTTGCCATGAAGGTGGCGGCCGGCCAGGCTGAGATTGAAACCTGCCCCTATGTAAGTGAAGAAGCGAAACAGACCATTAGCGAGGCCTCGGCCCCGCCGATCCGGACCATCAAGCTGGGCAGCGGCGAGGCGGCGTTTACCGCCGGCGGCGAGACCTGCCTGTTTCGCCATGAGAAGCGTTTTGAGAACCCGACCGGGATCGCCATCATGGTTTCGACCGGCGACAGCGACGCCGACGTGGACGGCAAGATTCACCGTTTCAATGTCATGGAGTTCGAGCGGGTCGGCGTGATCATGCGGGCCAACCTCATTGCCGTCAAGGACGACAGCGGCGACGGCGCGGCCTTTACCGCCCTGGTCACCAAGGTTATTGACCAGGCCCCCAAGGCCGCCGTCATTCTCATGAGCGAAAATGTGGACAACATGAAGGACGCCGCCGCGGCCTGCGGGGACCGGACCCCTCTGCTTTTCGGCGCCACGGCGGATAACTGGCAGGCCATGGGCGAGCTGGCCAAGGCGGTCAACTGTCCCCTCGGCGTCAAGGGCAGGAACCTTGACGACCTGGTCGAGATTGCCGAAAACCTGGTCAAGGCCGGGGTCAAGGACATGATCATCGACACCGGCGCCCGGACCCTGCGGGCGGCCTTTGAAGACAATGTCGTGGCCCGGCGCTCGGCGGTCAAGGCAAAATTCAAACCCCTCGGTTTCCCGACCATCACCTTGCCGTGCGAGATGGCGGCCGGCGACGTCATGATGGAGGCCATGATCGCCTCGGTCCTCATGGCAAAATATTCCGGCATTGTGGTGCTGTCCGACATCCAGGGGGACATAATTTTCCCGCTGTTCCTGGAGCAGCTCAATATCTTTACCGATCCGCAGCGGCCGATGGTGGTGCAGGAGGATATTTATCCGATCGGCGGTCCCGACGAGAACTCGCCGGTCATGATTACCTGTAACTTCTCCCTGACCTACTTTATTGTCTCCGGTGAAATCGAGGGCTCCAAGGTACCGTCCTGGCTGCTGATCAAGGATACCGAGGGACTGTCGGTCCTCACCGCCTGGGCGGCCGGCAAGTTCGGGGCCGACCTGATCGCCCAGTTCGTCAACAAGTCCGGGATCGCCGACAAGGTGAAGAAGCACGAGCTGATTATTCCCGGTTACCTGGCAACCATCAAGGGGGAACTCGAAGAGGAGCTGCCGGACTGGACCATAACCATCGGCCCGCGCGAGGCCGGTCACCTGCCGGCCTTCCTGAAAGAGTGGAGCCCGGAAGCATAAAATCGGAAGGGCAGGGGAGAGGGCTCTCCCCCGGCCCGGTTCCCTGGAACGGATTATAGAATGCACACAGTTACCCTGACCATAAATGATAATGCGGTGGTCGCCGAGCGGAACCTGACCATACTTGAGGTGGCAGAACGCGCCGGGATAACGATCCCCGCGCTTTGCCATGTCAAGGGCAGCCGTTCCGACAATCCATGTGAACTCTGCGTGGTTGAAATCGCCGGCTTTGAAAAGCATGGCCTGAAATCAACCCTGGACACGGCCGGTCTTTTCTGCGCCTGCTCCACCGTGGCCCAGGACGGCATGGCCGTTTTGACGAATTCCCCGGCAGTGATCGCCCATCGCCGGGAACGGCTGGCAATCATTTCCCAGACCCACTTCGGCGATTGCAAGGCCCCCTGTAACCTGACCTGTCCGGGGCAGATCAATGTCCAGGGCTATATCGCCCATGTGGCCAAGGGTGAATACGAGGAGGCCCTGCGCCTGATCATGGAGCGCAACCCGGTCCCCTTTTCGGTGGGCCGCGTCTGTCCCAGGTTTTGTGAGACCCGCTGCCGCCGGATCCTGGTCGATGAACCGGTTTCCATCAACCACCTCAAGCGTTTTGTCGCCGACTGGTGCATGAGCCATGACGTTGATCTGAAAATTTCCCGGGAAAAACCAAGCGGCAAACGCATTGCCGTGATCGGCGGCGGCCCGGCCGGCCTGACCGCGGCCTTCTTCCTGACCCGCATGGGGCACGACGTCACCATTTTCGAGGCGGCACCCAAGCTCGGCGGCGCCCTGCGCTACGGTTTTCCCGAGTACAAGGTCCCCAAGGACGTGCTCGATTACGAGGTCAACTCCATTCTCAAGATGGGAATCTCTATCCGTCTCAGTCAGAAATGGGGCCGAAATTTTACTCTCCAGGACCTGAAGGACCGGGGATTCGATGCCACCTTTATCGGCATCGGCGCGGGCGTGAGCCAGCCGCTCGATATCCCCTGCGCCGAGAATACCCATGTCTACACGGCCACCCGTTTTCTGCGGGCAATCAACGAGGGCCGGGTCCTGGATGTGGGGAGACGGGCCGTGGTTATCGGCGGCAACAATATCGCCATGGAGGCGGCCCGCAGCCTGGTGCGCCTCGGCCTGGAAGAGGTGACCATTATCTATCCGCGGGCCAAGGTCGAAATGCCCGCCAACCAGCGCAACATTCGCGAGGCGGAAAACGAGGGCGTCCAGTTCCTGCTCATGGCCTCGCCGCTGGATATCTGCGGCCAGGCGAATAAAAAAAGCCGGATCAAGCTCGGTCTTATCCGGATGAAGCTCGGCGAGCCCGATAAGCGCGGCCGGCGTGAGCCCCTCCCCATCCCCGGTTCCAATCACGACCTATATGTTGATTTTGTGGTCTCGTCCCTGGGCCAGATGGCCGTTGACGGCAAATTCAAGGGCGGCGAATTGGAGTCGCTCCTTGATGTCTCCCCGCGCGGCACCCTGGCGGCCAACCCCCGGACATCCCAGACCAGCGTTGAAGGTGTTTTTGCCGGCGGCGATGCCGTGACCGGTCCCAAATCCGTCATTCAGGCGGTTGTCGCCGCCCGCCGGGCTGCCGAGAATATCCACGCCTACGTGACGGGCCAGGCCAAGGCCGCCGCCGAAAGCCGTTTCAACTTTACCCGCGGCAAAAGTTTCGATGACGTTGATTTCAAGAATTTTGACGGGATTAATATCAAGCTGCGGGGAAAAATGCCGGAACGGCCGGCTGACCGGTCGACCCAGGATTTCGACGAGGTCAAGCTCGGCTTTACCGAAAGGATGGCCCGCCGCGAGGCCGAGCGCTGCCTGTCCTGCGGCTGCACAGCCTTTGAACGCTGCGAGCTGCGACAGCTCGACATTGAATATGATGTCAATATCAACAAGACCGGCATGGGCAAGATCCCGCTCTATACCAAGGAACAGTCGCACCCGGCGATTCTGGTCGACCGGAACAAATGTATTTTCTGCCAGCGCTGTGAACGTTCATGCGAATACGACGCCCTGGAGCTGCGGGCCGCTTCCGTTGATAAGTATGGCCACCCGCTGGGCCTGGAAATCATTTTTAAGGACAACTGCGTTTCCTGCGGCAAGTGCGTGGACAACTGTCCGACCGGGGCCCTGAACAAGAAGAGCCGGATCGTGCCCATCCAGGCCGAAGCGGTGCGTCGGGTCCGGACCACCTGCCCATACTGCGGCGCCGGCTGCCAGATCATCCTCATGGTCAAGGGGCAGACCATCATGGAGGTGACCGCCGACCCGGACCAGGCTCCCAACTATGGGGCGCTCTGCGTCAAGGGCCGTTTTGCCCATGATTTCATTCAGCACCGGGACCGGCTCAAGCATCCCATGGTACGTAAAAACGGCGTGCTGGCCGAAACGTCATGGGAAGAGGCCATTGAGGTTGCCGCCAAGGGCTTTTTCGATTTGAAGGCCATGTACGGCCCCGACTCCATCGCCGGTTTCAGCTGCGCCCGGGCGACGAACGAGGAAAACTTCCTCCTGCAGAAATTCATGCGGACGTCCATCGGCACCAACAATATCGAACACTGCGCCCGACTCTGACACGCTCCAACTGTGGCCAGTTTGGCCCTTTCGTTCGGTTCAGGCGCAATGACAAATTCCATCGCCGACGTGATGGATTCGGATGTCATCTTTATCATCGGTTCCAACGCCGATACCAGCCACCCCACCATCGGCCTGCGTCTCCACCAGGCGGCGGCCCGGGGCGCCAGGCTGCTGGTCGCCGATCCCCGGGGCACCGATTTCGCCCGGATGGCCGATATCTGGATGCGCGTTAATCCGGGTTCCGACGTGGCCCTGCTCAACGGCATGATGCACATCATCCTGGAAGAAGATCTCTGGGACAGGGAGTTCGTTGCCGAGCGGACCGAAAACCTTGAAGAGGTCGAGATCGTCACCGCCAAGTACACCCCTGCTTACGTGGAAAAGATCACCGGCATCGGCGAAGAACAGCTGCGGCAGGCCGCCCGCCTGTACGCCTCTCCCGGCAAGAGATGCTCTATTTTCTACGGTATGGGGCTGGCCCACCACGCTACCGGGACGGATAATGTCAAGTCGGTCGCCAACCTGGCCATGCTCTGCGGCAAGCTCGGCGTGCCGGGCGGCGGCATCAATCCCCTGCGCGGTCAGAACAACGTCCAGGGCGCCTGCGACATGGGGGCTCTCTTCAACACCCTGCCCGGTTACAGCGGCCTGGACAAGGACGATATCTTCAGCAAGTACGAAAAACTCTGGGGTGTTACTCTGCCCCGGCGCAAGGGCAAGGCCGCGACCGAGGTCTGGGACGGCATCATGGAGGGGGAGATCCACGGCCTGTATATTATGGGTGAAGACCCGGTGCTGGCCGATCCCAATGCCCTGCATGCGGTCAGGGCCCTGGAAAAGATAGACCTGCTCGTGGTCCAGGAAATCTTCATGACCGAGACCGCCAAAATGGCGGATGTCGTCTTTCCCGCCGCCTGTTATGCGGAAAAAGACGGCACCTTCACCAGTACCGAGCGAAGGGTTCAACGGGTGCGTAAAGTGGTTGATCCGCCCGGTGAAGCCCGGCCCGACTGGCGCATTATCTGCGCCCTGTCCGATAAGATGGGCTACCAGATGAACTACGGGTCGGCGGAGGATATCTTCAACGAAATCGCTTTGTTATTGCCGCAATATAGTGGCATTACCTATCAGCGTCTCGATAAGGGCGGGCTGCAGTGGCCGGTCCCGAACCAGGACCATCCGGGCACCCCTGTCTTGCACGTCGGGAAGTTTACCAGGGGCAGGGGACTCTTCATTCCGGAAGACTTCACCCCGCCCCGGGAGATGCCGGATGGCGAGTATCCGCTGATACTCACCACGGTCCGCGAGATCCCGCGCTATAACTTCGACTCCATGACCGGCAAGACGAAATGTATCGACGAACTGTGCCCGGAATGCCTGGCCGAGATGAACCCCGTTGACGCCGGAAAATACGGCATTGAAGACCGGACCTGGATCAGGATCACTTCCCGGCGCGGTTCGGTAATGGTGCGCGCCGCCGTCAATGAGAAAACGCAGCAGGGCACGGTGACGGTACCGTACCATTATGCCGAGGTTCCCATTAACAATCTCACCCTGAATGACCTGGACCCGCTGTCGCGCAGTCCCCAGTACAAGATCTGTTCGGTCAAGATCGAGATTGTGAAGGAAGAGGATCTCTCCTGAGATGCAAAATCTCCTGAGATGAAAAATCTCTTGAGATGAAAAAATAAAGAAAACGAAAAAACAGAACTATATATCCTAACCTGGAGAATGACATGGGAAAAGGAATGGAACACAGGGCCGGATCAGTCATGGTCCTTGGCGGCGGCATTGCCGGTTTGCAGGCCGCGCTGGATTTGACCGAACTCGGTTACTATGTCTACCTGGTGGAAAAGTCAGCGGTTGTCGGCGGGGTCATGGCCCAGCTCGACAAGACCTTTCCGACCAACGACTGCTCGCTCTGAATTCTGGCACCCAAGCTGGTAGAGGCCGGTCGGTCTCCAAACATCGAGATGCTTACCAATGCCGATTTCCTGGCATTGGCTGGAAAACAAGGCGATTTCACAGCCAGGATCAGGCTGCGGCCCCGCTATATTGACACGGACAGCTGTACGGCCTGCGGTCTCTGCACCCAGTACTGCCCCCGGCACCATGTCGATCCGTACAACGAAGGCCTGGCCCTGACCCGGCCTATCCATATTGATTACGCCCAGGCGGTTCCGGCAACCTATTACATTGACCCGGAGTCCTGTCTGTATCTGCAACATGATACCTGCCAGATCTGTGTCCCGGTCTGCCAGAGCCATGCCATCAATTTCAACCAGCAGCCGGAGGAGTTGGACCTCAAGGTGGGCGCGGTGATCCTGACGCCCGGTTTCGGCAGAATTTCCGGCAAAACCCTGGCCAAGTTCGGTTACGAAGCGCATCCGGACGTGGTCACCAGCATCGAGTTCGAGCGGATGACCTCGGCTTCCGGACCGTTTCAGGGCGAGGTCAAGTGTTTTTCCGACGGCCGCCACCCGCACCGGCTGGCCTTTATCCAGTGCGTCGGCTCCCGCGACCTTGGCTGCGATAACGGCTATTGCTCTTCGGTCTGCTGCATGTATGCCATCAAGGAAGCCCTGGTGGTCAAGGAACATGATCCGGACGTGGAGATCACCATCTACTACATGGATATCCGGACCCAGGGCAAGGATTTCGACAAGGCCCGGGAACGGGCCGAGGCCATGGGCATCAAATTTGTCCGGGCCAAGGTGGCCGGCGTCACGCCCTGGAAAAACCGCTTGCAGCTAACCTATTCGACCCTGGACGGCCGCCACGAGTTTGAGCCCGTTGACATGGTCGTTTTGTCGGTGGGTCTCGAATCGCCCAGGGACGCAGCCGGAATTGCCGATATCACCGGCATTGAGCTGAACCGGTACGATTTTGCCAAGTCCGATACCCTGAGCCCGCTGACGACCAGGCGGGCCGGCGTGATTGTCGCCGGGGCCTTTCAGGGACCGAAGGATATCCCCGAGTCGGTGACCCAGGCCTCGGCTGCGGCGGGCATCGCCGCCGGGCTCCTGAAGAAGCAGCGCGGCCAGGGAATCGTCCACAAGTCCTATCCCCGGGAAAAGGACATTGGAGACGAAGTCCGCATCGGGGTCTTCACCTGTCACTGCGGCATCAACATCAGTTCGGTGGTCGATGTCCATGCGGTTGACGATTCCGTGGAAGACATGGAGGGGGTGGTTTATCACACCGACTCCCTCTATTCCTGCTCCCAGGATGCCATCGAGACCCTGAAACAGACCATTATCGAGCACAACCTGAACCGGGTGGTGATTGCCGCCTGTTCGCCGCGGACCCATGAGCCGCTTTTCCAGGAGACCCTCAAGGATGCGGGGCTCAACCCCTGCCTGGTCGAGATGGTCAATATCCGTAATCAATGCTCCTGGGTCCATGCGGCTGAACCGGAGGCTGCAACCGACAAGTCAAAGGACCTCGTCCGCATGGCTGTTGCCAAGGTCCGCGGCATGCAACCGTTGCCCGAACAGACCGTGCCGGTGATGCCCAAGGCCCTGATCGTGGGCGGCGGGATTGCCGGCATGACCGCGGCCCTGACCCTGGCAGGGCAGGGCTTCGACTCGGTTATCCTGGAACAGGGCGCCACCCTCGGCGGCCACCTCGGCCTGCTGAATCACACCCTGAGCGGCAGCGAGACGGCCAAGTATCTCAAACACCTGGTTGCGCAGGTCAAGAAGGACG
This sequence comes from bacterium BMS3Bbin14, assembly GCA_002897615.1. Classification (GTDB taxonomy): domain Bacteria; phylum Desulfobacterota; class Desulfobulbia; order Desulfobulbales; family Desulfobulbaceae; genus BMS3Abin13. The sequence continues at coordinate 89,453 of BDTX01000005.1, forward strand.
GAAAGATCGAGGTGTTGACCAGCGCCCGGCTGGTGCAGATCGCCGGTTTTATCGGCAATTTCGCTTCCGTCGTCGCCACGGGAACCGGCGAGGCCGCAAAGGAACATACCGTCGACCACGGGGTGATCATTCTGGCCACCGGCGGCCATGAGCACCGTCCGGACGGCTACCTGCTTGACAAAAGCAACAAGGTGGTGACCCAGCTGGAGCTTGAAAAACGCCTGGCCGGCAAGGCCAGAAACCGGGCGCCCGGTTCGGTGGTCATGATCCAGTGCGCCGGCTCCAGGGGCGACGACCTGAACTACTGCTCCAAGGTCTGCTGTAATCACGCGGTGAAAAACGCCCTGCAGATCAAGGAGATCAACCCGGACGCCCAGGTCATCGTCCTCTACCGGGATATGCGTACCTACGGCTTTGCCGAGGACGCCTACCGTGAAGCCCGGCTCAAGGGCGTGGTCTTTATCCCCTACGACCTCGATCATAAACCCGAGGTCTATGAGAAGGGCCGGAGCCTGCATGTGAAATTTTTTGATTCCATCCTGCGGGAAGAGACGGATTTGACCCCGGACCTGGTTGCCCTGTCCGTCGGCATTGTCCCCGACGGCACGGACGGACTGAGCAAACTCCTCAAGGCGCCGCTGACCGACGACAGGTTCTTTCTCGAGGCCCACGTTAAGCTGCGGCCCGTCGAGCTGCCGGTTGACGGCATGTACGTCTGCGGCCTGGCCCATACGCCCAAGCCGGTGGACGAAACCATTGCCCAGGCCCAGGCCGCCGCGGCCAAGGCGGCCATCCCGCTGGTCAAGGGGTCGGTGTCCGTTGATCCCATTGTCTCCCATGTGGACCAGGACACCTGTATCGGCTGCGGCCTCTGTGCCAGCCTGTGTCCGTTTGCGGCCATCGAGATGGTCAAGGTGGGCAAGAAGCGCAAGGCCCACACCATTGCCGCATCCTGCAAGGCCTGCGGCATCTGCTCCAGTCACTGCCCGACCTTCGCCATCTCCATGGGCGGTTTTACCAACGAACAGATTACCGCGCAGATCGAGGCCTTTGGCGAGGTCAGTGAAAAAGAAACCACCGAGGTATCATAATGAGTGATGATTTCAAACCCAGGATTCTGGGCTTTCTCTGTAACTGGTGCTGCTATGCGGCGGCCGACGCCGCCGGTATTTCCCGTTACCAGTATCCGCCCAACCTGCGGACCATCAGGGTCATGTGTACGGGCCGGGTCGATCCGGCCTTTATCCTGCGCGGCTTTGTCGAGGGGGCGGACGGCATCTTCACCGGCGGCTGACAACCCGGCGAATGCCATTACCAGGTTGGTAATTACGATGCAATGGGAATGAAGGCGCTGGTTCGCAAGGTCTTACGGGAAATCGGGATTCGCGAGGAACGGCTCAACCTGCAGTGGGCGTCGGCCGCTGAAGCGCCGCTCTTTGTCCGGCAGATCACCGATTTTACCCGGCAGATGAAAGAGCTGGGGCCGCTGGGCGAGGCCGAAGGGCTCAGCCCGGAGGAACTCCAAGAACGGCTGGCCAAGGGTCTGGCCGTGGTCAGCGACCGCAATGTCCGCGTCAGCTACGGCAATGCCGCCAAGGCGGTACGCAAGGACGGGATCTGGACCAGCGAGCATATCGACGAAATCATTATCAATAAGACGGCCAAGTCCCTGGACAAGGCGCTGGCGGCCTGACCGGCAAGCGTTTCTTTGCCCACTTGTATAATTTGATATTTGCATTCTTGCCGAAAAGCAGAGGATACGGAGGATTTCCCTGATAATGCAGCAACTTGTTGCTGTGATTATCAGGGAAATTGTCCAGCTCAAGCGATTGATTGGCACGTAGCGAAGCGGAGGGGAGGTAACTGGTCACAGGGTGTGGAACTCTGCGCTATTCCGTAATTTTCTGCGAATTCCTGATCTTTGACTTTTCGCTTGGCGATGTATTTTTGAAGATCACTCATTTTTTTTATACCTCCTCTTGAAGTAATCACGTTTCCTTGTTTCAGCGGTCTTTATAGTCTGCTGAGGAGTTTTTTGAGTTTTCTTTTGGAACGCATGATTTAGTACAATCAATTTCGCTCCATCAAAAAAACCAAGTATTCTGAATATGTTATTCCCAAATACTATTCTTGCCTCCCAGATATCATCTGTATTAGTCAATTTTTTATGTTGGCTCTTTATCGGCCTCAACATGGAGTTTTTTGATGTTGTCATCAGTTTTGCGCGGGAAAAAGACGTACCTGTCCAATACATCTCGGAGATGTTGAGAAAAAAGGAGGCCCCCCCTGTTTATCTCAGCCTGTATTCAGTGCCGGAAGCATTCCCTGGTACACCATCCGTCCTTGCTTGCAATGGGGGCAGAGCAGAATATCTTTGCCTGTCAGGCGTAACACCTTTTCCGGTATCGTCTCTTTGACAAAATTCCTGAATTCGTGACGTCTCGAGGTGGCACTCCATGCAACATGTGGGTTTTATTGCATTATATGCCAAATAAACACATTTTTCGGTCTTCACCGCGCCGCCCTGTGGGGCGCCCGAGAACGGCGCATCTGCTGCGTTGGTAACTCCTTGATATCACACCAGGATAATCAACATCGTTGCCGCCTTGCATCTGTGCCGTTTTCACCCTTGTGGCCGTAGATCACCTTGGACTTCCCTGTGGGGGAAAATTCCCTGGTTACATCCTCGAAGTATTCGGCCAGGAAGGGGATTTCATCCTGTGCAAACGCCTGGTTGTGTTTAGATCCCATGCCGGCAAGGCGTATATTATACAGGAAGCGTATGAAGGGGGTCCGTGGTTCGCAATGCTCCATCATGATGAAGCGGCCGCCTGTTATCAAGACCCTTCCGACCTCGGCCAGGGCGGCGTCCCTGGTGCGTGGTTTTAGTTCGTACATGGCATGTGAACACGTTACCACCTGGAAGGTCGAGGAGTTGAAGGGCAGGGCGGCCACGTCCGCCTGGACAAAAAAGAGTGTCGCCCGGTCTCGGGGCCGACTGTATTTGGCAGAGGCCATTTTTAACATGCCAAGGGAAAAATCTGCCCCGATAACAATGGATTCCGGTCCCAGCATCCCGGCTGCCGCCAGTGCTACCGCTCCGGTACCTGTACAGATATCGAGCAGCCTGTCGCCGGCCCTGGCCCCGCTTTTTTCCAACAGGAACCTGCGTAGATATGCGTTCTTGTCCTTGCTGTGGAGGGCGATTATCCGGTCGTAAAAATGGGAGAATAAATCGTAATATCCACGGCGCCACCGTCTTGACTCCGGTACGCTGGAATGGGTATTCATTTTGCCGTCCAGGGTCTGCGAGCCTTAGGGATATCGGCAGCCATGAGTCCGGTTGCCTCATGGGCCGGTATCATCAGGAAGCGCATTCCTATCTTCTTTTTATAGTGACGACTACCGCCCCGCGCAGGTCTCCGAGGTTGTAGCCGGTGGCGCGGTCATCGGGATAGAATTTTGCAAGGGCTTTCTTCACCCCCGGTTTCATTCTTGCCCTGTGGCCGTGGCAATTGAGGCAAACACCCTTGTTGATGGTTATGGGCCGGTAAAATTTATAGGAACGGCGGCCGACCCTCTGGAGAACATAATCAGGCAGGACGGCCCCGGCATTTTTTAACAGGTGCAGAGCCCGTAATATCCCGGCTTCGTCCTTTAGCGGTGCGTCGAGCGGATTCCGGTACCGCAACGAGATCCTTTTGACCCTGACCGCTGCCGGCAGCTCACGGTTAATCCGGGCCGTCAGTTCCTGGGCCTTGGCCGCACAGAAACCCAGGGCCCCGGCCGGTCCATTTTCCCGCAGGTGTTTTTTCATCCGGCTGCCAAGGGTGCGCACCAGTTTTTTTGTCGCCATCCGGCCAAGTTGGATGATTTCCTGTCTTTCATTCGGACCTTGAGGTCCGGTTTCAGTGGCAAATACCGGGGTGCTGATCAATACTGTCAGCAGTAGCAGGCCCGGTATGAGCAGTCGATTATTTTTCAAAGTTTCTCCCTGTAAAACCAATAAGTTACTGATTCGAGACCAAGGTGCGGATTGTCGTATTAAGGAGGATTTTTAAATAACTGCTGAACATGGTGATCATAATCGGAAATGCGGTGACATCACACCAGGACAAAACATCGTTGCCGCCTTGCATATGCACAGTTCTCGAACGCTCACGGATCCAGGATACTATCTCCCGGCTTTCACAAATTCCTCAACCGTAATTCCTGCCTGCCTGATGGCACTGCGCAGTGTGCCGACTGCCAACTCCTTATGCCTGGGTATCACACACCCCTTATTGCCGCGTCGCATGACCACGTGGCTGCCCTTTTGCCTGGCCTCATAAAATCCCAGCTTTTTGAAGAGCCTTATTGCCTCATCCCCGGAGATCCGCGGCAACTCAGGCATGGGCCTCGACCTCGAAGGTCGTCAGGATAGGACGATAAGTTTGCTGTATCGGAAATTCTTCCAGGTACACCTCAGTGGCCTCCTTAAGGTTCAACACCGCCTCTTCAAGTGTTTCACCCTGGCTGGCAGTGCCGACCTCGGGGCACTCGGCGACATACAGGCCGCCTTCTTTATGGACAACCGCTGTAAATGTGTTTGTCATTTTACCTCCTCAACGAGAAAAATGAGACTGATTGGGCGCCCGATAACGGCGCATCTGCTACGTTGGCAACCAGTTGATATCGCACCAGAATAATCGTAAACCGTCACAGGCACCCCATCTTCACGCGGTCACTCCCGCCCGCATAGAGGGACTATAGCGAACGGAAGCGACTACGTAAATCTGTGGCACCTGTGACGGTTTACAGGTTGGATGTAAGGAATAGCGCAGAGTTTAACACCCTGTGACCAGTTGCGGATAATCAACTCTCCGGATAGCGGAATGGCCGATTATTTTGCACCCCCCTGTCAACACTTGCTGTCAGGATAGTTTTCATGCCAAAACCAAGAAAGACAACATAATAACAATTACAAAGCAGCAAGTTGAAAGTCAATGGTTTTCGCCGGGTATCCGGGGAGCAGGGGGAGGGATCACAGGCCTTGGCCGGCGCTGATTGCCCGAGGCGTCGGTCCGGCCGGCTTGTTTTTTGCTTGACCGGGAGACCTGGATGGTTTATGTATCTGAGTATATGCTCAATTGTTAATTTTTCTTCAGGATAAAAACGTGCCAGCAAACAATTCCGAGACCTGCCATTGCCGGGTCATCCATGAAGAGCGGGTGGCAAAGGCAAAAACAACGGCCCTGGCGGAACGGGAGACCGTGGACGTAGCCCAGCTTTTCAAGGCCATGGCCGACCCCACCCGGCTCAAAATCCTCCGGGCCCTGGAGCAGGGCGAGATGTGCGTCTGCGACCTGGCCGCCTATCTCGGGGTGAGCGAGTCGGCGGTCAGTCACCAGCTGCGGCTTCTGCGGCAGCTCCACCTGGTGGCCAACCGGCGGGACGGCGCGGTTCTCTATTACCGGCTTGATGATCACCATGTCAGTGAGCTGGTCAACCTGGCCTTGACCCATTTGAGGGAGTGATGCAGCAGATTTTTTCTTTTATCATCGAGGTATTTTCCGCGTCCTGGGCTTTGTTCAGTGACGCTTCGGTCTATATTCTTTTCGGGATCGCCGTCGGCGGCCTGCTCAAGATGTTTCTTTCCACCGAATACGTGGTCAGGCACCTGGGAAGCGGGCGGTACCGGTCGGTGTTCAAAGCGGCCCTGTTCGGGATTCCCATCCCCTTATGTTCCTGCGGCGTGCTGCCGGCTGCGGCCTCGCTCAAAAAGCAGGGGGCCAACAACGGCGCCACCACCGCCTTCCTGATCTCCACCCCGGAGTCCGGGGTCGACTCCATTGCCATAACCTATGCCCTGCTCGACCCGATCATGACCGTGGCCCGGCCAATAGCCGCCTTTTGCTCCGCCCTGGCCGCCGGGCTCATGGAAAATTTTTTCAACCCGCCCCAGCCCATGCTGGTCATGCCCGGCGCCTCCTCCTGTCCGGTGGACAACTGCTGTGACGGGATCGACTGTGACCCTGCCGAGCACCGCCGGCACCACAATCTTTTCGAAAAAATCAGGGCCGGACTTGTCTACGCGGCGGGCGACCTCTGGGGAGACCTGGCCGGCTGGTTCTTTGTCGGCATCCTGCTGGCCGGGCTGATCACCACCCTGGTACCGGACAACCTGGTCAGCGGCTATCTTGGCGGCGGCCTGCACTCCATGCTGCTCATGCTGGCAGTGGGCATTCCCCTTTACATCTGCGCCACCGCCTCGACCCCGATCGCCGCAGCCCTGATCCTGAAGGGGGTGAGTCCGGGCACGGCCCTGGTCTTTCTCCTGGTCGGCCCGGCCACCAACATGGCCTCGATCTCGGTCCTTACCGGCCTTTTGGGCAAGCGGGCCACCGCCAGGTACCTGGCGGCCATTGCCACGGTCAGCGTGCTCTGCGGCCTGGCCCTTGATGCAGTTTATGGTGCACTTGGCATTTCGGCCGGGGCCGTGATCGGCAAGGCGGCCCAGATTATCCCCCAGCCGGTGGAACTCGGCGCCTCCTTCTTTCTGCTCGCCATCTCGATCAAACCGATCCTGCTTATCCTGCGGCGCAAGGCGCGGCCCCATGGCGGCCATCACGGTCATGACGAAGGCACCTGCGGTTGCGCCTCCGGGTCCTGCTCCACGAAACCGGTGGTCCCGTTTCCCAAGTAGAGAACACGCCGCCGGTAATGATCCCCAGAACCTCCCAGTCGTTCAAGCTTTCCAGGATCGGCCTGGCCATCATCGCGGCCAGTGTCCTCCTGCTGGCACTGCTCGCGGTCATCACCGTGCGGAACCTGGACCGGGAGCAGCGGCTGATGGAGAAATTTCTCATCCAGGAGGGGTTGACCCTGATCAGGACCTTTGAGGCCGGAGCCCGGACTTCGATGATGACGGCGGGGATGACCGGCAATCTCGGTATCCTGGTCAAGGAGACTGCCAGGGAAGAGTCGGTGGTCTATATCCGGATCGCTGATTCCCGGAACCGGCTGGTGGCCGCGGCTGGTGACTGGCAGAGCTTCCCCGGTCAGCCCTCTCCCGGTCTGATTCTGAGCAATACCGCCCCGCTTGCCCGGCTTGCCGAAAACGGGGCCGGCGGGCGGGTTTTCGAGGTGGCCCGCGAGTTCAAGCCGCTCGCGCAGCTGGGCCGCGAAAAAGGACGGATGCTGGACCGCTGGCAACAGTGGTGCATGCTGAAGGAGCGGGGCCAGGGGGGGGAGAGGCTGGTCATTTATGTCGGCCTCAGCACTGCGGGGTTCGAGGTAGCCCGGCAGGAGGACATCAACCACGGCCTGATCATGGGCGGCATCCTGTTCCTGGTTGGAGTTGCCGGTTTTTACGTGCTCTTTTTATATCAGAGCAACCGGGTGAGCCGGTTGACCGCGGAAAATCTCGAGATCTACGCCCGTAATGTCATAGAGAGTATGCCGGCCGGCCTGATCACCATTGACCGGCAGGGCAGGATCGTTTCCTGCAACCACAAGGCCCGGGAGATCCTGGGCCGGGAGTCTGCCGAACTTGAGGGTATGGTGCTGGCCCGGCTGGGCCGGGAAACCGGCTGTGATCTTGCCGGCCTGCTTGACGGAGAAAAGGATTTCCTGGATCGCTCCCTCGAATGTGTCCTGCCCGGCGGCCGGTCGATTCCGCTCAAGGTGAGCGCGGCCGCACTCCTGAACCGGGACGGGGAACGGGTCGGCACCGTGCTGACCATGCGGGACATGCGGGAAATCCGCGACATGGAAGAGCAGCTCGAGCGCTCCCGGCGGCTCGCGGCGCTCGGCAGGATGGCGGCCGCCATTGCCCACGAGATCAGAAATCCGCTTGGCACCCTGCGGGGCTTTGCCCAGTATTTCCGGCAGCAGGCAGAGAATTCCGCCACGGACCGGGAAAACGCTGATCTGATGGTCAGCGAGGTGGATCGCCTGAACCGGACGGTTTCCGGTCTGTTGCAGTTTGCCCGGCCCCGGGAACCGGAAATGCGGCAGGTTGCGCTTGGCAGGCTGCTCGAGAAAGCCGGCAGGTTGATGGGCGATGATTTCGCGGATCATGGAATCGATTTCAGACTGGAGCCGCCGGAAGAAGAGATCATCTTCAAGGCCGATCCGGACCTGATGATCCAGGTGCTGATCAATCTGCTCCAGAATGCGCTGCACGCCACCGGGGCGGGAGGCCGCGTCGAACTATCCGGCTGGGCCGAGCCGGACACCATCGTCATTACGGTTCACGACAGCGGCCGCGGTATCAGTCAGGAGGTGAGGTCCCGCATGTTCGACCCCTTCTATACCACGCAGAAAGAGGGCAGCGGCCTGGGGCTGGCCGTGGTGCATCAGGTCATCGAGCAGCATCACGGCAGTATCATGGTGGACAGCGTTGTCGGCCGCGGTACCATTATCAGGCTTTTCCTGCCGGGGCGGGCAGGGAATCATCCACCGGGGGAGGACAATGGCTGAAAAGAAAACTATTCTGCTGGTTGACGACGACCAGGCCCACCGCACCATGCTCAAGGTCAATCTGCTGGGCGCCGGCTTCACGGTCAGGGAGGCGGCGGACGGTGACGAGGTCCTGCCGTTTCTGGAGAAGGGGCCGGTGGATCTCATCATTCTGGACATGAAGATGCAACGGCTGGACGGCATCGAGGCCCTGGCCCTGCTCAAGGAACACGGGGTGAGTACACCGGTGATTATGCTTACCGCCTTTTCCTCGGTAGAGACCGCGGTTGCCGCCATGAAACAGGGGGCCTTCGACTATATCGCCAAGCCGGTCGATATCGAGGAACTGAAATTGCTCATCGACCGCGCCCTCTCCTTTGACGCCCTGCGGGAAGAAAATCTGCTTCTCAAAAAAAGGCTCAACGAACAGTTTGACTTCGGCAACATCATCGGCCGCAGCCAGCCCATGCGGGAATTGTTCGAGACCCTGGCCCTGGTGGCTCCTACCGATGCCACCGTACTGATTCGCGGCGAGTCCGGCACCGGCAAGGAACTGGTGGCCAACGTTATCCATGAAAACAGCCGCCGGGGAAAAGCGGCCTTTGTCAAGGTCAACTGCGCGGCCCTGCATGAAAACCTGCTTGAAAGCGAACTCTTCGGTCACGAAAAGGGGGCCTTTACCGGCGCCGCCGGCCGGCGCAAGGGCCGGTTTGAGCAGGCGCATACCGGTACCCTGTTTCTCGATGAAATCGGCGACATGAGCCTGACCACCCAGGCCAAGATTCTCCGCGTCCTCCAGGAGGGAGAATTCGAACGTCTCGGCGGTGACCAAACCATTCCGGTGGATGTGCGCCTGCTCGCTGCGACCCACCGGGATCTGGAAGAAATGGTGGCAGAGGGAAGTTTCCGCCAGGATCTTTTTTTCCGGCTCAACGTGGTGCCGGTGACCCTGCCGCCCCTGCGCGAGCGGCGCGAGGATATTGCGGCGCTCGCTGAATTTTTTCTCGGGCGGTACGCGGCAAAGAACCGCAAGAGCATCCGGGCCATCCATCCCCGGACCATGACTATGCTTATGGCCTACCCGTGGCCCGGCAATATCCGGGAGCTGGAAAATACCATGGAGCGGGCCGTCATCCTCTGCCTTGGCGAGCAGATTACCCCCAGGGAACTGCCGGCCGCCTTCCGGCCCGATGGCGAAGAGACCGGCGGCCGGCCGGAGCCGGCCAGCCTCACCCTGCGCGAGGTGGAGCGGGAAACCATTCGCGCCACCCTCAAACAGACCGGCGGCAACAAGTCCCGGACCGCCAGGATCCTCGGAATCGCCCGCCAAACCCTGCAGAACAAGATGAAAGAGTACGATCTCTCCTGAACTGAACCTCGCTTCCGCCTTTCCCGCATCCTCCATGCCCGTCTATAACGGCACGATGAATAAGCGCCGACTTCGGGCATAAAAATTCTGGCCGGACTCCAGGCCCGGCCAGGGACCTTTATCTCAATCACTGCCTCAAAATGAGGCACTTGCCGGTGATTCCCCATCGCTCTCCTGCCTGTTTTTTGGACACCTCCTGTTCCGACCGCTTGAAATATTGCCCTGCCGGAAAAAATATTCATAATAATTCCAGCTTGATATTGCTTTTGTGGTCCGGTGCTTCCGGGGTGGCACAGCCTGTGCAATCTCTCAGGTGCAAGGGAACGGTTCGATACGGAAAAAAAATATCCCGGGAGAAAAGACATGAAATACAGCACGGTTAATCGGTACAAGGGCGGCGCAATCACCAGGAAAACGACAAGGCGGAACGGGCACGACATTAGCCCGGCAATCCCGGGCCTGTAAACGAAGAGCTTGTAATGTATTGCAGTTGGGGCTGGGCTGGCGGCGGCTGGAACTTTGTCATAATCCTGTTCTGGGTCGCGCTGATTCTGGGAGGAATCGCTCTGGCCGCGGCATTTCTGGCGCGGAAGAAAACCGGTGTTCCAGAGGAACATACTTGCCCCTCGTGCGGTGGTCCGGTCCGGAGTATGTATCTTCGCTGCCCTCACTGCGGGGGACATCTCAAGAAACACTGTCCCTCCTGTTCCCGGCTGGTGCAGGTGGATTGGAAATACTGTCCGGATTGTCAAGCGAAACTGGACGACCAGACTAGCTGAAGATACGGCTTGTACCTGAATCGTTACTGTTTGGTTAATAATGAACTTATCCTGCATTCATCATCAATCTGAAAAGGAGATTAAACAATGAAAAAAGGAAAAATTTTGCTCGCCGGCCTTGCCATTGCCATGACATTTACGGCATCCCAGGGTTTTGCCTGGATGCGGGGTCCAATGACGGGTGGCCGGATGATGAACGGTCAGATGATGGGCGGCACCTATAACTCGGGCCTTAACGCTGGTCAGCAGAAGAAGGTCATGGAGATCGAAGCCAGATACCAGAAGCAGTTTGCCGACCAAGAGGCGGCCATCCAGGCCAAGGCCGCGGAGCTGCGGGCCGCGCTGGCGGACGGCACCTCCACCCTGAACAAGATCAACGGTCTCCGTAATCAATTATTTGCCCTGGAGCAGGGATACGGGCAGCTCCGGAATCAGGTAAGACAGGGAATCGGCCGGGACATCGACGTTGCTTATACCGGTGCCATGGGCTGGAGACCGGCAGATTGTGACTGGCATGATCACGGCAGCATGTCCGGCGCTTATGATGGCCCCGGGGGCGGTGCCGAGCCAAGCGGCTGGCGGTGTAACTGGTAAGCGGCGAATTTCTTACCATCACAAGATACCAATGGCCGGGATCCGGCAGTTGTGCTCCTCCTGCCCCCGGCCGGCGTCCCGCTGACTTTTTTTCAACAGCTCCGGATGTAACAAATGGTTTGATCTGATTCAGTTCGTGTCCATTCAGTTACGAATCCGGGAGAAATAATCACTTTCAGGAGGATATGTCATGAGCTACCATTTCAGCAAAATCGTAGAAAAATCTTTTAACGAGACCATCGACAGCGTGGTGCAGGAATTGAAAAAAGAGGGGTTCGGGGTACTCAGCAATATAGACGTCCAGGCGGCCCTGAAGAAGCATGGGGTGGACTTTATGCAATACCGGATACTTGGAGCCTGCAATCCGCATTTCGCCCATCAGGCCCTGCTGGCCGAACCCCATATAGGAACCATGCTGCCCTGCAATGTCGTTGTCCGGGAAATGGAGGATGGCGGTGTCGAGGCGTCGGCGGTGGACCCTCTCGCCTCCATGCGGGCGGTCGACAATCCCGCTCTCCAGAAGATCGCGGCCCAGATCAGGGAAAAACTGCAGCGGGTCATCGCCAGCCTCTGACAGTCGTTTCCGGCAAACCCGGAAAGCCGGAAATCATCCCGGCCGCCGAGATTATACCAGAGTATTTGGATCTCTTTTTTTGTGCCGGTTTCGTAACCGTTCACCAGAGGCAATAAACTACCCTCAACTCGTAACTGTAACCGTTCAGATGTACCCCGGATTTGTTCGTTTCGCCCTCCGAGGTGTACTCCCTGTACCTGAGGAGGGCGAAACGGACAAAGATGGGGTGCAGGTGAACGGTTACCCGGTTTCCGGCAGCTACCTCGCCCCCCCCTTGAGGCTGCTCACCGGGAAAAACACCTGGCGGCGGAATTTCATTCAAGATATCCGGGCAGATGGGCCTCACCTTTCGGGAGACCGCCAGGTCCCATTTTTACAGGGGACTCGGCTCCCTGACCCAATTTATTGATCGCGAGTTTGCCACGACCTATCGACAAAAGTTATAAAACTTGATGGACTCGTAAAAAGTCCATCATAACCATGAATGGCCAGGTAAAAACCTCTCTCTGGATGAGAGGGAATATAGTTTTTGCAACGCCATAAACTTAACCAAAGGAGAAAGCATGCCAACCCTAAAGAAGTTAACCCTATTTTTTATGTTTGTCGGAATATTTGTCTATGCCGGCAGTCTTTCAACGGCGTTAGCCGGACAAAGTCCGGCGGAAGTTATAGGCAAGGCCGGGGCATTGATGAAATCAGGGGACTATGACCAGGCCGAGGAACAACTGCAAAGAGCCCTCAAGGCTCGCCCCAAAGATGAATCGCTGTGGGAGGCAAATAATACTATCGCCGGCAGAGGATATGTTGCCGGCTGGGCGGCTGATGACTTCCGCTGGGCTCCGATGAAAGCTAAAAAATTTGTGACCGATGTGGTACTCAAGAAGAAAATCGCCCTGGTAGATGTAAGAAGCCCGCTTGAAACCGCCGTATGGTATCCCAAAAGCAAGTTGTTTGACACCTTTCTGATCCCCCTGCCGACGGTACCTTCCCGCTTATATAAAATACATCCTGAAAGATATGATGAGGTAATTTTTATCTGCCCGACCGGCACCCGGGCCGCATCAGCCAGCCTGATGGCCGCAATGATGGGATACAAAAATGTCTATTTTTTCAAGGGCGGTTATAAGGTGTTGACCGGCCTTACCGGCGGAATATATCGCAAGACGGAGAAAAGGCTGCTTGCTGAGGGTAAAATCAAAGAGCCGACCCTGCCTCGCTGAACGGTTAACCTGGTGCCTGTCAGGAAAAAATTATATGCTTAAACCTTCAGGTTATTTAACCTGGCCGGCCGCTTTTTTTCCTGACAGGCACCATCTGTTAATAAAAACCTGAGGTCGCCCTGCGGCGCGCCCGATAACGGATTTCAGGAAAAAGAAACCATGTCTTCAGGCTGGCCGGTACAGGCAAGCACGTTGTCCCATATCCGCCCACGGGGGTCAATTTGTTTTCTTTTGCAGGCGGCCAGGGGGATGGGGACATGGATGAACTGGGTATGGCTGTGACCGATAATCATGTTGGTCCTGCCCGTCATGGCGGCATGGACAGCATTGTATCCCAGAATCAGGCAGAGTGAGGAATCATAGGCATTGGCCGGCATAGAGCGGATAGTATAGCTCGGATCTATGTATTTGAGCGTAACTTCCGTCTGCTCAGCGGCAAAGAACTCATTGATTTTCTGCTTCAGAAAAAGACCGATATCGCCCAGGCGCGGATTGCCCGAGGGGTCGGTCCCCAGGTCCTGCTGGAGCAGGTCCTGCCCGGCCCCTTCGCCGACCACGATGACGGCATAGCCGCGGCGGCGGATCCTTTTTTTCAGGGCGAGAAGAAAACCCTCCAGGGAAAAACCAACTTCCGGTATCAGGCAAAAGTTGACCACGTTGTTGGCCAGGGTGGCCGAGGCGGCGATGAAGCCAGATGCCCGGCCCATGAGTTTGACCAGCCCGATACCGTTTTTCGCGCCGGTGGCCTCCGCGTACGCGGTGTAGGTGGAGGCGGTTGAGGCCTCCACCGCCGTTATGTAGCCAAAGGACATATCGATAAAGGAGATATCGTTGTCAATAGTCTTGGGCACGCCCACCACGTTGATTTCGAGACCCCGGCGTTTGATTTCATCGTGGATGGCGGCGGCGCCGCGCATGGTGCCGTCACCGCCGATGGTGAACAGGGTGGAGATATGCATCTGTTCCAGGGTGTCGACCATGGAGCTGACATCCTGGGGGCCTCGTGACGAACCTAGAATCGTCCCGCCCTGGTGGTGGACATCCTTGACCATCTGCGGGGTCAGGAGAAAGGGCGCGTGACTGCGCTGGGGGGACAGGCCGCCATAGCCATAGCGGAAACCCCAGATGGTCTGGACGCCGTAATGGTAGTGCAGGCTCATAACGATGGCCCGAATGACATCATTGGTGCCGGGGCAGAGGCCGCCGCAGGTCACGATGCCGCAAGTGATTTCCGCCGGATCAAAATAAATCTTCTCTCTCGGGCCGGCCATTTCGAAGCACGGAATTTCCCCGCAAACCTTGATATATGGCTCTATTTTTTTATAGCGGGACGTAAACAGGACTTTTTCATCGTCACTTATAAAACAACAAGACTGCCGCATGGGTGAGGCAACCCGGCATTCGCCCAGCTTTTCAATGACTAGATCGGCTTGTTTCATGTCAACTCCTCGATGTCCACATCCCGGGGAAGCCCCGGCTTTTTCGTCATGCTTTTTTACTCCTTGGTTATTGTATAATTATCCCGTAACCATTCAGAAGTAAATAAATTATATCGGCTGGCGGGATGCCCGCCGATAAATAAACCTGAATCCGTGACGGCTTGAGGTGATATTCCATGCAATATCTGAAATTTATTCCATTATCGCCAAATAAACGCATTTTCCGGTCTTCACCGCGCCGGACTGCGGGACTCCATATAATATGTCCAAATACAACAATTGCGGTGTCGCCGTTGACATGAGCGGCAGTTTCAGGGATAATCCAAAGTATCGGTTCACCGGGGACAATAAAACCGGGATAAACTGAAAAGTATGTATAAGCACTGAAGTGAAGGCTCTCGTTGGGTCCACAGAGTAGGGCAGGGTGGCGACACTATGCGGGGATGACGGATTTTTTGCCCCCCTTGTATGAACGGTTTTGAATAAAGAAGAGAGGAGAGGTTCAGGATGAAGGTTGTAGCGTTTAACGGCAGTGCCAGAAAGGATGGGAATACCTCGATGCTCATCAATTACGTCTTTGAGGAGCTGGAAAAAGAGGGAATTGAAACGGAACAGGTCCAGCTTGCCGGAGAGCATCCTCACGGCTGCATAGCCTGCTACAAGTGTTTTAAGAATAAAAACAGGCGTTGCGATGTTGAAAGCGACTGCATCAACGAATGTATCGAAAAAATGCTGGCTGCGGATGGTATTATTCTGGCTTCACCCACCTATTTTGCCAACCTCAGTACGGAAATCAAGGCGCTCATAGATCGTTCCGGCATGACTTCCAGGGCCAACGGCGATATGCTGCAAAGAAAGGTGGGGGCGGCCGTCGTTGCCCAGCGGCGGGGTGGTGCCGTTCATGTCTTTGATTCCATTAATCATTTTTTTACAATCGGCCAGATGATCATTGTCGGCTCCAGTTACTGGAACTTTGCCAATGGCCGGGATAAAGGCGAGGTCGCCGACGATACGGAAGGGGTCGAGACCATGCGCACCCTGGGCCGAAACATGGCCTGGCTGCTAAAGAAAATACGAGGATGATCGGGGCCGGCACCTGACCGCGCCGCCCTGGGGGGTCCGATAACGGCACATCTGCTGCGTTGGCAACCAGTTGATATCTCTCCAGGATAATCAACATCGTTGCCGCCTTGCATCTGCACCGCTCTCGAACATTCACTGATCCAGGTTGTATTGAGCTAATCATTTTTTGACAAGACCAGGTAGATGTCACGCGCTGAAACTGAAAATGTCATTCTGCAAAAAATTGAAAGCATTCAGCAACTCAAGGATGTTGACTCGATTCTTGAGGCCGTGCTGTTGGAGGCCCGGAAGCTGGCCCGGGCCGATGCCGGCACTATATTCCTGGCCAGCCGGTCCAGCCTGACTTTCGGTTATGTGCAAACCGGCGCCGATCCTCTCCATAATGATGCCATCTCCTCCCTTTACATGCACTATACCGTGCCGATCGATAAGAGCTCGATCGTTGGCTATACCGCAACAACCGGGCAACAGGTTATCATTGATGACGCGAACCGACTGTCTCCCGATCTGCCTTTTTCGTTCAACTCGTTTTTTGACCGGAAAACCGGGTACCGGACCCGGTCCGTTTTTACCCTGCCGCTGAAGACCATGGGGGGCAGGCTGGTCGGGGTCATGCAGCTCATTAATGCAATGGATCGGGACGGCAGGCCGTCAAGCTTTTCAGCCGAGACCCGGTCATATATTTCCTTTTTCGCTAACTATGCCGCCTCGGCAATTGAACGCGGCCGGTGGGGCCGTGAACTCATCCTGCGCATGATCAAGATGGCGGAGTTGCGCGATCCCGGCGAGACGGCGGCCCACGTCCACCGGGTGAGTGCGATCTCGGTGGAAATCTATAGTAAATGGGCCGGCAACAGAAACCTGGAGCCCCAGGAAATCAAACGGTTCAAGGACCTTCTCCGGCCGGCGGCAATGTTGCACGATGTCGGCAAGGTGGGCATTCCCGATGAAATATTAAAAAAACCGGGCGGCCTGACTGATGACGAGTTTGAATTGATTAAACTGCACACGGCCTACGGCGCCAATCTTTTTGAAAATACCGGCTCCGACCTTGATCGGATGGGCATGGAAATCGCCCTTAACCACCATGAGAAATGGGACGGTACCGGCTATCCCGGCTATCCTTCCGGCTGCGTCGTCCTCCATGATCAAAATAAAAGGCCGAAAAAGGGGGAAGAGATTCCCCTGGCCGCCAGGATCGTTGCCCTGGCGGATGTCTTTGACGCCCTGGCAAATAAAAGAACCTACAAGAAGGCCTGGCCCCGGGAGGAAATCTACGCCATTTTTCGCCAAGAATCCGGCAAACACTTTGATCCCGAACTGGTCGAGATTTTTCTCCAGATCACCGACGTGGTTGAGGCAATCCAGTTGCGTTATCAAGACAGTTGGCAGAGTTCAAAAATACGGATCCCGGCGGCAACGTCTTTCAAAAATCCGAATTTCGTCCAGGAACAACAGCTGGCCTGCGGCTGCCCCCGGGACATCTTCAAGGAAATCAAGCTGATTATCTCCATGGTGACTGAAGATTTTAACTTTGATTTTCTTGAACTGACGTTCGTTAATGTTATTAAAATTTTTTCCGGTGAATATCCCGGCTACCAGGTAAGCAATACTTTTTATCACAACCTGAACCACACCATGGCCATCGCCCTGGCCGTGGTTCGTCTCATCCATGGCCTGTTCGTCAAGGGCACCCGGTTCTCCCCGGAGATAATCGAGAATGGCGTGCTGGCCGCGTGGTTTCATGATATTGGCCTGATTCAGAAAAAATCGGACCGGGAAGGAACCGGCGCAAAATATACCAAGCAGCACGAAGAACGTTCGATCCAGTTCCTGCTGGAATACATGCAGTCCCAGGGCAGAGACGTCGAAGACAGCAGACGTTGCGCCCAGATGATCAAGTGTACCAAGCTGACCGCTTCGCCGCAGGATCTTTCTTTTGAATCCGACGAGGTCCGGCTGATGGGCTATATCCTGGGCACCGCCGATATCGTGTCCCAGATGGCCGACCGGGGCTACCTGGAGCGCCTGCCGCTTCTCTTTGAAGAGCTGCGGGAGGGCGGGGTCGCAGAGTATGAATCCACCGTTGATATTTATCATGAAACCGTTGATTTTTTCCAGACGGTTATCCGCAAAAGGCTTTTTCATGAATTTGACGGGGTCATTGAAGCCGTGCGCTTTCATTTTCAGAAACGGTGGAATGTTGACCGTAATCTCTATATCGTGGCGATTGAAAATAATATTAATTATATTCAAAAGCTTAACGAAAAATGCCCGGACGATCTCGAATGCTACCAGCGGTATCTGCGTCGGCAGATCAACTATTAGAACTCCGGCCCAGGCGGTGAAACGGTGAATAAGCGGCAGGATGATAGAGTGTCAGCTCGACGAAAATCGATTTTTAATTGGGAGCAATTATCGGTCGCCTCGGCTATAAAGACAGCAAAATTATTGACTGAATCGGGGGCCAACGGCAACGTTTCAGCTTCTGCAGGGCAGGGGAGAAAACGGAAAACCTTGCTTGCGGCGGGGAAGGAGGGAATCTACATGCTGGTGATCTGCGAAGACTGCGCAAAAAAATATAACATCGATGAATCGAAAATACAGGGGCCGCGCGCCCGTTTTATCTGCAAGGAATGCGGCCATATCATTATTGTCAACAAGCCGGGAAGCTCAAGGCCTCCGGCCTCATCTTCGGGAACAGCGCCCGGCGGCTCAACAATAGATCTTTTCAAGGAAATGCAGGGGGCGGCTCCCCCGCATGTCCATGAAGAAAAACCGGAACCTTCAGCGTCTGCTGCTCCGCAACAGATTCAGGAGGAGCCGGAACCGCCGCCGGAGCCGGCACCGGCACCGGATACCGGGGAAAAAGGAAAAGACGGCGGCCTGCCCGTCAGCATGCACTTCATCTTTGCCCTGTTGTACACCATAATCAGCACCATCGGGGTCCTGGGCTATCTTTCCGCGAACGTGTCGGAGGCAGCTTGATTTGCGGACAGACGTTATCGTCACGTCATTCTCGCTGGTTGGCGTGGTCGCCGTTGTCGGTATCGTGATCTTTTTTTTTCTTTCCCGGCTTATCGCGAAACCGCTGGATGAATTGACCGCCGCCGCCAACCGGATCAACGATGGCGGGCTTGACTCTCCTGTTGTTCCCAGGGGACCCCGAGAGGTGCGCGAACTGGCCGCCGCCCTGGAGAGAGTGCGCCTTTCTTCCCGCCGAAAGTAAGACCTGAATCCGTGACGGCTTGAGGTGAGACTCCAGGGAATATATGAATTTTATTTCATTATTATCGAATAAGCACATTTGCCGGTCTTCACCGCGCCGCCCTGCGGGGCGCCCGATAACGGCGCATCTCAAGATAATCAACATCGTTGCCGCCTTGCATCTGCACCGTTCTCGAACGCTTAGATGGGGTGCCAGCAGTAAGCCGCCACAGGTGCCACAGATTTACGTAGTCGCTTCCGTTCGCTATAGTCCCTCTATGCGGGCGGGAGCGACCGCGTGAAGATGGGGTGCCTGTGGCGGCTTACTGCAGTTTACCGGCCAGTTGACCGCAGGCCGCTGAAATATCTTCCCCCCGGCTCTGGCGGATAAAAACAGTATAGCCGCGCTGCCTGAGAATCTGCTGAAACCGCAGAATTCGATCCCGGCCCGGGCTTCTGAACTCCCGGTTTTGTGTGGTATTCATGGCCAGCAGGTTGATCTTGCAGGGCACCTCCCGCAGCAGGTCCGCCAGTCTTGCCGCCGCCTCATCCGAATCGTTGATTCCCGCCAGCAGGGTGTACTCAAACATAATCCGCTGCCTTTTTTTCTTGGGAAACTCCCGGCAGGCGGCAATCAATACGGCCAGCGGATATTTTTTATTGACCGGCATGAGCCGGCTGCGGATGAGATCATCCGCGGCATGCAGGGACACCGCCAGGTTGACATCTGTTTTTCTCCCGAGTTCGAGCATCTGCGGTACCAGGCCGCAGGTGGAAATCGTGATCCTGCGGCTGGAAAAGTCGAGTCCGCGCTGTTCGGTCAGGATCGACAGGGCCGCCAGCAGGTTATCAAGGTTGGCCAGCGGCTCGCCCATGCCCATAAAAACAAGGTTGGTCAAGCGGCCCTGTTTTTCCGCCGCCATCCGCTCCAGGACTCCACAGACCTGGTTGACGATTTCCGCCGGCCGCAGGTTACGGCTGAAGCCCATCGTCCCGGTCAGGCAGAAAGAACAGCCCATGGCGCAGCCGACCTGCGAGGAAACACACAGGGTGTTACGGTCTTCTTCCGGAATCAGCACCGATTCGATGACCAGGGAATCTTCAAGGCGGAAGCCGAATTTGACCGAACCGTCACGGGATGTCTCGATAACCGGGTCGGTAAACCGGCTTATGCGGGCATGCTTTGCCAGGGTGGCCCTGAAATCCTTGGCCAGGTCGGTCATCCGGGCGAAATCGACAATGCCCGGCCGGTAGATCCAGGCCAGGAGCTGGCGGCCTCTGAACGCCGGCTGCCCCAGGGATTCGACGAAATCGACCAGCTGGTCCTGCGTCAGGTCTTTCAGGTCGGTCAGGGATTGATTGTTCATGGCTGGTTGTTTGGCAGAAAACGCTGGTCTTTCACAGCGCCCGGCGTGTTTCCGGTTTTAATTCAATCGTGCCGCTCAGGGCCTGATCGATAATGGCGATAAATTTCTCCTGGTCCCTGGGCAGCCGGCCGTCCAGGGTAAAATAGTTGGAGGCGTGATTGGCCTGAAACTGTGCCTTTATTCCCTGGATATGACCAACCAGGGCTCGCAGTTCCCGGAACAGCAGGTCCTGGTCCGGCAGGTGAAACGACCCGGCCCGGTATTGCCGGCCAAGGGGGGTGTTGTCCATGAGCATCAGGGTCAGGACGGCAATCTGGCGGGGCTCCATCTCGTTCAGCACCCGGGCCGTCGCCAGGGCGTGGTCAAGAGAATGGCTGCTGCCGGCAATGCCGAGGAGAACCGTAACCGACAGGAAAATACCGGCCTCGCGAACCAGGCGGCCGGCCCTGATCATCTCCCCGGAGCCGGCTCCCTTGCAGATCGCCTTCAGGGTCGGATCATGGCCGGTTTCCAGGCCCATGTAAATTCGCTTGAGGCCCAGGTCGTTCAGTATCCTCAGTTCAGCGGCCGAACGGTTCAGGATATCACGGCTGTTGGCGTACAGACTGATGCGGCGGACCCAGGGCAGTTTTTCCCTGATCCGGCCCAGGAGGCGGACGAGTTCGGCCTGGGGGATCGCCAGGGCGTCGCCGTCGGCCAGGAAAACCGTTTTCTGGCGCCGGCAGCAGGCGGCCGCAAAATCGATATCCTCCCGGACTGTTTTCTCGTCCTTGAGGCGGAACTCCTTGTCTCGATAGGCCCCGCAGAAGGTGCAGTGGTTGTGGGAACAGCCGACCGTAACCTGGAGGATAATGGAGTCGGCCTCGCTGGGCGGCCGGATGATGTTCCCTTCATACTGCATAAGTATTCAACGATGAAAAATAGTCACTTTGTTCGAGAAGGCCGGAATGGACGAAGATTAGGTGCCGGTGGGCTCTTGCAAAAAAGAGCAAGAGGATTAACCGTTGCTGCGGGCGAAATTATCCATGAACGCCACCAGTTTTTCCACTCCTTCCCTGGGGAAGGCATTGTAAATGGAGGCCCGGCAGCCGCCGATGGACCGATGGCCCTTGAGACCCACCAGGCCCGCAGCGGTTGCTTCGGCGACAAACTGCGTCTCCAGCTCCGGCGTCGGCAGGTTGAATGAAATATTCATGTTTGAACGTGAGTCCTTTTCCGCGTGCCCCCGGTAAAAATCGATGCCGTCAATGGCGTCGTACAATATGGCGGCCTTGGCCGCGTTGATTTTGCCGATGGCCTCAACCCCGCCCCGGTCCTTCAACCATTTCATGACCAGGCCCAGGCAGTAGATGGCGAAGCAGGGTGGGGTGTTGAACATGGACCCCTTGTCCGCATGAGTCTTGTAACGCAGCATGGTCGGCACGGCGGCCTCCGGGGTCCGCTCCAGCAGGTCGTCCCGGATGATGACCACGGTCACCCCGGCCGGCCCCATATTTTTCTGCGCCCCGGCGAAAATAAGGCCAAAGCGGTTGACATCAACGGGCCGGGACATAATGTCCGATGACATGTCGGCGATAAGCGTGGTCGGGGTATCGGGAAATTCTGGAAACTGGGTCCCGTAAATCGTATTGTTCGACACGAAATAGAGATATTCACTGTCCGGGTGGACCGTGTACTCGTCATCTTTCGGCACCCGGTTGAATTTGGCCTCCTGGCTGGAATAGGCCACGTCGATTTCGCCGAAGAGCCGGGCCTCCTTGATGGCCTTGCCCGACCAGGCGCCGGTGTTCAGGTAGGTTGCCCGCTTGTTGCCGCCCAGCAGGTTCATCGGGATCATGAAAAACTGCGTAGAGGCCCCGCCCTGGAGAAACAGGACCTTGTAGTTATCGGGGATTCCCATCAATTCACGAACCAGGGCTTCGGCCTCCGCCGCCACGGCCATGAATTCCTTGCTGCGGTGGCTCATCTCGATGATGCCCATGCCCCGGTCATGAAAATTGACGATATCCTTTGCCGCCTCCTGCAGCACAGGGTAGGGCAGGGTGGACGGGCCTGGGTTGAAATTATAAACTCTGTCGGGCATGGTTTTTCTCCTTCGTCTCCCTGGTTTAATTCTTTGTTTTATTATGCTTCCCGGCGGAATATAGATGTCAATGTCCTGAATCCGTGAACGTTCGGGAACGGTGCCGATGCAAGGCGACAACGAGGTTGATTATTCTGGTGTGATATCAACTGGTTGCCAACTCAGCAGCTACGCCGTTCTCGGGCGGACCGCAGTCCGGCGCGGTGCAGACCGGAAATGAGTTTATTCTGAATATAATGCAATAAATTACATTATATTGCACGAAATGTCACCTCAAGCCGTCACGGACTCAGGGATGCTTAATCCGTATCTGCCGCAGGCCCTCATAGAGGACAATGCCGGCGCTCATTGCCAGGTTGAGGCTGCGGATGTGATTATTTGACATCGGGACGGTATAACAGCGGTCTCGGTACAGCGCAAGAATTTCTTCAGGCAAACCTTTCGTCTCCTTGCCGAAAATAAGATAATCTCCCGGCCGGAATTGCGCCTCATAGTAAAGACGGTCGACCTTGGTGGTAAAAAAACGGAGCCTGCGTTCGTCCTGGGCGGCAAGAAAGGCATCGAGATTTTCCCAGAAACGAATATCCACGTAGGGCCAGTAATCCAGGCCGGCCCGTTTAAGATGTTTGTCGTCAGTACTGAAACCAAGGGGGCGGACGAGGTCGAGAACAGTATCGGTAGCCCCGCACAGGCGGGCAATGGAGCCGGTGTTCGGCGGTATTTCCGGCTCCACCAGCACAATATGAAAAGGTTTTTCTGCCATTCGCCGGCTTATTACTTCCTCAAACGTTCTCTGATTTGCATATAGGTACCGTAGATCACCGGCACCACCAGCAGGCAGAGAACGGTTGTGGTGACCATGCCGCCGACCATGGGGGCGGCAATCCGTTTCATGACCTGGGAGCCGGTACCGCTGCCGTACAGAATCGGCAAAAGGCCGGCAATGATCGCCGTGGCGGTCATGGCAATGGGCCGAACCCGCTCCGAGGTGCCCCTGAACACAGCCTCCATGATCTGCCGGTCCGTTAGTTTTGCTGCCGGCGTGTTCTTTCGCGTGTGCTGGATCTCCTGGTCTATAAAGGTCATCACCAGGACCCCGATTTCCGCGGCCACGCCGGCCAGGGCGATAAAACCGACCGCAATGGCCACCGACATGTTATAGCCGGAAAAGTAGATCAGCCAGATGCCGCCCACCAAGGCAAAGGGGATGGAGAGCATGACGATAACCGGTTCCGCCAGATTCTGGAAGTTAAAGTATAGAAGCAGAAAAATAAGCACCAGGGTGAATGGCACCACGATCTCCAGCCGTTTCTGGGCCCGTTCCATGAACTCGAACTGGCCCGACCAGGTCAGGGTGTAGCCCGGCGGCAGCTTGAGCTGGCTGTTCATCACCTTTTTAGCCCGCTGGACAAAACCACCGATATCCGAGCTGGAGATGTCGACATAGACCCAGGCATTGGGACGGGCGTTTTCACTCTTGATGACCGGGGCGCCCCTGGTCAACTTGATGTCGGCCACCATGGACAGCGGCACCTGGGCGCCGCCGGGGGTCGGCACCAGGACCCGGCCTATTTTGTTCGGGGAGTCACGGAAGTCGCGGGGATATCGGACATTGATCGGATAACGCTCACGTCCTTCGATGGTTTCCGAGACATTCATGCCGCCCACTGCCGACATGATAACATCCTCGACCGCCCCCACCGTCAGGCCGTAACGGGCGGCCGCCCGCCGGTTGACGCGGATGTCCAGGAAATAGCCGCCGACCGCGCGGTCGGCGTAGGCGGAAACCGTGTCCGGCATGGTTTTCATGATATTCTCAATATTCTTGGCCACCTTGCCCAGTACCTTCAGGTTCGGCCCGCTCACCTTGATGCCGACGGGCGTCTTGATACCGGTGGACAGCATATCGATCCGGGTCTTAATGGGCATGGTCCAGGTGTTGGCCAGCCCGGGAATGTGCAGGTCTTTGTCCATCTCCTGCATCAATTCCCTGGTGGTCTTTTTCGGGTTCGGCCACTCTGACCGCGGTTTCAGGCGTACGGTAGTTTCGAGCATGGACAGCGGCGCCGGATCGGTGGCGGTCTCGGCCCGGCCCGCCTTGCCGAACACCGATTGCACTTCGGGAAACGTTTTCAATATCTTGTCGGTCTGCTGCAGAATCTCCTTGGCCTTGGTGATGGATACCCCCGGAAAAATAGAGGGCATGTAGAGAATATCGCCCTCATCCAGGGGCGGCATGAACTCCGAGCCTGTTTTTGACAGCGGATACCAGGTAGCCGCGACCAGAACGACGGCGCTGATTATTACCAACCAGCGTAATTTGATAAACGACCGCAAAAGGGGGGCATGCACGGCCAGGAGCAGCCGGTTAACGGGGTTTCTGGCCTCGGAGATGATTTTGCCCCGAATAAAAAAGCCCATGAGGACGGGCACCAGGGTCACGGACAGCAGGGCCGCCGCGGCCATGGAATAGGTTTTGGTGAAGGCCAGCGGTGAAAACAGCCGGCCCTCCTGGGCCTGCAGGGTAAAGATGGGCAAAAAGGAGAGGGCAATAACCAATAGAGAAAAGAAGAGGGCCGGGCCGACTTCCTTGGCGGATATGGCCATCAGCCGCCAGCGGGCCTGGGAGTCGATTTTCTCCCCCCGTTCACCGGCCAGTTCGAGATGTTTATGGGCATTCTCGATCATGACGATGGCCCCATCCACCATGGCGCCGATGGCAATGGCAATACCGCCCAGAGACATGATATTGGCATTGATCCCCTGCAACTTCATGACGGTAAAGGCCAGGAGAATACCGATGGGCAGCGTGGTGATGGCAACCAGGGCCGAACGAAAATGGAGCAGGAAAATCACGCAGATAAGGGAGACAACAATGAACTCCTCAATGAGCTTGCTCCTGAGATTCTCAATGGCCCGTTCAATAAGGTCGCCCCGATCATAAACCGGCACGATTTCCACTCCCTTGGGCAGACCTCTCTTCAGTTCGGTCAGTTTTTTGCGCACCGCCTCGATGGTTTTCAGGGCGTTTTCGCCATAACGCATGATTATGACCCCGCCGGCGACCTCACCCTGGCCATTCAGCTCGGCCACGCCCCGCCGCAGTTCCGGCCCGAGATGAATGTTGGCCACGTCTCCGAGGCGGACGGGGGTTCCCTTGCCGTCGGTCCCCAGGGGAATTTCCCGCAAATCGGCAATGGACTTGATATAACCCAGGCCGCGCACCATATATTCGGTTTCGGCCATCTCGATAAGCCGGCCGCCCACATCGCCGTTGGAACGTTTGATGGCCTTTATTACCTTTTGCAGGGGAATTTTATAGGCCGCCAGTTTGTCCGGATTCACTTCCACCTGGTACTGCTTGACGTAACCACCGATGGAAGCGACCTCGGCCACCCCGCTCACGGTCTGCAGGGGATAACGAAGGTACCAGTCCTGGATGGAACGGAGCTGGGCGAGATCATGCCTGCCGGTACGGTCGACCAGGGCATATTCGTATATCCAGCCGACGCCGGTGGCATCCGGGCCCAGGGTCGGGGTTATCCCAGGCGGCAGGCGGGAAGATACGGAGTTGAGGGCTTCGAGCACCCGGGACCGGGCCCAGTAAATATCGGTTCCGTCCTTAAAAATAATATAGACAAAGGAGATCCCGAAAAAGGAGTAGCCGCGCACGACCTTGGCTTTAGGCACAGCCAGCATGGCCGTGGTCAGGGGATAGGTGACCTGGTCTTCCACGACCTGGGGGGCCTGACCGGCATACTTGGTGAGAACAATAACCTGGACATCGGAGAGATCAGGAATGGCGTCAAGGGGGATGTTTTTCAGCGCCCAGAGTCCGATGGCGATAATGATCGCGGTCCCGATTAACACCATACCGCGGTTCCCTATGGAAAAATCAATTATTTTTCTAATCATATCCTTCTCGTCGTCAGAAAACTATGGCCGAGGCTATGGCAGCTTTTCGCTTGTATCATGAATAGTTACTTTGTTTTTACTTACTGGAAGGAGGCATGTCTTTCATACCTTTCATGCCTTTCATGCCCGGCATGTCCTTCATACCTTTCATGCCCGGCATGTCTTTCATACCTTTCATGCCCGGCATGTCTTTCATACCTTTCATGCCCGGCATGTCCTTCATACCTTTCATGCCCGGCATGTCCTTCATACCTTTCATGCCCGGCATGTCCTTCATACCTTTCATGTTCATCTTGCCGGAATTCTGGCCCGTCTTTTTTACCTGGCCGTTTGCCTGGCCGCGAACTTCAAGCATCTTGGCGGTAGCCTCGTTCAGGCTGGATTCGGAGTCAATGAGAAACTGGGCCGAGGTGACAACCATTTCATGCGGCCGGAGGCCCTTGATAATTTCCGTGTATCCGCCTGATTCAAGCCCCGTTACGACCTTCCTCGGTTCAAAAAATCCCGCGCCCTTAACAATAAAGACCCGGTTGTAGATGCCGGACCGCACAATCGCTTCCGAGGGGACGCTCAGGACATGTAGGCGTCGGCCACCCAGGATGGTCACGTTGGCAAACATACCGGGCTTAAGCATAAAATTTTTATTGGCAAAGACCATGCGGGCCCGGACCGTGTGGCTGTTGCCGTCTTCGTAAGGGTAGACGTAGTCGATGGTGCCCCGGAAGACGGAGCCGGGCCGCGAGGCGATCCGCATCTCCGCCTTGTCGCCGACCCGGACCCAGGGCAGATCGTTTTCATAGATATCGGCATCGACCCACACCGTGGACAGGTCGGCGATTTTATACAGTTCCGTGCCCGGAGTCAGGTAACGGCCCGGCTCCACGCCGACATGGATCACGGTGCCCTTGAAGGGGGAGGTGATGGGCAGATTCCGTTTCACTTTGCCGGTCTGCTCCAGCCGGCGGATAACCGGCTGCGGAATATCAAAAAGCTCAAGACGCTTACGGGTGGCGGCGACCAGCATCCTGGCATCCCGGCGCACCTCTGCCATGGAACTCTTCTCAAGAACCCGGGCATTGCTCAGAGCCAGCAGGTATTCTTCTTCGGTGGAGACCAGCCCGGGCGAATAAATGGTCAGCAGCGGCTGACCTTTTTTGACCTGTTCGCCGGTCTTGGCGACCAAGACCTTTACCGCCCAGCCCTTGAACTTGGCATGGACCACGGCCAGGTTTTCCGCGTTAAAGTCCACCCTGCCCGGCGCCCGGACATCGTGACTCATGGTGCGCTCCATGGCCATGCCGGTCCGAACCCCGATGTCCTGCACCATGACCGGATTAATCCTCACCGTTCCCGGGGGGCCGGCGGCAGATGCGGCATCGGCATAAACCGGGACATAGTCCATGCCCATTTCATCCTTGGCCGGTACCGGCGAGGTGATGGCCGGATTCATGGGGTTGCGGTAAAAAAGAGGCTTTTTCTTTTTGCCGGCCGTTTTTCCCGTCTCGGCGGCGTTGGCCGGGGTCGTCAGATAAGGGAAACGAGCACCGGCGATCACCAGTCCTCCAGCCGTACCCGCGACCAGTACCAGCATCGTGAACACTGAGGTGATTTTATTTTTCATTTTTTTTCTCCCCGGCTCCGGCTACAGGGCCGCCGGTGGCGGCTTCAAGTGCCGCCAGGGCCTTGAAACCGCGGGACAGCATGCGCCAGTAGGTTATTTTATAGTTGTAGAGTGCCAGTTGGGCTCGCACCACATTCAAAAAATCCACTTTGTTCACCTGGTATCCTTTGAGCATGGCCGTTGCGGTCTGCTCGGCCTGCGGAATAATGGAGTTCTCGTAAAATCGGCTCTGCTGTCTGGCACTGTCGTACTCGCTCAGCTCCCGTGAGACTTCTGCCTGAACTCTGTCCTCCATTGCCCGGAGCTTGTGGGACAGGGACAGGGCCTCGCTGGTCTTTTGGGCCACGGCCTTATCCTGTTTGCTGTTACTCCAGACCGGCAGATTCATGCTGAGCTTGAACGAGACAAAATCAGCCCGCCTCCTGCCATCCGGCATGTCCTGCCGAAAACCGTAGGCGGCGCCGGCGGTAAAATCCGGGTAATAATCCTTATCGGCCAGTTTAATCCGTTCCCGGGCCGCATCCCGCTGTTTCTGCAGAGACTGCAGGACCGGCCGGGACTGTACGGCCCTGGCCTGCAGAGTCCGTTCAGACGACAAGACCGGCAGGTTAGTGCTCGCCGGGCGGGGCAGATCAAAACAGCGTAATGATGCCGGCAATTCCAGAAGGGCGCGCAAATCAGCTTTTTTCTTGTCCAGGCGATTGACCAGGGCCATCTCACGATCCATGAGTTTCGATAATTCCAACTGGGCAAGCAGGACGTCCTGCTGCAATCCCTTGCCGACTTCATACTTGGTCCGGGTCGAGGCAACCGTACTTCGCAACAGTTCCTGATTGCTCCGGACGATATCAAGAGCCTGCTGCAGATAAAAAACATCCCACCAGACTATCTTGACATTGCTTTGCAGCCGCAGTCTCGCTTCCTTCACCTGTTGTCCCGCCGCTTCGGCTTCGAGATCAGCGGTCTTTTCACGTAACTCCAGTTTGCCGGGAAAGGGGAGGCGCTGCGTCAGGCCCACCTGGATCTGGGTCATATTTTCCTGGTCCAGCGACAAGGTATCCGTGGGCAGGTTGAGGACGGCCAGGCCGAGGACCGGGTCTGGCAGTGATCCCCGTTGCGAGGGGATAGCGGACATGGCCTCGTATCGGGCCTGAATGGCCGCCAGGCCGGGGTTGTTGTGCATGGCTATGGTCACGGCCTTTTCCAATGATAATGCCTGGCAGACAGGCTCTGGCGCCGACCGCGCCTGGACAAGAGCGGCCGGCAGCAGGGAGAAAAAAACAGTGCCCGCGGCAATAACCAGCAAGGCGGTCAGGCTGCGTGGTTTTTTCGAATCAGTTCTTGCTGTTTTCATGGTCAGGCGTCCCGGATCAAGAGGGTGACAAAAAAATAAATCACAACTCCAATTGTATGATATTACAGCGGCGAGATAGTATGCGGGAGAGCCGCAGTTCCTGTTGCTATTAACCTCTATCGTTATTTATGGAAACATTTTTATTTAGTATGATAAAACCTGGTCTTAGGACCAGGTTAGAGTCATTTGGCTCTGTCGATAGGTGGTAACTATTTGTTCATTTTCTATTTGTTAGTTTTCTTTGCTTGCTCTGAAAAAAAATGAAAAAAAAAGGGCACAGTTACAGATTACCGTGAAAAGACCCGTCGGCCGTGGGGGAAAAAATGCGTTGGTGTGTATCGAATTGCTCTTTCCGTAATGGCTTGAGGTAATGCTTCATGCAAAAGTGGAGCTTATTGCATTATTGCCGAATAAACTATATGGTCTTCAGCGCGCCGCCCTGCGGGGCGCCCGGGAACGATGCAGATGCAAGGCGGCAACGATATTGATTATCCTGGTGTGATATCAACTGGTTGCCGACACAACAGACGCGTCGTTCCCGAACGCTCACGGATTCAGGTCTTTTTCAGGATAGGTTGTCGATGTTTGAAAAGCAAATGCTGTTGCAAATTTTAAAAATACGTCTTATTTTAACAAAATTGTCTGAAAAAATAAATCGTTATTCTATTTTACAAAAGATATGGCACTCATTGTTCAAAAATTCGGCGGGACATCGGTCGGCAGCACTGAAAAGATAAAGGCCGTCGCCGAGCGGGTACTGGCCGGCCATAGACAGGGGCACCAGATGGTTGTTGTCTTGTCGGCCATGTCCGGAGAGACCAATCGGCTGGTGGCGCTGGCCGGGGATATACAAAAAATTCCAAGTCTCCGCGAAATGGATATGCTCCTGGCTACCGGCGAGCAGGTCACCATCGCCCTGTTTGCCATGGCGGCCAAGGAGGCGGGAGGCGACGCGATTTCCATGCTGGCCGACCAGGTCCGCATTCATACGGACGCAATGCATACCAACGCCAGGATTGAAAACATCGATACCCACCTGATTCGCAAACACCTGGAAAGCGGCAGGGTTGTTGCCGTTGCCGGGTTTCAGGGAGTGGCGGATGACGGCGATATCACCACCCTGGGCCGCGGCGGTTCGGATACCACCGCTGTTGCCCTGGCCGCCGCACTTCAGGCCGATGTCTGTGAGATATTTACCGATGTTGAAGGGATCTACACCGCTGATCCCGGCATCTGCAAGAATGCCAGTAAAATCGACCGCATTTCCTACGACGAGATGCTGGAACTGGCCAGCCTGGGGGCCAAGGTGCTGGATATCCGCTCGGTCGGACTGGCCAAGCGCTACGGAGTGCCGGTGCACGTCCGTTCGACATTTTCCGAAAATGAAGGCACATGGGTTGTCGGGGAGGGAAAAATTATGGAATCCATGCTGGTTTCCGGTGTAACATATAGTAAGAACGTGGCCAGGATAACCATCAACAAGGTCCCTGATCAGCCCGGGGTTGCGGCCAAGATCTTTTTGCCGATTTCCGATGCCGGGATTATCGTGGACATGATTATTCAAAATACCCGGGCCGGTTCCCTGACCGATATGACCTTTACCGTCATGCGCACCGATTACCAGCGGGCCATGAAACTGTTGCGGAAGATCGCCGGGGAAATCAATGCCGCGTCGGTGACCGGCGCCGAAGACATCGCCAAGATTTCCGTCGTCGGCGTGGGCATGCGCAATCATTCGGGCATTGCCTCGACCATGTTTCAGATCATGGCCAAGGAAGGTATCAATATCATGATGATATCGACTTCCGAGATCAAGGTCTCCTGCGTCATTGAGGAAAAATACACCGAATTGGCAGTCCGCGCCCTGCACGATGCCTTTGCCCTGGATAAAGGAAATAGACCCCAGGAAGAACAAGACCCGGTACCCGTATCATAACGGCGATATCTACCGGGGGGGCGGGCCCTGCCGTATGCGAGGAAAATGCATGACTATAGAAATCTACGACACCACCCTGCGTGACGGGACCCAGGCGGAAAACTTCAACCTCTCGGTAGAGGACAAAATCAAGATAACCCGGCGGTTCGACAAGCTGGGCATCGATTTTATTGAAGGCGGCTGGCCCGGCTCCAATCCCCTGGCGGTTGAATATTTCAGGCGGATGAAGGCGGTCGACCTGGGCCACGCCAGATTGACCGCCTTTGGCTCGACCCGTCATTTCAAAAATCCCCCTGACCGGGACCCCAATCTCCAGGCCCTGCTCGACGCGGAGACGCCGGCTATCACCATTTTCGGCAAGAGCTGGGATGTTCATGTTCATGACGCCCTGCGCATAGAGCTTGATGATAATCTGCAGATTATCGAGGATTCCCTGGCCTACCTGCGTCAGCATGTGGAGGTCCTGCTCTATGATGCCGAACATTTTTTTGACGGGTTCAAGAACAACCGTGACTATGCCCTGGCCACTCTTGGCCGGGCCGTGGCCGGCGGAGCCGAGACCATCGTCCTCTGCGACACCAACGGCGGCACGCTGCCGCATGAAATCCAACCGATCATCGAGCAGGTCCAACGGTTTCTCAAGGAACTGAACAGCGGGGTCAAACTCGGCATTCACTCTCACAATGATTCGGAAACGGCCGTGGCCAACTCGCTCCTGGCCGTCGCCATCGGGGTCACCCAGGTCCAGGGCACGTTTAACGGCTACGGGGAGCGGTGCGGCAACGCCAACCTGACCTCCGTTATTCCCGCCCTGATTTTCAAGATGGGGCTTTCCTGCAATGTCGCTCCTCAGATCGACCAGTTGTATGAGACCTCACGGCTGGTCAACGAACTGGCCAACCTGCCTCACAACCGTTACCAGCCCTATGTCGGGGAATCGGCCTTCGCGCACAAGGGCGGCATCCACATCAGCGCGGTGCAGCGTAACCCGCTGACCTATGAACATATTGAGCCCGAGAAAGTGGGGAATTCCCGGCGGATCCTGGTTTCAGACCAGTCGGGCCGCTCCAATATCCTCCTCAAGGCGCAGCGCTACGGCCTGCGGCTCGACGCAGACGACCCGGTCATGGCAACGATAATCAAGGACCTCAAGGACCTCGAGAACCGGGGCTATCAGTACGAAGCGGCCGAGGCAAGCTTTGAGCTGCTGATGCGCCGGGCCATGGGCCTGGACAAAGATTTTTTTACCCTGGCCGGGTTCCGGGTCATGAACAACAAGTACCGGCTGGACATGCCGTCCCTCACCGAGGCGACCATCCGTCTCCGCGTGGGTGACGACGAGGTTCATACCGCCTCCATGGGCGACGGTCCGGTCAATGCCCTTGACCGGGCGCTGCGGAAAGCACTGACCCGTTTTTATCCCGCCTTGAAAGAGATCGAGCTCGTTGACTACAAGGTGCGGGTGCTTTCCGGCGAGCGCGGCACCGGCGCCAAGGTCCGGGTCCTGATCGAGAGCCGGGACCGGAATTGCAGTTGGGGCACGGTCGGCGTTTCCCTGAACATTATCGAGGCCAGCTGGCAGGCCCTGGTTGACAGCATCAACTATAAACTCATGAAGGACGAGAGGGCAAAAGGGGCATCATGAATCCTGTCCGACCGGAGGCCGGGAAGGACAAGCAACTGCTTGTCCTTCTTGCGTTAGGCGTTCTGATTCTGGGCTCTCACCTGTACGCGCAACCGTTCGCCAGGGAGACGGTAAAAAAATACTGCTGGTTGCAGATTGCCGGGACCGGACTGTATAGGGTCCCGCTTTCCCCGGAAAAACAAGATTCCGGTCGCCTGCTGCAAAGCCTGCGGGGCAGGGAAGTCCGGCCCGAAATACTGGCCCGGCTGCAACCGGGCCGGGTCATTGCCCTGCGACTGGACAAAAAAGGTAGGTTGCAACCGGCCCGGCTCTCGCCGCGGCCGGCCTTTTTGCTGGGCCTGCCTTTCCCCATCAACCGGGCCGACGTGGACGAGTTGACCTTGCTGTCCGGTATCGGGCCGCATCTCGCCGGCAGGATTGCCGCCTTTCGGCACCGGCATGGTCCGTTCCGCGACGAAAAAATGTTGACCTCAGTGTCGGGTATCGGCCCGCGGCTCGCGTCGAGACTGGCGCCGTTGCTGTCCTTTGATTGAATCTCCATGACGTAAGCCGGCACAGGCACCCCATCTTTGCACGGTCACGCTTGCCCGCATAGAGGGGCTATAGCGACTAAGCGTGCCTGCACAAAGCTGGGGCACCTGTGTCGGCTTACAGTGAAGCTTAATGAAAACGTATCGTTACGTACCCCCGTGATGAGATACTCCATGACTGCTGAAAAACAACAGGTGATCACCGCGCCGGTCCTGGTCCTGGTCGGGCCGACAGCCATCGGCAAGACCGAGCTGGCCCTGGCCATGGCCCGGCGGTTCGGCTGTGAAATCATCAGTGTTGATTCCATGCAGGTGTATCGCCACATGGATATCGGCACCGCCAAACCGAGCCTCGAAGAGAGGGGCGGGGTGCCCCATCATCTCATTGATATTGTTGATCCAAGGGAACAGTACGACGCGGCCAGGTTCGTCGAAGATGCCCTGCGGGCCATCAACACCATCGTCAGCCGCGGCAATATCCCCCTGTTGACCGGCGGCACCGGGCTCTACCTGAAGGCCCTGACGGAAGGCCTTTTTGAGGCCGCTTTCAGCGATGAAGCGATCCGCAGCCGCCTGAACCGGCGTTTACGGCAGGAGGGAGGAGAGTCCCTGTACCGGGAACTACAGGCCGTCGACCCGGGAACCGCCGCCAGGCTGCATGTCAATGACGGCCAACGTTTGACGCGGGCCCTGGAGATTTTTTACGGTACCGGGGTCCCCTGGTCGGTCCACTTGCGCCGGCAACCGGACCGGCGGGCCGGATTTTCAAGGCTTCTGCTGCTGTGCCTGAGCTGTGAACGCGACTCGTTGTATGAGCGGATCGAGCACCGGACCGGCCGGATGATGGCGCAGGGTTTTGTCCAGGAGGTGGAAAAACTGCTGGATATGGGCTATAGTCCGGACTTGAAAGCCATGCAGGCCATCGGCTACCGCCACGTCAACAAATACCTTGCCGGGGAGTGGGGGAGGGCGGAGACTATCCGCCTGCTCGTCCGTGACACCAGGCGTTATGCCAAGCGGCAATTGACCTGGTTCCGGGCGAATCCCGCAATGAACTGGTATGACCGTGAAGATGCCAACATAGTCATGGACCATGTCGGCCGGTTTTTAGGGTCTGTAAAGAAATAACCCGGCCCAGATCCAAAAGTTAATATCAAGGAGTTGCCAACGAAGCAGCTGCGCCGTTATCGGGCGCTCCGCAGGGCGGCGGCCCGGCAGAAATTGCGTTATTGTCAACAAGTTGTGGGCAGGAACCGGTGATACCTGAAACAAACCATAATAACAAACAGATCCGGTACAGAAACGGCGCCATTGATCATGATCGGTGCCGGCGCCTGGCCGCAGAACTTGATGTCCCGTACGTCCTGGCCGTTCTGCTGTGCCGGCGGGGGATAACCACGGCCCGGACCGCCACGACCTTCCTCTATCCCAGCCTCGGCGACCTGCCGTCGCCCTTTTTACTGAAAGATATGGATAAGGCTGTCTCCCTGGTGATCACGGCGTTTCAGGAGAAATGGCCGGTGGTCATTCATGGCGATTACGACCTGGACGGCATCAGCAGTACCGCCTTGCTGGCCCGGTTTCTTCGGTCCCTGTCGATCCGGGCCGTCTGTCATCTGCCGGACCGGTTGACCGAAGGATATGGAATCAATAAGCAGTCAATCGCCAGGCTGGCGCCCGGAGGCGGCGGACCGGCCTTGCTCATCACCGTTGATTGCGGAATCACCGCAATTGATGAGGTCGAATTTGCCAGAGAGCAGGGGTTTCACGTCATTGTCACGGACCACCACGAACCGCCTGACTCTCTGCCGGCGGCCGACGCAATCGTCAACCCGAAACAAGAGGATTGTTCCTTTCCCTTTCCGGAACTGGCCGGCGTGGGGGTGGCCTTTTACCTGGCCATGGGGATTCGCAGCCGCCTGGTGGAACAGGGTACCTGGAATAAAGAAACAGCTCCCAATCTCCGGCAATTTCTCGATTTCGTCGCCCTGGGCACGGTTGCCGACGTCGTGCCCTTGCTCGGACTGAACCGTATCCTGGTCAGGGCCGGGCTGGAGGTCTTGACGGAACGCTCAAGTCCCGGCATCAGGGCTTTGAGCGAGCGAGCCCGAACCATGGAAGGCAGGATCACTGCCGAGGACATTTCCTATCGACTGGCCCCGCGTCTGAATGCCGCCGGGCGCCTCGGCAAACCGGAACTGGCCCTTGAGCTGCTGACCTGTTCTGAACCTGCCAGGGCCCGGCAGCTTGCCGGCCGGCTCGAACTGATTAACCAGGAGCGGCGGCAGCTGGAGATCGAGGCCCTGGATTCGGTACTGGATCAATGCGCACGGCAAGAGGATGAGGGGCGGGCCGCACTCGTTGCCTATGGCAACTATCATCTCGGAATCATAGGGATTATTGCCGCAAGGAGTGCTGAAAAATATGGCAAGCCGGTTTTCGTTCTGACCGATGAGGTCGCAGGCGACCAGGGATTACTCAAGGGCTCGGGACGCTCCATAGACGGTATCAACCTGTATGAAGTTTTGCAGCAATGCGCCGAAACCACGATTCAATTCGGCGGCCATGCCATGGCGGCCGGCCTGACCCTGCATAAATCCAGTTTGCCCGGGTTTGCGGAAACGTTTGACCGGGTGGTCGCCGAAACCCGGCAAGCGAAACAACCAGACCAAGAGCGGCTTATAGACTATCGGCCAACGGCAGCCGAAATTTTTGATGAACATTTTATCGGTCTGTATCACAAACTCGAGCCGTTCGGGCAAGGGAATCCGGAGCCTGTTTTTTACCTGGAAAACCAGAAAATCGAAAGCAGTCATACCCTGAGGAATCATCTGAAATATTCAATCAGGTATAACGGCCGCCTGTTCAACGGTATCGGTTTCGGCCTGGCAGACCGAATAGAATACACGCGGGATAAACCTGTCCAGCTCACCTTTACCATTAAGAACTCAACCTTCAGGGGAGAACAACGCCTGGAGCTGCACGCGGTGAGTATCGACCCAACCACTTGATATTGGAAGGAATGTAAAAATTTAACATAATATATATTATGCGACGTTTGATATTGGGCACTTTTGACCCCACGATTTATGCCTTGTCCCGGTCGGCACAAAAAAATGGCTGGCTTAAGCGGGCCAACTCCATTATTAGAGCGTGTGCCTGATAAAGACAAAGTCTCTCGCCGGCCCCGCAGAGCACACGGAGACAACGGCAAAACAAAAAAAATCTGTCTGCTTCGCAAGACACAACCAGTCAATCAGCACGTAAGATCAATATTTTTTGCAACAATGTTAAGGTTAAGGATTAAACCTTTCGGGGGTAAAATAAGATGAGTCACGATATTTACCAGGAGCCGCTGGTCAGCCGTTATACCAGCCGTGAGATGCAGGAGCTTTTTTCCGAACGTTTTAAATTCACCACCTGGCGGCGCTGCTGGGTCGCCCTGGCCGAGGCCCAGCATGAACTGGGCCTCAAGCTCGTCACCCGCGAGATGGTCGATGAGCTCAAGGCCCATGTCGAAGAGATTGATTTCGACATGGCGGCCCAGAAAGAAAAGGAAATCCGCCACGATGTGATGGCCCATGTCTACACCTACGGCCGGCAGTGCCCCAAGGCCGAGGCCATTATTCATCTTGGCGCCACCTCGCAGTTTGTCGTCTGCCATACCGACCTGATTATTCAGAAAAAGGCATTGCAGCTGGTCAAAAAAGCCCTGATTAACGTTATTGCCAACCTGGCCATATTTTGCAGGAAATACAATGACATGGCAACCCTCGGCTTTACCCACTATCAGCCGGCCCAGCCGACAACCGTCGGCAAGCGCAACACCCTGTATATTCAGGACTTACTGATGGATCTCGACTATATCGAGCACCTGGAACACCAGGTCAAGGCCCGCGGGGCCAAGGGCACCGTCGGCACCCAGGCCACCTTCCTTGAACTCTTTGACAATGACCATGCCAAGGTCCGCGAGCTGGACCGGCTGGTCGCCGCCAAGCTTGGCTTTGCCGAGGTCTTCGAGGTCACCGGCCAGACTTACCCGCGCAAGCTGGACATGAAGACGGCCGAGACCCTGGCCGGGCTCGGCGCCTCGGCCCACAAGTTTGCCGTGGACCTGCGGCTGCTCTCAAATCTCAAGGTCCAGGAAGAACCCTTTGCCAAAAAACAGGTCGGCAGTTCGGCCATGGCTTACAAGCGCAACCCCATGCGCTCCGAACGGATGACCGGCCTGGCCCGCAAGCTCATGGGCCTGCCGGCTAATTTTGCCGCCACGGCCGCCAACCAATGGTTTGAGCGAACCCTGGATGATTCGGCAATCAGGCGAATGGACATGGCCCAGGCCTTTCTTTTAGCTGACGCCATATTAAGACTCTACATTAACATTACAAAGGATATGGTTGTTTATCCGAAGCAAATAGAACGTTATCTGCGTGCGGAACTGCCCTTTATGGCCACGGAAAAAATATTGATGGCCTGCGTGGAAAGGGGCAAAAGCCGCCAGGCAATACACGGGGTTATTCGTGATCATTCGGTTGCCGCCGGCCTGGCGGTCAAGGAGGAAGGCAAAGAGAACGATCTCCTCGAAAGGCTTGCGGACGATGAGCGAATCCCCCTGGACAGAGACGAACTGTACGCCCTTCTCGGCCGTTTCCAGGAATTTACCGGCCGGGCCGCCGAACAGACCACGGAGTTCCTGGCCGAAGTTGTCGACCCGGTACTGGCTCGTTATCATGACGACATTGGCAAGGTCGACGCAACCCTCAGCGTGTAAAGCGGCGGGCCCGGGCAAAAAAATGAACTGCCTTGATCTTTACCTGCGAATCCGCAGGGACCGGATAGGCTACCTGCGATTTATTCTGGAAGGCTATGACGGCCTGGCCCAGCTCACTACGATTGACGCCGGCCAGGGACTTGTCCGGCTGCTCTTTCCCGGTTCCAGATATACCGAAGTCCTCTCGCTCCTTGACGGAGTGGCGGCTGACATTAATGTTCAGCATTATAATTAAGATATAATTAACTGTTTACACGATATAATGAAACAACGTAGTCTTTATATAAAAACCTTTGGCTGCCAGATGAATAAAAGGGATTCCGAGATCATCGAGCAACTCCTTTTCCCCTGCGGATTCCTGCCGACCGCCGAGATGGAGGCTGCGGATCTCGTTATTTTGAACACCTGCAGCATCCGGGCCAAGGCCGAACAAAAGGTATTCAGCCTGCTGGGGCAGATTAAACAATGGAAACTGTCCCGGCCGGAGATGCGGGTTGCCGTTACCGGCTGCGTCGCCCAACAGGAAGGAGAAAAGATCTTCCGGCGCATGCCGCATGTCGACCTGGTGGTGGGAACTCAACAGATCTACCGGATACCCGAGTTAATCAGACAGCTTGATGCCGGAGAAACCTCGGGCCGGCTGGCGATTGACCTGGACAAAAAATTTGCTATCCCCCCCTACCAGGCCCTCTCCCCTGCCCCGCACGAATTCAGGAAATTCATCACCATTATGCAGGGCTGCAATAATTATTGCAGCTACTGCGTTGTTCCCGCGACCCGTGGCCGGGAAACCAGCCGGCCGGTTGCCGATATCCTTGACGAAGCGAACCTGCTCATTGCCCAGGGAGTCCGGGAGATCACCCTGCTCGGCCAGAACGTCAACTCGTACGGCAAAACCAATCCGGTGGCCGAAGCGCCTGTCGACTTCGCCGCCTTGCTGCACAAGGTTGCGGCAATCGACGGCCTTGAGAGACTGCGTTTTACAACCTCGAACCCCAAGGACCTTTCCGACGAGCTGATTCGCTGTTTTACGGAAATCGATATCCTCTGCCCCCATTTTCATCTCCCGGTCCAGTCGGGTTCCGACCGCGTCCTGGCCCGGATGAACCGAAGATACACGGTTGCCGAATATCTCGAAAAAGTCGAAAAGCTGCTGGACTGCCGGCCGGACATTGCCATGAGTACCGATATTATCGTCGGATTTCCAGGGGAAAGCGATCAGGACTTCGAGGAAACCATGAAGCTCCTGGATATTGTTCGTTATCACGGTTCTTTCTCTTTTAAATATTCAGACCGACCCGGTACCCGTTCCGCCTTTTTTGACAACAAGGTCGATGAAAAGGTAAAATCAGAAAGGCTCAGCCGTTTCCAGAAACGCCAGAATGAAATCGGCCTGGCGCGAAACAAAAAATATGTGAATACAACCCTGGACATTATGGTGGAAGGAACGGCAGATCCGCAGCTTTTTCAAGGCCGTTCCACCACGAACCATATCGTCCATTTCCCACCACCTGCCGGCAGAGAGCTGCACGAGGGAGATACGATCCGGGTTCACATTCAACATGCCGGTCTCCATTCACTCACCGGCACAGCAGCAGAAGAGGAAACAGAATGATTGATCTCCACACGCATACGCTTTTCAGTGACGGGGCGCTGGTCCCCTCGGAACATGTACGACGGTTCGAGGTCCTGGGCTACGAGGCCGTAGCCATCACCGATCATGCCGACTCGTCAAACATGGATTTTATCATCCCCCGGATTGTCCGGGCCGCCAGGGATCTGAACCCCCTGGGTAAAACCCGTCTCATTCCGGGCATTGAACTGACCCATGTCCCCCCTCCCCTGTTTGCCCGCCTGACCATCCGGGCTCGCGAACTCGGCGCCCTGATTGTCGTGGCCCACGGCGAAACCCCGGTGGAACCGGTAGCGCCCGGCACCAACCGGGCGGCCCTGGAGGCCGGCGTCGATATCCTGGCCCATCCCGGCTTTATTACCGAAGAAGAGGCAGCCCTGGCGGCGAAGAAGGGAATTTTCCTGGAACTTTCAGGTCGCAAGGGCCACAGTTTGACCAATGGTCACGTGGCCCAAATGGCGGCACAGGCAGGCGCCCTGCTGGCCGTTAATGCCGACGCCCACGAACCGGAAGACTTTATGACGGCGGAACGGGCCGAAACCGTGGCCCTCGGCGCCGGACTGACCAAGGCGAGATACATGCAACTGCGCCAGGACATGGCCAGGCTGGTTAACGACCTCACCATCGATTCGTAACCAGCCCGGCCGGAGCAAAATTGAGGCCGCAGCCACAGCGCCACACAAGTAACGAAATCGAAATCATCGATGTCTCAGGTTACTCCATATCGCAATTTGCGAGGTGAATGATCATGGCAAAAATAGAAGGATTCAGGATTAAAAATTACCGTGTATTGAAAGATGTGACACTCGGAAAACTATGGAATATGCAACAAGCTCAACCTCTGACGCCCATGACTGTGGTTATCGGTAAAAACGGTGTTGGCAAGAGTTCCCTGTTCGATGCTTTTGGCTTCCTTGCGGATTGCCTCAAATTGGGAGTTGAAGAAGCCTGTGATATCAGGGGGCGGGGAGGATTTGACCGTATTCGTTCTCAGGGGAGTAATGACCCGATTGAGTTCCAGATATATTACAAGCAAGATGGAAAGGCCCGGCCGATTACCTATGAGCTTGCAATTGATGCGGATAAAACCGGTCGCCCCTACGTAAAACTGGAACGTCTCCGTCAGCGGCGTAAAGGACA
This sequence comes from bacterium BMS3Bbin14, assembly GCA_002897615.1. Classification (GTDB taxonomy): domain Bacteria; phylum Desulfobacterota; class Desulfobulbia; order Desulfobulbales; family Desulfobulbaceae; genus BMS3Abin13. The sequence continues at coordinate 130,155 of BDTX01000005.1, forward strand.
AAAACATGGCTGGCCTTTCTCGTTTCTTTTATTAAATGAAGGCAAAGGAGTCGTGTGGAAAGGCGAGGAGCAGGGACACCAGGTTGATGAAGGCAAAGCTGATTTTAACTTGTTCGAGTTGATTGAGGAACTTGAAGCAATAAGAGAAGAAAGCCGCGAAACAGAGATTATTGAACTGCAGGACAAGCGTAAGCTTGGTATTGCAACCCTTGGCGCCCTGAAACAACATCCCCGGATATCAGCCTTTCGACAGTTCATCGAAGGATGGTATTTGAGCTACTTTACACCGGATGCCGCCCGCAGCCTGCCCTTAGCCGGGCCACAAAGGCATTTGAATATCCACGGAGACAATCTCGGCAATGTCGTTCAGTTCATGCAGCGTGAACATCCAAAACGTTTTAGGAGTATCATCAATCGTATTGCTGAGAAAATTCCCGGAATTGACAAAATCGATACTGAAGAGAGTCCGGATAAACGTTTGCTGCTTCGTTTTAATGACAAAGGCTTCGATGATCCATTTTACGCTCAGCAAATGTCTGATGGCACGTTAAAAGTTTTTGCCTATTTGCTTTTATTGGAAGATCCGACACCGCCGCCGTTTATCTGCATCGAAGAGCCGGAAAACGGTCTTTATCACAAACTCCTTGAGACTCTGGTCACCGAATTTCGTACCCATGCAACCAGCGGAAAAAACGCGCCACAACTCTTTATCACAACTCATCAGCCCTACTTGGTCGATGCACTCACACCGGAAGAGACATGGATTCTTGAAAAAGGTCCGGATGGCTTTTCGAGCATCCGCAGGGCCAGTGATGACGCAATCGTCAAAGCTATGGTAGATGAAGGATTGCCGCTTGGCAGTCTTTGGTATAGCGATTATCTGGAGGCGAGGTGAACCGATGCACTTTGAAATACTTGTCGAAGATGCGTCAGGAAAAATCGCATTGACATTTATTCTGGAAAAAATTCTTGGCCCAGCCGGCCAGGATCACACCTATAAAATATTTTCCTATAAAGGCGCTGGCCATATTCCAAAAAATCTAAGGGGAACAACAGATGCCCGCAAGCGTATTCTTTTGGATCGATTGCCCAGGTTACTCAGGGGATATGGGAAAAGTCTCCAGAATTTGTCAGCGGCGGTTGTTGTGATCGTAGATCTGGATAAAAAGGATTGTCTGGAGTTCAAACAAGAAATGCTCAATATTCTGGATGGCTGCAATCCGCAGCCAAGAACACTGTTCAGGATTGCAATAGAGGAAGGCGAAGCCTGGTTATTGGGAGACCGTAACGCCGTAAAAGCGGCCTACCCTCGTGCAAAAGAGCAGGTTTTGAACGGTTACGAGCAAGACAGTATCTGTGGTACATGGGAAAAGCTCGCGGATGCCGTCTATCCGGGTGGATCGAAAAAACTTAAACAATTTGGATGGCCCCATGCCGGACAGGCTAAATGCAAATGGGCAGAAAATATTGCTCCTCACTTAGATGTGGAGGCTAATCATTCGAGAAGTTTTCAGGTATTCCGTGACGGCATCAGAAAGCTGGCAGGAATTGAGACTTAATGAACGTGGGCTTCTCCCTTTCCCGGGATTTTTCCTGAGCATCCCCTTGCTCAGGAGATCGGTGACCTCACGGTAACAGGTAGCCCGGCTTGCTTATTTCTACAATTATGAGCGCCCCCGCAAAAGTTTAGGGAAGAAGAGTTCGGCGGATATATATCTTCCAGCAGGGAAACTGGCCAAGGTAGCCTATAGCCTGACTTGGAGATCCCCACGGTAGCTGTAATCCTCTGTGGTGTCAAGACCAAGCCCTTCGGGTGCTCATTCCTCGCAGTTTTGACACCACAGAGGACATCATGGTTTCACTGCTATACGTTATGCGCCGGGTAGATTGCAAATACTGCGTCCGGGTGATTGGTTCGGAATCATAGTTCAAAACCTTAAAGTATACGGCCTTGGCTTTCCTGAACCTTTTTTACTCGCCCCTGTCGTTTAAGTCCTAAAATTGAGATTTAATTTGGTTCATCCGGCAAACGAGTACCTGGATTGATGGAGGTGGTATGGCCGCAGTTTGAAATACGCCATGTCTCGGTAGCCATGCCTGACGTTTGAGTGTTTTAATTTTGTTGTCCAGCCCTTTTTTCTCAGCGAGTTGGGTACTCATTTGCCGGAAAACCCATATTGGGGGCTGACTTGGTTAAACCAGCCTTATGTCGCTCTCGCAATTCCGTCTGCCTGGAACTGATTACAGCGCGATGCTTGCCACAGCAGTCACGGCGAAAAGATATTGACTTCCAACTTGCTGTTTTGTACTTGTTATTATCATCTTTCTGTAATTCGAAGTCATGAGAGGCGACTGAAAAAATTGATGAAATTTTTAAAATTGCGATTTAAACTCACCAAGATAGCCATCGGCAGCAACAGCACACAGGGAGCGGATTGAGTATAAATTGCGAGATTCCCCCCCCTACCCCCAACCTCTTGAGGCGCTGACCTGTAAAAGCGATTAATTATCATCTCCCCCATCAATTATAAAACCACTACGCTCCAGGAGCAGGTAGAACTCTACTCCAGCCTGCTTGACAACTGCACCGACCTTATTCACCGTGTTACTCCGGCGGGAAACTTTATATATGTCAATCAGGCCTGGCGCAACACTCTGGGCTATTCAGAAGAAGACATCAGGCAGTTATCTCTGATGGACATTGTAGCAGAAGGGTGCCGCGACAAATGTCGCTACATTTTTAACGCCCTCCTCGGCGGCGAACGGATTGACCGCAACGAAACCGTATTTCTCTCTAAAGACGGCCGCAGGATCACTGTCGAAGGACGCTGTCAGACTACCTTTGAAAACGGTAAGGTAGTGGCGATGACCGGTATTTTCCGCGACATATCAAAGCGGGTTAAAAAGGATCTTGCCCTGCGCGAAAGTGAGCATCGTTTTCGCATGCTTTTTGAAAACAGTACCGACATTATGCAGATAGTTTCCACGAACGGCCATTTTCTGCATGTTAATCCAGCCTGGTTAAAGGCCTTTGGCTACGATAGGGATGAAGTCAGCGATCTAACCATCTTTGACTTGATCGCGCCCGATTGCCAGGGACACTGCGAAAAAACCTTTCAAAAGGTCCTTTCCGAGGACAGGGTCCACCAGATTGACACCACCTTTATTGCCAAGAATGGCCAAATAATAGAGATAGAAGGCAGTGCCACAGCCATCTTCAAGGATGGCAAGCCTCTTTATTCCCAATGTATATTTCGGGACGTCACTGAAAAACGAAAGATGGAAGAGGAACTGCTGAAAACGCAGAAACTGGAATCTATCGGCGTGTTTGCCGGGGGCCTTGCCCACGACTTCAATAATTTACTGACTGCAATTCTGGGAAATATCTCCTTGGCCAAGGCAACGATTGCCGAAAATACCCCCCTGGGCGGCCGATTGAAAAAAGCAGAAAAGGCTTCCCTGCGGGCAAAGGGACTTACCCAGCAATTGCTGACCTTTGCCAAGGGAGGGGCTCCAATCAAGAAACTCTCCGGGATAGCCGACCTGGTCCGGGACTCCGTCGACTTTTCTCTCCGGGGCTCAAACGTTAAACAGGAATACCAATTTGCCCCGGATCTCTGGACGGCGGCAGTTGATGAAGATCAGCTCAGCCAGGTAGTACAAAATCTGGTAATCAATGCCGGCCAGGCTATGCCCGATGGTGGCAGCTTAACTGTAAAAGGGAAAAACATCACTCTTGGCAGCGACAATCATACTGGTCTGCCGGCAGGCCGTTATCTGTTGTTGACCATTGCCGACGAAGGCTATGGTATTTCACGGCAGGATCAGGATAAAATCTTTGACCCCTATTTTTCCCGCAAGGAGAGCGGCAGCGGTCTTGGCCTTGCTGTTGCCTATGCTATCATGAAAAAACATGACGGCCGGATAACGGTCGACTCCGTCCCGGGCACGGGAACCACCTTTTCGCTCTATCTCCCTGCCGCCCGTCCACGATTTGAGAAAACAGGGAAACAGCAACACGAGGAATCAACAACCGGAGGGCATATTCTCATTATGGATGATGAGAATATGGTACGTGATGTGGCCGCTGAAATGCTGGATTTTCTCGGCTACACAAATAGTTCGGCGAAAAATGGCGAACAGGCAATTACGCTGTACCGGGCCGCCCTGAGCCAGGGTAAACCTTTTGACGCCGTCCTGATGGACCTGACCATTCCGGGAGGAATGGGGGGCAAAGAAACCATGGCCAGACTTCTTGAGATCGACCCGCAGGCTACAGGTATTGCGTCCAGCGGCTATGCCAACGATCCCATCATGGCTAATTTTACCGACTACGGATTCAGTGCCGTCATTCCCAAACCTTATGAGATGGACGAACTGCGCACCACTCTGGCACAGGCACTGCCACGCAAAAAATCTGAATCCGTGACGGCCTGAGGTGATATTCCATACTGCTGCGTTGGCAACTCGTTGATATCGCACCAGGATAATCAACATCGTTGCCGCCTCGAAGGTCTCGCAGGCTCGCTATCTGCATCTGCACCGTTCTCGAACGCTCACGGATTCAGGATCTTCAGAACTGACTGATGGGATCCTCCTCAATGGCGTTGACCAAGCCCTAAGCCCCGCCTCCCTTTTTTTTCGTGGGAGTGAACCCCGGCAGGCTCGGCGCCGTTGTTTTTCGGGCCGGCGATTTGCCGGTGATGTTGGTGACCCGGCGCACAACCCGGTTGCCGGCCCGTTTCCCCTTGGCCCCTGCCCCTTTGATCTGGTAGTCGTCCAGGTCTATTTCCAGGCTGTTGTACCTGGCCCGCGAGGACGGGACCAGGCTGATGCGGGCTCGAATGCCCGTCTCCCCCACTGCCAGCATCTGGATAACCGAACGTTTGTGTTCGGGGAAAAGACGGTATTCACGGTTCACGATGAACTTTGGCGTCCGAAACCGTTTGATGTACGTGTAATTTTCCCGGCCGTCGCGGTAGATCACATTAAAAACCAGGTCACTTTTTACTATTCCCAGCCACAGGAGATCGCTGCCCACAAAAAACTTATCCGTCACGTTGACGACCCGGTATGAACCGTTGCGGAAAATCAGGAACAGGCGATCCAGCTCCGAACAGGTCAACTCAATATCCTTTGTTTTGTGCTCGGCCTTGATCTTGTGGCCGAGAAAACCGGATTCCCGGTGATACCCCACCACCAGGTTGGACAGAGCGGCGGCGCGGACATCGACCTCGTCAATATGTTCGATTTTGCTGCGGCGCGGGTAGAGAGGGCCGTATTTATCAAGCAGGGACTGCAGATAATTGACGGTAAAGCCGACAATGTCCGTCAGGTCCTTCTCGACTTTCCTGATACCTTTTTCAATTGCCCGGATTTCCTTGTGCTGGCGATTGATGTCAAAGCGGGTAATCCGCCGGATCTTGATTTCCAGCAGCCTTTCCACGTCCTCTTTGGTCACCGGCCGCGGCAAATCATCGGCAAATGGTTCCAGGGCGGCATGGACCGTAGACAGCACCTCCCGGTAACGGGTGATCTCTTCGATCTGTTTGTACAGGCGCTCTTCAATGAAAATCTGTTCCAGTTTGCGGGCATGGAGCTTTTCCCGGAGCCGCTCCAGTTCAATGTGCAGTTCTTTTTCAAGGTCCCGGACCAGTTTGTCCGAATTGTGGCGGAGCACTTCGTCCACGGTCAGCTGACAGGGCATGTTTTGCCGGATAACCACCAGGTTGGGCGATACACTGAGCTCGCAATCGGTAAAGGCGAACAGCGCGTCAATGGTCTCGGCGGCGTAAACCCCCCGGGCCAGCTTGATTTCGACCTCCACTTCCTCGGCGGTATAGTCGTTGATAGCGGCGATCTTGAGTTTTCCCGCCTTGGCCGCCCTTTCCACGGAATCGATCAGGGCCTGGGTGGTCAGGTTATAGGGCAGTTCCCGGATGACAATGGTCTTGTCGTCAACTTCCTTGATGCGGGCCCGGCAGCGGAGCCGGCCGTTACCCTGATTATAGTTGGAAACATCGATGATGCCGCCGCGGGGAAAATCGGGATAGAGAATAAATTCATTGCCGCGCAGATACTTGATCTGCGCCTCAAGCAGTTCGCAGAAATTATGGGGCATGATTTTGGTGGCCATGCCCACGGCAATACCTTCCGCGCCAAGCAGAAGCAGAAGAGGCAGTTTGGCCGGCAGGGTAACCGGTTCCTGCATCCGGCCGTCATAGGAATCCGTAAACTCGGTCAGGTCCTTGTTGAACAGGGTTGCCAGGGCCAGGGGCGTCAGGCGGCATTCGATATAACGGGCCGCCGACGCCTGGTCCCCGGTAAAAATATTACCGAAGTTGCCCTGCCGGTCGATCAGGTAATCTTTGTTGGCCAGGTTGACCAGGGCGGCGAAGATTGACTGGTCGCCATGGGGGTGGAGTTTCATGGTCGCGCCGACCACGTTGGCCACCTTGTGAAAACGGCCGTCATCCATATTATACAGGGTCTGCAGGATCCGGCGCTGAACCGGCTTCAACCCGTCATCGATGTCCGGGATGGCCCGGTCCCGAATGACATAGGAGGTGTAATCGAGAAAGTTATCGTCAAAAAGACGCTGCAGTTTGCCGTATTTAACCTGGGGGACTGGAATATCGGTCATACCGGCCTCAATATCAGGTGATCCATGATGTACTGGCGGCGCTCGGGCGTATTCTTGCCCATGTAAAAGCTGAGTACCCGGGAAATCTCGCTGAGCGAATCGATCCGGACCTGGCGGAGACGCATGTCCGGGCCGATAAACTGTTTGAATTCCGGCGGCGAGATTTCACCAAGGCCCTTGAAGCGGGTGATTTCCACTTTATTTGCCGTCTTGCCCCGGCCCTGGAGTTTTTTTACCGCCGCCGCCCTTTCCTTGTCATTGTAACAGTAGCAGGTGGTGGTCTTGGTCCTGACGCGGAAAATCGGAGTCTCAAGGATATAGACATGCTCCAGTTTGACGAGCGATTCAAAGTAGTGGAGGAAAAAGGTCAGCAGCAGGTTACGGATATGCAGGCCGTCCACGTCGGCATCCGTGGCCAGGATGACCTTGTCGAAACGCAGGCTGCCCACCGACTCTTCGATATCCAGGGCCCGCATCAGGCTGTACATCTCGTCATTCTTATAGAGCGTATCCAGGCGGTGGCCGAAGACGTTCATGGGCTTGCCCTTGAGGGAAAAAACCGCCTGGAGCATGGGGTCGCGGGAACTGACGATAGAGCCGGCGGCCGACTGCCCTTCGGTGATAAAGATCATGTTCTCCCGGCCCGGCTTTGAAGGATGATTCCGGGAGGGATGAAATTTGCAGTCCTTCAGCTGGGGAATTTTGAGGGCCACCTTCCTGGCGTTGGCCTTGGCCTCGCGGCGGACCGATTGCAGCTCCCGCCTGACCCGCTCGTTGCGCTGCACCTTGTCAAGAAGGAACTCGGTCGTTTCCGGGTACTTATAGAGATGATCGACCACGGCATCCTTGACGGTATTGACGATCCAGGAACGGATGTCGGTGTTGCCCAGCTTATTTTTGGTCTGCGATTCAAAGATCGGCTCCTGGATCTTGACCGCCATGGTGCCGACGATCCCGTCCCGGACGTCCCGGCCGTTGTACTTTTTGCCGGTAAACTCGTTGACCCCCTTGAGGATCCCTTCCCGGAAGGCCGACAGGTGCGTACCGCCTTCGCTGGTATAGGTGCCGTTGACAAAGGAAAAGTAGGAATCACCATAATCGTCGGTATGGGTGAAGGCGAACTCCAGGGCCTTGTCTGAGAAAAAAATCGGCTCGTACAGCTGCTTGCCGTTGATCTCTCCGGCCAGCAGGTCCAGCAGGCCGTGTTCCGAGAAAAAACACTCTCCGTCACAATAGAGTTTGAGCCCGGCATTGAGATAGGCATAGCGCCACAGCCGTTTTTCGATGAATTGCCGATCAAAGACAAAATCCGGGAACAGGTCCCTGGCCGGCAGGAATTCGATCAGGGTGCCGTCATTCTCCTCGCTTGGTCCCTCGTCCTCGGACAGCAGGCTGCCGTGGCTGAAGACCGCTTTTTTAAAACGGCCTTCCCGGAAGGAACAGACGACGAATTCCGCTGACAGGGCGTTGACCGCCTTGGTGCCCACGCCGTTCAGGCCGACGGAAAATTGAAACACGTCGGTGTTGTACTTGGCGCCGGTATTGATCACCGACACGCATTCAACAAGCTTGCCCATGGGGATGCCCCGGCCGAAATCGCGCACCCGGCAGCGGCCGTTATCATCAATCGCAATATCAATGCGTTTGCCGGCCCCCATAATGAACTCGTCGACGCAGTTGTCAATCACCTCTTTCAGGAGGATGTAGATGCCGTCATCCGGGTGGGAACCGTCTCCCAGGCGGCCGATATACATGCCGGGCCGCAAGCGGATATGCTCCAGGGAACTGAGAGTTTTTATTTTTGATTCGTCGTATTGGTGCTCGGCCACGGGATAATTTGCAAATTGAAGTTTTTTCAGTTTAGAATCCGAAAATGCCAAAGAGAACAACAAGGTTATGGTTTCAAATTCGGGTCCGGTCTGTAAAAGCGTGACTTGGAAATATACTGACAACGCCGTTACATTACAAACCAAAAAAATAAATTCCCTGTTTTGCTTTGTACCCGGCCCGGTAGTGCGGAGAGCGCCGGGATGAAAAAAAGAACCCCTGGTGCGGAAAAACCGCACGCAGGGGTTAGAGAGAGGACGGCCGGGGGCAGCATCCCGCCTCGATTGCCTTTGATAAGCGCCGGCCGGCGCTTGACAGAGGACACCAGGACAGCCGCACTATGGTTGATTCCCCATAGCTGGAATCGTGGTTATTGAGCAGGGGCCGGGGCGCCCTTCTTCTCTGCGGCTGCCGGCGGCTGTTTAGACGGCTGCTTAAGCTTGAGCAGCAGGTCCGACTTTTTTAATTCCAGGGTGTCTTGCAGGATATACGGCTCCAGCCTGGCATAAAACCGGGACTGCGAATTCTTGATGACCTGCTCGTTAGCCTTGTTATTTTTAGGCCAGATCCGCAGCTTAAAGGTTTTGTCCCTGGTTTTATAGGTAATCGTGGCAATGGCCTTATCCCGGGGCGCAAAGTTTTTTCCCTCGTAGCCGCTGATGGATATCCTACAGACGCTATTCAGGAGTTTGGTCACCCTGTTCCTGTCCAGTTTGCGGTCGGCCGGTGTCCCGGCCAGTTGCCAGTTTCCCTTGGCATCACGCTGCAGGCTGATGATCTTCCCGTGGTTGGTCAAGGTCAGGCTTTGCAGATCGGCGTTCTTGACCGCGACATATTTTCTCTGCCACCATGACTCCTTGTCTGTCTGTAATTTCCAGATCGAGAGGCCGCTGACCTCGTAGACATCATCCTCGCCCGCCCGGCGCAGGTAAATGGTCCTGGCGCTGGGGGCGGTGCCCAGGAAAAAGGTTACGGCCTTTTTGCGATCGGGGCCGGAGAGGACGATCTTGCGATTGAATAATTCGTCGCCCACCTTCAGGCGGCTGTGGCTGCCCCTGGTGCGGGAAACCAGGCGGGAGCTTTTCAGGCCGGCGATCCGCCTGACCAGGTTATTGATCTTGTCATTGTCGCCGGGATAGCCGTCGGAACCCACGGTCCAGGCCTGCTTGATTTTGGCCAGGCTGATGGTTTTGCCCATGTTATCGGTAATGGTAAACGAGGTAACCATCTCCGGCCGCAGCCCGCTGAAAAGCAACGTCGCCGGGGGGGGAGCGCCCTGGCCGGGCCGATAGAGATAAACAATAAGCGCCGCCTGGATGATGAGCAGGATGAAAAGGCCGGTATTTTTTGCTTTAGTCATTTTTTCACACCTCTATGCGTATCTCATCACTGGATTTGTAACTCTGCGGTATTACATTGCTCAAAATTGTAAGTTGGCACAGGTGCCCCATATTTGCGCAGTTGCTTTCGCTCGCCATAATCCCTCTATGCGGGAGGAAGGAACCGCGTGAAGATGGGGTGCCTGTGACGGCTGACCTCTATGCCTGTGGATCAAGGGCCATCGGCTTCTCCTTCCGCCGCCGCAGGCCGCCATACAGGCTGACAAGCACCAGGGCGAGAAGAGCCGCCGCATAGTTCAGCCACTCCCAGAAAATTTCCTGCTGCCGGGTGAGGGGGATGAGCAGGCGGGACTGGGAACCACGGGAGCGGATAGCCAGGAGGTCCTCATCCTCCACGGCCCAGTCCACCGAGTTCTGGACAAAACCCATATTGTTCAGGAAACGGTCATGGCTGGTCGAGCGGGAAATCTGCAACACTATATCATCAATGAACTCCGAGCTGCCAACCACCACCAGGCGGGCGGCCGCCGGAGATTTTTTAATTACCGGCCCCAGGGGCAGGTTTACCGTTTTCTGCTGCCGGGATGCGGCTTTGCCCTTGGCGGACTTGGCCGCCGCAGCCGCCTTGATCTCCTTTTCCCGTTCCACCTGGCGCGGGTCGGGACGGTCGGCGAAATAACTGTTAAAGACCCCCTGCTCGGAGACCGCCAGGAGCTCCCTCTTCATCTTCCGCCCCGGCGCGAAACCTTCCTGGGGATAACGCTGTAAATCAGGCTGAATATTGGTGCTGCTCCGGAGCCATGAATCGGGGCTTGAAGTGAGCAGCCTGACCACCTTGCGGCCCTTGCTCTTTGCCGGATCAATAGTCAAAGGCGATACCCAGTTCATGGTCACGGCCGGCAGGTTGGCGACAATGGGGCTGTCCTTGTCCATGCCGTTGCCCCGAACATCGACAAAGAACGGGTAATCCAGCATCCTGATTTCCTGGACCTGGAGACCGCCCAGGTTTCTGGTTACCGGGATGGGAAAGGGCTCGTTCTGTTTGTCCAGGACCAGGGACTGCCCTACTTTGATGCCGTAAGAACTCAGGAGGTCGGCCAGGCCGTTTTTGACCTTCTTGACCTGCAGGACCCTGGAATAGGGACTCAGGTCAAGGAGATAGTTGCCGGCCAGGGCCACGACCGCCCCACCCTTCATCAGATATTGATCAATGGCAAAGCGCTCTATATTCGTCAAATTCTGCGGGGCGATCAGGAGCAGGACATCGACATCTCCCGGCACCCGGCCCTGGCCAAGGTCAATCTTTTCAAGATTATAATTAGCCATCAGGGTCTGCTGGATCATTTGATACTGCGCCCGCGGCTGCCGCCCCATCATAGCCATCCGCGGCTGCCTCTGCGGCGGGGTCCAGATGCCGATGGTCTTCAGGAAACCGGCGGAACTGCGTTTTAAAACAGCCGCTATCTCCTTTTTAATCTCCCCTTTGCTCATATCGGCGGTAAGATAAATCCGCTGATTTTGCTTGCCGGTGGTGAGGTAGAGGTAGAGGTAGAAGGTATCGTTGGCGAAAAAAACCGTTTTCATCGGCTCTATCCCGAAGCGTTTTTTCAGGGCCGGCAATTTGCCGGGCTCCCGGCCGGGATCAACCATCACAAACTTTAATTTGCCGTCCGACTCCTTGACCAGTTCCCTGGCGACCTGGCTGATATTCCCCGGCATCTTGGCCAGTGGTCCGGGCAGGGAGCCTTGGCTGATTATCGCCGTCAGGGTCAGGGGCTTGTTTACCTTGGCAAAGACATCGCCCAGGCTCTGGAAGCCGTACACCACTTTCTTAATTGATTTGGTCAGGTCGTATTCCAGGTTGTTGAGCCGGACATCGATCCGGCCGTCGCCGCGCCGCCGGACATCGATTAAATCGTCAAAGCCCAGCACCACATGCTGATCGCCATATTTAACCAGGATATTGAAATAGGAATTGATAACCGAAGACTCGTAACGGCCGGCCACCTCAAATGGCACCGGCTTGATGCCGTATTCCCGGTTGGCCTCCGCCTCCATCTTCGGATTATACTTGGGATCAACGAAAGAGACCTGGATATGGCCGTTGGAGGCAATGCCGTACTCCCGCATCATGTCCTTGATCCTGGGGACCAGGGGGGAAAGGAGGGGGTGGGTTTTTTCGCTGAAATAACCCCGCAGGATTAAGGGGTTAGGCAGGTTGCCAATCAGGTCGCGGGTGGTCTGGGACAGGGAATATTCATGATTCTCAGTGAGATCCAGGCGGGCGTTGTTCACCTTGTTCAGCCAGATATTGGCGGCCAGGAGATTCAGGGCGATCAGGACGGCGGCCGTGGTGACGGTCCGCCGGTAGCTGCGGGTGTTGGCCCCGGAACTCCAGCGTTTACGGTCCAGAGAGATGCCGTTCAAGACTAAAAAGAAGGTGGTGAGAGAGACGTAATAAAAGACATCCCGCAGGTCGATAACCCCGCGTTCAATACTGGCGAAGCGGCTGCCGGTGCCCAGGGAGCGAAAAAATTCCGCAGTGCTGTTGTTCATGAAACCGGTGACGCCGCTGGAGCCCAGGATATAAAGAAAGCCGGCCAGCAGAACAGTCATGATCAAAGCGACGATTTGATTGTCGGTGCGGGACGAGACAAAGAGGCCGATGGCGATATATGCCGAGGCCATCAACAGCGCCCCCAGGTAACCGCCGAATACCGGCCCCCAGTCCAGGTTGCCGAGATGGGCTACCGTGAGGGGCAGGCCAAAGGTTAGGGCCAGGGCAATGGCCACCAGGATCAGGACCGCCAGGAACTTGCCCATTACCAACTGCCAGAGCCGCACCGGCAGGGTCATCAGGACTTCCATGGTGCCGGACCGTTCTTCTTCGCTCCATTGCTGCATGGTGAGCGCCCCGACCAGGAAGATCATCAGGATCGGCATCCAGCGGAACAGGGGCCGGACATCGGCGGTATTCCTGGCAAAAAATGTCTCCAGCCAGAAAAAAGAGAACAGGACGGCCACCAGGAAGGCGCCTATGAATAAGGCCGCCATCGGCGAACTGAAATAGGCCTTGAGTTCTTTTCTGGTAATCGACAGCATCTGCTTCATCGTCCACCTCCATCCGCCGCAATAAGTTCGTTGAACACCGCTTCCAGGGTCCTGGTTTCCCGACGCAGTTCGCACAGGGGCCAGTCGTTGTCCTTGGCCAGGGTAAAGATTCGCGGACAGATGTCGTCCGCCTGGCTTTTGACGCTCAAGGTCAGCGGATTTTTGGGATCGGCAATGATTTCCACATGTTTGACGCCGGGCAGACCTTGAAGCTGCCGGATGATCGAAGTTTGCCGGTCGCTCCCGGTGAAGGATATCCGGGCCAGGTTGGTCGACTCCATCTCTGAAAGCAGGGCATCGGCCTTTAACTCGCCGCGGATAATGATGATTGCCCGGCTGCAGGTGGCCTCCACCTCGGAGAGAATATGGGTGGAAAGGAGGATGGTGGACTTTTGGGATAATTTTTTGATCAACCGCCGGACCTCGATAATCTGGGTAGGATCAAGGCCGTTGGTCGGTTCATCGAGGATCAGCAATTTGGGTTTGTGGAGAATGGCCTGGGCCAGCCCCACCCTCTGCCGGTACCCCTTGCTGAGAGAGCCTATCGGGGTGGTTAAGCGGTCGGCCAGCCCGGCGGCGTACACGGCCTCGGAGATGTAACCCCGCTGCTCGGCCGGGGGAATATTGCGCAGCTCGGCGATCATCTTCAGATAGGACTGCACGGTCAGTTCCGGATAAACCGGGGAGTTTTCCGGCAGGTAACCAATGATCTCCCGCACCCTGGCCGTTTCCTTCAGGACATCCAGTCCGTCGATCAGGGCGGTGCCCGAGGACGGATGAATGAAGCCGGTGAGGATCTTCATCAGGGTGGTCTTGCCTGCCCCGTTGGGGCCCAGGAGCCCGATCACCTCGCCGGATTTTATCTTGAAGGAGACCTGGCGCAGGGCCTCGACATCATCATACGTTTTGCTGAGCTCTCTGGCCTCAATCATAACTGTGTGCTCCTCGCATGCCGTCCCGCTGGTTCAAAAACCGGCGGCCGGTGATGATTTCCGGGTTCTTGTCCCTCCATGGGGAGGTTGCCGCCCGGATTGACAATACCGCCGGGCGGTCACCGGACATTGACTTTTACGCCCATGGCCGGGACAATAGTTCCTCAGACGTAAACCGTCACCGGCACCCCATCTTCACGCGGTCACTCCCGCCCGCATAGAGGGACTACCGGAGTCTCCCTTCGGTCGCTTACCTGCGAACGGCAGCGACTACGTAAATCTGTGGCACCTGTGACGGTTTACAGGTTGAATGTAAGGAATAGCGCAGAGTTTCACACCCTGTGATCAGTTACACTCAGACGGCATCATCATAGACAGGCAACCTTACAGGAGCATTACAGGAACATTACAATGCAGTAATGTTTGTATTTTGCGGGAAGGAAGAAAGAGTAATTTGCCAAGACACGGGCGGACAACCCCGGTTACATTAACTAGAGTGCTCATTAAGTCGACAGTGATGCTCCCTGAAAAATAGCCTTATTTTTGCTTGCATTTCAACCTGTTTGACCTAATAATAAAATAAAAAGCTGCTTTCACAATTTGCGTTATGCATTGTAGTCAGAACCGACAAACATACTGCCATCTACCCAGCCAATGAAATACCTCTTCACACTTCTTGCCATCGTCCTTGCCGTTACCTCTGTCACTGCTTTTTATCTCTGGCCCAAACCTGAAATAATAAATAAAGATATCTTGGTTACGGTCAACGGTCATAGTCTTCCCCTAAGCTTACTTGACCAAAAAAAAGCGCAGAGCGGTAACCACCGCAAGGACAACAAAGCAATACTTGACGATATCATTATCCATGAACTGTTGCTACAGGAAGCTCAGCGCCTGAATATTGACAAGGAGCCATCCTTCCGCAGATCAGTCCAGAATTATTATGAGCAATCTCTTATCAAGATTCTCATAGACAGGCAGTTCCGTGACACAAAAACAAAGGTAACGGACCAGGACATTGATCGGTATATCTCAAATTATGGTAAAGTGTTTACCTACACCCGTCTGCCAGGAAACAATTCGCACGGTTCCAGCCAGAAACCAGAACAACGATCGATCCTGTTTGATGATCTTTCCGACTCTCTTAAACTTATACTTGGCAGCATGCAATGTGGAGATGTGGTGACTGATTTCGGCACCGACGGTGGAGCTATATCGTTCCGTCTCGACAGAATCGAACCAGGTCCGGAACAAGAGTCGTTTCATGGGAATCGTAAATTAATCAGAAAAATTATATCCAACTACAAAAAAGAGAGAGCACTGACTGCCTGGATTAAAGAGATTCGCGATCGGGCAACCATAATCATTCCAGTTCATCAGGGGCGGTAACCTCGGAGGATACTCCGCCCGTACGAGTTCACAAATGCCTTAGATTCGTTCGTTTGGGACTCCGAATCTATCCTTGGCGGATGTGAGGAGGCCGAAACGGGCGAAGATGAGGTGTTGGTGAACTTGTACCTATAATCATTCCAGATAAGACAGAGAAGCCATGAGACAAAAGTTTAAGAGAAAAAATTATTTCATCAAACAAAAATTCCAGGGAAAAATGATCCTTGGACTTTTCCTCTTTGTCATTGGCAGCATCATACTGTTTACCGTTATTCTTGGCATGTTTTCAGCCGACAGCATGACGATGAGCTACAAGAACAATACCTTGCAGCTTGGCCAGACTCCCATAATGCTTTTTAAGAATGCCCTTGCCGCCAACTGGGTATTTATTATTTTTGGCGGCAGTTTGCTGGTGCTTGCCGCCCTGCTTGTCAGTCACCGCATTGCCGGTCCTCAATTTCGCTTTGAGATGACCCTGAAAAACATGATTGCCGGCAACCTCAAAGATACCGTTTCCCTCCGCACACATGATGAGGGAAGTGAACTTGCAGCCCAAATTAATGCCTTTAATTATCATCTATCCCAGAAAATAAGAGAAATTGATAAACACTCACAGGCCATAGATGAATTGACAGAGATGATGGACCGGACAGATGTGTCATCTTTGAGCAAAGATTCTTTACTTGAGAAGTTTAAATCCATCCGCAAACAAAATAATGCAATTCGTAAGGTTACGACTTCCTTTACCATCGCGGATGAATAAAACTCTCTTCAGCTCTGTTTGTTTAATTGCGCTGTGTATTGTCTTCACACACCCGGCATTTGCTACGGAAATTCAGAGCAGATATGTGACACTGCAATACAGTGGCAAGCGAATGCTGCGTGAATTCGATAACAAACTGATCATGGGAAGGAAACTATCCGCGATGATGCGGGGAAAAGACGTGGAGACCGTGGAAGATGAGGTTAAGGCCAAGGTTAACCTTATTGTTGAAAAAACGGAGGTTGTTCTTAACATGTTCCCGGATAAAATGCACGTCACTCTGGTGCTTTTGCCCGATGCCGACGATGTGGCGAAACAATATAAACAAACCTACGGTGAACGTCAGGAAGATATTGCATACTATGCCCTCTCGGAAAAAACTATTTACATATCCGTTGATGATACCAACCTGCGAGTCCTTGCCCATGAAATGGGGCATGCCGTTGTTGACCATTATTTTAAGGTGCGACCACCATATAAAATCCATGAGCTGATGGCCCAGTTTGCCGAAAAACACATCACGGATTAACCGTTGCCATCTCTTATGTTTTGGAGTTTCTCAAGTTTTTTTCTTGTCTTCTCGTCGGCTGGTTCGAGGAGCAAGGCCTGATCATATTCTTCCTTTGCCCGGTAGAAAATACCTTCTTTCATATAATAATCACCAAGGTATACATGGAATTGGGCATGTTCCGGTAGTCTTTCGATCGCCTTTCTTAAAACAATCAGCGCTTGATCATATTTTTCCCGTCTGTAATAAAACCAGTAAAGTTGACTAAAATACCATGGCTTAATCACTTTTTCCCGATCAAGGAAATCAAGGGCCCGCGTTCTGTAAAATTCTGCATCCTTCATGTTGCCCTGTTGTTCGACCAGATGGCCGTAATAGACCCAGGCGCCGACCGAATCAGGCAGCATTATGGTTATTTCCCGGCGGTTAAAAGAATAACCCATGATGGCAGGCATTATTTTTTTGACAAGTTGGGGCTTGCTGGCAAAAACCTGTTGGAGCATCAGGATCGCCTTTTCCCGTTCGTTCATCGATAAAAGCCATTCCGCCCAAGTCAGTATCAGAGAGTCTTTGTTCAGGGCCCTGGCATAGGCAATCGGCATTAATTTTTCCGCCGCGCTCTTGTCTACTGTCGTGAGCATCAATGCCAGCCGCTGGAGATAGATTCCGGAAAGCGGGTCCTTTTCGGCGGCCTGTATAAATGAGGCCAGGGCCTTTTTTGGCTGGTTAAGGAAAATTTGCGTACTGCCGAGAGCAAATGAATATTTACCTTCCAGCGGGTCATATCGGGCAGCGCGTCTTGCTGTAGAGGCAACGGTTAGGAGTTTTTCTTCAGAGAGATTTTTGTTGAGATAGATATTGGCAACTTTTGAGTAGACGGCATCGGCGAATAGGGCTCCGCCTTGAACAAAAATGGTTGCCCCTGCAAGTAACAGGGTAGCTGCAAATAAAATTATTTTGGTATTTGAGCCGGCCTTATCAAGTAATGTAGGCATGGTACGGTAATATAACCGTGTATTTCCTGCTGACACAAGCAGCCCGCAGAGAAAAAAGAAATAAAGGCCATTGGCACCATTGTGCATGTTGAAATCTGTTACACTGTGCAAAAGTATTGCAACTATTCCTGTCAGAGCGCCTACGGAAATAAGGATGGCGTAGCGGTCCCGCCTGAGTTGTATTTTTTTCCACCCATGAATAATAATTGTCAAAACAAACCAGGCAGCGAGGGCGAAGCCAACTATGCCGCCATCGGTAAGTAGTTCGATATAATCGTTATGAGCATGGTCAAAAATGAAATTACTAGATAGTGTTGTATAGAGTGGATAAATATGAATAAACGTACCGAAACCTGTACCGGTAGTCCAGAAGTCACGGATTATTTGCAGAGAATCCTTCCACAGTATCAACCTGACATTTTCAATCCGCCCCGTTGCTGTAAAAGTTGTGCCAAATTTGTCAACCACGGGGCCCCAGCCAAACCAGGTAATCATAAGAACAACACAGATTACAATAAAGCCATATGTTACAAATTTGAACTTAATATGTTCTTTGGCAAGGATGACCAGGAAGAGTGCCAAAGCAAGGGTGAGGCTGATTATCCCTCCCCTTGAAAGACTGAGAAAAATGGATGAAACGATAATAATCGCACCAAAACCAAAAAAAATATGGAGGTTACTGCCCGGCAGGGTAAACGCTGCCGCGAGCCTGCTCCGCAATGATTTTTCATGGTCCACAGTGGGCCGATAGAACAGAAAGAGTGCAAACACCAGGGGGCACATCATTTCCATGAAACCGGCATAATGGTTATGGTACACCCATGGACCAAAGATATCAGCATGCTCAGGAGCACTCCTGAACCAGTAGATTTTATCCGGCGAGCTGAATTTTTGAATTATTGCCAGGAAAGCTATAGAAATCGATAGATAGGCAACAATCTTGACGGTATTTTTGAGACGCGTTCCATTACTCAAGATTTGGACCGTGAGAAAATAAAACAGGGCATAAGATGCAATTCGCATACACTCAAAGAGAGTGGCTTTCTGGTTGACGGTCAATGGAATCCACAGGTCCTGGCTCTGACCGTAAACTTCGCAAATAGGCTTGTATATACCGTATATTGCAGGCGTGACTATCCGAACTATTGCCGCCGGCAGGGGTAAAAACTGAAAAAACATCCAGAGCACAAGAAGAACAAGCGGCAACATGCCGGGGGGGGTGAGCAGACGTGCTTCTTTGTTCTTTAAAGAAAAAACAAGACAGAAAGCACTACAGCATACGAGCAATTGCACCGTTGCCATTGACCATTGTTCGGTAGTGCCAAAGGCAAGAGGAGCAAAAATAAGAGTTGCAATAAAGAGAATAAACGCAGTCCGATACATGATTATCCGCAATGAATCACATTACATTGTAAGAGTTCAGCAAGACCAATCAGCACAGCTCAGAACGTGCTACAGCATGGAGAGAGGGTTATCAAGCTATCCGTCCGGATCGTGCACATTTGAGACACATATCTTACAGCAAGTGTTTAAAGGGAATTGAAAGATAATCGAACATTCTATTATTCCAAATTTCCCAGGCAGGCATTAAGCGGATCGTAGTCAAGACGTTGAATTTCATGTATTCCTGGTTATTTCCTACCGAAAAGTCATAAATGGCACAAAGCAGAGCGAAACTCAACAAACCAGGCTATTGCCAATCAATTACTATGGCTGTCTAATCGTTTTTACTGTAGTATTTATAATAACCATGATAATAGCCTTCAGCACCGGTATTTTTGCTTACTGCATTAAGTATAAACCCAAGCAAATGTGCATTAATAGATTTTAATTGCCTTAATCCGTTTTCAATCATATCATAGGTAGTTTCTCCGGCCCGAACAACAATAATGGTTCCATCTACGATGGTGCTTAGGGAAAGACTGTCTGTGACACTTTGCAGCGGAGGAGAGTCAAGAAGAACAAAATCGTAGATATCCGCCATGCGGTCTAATAATGCCTTCATTCTAGCAGAATCGAGCAATTCTGCCGGATTGGGAGGAACGGGGCCGGCGGTGACAAGAGAGAAAGCCTCTCCCTGTATACGCTGAACAATATTTTCTTTTGTGTTCCCGGTCAGGTAACTGCTCAAGCCAACGGAATTTGGTATGGAAAAAAGAGTATGTTGTCTGGGTCTGCGCAAATCACAGTCCATAACGAGTACTTTTTTGTCGGATTGCGCTAAAATCCTTGCGATATTAACAGTTGTCGCAGTCTTTCCTTCTGAAGGTGCCATACTGGTGAAGAGTATTCTGCGGGGTGGATGGTCTACGGACGAAAGCAAAATGTTTGAGCGGATGAGTCTATAACTTTCAGCGAAGGGTGAGAGGGGATCTTGCTGAATAAAAGACTCGACTTTCTGGTCTTTTCCCTTTAATTGCTCAATTGCCCCAAGTACGGTAAGGCCAAACCGTTGTTCAATCTCCCCCGGAGATTGAACAGTATTATCAAGATACTCCAAAAAGAACGCGAGACCAACCCCTCCTAAAAACCCAAGTATAGACCCCAGCAGCAAATTCAATACCTTCCGGGGCCTGGATGGATATCGGGGCAGAGAGGCTTCTTGCAGAACCCAGACATTCACATTCTGTGCTTGTTGAGTAACACTTGCCTTTTTTAAACTCGCAGTAAGTGTATCATAGAGAGCCGAATTGGTATCCACATCTCTTTTCATAATTGAGTATTGAACGGATTTCTCATTCAGGTTCAGCAGCTCATTCTTCGTTGCATTGAGGAGGTCGGTGATATTTTTTTCCTGCGAGACGGCAAGGTCATAGGCATTTTTTGTGCCCTGAAAAATTTTTTGTATTTCGGATTCTTTTTCTTTCTTTAAACTGTTGAGCTTTTCCTTGGCCTTAATCATAACAGGATTTTTATAGCCGTACGTTCTTGAAAGTTCATTAATATTCTGTTTAGATGTGTAAATCTTTCCTAGAAGTGCCTGGAGGGTTTTATTATTAGCAAAAACAGGAAGAGTTTCTACATCCAGTGAGTGTTCTTTTGCATTTTTTATCTGAAAATAGATCGATTCAAGTTTTTTCCTTTTAGCTTGAACTATAGAAAGTTGAGAGCTGAACTCTGAAAGCTTCT
>BDTX01000006.1 GCA_002897615.1 bacterium BMS3Bbin14
CTTAATTCCGTTATTTGGTTGTCTGAACGACTTCGTTTCTTCGGATTTTTTATTGTTACCATATTTTGCCGTAAAGTTCAGGATCTCTTCTGGACTGCCGCGTCGCTACGCTCCTCGCAGTGACGGATTGGGAAGCATGAGTCGTCATTGCGAGCGGAGCGCGGCAATCCAGTGGTATTCGCCGGATTCACGTTCAGACCTCCTGATGTCACCGGTACGAGATCAAGGTGAGCCTGTTTTGAAAACAGGTATCGCAGTAAAATCTCCGAGGTCCGGATGTCTGAATCTGGGGCACATCTGAACGGTTACAGTTACGAGTTGAGGGTAGTTTATTGCCTCTGGTGAACGGTTACTAGTATGACCATGCGAGGCGGCCTGGGCGTCCGAAGATGGAGTGCGGTGAACAGTTACATCTTGTCTTCTGGATGGATCTCTTATACATTTCCACTCTGAGCATCCCGGGGTCCGTGAGCGTTCGAGAACGGTGCAGATGCAAGGCGGCAATAATGAATGACAAGCAAGTGGCAGGCAAATGACAATCAAGGCAGGTATACTCTCCGACACCCATCTTTCCCGGGTTGATGATGTTTTCAGGCAACAGGTCGAACTCTGTTTCGCCGGCTGCGAGGTAATCATCCATGCCGGCGACCTGACGGATATCTCCGTTCTCGACGCCTTTAACGGCAAAAAAGTCTATGCCGTGCATGGCAACATGTGCGGCTCCTCCGCTTCCCTGGCCTTGCCGGGCGAAGAATCCTTCGAGCTGGAACGGCTGACCATCGGCCTGACCCATGGCTCCCAGCTCGGCCGGGACATCGAAGGCGCCCTCCTGGCTCTTTTTCCCGCAGCCGACTGTATCGTTTACGGCCACACGCACCGGCCGGTCTGCCACAGTTACGGCGGCACCCTGGTCATCAATCCCGGCAGTTTCCGGGGCACCGGCCGTTTCGGCGCTCCCGGCACCTACGCCATCCTGGAGATAGACGACCGGCTGCGCGGCTCCATCCACGAGGTCCCGCGTCTCTGATGAAAACCCTGTGGACCCCATGGCGCATGGAGCATGTGCTGGGCACGGCTGCCCGGCCCCAGGGCTGTTTGTTCGAACCGCCGGGCGACAAACCGTTTGCCGGGGAACACCTGCTGCTCTACCGCGACCGGCTGACCGTGGTGCTGCTGAACCGCTTCCCCTATGCCAACGGCCACCTGCTGGTTGCCCCGCGGCGTCATCTTGCCGACATCACCGAACTGGCAGACGGGGAAAATTCGGCCCTGATGGCCATGCTCCAGCACTGCTGCACCATTCTGCGCCGCCGCCTGCGGCCGGACGGCATCAACATCGGCCTCAACCTGGGGGAAACCGCCGGCGCCGGGACCCCGGATCATCTCCACTTCCATGTTGTTCCCCGCTGGGAAGGCGATCACAACTTCATGACCGTGATCGCCGAAATCAGAACCATTCCCCAGCATATCAGGCACACCTTCGAGCTGTTGCTGCCCGATTTCCAGGAACTGCTCTCTGCGGAAAACGACCATGATTGATAAACCAGTGAAAATAACCCCTATGCTCCGGCAGTACCTGGAAATCAAGGAACAGTACCAGGATGCCATTCTCTTCTACCGCATGGGCGATTTTTACGAGATGTTCCTTGACGATGCGCTGACGGCCTCCAAGGTGCTCGGCATCACGCTCACCTCCCGCAGCAGCAAGAATGACGAGAACAAGATCCCCATGTGCGGCGTCCCGTTTCACGCGGTTACCGGCTACCTGGGCAAGCTGGTCAAGGCCGGTTTCCGGGTGGCGATCTGTGAACAGACCGAGGACCCTAAACAGGCCAAGGGTATTGTCAAGCGCGAGGTCATCCGGGTGGTCACCCCGGGCGTCACCACCGAGGAACAGCTGCTCGATGACAAAAGCAACTGTTACGTCTGCGCCCTTACCCTGGCCGGCGGCTCCAGAAAACAGGGCGTGGCCGGCCTCGGTTTCCTCGATATCTCCACCGGCGATTTTCTCGTCAGCGAACTGGACTTTGTTGCCGGTAATTTCGACCCGGTGGTGGACGAAATCACCAGGATGGAACCGGCGGAACTGCTGCTCGCCGAACCGGAGCGGGACCGGCTGGCCGCTCTCCTCGACATGTTGCAGGCCCTGCTGCCCGGCCTGTGCATCACCAGCCGGCCGGAGATGGACTTTGAAGAAGACGCGGCCCGCCTCACCCTGACCGATCATTTCCGCACCACCAGCCTGGCCGGTTTCGGCTGCGAATCCATGTCTGCCGGCATCAGGGCGGCCGGGGCCCTGCTGGTCTATATCCAGGAGACCCAGAAGACCGAGCTCTCCTACATCCGCCATCTCCGCCCCCTGACTCACAGCGGTTACCTGGTCCTCGATGAATCATCCCGCCGCAACCTGGAACTGACCGGGACCATTATCGGCGGCCGGCGCGAGGGCTCGCTGCTCTCGGTCCTCGACCTGACCTGTACGCCCATGGGGGCGCGTCTGCTGCGCAGCCGCCTCCTCTTCCCGCTCCAGGACCGCCGGCAGATCCAGGCCCGGCTGGATGCCGTTGAAAACCTGCTGGCCGACCCCGGCCGGCACCGGGACCTGCGAAAGAACCTGGAACAGATCTACGACCTGGAACGGCTCTGCAGCCGCCTGGTCCTCGGCCACGGCAACGCCAGGGACATGAGCGCCATGAAGGTCTCGCTCGGCCGGCTGCCGGCCCTGAAAGAACTCCTCGCCGACTCACCGCCGGGACTTCTACACGATATCGGCGACGAACTCGACGAACTGGCCGACCTGCACGACCTGATCGACAGGGCGATCAGGGACGACGCCCCGGTAACGCTCAGGGACGGCAACCTGATCCGGGAAGGTTTTCACGAAGAGCTGGACGAGTTGATCGTCCTCCTGCGCGACGGCAAACAGATCATTCTCGGCCTGGAACAGAAGGAACGCGAACGGACCGGCATCGCCAAGCTCAAGGTCGGCTACAACCGGGTCTTCGGCTACTACTTCGAGGTGCGGCGCTCCCAGGCCGGGGCGATTCCCGCAGACTTTATCCGCAAGCAGACCCTGGTCAATGCGGAACGATTCATTACCCCGGAACTCAAAGAGCTGGAAAACAAAATTTCCACTGCCCAGGAAAAACGGCTGGAGCTGGAATACACGCTGTTTGTCGATATCCGTAACCGCATCGCCGGCCAGAGCGAACGGATCCTCAACGCCGCGGCCCGGCTTGCCCGCCTCGACTTCCTGGCCAGCCTGGCCGAGGGGGCCAGCCGCTATCACTACAGCAAGCCGGTGATCACGGAAGGTGACGAAATCTCCATTCGCGAGGGGCGCCATCCGGTTATCGAACGCGCCATGGAACCGGGCCGTTTTGTCCCCAACGACGTGCATCTTGATCAGGATAAAAACGAATTGCTGATCATTACCGGCCCCAACATGGCCGGCAAATCGACGGTGCTGCGCCAGACGGCGCTCATTGTCCTGATGGCCCATATCGGCAGTTTTGTCCCGGCCGACCATGCCCAAATCTGCATCGTGGACCGGATTTTTACCCGGGTCGGGGCCATGGACGACCTGCGCCGCGGCCAGTCGACCTTCATGGTCGAGATGAACGAAACCGCCAATATCCTGAACAACGCCACGGACAGGAGCCTCGTCATCCTCGATGAAATCGGGCGGGGTACATCCACTTACGACGGCCTGGCCATTGCCTGGGCCGTGGTTGAAGAGCTGGCGGAAAAAAATGCACGCGGCGTCAAGACCCTCTTTGCCACCCACTATCACGAGCTGACCGACCTGGCCGCCACCAGGGAACGGATTCAGAATTTTTCCATCGCCGTGCGGGAATGGAACGATTCGATCATCTTTCTGCATAAACTGGTCAAAGGGGCGACCAACCGCAGCTACGGCATCCAGGTGGCCGGGCTGGCCGGCGTGCCGGATCATGTTGTCGAGCGGGCTCATGAAATCCTGAAAAATATCGAGCAGGGAGAATTCAACCAGCGCGGCGAGCCGACAATCGCCTCTTCGCGCCGGCAACGGCAGGGAGAGCGGCTGCCCCGCCAGCTCTCGCTCTTCCGGCCCCAGGACGATCCGCTCAGGAGCCTGCTCAAAGATATCAACCCTGATTCGTTGACCCCGATGGAGGCCCTGCAGTTGCTGTACCAGGCCAAAACGATCCTGACCGATGAACAATAGCGGCACCGCCGGTTTATCTGCACGGAATATTTACATTCTCCCTGGATAAGGTATAGTTGTATAATTAACCGGCTATCCGCTTCGCTCAAGTACCGACAATGTTACAATAATTTCTCAACAAACCGCGGCAATCCAATTACCACCGTTGGGTTTCGCCTGAAGTTGAGGAAGATGATGAAACCACTGCAATCACGGTAGGTTGGGTTGAGGAACGAAACCCAACGATCAGAATAAACCATCACAGGCACCCCATCTTCACGCGGTCACTCCCGCCCGCATAGAGGGACTACCGGAGTCTCCCTTCGGTCGCTTACCTGCGAACGGAAGCGACTACGTAAATCTGTGGCACCTGTGACGGTTTACAGGTTGGATGTAAGGAATAGCGCAGAGTTTCACACCCTGTGACCAGTTACGATCAGAAGGCGGCTCAACCGCAACCTACGTCCCGGATCCGTGAACGTTCGAGAGCCGTCACGGATTCAGGTTATCGAGAAGTTACTGTTCAGCGCCAAGGTTCGGCAGCCCTGGCATGCATTTTTTGTCCACTCAATGATACGAAACCACATCCTGCAAAATAAACGGCACCTTGTTTTCCTGTTGTTGATCGTGTTCTTTTCCCTTACCTGCTGCGGCCTGCTTGCCGCTGCCGCCGGGCAAAGTGAAGACCATAGCGCGAAGAACCGGCTTGAGGACCGCTACCGGGAGGCCAAGGATTATAATTACCGCCTGGAGCGTGACCAGGGCATCGGCCGGCAACGGCGGAACTGGCTGCGCGGTATCCGTAATTTCCGCCGCCTTTATCTGCTCGCCCCCAAAGGGGCGCTGGCCCCCAACTGCTTTTTCATGATGGCCCGGATGTATTACCGGATGTATCGGCGCTTTCACCGGCCTCAAGATCTTGATGATTCCCTTGACTATTACAGCGATGTCGTCTCCCTGTTTCCCGAAGACAACCTGGCCGACGATGCCCTTTTTGCCAGTGCGGAAATCTTCCTGCGGGACAAGAAAAATCCCCGGCAGGCGGCCCGGCTTCTGGCCCGGCAGATCAGGCTCTTCCCGAAAGGGGACAAGTATGCCCTGGCGGTCAGCCGTTTGCGGGAACTGGCCGGGAAGCATGGCTTTCCCCTGCCCGCGGCCCGGCAGCATCTCGTCAATGTTCTGCCGGTCAAATACTGGTCATCCGACGATTACGCCCGGGTGGTTATCCGTTCTTCGGCCCCGGTCCATTATTCGGCCCGTCTGCTCGAAAAACACAACAATCATCACCGCCGCCTCCTTATCGACTTTGCGCAAAGCTATATCGATCCCAAGTTCACCGCCCCGGTGCCGATCCGGGACGGGCTCCTCCGGCGGATCCGGACCAGCCGGTTCGATGCCACCACGGTCAGGGTGATCCTCGATATTCAATCCATTTCAAACTACAAGATTTTCAGTTTGAATGATCCTTTCCGGGTGATCGTCGACGTACACGGACGGAAGAAAAAGGTCGTCAGGCCCAAAAAAATGGCGCGGGTCGTCGCACCGAAGCCGAAACCAAGCGCAGAAAAAAAGGCGCCGCCGGTCACGACAACCGCAGAACCTGCGCCGGAAGCGGCATCGGTACCGGCTCAAGGCGAAAAACAGGCGGCGGCCGAAATCGTCCCGGCAAGCAAACCGGCCGGGGAAAAAGAGAAAAAGGAGCAGCAGCCCGGGATAAGCGAGACGGGGACCCCGCCCCTGGTCGTCCTGAAAGATCAGAAAAAAAGACCAGCCGGGGCCGCAGCCGCGGAAAACCCGGAAACCGGCGAGTCGAAGCTCCCGCTGGCCCTGCAACTCGGCCTGGGCGTCCACCGCATTGTCATTGATCCGGGCCACGGAGGCAAGGACCCGGGCGCCATGGCCTTCGGCCTGAAGGAAAAAAACATCGTCCTCAAGGTGGCCAGGGAAACAGCCGCCAGGTTGCGGAAAAAATATCATTACGAGGTCATCCTGACCAGGGACCGGGATGTATTCTTACCCCTGGAGGAACGGATCGCCATTGCCAACACGAAAAAAGCCGACCTCTTTGTCTCCATCCATGTCAACGCCCACCCCTCGCCGGCGGTCAGGGGGATTGAAACCTTTTATCTGAACCTGGCAACCAATACGGAGGCCATGCGGGTCGCGGCTCGTGAAAATGCCACCAGCACCCACAATATCAGTGACCTGCAGGACATTTTGTCCGACCTGATGCAGAATTCGAAGATCCAGGAATCATCCAGGCTGGCGGAGTATGTTCAGAACAGCCTGGTTTCCGGCCTGGATGAAGATCAATACAAGATAAAAAACCTGGGCGTCAAGCAGGCGCCCTTTTACGTGCTGATCGGGGCCGAAATGCCGGCCGTGCTGACGGAAATCGCCTTTATCAGCAATCCCGAAAATGCGGCCCACCTCCGGCAGGGCAAGTATCTCCGGGACATCGCCGATCAGATAGCCGACGGCGTTGCCGACTACGTGGAATATCAGACCACCGCGGCCCTGCATCTGTAATCAAAGTTTGTTGGGTTTCGCTGTGCTTTGAGGTGTTGCCGGCTTTCCGGTCTGCGCCAGGATCAAGCGAAACCCAATGTCTTAAAAATTACCCGCTCTACGCCAACCTACAGAAAGTCCGGACAGCGGCAAGGCCGATTGTTTTGCAACCCCCTGTAAACACTTGCTGTCTGGATAATACCTCAAGCCGTCACGGATCCAGGTAATATTCATCCCGGGATTTGCGAGGTCGTGAACTATTCGTAACTGATCACAGGGTGTGAAACTCTGCGCTATTCCTTACATCCAACCTGTAAACCGTCACAGGTGCCACAGATTTACGTAGTCGCTTCCGTTCGCAGGTAAGCGACCGAAGGGAGACTCCGGTAGTCCCTCTATGCGGGCGGGAGTGACCGCGTGAAGATGGGGTGCCTGTGACGGTTTACGTTCAGGGAGGATTTTTTTCTTGCTCAGCAGGGAAAGGTTGGAGATTATTTTTTCCGGAGCAAGGCTCTGCGAAAAGAGGCTGCCAAGCCAGCTGCTTTCTTCAAAGTTAAAGTAGAAGACTTCGTCAAACTCTTTTTGCCCGAACTCCTGCAAAATATAGGTTTTTTCCGGTCTGGCGCGCCCCCCGGAGGATGAGAGGTTTTCTCCGGGAAGAATTTTTCCAGGCCACTAAGTGTGAATAAATATCTCGCTTCATGAACTATCCACATACTCTTTCCGGGGCATTTTCAACGTTTTTCATTCATAAAATGTGAACATATTCCTTTTTTTTCATCCGTAAAACGTGCATTTTTGCACTATATAGCATCAGGCCGGCCAAGGTTGTTAGGCTGAATTCCGACTTTAGGCCCGGCCGAATTTTTCATCAAGTATGCTGTAAATGACCGGCAGCACGTTGAGGGTGAAAAAGATATTGGCGAGAAGCCCGCCGATCACACAGATGGCCAGGGATTGCTGCATCTTCGAGCCGATCCCAATACCAAGCGCTATCGGGAAGAGGGCGACAACCGCCGTCAGCACGGTAAGCAATATGGGACGGGTTCTCGCCCTGGCCGCCTTCTCGATGGCCTCCAGCCGCTCCAGGCCGTCCTTTCTATAGCGGTTGATATAGTCCACCAGGACAATGCCGTTGTTAACCGCTACCCCGAGCAGGGTGATCAGGCCGATGAGAAAAGACAGGTTCAACTCGGCATGCGTAATGCCCATGGCGATAAATGCCCCCGCAAACGGCAGCGGCAGCCCCAGGAGAATGGCCAGGGGATGCAGAGCATTCCCGAGCTGCAACGAAATAATCATATAGATCAACAGGGCGCCGATAACCGCGTAGACCGCAAAACTCTTTGCCATCTTAATCAGGTTTTGATAATCGCCGCCAAAAAGTACGAAATAGCCCTTCGGCAGGTGGAGGGCGGTGATTTTTTGCCGTAAGGTTTTGGTGATTTGTGGTATAGAGCCGCCAACCTGCATCGGCAGCGTTACGACCCTCTGGAGATTGATATGCTCTATCTGTGCCGCCCCGGCATAGATTTTTGTCTCAGCCAATCGACTTAAAGGCACATAGCCAAGAGCGGTCTTGATGGGTATGGACCTGATCTTCTGCAAATCCATCCGGCTGCCGTTTTTGGCCCGCAAAAAGATAGGGATAACCCGCTGGTTTTTGATAATCCGGCTGATAACTTTCCCGCCGATGTAATACC
Source organism: bacterium BMS3Bbin14 (assembly GCA_002897615.1). Classification (GTDB taxonomy): domain Bacteria; phylum Desulfobacterota; class Desulfobulbia; order Desulfobulbales; family Desulfobulbaceae; genus BMS3Abin13. The sequence continues at coordinate 8,398 of BDTX01000006.1, forward strand.
TTGCTTCATTTAAAAGATCCCGCGCGTTGATCCCGTACCTGGCCAGCGCTTCTCTGTTCGGGACAATCAAGAGCTGCGGGACCTTGTACTTGGAATTATTCACCACGGCCTCAATACCGGGGATATGAGCGGCTGTTTTCTCAATCTCGTTCGCGATCTCCTGAAGTTTCCGGCCGTTGCCGCCGTATACGGTAAGCCCGAATAGTGTCGGCAGCCCGGACATGGATTCATCCAGTTTTTCAGCGGTCACCTGGTGATAGATGGTGATGATCCCCGGGATCTTATCGGTTTCTTTTTCCAGCTCTTTCATCACCCTGAAGATACTTATCTTACGTTCATTTGCCGGCTTGAGCTTGAAGACCATTTCTCCTTTGTTTACCGGCTCAACCTGGAAGGTTCCTTCTTCGCTGCCGGTTCTTCGAGATACTTCCGTTACCTGCGGATTCTGCAAGGCGATCTCTTCTATCCGGTGACCGATCTTGTTACTCTCTTGCAAAGAGGTACCGGAAGGCATCGTGTATTCAAACAAAATAGAGCCTTCGTCTATTTTGGGCACAAAAGAAACCGGCAAATAAAATAAAATTGTGCTGCTGGCGATAAAAAGAAGAAGCGAGCCGAAGATAACCGTTTTCCTATGGCGCAGGAAGGTATCGAGCAAACGATGATTGACGGCCACCACGGCCGATACCAGCGGCATGGCCAGGGGCTCTTTGAATTTATACCTTTTTTGCCGGGCCATCAACGCCGGAACAATGCTCAGGGAAATGACCAGAGACAAGAGCAGCATGATGCTGATGGTTATCCCGAAAGGCCCGGCGAATCTGCCCGCCAGTCCGCCCAGAAACAGGAACGGTATAAAGGAGGCCACGGTGGTCAGGGTGCCGCTGGCATCGGCCGCCGCTATCTCCCTGGTCCCGTCCCGCGCCGCGGCAAAGGCTCCCTTGCCAAGCTCCCGGTGCCGGATAATATTTTCAATAATGATGATGGAGTCATCCACGACCATGCCGACGGCCACTGCCATGGCGCCCAGGGTAATCATATTCAGGCTCATGCCCAGGATATCCATGAAGATCAGGGTGACGATGGCGATAACCGGCACACTCAATGCCACCAGGAGGGAGGTGCCGAGACTCCCCAGGAAAAGAATCATCATAATCGCGACCAGGACAATTCCGATTATGATATCGTCCTTTAAAGAAGAAACGGCATCACCGATTACCTTTGCCTGGTCGTAAATATTGACGATGCGTGCTCCTGCCGGCAGTGAGGGCTCAATGGTCTTGAGCGCTGCCGCCACGCCCCGGCTGACCTGCATGGTATTGGCATGCGGATTCTTGTAGATGAGCAGCGCAATTCCCGGCTTGCCGTTGATATAAACGGCATAGCGTTGCGGCAGAGCGCCGACATGTACAGAGGCGATGTTCTTTAAAAAGAGGGGCTTGTCGTTAAGGGCCACGTTCTGCAGGTCGGCGAGACCCCGGATCATCCCTTTGCCCGTTACCGCCCGGTCCTGGTGATAGGCACTATAGTAGCCGGCAAGCAGCTGCAGGTTATTCGCCGCCACTTTATCGGCAATATCCTGGTAGCTTAAATTGTTTTGTCGCAGCTTGTTATTGTCAGGATTAATAACCAGGGATCTCTCTTCTCCGCCCACCACCTCAACACGGTTTACGCCGTTAACGGTTTTCAGGAAGTTGGCCAGCTTGGTCTCGAGATAGCTTCTCAGCTCGCCCGGCCGGCTCTTTTGGCGATTATAGATGACACCGTATTCGGCAATCTGCAGCAAGGTGGAGCCGAGATTTTCCAAAACAGGCCGGACACCGGCCGGCAGACTGCCGGTGGCAACGCTCAGGGCCTGGGCCGCCAGCTGCCTGGCATCCTTACCGGTCTCGCCCCACTCAAACTCCACCGTAACGATTGACAGCCCCTGTTGTGATGTTGATGAGATTCTTCTTACATTTTGCAGGGTACTCATCTGGGTCTCGATCGGCCGGGTAACGAGGGTCTCCACGTCTTTGCCGGACCCCCCCGGGTAGTGGGTAATGACGTTGATCAGCGGATAGTTCATATTCGGGAAGAGATCCACCGGCAGGCGGCCGTAAGCGTAGATGCCGCCGATGACGGCGGCAAGCAGCAGGAGCAGCAGAACGAAGGGTTGCTTGAGACAGTATTTTAACATGGAACTAATCCAGAATTTTCATATTTTGCTTAATATTCTTGTGCAGCAACTCGTAGGCACCTTGGGTAACGACCTCTTCTCCTTCCTGCAGACCTGATAAGACCTGGGTGTAGCCCGCCTGCGATATACCTGTTCGGACGACTCTTTGTTCTATGCCCTTAACGGTTTGCACCAGGACCACGGTTTTTCCCTTTGCCTGCAGCAGGGACTCATTCGGCACGGCAGGCGATGACATCCGCTTGATGATGATTTTTGTCTTGGCAAACAGGCCGGGTTGCAGGCGGCATTGTGCCTGGTTGATAAAGAAAAAAACCTCTTTGGCGCCATCTGGTTCAATGGTGGCCGAAACAGAAGCGACCTGCGTATACCTGTTGCCGTACTGCGTCAATATTTCTGCTTTTAAGCCGCTCTTCAGTTGGTTGTTTTCGTCAAATATTTCAGACCTGACCAATAATTTCCGGCAGGAGAAAATCGTCAGCACCGCCTGCCCCTGCTTGACGAATTCACCGGCGCGAAAGTACAGTTTGCCGGCTGTTCCTGTCTGCGGCGCCCGACAGGCAACCGGTCTGGTCAGGAGCTGGAGGCCGGATTTTGCTTTTTGATAGACAGCTTCGGCCGTATCATAGTGTTTTTTCACCCTTTGCATCTCTTTGGCGTAGGCGGCGTGCCCGGAGAAGAGTTTTTTGATCCTTTCATACTCCTTGCCGGCGAAATCGAGGGCGATGCCGGCCTCCTTGAGTTTCGCCTTTTGGGCGAGCAGCTCGGCCGGGGAAGATTGCGGCAATATGGCGAAAAGCACGGCGCCTTTTTGCAATTTTTCTCCCGGCAGGATATTGAGACCGGTTAATATCCCAGGGTGCCGGGCAACTATGTCAGAGGAAGAAAAAGCCCGGATCGTGCCGTATCCTTCAAGCTCTAAAGTGAAACTTTTGCGGCTGACAGGTGCGGTTTTGGCCGAAAATGCGTAGAGTGACGGTGCGGCGAAGAAAAGCATCAGTGCGAAAAAAAGTGCGAAGGCCCTATTCATGGTTCTCTCCAATAAGTATTGGAATATCTGCTTTTAACGCCAGGATATCTTGTAAGATCCCGATGTAATTCTTCTTTGCTTCGAGATATTGCCTTGCGGCATTGTCATAGGCAAAGATATCTATTTCGCCGTGCCGGTAGCGTTTGGCAAATCTTGCCAAATAACCATGCAGCCGCGGCAAGACCTTTTTTTTATAAAAAAGCTCTTCTTGTTTAAGCGCTTCCAGCCGGGCCCGGATGACCTTCAGCCGGGATTCCAGACGGTTCATGAGTGACTTTTTTTGCCCGATGACCTGCTGGATCTGATCAAATGCCGCGGCCGCTTCAGGCTGCCGGGTATTAAAAAGAGGGAGGGGGATGGAGAGTGAGGCGGTAACTGTTCTCTCGCCGGTGTCACTGCCGGCGCTCAGCCCCGCCTGCACGCTTGGGAAATAGCCGTTCTTCTTCGTGAGCCGATAGAAAGACCGGGCCTTGGCGATTTTTGCCTCCAGGGCTTTTATTGCCGGATTGCCTTGCAGGAGACCTGGTGCAACCGGCAGAGCGGGCAAGGTAAAATCTTTCTTAAAGGAAGAGTCAATCGTATCTACCTTGCTCCCCCCCAACAGGGAGGAGAGTCTCGACTTCAAGACGCTCCTCTGCGCTTGCAGATTGTAAAAGATCCCTTGAATACGGCCGAACTCCATGGTCGTGACCGCCAGGGCATCAGGTGAATCTTCGCCGCCGGCCACCCGCCTCCGGGCGTAATCCGCAACTGTTTTCTCTCTCCCGGCAGCCTCCTTATACAAAGCAAGCTTCTGTTGCAGCGCCCAGTTTTCTATATAAATCCGGATAATTTTGTTTTTCAGGCTAAGCCACAATTCCCTGGTATTGTATCTTGACTCCTCGATACCCTGGCCGGCGATTGTTTTTCTGTTATCTCTCTGTCCCCTTAGTTCAAAGGTCTGGTCAAGCCCGATGGTATAACTGTTTTTTGAATTTCTCTTGCCGGTATAGTCGGCAGACAAGACCGGGTTATCCTGCAGGAAACGGCCGGCAGCCTTAAAGTTTTCCCGGCCGATTGCTATCTCTCTGCGGCTCATCTGCAGATCCTGATTATGCTCTCTGGCTATCCGGAGCGCCGCGTTTAACGTCAGGGCCTGCACCGAAACCGGCAAGACCAGCAAAAGCAGCATAATTTGAGTGCCTATTATTCTCATTCTATCTCCACCTCTTCTCCTGCTGCTTTGCCCGGCCGCTGTTTTTTGAACGTACTCTTTCATCTGCACGGCTTGATTATCACGCTCCGAGCTTACCGGATGATGACCTGAAGATTATCTTTTGGTAATGTTTGGATAGATGCAAGGGTTATGTAATGCGGCAGTCGCCGGTTGGCGCCGGCCGGGACACTAGGATGGCGGGGTGTCCAGGGGCAGGGAAACGGTAAAGGTACTGCCTCTGCCGGGGGAACTGGTCACGGTGATATCGCCGTTGTGCGCGTGGACAAGGGCGAGGGCCAGGCTCAGCCCCAGACCGTTGCCGGGCGTCGAGCGGCTCTTGTCGCACCGGTAGAAACGTCCGAAAATGTGCGGAAGGTCATGGGCCGGGATACCGGGGCCGGTATCCTCGACCATGATGGTTGCCTCGGCATCATCGGCCCGGGCCGAGACCATGACCTTGCCGCCCGCGGGGGTGAACTTGATGGCGTTGTCCAGAAGATTGGCGATGACCCGCTGGATTTTGGCCCTGTCGCCAAGGACGATGAGAGGAGCGGACGCTACAGAGGTTTCGAGGTCAAGGTCTTTATCCTCGGCCAGGGGGAGAAACAGGTCTGCGGCATCGTCGATAATCTGCCGCATGTCCACCGGTTTCAGGGACAATTCCGTCACCCCGGAATCGGTCTGGGCGATTTCGAGCATGGTGTTGATCATCTCCACCAGCCGGTCACTCTCCCCGACGACCGCGGCGGCCATTTCCTGATATTCCCCTATGCCCTGTTTGCCGGTCAGCGTTGTCTCGGCAATACCGCGAATCCGGGTAATGGGGCTGCGCAGATCATGGGCGATGTTGTCGGAAACATCCTTCAGCTCGCGAACCAGTTTTTCTATCCGCGCCAGCATTTCATTGAAAGCCCTTGCCAGGTCATCGATTTCCTGGCCCTCGTTGCCCACGGCCACCCGAAGATCAAGATCATTTTTACCGATCCGGGAAGCAGCCCGGCTCACTCTCTGGACCCCGGACATTGCCCGCCGGGCCATGAGCCAGCCCACGAAACCACCGCAGATAAGCAAGATAGACAGGGCCGTGCCAAAGGTCTCGCGGTATTTTTCCAGCAGCAGGTTATTGTCCCCCAGGGTGGTGCCGACCTGGATGACATTGCCATTGGCAGTTCTCTTGGTAATGACCCTGACCTTGTTCTGGTCCCCCGGGATCGAGATGGTGCGAAAAACCACACCGCCGGCCGTTAACTTCAAGGTCGGCAAATCACCGGCTTTCAACCCGCCCCAGGGGCTCATGTCCGAGGTCCCCAGCGTCGTCCCCCGGGGTGTCAGCAGCCGGAAGAACACGCGGCCGATGCCGCGCGAATGGGCCTCGCGCTGGAACTCGGCCAGGACCGCCCGGGTACCATGGGTGTCATAAAGGGACTCAACCGCGGTGGCCAGATGGAGCAGTTGCTTGTCGCTCCGTTCTTTAAGATTGGCGCTCAGGGAAAAATAGACGACCAGGAAGACCGCCAGCCCCAGCACCCCGAATAAACCTGCGTACCAGAGGGTAAGGCGCAAGGTCAGCGTTTTGAAGAAGCTATTTTTTTTCTTCGAGGACATAACCGACGCCACGAGTGGTATGAATGAGCCTGGTGTTGAAAGAACGGTCGATTTTGTCGCGCAAACGGCAGATGCGGGCCTCGACCACGTTCGTCTCCGGGTCGAAGTTATAGTCCCATACATGTTCCATGATCATCGTCTTTGACAGCACCCGGCCGGGATTTCGCATCAGGTATTCCAGCAGGGCGAACTCTTTCGGCTGCAATTCGATTTTCCGGCCCTCCCGGTAAACCTTGCGCTTGACAAGATCCAGCTTGAGTTCGCCGACGGTCAAGGTTGTCGGTTCGGCAGCGGGGTTTATTCTTCTCATCAGGGCCTGGATACGCGCTACCAGTTCCGAGAAAGCGAAAGGCTTGACCAGGTAGTCGTCACCTCCGGCCTGCAGGCCCTTGATGCGGTCGTCCACCGAGCTCCTGGCGCTGAGAACAATAATGGGGGTGAGGATGCCGTGCCGACGCAATTCATCAATCAAGGCCAAGCCGTCCAGTTTCGGCAGCATGATATCCACGATGGCGGCGTCATAGGATTCTGTCGATGCCAGGTCCAGTCCTGCCAGGCCATCCGCGGCATGATCCACGGCAAAGCCTTCCTGCTGCAGGCCCTTGACGATGAATTTTGCCGTCTGCCTATCGTCTTCCACGAGAAGAACTCTCATCATCCCACCCTGCTTTACCTTTATTTGCCTTTTGTTCTTCATGCGTTAGAGCACAAAAGAGCTGGCCTGGCAAGCATAACTCGATCGACAATATCCATGAACCTTTCACCGGAAAACGCCCCGAAAGGGCTCCTCGCTGTTTCGAGGGGGTAAATCAATTATCGGTAAGCCGGTAGGGGGGGTGTATGGGACTCGTCCTTCCTGCTCTTGCTTGATGTTTTTCGAATATACATGGCAACGAGCTTGGCATAAAAGGAGTTTTTGATAATGGATCGCAAGAAATTGGGTTGACGTCCATGACCGTCCCGCACCCGGCAGGAGGTTCCGCCGGAGGGGTAAAAAGACGGTGTTGCTTTATTGACGTAATCGGGTAATCTATAGTGCCGGATTTTTATGAGTCAACTGATAAGCATTTCCGTGATTGCCCGGTGACCGTTCTCCGGCGGCGCAGCACTTCCCGCGGTCCCTGGCCGGCTGGACGTTTCTTGCCCGAAAAGCACGGTTTCGCCGACAATATCATCATGCAGACAACAAGTTCCGAAAATACCCCCCCCCGTCGTCGGGCCGGGTGGATTCCACTTACTTTTTCCACGACTTTTCTTCTACGCCATGTCAAGCTCCTGGCCTGGAGTCTGCTGCTGGTCCTGGTGACGGGCTTGCTGACCTGGCTGGGCTATCAGCTGGCCGTGGATTTCATCGGCGTCCTGACCGGTCATTTTTTCCAGCAGGCCCCGGCCGTTACCGGTATCCGGGGCTGGTTTCTGGTCAAGGGCTGGTTTGTCTTGAAGATTCTCTTTCTTTTTGTTTCCCGGATGGCGGCCTTTTACCTCGCCTTTCTTGTCGCCTACTGCGCGACGACCCCCGGCTACATTTTTTTAAGTACGGCCGCTGAAAAAATTTATGCCGGCAGCAATTTTCAGGTCGATGAGGGTCTTACCGCCGCGGGAGTGGTCACAGACCTGCTCGAAGGCTGCAAGATCGGCGCTGTCGGTATCCTGGTCACCGTGGTGGCCTTGTTTGCCAACTTTATCCCTGTTGCCGGCCAGGTGATTGTCTTCCTGGTCTATACCTTTTACTCGGCCCTGATGTTTGTCGATTATCCCGCCTCCCGTCATCGCTGGAGCCTGGGGCGCAAGATAAACTGGGTCCGGAAAAACTACAGATGCTCCTTTCGTCTCGGTATTTTGCCGGCGCTGATCAGCATGATCCCCTTGCTCAATATTTTTTTCATGGCCCTGCTCTTTCCCCTGTTCACCGTACATACGACCTTGAATTTTGTCGCCCTGCAAGAGCAGGAGTAAGCAAAAGAGAGAAAAAACTATGTTTCATGTCATTGTTAACTGGCTCGTCAACACTGTGGACCAGTGGGGCTATATCGGCATTGTGGTCCTGATGTTTCTTGAATCCTCGTTCTTTCCTTTCCCCAGCGAGGTGGTGGTTCCCCCGGCCGGTTATCTCGCGGCCCGCGGCGAGATGTCGCTGGGCCTGGTGATTGCCGCCGCCATCGCCGGCAGCCTCCTGGGCGCTCTTTTCAACTACTGGCTGGCCGTGCAATGGGGGCGGCCGCTCTTTGAAAAGTATGGCCGCTATTTCCTGGTCAGCAGAAAGAGCCTGGACCGCTCGGATCGATTTTTCGCGCGGCACGGCCATATTTCCACCTTTATCGGCCGCCTTTTACCCGGGATCCGGCAGTACATCAGCCTGCCGGCCGGCCTGGCCCGCATGAACCTCGGCCTCTTTATCATCTTTACCGCGGCCGGTGCCGGTATCTGGGTCGTCATCCTCGCCCTGTGCGGTTATTTTATCGGCAGCAACCCGGAATTGATCGCCGCCTCTCTGCACCGGATCATGATTGGCGTGGTGCTGGCCTGCCTGCTCCTGCTTCTGATCTATGTACTGGTCCGGCGGAAACAGGCATCGGCGAGGCGGTTATGAGTTCGGTGCATCTTCCGGGCGGCTACGGCGCCAATCATGGGGCCGGGGAACCGCAACAATCATGAGTACGGCCCTGGTTCTTGGCGGCGGGGCGGCCCGTGGCTGGGCGCATCTCGGGGTTATCCGCGCCCTGACGGAAAAGGAGATCCCCATTGATTTTGTCGCCGGCACCAGCATCGGCGCCCTGGTTGGTGCGGTTTACGCAGCAGGCAATATTGATTCATTCCGGGCCGATGTCCTGAAGATCGACTGGAAACGTGTCCTGGGATACCTGGATTTTGTTTTCCCCAAGTCGGGCTTGATTGATGGCCGGAAGATCAATACCTTCATCAGGACCCATGTTTCCGCATCCCGTTTTGAAGACCTGCCTCTGCCCTTCTGCAGCGTGGCAACGGATATGTTCACGGGCCGGGAAATTGTTCAGTGTGAAGGGGACTTGGTTCAGGCGGTGCGGGCAAGTATCGCCATCCCCGGTATTTTTACCCCGGTGGAGCAGGGCGAGTTGTTCCTGGTTGATGGAGGACTCGTGAATCCGGTCCCTGTCAGTGTAGCCCGGGAAAACGGTGCCGACTTTGTCATCGCTGTTGATTTAAATCATGAATTTCGCAACAGGAGAAACAACAGCGGGAAAAAAGACGGGCCGGGCGCCGGGGAAGGGAATTCCTCCGCCGCAATCGCGTCGACCTCTCCAATTGGAGTTAATCTGGGGCGCAACCGCCTGATAGTTGAGTTGAATAAACGCCTGGCGGGGTTGCGGCTGGCCGCCTCGCAACAGTTTAAACAGTTGTTGAACAGGGACGACCGCCCCAATATCTATGAAGTCCTGGCCGCCTCGATCAATATCATTGAATCCCGGATTACTGCGGCCCGGCTGGTCGAGGCCCCGCCCGATCTTCTCATTCGGCCGAAACTGGCCCATATTCATTTGCTTGGCTTTGACCGGGCCGAAGAGGCGATCGACCGCGGGTACCAGGCGGCCATGGCAAGCCTGAAATCTTTCGTCCCATGAAAACAGGTCGCGTTCCCTTCATTGTTGCCGAAAAAATCTTGCTTCCCGGCGTCTTTTTGGAGTATTGATTTAATATTGACGGAGTTTTTTTGGCCACAGAGGAACATCGGTTCAATGGTTTCAAGAGGAATCCAGAAGGTTGTTCACCCAACCAGGCCGGCTTTATGTTCGTTTAGTTGTGGCTGCGGTCTAAATTCGGAGTTTCACAGGCCCGCTTACCTGATCCAGCCATGCTGATTATGAAACAATCAAGGTTAACAGGTCATTGCGGTGATGCTGGACAAACCGGTTCTTCGCTGGAACTGTAAATAAAAAAAGTCAGGTGATGTTATGAGGATATACAGGAAAGGACAATGTATTATCATTTTGTTGGCAACATTTTTGTGTCTGCTCGGGCCTGGAACATCCTTGGCGGCCGCGGTTCGGAAATCCGTCGCCATTCTGCCTTTTACGCTCAATGCGCCGCCGGGCCGGCAGTATCTGCAGGCAGGGTTACGGGATATGCTGGGCAGCAGGATTGCCGCGGAAACCGGTGCCGTAATCATCGACAAAAAGGATGTTGATACTGCTTTCCGGAAATCCGGCGGCCGGTTGACTGCCAAGAATATGGCCACGTTTGCCAGGAAAGTCGGCGCCGATTACCTGGTTTTCGGCTCGATCACCGCCCTGGGTGCCGGTGTGTCCATTGATGCCCGCGTGTTCTCGGCAGCAGTTCCGGCCGCTAAGGCCGTGCAGACGTTTTATGGCACGGCAACCAGCAACGATCAGATCATGCGCACCATTGATTCCCTGTCCTGGGATATCATTGAAAAAGTTTTTCATAAGAAAAGGCCGGCCGCCCTGGCGGCCGTACCCGAACCGGCAGTCGCTCCCGCAGAGCAGAGCGGGATGGCCGGGTTTGCAACTGCCAATCCGGAGAAGACCTTTATGGCGAGCCGCGGCGCTTATACCTATGGTACGAGCGGTACGAGCGGTACGAGCGGTACGAGCGGCGAGCGCAATTTTGTTAAAACCCGTAATTTCAACATGAGTCTCCAGGGCCTGGCCCTGGGAGATGTGGACGGCGACGGCCGGGAAGAAGTCATCCTGGCCGGCCCGCACAAGGTGCAGGTTTTCCACCGTGACGGCACCCGGCTCAATCTTTTTGCCACGATCAAGATGAAAGCCAGGTACCGTATTCATAGCGTCAACACGGCCGATCTCAACGGCGACGGCCGGGATGAGATCTATATCAGTGCCGCGGATTCGAAAATTCCGGGCTCCCGGGCTGTCGAATGGAACGGAAAGCGGTTTGTTGACCTGTTCCGGGAGGCCCGCTGGTATATCAGGCCCCTGCGGGTTCCCGGCATGGGGTTGATCCTGGCGGGGCAACGGGCCGGTCTGCTGCCCATTGAACCGGGCATCTTCAGTCTGGTGCAAAAAGACGGCAAGGTGAGGGCAGGGGAGCGGCTGGCAATCCCGGCTAAGATCAATCTCTTTAACTTTGTCTATGCGGACCTTGATGGTAACGGCCAACACGAGATCGTGGCCCTTGATAATTCATTTAAACTGGAGGTAATCAAGGGGGGCGAGGTGGTCTGGAAGAGCGAGGGGCGCTACTGCGGCACCAAGCGGTATATCGGCGGTTATCCGAGCATGATGCCGGGAATCAGCAGCTCTATGAATGACGAGGTTGATGCTTTTGGAGAAAAGTATGTGGAAACCTTTATTCCCTCACGGATTCTGGTCAGTGATGTGGATCATGATGGCACGGATGACATTATTCTCAACCGCAATCCCTCGACCCTGACCGCAGTTTTACCGCGGGAGATTCAATATAAAAGCGGGACTATTGTCGGTCTGAAATGGAACGGCCTGGGGCTGGAAGAGATGTGGCGTACCAGGAAGATTGACGGCTATGTGGTTGATTACCAGGCCAGGTCTCAGGTGATGAAACTGAAACCCGGCGTTGCCGATGAGCTGTTTATCGGGGTTGTGCTGAACTCGGGGACACTTGATTCCCTGCTGGGGGATCGGTCCACGGTAGTGATGTACCCGTTTGATTTCACGAAACTGAAGAACAAGCAGCAATGATATAAATAAGTATAGTATGGACGATTCATTATGTGATATCCATATATTGTAAATACCTCTTGTCTTTGATGGAATGGTTGTTTTAACAAGCAAAGCTTGTTTTTGAACCGTCAAGGACAATTTTATATAACTAACTCAAGATCAAGAATGGCGCAACGGTGAAAATCAAGGGGGTTGCAACATACTTTTTTTGGCGGGAAACGAATGAGTTGGCTGAAAATATTGTCAATTGGATAGCGGTTGGATCATGAGACGACATCAGCCTGCATTTGTGTTCGGATGTTACGCAGAGACTATTTGTTATTGAAGTAATGGGTGCTGGCTGAAATTTATGCCTGGGTACGGTAACAAAATTGCGGAACCTGACAATTCTGTCCACATTAAGAAAATTGAGAGGAGGAGATGTTATGAGGAGATTATTTGTTTTGGTCGCGGCCGTTTTTCTGGCCATGGGATCTGTGGCTTTATGGGGAAGTGCTCCCCAAGCTGCGGAACAGGCGTCACCGGCCGCTAAGGTCGCGAAGAAGGCCGTAGCCGTATTGCAAAACAGCGACTGCGTCAAGTGCCATCCGGCGATCGTCGGCCAGATTCAGGCCGCGGGAGGCAAGCATAAAACGGAAGTTACCTGCCTCGATTGCCACGAGGGCGGGCATCCGCCGGCAACGGCCAAAGGCGCGATCATTCCCAAGTGTTCAAAATGTCATGAAGGCAAAGCGCACTTTAAACTCCCCCGTTGCCTCCGCTGTCATCGGAACCCGCATCAGCCGTTAAAAATCGTCTTTAAGGGCAAAGTAAAAGCAGCCTGTAAAACCTGTCATTTGAAGGAGGTTCAGGAGGTTAATCAACACCCGAGCGCCCACTCAAAGGTCGATTGTTCTTTTTGTCATGTCAAACATGGTTTCATCCCCAACTGCCTGACGAAGTGTCACAAACCACATCGGAAAGGCCAGACGTTTAAAGACTGTGTCAGTTGTCATAAGGTGCATCAGCCCCTTCCTGCGACCTATGGAGACCAGGTTGCCAATAAGCAATGTGGCGCCTGTCATGGGAAAATCGAGAAATTGCTGGAATCCGGTTCGACGAAACATGCCAAACTGCACTGTGTGTTCTGTCACAAGGGTACCCATGGAATGATACCTAAATGTCAGGATTGCCACGGCACGCCGCACCCGGCAACAATGATGACGAAGTTCAAAAAATGTCTGGATTGTCATGTTAATCCCCATAACCTGACTACATAAGGAGATGAACAATGAAAAAGAAATTTGCTGCCGCGGTCTTGACATCAGTAGGAATGCTTTTATTCAGTGGGATTCTGGTTGCCTGTGCCCCTCACAAGGTGGGCAACCAGGCGATGATGCAGAAAGAAAAGGCGCCCCGGACCGCCGCGGTTGAGAAACCAGCCGCGCCGACTGTAACGGCGATCAAGGTCACCGCGGCCAAGACGAAGGCCGTGGTCAAGCTGAAGACCGTGGCCAAGGTCGCCCCTGTCAAACATCTTACCGGGGCGGCCCTTTACACCCGGAAGCCGACCCCGATGACGCCGGTGGAATGCGCCCGTTGCCATTCCACCCAGTATAATAACCTGGTGGCGCATGGTTTTAAGCATCGTTTTATGTGTACCAACTGCCATCGGCAGTTCCATACCTACAATCCGACCAAACACAACTATAAGGCTATCATGCCTAAATGCCAGCGCTGTCATGGACTGAAGCACGGCAAGTCGTTTCCCAAATGTATGATGTGCCATCAGAACCCGCATTCTCCTCTGCAGATTCCTTTTTCCGTCCTGACCAAGAAGGTCAAAGTCAAAAGCGGAAAAATGGTTATTCGCTGCGCAATCTGCCACAAGAAGGAAGGGACCGAGTTTGCCAATAATCCCACCAAGCACAACACCGAGGTTAACTGTGACGGCTGTCATTCGGACAAACATGGCTACATCCCCAGTTGCCTGGACTGTCATGATCCCCATGTCAAGGGTCAGACGTTCAAGGATTGCCTGGTTTGCCATTCCCCGCATAGCGCCTTGAAAATCAAGAAATATCCGGAGAATACCCCCAGTAATGTCTGCGGCTCCTGTCACAAGACTGAATATCGACATTTGCAGACCAACCACACCAAGCATTCCGAGCTGCATTGTGCGACCTGTCATGTCGTCCACGGCTTTATTCCCAAGTGTCAGAGTTGCCATGGTTTGCCCCACAGTGCCGGCCTGCACAAGAGATTTCCTAATTGTCTGGCCTGCCACAAGGATCCCCATAATCTGCCCATGAACAAGAAGAAATAACCGGACCAATCCGGTTTGCGTAAAGACCTTTACCTGAAGCCCGCTGGCAAAAGCCGGCGGGCTTCTGTCGTTTCCGGGGCTGGCCCGGTCCGGCAGAGCAGATTATTTTTTTGTTTCAGGCCATATTTTGTTGATTGATCATAAAGAGAGAAGAGGCGGCTCGAGACAGGCGGTTCTTCGAAAGTCAGGGGAATGATGAGAAATGATAACAGGGCTGCGGATGAACCGCGGCCGATTCGTGTTGAATTCGATGCCCAGCCCCATGCCGATGGCTCGGTGCTGATGACAATGGGTGGTACCCGGGTGCTTTGCGGGGTGAGCGTTGAAGCCGGGGTGCCGCCTTTTCTCCGGGGTACCGGTCGCGGCTGGATTACGGCCGAGTACGGGATGCTGCCCTGCGCCACCCACAGCCGGGGCCGGAGAGAGGCGGTAACCGGCCGCACCGGCCGTACTTATGAAATACAGCGGCTCATCGGCCGCTCGCTGCGCATGATGGTTGATCTGCAGGACCTGGGCGAGACGACCCTGCGGGTTGACTGTGATGTGATAAATGCCGACGGCGGGACCCGTTGTGCATCAATCACCGGGGCCGCCCTGGCCCTGCGGCAGGCCCTCGACAGGATGACGGCCGGTGCGGCCCTGGCGGTCTTGCCGCCGATCCTGCCGGTAGCGGCGATCAGCGTCGGTATTGTTGACGGTGAAGTGTTGCTTGATCTGGATTACGCCGAGGATTCCAGGGCCGAAGTCGACGCCAACTTTGTCATGGCCGGAGACGGCCGCTGGATCGAGATGCAGTGTACGGCCGAAGGCCGGCCCATGCAGCCGGAGCTGTTCGGCCGCATGACCGAGCTTGCCGGCCAGGGAATCAAAGAGTTGCTGAAGCTCTGGGACACCGACTGACCCGGCGTTTTCTGCCGGCAAGATCGGGCCGGCAAGTTCATGGTCACGGAGCCCAGTACACTGATAACGGGGTCTGCTGCTGCCGAAGGATGGTCCGGATGGGCATTGCAGTTGCCGGGCCGTCCGCCAGGGCTTGTTCCAGGACCTTTTTTTTGGCCGGGCCGGTTATATGGAGAATAATCTGCCTGCTGTCGAGCAGGACCGGCAGCGTCAGCGTCATCCTTTCGTGCGGGGCCTCGGGGGGAGAGATGGCCAGGCAGTCCCGCCCTGATTTCATATCAAGGGCCTCCGGCAGCCGCCGGGCTCCGGGGAAAAACGAGGCCGTGTGCCCGTCGCCGCCCATGCCGAGAATGACCACGTCAAAGGGGCGGGGAAGCCCGGCCAGACGCTGCGCACATTCTTTTTCTCCCTCTTTGGCCGTGGCCGCCTTGTTTTTCAGACCGACGACTTTCGCGGCCCCGGCCTGGTCCCGGAGCAGATATCGCCGGAGCAACCCTTCATTGCTGTCCGGGGCCGTGGTGTCGACCCAGCGCTCATCGGCCAGGGTAACGGTTACCCGGCCCCAGTCAAGGGCCTGGTGCGCCAGGGCCCGGAACAGAGGCTTGGGCGTGGAGCCGCCGGAGACCACGAGGGTGGCACGGCCCCTGGCCTTGATTGCCTGGCGCAGGAGATCGGCGACCCGCGCGGCCAGGTGTTCGGCCAGTTCATCCGCATCGGCAAAGGAATGAAAATTCAGGGTTGGTTTCATCATCGCACTGTTTTTTTGGTCCTCAAAGGCGTTAACGGTTGGTCGCCGGCTGCCGGAATTCCCAGCAGCGGTGGATGTGACTCTTTTGTTTGAAATCCTCGGGAATGGTCCGCCCGGTTATTTCCCGCACGGCAAATTCGTTGTCGAGTGATCCCGCCAGTTGAAATTTACGAAAATTGGTCGAAAAAATCAACAGGCCGGCCGGTGCCAGATGCTGCATGGCCAGCCGCAGCAGCTTTTCATGATCCCTCTGCACCTCAAAGACGGTTTTTTTGTGCCGGTCATTGGAAAAGGTGGGCGGATCGACAAAGATCAGGTCGTACTGTTCGCCGGTCTGTTGCAGCCATTGCAGGCAGTCACTTTGGACGGTGATGTGCTGCGGGCCGCCAAAGCCGTTCAGGGCCATGTTGGCCCGGGCCCGTTGCAGGTAGGTGGCGGAGCTGTCGACCAGGGTGGTGGCCGCCGCCCCGTTCATGAGGGCATGAACGGTGGCTGTCCCGGTGTAGCCGAACAGGTTGAGGAATCTTGTTCCCGCCGCCAGGCCGCCGAGCAGGGCCCGGATTTTCCGGTGATCAAGAAAGAGACCGGTATCCAGGTAGTCGGTGAAGTTGACCAGGAAGCGGCATCCCCGCTCCCTGACCTCATAGAGCTTGCCCTGGCCCGGCCGTTTCTGATACTGTTTCTTACCCTTCTGCCGTTGCCTGGTCTTGACAAACACGCGGCTGTGCGGCACCGCCAGCAGGCCGCGGATGATCCGCAGGGCCGTATTGAAACGGTGCGCGGCTTTTTCCGGGTCCACGGAAGGAGGCGGGGCATACTCCTGGACATGCACCCACTGTTCATAGAGGTCAACGGCAAGGTTATATTCCGGAATGTCCCGGTCATAGATGCGAAAGCAGCTCACGTCCTCCCGGGCCGCCCACTTAAAGAGTGAGATGCAGTTCTTCCGCAGCCGGTTGGCAAAGTCCTCACCCTCGTCTTCCAGAGTGAAATCGTGCAGGGTCCTGGATGAGGGGACGTCGGCCGCCGGTTTTACGGCCGCGGCGCGGTGCAGCCTGCACTTGATCGGGCCGTTGAACAGGTGGAATGTGGCCTCCCACGGCAGCCGGAGCATCGAGGCGAGATCCGGGTCGGCGGCAAAAAAACCGATCTGCCAGCCGTAGAGTTCCCGGCCGATTTTGCGCCCCAGGCAGCGGTAGAGATATTTGGTTTCGTTCCGGTCCGACAGTCGCTCGCCGTAGGGCGGGTTGACCAGCAGCATGCCTGATTCGCCGGGCCTTTTCAGGGCGGCCAGCTGCTGCTGTTTGACCTGGATCTTGTCTTCCAGGCCGGCGATGGCGATATTTTTCCCGGCCGCTGCCACCGCGTGCGGATCAGCATCATAGCCGATAATCCGGGGCCACGGTTGCCGCAGGCCGAGTTCTTCCCGGTCCAGGGCCTCGTCCACCAGCCGTTTCCAAAGGGGCGCGTTGTGACGACGCCAGGCCATAAAGCCGAAGGATTTGCGTTGCAGGCCCGGCGCCGAGTCACCGAAGATCAGGGCGGCCTCGATGAGCAGGGTGCCGCTGCCGCACATGGGATCGAGGAGGATGGAATCAGGGGAGATGCCGGCCCGCCAGCCGGCCAGGTGGACGATGGCGGCGGCCAGGCTTTCCTTGAGCGGGGCCGCCACTGCGGCCACCCGGTAGCCGCGGCGATGCAGGCTCTCGCCGGACAGGTCCAGGGCCAGGAAGGCCTGCGTTCCCCGGACATGCAGGTTGATCCGGATATCCGGCCGGGCCACGGCCACGGTGGGCCGCAGGCCGGTACGAGTCCGGAACTGGTCAACTATGGCGTCCTTGATGCGCAGGGCCGCGAATTGGCTGTGGGTCATCGGGGAAGCGGCCAGGGTGCAGGCCACGGCAAAGGTATCCTCAAGCCCGAAATGTTCGTCCCAGTTTATTTTGCCGGCCTGCCGGTACAGGGTGTCCGGGTCAGCGGCTTCGAAGGCGGCGATCTGCAGGAGGATGCGCGAGGCAAAACGGGACCAGAGGCAGAGCCGGTAACCGGCTTCGAGGTTGCCCTGCCACCTGACCGCCCCCGGCGCGGTTTCTGGATTTTTGCCGCCAAGGGCAGTGATCTCCGCGGCCACCAGGTCTTCAAGACCGGCGCCGCAGGTGGCGACAAAGAGGAGGCCGGGCTTTTTTATCCTTCGGGATTTTGTTTGCCTGGGCAATGGCTTACCGTTCCTTCCGGGGTCGGGGCGAACCATTGCTCATCAACCTTGGTCGCCCCGGCCTCTCGTCATTCCGCAGCCGGTGCCCCGGCCCCGTAATGGCGTTTTTTGACCATGTAATAGAGGAGCGGCACGGCAACGGGGCTGATGAGCAGGGAGGCAATTTCGCCGAACATCAGCGATATCGCCAGCCCCTGGAAGATGGGATCGGTCAGGATGACCGAAGCGGTGACGACCACGGCCAGCGCCGTCAGCAGCATGGGACGGAAACGGATGGCCCCGGACTCGACCACGGCATCGGCCAGTGAGAGTCCGTGGCTGAGGCGGAGCTCGATGAAATCCACCAGGATGATGGAGTTACGCACCACGATACCGGCGCCGGCCATAAAGCCGATCATGGAGGTGGCCGTGAAAAAGGCGTGCAACCCCCAGTGCGCGGGCAGGATACCGATCAAGGTAAAGGGGATGATTACCATGACCACCAGCGGTGTCACGTAATCCTTGAACCAGCCGACCATCAACATGTAGATAAGCACCATGACGGCACAGAAGGCCAGGCCGAGGTCGCGGAAGACCTCCAGGGTGATGTGCCACTCGCCGCCCCATTTTATGGCCGGTTCGGCCTCGGAAAAGGGCTGGTGCATGTTGTAGATCTGCACTGCCGCGTTTTTTCCGCCAAAGTTCCGGCCGTTCAGTTTGGCCAGTTTTTTGTTCATGGCAAAGATGGCATAAACAGGACTCTCGAATACCCCGGCCACATCGCCGACAACATAGATGACCGGTTTCAGGTTTTTTCGATAAATGGGCTGTCCCACGGGTTGTTGTTGAATATGGACCAGTTCCCTGAGCGGCACCAGGGGCGCCCGGGGGTCCATGTCCGGACGCAGGGACATGTTGAGGATGCTCGCCACCCTGGCGCGCTGTGCCTCAGGCAGTTCCAGGACAATATTGGTTGCTTCGTCATCCCGGGGCTGGTGGAAGAGATCAACGGACAGGCCGTGCAGACCGATCTGGACGGCCCGCGTCACCTCGCCCTCCGAGATGTGGTTTAGGGCCGCCTTTTCTTTATCCACGGTAATGACGATTTTGCTCCGGTCTTTTTCCCGGTACCAATCCACATCCACTACCCCGGGCGTACTTGAAAAGATCGCTTTGACCCTGGTCGCCAGCTTGACCCGGTCGGCAGCCGTCGGGCCGTAGATTTCCGCGACCAGGGTCTCCAGTACCGGTGGGCCGGGGGGGACCTCGGCCACGGCCACGGCGGCCCCGTATTTTTTGGCAATGGCGGCAATGGCCGGTCTGACCTCTTTGGCGATTTCGTGGCTCTCTTTGGTCCGTTCGTCTTTGGGGAGCAGGTTGACCTGGATGTCGGCCTTGTCCGGGCCGGAACGTAGGTAATAATGACGGACCAGGCCGTTGAAATTGTAAGGTGAAGAGGTGCCGGCGTAAATCTGGTAATTGATCACTTCGGGTACACGGCTCAGCACGTCGCCCATTTCCTGCGCCACCCGGGTGGTCTGCTCAAGGGTGGAACCCTCTGGCATGTTCAGGATGATCTGAAAGTCTGATTTATTGTCAAAGGGCAGCATTTTGACTTTGACGAGACCGAAGTAGACCATGGAACAGGTGCCGAGCAACAGGACGACCATCGCGGTTAAAAAAAAGAATCGAGCCGTGCCGCTGGCCAGCAGCGGTTTCATCAGTTGGTGATAGCGGCGGCTGAAGAAGCTGTCCGGGGCCAGGTCTTCAGCCTCCTCCGGTTCAGTGGCACATTCCACGGGCGAGCATTTGCGCTTGAGAATATGGTAGGCGGCCCAGGGGGTCACCGAGAAGGCGATGAGCAGGGAGAAGATCATGGCGGCTGACGCGCCGATGGGGATGGGGCGCATGTAGGGGCCCATCAGGCCGCCGACAAAGGCCATCGGGAGCAGGGCGGCAATGACCGCCCAGGTGGCCAGCACGGTCGGATTGCCGACCTCGGCAACCGCCTCGATGGTAATTTCCTTGACCGGTCTGCCCTGGTTGGCGGGGAGCCGCAGATGGCGGGTGATATTCTCGACCACCACGATGGCGTCATCGACCAGGATACCGATGGAAAAGATCAGCGCGAACAGGGTGATGCGATTGAGGGTATAGCCGTAAAGATAAAAGACCAGGAGGGTCAGCCCCAGGGTTGAGGGAACGGCCAGCATGGCAATGATGGCCTCCCGCCAGCCCAGGAACAGGAGAATAACCAGGGCCACGCCGAAGATGGCAAGTCCCATGTGCTCGAGCAGTTCATTGGATTTCTGTGAGGCTGTTGCCCCATAGTTCCTGGTCACTGTGACCTGGACCTCAGCCGGGATCAGGGTCCCCTTCAGGCTGTCGACCTTGGCCAATACGGTTTTTACGACTTGTACGGCGTTGGAGCCGGGTCGTTTGGCTACTGACAGGGTGACTGCGGGCTCTATCGGCTGTCCTGCTCCCTGGCCGAAGAGGACATAATTATCCGGTACTGCGGGGCCGTCGATAATGGTGGCCACATCGCGCAGGTAGACAGGCTGGCCAGCGTACACTCCCACCACGACCTGGCCGATTTCTTTGGCTGAGGAGAGGAAGGTACCCGTTTGTACCATGATTTCATGGTTCATGGACTTCAGGTCACCGGAATAGCTCTGCCTATTAGCTTGTTTCAGACGGGGAATAAGATCGGCAACGGTCAGATTTCTGGCCGCCAGCCGCAACGGGTCGAACTGCACGCGCACCTGGCGCCGGTTGCCGCCGATTACCTTGGTTTCGGCAACATCATGGATACCCTTGATGGCGTCATTAACCTGAGCCGCCAGCCGCCGCAGCATGTAATGATCGTATTTCTTGCTGTGAAAGGTCAGGGCCAGGACCGGCACATCATTGATGGTGTGCGGCTTGATCAGCGGGAAGGAGACCCCGTGCGGAATTTTGTCGAAGTTGCTCTGCAGTTTCTGGTTGAGCCGGACAATGGAATCCTCCAGGTTCTCCCCGACATAGAAGCGGGCCACCAAAAGACACTTGCCCCGCATGGAGGTGGAGTAGATGTATTTAATCCCCGGTAACTCATAGAGGAGTTTCTCCATGGGGATGGTGACGCGCTGTTCCACTTCCTTGGGCGTGGCCCCGGGCATGGAAATCATGACGTCGATCATGGGAACCTTGATTTGCGGTTCTTCTTCCCGAGGCAGCATGACAATTGCCATCATCCCTAAAAGGAACGAGGCGATGATGATGATCAGCGTCAGCTTGGAGTCGACAAAGGCTGCGGCCATGCGGCCGGCAAAGCCGAGATTATGGAGTTGTTTTTTCATGGGGCAATGGTCAGCGGTTGTCCGTCGATGAGAAGCCTGTTGTTGTCTACAATGATCCGGTCCCCCGGATTCAGGCCGGACAGGATTTCTATTTTACCGTCCTGGTCGATGCCGGTCCGCACCAGCCGCAGGTGGGCTTTACCGTCCTTGGCCACAAAGATTTTATTCATCTGGCCAAAGGTGATGATGGCGGATGGCGGCACAAAGATGTTGCAGGCCGTCTTGCCCGGCAGGGCCACCCGGGCAAACTGCCCGGAATGGAGATTTGCCGTTTTGTCAATATTGATTTTGACGGTTGAAGTGCGGGAAAGGGGATCGGCTGCCGGCGCAATCTCGGCCACCGTCCCGACCAGGGCCAGTTTCGCGGCCGGGATGCTGACGGCAAGATGGTCTCCGGTTTTGATTCGCATAACCAGCCCCTCCGGCACTGCGGTGACCACCTGTAGCTGCTGATTGTTTTCCATTTCCAGCAGCGGTGTCCCCGGCGTTGCCAGGTCCCCGACATTGGCCAGCTTTTTTGTGATCAGACCGTTAAAGGGCGCGGTGATCGTAGTGTAGCCGAGTATGGCCCTGGCCTCATCGTAGACGGCCTTGGCTACCCGGTACATGTCACGCAGAGATTTGACGTTTTCCGAGGTGGCGGCATTTTTTTTCAGGAGCTTCTCTTCCCGGTCCAGGTTGCGCTTGGCCTGCGCCAGCTGGGCCTGAGCCTGAATCACTTTGGCCGATATTTCCTCGGCGCTGATCTGTACCAGCAGCTCTCCTTTTTTGACCCGCGAGCCCAGGACCACGGGCATCTTCTCAATCGTCCCGGTGACCTTGGCGGCAATGGCGGCATGGTTGACGGGCACAACCGTCCCCACCAGCTCGATCTGTGACGGCAGTTCCTGTCTGGTTACGGTTACGATCCGGACCCGGACAGGGGCAAGATCCCGGGCGGTTACTTTTTTCTGGTGCTCTCCCTGGCAACCGGTCAAACCGGTCAGGCCGACGAGAAGAGCGGCCAATAAAACGAAATAGCGTTGTCCAGCCATAATTTTTTCCTTTATTTTTTTCCCGGCATCCCCGGTTTGTTGACGCCGGTCTGTTGCATATCCCCGGATTCCTGAAACTGCTGCAGGCCGACAGCCCACCTTAAATCGGCAATGGCGATGCGGCGGGACGCCCGGGCTAAGGTCCGGCGCACCAGGGCATCGGTCAGCCGGTTTTCCACCTCAATCAGGTCCGAGGAAAGGATGACCCCTTCTTTAAACCGTGCCCGGCTGAGCCTGGCACTCTCATCGGCCTGTTCCACCATCTTTTTGGTGACCTGCAGTTGCTGACCTGCCTGCTCAAGGGCAAGCCGGGCCTGCTCCACTTCGAAATTAATGGCCAGTGACAATTTGCGTTTCTGCTCCCGGGCCACCGCCAGCAGGGCCTTGGCCCTGGTGACTGCGGCCGAGGTACGATGTCCGTCAAAAAGATTATAATTGAGCCTGACCCCGCCCATCCATGAGTTCCCGGAACCGTCCAGTTCGTAACCCTTGTCAATCCGGTAGTTGACAAAGGCGTCCGCCGTCGGATAGTAGCCGCTGCTTGCCTGGCGGACCTGGGCCCTGGCGGCCCGGATGGCGGCGTCCATCCTCTTCAGCTCCGGCCGCCGGGCAAAAGAAGTGTTGCCGGGGAGCGGCTGTTCCGGGTAGTGGCTGGCATCAATACTGACGGTTCCCCTGGCAAGCCCTAAAAGGTTGAGAAAACCTCTCTTGGCCAGAGCCAGTCCATGCCGGGCCTGAATCAGGTTTTCATGGGTCTTTGACTGCTGGACCTCCAGGTTGAGCAGGTCGGCCTTCAGCATAGTACCGGCGGCGTAGCGCGCCTTGGCGACCTGCAGGGAGGCGGCAATGGCCTTGATTGCCGATTGCCGGGCCTGGACGGTCTCCCGGGCCTGGATAATGGTCAGAAAAGAACGAACTACCGCGAATTCGAGCCGGGAATGGACTACTGCCAGCTCCATTTCCGAGGCGGCCTCTCCGGCCCGGGCCGCCTGGACTCCGGCCTGATCATGGCCGCCGTTGTAGAAGCGGTAGTTCACGCCGGCCGTCATGTCCAGGTTGTCGGACCAGCCCGGATCGTTGAAGTTGATGGTGTTGTTGAAGACGCCCTGGTTGAGAATATTGCCGAAAGAGTACATGGGGTTGTTGGTCCGGCTGTACGAGGTGCTCAGGCCTATCCGGGGGTAGAAAGCCGATTGTGCTTCTTTGACGGCCGCCCGGGCGGCGGCAATCCGGTGGCTGGTTACGGCGATGTCAGGGCTGTTGGCCAGAGCGAAGCGGACGGCGGCCTGAACTGTCCAGATAGTCGGCTGTTGCCGGTTCAATGCCTTGGCCTTGGCGGCCGCGGCGGGAGGCTGCAGGGCCAGGAGCAGGATCAGGCTGCACAGGACCAATATGGTTGAGCGGCCTGCAGCCGTAAAAATGAGTCTGTCCCGTGGGGGTAATGCTGCGAGATTTTGGTTCATTTTTCCTTTCCGGGAACAAGTCGACATTTGCGGGTTGAGAGTTGAGCGATGGGTAAACATGGCATATCGGTTCAAAATTCAAAATATATAGTCAGGACCCATCCGGAAACGGTTTTTTCCCCAGATCTCTCGGAGTCTACGCTGACCTGAAGTCTGCGCTTATCCGATCTCGAACAAAAAAATTCTCGTTCCCGGATGGACACTGGTCAACAATTGACGGGCTTGCTCTTCATCGTAACCGATATATAATACTCTTGCAGAAGGAATCGTAAAAGCACAACCGGTTCAAGAGACACCGTGGTGCAGATGAAGACGCGTCACATCGGCCTTAATAAATAAAGCATCATGAGACTCGAATCAAGAGCTGACACGATGATTTTTATAAATTAGCGAGACAGAGGAGAGAGGACAATGGAAAAAAGGCATTTCTGGAAAAAGATCGTCCTGCCCCTGGCAGTGGTTTTCAGCCTGGCTGTTTTTGTTACCGTTACCTCTGCCGGAGAACAGACGGACAAGTGGGAGACTGCCGGCAAGAAAATCAAGGAGGCAGCGGCAGCCGTGGGCCAGGCGACTAAGGAGACCGTTCACAAGGTCTGGAACGAAACAAAGACCGAGTCACGTGAGGTCTACGAAAAGACCAGGAGCAAGTCAGGTAAGATATGGAAGAGAACCAGGGAAGAATCCGAGGAAACCTGGGAGGCGGCCAAGAGTAAAACCCGGAAAGTATTGAACAGGGCCAAGACCAGTATCCATGAAGCGACGGCCCCGGCACCAAGCTCTCCCTCCGCCCCCGGAGGGCCGGGGCCGGATAAGGCGTCAACCGGTCACGCTGCGGATTGATGACCGGCCCCGGCCCTCCGGCCGGCGGCGCGGGCAGACGGCAATCTTTACATGATTGCCCGCACGGCGGAATCGGCGAGCGCCACTATTCTGGACGGCAGGATTCCCATGAGGGCGATGAGCAGCATGAGAATCACGCCGGCGGCCTTGGTGAGGCCGTCGATCTGGACATCCGGTCGTCCTTCCGGGTCGGTCGTGTACGCCGCCCTGATTACGGAAAGGTAGTAATAGATGGCAATGCCCGCGTTGACGGCGGCCAGGATGACCAGAAGCAGGTAGCCCTGCCGCAAGGCGCCGGTCAACAGCATGAATTCGCCCATAAAGCCAATGAACGGCGGGATTCCAGCCAGGGCGAATAGGCTGACCGCCAGCACCAGGGCCAGCAGGGGCTGCCGTTTATGCAGGCCGTTGAGGTCCT
This sequence comes from bacterium BMS3Bbin14, assembly GCA_002897615.1. GTDB lineage: Bacteria > Desulfobacterota > Desulfobulbia > Desulfobulbales > Desulfobulbaceae > BMS3Abin13. Next base: position 33,301 of record BDTX01000006.1, read on the forward strand.
CGATGGCCAGATTCTCACCCTGTTGCGAGACATTGCTCAGGACCATAAAACAGGCAATATTCATAAACACATAGCCGACGATGTAGTACATGGCTGTTGCGTAGCCGCTGGCCTCCATGGTCAGGAGTCCCAGCATGATAAAGCCGGCATGGGCGATGCCGGAGAAACCGAGCATTCGCTTGACGTCGGTCTGCACCAGGGCGATGAGATTCCCGTAGAACATGGAACACAGCGCCAGGACGATGAGCAGGGTAATGAGGATATGCGCGTCGCCCGGGACCAGGAGGACAAACCTGATCAACAGGGCAACCGCCGCCAGTTTCGGGACCGTGGCGACAAAGCCGGTCGTCTCGTTGGAGGCGCCCTGGTAGATATCCGGGACCCAGAAGTGCATGGGGAAAAGGGCCAGTTTGTAAAAGAAACCCACCAGGACCATAATCACGGCAAAGAGAGCCGCCGGTTGGGAGGCCACGTTTTTCAGGCCGGGCAGGATATCCTTGAGATATGTCGTCCCGGTCAGGCCGAAGATATAACTCATGCCGTAGAGCATGAAGCCGGAAGCGATGACGCCGAAGAGAATGTATTTAATGCCGGCCTCCATCTGTATCCTGAGACCCTGTTGGTCACTGCGCATGGGGACCAGTAAAAACAGGGCAAAGGAAGAGAGTTCCAGGGAGACGAACAGGGTGATCAGTTCAACGGAACTGACCAGGGTCATCAGCCCGAAACAGCTGAGGAAGAAAAACATGTAATATTCCGGCCGGACCGACAGCTCGATGTCCTTGAGATTCTGCCCGGCGATGAGGACAAAAAAGAGGCCGAGGCCGATCATCAGTTTAAACAGCTGGGTGAACAGGTCGACCTGGTAGCTGCCAAAAAACATGGAGGCCTGCTGGTGCAGGGAAATCACGGTGCAGAAAAGGGTCACAAAGCCGAAGCCGACAGCAGTGTTTTTGATCTGCTCGCTGTTCAGATCCTTGCTGAGGCTGAGGACAAAAAAGGCCAACACCGCAGTCAGCAGCGATAATTCCGGGAGAATAGCCATAGCCATTTGGTAGTCCTTTCCTTAAGTTTTTCGGGTTCCTTCAGGTTACTCTTCGCTACCGCATAAAAGCAGAGGCAACATGCGGCGCCTGTTGTTGTATAAAATTCAGCTGGTTGATCAGGTTGACCACCGAGTGATGCATCAGATCCAGAAATGGTTGCGGATCAAGCCCTATCCAGAAAACAAAGAGGAGCAACGGTGCCAGGGTTGCAATTTCCCGGATCCCGAGATCGTGTTTCTTGAGATAGGATTGATCGGGGTTATTGGTGCCGCCCCAGACAATTTTCTGTAACATGCGCAGCATATAGGCGGCAGCCAGGACCGCTCCCGGGATGGCGGCCAGGGCCAGAAACTTGTTGGCCTGGAAGGTGCCGGCCAGGATCAGAAATTCGCCGATAAAGGAGTTGGTGCCGGGAAAGCCGAATGACGACAGGGCGAAAAAGGTCAGGAAGGTCACGTACCAGGGCATATACCTGCCGATACCCGTGGCGGCGCGCAGTTCACGGCTGTGGGTCCGCTCGTAGATCATGCCCACACAGAGGAACAGGGCGCCGGTGGTGACACCGTGATTGAGCATCTGGATGATGGCCCCCTCGACGCTGCGGATGTTGAGGACAAAGATACCCAGGGTCACAAAGCCCATGTGACCGACACTGGAATAGGCCACCAGCTTTTTCATGTCGTGCTGGGCCAGGGCGGTAAAACCGCCATAGATGATACCCGCTATGGACAGCCCGAGGATGTAGGGCGCCAGCAGGAAGGTGGCCTGCGGCGTGATGGGCAGACAGAAGCGCAGCATCCCGTAGGCGCCCATCTTCAGGAGTACTGAGGCCAGGATGACGGAGCCGGCCGTCGGCGCCTCGACATGGGCGGCAGGCAGCCAGGTATGGAACGGGAACATGGGCACCTTGATGGCAAAGGCCAGGAAAAAGGCCAGGAAGACCAGAATCTGGAAGGTCATCGAATAGTGATGCCACATCATGTCCGGGATGAAGAAGGTGCCGGTTTTCATGTACAGGGCGATAATGGCGACCAGGAGGAAGACGGAGCCGGCCAGGGTGTAAATAAAGAACTTGATCGAGGCATAATCCTTGCGCGGTCCGCCCCAGACCGCAATCAGCAGGTACATGGGGATCAGCATGAATTCCCAGAATACCCAGAACAGGACGAAGTCCAGGGAGGTAAAGAGACCGATCATGGAAACCTCCATGATCAGCATGCTGAACATGAACTGGCTGACCCGGGTTTTGATATAGCGCCAGGATGCCAGGATACAGAGCGGCATGATAAGGGTGCTCAGGAGGACCATGAGGATGGAAATGCCGTCAACCCCCAGGATGTAATGGATATTGAGCTGCGGAATCCAATTGTGGACTTCGGCGAACTGAAACTTGGCCGTGGTGGTATCGAATCCTGTAATTAACGAAATGGAAAAGGCGGCCGTGATCAGAGTGATGGCAAGAGTCCAATACCGGGCGAACTTCTCGCCATTGAAGAAGAGCAACACAACTGCTCCGGCAAGCGGGAAGAAAATCAGGAAACTGAGGAGGGGAAACCCCTCTTTTATTATAAGGCTATCCATTCCCTTACATCCTTTCAGTTAGGAGAGTTGAGAGAGTACATACGCTATCAGAAGAATCGCAACAAACGATGCCGCATAGTATATCGAGTACTGAATCTGTCCGCTCTGCAAGACGCGCACCCTGGCGCCCACGGCGCGGATCGAGCGGGCGAAACCATCGACCACCCCGTCAATGCCGTGCCAGTCAAACCAGCTCCAGAAGCGGGAGGTAGTCATCAGCGAGCGGAGCCCTACGACCCGGTAGGCCTCGCCCCAGGCCGTATCAAACCACTGCAGCGGATGCGATGCAATCCACATGAAGAGCCGGCCGCCCATGCGGAAGAACCAGTCCACATCGAGACAGATCTTGGCCTCGGGCTCCATGTATTTTTTCAGCCAGAAGAAGGCCAGCGCGACAAAACCCATCAACTGCAAGGTCTCGGCCAGGTGATAGACGGTGTAGGGGTTGTATTCGACCGGGTAGGGCAGCATCCGGTAGAGAAAGCCGGGGAAAGTGCCGACAATAATACAGAGCGCCGAACCGGCGGCCATGGCCATCATCATATTCCAGGTGGGATCGGCGGCCTTGGCCCAGGTTTCCTCGCTGCAGTTGTTCTTGCCGAAGAAGAGGAAGTACGGCAGTTTCAGGCCGTTATACAGGAAGGTGCCGGCGGCGCCGAACATCAGCAGCCAGGCCGCCCAGTTCAGGTGGCTCTCGAAACCGGCGGTAATAATCATGGATTTGCTGATATAGGCGGCAAAAAACGGCGCCGCCGAAATCGACAGACAGCCGATGATGGTAAAAACCATGGTGCCCGGCATTTTTTTGTACAGGCCGCCAAGCTCGGTGAACTTGGTTTTGCCGGTCATGTACAGGACCGAGCCGGTGCCCATGAACAGCAGACTCTTGTAGAGAATATGGACAACGGCATGGGCAATGGCGCCGTCAATGGCCAGCTCGGTGCCGATGCCGATGCCGGCTACCATGTAGCCGACCTGACTGATAATGGACCAGCCCAGCAGCTTGCGGATGTCATTTTCCATGATCGCGTAGACAACGCCGTACAGGGCCATGATCACCCCGAGCACCACCAGGATGTCCATGCCGGCACAGGAGCGGGCCAGGGTGTAGACTGCGGTTTTGGTCGTAAAGGCGCACAGGAAGACCGCCCCGTTGAAGGAGGCCTGGGAGTAGGCGTCGGGTAGCCAGAAATGCATGGGGACCACGGCCGCGTTCACCGCAAAGCCGATCACGATCAGCCAGGTGTAGAGCTGCGGATGGTGGACGTCCAGGAGATTGAAAGTCATGTTGCCGACCGCCTGGTAGCGCAGCAGGATACCAAAGAGCAGAATGACGCCGCCCGTGGCGTGAACCAGGATGTAGCGGTAACCTGAATCCAGGGATTTTTCTCCCCGCCTGAACCAGATCAGGAACACGGAAGAGAAGGCCATCATTTCCAGAAACAGAAACAGGCTCAGGTAATCACCGCAGTAGATGGCGCCGAACGAGCCGGCTACATAAAACCAGGCGGCTATGTGTTCCGTGGCATTGTCGACATGCAGGCCGTAAAGGGTACCGATTATGGCCATGATCGCCATGATGAAGGCGAAGACCGTTGACAGTTTATCAATCCGGCCGAAGACGATCTGCCAATCCATGAACTGGTAGGTGGCAAAGATCCCGTGCAGTGAGCTGTTGGAGATAACCGCGCCAAAAGCGAGCAGGGGGACGAGAAACAGGTACGGTTTGCGCAACGGTCCGCGGATAAAGGGGATGAGCAACGCACCAATAATCATAATGAGTGCGGGATTGATAAAGCTACTTGTCATTCTGTTGTCCTCGCTGATCTACCTTGTCAGTTTGGCGGCCGGAAGCCTGTACCCGGTCAATCATCCTGCGCCGAATGGTCATCATAATAATCCTCGCGGGTCATGATTCCGGAATGGCCATACCACCGGGCGACTCCGATAAAAATGACTGCGGCGATAAAGCCGAAGAGGGACCAGAAAATGGGCAATGCCCGCCCTTCGGCGGTGTGAGCATGACTCCTGTCGATGATGCAGGCAAAAACGACAATCCCGGCCAGCAGGACATAGCACGTCCCGATGACGACCTTGAGATGGGCCTGCAGATATTCGATTATTTTTCTCATCCTGTCACCGCCCTGACAAACTGCATCATGAAGTTGGGGTAAATGCCGATGATGATGGTGACCGTCGCTGCGATAAGAATCGGGACCACCATAGTGAGCGGGGCCTCCTTGATCCCGGTTTCGACCTCACCTTCAGGGCGTTTACCGAAAAAAGCACTGTATACAACCGGCGCAAAGTAACCGACGTTGAGAACCGTGGAGACAATCAGCACCAGGAGCAGGCCGACCTGATGCGCCTCCATGCTGCCGACCAGGAGATACCACTTGGTGACAAAACCGGCCACCGGCGGGACCCCGATCATGGAGAGGGAGGCAATGGCAAAGGCCCCGAAGGTAAAGGGCATGCTCCTGCCGAGTCCGCTCATCTGCGAAATGTTTTTCTTCCGGGTGGCGACAAAGATGGCACCGGCCACGAAGAAGAGGGTGATCTTGGCGAAGGCGTGGTTGACGATGTGGATCAGGCCGCCCTGGATGGAGTGAGGCGTCAGCATGGCCACGCCGAGAATGATGTACGACAACTGACTGATTGTCGAATAGGCCAGCCGCATTTTCAGGTTATCCTTGGACAGGGCGATAATCGAGGCCATGATAATGGTAAAGCTGACATAATAGGCGGTTGGAATGCCGAGGTTGAGCCTGGTCATGAGATTGAGGCCGAAGACATAGAGCATGGCGCGGGTGGTGCAGAAGACGCCGACCTTGACCACGGCCACTGCATGAAGCAGGGCGGAAACCGGTGTCGGGGCGACCATGGCGCCGGGCAGCCAGTGATGGAAAGGCATGACGCCGTTCTTGGTAAAACCGAGCAGGCAGAAAACATAGAGCATGATCACCACCCAGCTCTTGGTGTCTGTCGGGATCATGCCGGTAAAAATATTGTGCGGAAAATCAAGGTTGCCGTTCAGGACATAGATCAGGATCATGGCCGGCAGGAGAAAGAGTTTTGCCGAGGTGGTCAGGTAGATGATGTATTTTCTGGCCCCGAGATACCCCTCTTCGTCCTGATGATGGCCGACCAGCGGATAGGTGCAGACCGAGACAATCTCGTAAAAGAGATACATGGTAAAGAGGTTGTCCGACAGGGCGACGCCGATGGAGCCGAAGATGGCCAGGGCGAAGCAGGCGTTGAATCGGGTCTGGGCGTGTTCTTCCAGCCCCCGCATGTATCCCATGGAGTAAAAGACCGAAATCAGCCACAACGACGAGGAGACTACGGCAAAGATCATGGAGAAGGCGTCGACCCGCAGGGTGATCGACAGTCCGGGCAACAGGTGAAAGAGCGGATAGACCAGGGTCTTGCCGGCCATGATCGCCGGGGTAAAGGAAAGAACGATGATCAGGAGCAGGGCGGCCGAACAGAAAGAAACAAACTCCCGCAGGTTGGGGTTGTTTCTCAGGGTCATCACGACCACGCTGCCGAAAAGTGGTATAATGACCGCCAGCAGGAGGTTGGAGTTCGTTACGATGTTTGCGGTTGTGGAAACAGCATCCATAATCTTTCCCTTACTGTGAAGGTGTCCTGAAGGACATTTCTTTATTATTCAACACAGGAAACAATGTTCAGGTTCATGGGGTGACAAGCAATTTGTCTGGCCATTTACCCGTGCAGATCAACTATATCTTCAGTGTCAATACTCTTGTAATTCCGGTAGACCGAAATCACGATACTGACGGCGATGGCGGCCTCGGCGGCGGCGATGGCCATGATGAAGAGAGTGAATATCCGGCCGGTTGCCGGGTCCGGCGCCAGGAACCGGCTAAAGGCCATGAAATTCATTGAGGCGGCGGCCAGGATAAGCTCGGATGAAATGAGCATGCCGATAATCGTCCGGCGGGAGACCAGGCCGTAAATGCCGAACCCGAAGAGCAGGGCGCCGATAACGAGATAGGTCTGCAGGCAGTTATACAGGTTGAGCAGATGCATGATCAGTCCCTTCCTTTGCGCGCCAGCACTACGGCGCCTAAGATTGCCATCAACAGGACAATGGAGATGAGTTCAAAAACCATGGCATGCCTGGTCAGCAGGTCGGTGCCGATCTGCTTCAGATTACCGGTGCCCTGGCGGGGAAAAACCTGCCAGTGGGTTTTCAGGCCGAGTATGGTCAGGGCGCTGAAAAACAGCGCCCCGAGGCTGAAGCCCAGTGGCCCGGCCAGCCCGGCTCCCTTGATTTCCGCGGTATCTTCATTTTCGGGGGTTGCCAGCATGATGGCAAAGGCGATGATGATGGACACCGCGCCGACATAAATGAGCATCTGCATCATGGCGATAAAGGGACTGAGCAGGAAATAGTAGGCCCCGGCCAGGCCGGTGAAACATACGGCCAGGCCGGCGACACAGCGAACCAGCCGTTTGGAGGTGGTGGCAATTAGCGCTCCGACGACAATCAGGGCGATGGTGGCCAGAAAAATGAGTCCGACAAACCCTTCGGCCGAAAAGAGCGACGGGTTGACAGCAGTCTGGCAGATTGTTGCTTGCATCAGCTCTGTTCCTCCAGTCGTTTCAGGAGATCAAAGAGGTAATCTTCCTTCCTTGTGCTGGCCAGGTTGTAATCCTTGGAAAACTGGATGGCGTTAAAGTTGCAGCTTTCGATACAGGAACCGCAGAGGCTGCACTTGGTAAAGTCCAACTCGTATTGGGTCAACACTTTCTTTTTTTCACCTTCCGGTTTTTTCCCGGCAAGCGTAATGCACCCGGAGGGGCAGCTCCGCATACACATGCCGCAGACCACGCAGTTGGGTTTGCCGGTTTCCGCGTTTTTCACCAGCTCGATATGGCCACGGAAGCGAGGCGTCATGACCGGCACTTCCCACGGATACTGCTCGGTGACCACCGGTTTGAAAAATTCCCGGGCGGTGATACCGAGGCCGACAAGCAGGCTCTTGGTGCCTCCGAAGATATCGTTCCAGTATTCACTCATAATTAAAACACCTTGATAAATGCAGCCGTGACCAGCAGGTTAACAAGAGAGAAGGGAATAAGTATCTTCCAGGACAGGTTCAGCAGCTTGTAAATCTGGGTCCGGGGGTAGGTCCACCTGATCCAGATAATGGTGAAGATCAGAATATAAATTTTGATCAGGAACCACCAGATGCCGGGCAGGAAACCAAAGGGGCTGCCCCAGCCACCAAGGAAGAGAATCGTTGTCATGCAGGCACCGACCACGATATTGAGATATTCGCCCATCATGAACAGGCCGAAGCCCATGGAGCCGTACTCGGTCATATAACCGGCCACCAGCTCGCTTTCCGCTTCGGCCATGTCAAAGGGGGCGCGATTAGTCTCGGCCACGGAGCAGATAAAGTAGATGAGAAAGGCAATCCACATGTAAACGAAATGGCCGCCTTCGAGCCGGAAGATGTTCCAGTGCCAGAAGCCGCCCTGCTGAGCCAGGGCAATGTCCTGCAGGTTCGTGGAGCCGGTTATCATGACAATGGTGATGACCGTAATCAACATGGGAATTTCGTAGGCGATACTCTGGGAAACCACCCGGGCCGCCGAGATGACCGCATACTTGTTACCCGAGGCCCAGCCGCCGAGCAGAATGGCGAACATGCCGATGGAGGCCAGGGCAAAGATGAGGAGAACTGACATGTCGATGGAGCGGGCCTGGATGTTGCCGGAAAAGGGAATCACCACCATGGAGGTGAGGGCCGGGATCATGGCCAGGATCGGCGCGATGCGAAAGAGGATGTCATCGGTGCCGCTCGGGATCAGCAGCTGCTTGGTCATCAGCTTGATCCCGTCGGCCAGGGGCTGCCAAAGACCAAAAGGTCCGACTTCCTTGGGGCCGTTACGGCGCTGGATATGAGCGGCGCCTTTACGTTCAGCCCAGCCCAGCCAGGCGGCATTTACTCCTGCAAACGCCATAAAACCGATGAGATAGAGAATCGGGCGCCAGATACTTGTGTCCATAGTTCTTCCTTAACGATCGATCTCGGGAATAACCAGGTCCAGACTGCCCATAAACGCCAGGGCATCGGCCAGCAGCATGCCTTCGGCGACTTCGCCGAACAGACTCAGGTTGGAAAAGGTCGGTGACCGCAGCTTGAGCCGGTAGGGGCTCTTGTCGCCGTTGCAGACCAGGCGACAGCCGAAGCTGCCGCGGGCCGCCTCGACGGCGGCGTAATAATCACCGGCCGCCGGTTTAAGGATCTTGGGGACCTTGGCCCGTACTGGGCCGTCGGGCAGTTTGTCAAGGGCCTGTTCAATAATGCGCATGGACTGCTCGATTTCGTCCATCCGCACCATATATCTGGCCATGCAATCTCCTTCGTCATAGACCGGGATATCAAAGTCGAATTCCGGATACACCGAGTAGGGTTCGTTTTTGCGGATATCGAACTGGACCCCGGAGCCCCGGAGCAGCGGCCCGGTCGCCCCGTATTTGCGGCACTGTTCCTTGCTGACGAAGCCGATATCCTTCAGTCGTTTGATCAGGATGATATTCTTGGTGACCAGGTCATGATAGAGTCGCGGCAGCCGGGAACGGAGCCGTTTGATAAAGTTCCTGGTCCCGGTGATGAAGTCGTCATCAATGTCATTGTATACCCCGCCGAAACGGAAATAACAGTAGGTCAGGCGCGAGCCGGTCACCCTTTCCAGGAGGTCAAGAATTTGCTCCCGATCGTCAAAGGCGTAGAGCAGTGGAGAGAAGCCGCCAAGATCAAGGAGAAAAGCGGCCCACCAGAGCAGATGACTGGTCAGCCGGTTGAGTTCAACCGTGATGACCCTGATATATTCCGCCCGTTCCGGCACCTCGATGCCGGCGGCCCGTTCGACGGTCAGCACATAACCGTGATTGTAGGCCAGGGCGTGCAGATAGTCCATCCTGGCCGTGTTGGGCATGAACTGGGCAAAGGTCCGGTCTTCCGCCATCTTTTCGTGCATCCGGTGGATATAGCCAAGGACCGGTTCGGCCTTGACGACATATTCGCCGTCCATGGTCAGCTTGACCCGCAGGACACCATGGGTGGCAGGATGTTGCGGACCAAGGTTGAGGACAAAGGTCTCGTCCTCTCTGCATCGAATCGGGGCGGTCATAGCGTAAAATCCTTTAAGAGGGGATAAAAATCTGCGTCTTCAGGCAGCAGGATCCGCGTCAGGTCGGGATGACCCAGGAACCGGATACCAAAGAAGTCGTAGGCTTCACGCTCGTGCCAGTTGGCACCGGGGTAGACATTGGTGATGGAGGGGAGTTCAGGTTCGGCGCGGGGGATCCGGGTCCGGACGACAACCCGGCACAACCGGCCGTCATTACGGTTGTAGTCGTAGATGACTTCCATCTGGTCTTCCTTGAGCCAGTCAACCCCGGTAATCGCCTCAATAAAAAAACCGGCCTGATCAAGAATCTCCGCCGCCGCGACCACCTGCTGCGGGTCGCAGAGTACATCAAGATGAACGCCATGCCGGTCATAGTCCCCGACCGCAACGCCATTCTGCCGCGGCCCCTCTGCCGCCGGCTCTTTTTCGGCGGCAGCCGCCTTGGTTTCCGGTGTCGCTGCTTCAGCACTTTCTTCGGCCGGAGGAGGTGTTGCCGTCTCGGCTTCTCCGGTTGCCGCTGCGGCGGTCACTTCCTGTTCCGCCTCGACCGGTGCCACGGCTTCGGCCGCTTCAGCTGCTTCGGCTTCCGCCTTGGCCCTGGCTTCGGCGTCAGCGGCGGCCAGGTCAGGGAAAAGCTCAAGCAGTGCAATTCTGGTTTGTTCGACGATATTCATCTGTCAGCCCCGTTCAACTCGGTTGTCTGCGCGGCCAGCGGCGCTTGCCGGTAATTTTTTCTTCCAGGGTCATGATCCCTTCCAGGAGGGCCTCCGGCCTGGGAGGGCAGCCGGGAATAAAGACATCAACCGGTAGAAACTGGTCAGCGCCTTCCACCACGTTATAGTTGTTCTTGAATTTGAAAGGGCCACCGGAAATGGCACAGTTGCCCATGGCGATGACCCACTTGGGTTCGGGCATCTGGTCGTATAGTGTTTTGATGGCCGGGGCCATTTTTTTGGTAATGGTGCCGGCGACGATCATTACGTCTGATTGACGGGGTGACGGCCTGAATACCTCGGCGCCGAAACGCGAAATGTCGTAACGGGCACCGCCGGTACACATCATCTCAATGGCGCAGCAGGCCAGGCCGAAGGTCATGGGCCAGAGTGAGTTGGCCCGGCCGAGATTCAGCAGTTTGTCGAGAGCGGCAAACTGGATTATTGATGAAGGTATTTTTTCGGTTCCCACGTAAATACTCCTTTGACCCATGCATAGATCACGGCCAGCGACAGGATGCCGACAAAGAGCAGCATCTCGACAAAATCGCGGCCGGCGACCTGGGGGCTGTTATAGGCAACGGCTACCGGAAAGAGAAACAGGATATCCACATCAAATGCCAGAAAGATGAGGGCGTACTGATAATAAATAATACCGAAGCGAATCCAGGCACTGCCGATGGGTTCCATGCCGCACTCGACAAACTGGCCGGTCCGGTTGGCGACGTTGCGGGTGTGGGATGAGGGACTGAAAAGTTTGACAATGATGATGGGGCCGAAGCCGAAGAGCAGGGCGCCGATAAGAAAGATGGTAACGTAGATAATATTGGTCAGTGTATGCTGATCCATGTTGCCGCTCCAGAGGAAGAAGGATTTGACAGCAGACGTATCAAAGCTTGAATACCATACTGAAACACAACCCTTTTTGTCAACCAAAAATGAACCTTCATTCATTCTTTTTCTCCGGCCCCGCTAAATATGAAGAAAGGGGAATCGTGACGACGGCGCGGGCCGGTCGGTCGGGGAGAAAAAGAGGGAGCCGGGGAAGTGGTGGGCACTAACTGAGAGCGGCCAGGGCTTTTTTGATCCGGGCCATGCCTTCCTTGATGACTTCCATGGAGGTGGCAAAGGAGAAGCGGACAAAATCGTCGGCGCCGAAGGCGGCACCGGGAACGCTGGCTACCTTGGCCTCGTCGAGGAAATAATCGGCCATGGCGACGGAGTCGTTGATTTTTTTCCCATTGAATGATTTGCCGTAATAGGCCGAGAAGTTGGGAAAAACGTAAAAGGCGCCGTTCGGCTTGACGCAGGTGACCCCTTCTATGGCGGTGAGATCGGCGACAAAGAATTCCCGGCGGGGCAGGAAGGCCTGTTTCATGACCGCCGGAAAATCCTGGGGCCCGGTCAGGGCCGCCAGGGCAGCGTATTGGGCCGGGGCGCAGGGGTTGGAGGTGGACTGGCTCTGAATTTTGTTCATGGCCTTGATCAGATGTTGCGGCCCGGCGCTGTAACCGATACGCCAGCCGGTCATGGCAAAGGACTTGGAGACCCCGTTTAAGATCACGGTCTGGTCCTGCAGCCGGGCGTCGACGTCCAGGATATGGGGCGGTTTCCCGTCCAGGTAGGTAATGGTTTCGTAAATATCATCGGTGACCACCAGCCAGCCGCGCTCCAGGGCCATTTTGCCGATCGCTTCCAGGGCCGGCGCTGAAAAGAGACTGCCGGTAGGATTGGCAGGGTTGTTGACGATGATGGCCCTGGTCCGGTCCGTGGCACAGCGCCTGAGAATATCGGGGTCGAGATCGAAATTGTCCTGTTCGGCAAGGGGCACGGCGACCGGTACCCCGCCGGCAAGCTGGACCATGGGGGGATAGGATACCCAGTAAGGCGCGGGGATCAGCACCTCGTCTCCCGGATCCAGGAGCGCCTGAAAGATATTATACAGGCCGTGTTTGCCGCCGCAGGAGACCTGGATCTGTTCCGGCGTGTAACTCCGGCCGTGGTCTTTCCTGAGCCGGTTGACCACGGCCTCGCGCAGTTCCTGTATCCCCGGTACGGCGGTATAGCGGGTATGGCCGTCGTCAATGGCCTTTTTGCCGGCGGCGCAAATATGTTCCGGCGTAGAAAAATCCGGCTCGCCGACGCTGAAGTTGAGGATGTCGGCGCCGGCCGCCTTCAGGGCCTTGGCCTTGGCATTAACGGCCAGGGTGGGCGAGGGCGCAATCCGGGTGACCCGGTTGGCGAGTGAGATGATTTCTGCCATTTTTTATTTTTCCTTTTTTGCAAAAAAATGAGGACCCGGCAACAAGGCAATAAATAAGTTTTATTGCCGGTCCTCTTTTTTATCTGGAACCTTGAATCCCTGAGCGCCCGATAACGGCGCGGTGAAAATCAGCAAATGCGTTTATTCGATAATAATGCAATAAATGTCATAAATTGCATGAAATATCACCTCAAGCCGTCACGGATTCAGGTGGAAATCGTTGCGGACGAAGCTCCGGGTCCGGGGGGATTTTCCTTGTTTGTTGTGTCGGCGGTCTGAAATTCGGTCCGGCCATATGCCGGTTGAGCAATTTTTCTGTACTCTGTTCGAGTGGTTTTGGCAATCGGAAATTAAATGATCCCCGGCTGGCCGCCCGGCCGTTACCCGCAGGCTCTCTCTTGGTCCCGGGGAGGCGGTTTTATTGTAACTGGTCACAGGGTGTGAGGCTCTGCGTTATTCCTTACATCCAACCTGTAAGTCGCCATAGGCGCCACAGATTTACGTAGTCGCTGCCGTTCTCATGGAAGCGACCGAAGGGAGACTCCCGGTAGTCCCTCTATGCGGGCGGGAGTGACCGCGTGAAGATGGGGTGCCTGTGACGGATTACGTTTTATTCGGTTGCCTTTTGCAGAAGTTTGAACGGCCAGGCGATGGCCCGCTTTATGATATTGATGGGAGCCATCACCGCCTCCTCGGACAGGTTGGTGGTGATGTCCGGGTGTTCCAGGTTGCCCCTGATTTTCAATGTCGTGTTCAGCGTGCCGTTTTCGCCGAGTAGGGCATAGCCCGCCCAGGGGATTTTGTCGATAATATTGCTGAAACTCTTCAGGGTATGCAGCGTCATGTCCATATTGATGGTCTTGTTTTTCAAATCGATGACACCGTGGGACCGGCTGTTTATAGAGGTACCGTCGGCGCGGAAGTCCAGGATGTTCAGCACCCGGTCATGACACTTCAGCAGAACCAGCCCTTCTTTGACCTTATAACCGTGCCGGTTGAATCCCGGCGAGGAAAAGGTTGCCAGGGCGGGGATGGTATCAATAAAGGCCATGATATTGTTGAGCAGGACATACTCGTTATCATCAATCACCACATTCTTGAATTCCATGTAGCCTTCATAATCATCGAACGTCCCGCGCAGTGAGACGTTAAACACCCCGCCCTTCAGATCGACAAAGGGGAGAAACTGATTGGCGAATTTCGCGGATAAATTTTCGCCGTCAATAATCATCCCCTTCGGTGTCCGGACGCCGCGGATTACGCCTTTCGGGAGCTCGACGGTAAAGGTGGCTTTTGTGCAATCGCCCTTGATCTCGAATTTTTTGGCTGGAATGGAGAAGCCGTTGATTTTCAGGGGCGAGTTGTGCCCCGTGATCTGCACCGGCCTGGTCAGCTTGAAGGTGCTGCAGGCCCCGGTGCCGGCGACCGTCACCAGGTAGTCGTCCAGGCGGACCTTGATCCGGTCGGTGATCGTCGCGTTTATTTTTCCCTTATTTATTGACAGTTCGGTCTCCTCCGGGGTCGACAGGCCCTGAAAAACAAAGGAGGTGACCGGCAGGCCCGCCAGGGAAAGCAGGGTGTTGGGGATATCGGCTGAACCGGAAAAATGAAACCGCTGCATATCCCTGGTTACAATGTCGGCCTCTCCCCCCTCGATCGCGAGGTGCTGCAGAATGGGGGCAAAAGGCCTGATTGCCGGCAGGCTGGCCAGGACAATATGTTTTTCCCGGCCGTCAAGGATGATGGTGGTCCGGAAGCGCTGGAGATTGATCCGGGTCGTCGGGCCGCTGAAGTCAACGGTTATCGGGGTGGTAATCTTGGCCGCCTGCACCAGGGTGTCATTGCCCCGGCGGAGCGTGAGATTATCAATGTCCCCGACCAGGTCGGCCTGTCCGGCAGAGGTGTTGACCGTCCCGCTCAGGCCGACTCGCAGGATATCCTGATATGAGAGGTCGGCCTGCGAAATGGTGACCTGGTCATCTGTCAGCAGGACCGTTGCCTTGTGGCTCAGAAACGGGCTGCCCTGCCAGCTCCAGGCGCCCTCGCCGGTCGTGAATGAGCCCTTTGTTGTGACCTTGAAATTGCGGAGATCTATGGTCAGCTGGAGCTTCGCGGCCGTAGTGCCGCTCTGCTGCTCAAGGGGCAGGTTGATATCGTAGGCCCGGAGGAGCCTGGTAACCGGCGGGTCCAGCATGGTGTCTGTTTTGATAGTGACGGCCAGGATGCTGCCGGGCCCGATAACGTGGTCGATATACACCCTGCTGCCGGCAAGATTTTTGTTGCCGTAGGTAGGCCCATCGAGCTGGAAGGAGAGACGGTCGTTTTGCCAGGTGATACCGAGCTCTTTGCAGTGAACCGGCGGCAGGTCGGGATGAAACAGGATATCGGCGTCTTCGGCCCGGGCTGTTCCCTCAATGCTGTCCGGACCGATCTCCGGCAGGCCATTTTTTATCCGGCAGCGCAGGCGGAGGCGGTCGATCTGAAATTTTCGGGCCGTAATGTTCCGGGTCAGCCAGATTTTGACATCCTGATCCAGCGGGAGTTGTTTGCCCAGCCTGGCAAGATCGGCAAACGGCTTGGTCCGGACAACGGCGTCAAGGATGTCATGCTGCAGGGACAGCCGCAGGGTGCCGTTGATACCGGAACCGGTAAAGCCACCTGAGAAATTCAAGAGATCGGAGGCCATGTTGTAGGTCGCCTTGCCGGTAAGACGGACCTGGTAGGGTTTGATCAGCAGGTGGGATAAATCGATGAAAAATCTTTGATCCTGGTAGTGGATGGCGGCTTTAAGCGCCAAATCGGTGCTGTTGATGCGCACGGTGTTGTTCCGGTATGACAGGCTGCCGGAATAATCCTGGTAGTTGAGACGATTGATCCGGATCGCCTGTACCAGCGGCGACCACTTTTTTATTGCGGCGGCCAGGCTGTTAATGGCGGTGGCGGATAAAGTGGTGCTTTTGCGGCCGACGTCAAGCCGGCCGATGTCAAGCCGGCCGATGTCGACAATGAACCCCCGGTCTAACCGGAGAGAGAGATTTTCGACCCGGACCATGGGCAGGGACAGCCTGTCGATATGAATGCCATGGCTGAGCCCCAACCACGCGAGTCCGGCCAGCACCAGGAGGGAAATAAGGGTGAAAGACAGCCAGTGCGGTACCCGGGTCGCTTTCCTGGGGAGCCCGGATGATTTTTTATTTTTTAGAATCAAGATGTTTGAAAACTGAAAATCAAATAGATAAAGTTGCCGCCGGCGGCGGCAAAAGGAGGGCCTTTTGTTCGTCCGGAAACGAGATTATTTTTTGAGCAAACAAGGTACGTGAACTCGCGAGACTCCAACCTGAATCCGTGACGGCTTGCATCTGCACCGTTCTCGAACGCTCACGGATTCAGGCCCAAGTTACGCCCAGACTCCGGGACACCAGGCAAAAAGACCGTTTCCGGATGAATACAAGATAACAACTTCAAGGCGTATTCACAATATCCGAGGTATGATTATGGCCTGTAATGCCGATTTTTTTTAAAAGCTCATTGATTACAAAGGCTCTTGGGGCCATCGGCCAGAAAGATCGTTCCCGGCCGGACACTGATGACGAAAAAATACACGGGGGCAGGCGACCAGCATCGCCTGCCCCAGAAAAAAAGAAGGGGGATGCGGGAGGGTCCGCAGCCCGTCTCCCGCCAACGTTGGTAAAAAAAGATACCTGCAGAGCGAGCCCCTTCCGTCATCCCCGCTTGACGGCCGTATAGCCGTCATAGGATTATTTTTTAATCTCGATTTGCTTTACTCCCTCCGATTTGGCTGCTGCCTTGCGGGCCAGGCGTATCGTCAAAACACCGTTTTTGAAGCTGGCCTCGATGGAATCCTGGTCAGCATCGTCCGGCAATGAAAGCAGCCGTTGAAACGAGCCGTAAGAGCGCTCCATCCGGTAGTAGTTTTTCTTTTTCTCCTCCTTTTCCAGCTTCTTTTCGCCCGAGATGGTCAAGGTGTTGTCCTCCAGTTCCAGCCGGAGGTCCTCTTCTTCCACGCCGGGCACCTCCACGGTGATGGTGTATTCATCGTCAGTCTCGGAGATATCGAGGCTCGGTTTCAAAAGCACGTCGGCCGACAGGGCCGGAAATGTTCTCTCCATCTCCAGGCCCGGTAGCGCGGGCAGACCGAAGCGGCGGAACGTATCTTCAAACAGCCGGTCAAAGTCCTGGTGAAAGCGGGCGAGAGGATCATTATACGCCGGTCCCGACCTCAGGACCGGGACATTCCCGCTCTCGTTCTCTTCTTTCTTGAACCAGTTCCAGGGGTTGAATTTCTTGATGTCCATAAGCCACCTCCTTGCAGTTCGCTGGGTATTACGGTATGGGATACTGTGGGAGAAGAGATTTTCCCACACTTCCCGCCTCAACCGGCCTTGACTTCTATCTGCCTGGGCTTCAACGCCTCGGACTTCGGAAGATGCAGCCGCAGGACGCCATCTTTAAGCTCCGCCTTGACTGTTTCCGTATCAATGCCCTGCGGCATGGAAAAAACCCGCCGGTACTCCGCATCGCCAAACTCTTCAAACAGGGCCTGGTTTCGTGTTTCGAGCGTGCGGCTGCCCGCGATGGTCAGGGAGTTGTTTTCCAGGTTTACGGACAGGTTCTCCTGCCTGACCCCTGGTAGATCGGCGAACAGAAGAATTTCCTCGTCGTTTTCAAAGATATCCACCAGGGGGGTGATAACGACTCCCTGCCGGGTCAATTCAGGGCTGTTCTCTTCCCGGGTGACGATATTCATTCTCTCGCTCATGGCAAACCTCCATCCGTAGATTTTTCGTAAGAGTTTACCGGGGGCACTGGTTATTCGGTTTTGATTTCGATTTTTCTGGGCCTGGCCGATTCGGCCTTGGGCAGGCGTAAGGATAAAATGCCATTCTGCAAAACGGCCTCAACCTGGTCGGCCTGCACTTCGACCGGCAGCGTGAAGCGCCGGGAAAAACCGGCCTCGCCTCTCTCCTGGCGATGGACCGAATACCCTTCCGGGGTCAGAGATTTGCGCTCGCCGCTGATTTCAAGAGAGTTGCCCTGGACTCTCACATTGAGATCCTGGGCCGTAATGCCGGGAAGCTCGACCCGGACTTCCAGGTGGTCGCCGGCATCATACAGATTCGTCCGCGGCCAGCCGGCAATGACAGCCTGCTCAGGCATCAGGCCCCAGCCCCTGTCAAAATCGGTAAACAGCCTGTTCATCCGGTTTCTGAAAACATCCATTGCCTGAAACATCCGGTCAACGTCATCCCATCTTGTCAACATGGCTCCACCTCCTTTTTGCGGTTGATGTTGTAAAGATTGCGCAGTTAACCGAGGCCGACTGTAAAAGCTATTTAATCATACAAAAACAATTAGTTGTGCTTGAGCCTCTTTATGTTGAAAAAGATAAGTTCGGCAGATTGTTTGTCAAGAGATGAAACAAAAAAAATAGCCGGGGATTTTTTTAAAAATGCTTCTCTGCGAGATGTCCAAAACGGACGAAGCGAGGTGCCGGGGGGGGGTGCCGGCCTACGGCTCCTTGTATACCGGACAGGGCCGGTTGACGTTATAATTTCGATAGGCCGGGTCAGTGGCCTTCGGATGACACTCCAGGCAGAGGCCGACCCGGAGGATGCGTCGCAGCTCCTCACCGTTGAAGGGCCGAAGGTCCTTGCGTGAACCGTGCTGCAGGGGCTTGCCGTCAATGGTGACAAAGTTGTCAAGCCCCACTGTCCGGCCCTCCAGGGTGTTGAGGCCCTTGTCAACCGGGAAGAAACGCCATTTTCCGTTTTTTTCCACCACCGTTCCTTCGCCCAGGCCGAGTGTCTTGGGAGAGGCGTGGCAGTCCTTGCAGCTCCGGCCTTTGGCCTGGGTGGTATGAGGACTGATGGCCGCCATGGTGAAGCGGTTGAAGCCGCCGCTGATATGGCCGTTTTTGTCAATTGTGGTGACCACGTCCTGGCAGCCGGGGGTCACGATTACCACCCGGTTCCGCCACACCGCCAGCATGGGTTTCTCGTAACGGATGTAGGACCGGCCTTCCTGCCACCAGCCGGCGGTCGCTTTGATGGTGAGCTTGTCGAGCTGGGTCTCCCTTTCGTCACGCTTGACGTGACAGCCGTAGCATTGCGGTACCCAAGTGGAGTGGCAGGCCTCGCAGCTTACACGTTTATGGCCGGGATAAAGGCAGACGGTCTTGTTCGGCAGGTCGAGTGGGTGTTGTCGGCCGTCGATTTTACCGATCAGAACAAAGTGGCCGTTTTTCTTTTCAATATTATTGACCTTCTTGTTTTTGCGGGTGGTGCCGGGATTCTTGGAATGACACATCACGCAGCTGATCTCCAGCTGGTCTTCATAGTGGGCATAGTTGGTGCCGTCTCCCATGATTTCGTTCTGGGTATGGCAGTCGATGCAGACCATGCCCTTTTTATGATGCACATCGTCGGCGATTTTCAGATAAAAACGGTTGCCGGGCAGACGGTGCGGGGAAGGCTCGCACCCTTGGTAGGGGGTGCCGTATCCTTCAGACTCGAAAATGCCGATATAGGAGAGCCCGATCCGGCCGGAACGATTATGACAGCGAATACAGTTTGCCTCGGGCACCTTTTTGATAATCAAGGGGTGCGGCCGATTCTTTTTGGAGTCGTTGCCGCTGTCCCCGGCAAAGGAGGTGATCGTCATCCGGGGTTCGCCCTTGGGCTGGACATCGTGACAGGCCGTGCAGCCGCCGCCCTTTTCATTGAAAAATTTCGGGTATCCGGGCAGGTCGTTTTTCTTTTTCCAGAGATGACAGGTAGCGCAGAGTTTGCGGTAATAATCAAGGGCCAGCGATGTCCGGCCGCTGTCCATAAGCTTTTTCACGGAATAATCACCGTTCTGGTTGTCCGCTTCGCCCCAGTAGTAGAGCAGGGTTGCCAGGATGCCCCGGTTGGTGGCCATGAGCGATTTTTTGACCCGGCTGCCATAGGTCGGATGGCAGCCGGCAACGGCGCAGGTTTTGTCCACAACCCGCAGGTCGCCGGGGTTGAGGACCATGCCCTTGTGGGCCTCCTTTTTGCTGATGGCCAGGGGGTTGCCGAGATGGCAGGGTGAACAGCCCACCACGTTGGCGGCATGGGCGGTGTCCAGTTTTACCTTGGCGTGACAGGAGACGCACATCTCCACGTAACCGGCCGTGGTCACGGATATCTGTGGCGGCCGCTTGATCGTGGTTTCCCGGAAGACCAGGTAGCCGATCAGGGTCATGGCGAGCAGTAGAAAGACGAAGGCGCCGATGAGTTTTCCGGGTGGTCTGGTCATAAGGTTATTCCGTGAAATTCTGGACCACCGGGTAACGGCGGCCATGGCCGAAGGCCTTGGTGGTGATTTTCAGTCCCAGTGGCGCCTGCCGGCGTTTATGCTCGTTGATTTTGATCCGGCGGATAATGTCCTTCACCACCGGACGGTCGAAGCCCCGGGCGACAATTTCGTCAACGGTCAGACATTCTTCGAGATAGGCGGTCAGGATGGGGTCAAGGATCTCGTATGGCGGCAGGTCGTCCTGGTCACGCTGGTCCGGCTTGAGTTCCGCCGTGGGCGGCCGGGTGATGGTCCGCGCCGGAATGATCTCCCGGTCCCGGTTGATCCGGTGCGCGAGTTCATAGACCATCTGCTTGGGGACATCGGCCAGGACCGCCAGGCCGCCGCTCATGTCCCCGTACAGGGTGCAGTACCCCACCGCCATCTCCGACTTGTTGCCGGTGGAAAGCAGCAGGTGCCCGAATTTGTTCGACAGGGCCATCAGCAGGTTGCCGCGTATCCGGGCCTGGATGTTCTGCTCGGTCACGTCTTCTGCCCGCCCGGCAAAGAATGGTTGCAGGGTGACCCGGTATGCCTCCATCGCCCGGTCGATCGCCATGGTTGCAAAGTTGCAGCCCAGGTTCGAGGCCAGCTGCCGGGCGTCGTCAATGCTGGCCCCTGAGGTGTAGGGCGAGGGCAGGGCCAGGGCATGGACCTGGGCGGCCCCCAGGGCCCGGCAGGCGACGGCCGCCGTTACCGCCGAGTCGATCCCGCCGGACAGCCCCAGGACGGCGCTTTTGAAGCCCGTCTTGAACAGGTAGTCCCGGACGCCGAGGGTCAGGGCGTTCAGGATCTGGTCGATGGAGTCGCCGGGCAGGGTATGCGAGCCGGCGGCCCGGAGTGAATTGCTGTCAACCACCAGCATGTCCTCGCTAAATCCCGGGGCGGCGGCGACGATCTCCCCGCCGGGGTTCATGGCCATGGAATGGCCGTCAAAGATGAGCGAATCCTGTCCCCCCACCTGGTTGACATAGAGCAGCGGAAGCCGGTGTTCCCGGCAAAGGCGGGCGAAGACCTTTTTGCGCTCGCCGATCTTGCCATGATAGTAGGGCGAGGCCGAGATGTTGACCAGGCAGGCCGTCGTGGTCGTGCCGGATTGCAGCATGTCGGCCACGGGGTCGACGGAATAATGCCGGTCATGGGACCAGATATCCTCGCAAACCGACAGGCCGATATGCAGCTCACGGAAAGGGGTCATCACGG
The DNA here is from genome assembly GCA_002897615.1 of bacterium BMS3Bbin14. GTDB lineage: Bacteria > Desulfobacterota > Desulfobulbia > Desulfobulbales > Desulfobulbaceae > BMS3Abin13. The sequence goes on from BDTX01000006.1 coordinate 54,618, forward strand.
AGGTGGTGCCCGGTTCAAAGTAGCGGGTCTCATCAAAGACGTCGTAGGTGGGGAGCAGTTGTTTCCGGGTCCGGGCCAGCACCCGGCCCTCGTTGATGAGCAGGGCCGAGTTGTACAACGGCTTGCCTGGTCCCGGCCGCCGCTCCAGGGCCCCGAGGATCACCCCGATGCCGCGGGTCCGGTTGATGACGGTTTCCAGAGCCCGGTCGTGGGCCTCGATAAAGGCGGAACGCTCCAGCAGGTCCTGGGGGGGGTAGCCGCACAGGGTCAGCTCCGGGAAAATGGCCAGGCCGCAGCCTCTGTCCCGGGCTCGTTCGATTCCCGCAAGAATCATGGCGCTGTTGCGGACAAAGTCACCGATAACGGGGTTGGTCTGGATCAGGGCGATTTTCATATCTCTACAGTGTATCCGTTTACGGGTGTCTGGCCACCCTGGTAATTTCCTGTTTTGCGCGCAAACCCCGAGCGCTGAAATGTATCATAACGCCCCTTATCCTGCAAACAGGGAAAATCGGCCGCCGCCCGGGCCGGCCCGGAACCCGGAGAGTTTGTTCGCCGGGTCGGGGACGAAGAGGCTTGTTCTCCGCCGGGAGGGGCGGTGGCGTTATTCGTGGTTCCGGCCGCCGGGAATATTTTTGACAAGATCCGGACTCCCTTGTCGGGCGCCCCCCCAGGGTGCGCGGTGAAGATCGGGGGATGCTTTTATTTGGCAATATGCAATAAGTTCAATATGTTGCAAGGGTCTGGTCTCGGGCCGTCACGGATGCAAGAAAAGAGTAATGTGCCATAACCAGGTCGGCGGTCTTGCTGTTCAGGTGGGCAAAGTCATAGATAAGTTCTTTTTTCCGCCGGCCCCGGTCATCGACCAGGTATTGGTAGATATTGATAAAGGGAATATCACGCAGGGCGCAGCAGCGTTCAAGCTGCCGGTTCAATTCTTCCGTATAACGGGTGCGCTCCGGGCGGTCGGCGGTGAAGGGATAGGTGAGGCGTTCCTGCCAGCGCCTGGCCGCGGGGGTGCTGAAATCCCCGGTGGGCACCACGTTGAAAATATGAATATCGTAACCGTCTTGTCTGAGGCCCCGGACATAGTCGGCATAGCGATTCGCCGTGTTGCGGAGCAGTTCGTCTATGGGGGTGCCGGTCTGCCGGTATTGGTACTTGATATGGATGCGGACATCCACTTCGCCGAAGACGAATATGATGTGGCGGTCCCCGATGGCCGAGACGATTTTCCGGACTCTTTTATCGTGCCGGGCCAGGTTGAAGGCGGTCCGGCCGTCAAGTTTGTTGTGACCGAACAGGGCCTTGGAATCCGCAATATGCGGGTGGTTCTCAAAACAGCGCAACGAGTGGGAATCGCCAACGGCAAAGATTGTTCTCTGCATTGCTGAATCGTTCCTTGAATATGCCGAGAGGGAAGGCCCCATATACTCCGGGACTATATCATAGCTTACTTGATTTTTTTTCTCACCATGCATTTTTATTTTACAGGGGCTGAAATAGGATATATCTATAATAGATATTGAGTGTCCGTCACGAAAACGTGAAACAGCTTATTTTTTTTAAGAAGTGAAAAGGGATAGAAGGAATGAATTTTTTTAAAAAGAAAACCCTGACCGGCCTGGCCCGCACCTGCGGCTGAGCTGCCAAAATCGGTCCGACGGCTCTGTCGGACGCGCTTGCGGGGCTGCCGCCCCCGGACGATGCCAACCTGCTGGTGGGCATCGAGACCTCCGACGACGCGGCAGTGTATCGTCTGTCCGATGAGCTGGCGATGATCAGCACCGTGGACTTTATCACGCCGCCGGTGGATGACCCTTACTGGTTTGGTCAGATTTCCGCGGCCAATTCCATCTCGGACGTCTATTCCATGGGCGGCAGGCCGCTCACCGCCTTGAACCTGGTGATGTTTCCGGCCAGACAGCTGGATATGGGCCTCCTGAAAGACATCCTGCGCGGCGGTCATGACAAGGTCGTCGAGGCCGGGGCCTGTCTGGCCGGCGGCCATACCGTGGATGACGAGGAGCCTAAATACGGGCTCTGCGTCAACGGGATCGTGCATCCCGACCGGATTATCACCAATGCCGGGGCGCTCCCGGGAGATGTTTTGATTTTGACCAAGCCGCTTGGCTCGGGCGTCCTGTTTAACGCGGTACGCTCCGGCAAATTTCCTTTTTCGGAACTTGAGCGGGAAGTGCTGCCTGCCCTGGCGGCCCTGAATGGACCGGCCATGGAGGCGGCCCTGCAATTCGATCTCCATGCCTGTACCGATATTACCGGTTTCGGTATTCTCGGTCATGTGCTGGAGGTCGCGGTCGGCAGCGGTTGCGGAGTCGTTGTCCGCTACCGGGACCTGCCCTTTTACCCTGGTGCCCTGGAAATGTACGAAAAAGGTGAAAATACCGGCAGCAACAAGGCGAACCGGGCCCTGGTCGCCGAACATCCGCTGCATATGGCGGTGCAGTTGTCAGCCGCAGAGGAGGAGCTGCTCTATGATCCGCAGACCTCGGGCGGCCTGTTGCTTGCCGTGCCCGCCGCGCAGGCCGGCGACCTGCTTGCCGCCCTCAACGGTGCCGGGACCCAAGTGGCCGTCTGTATCGGTGAACTCGTCGAAGGGCCGGCGACCATCCTGGTGGAATAGCGGTCCGGTAAAAATCGTTCCTGCCGGTACACGTTTAAAGGTTTATGTCGTGACAGGAGGGGTATTTTCAGTGGGCGGTCTCGTGGGGACCATTTTTTGATTTTTTTTGCATAGGATATTCCTATGTCAATGGAAGACAAGATAGGAATATTTGATTCAATACTGTTGTATCATTTTACCTGGTGATGTTTTTTTTCGAAGCAACCCTGTTCGAATGAAGGAAAATGCCTTAAAAAAAGATCAATTTTGCTGTACCGTTTTTTTATTTTGCCTATCATTCCGTGAAGTTATCGTCATTTTGACGCATTATTTTTTTCCAGAATTATATTTTACAATTGTTAGATTATATGCTACAAAATAGTAGTATCTACTACTACTATATAGTGGATTCGGTGAAGAATTGCACGGTTCCCAATGTTGTTTTCCAGGAAAGTGGTTCCTGGAAAATTTTCCATCCGCCCCTCTATGGAGCGGATGGCTTTGTGAAACCCTATAGAAGGAGGAGAGGATGAAGCTTAAGCTTAAGTGGTTAAAAGTGTTGACCGTGGCCCTGGCCATGGGGAGTTTGGTCGCCACCGGCAGCCAGGCGGCTGTGACCCAGCTGGAAGGTCAGGCTGGTGGCGGGATTGTGCCGTGGGCCCTGCTGTCAGGTGGAACGCCGACGGCGTCCATGACCTGGGTGGATACCGGTGATTACACCTTGAGTTCTCTTGCTGTTCAGGGGACGCTCTTCAAGCGGGTTGAGCTGTCTTATGCCCGGCTGACATTTGATACCGGCCATGTGGGTCTGGGACAGGTTAATGTGGATGCCTTCGGCGCCAAGATCAAGGTGCTCGACATGGCTGCCGGTTTTCAGCCGGCGGTTGCCGTTGGCGTGCTGTACAAAAAAACGGATCTTGATGATAACGTGCTGAATGCCTTCGGCGCCGATGACAGCGGTACCGATTTTTACGTCGCTGCCACCAAGGTTTTCCCGGTGGCTGGCAAGAACGTTCTGCTCAACGTTACCATCCGGGCCACGAAAGCAAATCAGATAGGTATCCTGGGCTTTGGCGGGACGGACGATGATAACTATTCCGCTCAGGCTGAGGGTTCCCTTGGCGTGTTCCTGAATAAGCAAACGGTGTTGGGCGTGGAATACCGGATGAAGCCTGACAACATCAAAGGCGTGGAAGAGGACGACTGGGCGGATGCTTTCCTGGCCTACTTCCCCAACAAGAATCTGTCCGTCGTTGTCGCCTATGCGATGCTCGGTGACATTGCCAAGGCGACAGACATCGGTCAGACGGGGGATGCCGGCAAGGACCAGCGTGGTCTGTACCTGCAAATCCAGGCTAATTTCTAGCGATTAATTGTTGAAAATATAACATTTGCCCCCTTTGAGATTTTTACAATCTCAAAGGGGTTTTTTTATTTTTTCCCCTCAAGGCAATTTCGTTGACCTGAATCCGTCCCCGAACGCTCACTGATTCAGGACCTTGATTCAACTTCTTTCCAGCTCCAGCAGGTATTTTTTCATTGTCAGGCCGCCGGCAAAACCGGTGAGCCTGCCGTGCGCGCCGACCACCCGGTGACAGGGGATGACCAGCGGCACCGGGTTGGCGTTGGCCGCGCCGCCAACGGCCCGCGCCAGACCGTCATTGCCCAGTTCCCTGGCGATTTCGCCATAGGTGCGGGTCTCTCCGTAGGGAATTGTTCTCATGATCGCCCAGACCCGTTGCCGGAACCGGGTACCGGTCAGGGACAGAGGCAGGTCAAAGTTCGTCAGCCGTCCCCGCAGGTAGGCTATGATTTGGCCAGCCGCAGCATCCAGGAGGGGATGGTCCGCGGCCGTCACCCTGTCGATGGCTTTGAACCGGTCAGCGTCGGGGGGCAGGACAATTCTTGCAAGTCCCTGTTCATCGGCAACGAGAATGAGCGTCCCGATGGCCGTTGGCAATGTCATGGCAAAAGACATCTTCCTGAATCCGTGACGGCTTGAGGTAATATTCCAGGCAATACGTGGAATGTATTGCATTATTGACAAATAAATGCATTTTATACTCTTCACCGCGCCGCCCTGCGGGGCGCCCGATAACGGCGCAGTTGCTGCGTTGGCAACAAAGTTGATATCACACCAGGATAATTAACATCGTTGCCGCCTCGAAGGTCTCGCAGGCTCGCTATCTGCATCTGCACCATTCTCGAACGCTCACGGATTCAGGATCTTTTTTATCTTTTCTTTTGGCGGTCCGCCGTGAGACTCCGGCTGCGGCACTCTGTGCTATTACTTGTATCTAACCTGTAAGCCGCCGCAGGTGCCACAGATTTACGTAGTCGCTTCCGTTCGCTATAGTCCCTCTATGCGGGCGGGAGCGACCGCGTGAAGATGGGGTGCCTGCGGCGGCTTACACCGGGACCGCATGAAATCAAGCCACACCGGTGCCGCGGTCCGGCCGCCGGTTTCCCCCCGGCCCAGGGACCGGCCCCGGTCATAGCCAAGCCAGACGCCGGTCGTTACCGCCGGGGTGTAGCCGATAAACCAGCTGTCCATGTTATTGTCGGTGGTCCCGGTTTTGCCGGCGCTGTCAGGGATTCCCCGGGCATTTTTTCCCGTGCCCCTGGAGATCACTTCGTGGAGGATGGCGGTGATCTGCCGGGCCGTCTCCGGTTTGATAACGCGCTTTGCCGTCTTTCCGGGCCAGGGCTGAATATGGCCCCTGCGGTCACGGATGCAGGTGATACAGACCGGGGGGTGAAAAAGTCCGTTGTCCGCAAAGACCGTGTAGGCCCCGGTCATCTCCAGGAGCGAGACCGGCGAGGCCCCAAGGGCCAGGGGCAGCTCGGGTTGAAGAGGTGAGCGGATCCCCGCTCTCGCCGCCAGCCGGATGACCGGCCGCAGCCCGGTTTTTTGCAGAAGCTTGATGGTGACAATGTTGCGGGAAAAGACCAGGGCGTCACGCAGGCTGGTAGGGCCATAGTTCCGGCGGCTGTAATTGTGGGGCCGCCAGAATGACCCGTCCGGATTGTGGATGGAAAGGGGGACGTCTTCGATCGTCAGATTCGGAGAGATCCCCTTTTCGAAGGCCGCCGCGTAGATCAGCGGTTTGAAGACCGAGCCGGGCTGTCTTCTGGCTTGAACGGCCCGGTTGTAAGGACTGGTACTGTAATCGGTGCCGCCGACCATGGCCAGTATATTGCCGGTTCGGCTGTCCAGGGCAACCAGTGCTCCCTGGGGCGCGAATCTGTTATGTTGGTGTTTTTGGACGTTTTTTGCGCCGCGCAGAACGGCCTTGACCGCCGCAGCCTGCATGGTGCTGTCCAGGGTCGTGGTCACGGTCAGGCCTTGATGCAGGAGGCGCTTTCTGCCGTAGCGCTGTTCGAGCTGTTGGCGAACATACTCGGTAAAGTAGCCGTTTTTTTCCCTCCTGGCATTGTGATCATAAAAATGCAGGGGTCGGTGATAGGCCCGGCGGGCCATTCCCGGGGTGATGACGCCGTCTTCCGCCATCCGGTTCAGGACGTAGCGTTGCCGGGCCCGCGCCTGGTCGAAGTGTTTCAGGGGCGAGTAGCGACTCGGCGACTGGGGCAGTCCGGCCAGCAAGGCGATTTCTGCCAGGTTCAGCTGCCGGGCCTTTTTACCGAAATAGGTTCGGGCCGCCGCCTCCACGCCGTAGGCCCCCTCGCCAAGGTAAATTTCGTTGAGATAGATGGTGAGGATTGCCTTTTTGCTCAGCATGTTATCCAGTCGATAGGAGAGGATGGCCTCCTTGGCCTTGCGGAGATAGCTCTTCTTCCGTGACAGCATGAGGGCGCGGGTCACCTGCTGGGTTATGGTGCTGCCTCCCTGGCTGCGCCGTCCCGAGCGGAGATTGTTGATAAAGGCCCGGAAGATAGACCAGCCGTCCAGGGCGCCGTGTTCCCAGTAGCGGCTGTCTTCGGCCGCGACAAAGGCCTTGGGCAGCAGGGGGGGCATCTTCCGGTACGACAGGAGAATCCGGTTTTCCCGGCAGATGGTACCAATCGTTCTGCCGCCCCGGTCCAGGAGCGTGGTGGTCACCAGCGGCCGGTAATCGTCCACGCTGCGGATATCGGGGAGGTTGAGGGAGAGAAACCAGGCCAGGCCGGTGCCGATGCCCAGGGTGACCAGCCCGCAGATGATCATCAGGAAGATGATAATATGGGTATGGTTCCGGGTTACACTCCGTTTGGCCGGCCGTCTTGCCGGCCTCTTCGTCGGCCTCTTTGTCGGTTTTTTTCTGGCCGTCACGGGATAGATTGCAGGCGGTTTATGCCGGGTAGAGGTTTACGGATGCGGTTGCTGGTCCAATATAGTATATAGGTGATTTTATCAACCTCTATCTGCAGAATTGCAGTTATTGTAACGTCTATCGTGTCTCGCATACGCATTCTCTCTGAACATATTGCCAACCAGATTGCCGCCGGCGAAGTCGTTGAGCGCCCGGCCTCGGTGGTCAAGGAACTCCTTGAAAACAGCCTTGACGCCGGCGCAACGCGCATCGCCGTGCAGGTTGAAGGCGGCGGGACCCGTCTGATCCGGGTTATGGATAACGGCGCGGGCATGGATGAAGACGACGTCCTGCTCTCCATCGAGCGTCATGCCACCAGCAAGTTGCGGGACGAGAGCCAGCTGGCGGCGATCGCCACCCTGGGTTTCCGGGGCGAAGCCCTGCCCAGCATCGGCTCGGTTTCCCGCCTGACTATCTTGTCGCGGCCCCGGGACCGGGAGACCGGAACCAGGGCCGAGATCAGGTATGGCCGCCTGCACGCGGTTCATGAGGACGGCTGCGCCCGGGGGACCATTGTCGAGATCCGCAGCCTGTTCGGCAATGTCCCGGCCCGCAAGAAATTTCTCAAGTCTGCCCGAACCGAACTATATCATATAGAAGAGGTTATCCGCAATCAGGCTCTGGCCTGCGTGGGTGCCGCATTTTCGCTGCGGGTGGACAGCCGGTCTGTCATTGATCTGCCGGCGGGCGGCGGCGTGGAGCAACGGGTCAGGGACGTCTTCCGCTGTCAGGATCCCTTGCTGCCCGTTGATTTCACGGCCGGGGACGAAAAGAACGGCCTCCGTTTGAGCGGCTATTTGCTGCAGCCGGAGGTGTCCTCTTCCCGGACCAATCGGTTGCGCATCCTGGTTAACGGGCGGCCGGTGCGGGACCGGATGATTCGGCACGGCGTGGTCGAGGGGTTACAGGGCTTCCTGATGAAAGGCCAGTCCCCGGCCGGCGCCTTGTTCCTGCAGCTGGCCCCGGCAGAGGTGGACGTCAACGTTCACCCGGCCAAACTGGAGATCCGTTTCCGTTCTTCTCAGGAGGTGCACCGTTTTGTCGTTCAGGCCGTTGCCGCCGCCATCAAGGCATATCAGGAAGAGGTGCGGTCCGATATTTTTTCAATCCCGGCGCCGTCCCCGGAGCAGGCGGCAGTCCCCCTCTTTACCGCTGAGGCGCGCCGTCCCCTGCCGGCATCCTCACCGCCGGAGGCGGGAAGCGGTCCCGGAGAACCGGTCAGGAGGCCGGGGAACATGGCGGTCCGGCGGAGCGCCGAACCCGCAGCGTCCTTCCGGCATGATCAGGCACCGTTTTCCGCCGTCAAGCCGCCTGACAGTCTTGCCGATTTCACCGGCCTGACCCTCATCGGCCAGTTTGCCAAGCTCTATCTCCTCTGCGAAAAGGATGACCGGTTGATCGTCATCGATCAGCACGCGGCCCATGAACGGATTATGTACCAACGGCTGAGGCGTGATTATCTGCGCCGGGATATTCCCGGCCAGAACCTGATGTTCCCGGTATCGGTGGAGCTTGACCCCCGGCAGCTCGAGACCCTGAAGCGCTATGACGCAGATGTTGCGCTTCTCGGCTTTGCGGTGGAGGACTTTGGCGAGTCCACCCGGGTGATCAAAGCGGTCCCGGCCCTGGTCAGTCACCTGGACCCGGCGGAGATGCTGGCGGAAATCCTGGCCAGCCTGTGTTCGGCGCCCCGCGATGAACCGGCCGCCGTGGTGCCGCCCCGCATCGATCATCTGCTTGCCTCCATGGCCTGCAAGGCCGCGGTTAAGGCGGGCAACCGGCTTGCTCCGGCAGAGATGTTCGAGCTGCTGCGCCAGATGAAGGATAGTGAGCTGTTTTCTCACTGCCCGCACGGCCGGCCGGTGGTCAAGATTTTTTCAAAACAGGACATCGAGAAATGGTTTCACCGGCTCTGATATGTCTCGTCATCCTGAATCCGTGACGGCTTGAGATAATATTCCAGACAATATGTGGAATTTATTGTATTATTGACAAATAAATGCATTTTATACTCTTCACCGCGCCGCCCTGCGGGGCGCCCGGTAACGGCGCAGCTGCTGCGTTGGCAACTCGTTGATATCACACCAGGATAATCAACATCGTTGCCGCCTTGCATCGGCACCGTTCTCGAACGCTCACGGATTCCGGGACATGGCTTGATGATTTGCGGCTTGCCTGGGTGTTCTCACCAGGCAAATGTTACTGCCGGGCATTGGCGGATGCCGTCCGGTATCCGGGCCGGATAGTAATTTGTTGATTGCTATTATGCTGATACCAGTTATTATCAATTGTTGGATTGCCAGAATGGCGTTGCCTTTTTGTTCGCCCCTTGGGGGTGCAGAGGGATTCCGCAGTCCAAGATGGGACGAAAAATAGAGAATAGAGACGTATTCCCCCGCTGCTTTGGTCTGTTGTCATCCCCTCGCAATTATTCTTAAAAATCGCTACCGGTCACCGCCTGCATGGGTGCCTGATTATACTATCAGTAGTGAGGTTGTTTCATGATATCCGTTGTCGACACTACACGCTGCAAAACATATCATCTGGGTAACCTGGATCAAATCCCGCAGCTGGATGTTCTCACAGAGGAACAGAGGTTTGACATTGAAGTGGTTGGTCGTGTGCTTCCTTTCAAGATTAATAATTTTGTCACGGACGAACTGATCCAGTGGGACGACGTTCCGGATGATCCGATTTTTCTGCTTACCTTCCCCCAGCGGGACATGCTTCGTCCGCATCACTACGACGAGATGGCCGCTCTGGTCAGGTCCGGCGCGGACAGATCAATAATAAGGCAGCTGGCCGACCGGATCCGTCTGGAACTGAATCCCCACCCGGCGGGCCAGCTCAACCTGAATGTCCCGGTTTTTCAAAACGAGCTGTTTCGCGGCATGCAGCATAAATATGATCAGACAGTCTTGTTTTTTCCCAGCCAGGGACAGACCTGTTATGCTTATTGTTCATTTTGCTTCCGCTGGCCGCAGTTCAGCGGTATGTCGACATTCAAATTCGCCAGCAGTGAGATTGACCTTCTCATCGCCTATCTGCGGGAGCATCCGGAAGTCACCGACGTCCTTTTTACCGGCGGCGATCCCTTGACCATGTCGGCGAATTTGCTTTCTTATTACCTGGAATCATTGATTCAGGCGGATATCCCCACCTTGCGGAGAATTCGTATCGGCACTAAGACGTTATCGTACTGGCCCTTCAAGTTTTTAACCGACAGGGATGCGGATGAGGTGCTGGCGGTGTTCCGGAGGATAACCGAGGCCGGTAAACATCTCGCTGTCATGGCGCACTTCAATCATCCGCGGGAATTAGAACCGCAGGCGGTCAAGGATGCCATCCAGCGGGTCAGAGAAACCGGCGCGGAAATCAGGACGCAATCGCCGCTCCTGGGACGCGTTAACGATCAACCTGAAATCTGGGCGGACCTGTGGAATGAACAGGTGGATCTCGGTTGTGTTCCTTATTATATGTTCATCGCCCGTAATACCGGGGCGCAAGATTATTTCTCCATCCCCCTGATAAAGGCCTGGGAAATTTATCAGTCGGCTTCCCGGCAGGTGAGCGGTCTGTGCCGGACCGCCCGCGGGCCGAGCATGTCGACAAAACCGGGCAAGATCCAGGTGATGGGTCCGTGCGAGGTCGCCGGCGAAAAAGTTATCGCACTGCGTTTTCTGCAGGCCCGCAATCCGGACTGGGTACACCGGCCATTTTTCGCGGAATATAACGATCAGGCCGTGTGGCTGAACGAACTCAAACCGGCTTTCGGCAAGGACCGGTTCTTTTTTGAAGATGAATTGGACCGGATTTACCATGAGAATTTTGGCAGAGGGACTGCCGATAATTTTGAGTAGTAGGTTATGCCGATGAACAGTAACCACGCCCCCCCCGCGCCGCTCGTTCACCCATCTCGGCACAGGCGCCATGCCAACAAACTGAATCTGTGATGGCTTGAGTGACACTCCATGCAATATGTGGAATTGTCCCTTCTTCCTTCTTCTCGTTTTGTATCATAAACGCTTGACAATGGAAACCGGGTTGGGCATGTTCAGCATCCAATGGTAAAAACCTGGCAAAGTCAGCTTATTTTATTGATCACAGAAACACAGAGAAAGAACGACCATGAGCAAAACAACCCGACGCCCGCCTGTTCCCATTTCCGTCCCCGTCACCTATGGAGATTGTTTTAAACACTATACCTATGACCAGGACAAGGTCTGCACCCCCGAGGAGACCGTAGCCAAGTTCAAGCAGAAACTGGCCGAGGCCAAACTTGATATCCTGACCGATGTGCGGCGGGTCGACACCGGTCGGCTGGATATCCCGGTTTACTTCAGTATTTGCGGCAAGGAAGCCTTCGAGGTCATACGCAACAAGAAGCAGATGGGTAAGGGCTGCACCCCGGCCCAGTCCCAGGCCAGCGCCTGTATGGAACTGGTTGAGCGCTTCAGCTTTTTCAGCTTCAAGCAAAACCCGGCCAACTTCATCCTGGCCACCTACGCTGAACTCAAGGCCGAGGGGTTGCCCCTGCTGTCCCTCAAATACCTGCTCCAGTCGGTACACGATGAAAATACCTCGGAGGAAACTTTAGCCGAGCTGCTCGCAGATATCCCCATCCGGTGGGCCTGGGCCACCAACCTCAACCGGGGTGAGATGGTCCTGGTTCCCTATTCCTGGTTTTATGCAATCAATGAGTTTAATGGTCCTTCCGCCGGCAACACCTATGAAGAGGCGATTTTGCAGGGGCTCTGTGAGATCGTCGAGCGCCACGTCTGCGCAATGGTGACCCGCGAGCGGATCAAGGCCCCGCTGATCGATCCCGATTCCATCACCGATCCGGTGGCCGTTGAGCTGCTGCAGAAATTCACCCGCCACGGGATTAAGATTTATCTCAACGACTTCACCCTGGACACCGGCATTCCCACGGTCGGGGCCATTGCCATCGACCCCTCCACCTTCCCGGAGACCAGCGAGATCGTCTATACCGCCGGTACCACCCCGGAACCCAATAAGGCCCTGATCCGGGCCCTGACAGAAGTGGCCCAGTTGGCCGGGGATTTCCATACCAAGGCCAACTATGAGGCCAGCGGTCTGCCCAAGCCCCTGTCCCTGGATGAGGTGGATTACATTGTCAACCCCGGCCGGACCGTAAAGTTAAGCGACCTGCCAGATCTTGGCGACAACAACATGAAGGTGGAGATTGACCGCTGCCTGGCGGCCCTTGCCAAGCTGGACATGGAGGTGCTGCTCATCGATGTGCATCATAAGGATTTGCAGATTCCCGCGATCTACGCCATCGTGCCCGGCGCCCATTTTCGGGAGCGCTCCATGAGCAAAAACGCCGGGTTGTTCGCCGCCAAACTGGCCCATGAGCAGATCAGCGACCCGGAAGCCCAGATAGCGCAGCTCAAAAAAATGAGCGTGATCCTGCCCCGGGCCTATTTCATCGAGTTTTACCTGGGTAAGAAAAAGGCGGCTTCAAATCGCTTCCAGGAGGCCATGGCCCACTTCAACCGGGCCCTGGAACTGAACCCCGAGGCCGAGGATGTTCCCTACATTTACTCCTTCATGGGGGAGTGCCTGAAGGACATGGGCGAGTACCAGGAGGCGATCAGGGTCCTGCGCCTGGGTATCGAACAGGACGAGGCCCGGCCGGACCTGCACAACCTGCTGGGATTCTGCCATTACAAGCTGGGTGACTACGAAACCGCCGTCATCCACTTCTCCCGCAGTATTGAGTTGGAGCCAGGCTCGGCCATTGATTTCGCCAACCTGGGGGTCAACCTGCGCAAGCTCAACCGCTATGACGAGGCGGTCTACAACTTCAGGATCGCTCTGATCATGGACCCTTACCTGGAACTCGCCCGCACCCACCTGGATGAGCTGTTTGCCGAGCACAACCAAACCGCTGAGAAAATGTCCAGTTGCATCATATCTTGTTGACGCGATCGGTGCCCAGGCGCTGATATATTCGCGTTGGTTTCTTGCCCGAATTCGTGACGGCTTGAGGTGATATTCCAGGCGATATGGGGAATCTATGGCATTATTTGCCGGACAAATGCATTTCCCGGTCTTCACCGCGCCGCCCTGCGGGGCACCCGATAACGGCGCATCTGCTGCGTTGGCAACTCATTGATATCACACCAGGATAATCAATATCATTGCCGCCGTGCCTCTGTACCGTTCTCGAACGTTCACGAATTCAGATTGTTATTTTAGGCATTGATTTGGATAAAGGATTTTAGCTATGATTTTGCAGATTGAAGAAAAAATTTTGACCGCCATGCTGAGTCATGGCCGGCGGGAGGAGCCCAACGAGGCCTGCGGCTACCTTGCCGCCAGGGACGGGGTGGTGGGGCATCATTTCGAGTTGACCAACATAGATGCCGCCCCAGAGCACTACACCATGGACCCGGAGGAACAACTTGCCGTCATCCGCCGGATACGGGCAGAGGGTTTGCAGGTGGCGGCGGTGTACCACACCCATCCCGAAACCCCGGCCCGTCCTTCTGTTGAGGACATTCGCCTGGCCCATGCCCCCGGTATGGTTTATGTTATCGTCAGCCTGATGGCGGGAGTGGCCCCGGTCCGGGCCTTTAAAATCAATCGGGGCGAGGTCGCCGAGGTGCCTCTGCACGTGCTGGCCGCCCGATAATCATTACCTGAATCCGTTATCGAACGCCCCGGAGGGCGGCGCGGTGAAGACCGGGAAATGCATTTGTCCGGCAAATAATGCCATAGATTTCCCATATCGCCTGGAATATCACCTCAAGTCGTCACGGATTCAGGCATTATTGTAACCGCACGTCCGGTTCGACGAGGTGTGTGGCTGAGGATGGGGAACCTTCTGGTATGTAGTAGCCGCGTGCGGCGAGGCATAGCCGCCGGGAATCACTTTTATCAGCACTCTACTCTACAACTGCTAAAGTCCTACCTCGGCCAGTTGGCCGACAACTCCTTGTTGCTCTGTTGACAGTTCCTGCGGAATCCGGATCGAAATCTTGACCAGCATATCGCCCCGCTTGCCGATTGGGCCGACGGGCAGACCCTGTCCTTTGATCCGGAGCTTGGCATCATGCTGGATCCCGGCCGGCACCCTGATTTTGAATCGCTTGCTATCAAGACTGGTGACTTCCAGCTCCGTACCCAGGCAGGCCTCGCTGAAGGGAATACGCTTCTCGGTGATCAGATCGTCTCCCTGCCTGGTGAAAAGCGGATGCGGCTCTATGTTGATCTTCAGGAAAAGATCGCCCGGCGCTCCGCCCGAAGGAGAGGGGGCGCCTCTGCCGCTGAGCCGCAGGCGCTTGCCGGATTCAATGCCCTTGGGTATCTTGACCGACACGTTCTGGGTTTGGCCGTTGCGCCGCAGGCTGATGGTTTTCTCGGCACCATGCAGCACATCTTCAAGGGTGATGGAAATAGCATATGTATGGTCCTCGCCTTTGGCCGGTTGCGGCCGGCAGTTCCCACCGCCGCATCCTCCGCCCATGCCGGCGGTCTGGCCGAAAACCGAACTGAACGGATTGGCCCCCGAAGAGGCGCGGAAAGAGGCGCCGGACCCGCCGAAAGACGCCCCGCCGAAACCGAACTGGCGCAGGATGTCGTTGAGATCAAAGCCGCGGAAAATATCTTCCTGGGAATAACGCTCATGAAATCCGCTGGAGCCATAGGTGTCATACTGTTGCCGCTTTTGGGAATCGGACAGGACGGCATAGGCCTCATTTATCTGCTTGAACCTGGCCTCGGCTGCCTTTTCACCATGATTGCGGTCCGGATGATACTTTAGAGCCAGTTTGCGATAGGATTTTTTTATCTCGTCCGCAGTGGCTGTTTTTGCTACCTCTAGAATTTCGTAGTAATCCATCTCTTCTTTAGATCTCTTGTGACATTTTAAAAAGGTACATCTTCCCCGGTGCCGTGCGGGGGCTCGGGCGGGAGGTCCTGGTAAACGTCACCGCCGCCCTGATTGCTGTTATCCGTCGTTCCCCGGGGAGACAGCATCTTCATCTCCTTGGCAATGATCTCCGTGGTGTAGCGGTCATTGCCGTTCTGATCCTGCCATTTCCGCGTTTGCAGCTTGCCCTCGATATAGACCTTTGATCCTTTGGCAAGATACTCGCCACAGATTTCAGCAAGCCGTTTCCAGGCAACAATATTATGCCACTCGGTCTGTTCCTGCTGTTGGCCGTCCTTATCCTTCCACCGTTCGGTGGTGGCAATGCGAAAATTGACAACCGGTGTCCCGCTCTGGGTATACCGTATTTCAGGGTCAGCGCCAAGATTTCCGATTAAAATAACCTTGTTAATCATCTTTCACCTTTTCTTGAAATTTTTGGGAGTGGGGCTCGTAACAGAACGTATAATAATGATGAATGGAAAAAAATCCAGCCCGCATTTGATTTTTATCGCCCCCAGGGGCAGTCTCCCTTGAGGTTGTCTCTCGGTGAGAGCCTTCCTGGGCCTTGTTTTATCTGGATCCTGGATTCCTCCGGCACTGCTACGCTTTACCCTGGTTTATCGCTCCCCGGCTTGACGGCCTGATCGAGCATGGCCGGCAGGCCGCCGCGTTCCGCCGGTGTAAAGCCGAAGACTTCCCGCCAGACAGCATCATTCTCCATACAGAAATAAAGGCAGGTCTTGTCCGAGAGATATCTGCTCAGCTCATCGGCAATGAATTTATACATGTCAAGCCGTTGGCTGCGGAAATATCTTGATTTATGGTCAAGGCCGTCAATAAATTCCGCATAGAAAAAACGGGAAGCCGGAAACCTGCCGATGGCGGTGGCCTTGAGGGCCGGAAGAAAACGGAGGGCGCCGAGACTGATCCAGGCGATATTTTCTCCGGCAACCGCGTTGAAGAGCCGGCGGATGGTTTCCCGGTACCCTTCCCGCCAGCCGGCGTGCCGGATGATGGGATCAAAATGAAAGGCCAGCCGGTATCCCCATCCGGCGCAGCGGGCCGCGGCGGCAAGACGTTCATCAAGGCTTGCCGTCCGGATTTCCTCGCCCGCCATGATCGCGGGGCTGTTCAGTGACCAGGCGACAACGGTTCTGCCCCCATGCTCAAGGCCGGCCAGGTTATCGATAACCGCACTCTTGGTTTTCAACTCCAGCACCGCGTTTTTCCGCCGGCTGATGAAGTGAACGAGATGGCGGCTGAGCCCGGTCAAGCGGTCCAGGGCCAGGCTGTCGGTAAACTCGCCGGTACCGATTCTGAAAAAACGGGCGGGCTCCGCCGTCAGCGCCTCGTCAAGCTCTCTGAACAGGTCGTCGATGTTGACAAAAAAACTCAGCCACGGGTTGTTGAGATAGGCCTGCAGGATGCAGTACACGCAGTCCATGGGACAGTTCATGCCGATATTCAGCACCTGGTAATCACAACAGCGATACTCGCGCGTGCCCGGGCAGGGTTTGAAGAAACGGCCCCGGTTGCGACAGAGCAGCAGGTGATGTTTGCCCCTGGTCAGGTTCTCCGGATAGACACCGTCGATGACCGGACTCTGCCGCTCTTCGACAATGGCCACCGGCAGGTTGCTGCGCTTGATAATCTCACGGGCGTAGGGGAGATCACGACACTGCTCTTCAACATAGAGCCGGGTTATATAGCGCGACGGGTCACCGTACGACACGGAACATCCTCCAAAAAGGCGGAACAGCGAAACCGGCTGCTCCTGCCTGAATAACGACCTGAATTGACCATAAAATTACCTGAATCCGTGACGGCTTGGGGTAATATTCCAGGCAACATATGGAATTTATTTCATTGTTGACAAATAAATGCATTTTATATTCTTCACCGCGCCGCCCTGCGGTCCGCCCGATAACGGCACATCTGCTGCGTTGGCAACAAAGTTGATATCACACCAGGATAATCAACCTCGTTGGAGCCTTGCATCTGTACCGTTCTCGAACGCTCACGGATCCAGGAATTAGATTAGACAGGAATCAGTTGTGATAGTTCCGGCCGGCATTGATCATGCAGCCGCGGTACAGCTGTTCCAGCAGGATCAGGCGGCTCATCTCGTGGGTAAAAGTCAGGCGGGAAAGGGAAAGAACCAGGTCGGCCTGTTGCCGGACCCGTTCATGGAGCCCGAGATGGCCGCCGAGCAGAAAATTGACGGTTTGCACGCCCCGGTCTTCCCAGGCGGAAAAGAGGGCCGCCAGTTCCTCGGAGGTGAAATCCCGCCCTCCCGGATCAAGGGCCACTTTCAACGCCTGCCCCTGGCAGCGCTCAAGCAGCAGATCGGCGTCACATCGTTTGACGACGTCGGCCGCTGAATTCCTGTTGTGCTTTTCCTTGAGCACCACAATCTCGGTTTGCACGAAACGCCCCAGCCTCCCGGCATAATCCTGAATCCCCTGGTCGAGATAGCGTTCCCTGGTTTTACCCAGGAAGAGAAAGACGAATTTCATCCTGAATCCGTGACGGCTTGAGGTAATATTCCAGGCAACATATGGAATTTATTTCATTGTTGACAAATAAATGCATTTTATATTCTTCACCGCGCCGGACTGCGGTCCGCCCGATAACGGCTCCAGGTTCATGGAATCAAAAAATCATCTTTGCCTGCTCTTCAAGCAGTTGTTGCAAGATCGAGCAGAACTCGTCGTAACCGAGTTCCTGGTTGAGCCCCGGGCACGACTGGCGAATGGTTGCCAAATTATGCTTGTCCGTCAGGATGCTCGGGTGCAGGGGCCACTGTCCGCAGCGCCATGGCCGACCGTCGTGAACGGTGCAGCCTTCCCTTTTATCATAAAAAATGCAGTGGCCGTCCACAATCCGCATCTGCACCACCGAATCGGTAACCCGCCAGTACTTTTCCCGCACCACCTCTCTTGGCATGCCGAGCCGGTCAATCATGCGTTGCTGGTCGTCCTGGTTTAGAGACACCGTCGTTTCGCCATGACAGCAATAGCCGCACCTGGCGCAGACGAAAATATCCGCCAACCGGTAATTTTTTCGTTGTTTACCATTGGTCATAACAGTTTATCCTGCACAAAAAAACGTACAGCCCCCTAAGTCCTGAGGCATGTACGCCGTTTTTTTCTGTAATCCGGGAGGCGGAGAAATCCGCCTGAGGGCATGGATGGAATCCTCAGGCGTTACCGATCACATCCCCGAAGATGGAGATGTCAACGCCAAAACTACCCGCAGCCCGTTTCCATTTAAACTCGTCCGGGGTGTTAAAGAGGATATCAAAATCACCGGGCACGGTAAGCCAGCTGTTATCCATCAGCTCCGTCTCCAGCTGGCCCATTCCCCAGCCCGCATAGCCGAGCATGAAGAGAAAGTGCTCCGGCCCTCTGCCCTGCGAAATATCCCGAAGAAGCCGGATGTCCCGCGACAGGGAAATGTTTGAGGTTATATTCAGGGCATGGGCGGAGAGAGATCCGGAACCAAACAGAATAAATCCGGCATCCATCTCCACCGGCCCGCCCATGTAAACCGGCAGCAGGGGCGCGTCGGCCACGGGAATGTCGGCCCCGCGCAGCACGTCACGCAAGGTAATCATCGGATTCGGATTATTGATTACCAGTCCCATTGCCCCTTCTTCAGTGTGGGCGCAAAGATAAATAACCTGCTCCTGAAAACGCGGGTCAGGCATGTGCGTTGTTGAAATAAGAAAATGGCCCTTGAGACTTTCCATGATGCGACCTCCGCTTGTCTGCCGACAGGTCAACCAGTGCTTCGCCTAGTTTAATATTATCACCGCGGAACAGCCACAGTCAAGGCCGATCTTGGCCGGCCGCATTATCGGCGGGCAGCACCAGCCCTTGAATCAGGACATCGTCGCCCAGGTGGAGCAGATCAATATCTGTCAAACGAAGGCCGCCGTTTTCATCGTTTATTGCCGAGTCGCCGACAAGAGGAGTTCCCGGCCGGCCGATGAAAAACGGGGCGACAAAGAGGTAGACCTGGTCCACCAAACCCTGGCGCAGCATGGAACCATGCACGGTTGCGCCGCCCTCGACCAGCACCGAGGTGATATCCGCCCGGCCCAGGGAGCGCAAAACCTCTTCTAAATCGAGGCGGCCGCGCTCGTCCCGGCCGACCCGCCGGATAACGGCCCCGGCCCCGGCCAACTGTTTCTCCCGCTCCGCCGGGGCGTCCGTCCCGCAGAAAACCCAGGTGGCGGCGTCACTTTGCTGCCGCAGCATGGCGGCCTGGGGCGCGAGGCGCAAGGTTGTGTCCAGGATGACGCGGAGAGGGTCTCTGCCCGCGCCGTCCGGCAGGCGGGTCGTTAACGAGGGATCGTCAATCAGGGCGGTGTCCACGCCGATCAGGATGGCGTCCAGGGTGTCTCGCAGCCGGTGGGTAAAGAGCCGGGACTGCTCGCCGGTAAGCTGGCCGCCCCGGCCTCTTTTAAAGGTGATCTTGCCGTCCAGGCTCATCCCCGCTTTCATCACCACCCATGGCAGGCCGGTGGCGGCGTGTTTGATAAATCCCCGGTTTAAGGCGCGGCATTGTTCTTCAAGCACCCCGGTTTCCACCTCAATGCCCTGGGCAGCCAGGAAGGAGCTACCGCCGCCGGCGACCGCCGGGTTGGGGTCGCGCATCCCCACGACGACCCTGGAAATGCCGGCAGCCAGCACCGCCAGGGTACAGGGCGGGGTGCGGCCGCTATGGTTACAGGGTTCAAGGGTAACGTACATGGTCGCCCCGCGGGCGGCGGCACCGGCGGCGGCAATGGCGTTCACTTCGGCATGCGGGGTCCCGGCCTTGCGGTGGTAACCGCGCCCGACAACGGTGTCATCGCGGACAATGACCGCGCCGACGCAGGGGTTGGGAGACGTTCTTCCCTGTCCCTTTACGGCCTCCTGCAAGGCAAGACGCATGTAGCGATGGTCATGTGGATTCATTGTCGAAACCCTAAATCCGCGGAAGAATCAGGATGCGGGGTTGTCCTTGTCGACCAGAAAGATCTTGAGCTCATCCATGAACTCATTGACGTCCTTGAACTGACGATAAACGGAAGCAAAACGAACATAGGCGACGACATCAAGCTCGGGCAGGGCCTCCATCACCCATTCGCCAACGCGGCTGGTCGGGATCTCCTTGCCCCCGGTATCCTGCAGGCGTCCCTCGATAACATCAACAAAGCGGTCGATATCGGTTATACTGACCGGCCGCTTCTCGCAGGCCTTCTCAATCCCCGCCACAATCTTCCCCCGGTCCCAGGGTTCCCGGCGGCCGTCCTTTTTAACCAGCATCGGCAGCATCACTTCGATGCGCTCATAGGTGGTAAACCGCTGTTCACAATGATTACACGCCCGGCGGCGGCGGGTGATGGTACTGTCCTTATTCAGACGCGAGTCAATGACTTTGTTATTCAGGTGACCGCAGTATGGGCATTTCATTAAAAACTCCAGGCCCCGGAAAACATGGGGTTAATAATCCGTCCTCTTGAACTCGGGATAGAGAGGCAGTTGGTCGCAGAGCGCCCGGACTTCCTGGCGGACCTGAACGATTGTTGCCATATCCCGGCTGGTGACGACCCTGTTGATCCAATCGGCGATCTTGACCATCCCCTGTTCCTTCAAGCCCCTGGTCGTGACCGACGGCGTCCCGATCCTGATCCCCCCGGTGACGAAGCGGGACTCGGTATCAAAAGGAATGGCGTTCTTATTGACGGTGAGTCCGGCGTCCTCGAGCAGCGCTTCCGCCTCTTTACCGGTTATCCCCTTGTTTTTAAGGTCGACCAGCATCAGGTGGTTATCCGTGCCGCCGGAAACAATACGGAAACCATGCTCAATCAACCGGTCGGCCAGGGCCCCGGCATTCCTGACGACCTGCTGCTGATAGTTACGGAAATCCCGGCCCATGGCCTCTTTAAAGCCAACGGCCTTGGCCGCGATAACATGCACCAGCGGCCCGCCCTGGATGCCCGGAAAGATATTGGAATCCAGAATTTTTCCATATTCCCCCCGAGCCAGGATCAGGCCGCCGCGTGGTCCTCTCAGGGTCTTATGGGTCGTCGAGGTCACAAAATCGGCATAAGGAACCGGCGAAGGATGAACACCGGCCGCAATCAATCCGGCGATATGGGCCATATCCACCATTAAATAGGCGCCGACCCGGTCGGCGATATGGCGGAACGCCGCGAAATCAATGGTCCGCGGGTAGGCGCTGGCCCCGGCCACGATCATCTTCGGGCGATTTTCAAGGGCAATCCGCTCCACCTCTTCCATGTTGATTATCTCGGTTTCCCGATCCACCCCGTAGGAGACGAAGTCATACAGCTTACCGGAAAAGCTGACCGAGCTTCCATGGGTGAGATGGCCGCCATGGGCCAGGTCCATACCGAGTACCTTGTCGCCGGGCTTCAGGACTGCGAAGTAAACCGCCATATTGGCCTGACTGCCGGAATGCGGCTGGACATTGGCATACTCGGCGGCAAAGATTTCCCGCGCCCTGTCGATGGCGAGGGTTTCCACCTCGTCCGCATATTCACAGCCGCCATAGTAGCGGCGGTGTGGATAGCCCTCGGCATATTTGTTGGTAAAGACCGACCCCTGGGCCTCGAGCACGGCCTGAGAAACGATGTTTTCAGAAGCGATCAGCTCCAGTTGATTGGTCTGACGCTCTAATTCATACTGGGTGAGACGATAGATATCTAAATCCGTCTGTTCCAAGGTTGCCATTATCAAGGACCCTTCCGCTTATCTTTGACTTTCCCTCCCCAGGTGCGGCGGATCGGGAAGAAACAGGATTAAAAAAACCAACAATACCCGGTATACAAGGATGCCGGCCACTATGCAAATTTACCGAAAAAAATGTCGCGGCAGGGAGATCAACTCAACTTGTCGAGACGGCGCTGATGCCGGCCGCCGGCGAATTCGGTTTGCACCCAGACCTTTACTATATCCAGGGCCAGCTCCGGCCCCACAACCCGGCCCCCGAGACACAACACATTGGCGTTGTTATGTTCGCGGCTCTTGCCGGCAGAATACGATTCATGGCAGAGGGCCGCCCTGATATCCCGGTAGCGGTTGGCGGCGATGGCCATGCCGAGGCCGGTCCCGCAGATGAGGATGCCGCGGTCACACTGACCGGAGCGGACCAGTTCGCAGACTTTGGCGGCAAAATCGGGATAGTCGACAGCCTCCGTGGACAGGCATCCTTCGTTCACCACTTCATGCCCCATGGTGCTGCGCAGGAACTCCGTAACGAGCTCCTTCAATTCAAAGCCGCCATGATCACTGCCGATTGCGATTTTCACAAGTATCCTCCTGTCCCCGGAGTTTTATTTAATCCGTAAACTGTCTCATAATGATGACCGCATTGGTGCCGCCAAAACCGAAAGAATTCGACATGGCTACTCCGACCTGCCGTTCCCGGGCACAATTCGGTACATAATCAAGATCGCAGGCGGAATCCGGATGGTCGAGATTCATCGTTGGCGGGATAAGACCGTGATGAATGGTCAGGGCGACAAAAGCCGCTTCAAGGCCGCCGGAACCGCCAAGCAGGTGACCGGTCATTGATTTGGTCGAGCTGATGCAGAGTTTCGCGGCATGAGCACCGAACACGGTTTTAATGGCAAGCGTCTCGCAGCGATCATTGAGGGGCGTCGAGGTACCGTGGGCGTTGATATAGTCTATCTCTTCCGCCGCCATGCCGGCGTCTCTCAAGGCCATGGCCATGCAGCGGGCCGCCCCTTCACCGTTTTCCGGGGGCGCGGCAATGTGATAGGCATCACTGGACAGTCCGTAGCCGACGATCTCGGCGTAAATCCTGGCGCCCCTGGACCTGGCATGCTCGAGTTCTTCCAGGATAAGCATGCCCGAACCTTCGCCGATAACAAAACCGTCCCGGTCACGGTCAAAAGGGCGTGAGGCGGTGGCAGGAGAGTCATTACGGACAGACAGGGCCTTCATCGAGCTGAATCCGCCGACGGCGAGGGGGCAGATCACCGATTCCGTCCCGCCGGAGATGACGACATCACAGTCGCCATGCACAATGTGCCGGAAGGCCTCGCCGACGGCGTGGGTTCCGGCGGCGCAGGCCGTAGACAGGGCGAGGTTCGGGCCCTTGGCGTTAAAGCGCATGGAGATATGGCCGGAAGGCATGTTGGGAATAACGCGCGGAATGAAAAAGGGGGTAATCCGTCGCGGCCCCTTTTTCAAGTATACCCCGTGATACTCCTCAATCGTCGGCATCCCGCCCATCCCGCAGCCGGTAATGACGCCCCGGCGCGGGGCCTCCTCCTCATCGATGGCCAGGCCGCTGTCCTGCACGGCCATATCGGCGGCAGCGATGGCGAACTGAACAAAGAGATCCAGGTTCCGGGCCTGCTTCTTTTCAAAATAGACCCCGGCATCAAAATCCTTGACTTCGCCGGCAACCTGTGAGGCAAAAGCAGAGGCGTCAAACCTGGTAATCAGGCCGATACCGGACCGGCCGTTGACGAGCCCTTCCCATGTTTTTTCCGTGCCGGTCCCCAGGGGGGAGACCAGGCCGATACCGGTTACTACAACACGTCGTTTCACAACACTCGTACTCAATTATTTTTGCAGGTTATTGATGAAGTCGATGGCGTCCTGAACCTTGGTAATCTTCTCGGCTTGCTCGTCCGGGATCTCCACGTCGAATTCCTCTTCCATGGCCATAATCAATTCCACCAGATCCAGGGAATCAGCGCCCAGGTCGTCGACAAAGGAAGCACCGGATACAACTTTATCCTTGTCTACACTGAGCTGTTCTACAATGATATCAACCATCTTGCTCTCAACCGACATTGTTTTTTCTCCTTTTCGAAAAGTAATGAAGTAACGTGTTCTTCTTTTTTAGTTCTCAGGGGTCGATTCACCCCTGAAAAGGATTATTTTACAATAAAATACAACAGGCAGTCACTATTTATTTATTCATTCCCTTCATTTTTTGTAACTATTCAGGTACAAGTGGCAAACTACCATACACAACCTCGGGCCGTAACTGTTCAGATGTGCTCCATATTCGGAGTCTGCGCTTACCTGGGTAAGCAGGCCAACGAATCTAATAGTAGGCTACTATGTGAGGCGGCTATGCATCCCTGTCAGTTGCCCATGTACATGCCGCCGTTGACATGCAGGGTCTGACCGGTCATGTAATTGCAGTCGGCAGAGGCGAGAAAGGCCACCGCCGCCGCCACATCTTCGGGTTGGCCGAGGGTGCCGAGGGGAATCTGGAGCTTGATCGCCTCCTGGATGTCCTCGGGCAGGCCACTCGTCATATCGGTCACGATGTAACCGGGGGCCACACAGTTGACCGTCACGTTGCGGGCGGCGAGTTCGCGGGCCATGGACTTGGTCAGACCGACCAGGCCGGCCTTGGCCGCGCCGTAGTTCACCTGGCCGGCATTGCCGAGAAAACCGATGACCGAGGTCATGTTGATGATCCGGCCCCAGCGTTTTTTCATCATGCCGCGCATGACGGCCTTGCTGCACAGAAAGGCCCCTTTCAGGTTCGTATCCAGCACCTGGTCCCAGTCGTCATTCCGCATGCGGGCCATGAGGCCGTCCCGGGTAATACCGGCATTGTTGACCAGGATATCAACCGAGCCCCGGCCGGTGGTAACGGCCTTGACGGCCGCGGCAACAGCCGTGGCGTCGGCAACGTCGAATTGGCTGGTAAAGGCGGTACCGCCCGCGGCCTCAATGGCCGCCAGTGTTTCTTCCGCCGCCCCCGGCTGGCTGACATAGTTGATGCCGACGCAGACCCCCATCGAGGCCAGGCGCAGACAGACCGCCCGGCCAATCCCCCGGCTGCCGCCGGTTACCAAGGCTATTTTTCCTGCAAGTGTCATCGGCCGCGGCCCTCCTTGATTCGGGTTGTCAGCAGGGGGACGATATCGAAAAGATCACCGACCAGGCTGTATGTCGCGATGTCAAAAATCGGCGCGTTCTCGTCACGGTTGATGGCCACGATGGTCTCGGCCGACTGCATGCCGACGAGGTGCTGAATCGCCCCGGATATACCGCAGGCGATGTACAGCTTCGGACACACCGTCTTGCCGGTCTGGCCCACCTGGTGCGGATAGGAGATCCAGCCGGAATCAACGGCGGCCCGGGACGCGGCAACCGCGCCGCCAAGTTCGGCGGCCAGCGCGCGGATCAGCTCAAAGCCCTTTTCATTTTCCAGGCCGCGACCGCCGGCAACAAGGATCTCCACCTCCTGAATATTGACTTGGTCCTGTTCGCTCTGAACGCTGCCAAGGACCTCAACCTTGGAACTGAGCAGCCCGGCGGCGGGGACGACCCTGACGACCTCTCCGTCCCGGCCGGGGTCCGGCTCCGCCGGAATCATGACCTTGGGCCGGACCGTGGCCATCTGCGGCCGGGAACGGGGACAGACGATGGTGGCCATGACATTGCCGCCAAAGGCGGGCCGGGTCTGCAGCAGCATGCCATCCTCTTCCCGGATGGCGAGTCCCGTGCAGTCGGCGGTCAAGCCGGCCCCGAGGACCGTGGCCACCTGCGGAATAACCGAGCGGCCGATGGCCGTGGCGCCGGCCAGAACGACCTCGGGCTTGTGCTCGCGGATGAGTTCAACCAGGATCCGGCCATAGACATCCTCCCGGTAATCCTCGAGAAAAGGATCGTCCACCAGGAAGACCTTATCCGCGCCGGCGGCGATAAGGAGCCCGGCCTGGTCTTCGATCCCCGCGCCCAGGAAAACAGCACTGAGGGGGACACCCCGCTGATCGGCCAGCTGGCGGCCGATGCCGAGCAGCTCATAGGCAACAGGGGCCACCCGGCCGTGACGGTACTCGGCAAAGACCCAGATCCCCGACCACTCTTCCAGGTCGGCCCGGGCCTTTTTTTCAGCCCCTTCAATGTGCAGGGCGTCAACCTCGCAGGTCTCGACGCAGCCGCCGCAAAGGTTACAGCCGTCACCCACGACAGCGCAGCCGTCAACGACGGCAATGGCGCCAAAGGGACAGTTTTCCTCACAGACGCCACAGCCGATACACTTCTCACAGTCTACAATCAACATCACCTGCACTCCGTTTCAATTCAATACATGGCAGCTGTTTGCTCGTATCTGAAACAGTTACCGATATATAGAGAAGGAAACATTACCTTATTTTCTACTTTTTTTGTTGGGTATTTTTATACCTGAATCCGTGAGCGTTCGAGAATGGTGCAGATGCAAGGCTCCAACGATGTTGATTATCATGGTGCGATATCAATGAGTTGTCAACGCAGCAGCTGCGCCGTTATCGGGCGCCCCGCAGTCCGGCGCGGTGAAAAATATAGAATGCATTTATTTGTCAATAATGCAATAAATTCCACAGATTACATGGGACATTGCCTCAAGTCGTCACGGATTCAGGTTATAAGTAGGGCTGCAGCTGCTCGACAAGCTGGCTGACCTGCTCTTCAATCGTTCCTGAGAACATGGTCCGGTTACCGCGCGGCGGTGGAGAAAAAACATTGACGACCTGGGTCGGCGAGCCGGCAAGACCGATAAACTGCTTTTCGGCACCGATATCGGCAGCGGTCAGGGCTTCTATCTTGGCCTTTTTTGCCTTCATTTTGCCTTTCAGCGACGGGACCCGCGGCTCGTTAATGTCTTTGACCACGGTCAGCAGGGCCGGCAGGGGCAGCCGGAGAATATCATAGCCGTCATCCATCATGCGCTCCACCTGGATGGAATCGGCGGTAACCTCTCTTGTCTTCTGCACACAGGTCACATAGGGCAGGTCGAGACGGCAGGCAAGACCGGGGCCGACCTGCGCCGTATCCCCGTCAATGGCCTGCTTGCCGCAGAGAATAAGGTCAAAACCGCCCAGGGTTTCAACCGCCCGGGCCAGGGTATAGGACGTCGCCCAGGTATCGGCGCCGGCAAAGGCCCGGTCGGAGATCAGGACACCGTTGTCCGCGCCGCAGGCCAGGGCCTCCCGGAGCACCGTCTCCGCCTGGGGCGGCCCCATGGACAGGGCCGTCACCGTGCCGCCGTGTTCTTCCTTCAGGCTGACCGCCTCTTCCAGGGCATGCCGGTCGAAAGGGTTCATGATGGACTCGACGCCTTCACGGGCCAGGGTATTGGTTTCCGGATCAAGACGGATATCCTTGGTGTCCGGGACCTGTTTGATGCAAACGAGAATGTCCATGATTATCCACTCATCACTTTTTAAGGGAGGTCAGGCACACTTCCTAAGCGTATTCCTTGTTCAGCTCCTGGCCGATGACATTGCGCTGAATCTGATTGGTTCCCTCGTAGATCTGCAGGATCTTGGCATCGCGCATCATCTTTTCGACCGGATACTCTTTCATGTAACCGTAGCCGCCGAGAACCTGCACCGCGTCGACGGTCACCTTCATGGCCATATCCGTGGCAAAAACCTTGCACATGGATGATGCCTTGCTCATGTTCTTCGGGTTGCTGTCGATATGACGGGCCGCCGCGTAGACAATGGCCCGGGCCGCCTCGATCTGAATGGCCATGTCGGCCAGGATATGCAGAACGGCCTGGAACGAGATAATGGGCCGGCTGAACTGCACCCTCTGCTTGGCATAGGGAACAGCCTCGTCAAGGGCGGCCTGCCCGAGTCCGACACCAAGGGCGGCAATACCCGGCCGTGAGACATCAAGGGTTTTCATGACTGTGATAAAGCCGGTCCCCCGGCGGCCGACCAGCCGGTTTTTCGGTATCCGGCAATCCTTCATGATCAGTTCCCGGGTTGCCGACGAACGAATCCCCATTTTATTTTCCTTCTTGCCATAGGAAAAACCGGGGTCGCCGTCCTCAACCACGAAGATGGATGCCCCGCGGGCTCCCTTGGAGGGGTCCGTGAGGGCGACGATTGAGTAGATCTTGGCCTCGCCGCCATTGGTGATCCACTGCTTGGTGCCGTTCAGCACCCACTCGTCACCGTCCAGAACCGCGGTAGTCTGGATTCCCGAGGCATCGCTGCCCGCGTTCGACTCGGTCAGGCCGAAGGCCGCCCATTTCGTGCCGGCGGCGATGTCGGGCAGATATCTTTCCTTCAACTCTTCACTGCCGGCGATGAGCACGGGAAATATGCCGAGGGTGCTGGCCGCAAAGCTGGTCGCCACGCCGACGCAGCCGCGCGCCAACTCTTCCAGTGCCAGCACGATCTCAAGGCAGCCGCCGCCCAGGCCGCCGAATTCCTCGGGCACAATGATGCTGAACAGATCGGCCTTGGCCATATCCTGGAGAATCGAGGTAGGGAACTCGTTTTTCTCGTCCAGTTCGGCCCGTTGGGGAATAATCTTCTCTTCCGTAATCCCGCGCGCCGTCTCTACGATCATCTGCTGTTCTTCAGTCAAAAAATAATCCACATTTCCTCCTCGTTACCAACGCATAAGCAGGGAGCCCCAGGTAAATCCCCCGCCAAAAGCACAGAACAAAACCAAATCATCCCGCTGGATCAGGCCCTGGCGATTTGCCTCATCCAGGGCAATGGGAATGCTGGCAGCAGATGTATTACCATATTTATTCACGTTAATGTAGACCTTTTCCTCAGGGACGCCCAGGCGTTCCATGAGTTTGTATATAATGCGGATATTGGCCTGATGGGGAATCATCAGGCCGATATCCTTGGCGGTCATGCCGTTGCGCTGCAAAAGAGCCGTGACCGACTCTTCCATGGCCCGCACGGCGAACTTGAAGACATCGCGGCCGGTCATCCTGATGTAACCATGATCATCGCCCGGCTGAACCAGGTCCGGGTTCAAGCTTCTGGGGCTGTGCATATAGAGCAGTTCCCAGAGGTTGCCGTCCGTAAAGAGCCGGGAATCAATGATACCGCCAGCGTGCTCGCGGCCCGACAGCACGCACGCTCCCGCACCGTCGCCGAAGAGAATACAGGTATTGCGGTCCTGCCAGTTGACCCGGGCCGACAGCGTCTCGGAGCCGATGACCAGGATATTCATGTCCGGCTTGTTCAAAACATACTTATCGGCCATGTCCAGGGCAAAGAGGTAGCCGGAGCAGGCCGCATTCAGGTCAAAGGCAAAGGCGCGCTGGGCACCGATCTCCGCCTGGACAAAACAGGCACAGGACGGCATCGTCATGTGCGGGGTCATGGTGGCGACCACGATGAGATCGATCTCGCCGGCCTCAAGCCCGGCCATTTCCAGAGCCCTGCGGGCCGCGCCGGCGGCCAGGCGGTAATTTTCCTCTCCCTTGCCGGCTATATGCCTGGTCCGGATACCGGTGCGGCTGGTGATCCACTCATCAGAGGTATCAACCATCCGCTCCAGATCGGCATTGGTGAGTTCCCGGCGGGGGAGAAAGGAGCCGGTGCCAAGAACAACAGAGCGCTTCATCGTCTGCTTCCGGTACCGGGCTTAGCTTGAATATTCTTCAAGAGAGACAAGGATGCTTTCATTCAATCGGCTTCGATACATGTTCGCCGCCACCTCTATAGCATTTTTGATGGCGGTGGCATTTGATTTGCCGTGACTGATGATTCCGGTCCCGTTGATACCCAGGAGGGGGGCGCCGCCATACTCGGAGTAATCGACTCTTTTGCGAAAACTCTCAAAGGCCCGGCGAATCAGCATATAACCGATTCTCGCCCTGAGCGTCTTCATGATCTCAGTTTTCAACATCTGCATGGCCGCCTCGGCCAGGCCTTCGCTGACCTTGAGGGAAATGTTGCCGACAAAACCGTCACAGACAATGACATCCACATCACCCTGGTAGATGTCCCGGCCTTCGACATTACCGATAAAGTTCAAGGAACTGGCGGCCAGCAACTCATGCGTTTCCTTGACCAGGGCATTCCCCTTGCCGGCCTCCTCGCCGATACTGAGCAAACCGATACGGGGGTGTTTGATGTCTAAAAGTTTACGGGAACAGGACGACGCCATGATGGCGAACTGAAACAGATGGAGGGGACGGCAGTCAACATTGGCGCCCACATCCATAATAATAACCGGTCTTTTCAACGTGGGAAAGAGACTGGCAATACCCGGCCGGGATACGCCTTTGAGGCGGCCGAGTTTTCTGACGGCCGAGGCCAGGGTCGCCCCGGAATTGCCGGCCGAGACGACGGCATCGACCCGGCCGTTGCGGGCCAGATCAAAGCCCACCATGATGCTGGACTGCTTTTTCCGGCGGACCGCCTCAACCGGCGACTCGTTCATGGCGATGGTTTCCGGCGCATGCTCGATATGCAGGCGGGCGGCCAGCTTACCGGCAACTCCCGAATCCGCTACCTGCTTTTCAAGAAGCTCACGGGGACCGAGCAGAATGACTTCAAAGTCACGATGTTCTCGTATCGCGGAGATTGCGCCGCTGATGGCCAGCTCGGAGCCACGGTCTCCGCCCATGACATCCAGGGCTATGCGCACCATTTGATTCTAACTGATCTCCTCTTCGAGGTGGATCACGGTCCGGTTCTTATACATCCCGCAACCGCCGCAAAGGTGATGTGGCATCTTCGGTTCGCCGCATTCAGGGCACTTGGCAACCTGGGGCGGCGTCAGAAAATCATGGGCTCGCCGTTTCCTGGTCCGGGAATAGGAATGCCTTCTTTTAGGTAAAGCCATGAGAGTTCCTCCAGCAGTTATCTGAAATCTATTTCAGAATCACTTGGTTAAATAATATTCATCTGCGCCCGCTAACGGATCAATCATGCCGAACAACGGGACCCAGGCAACGAATCAGCTTTTTTTCAGTTTTTTCAGCACGGCAAATGGAGATCTGTCGTCCTGATCAAGGCAATTACACGTTTTAACATTTAAATCGGTGCCACACCGGGGGCAGAGTCCGCGACAGTCCTGCCGGCACAGATGTTTCAGCGGCAGGCTCAAAAAAATCTGCTGCCTGAGAATATCGCCAAGATCAACCGCCGGCTCTGCCAGCATAATGACATCCAGGGTCTCCGGCCCGGCAGCGGCGTCGCCGGTTTCCTGCAGGGGCAGGAGAGACTCTTCGACATACTCGAGGATGAGCCGCATCCTCACGTCAACCGGCAAATCGTAGGCCGTTAAACAGCGGTCGCAGACGAACCTGACGCCGGTCTGCAGACGGCCCTCCAGGGTAACCGTGGAGTCGTTCTCGCGCACCAGTTGCAAACAGGCACGGATGGGAGCACAGCGGCGGATTGCCTTGTCCGGAAACCATGAGTTTTCGGTAATCTCGTAATGGTTGCCGGTCTCGGATATTTCTGCAAACTGGACCTTCAATGGATTCGCCGCTCGTTACCCATGCGCCAAAAACAGCACCGCAAAATATCAAAAAAAGATTTATCTTACACGAAAATCAACCTTGAAGCTATGACAAAATATCAAAAGCCGGGGGGGGAAATCGATAAGCCCTGAAAAATTACCTTTCCGAACTCGAACCGGGAAGGTTTTTTATTGAATTTCACCTTAATCCGTGAGCGTTCGAGAACGGTGCAGATGCAGATAGCGAGCCTGCGAGACCTTCGAGGCGGCAACGATGTTGATTATTCTGGTGTGATATCAACGAGTTGCCAACGCAGCAGCTGCGCCGTTATCGGGCGCCCCGCAGGGCGGCGCGGTGAAGACCAGGAAATGCGATTATTCGTCAATAATACAATAAATTCTATATATTGCATGAAATATCACCTCAAGCCGTCACGGATTCGGGTTTCATCCATCCGCCCGGTCATGATTCCCTACCGGACAGACCGGCGCTGCGGAACCGCCTTGCGGGGCAGGTCGATCGGGCACGTCTTGCTCAAGTCATGTTCCAGGGTCTCAATTTTATTCTCAAGCAGCTTGATGAGCTCGGAGTACCCGCCCTGCCGGACGATCTCACGGAACTGTTCCATATAATTCCGCACCAGGCTGACCCCTTCGACGATGATATCATAAACCATCCATTGGTTCCCGTTTTCCAGGATCATAATATATGATACGGGGATAGCGACATTTTTTTCCTTGAGGACGGTCTGGACCTCGGCCCGGTTCCCCCTGATGCGCTGTCTCTTGAATTCAACGGTCTGTTTGGAATAATCTTCAATCTTGCCGATATAGGCATGCTCCAGCAGCTTGGTGAACAGGGTGACAAAATGCTCTTTCTGCTGGGGCGAAAGTTTACGCCACTCCCGGCCCAGGACGCGTTTGGACATCTCCTTGAAATCGAAGCGTTCATGGGCGGCCGCCATAACCCTCTGCCGTCTCTTCCGGCAGTTGGCTTTACCCGCCAGGCTTTTATCCGTCAGGATTCCGACGATCTCGTTCACAAACGGCCGCAGCTGCTCCATGGGGTCGGGCCGGGTTTGCGTAGCCGCGCCGGCGACACCGGCGCTGCTCAAGCCAAGATACAGCAGGGAAAGAAAAATTACGGCGATGAAACGGGTCCGGTACATACTTATATCCTCTATACTTAAGGTTTGCTCAAGTCAGACAGGCACTATTCCCACATGGTTCCCGGAGAGGTGAAATGCTTTCGTCGATACTGGAAATAGGCGTCGCGTAAAGCCACGTAGGGGTCGAAACTCAACTTCTTCAATTCCTCATACTCACCAAGATGCAGGGAAAGCCTGTTGGTTTCCTTGCCGAGATATACGCCCGCCATAACCCCGAGATCATTGGTCCAGGGATAATAATAAGGCGTCATGCCGAAGCCGTCGACAACAACCCCGGCAAAGTCGCGCAGAGTCGATGAGCCGTACAGGGGCACGACCAGGTAACAACCGTCACCCACTCCCCAGGTGGCCAGGGTTTGCCCAAGGGTTGCTTCCACCGGCGGAAAGTTGAACTCCCGGGCCGCGACATCGGCAAAGCCGTATATCCCGCAGGTCGAATTAATCAAAAAACGGACCAGCACCGTTCCCGAGTCGGTAAATCGGCCCTGCAGCAGGGTGTTGATGAAACGAACCGGTTCCAGCAGATTCCTAAAGAAAGTGGAGAAACAGCTGCGGATATCAGAGGGCAGGACATGGCTGTAACCTCGGGCGACCGGCTCCATGACCCAGGTGTACATCCGGTCGTTGAAGGTAAAAACAACCCGGTTTAACGACTCCAGGGGATCCGCTGTCTCAACGGAGCCGGGTTGATCCGTATAGAACTCATCGCTGAGAAAATCGGTTCCTCCCTGCCCGGCGATGACGGGAGGTACCGAGCCCAGCAGGATAACCGCCATGATGAGGAAAATCATGGCATGGGAAAAAAAACGACTGGATATAATCATGGAAAATGCCTTGTTATTACGTAATAATTCAACAGCCCCCATCCGCACACGCCCGGAGTATACGGCATAGATGGACCGGAGACCACCCGTCCTGACCATGCGCATCAGAGGCACTGTTACTTATTTCACCTGCCCGAACGCAAACTTGGAGATCAGGGATTCCAGGTCAATGGATGACTCGGTATCAGTGATGGTTCCCCCTTCCTTGAACATCTTCTCATCGCCGCCGGTGGAGATCTGGATGAACTTGTCACCCATGATGCCCTGAGTCTTGACCGAGGCTATGGAATCCAAAGGGATCTCGATGCCGCGCTTAATCTGCATGGTGACGATGGCCGTGTCATCCTTGCTGAGTCTCACCCCCCGGATCGAGCCGACCTTGACCCCGGCGATCTGGACATTGCCGCCGGTCTTCAGGCCGGAGATGTTGTCGAACTCGGCATTCAGGGTATAGGTCCGGCCGTTCGTCAGCCAGGGCACCTCGCCCAGCTGCAGGGCGAGCCAGCCAAAGGCGAGAAAGCCGATGATAAGAAATATACCGACAAATATTTCAACACGCGAATTGTCCATAATTCAGCCCTATTCGGTTGCTCCTGTTTTTTCACAATTCATGGTCATTTCAACAAATTCCCGGATATACGGTTTTGTTGAATACTTTATTTCCCCGGGACTGGCAAACACATCAACTTCCCCTTTATTGAGCAGGATCACCTGGTCGGCCAGTTTAAACACCTTGGGAATATCATGACTGACAATAACGGCCGTGTAGCCGAGTTCCTGCCGGGTCCGGGCAAAAAGCCGGTAAATATCATTGGTCATCAACGGGTCAAGACCGGTGGTGGGCTCATCAAAGAGAAGAATTTCCGGATCAAGCTGAAGCGCCCGGGCCAGCCCCACCCTTTTTTTCATGCCGCCGCTGAGCTGCGCCGGAAACTTGTCCTCATGGCCGAGCAGTTCCAGTTGTTCAAGGGTGGCCGCCACCTGTTTCCGGATCTCTTCGTCGCTCATCCTGGTCCTTTCCCGCAACGGCAGGGCCACATTTTCAAACACTGTCAGTGAATCGAAAAGGGCCGCCCCCTGAAAAAGAACGCCGAATTTTGTTCTCAACTGCTCCAGCTCCCGCCGCCGCAGCGAGGCGACATCCTGCCCATCCACCAGGATCCGGCCGCTGTCGGGGCGCATCAGCCCCAGAACCAGCTTCAGGGTAACACTTTTGCCCTGGCCGCTGCCGCCGGCGATTACCGTTGTCCGGCCCTTGGGGATGGTGAAACTGACCCGATTAAGGACAACATTACGACCCTCATGGCCCGGGAAGGTCTTGGTCACCTCGATAAAGCGGATCACCGCCTCCGCATTGTCTGCTGTCTGTGTGATGGTCATAATTACAACATGACGGCGGTGATGAGATAGTCAAAGATCAGGACGGAAATCGAGGCGATCACCACCGCCTGGGTCGTCACCCGGCTGACGCTTTCGGCGCCGAATCCCGCGCCCCGGATCTTTTGGACAAAATAGCCGCGGCCGGTACAGATCCAGACAAAGAGGAGGCCGAAAACAAAAGATTTGACGATACCGAGCCTGATATCATGGTTGGTGACACTCTGTTGCATACTCGAGAAAAAAGCGCCGGAATTGACGCCCATCAACTTGACCCCGGCCAGGTAACCGCCGAAGATGCCGACCACGTCGAACATGGCGGTCAACAGGGGGACGGAGATCAGGGCGGCCAGGAATTTGGGTGAGATCAGGTAGCGGAACGGATCAATAGCCATGCATTCCAGGGCGTCGATCTGCTCGGATATCCGCATAATGCCGATTTCAGCGCACATGGCCGAGCCGGCGCGTCCGGTCACCATCAGGGCCGTCAGAACCGGGCCGAGCTCCATGATCAGGGTCAGGGAAACAGCGGAGCCGAGCATACCTTCAGCGCCGAACTTGTGCAGCGAATAATATCCCTGCAACCCCAGCACCATGCCGGAGGAGATGGCGGTGAAAAAGATGACCGCCATCGAACCGGCGCCGATAAAACCCAACTGCTTGACAACCTCTCTGAAACGAAAAGGATGTTTGAATACCCCGGCAACACCGAACATTAAAAAGACTCCCATCCGGCCCAGGTCACGAAGGACGTAGATGGTCCTGTCGCCGAGCCGGGCTATGGGCCGGAGAAGGAACGGGATGTCGGATTGCGGCATTCTCTGCATAATCAAGGAGACGAAATCAGAAACAAGGGATTCAAAATTCCAAAAAAGTTACTAAATTTACCATAATCTGAGGATGAATTGTATGTTTTTTTCATATATTTTAGCAGCTCTCAACAAAACCCGGCCAATATAATACGTTTCCCGGATACTCCGGATTACTGCGGCGGCGGCAATGACAATAAAAGCAAACAATCCGTCATGCCCGGGCCGGCGGGAATCTTACCCGGCCGGTCTTTATCGCTTTGCCGGTGCCGGGAAGTGATCAAATCCCTTGAAATCGATCCGTACTTCCTCGACAGCATCCTGCCCCGGTCCGGCCCGCTTGAGCCATACTCCGGAGCGCGCGGTAATGACGCCGACCGGCGAGAAGCTCACCCCGGCCCTGGCCGCAAGGCCGAGCAGGTCTCCGGTGTCCGCCGGAGCGGCGGTAAACAGCAGTTCATAATCTTCGCCGCCGCTGACCATCAACCGGACAGGGTCCAGCTGCAACAGGCGGGACGCCTGGTACAGGGCCGGACTGGCCGGCAAGTCCTCCGCGGCAATGACGGCCCCGGCCCGGCTCTCCTCGCAGAGATGGGCGAGATCCGTGGCCAGGCCGTCTGAAAGATCGATCATCGCGTGGACCAGACCGCTTGCCGCCAGCAGACGGCCTGCTGCCGTGCGGGCCCGGGGGTTGAGATGTGCTTCAACCAGGGATTCGAGCAAGGGATCGGGCTGTTGCGCCGCCCCGGCCCGGCACAGCTCCAGGCCGGCGGCGGCCCGGCCCAGCGAACCGCTGACCCAGATTGTGTCTCCGGGCCGGGCCGAGCTGCGATAAACGACCTGGTCCGCAGCCGCCTCGCCGATCATGGTTACGGTGATGACAATCCGGTCAGGGCTGCGTACCGTGTCGCCGCCGATGAGCGGGCAGCCATATTCCCGGCAGGACCCGGTAAAACCATGCAGGAAACGGTCAACCCATTGATCGTCAAAGCCGGCCGGCAGCCCGAGGGAGAGCAGGGCAAAAGAAGGGGTACCGCCCATGGCGGCGACATCGCTGACATTGACGGCCACTGATTTTCGGCCGAGTTTTTCCGGCGGATGCCAGTTCGGGTCGAAATGAACCGATTCCACCAGCGTATCCATGGTCACCAGCTGGACCCGGCCCGGCTGCCCCTTGATCACCGCACAGTCGTCGCCGATTCCCCGCAGCAGCCCCGGCCGTTTGTCACCGGCCAGGCGGGCAATTATATCAATTAGTTCCCTTTCCTTCACGGCTCACCAAATTCCTGTGGATAAAACCAGGGGAGATAAGCGGCCAGGAATTCGCGCACCTCACGGCCGTCCCGGCATTGCAGGACCTGGTCGCCAAGCTCGGCCAGCTGCCGGCTGCAGGAATTCCTCAGCAGGCGCTTGACATGGGGAATGGCCGGCGGCCGCATGCTCAGCTCATCCAGACCCAGGCCCAGCAAGACCGCCGCGGTCATGACCTCGCCGGCCATCTCGCCGCAGAGCGCCACCTCGATGCCGTTGGCATGGCCGGCATCCACGGTCTGCTTGATCATGCGCAGTACTGCGGGATGAAACGGCTCATACATATGGGCCACATACTCATTCCCCCGGTCAATGGCCAGGGAATACTGAATCAGGTCATTGGTGCCGATACTGAAAAAATCGACCTCGGCGGCCAGGGTATCGGCCATGATCACGGTGCTGGGGACCTCGATCATGATCCCGATCTCCACCCGGGGATCAAAGGGAATATCGGCCCTGGTCAACTCGTGCCTGACGCAGTCCATGATCTCTTTGACCCGGTGTACCTCCTCCCGGGAGGAAATCATGGGCAGGAGGATGCGGAGATGCCCGTACACCGAGGCCCGCAGCATGGCCCGGACCTGGGTCTTAAACAGGGCGGGTTCACGCAGTGAAAAGCGGATGGAACGCAGCCCCATGGCCGGGTTACGCTCATAATCATAGCAGGCGCCGTTGGCGTGAACATACTTGGAAAATTTATCTCCCCCCACGTCCAGCGTACGGATGGTCACCGGCATGGGCGCAAGGGTTTCCAGCAACTGCCGGTAAGTTGCCAGGAGCACCTCCTCGTCAGGCTTCCCGCCCCGGCTGAAGTAATCGAATTCACTGCGGAAGAGCCCTATGCCCTCGCCGCCGTAACGCAGCACCGAGTCCAGTTCGTCAAGCATTTCGATGTTGGCGCCCAGGCGGACCCGGTGCCCGTCAACGGTCTCGGAATCGAGATGGGTATAAAAATCCAGCTCTTCGGAAGAGGCCCGCTGGCGCTTCTCATCTTCCAGGAACCGGTTTCGCTGGTCCGGCGTGGGATCGAGATAAACCCGGCCGCTGAGCCCGTCCAGAATAACCGTGTCGCCGCTGGCGCAATCCATGGTGATATGTTCAATGCCGACCACCGCCGGGATCCCCAGTGACCTGGCAACAATGGCCGTATGAGAGGTCACCCCGCCCTTTTCCGTAATAAAGCCGAGGATGTTCTCCGAACGCATGCGGATGGTCTCCTCGGGAGAGAAATCATGGGCCACCACGATAACCTGCTCGCCCGCAGCGGTCAGCTTGTCGGTCTCCCGGCCGGACAGCAGCCCGAACACCCGGTCGGCCACATACTTGATATCGTTGTAGCGAGCCTTGATATAGGGATCGGCTATCAGGTCGAATTTCTTTTTGATTCTGACCAGGGCCTGGGCCAGGGCCCACTCCGCATTTATTTTTTGTTCCGTAATAATCTCGATACTGCAATCAAGAATCATCCGGTCGTGAATCATGAGGATATGGCTGTCAATAATGGACATGGAGTCGGCCAGCTCGGCGGCAAACTGGCTGCGCAGCCTGACCAGTTCGTCTTCGGCCATGGCCGCCGCCCGCCGGAAGCGGGCGACCTCCAGCTCAACCTGCTGCGGCGGCAGGTGATACCAGCCGGCCCGTCTCGTATGCCGCCTGAGGACCAGGATCCGGCCGACGACAATGCCCGGCGAGGCCCCGATTCCATGCAGGGTCCGGGGCACGGCCGGCCCATGATTCCCCCCTTTCACGCTCTTGCCCTTCGGTGTCAAGGATCGTCCCTCCGGGAAAAGAGTTTCTCGACTTCAGCCATGGCTTTTTCCCTCTCCCTGCCGCCGATTCTGATCTTGAGCCGGGTGCCGTATACCAACCCCATACTCAGGACATCCAGGATCGCGGTGCAGTCGATTGCCGTTTTCTCGTAAACGAGATGAACCGTGGCATCGTATGTGCCTGCGATCCTGGCCAGGTGGGAGGCAACCCGGCCATGGACACCGTTGGGATTGTTGACCGTCAGTTCTTTTTCAAGCGGTTTCATTTGATAATGCGAAGTGGTGATTTCCCGGTCTGTTTCCGGTCGGCCCGGCTCTCTTTCGCGGCCGGC
Organism: bacterium BMS3Bbin14; assembly: GCA_002897615.1. Taxonomy (GTDB): domain Bacteria; phylum Desulfobacterota; class Desulfobulbia; order Desulfobulbales; family Desulfobulbaceae; genus BMS3Abin13. Next base: position 93,274 of record BDTX01000006.1, read on the forward strand.
GTGACCGGCTGGTCGTGTATAAACCGCACCGCCTGCACAAAGCGCTGCTCTCCGCCCATGGTAAAGATCTCCCGGCCCGTGAACTGGGCCGGGCGCAGGGTCCAGACCATTTTCCGGGGCGGGACGGACAGGAGCTGCATTTTCACCTGCCACCACTCATCTTTCCGGCTGTTGTCGGGTTCGATAGAGGTAACCAGGGCATAGGCAAGCATCTGCGGTTCCCCGGACAAAATCAACACCAGGTCGCCGACCACCGTCGTATCCTTGAAGTTGACGAGTCGTTTTAACTCCGCCACCATTTTTTCCATAACCTTCTCTTTATATGTTAGGGACGCGGAAAATACCAATATACCATAACCCATCCCGGATCGGGACGTAATCCAGGGACATTACCCTGAATCCGTGACGGCCTGAGGTAATATTCCAGGCAATAGGTGGAATTTATAGCATTATTGACGAACAAATGCATTTTATACTCTTCACCGCGCCGGACTGCGGTCCGCCCGATAACGGCGCAGCTGCTGCGTTGGCAACAAAGTTGATATCACACCAGGATAATCAACCTCGTTGCCGCCTCGAAGGTCTCGCAGGCTCGCTATCTGCATCTGCACCATTCTCGAACGCTCACGGATTCAGGATTACTATTTTCCGGGTCCTTTATTTTCCCTGAGTACCGCCGACTTCATGATTAATTCACGGCCGGTATTGAATTCACGGAATCCAATAGCCACGTTCATTTTCAGGCCGTCAAGGACGGGCAGGACAACCTGATCGATCAGAACCTTGCTTTTTGCGCCCGCCCGGGCATCGCGGATGGCGACAATCGTCCCGGCCCAGGAGACCAGCTCCTTCAACCCGTCAATAAGTTTTGCGTTTCTGGAAAATATGATCAGGTTATTCGGTTCCGTCAACCCCACGTTCACCTTTTTAAAGCGGGCATCCCGCACCAGCGTGTCGTGACCCGGCTGCAGGATGGCATCGATCTGCCGGCGGCTGTCGGCAATAACGAGAAAACCGTCAACCATGGCATAGGACGGCTGCATAAGACCGCCGGCCAGCATGATCGAGGTCACGGGCACGCCCGCCACCGTATCGGTGCGGACCGGCAGCCCGGCCAGTATTTTGTCCAGAACCGCCTGAAGCCCTTTTTGATCGGCCACGGCCAGCCGGCAGCATAAGCGCGGCACAGGGAACATGCCGGAGGTGTTGATCCTGGTCAGACTGAGGCTGAACTGATGGCCGATCATGGCGAACAGCTCTTCCGGGGTTCGCCCCGTATTGTCGATCAGCCATTGTCTCAGACGGCGGAACTGCCGGGCATCATCCGGCCGCGCGTCTGTCAGGGCCGCTTGCCACCATGTCTGCAGGTCAAGGGTGTTAATCCAGAAATAAAAAATCCGGCGGGCCGGGATGGTGGCAAGCATTTTGTTCCGGACCGGTTTGCCCGTGTACAGTTTTTTCTGCACCTCATTCAGCAGCCGCGGCTCAAAACGGACAACGCCTGAATAGTTTTGCACCCTCCGGCCGGGTTCCCGGAACAGGGAGACGCTCTGAAACGGGACGCTGGCCGCAACTATTTTTTTCAAGGTTGCCGCCGACGCGGCATCGGGCTCGGCCGCGGCCAGGCGATTCAACATTGTCCGCAGCCTGACCAGGTCCAGGTAACAAAATAGATCATCCTTCCCTCGAGCCCGTTCCCGGAGATTACGATAGGCAAAGTCGCTGTTCAAGCCTGACCGCCCTCCGGTCAGGCGGGCGAAGGATTGATCCAGGCAGCGTTCAAGGGGCTCGGGTGACAAGGTAACCAGAATCAGGCCACCGGTTACCGCCGTGGACAGGGACAACTTCGGATCAATGGTAAAGGATTTGATGACGGTGTCCCGGTAAGACCGGGTCTTGAGTTTAAGATGACCGGCGAAAAACGACGACAGCAGATCAAGGAATGAAGCCCGGTGCCGGGGCCGGATAATCAGGACCAGGTTTTTTTGCAGGGCGGGGGAGGGGGGCACCGTTTTGTTGCCGGGAGCCGCCGGTAACAAGGCCAGGACGATGCGACCACCGAATAATTCCCGGAAGAGCGGGGTATTGACCGCCTGCCGTATCTTCCGCCTCGTGTCTTCAATCCGCCTGATCCGCCGTGCCGGGGTGTCGAGCCCCCGCAAGACCCGGGGCCAGTCAATGGCCGCGACCCGGACTCCGAGCCGGGACTCTTTGAACTGTGCATACGAGCCGGCCGGGTCTGTCCAGTCCACCACGGCAACGGTTCCGGGCGGCAGGATGTCCACCGGGTTGATGCCGCCTTCATAGCGGGTTGAAAGCAGGTAGGCAAGAATGCCGCCCCCGATGACAATCAACAAAAGAAAAGCCAGGCGTCGCATGCAATACTCCGGGAAAAATCTGGTTTAATCACAACCAAATCGGGTTTAATCGTAAATCGTAACTGTTCAGATGTGCTCCATGTCCGGGTAAGCCGGCCAACGAATCTATAGTCTTCGGCTATGCGAGGCGGCCTGATCGCCCGAAGATTGAGTGCGGTTGGGTAGTTACGTTCAATCATCCTGGCCGGTCGGTATGTCTGCTCTCGCAAGGAACCGGCCCAGGAGATCAAGCAACACGGACCGATTAATGGGCTTGGCCAGATAATCGTCCATCCCCGCCTCCAGGCACCGCCCCCGGTCATCATCCATGGCATAGGCGGTCATGGCGATAATAGGGGTGTGACCGCCCTTTTTTATCTCCTGTTCCCGGATGCGGCGAACGGCCTCGTAACCGTCCATCTCCGGCATCTGGATATCCATGAGGATACAGCCGAACTCTTCCTCCTGCCAGGCCTTGACGGCCTCTTTACCCGTGGTCACCGACCTGACCGTCAGACCGGCATCTTCAAGCAGGGTCACGGCCAGAGTGGTGTTGATAAATTCGTCTTCGGCCAGCAGAATGCGTCCGACAAGATAGTCCGGCGGCCCGCCGGGACACCCCGATGCGGCGGCACTCTCCTGTTCAGGGAAATCGTCTTGCCGGGCAACGGTAAAGGGCAGGCTGAACCAGAAGCGCGAACCCTTGCCCTGCTCACTGTCCAGATGAAGTTCCCCGCCCATCAGGCGGACTATCCGGCGGCCGATGGAAAGTCCCAGCCCGGTGCCGCCATACTGCCTGGTGTGTGACGAATCCGCCTGGGCAAAGGCCTCGAAAATGATTTCCCGTTTTGTCGGGGCAATACCGATGCCGGTATCCCTTACTTCAAAGAGGAGCGAAACCCGATCCGGCCCCAGATTCTTCAAGCGGCTGATATGGAGAACCACCTCGCCGGCAGGGGTAAATTTGAGACCATTGGCTACCAGGTTGACGATCACCTGCATGAGTCGGGCAGAGTCACCCTTGAGGATATCGGGAACCTGATCTGCAACCTTCATGGTCAGCTTAAGGCCCTTTTCCCGGGCCTGAACATCAAGATTCCCGATCACCCCGTCCAGGGCGCTCCGCAGGGAAAACGGTGTCTCTTCCAGTTCGAGGCGGCCGGCTTCGACTTTTGAGAAATCAAGGATATCGTTGATAATTCTCATCAGGAGCCGGGCCGAGGTGCGAATCAACTCCAGGCGTTTACGCTGATCGGGTGTCGGCCCGGAGTCCAGCATAAACCCTGTTATCCCGATAATCCCGTTCATGGGGGTGCGGAGTTCATGGCTCATGTTGGCGAGAAACACACTCTTGGCCCGGCTGGCGGCAACTGCCTGTCTCCGGGCCTGTTCGAGTTCATTCTCGGCCCGTTTTCGTTCGGTAATGTCTTCAACCACCCAGACAACGCCTTGAGAAAGATCAGGAGCAGCCATGGCCTTGCCGCTCAAGGTACAGGGAATCACGGTTCCGTCTTTTTTTTGCAGCTGATATTCGATATGCTCCAGTTCGCGTTGAGCCAGTTGCCGGGCATACATACGGACAAATTTGCGAAACACCTCTTTGCTCGGGAAAAACATCTGGACATTCTTGCCGATCATCTCTTCGATAGTGTAGCCCAGAATGGCGGTCATTCGTTCATTGGCGGTGGTAATCAGTCCGTCCCTGACCATGACAATGCCGACCAGGCTGGCGGCCAGGATTGTTTCGAGCTCACGAAGTGTCTCCAGTCTATCGGCTTCAGCCTTTTTCCTTTCGGCGCGGCCGAGGCGCACCTCCTCGGTGAGGGCCTGTTCCCGATGGACAGACAGGGTTGTAAAGGCAAACATGCCTCCTGTCAGAAGGGTAATAAACATCAAAACAAAAACGACGGTAAACGGATATGGAACTCTTTGCAGGGTGACGACATGCCAACCGGGCAGTTCAATGGCTTGAATCTCAACGATGTAATCATTGCCGTTATAGTGCACCAAGTGATTTTTCAACAAAAACGGCATTGGCTTCAGGTCCTGCTCACCGGGCAGCCTGTTTTCCCCCAGCTTGTTTCTCCGCCTGTCGGTCAGTGGCCGGGTTGTACGAAACCGCCATCCCTCTTGGGATGCTGCGAAAATAATGCCATCCGGAGACAGGAGCAGCGCTTCCTGGTTTTTATTTAATGTGTTGCGAATAAAAGAATTAATGGAGTTCAGCGAAATTTTGATGACCACCACCCCGATGGGATCGCCGCCCTTGCCGGGCAGGACCTGCCGGCTGAAATAGATTCCGGGATCATCCGTGACGGCACCGAATACGGCGCCATGGTATGTCTGTCCGGCAAGGGCTTGCAGGAAAAAGGGCTGGAGTCGATAATTTTTGCCGGTCAGGGTCCGGCCTGACTCGTCGGGAGAAGAGCCGATCACGGTTCCCGAGGCGTCCAGCACATAAACAACGGAGGCGTCCAGCGACCCTTGCGCCGTCACCAGCATGTGTAAAAGGTCCCGGTTGTCGGCGGCAGTCCTGGTGCCCATACATGCCGAACGGATTTGCGGTGATGTGGCCAGGTAGGTGAGAGCCCGGTCGAAATGCCGGGCAATAAACTCGTTGATTTCAAAAACCAGACGATGGGTCGCCGTTGTCTGACCGGCATGATAAATCATCCGGGCGACCCGGCCGCTGCCAAAGGTAATGGCCAGGGTCACCAACAGGGTCAGAATAGTGATGGTCGCGATCCGCATTCGTAACGCCCGATCATGCAGGAGAGGAGCACTTATCCCTGAAAACGAGCGCAGTGACCGTAACAACCTGGATTTACCGGATTTGCGAATCTCTTTCTTTGTCTGGCCGGAGTGTTGCATCAATCCTCGTTTCTGGATGGACACTAGTTACAGTAAGTAAAAAACCTCCAATACGGTATTCTGTATTGTTTCACAGGAACAAAAAAAAGTCAGCAACAAAGTAAGATATGCTTCCCTGTTTACGAAAAAAAAATCGGGATATTTCCTTGAGTTAACCTCGAAACGTGACCGCGATCAATCCTTTTGCTTCTGCAAGACGATTTCGACAAAAAAAGATTTTTGACCACCGGCGGCAGGGGATTGAAGGAAGCAGGTATTGCGGAGAAGACCTGGATATGAGGCGAATTGATATTCGCAGGTGTGGCACCAGTCCCGGACTCAGGCTGCCTGATACATCCGGGAAATATCTCCCACCTTGAGTACCAGGTCTCCGAAGGCGGTCAGCAGATTGAGCCGGTTCTGACGCACGGCCGGATCATCGACCATGACCATGACATCATCGAAAAAACAATCCACCGGTTCCTTCATCTGCAGCATGACTTCAAGAGCCCGGCCATATTCCCTGTTCCGCAGCAGCGGCCCGGCCTGGTCTGCCACCGCCGTCAAGGTGGTATACAGCTTCTTTTCGGCGCCGTGGCTCAGCAGGTTCTCATCAACCGCAGTCTGCCGGTTATCCTTGATGATATTCCTGATGCGCTTGAAGGAACCGGCCAGGATCGGGAATTGCTCCCGGCCGCGAATATTATCCAGGGCCCGGATGCGGGCCTGGCACTCAACAACATCATCAAAGGCGACCGCTGTCGCCGCCATGATGACGTCAGGCCTGGTGCCGGCGGCGATGAGATCATTTTCAAAGCGAAGACGAATAAAATCAAGCAGTTGGTCAACAGTGTCCCCGGCCATGATGGCCACGGCCTCGCCATAGCCGGCAAGGGCCTTGCCGGCAAGAGAGCGCAGGGACAGGGAAAGATTCCGGCCCTGAATAATATGCAGCAGCCCCAGGGCCTGACGCCGGAGCCCGAAAGGATCGGTAGTGCCGGTCGGTCTTTCGCCGATACCGAAACAGCCGACCAGGGTATCAATCCGGTCGGCAATCCCGACAATGGCGCCGACCATCGTTGCCGGCAGGTCGCCGTCGGCCCGGACCGGCAGGTAATGCTCGCGGATGGCCTGGGCCACCACTTCATTCTCCCCGTCAATCAGGGCATATTCCCTGCCCATGACCCCCTGGAGCGAGGGAAACTCGCCCACCATCTCCGTCAGCAGATCACACTTGGCAAGACCGGCCGCCCGCACGGCATCCTCTTCACTCCGCGGTTCCAGCTCCCGGGCCAATTCCGCGGCCAGGGCGGCAATCCGCTCGGACTTTTCCAGCACGGTTCCGAGCTTATTTTGAAAAATAATCCCGGCCAGGTCCTGCCGCCGGTCGGCTAGGGTCTTTTTCCGGTCCTGGTGAAAGAAAAACAGGCCGTCCTCGAGCCTGGCCCGCAGAACGCGTTGATGGCCGTTCACCGCCAGTTCCCGGTCGGCGATCCGGGTGTTGTTGACCGCGACAAACAGGGGCAGCAGCTTGCCGTCACTGTCCGTTACCGGAAAATACTTCTGATGTTCCCGCATGGAGGTAATCAGGACCTCTTCGGGCAGCTCCAGGAACTTTTCGTCAAAACTGCCGCAGACCCCCCAGGGGATTTCCACCAGGAAGGTCACCTGGTCGACAAGTTTTTCATCAAGGACCGGCTCCGCCCCCTCGCCGCCGGCCCGTTCACGGACCACCCGGCTGACCTCGGCAATGACTGCGGCGCGACGCTCAACCGGATCGGCCAGCACCGAATGTTGCCGCAGCCGCTCCAGGTAATCTTCGAACCCGGTGACCGTAATTTCCGCCGGGGCCATGAAGCGATGACCGCGGGTCACGGCACCGCTTTTCGTCTCTTCGATGGAAAAATCCACGACCTCGCCGCCATAAAGGGCCAGCAGCCACAGGATCGGCCGGGCAAAGCTGATTTGCCCCCGCCCCCAGCGCATGGACTTTGGAAAAGGCAGGTCGCGGATCAGGCCGGCCAGGATTTCCGGCAGCAAGGCCTTGGTCTCAAGCCCCTTGATGTCCTCAACCGCCACCAGGTATTCACCTTTAGGAGTTGCCGTAACCTGCAGATCCTCGACCGCCACGCCGCGAGACCGGGCAAACCCCAGGGCCGCCCGGGAAGGGTTGCCGTCAGCGTCAAAACCCGCTTTTTTTGCCGGGCCGGTATGCTCCACCCTGCGGTCGGGCTGCCGCGTCTGCAGGTCAGCCACCGCCAGGGTCAGGCGCCGGGGGGTCCCTACCGTCCGGACCTGTCCGCACCGCAGGCCTAAGGCTTCAAACTGCTTGCAGACAGCCTGTTCCAGAAACTGCAGGGCCGGTTGAATATAGCCCGCCGGAATCTCCTCGATTCCGATTTCGAAAAGTAACTCGCTCATGGTATTCAGTTCCGCGATCTTTAAAATTAAACCTCTGTGACGGCTGACCAATCAGGAATCGGAGCGCCCTTCAAGGGAGGCGAAGGTGGCATACCCGTCGGCCAGGTTCTCGACCACAACACTGAACCATTGAATTGCCGGATGAGCGGCCAATACCCCGCCCAGGTTCAGGGTTATCGATTCAACCGAATCCGGGGTGTCCGGGTCAAGTCCCAGGCCCTGTTCCACCAGGCTGATCAGGTCCTCGATCCAGATAAAATGGTTAAACCTGACCGCCACCCTTGCCGTCCCCCAGCGGCCCATGGAGAGCGGCAGGCCGCCGGTGGTGCGGCGACGATGCGGCAGGGTGATAGGCACCGCGATCTCCAGCACCAGGTCATCATGCTCCTGCAGGGAACCGTGCATCCGGCACTCAATGCGCTCCATGCCGACCGAGCCGGGCGGCACTTCACGCTGCAGGAAGTAGGGAAAATCAATCTCCATGTGCGCCGCTTCGGCATCAAGGCGTTCTTTCATCTCTTTAAGGATCAGATGAAAGCTCCGCAGGTTGATCTCGCCGTGAAACCGGTTGAGAATCTCGACGAACCGGCTCATATGGGTCCCCTTGAACCGGTGCGGCAGGTTGACGTACATATTCACGGTGGCCACGGTCTTCTGCAGCTTTCGCGCCTTGTCCAGCACGGTTACGGGATAGGAAATCGTCTTGACGCCGACCTTCCTGATATTGATACGCCGGTCATCGCGTGAATTTTGAATATCTTTCATGGATTGGGATCAGGCGAGGCAAGGGGTGATGCTCAAACTCGAAGCTTCATGATTTTTTTTGCCTGTCACGGACTGAAAACGACTTCCTGATCAACCGAGATGTTTCTTGACCGCTTGTTTCAACTCGCTCATGTCGGCGGATTTGACAATATAGTCTTCAGATGCCCAGGTGCCGAAGTCCTGTTTAAATTCCTGGTAAGCCGAATTGAGAATGACCGGCAGGTCGGGGTTGATTTCCTTCATCTGCCGCAGCACCTCGATGCCGTTCATCCCCGGCATGTTGATATCCAGAATGACCAGGTCCGGCGTTTCCCGTCTGAACTTTTCCAGGGCCTCTTCACCATTGTAAGCGGAAATCACGGTAAAGCCCTCGTCTTTTAACTCTTCGCGGTAGAGCAGTTGAATACCCTCCTCGTCATCGACCAGAAGTATGCGCTTTTTTTTCATAGGGGACCTCCTACAGGGCTTCCCGCAGATACCGACAGGCATCCTCAGGGGGCATGGGATTGATATAAAAACCGGTTCCCCATTCAAAGCCGGCAATGCTGGTCAGTTTCGGCACGATCTCAAAATGCCAGTGATAATGCTCAAGCGGCGGGGAACCTAACGGTTGGGTATGCAAAACAAAATTATAGGGCACGTTGGCAATGCAGGCGTCAAGACGGCGCATGGTCTCGGAAAAAATATCGGCCAGGGCGGACAGGGACTGGTCGTCCTGGTCCGCGTACGACGAGCTGTGGTGCCTGGGCAGGATCCACATCTCAAAGGGGCTGCGCGGCGCGAACGGCGTCAGGGCGACGAAATAATCGTTCAGACAGACGACCCGGGTATCCTGTTGCGCCTCCTGGCGGATAATATCGCAAAAAACGCAGCGATCCTTGTACTTGAAATAGGAACGGCTGCCGTCAAGCTCGGAGATGACCATCCGCGGCAGAATAGGCAGGGCCACGAGCTGCGAGTGGGAGTGTTCCAGTGAGGCCCCGGCGGCCCGGCCATAGTTCTTGAACACCATGACATAGCGGAAACGAGTATCCCGGCCGAGATCATGGATACGGTTGCGGAAGGCCCTGAAAACCAGAACCATCTGGTCGTGGGGCAGGAAGGTAAAACGGTCTTCATGCCCGGGGCTTTCGATCACCACCTCGTGAGCGCCAATGCCGTTCATCCGGTCATAGAGCCCTTCTCCATGTTTTTCCAGATCTCCCTCGATCACCAGCGCCGGATACTTGTTCGGCACCACCCGCAACTGCCAGCCTGGAGAATTGGCGGGCAGGTTCGGGTCCCGGCCATAGGCCAGGACTTCCCTGGGAGTCGTCTTTTCATTGCCCGGACAGAGCGGACAGAAGCCGCCCGTGGTTTTGAACTCCTCGACAACGAAATCGGTAGGCCGCTTGCTACGTTCCGTGGCAATAATAATCCAGCGGCCGAGAACCGGATCTTTGCGTAACTCGGGCATGATGTCCTAGCGCCCTTGCGCCTTTTCGCGCTGTTCCTGCTTGGTCTTGCATTCAATACAATAGGTGGCGACCGGCCGGGCTTCAAGACGTTTCAGGCCGATTTCCCCGCCACAGCCGTCACAGATACCGTAACTGCCGTCTTCGATCCGCTCAATGGCCTCGTCAATTTTGTCCAGCAGCTTACGTTCCCGGCCACGAATACGCAGCTCGAAATTGCGATCGGACTCAACTGTAGCGCGGTCATTGGGATCAGGGATATTGCCGCTATGACTGGTCATCTCAGTCAGCGTCTCTTCCACGCCGCTGAGGATCTGCGCCTTCATTGCGGCAAGCTGATCTTTAAACTTCCGCAGTTGCTCAACATTCATGATTTCTCTCCGGCAAGCCGGACGATCTCCGGTTGCAGATTACTTGAAATGCGATTCCCCTCTTACAAAATCTCCGCTTTTGCCGCCACTCTTTTCGAGCAGACGGATATTGGAAATCTCCATGGTTTTATCAACGGCCTTACACATATCATAAATCGTCAGGGCGGCAACGGAAACGGCGGTCAACGCCTCCATCTCGACCCCGGTCTTACCCGTAATACCAACCGTGGCCTCGATGTCGATGGACCGGTTGTCTCCATGAAAATGGAATTCAATACCGGCCGAGGTAATGGCCAGCGGATGGCAGAGGGGAATAAGCTGATCAACCTTTTTTGCGGCCATGATCCCGGCAACACGTGCCAGGCCCAGGACGTCCCCTTTGACCATTGAACCCTCACGCACCATCAGGAGTGCTTCGGCGCTCATGGTAATCCGGCCCGCCGCCGTGGCCCGGCGCACCGTCTCATTCTTTCTGCTCACATCCACCATTCGGGCGCGGCCCGCGGCGTCAAAATGGCTGAATCGTCTCTCCCTGTCCATCTACCCGGCTTTTCCGGCATGCACTTTTTTGTTGCCCTGGCCGAGGTAACTGTGGAAAAGACGCGAAAAAAATCCTTCCTCTTCCGACTCGGCGCACAGCTCACCGAATTCCCGGAGCAGTTCCTTTTGTTGTTTCGTCAGTTTTTTCGGCACCTGGAGCTGGATCTCAACGACCATTGCGCCTTTGCCGCTGCCGCGAAGTGCCGGCACCCCTTGACCGTGCAGGGTAAACCGCTCGCCCGGCTGGGTGCCCGGTGGAACTTTCAGCTGCGCCGTACCGTGAACCGTAGGAATTTCCACCTCGCAGCCGAGAGCGGCCTTGACCATGGACAACGGGTAACGCAGAAAGACAGTCTGTCCATCGCGCTGAAAAAGCTCATGCGGCAGCACATGGATAACCACGTAAAGATCACCGGCAGGGCCGCCACGGCGGCCGCCTTCCCCTTCTCCCCGCAGCCGCATCTGCGCACCGGTATCAACGCCTGCCGGGATCCGGATGGAAACTTTCTTTGTTTTTCTGACCAGGCCCGCCCCATTACAGTCGGTGCAGGGCTCGGTAATGACCCGGCCCGCGCCATGACACTGCGGACAGGTCGAGCTGACCTGGAAGAAACCCTGGGAACGAATGACCTGCCCACGGCCATGGCAGGTGGGGCAGGTCTGCGCTTTGTAACCGGGCCGCGCCCCCGATCCCTCGCAGGTCCAGCAGGTCTCGGACTTGGTGATCTCGACTTCCCTGGTGGCGCCGTGAATCGCATCCATGAAGGAGATTTCCATGTCATAGCGCAGATCGTTGCCCGGCACCGGGGCGTTGGGATTGCGCTGCTGACTGCGGCCGCCGAAGCCGAAAAGATCGCCGAACAGGTCATTGATGTTGGAAAAAATATCACTGGCGGAACCAGGGCCGCTGTAGCCGTTATTTTTCAGGCCCTCGTGGCCGTAGACGTCATATATTTGACGTTTCCGGCTGTCACTGAGGACCTCGTAGGCCTCGGCCGCCTCTTTAAAACGCTCCTCGGATTTTGCATCACCGGGATTTTTGTCAGGATGATGCTGCATGGCCAATTTGCGGTAGGATTTTTTTATGGCCTCCGCGCTGGCATCCCGGGGCACGCCAATAATTTCGTAATAATCTCTGCTCATTGATAATCAGTAACAATACTGTAAAAGTCCCATAAGAAAATCGCTTGCGCAAAAAACAACTCAGACGGAAAACCGAAACCTATTCCGTCTGCTTCGGAGTTTCTTCCTCCGGCTGGGCGTTTTTGTCGGCCCGGCGCAACTTGGGAAGTTCATGAATATTACCAAAGGTCACTTCACCTGCCGCTATCTCACGCAGGGTCATGACGACCTCCTTGTTTTTGCCTTCAAGCAAACACGGTTCACCTTGACGACGTTGCCGAATCCGCTCCACCGCCAGATGAATCAGGGCAAAACGGTTGTCATCGCCAATCCGCGCCAGGCAATCTTCCACAGTGATACGAGCCATAGTTTATACCCTCCGTTCAACAAGGAGTCCGACTCACTTCGTGACCGGAATCTCCATCTCCGGCAGTCAGCTCCAATAATATTATAATTATCAATAAATAAAATTTCTATATCAAGCTCAGCTGGCCGAGCCGGCCGAGTAATGACTACTGTTTTTTTGCAAAAGGATTCTTCAACAGGAGTGTTTCCTCCCGGTCGGGGCCGACCGAAACAATCGCCGGTTCCACCCCGGTCATATCTTCAATCAGATGAATATAATCCCGGGCCTTTTGCGGCAGATCATCAAGCTGCCGAACACCGCTGATGTCCTCGACCCAGCCCTCAACCTCTTCGTACACAGGCTCAAGCCGCGATGTTTCCCGAATATTCCCGGGCATGCAGTCGTACACCCGGCCGGCGACCCGATACTGCCGCGCAATCTTGAGCTTCGGCTGGCCGGAAAGAACATCAAGCTTGGTAATTGCCAGGCCGGTCAGGCCGTTCAGCCGGACTGCGTCCGAGGCCACTACCCCGTCCAGCCAGCCGCAACGGCGGCGGCGGCCCGTGGTGGCGCCGAATTCACCGCCCTTTTCCTGCAACTGATCGCCGATCAGGTCACCTTCCGGCAATTCCGTGGGAAAAGGACCTTCCCCCACCCTGGTGGTATAGGCCTTGAGAATGCCGATCACCGAATCAATATGCGCCGGACCGAAGCCGCTGCCGATACAGGCGTTACCGGCGATAGTATTGGATGAAGTCACAAAGGGATAGGTGCCGTGATCGATATCAAGCTGGGTCCCCTGGGCCCCCTCGAAGAGGATATTCCGGCCGCTCTTCCTGGCCCGGTCAAGCTGCACGGAAACATTGCCGATAAAGGGCGCCATTCTTTCCGCAAACTTTTCGAATGCCCGGCGGATTTCATCCAGGGAAACCGGTTCGGCGCCGTATTTCTGCGTCAACAAGAAATTCTTCTCATCAATATTGGCCCGTAACTTATCGACAAACAGGTCCGGATCGAGCAGGTCGCCGACCTTGATGCCGCAGCGGCCGACCTTGTCCATGTAGCAGGGGCCGATGCCCCGGCCCGTGGTGCCGAGTTTTTTTCCCCGGACCAGCGAGGCCTCGCTGGCATGATCAAGACTCTTGTGATAGGGCATTATCAAGTGGGCGTTTTCGCTGATCATCAGGCGGTCGGCAGTAACCGATAACCCGCGGGCAGCCAGCTCGTCAATCTCTTCGAGCAGAGTTGCCGGGTCAATGATCACGCCGTTGCCGATCATACAAAACTTGCCTTCGTTCAGGATACCGGAAGGGATGATATGAAAAATAAATTTTTCTCCGTTCACCACCAGGGTGTGTCCGGCATTGTTACCACCTTGAAAACGGACAATAAAGTCTGCATAACGGGTCAGTAGATCGACGATTTTTCCTTTGCCTTCATCGCCCCACTGCGTCCCGACCACTACCACGCTGGCCATAAAAAACTCCAGAATATTAATCATTAAGAAAAGAAAAAACCGGTCAGTGTTCAAGACCGGTTAGTAAGCACCAACCAAAATTTTAAAAATATAGCCGAGTAAAGAGGAAACGTCAAACAAATCCGTACGGGTTCGGATAATTTTATAGATCGTCCGCACTGTAATTATTTCACCACCGGGTCAACTTTTTTACCGAAAACAGGCCCGCCTGCGCCCCAGGCGCGACACTTGCCTTTATCAAGTGGTCGCGATATGTTATTTCATATTCCTGAATCCGTGAGCGTTCGAGAACGGTGCAGATGCAGATAGCGAGCCTGCGAGACCTTCGAGGCGGCAACGATGTTGATTATCCTGGTGTGATATCAACTTTGTTGCCAACGCAGCAGCTGCGCCGTTGTCGGGCGCCCCGCAGGGCGGCGCGGTGAAAACCGGAAAAGGCGTTTATTTGGCAATAACTAAACAAATTCAACATATTGCATGAAGCATCACCTTAAGCCGTCACGGATTCAGGATATTGTGCCGATTGCCTTGCCCCGGCCGGTTACCATCCGGGACCTGATTCGGCTGCCGCCGGGTGCTCTTTATCCGGCGGGACGAGTTCAACATTGCAACGAGATTGTATGGAACTGTTTTTGAATCCCCGGGCCCGGACGGTCCCGGTCACCTTGACGCTTCCCGGGATTGTCCCCGGTGTCGCCAATATAATTTTCATTGCCGTTCCGGCCGGCTGCCGACGCCCCGACGAACGACCTGATCACAGATGGAATTCTTTGATGTGATCGTCATCGGCGGTGGGCCCGGCGGGCTGGCCTGCGCCAAAAAACTGGCCCTGGCCGGCCGCCGGGTGCTCCTCCTTGAACGGCAGAAGCTCATCGGCCCCAAGGTCTGCGCCGGCGGCATCACCTGGGACGGCCTGGTCCAGCGGGTGCCCGAACACCTGGTTGAACGCACCTTTTGCCGGCAGCTGATCTTTTCCCGCCGGCAGCAGGTCTGCGTTTGCGAGAAAAATCCGATTATTGCCACGGTCAACCGCCGGACCCTGGGACAGTGGATGATGGATGATGCGGTCGGCGCCGGGGTCCGGATACGCACGGGCCTGCCGGTCAGGGAAGTGGCGGACGGTACGGTTACGGCCGTTGACGAACAGGGCCGCCCGCAGCGCTTTCAGTTCCGCCACCTGGTGGGCGCCGACGGCAGCACATCGGTTGTCCGCCGTTTTCTCGGCCTCGGTTCGAACAAATTCGGGACCGGTATTAACTACCAGGTGTCCGGACACTATGAAACAATGGAATGGCACCTGGATTACCGTATTTTCGGATACGGTTATGCCTGGATTTTTCCGCACCGCGACACCATCTCCATCGGTGCCTACGGGACGCGGGACAACATGGCCCCGGCCCGGCTCAAAACGCATCTTATCCGCTGGGCGAAATCAAGAGGTTTCCACCTGGAACGGGAACACGGCCGGGCGGCACTGATCAACTTTGACTACCGGGGTTTTCAGTTCGGCAGGACATGGCTGATCGGCGATGCCGCCGGCCTGGCCTCGGGGTTGACCGGCGAAGGTATTTACCCGGCCATCGTTTCCGGCGAGGCCGTGGCCCGGAAAATCATTGATCCTGATTACGCGGCCGACGAAATCAGGCGGCTGGCGCGAAAACAACACCGGCACGAGCAGATTCTTCGTCTTGCCGGCTGCAACGGCACCCTCTGTTCACTGCTCATGGAGGCCCTGGTCCTGCTGCTGCGCATGAAACTGCTTGATTTTCATGCCCTGGAAATGGCAGATTAGGTGACAATCAACTTTATTTAGGGTACAGACTACAGACCGTCAAACGCTTGAGGAACGACAAATGAGCAACTCAAAAAAAACATGGATTTACAATCTGATTTTTGTAACCGTCTGCGGCGGTCTCTTCCTTTTTCTCTGGAATGCCCCGCCGGAAACCACTGCCAAGCTGCCACATGATAAATATCATGAGCGCTTCATGAACATGGGGAAAAAAGCGGCCGAGCAATTCTGTGATGACTGCCACGGCAAGGGTAAAATTTACCCGCTGCCTAAGGATCATCCACCCAAGTACCGGTGCCTGTTCTGTCATAAACAAGAGAAGTAAAGGCAGATATGTGGAACTCCAAAGACGTTTATTATATCTCCGACTCGACGGCCATTCTAGCCGAGGAAATGGGCCAGGCCCTGCTCTGCCAGTTTCAGGAGATCAGCTTTAATACGGAGAAAATCCCCTTTGTCAAAACCAAGGCCGACGCGGACAAGGCGCTGCGGCATATCCTTGAGCAGTCCGGTGGTCGTTTTCCCTTGGTTTTCTGTACCATTATGGATGAGACTCTTCGTAAAATCTTTGACTCGCCGCAAGTGGTGTATTTTGATATCTTCGGCGATTTTCTCCAGCAGCTTGAGACCTGCCTTGAAACCAAGGCCCTGCGCGAGCCGGGTTTTTTAAGGCAGATCGATGACGCCAGACACACCAAGCGGGTCGAGGCCATCCACTTCTCCATCGAGCATGACGACGGCACCCGGACCCGTGAGTATGACGAGGCCGAAATTATCCTGATCGGGATCTCCCGTTCAGGCAAAACTCCGGTCAGCGTCTACCTGGCTTCCCACATGGGACTCAAGGCCGCCAACTTTCCCTTGACCGAAGATCAACTCAACAGTTACACTCTGCCAGCGGATATCGTCAGGAATCTCGGTAACGTGATCGGCATAACGACTTCGCCTCACCTGTTGCACAAAATCCGGGAAAAACGCTACGGCGGCAGCAACTATGCCAAGCTGTCAACCTGTACCAATGAACTGAACCAGGCCGAGCAGATATTTATGAAATTCGGGATTCCCGTGGTCCACACCGAAGGCAAATCCATAGAGGAAACGGCCGTCCAGGTCACGCAGCTGGCTGGCATATCTAAAAAACAGCGGCGTATTATCTACTAATTGGTAGAGGGCCGGGCCAAATTAGAGACCGCAGTCACAATTGCACAATAAAAAAATTCTACGGCCGCGGGCTTCATTCGAGACGATTTTTACCCAAATGATCAATTGATGGAAACCCCATGAAATGGCTTGATACCCTTCCCCTCGGCCTGCTTATCGTTGCCGCGATTTTCCTCGGCCTGGCCCCGTTTTTTCCGGAACCGCACATTGTTGAGAAAGTGCGGATGCTGATGAATGGCACTCTGCACCGACCTATTGATATCTTTGATTTATTTCTCCACGCTCTGCCCATTGTACTCCTGCTGCTGAAGCTGCTCAGGATGGCAGTGACGGCCGGCAAATAACCGATTAGGGGACCGGGACGCCTACCGACTTGACGGTAGCGGAAATACATATGGAGACTGCCATGCTGGACCCGCACGAAATGGACCGCCCTGAAATTTTGCAGATCCTTTTTCACCCTCGTTCCGAGGCAGAGTCTCCGGTCCCGGCCCAGGCCCGGGACATTGACATTACCGTGGCCCCGGCGGCCGTGATCGGCTGCCGCCTTTTTACGGCCGCCAAGGAGGCCCCGACCATCCTCTTTTTTCATGGTAATGGCGAGATCGTTCAGGATTATAACGAGATCGGCCCTCTCTATGCCGGCCAGGGACTCAATTTCCTGGTTACCGATTATCGAGGCTACGGCTGGAGTACTGGCCAGCCGAGCGTCAGCGCCCTGTTGGGTGATGCTCATATCCTCTATCGGGAATTCAACCGCTGGCTGCCTGAACACGGCTACACAGGGAAGCTTTTCCTTATGGGCCGCTCACTGGGCAGCGCCTGCGCCATTGAACTTGCCGCAGCATACAACAAAGATATCAATGGACTGATTATAGAAAGCGGTTTTGCCGAAAGCATGCCTCTGGCCGAGACGCTGGGTCTGAATCTTGCCGCCATGGGCCTCACGGAAGAGGATGGTTTTAATAATGAGCAAAAAATCGCCTCGGTCACCAAGCCGACCTTTATTCTGCACGGCATGCGCGACACCCTGATCCCGATCCGGCAGGCGGAAAAGCTGCACGCCGCCTGCGGCGCCCGCAGCAAGGAGCTGCAGGTTATCCCGGGGGCCGAGCACAACACCATGACAGCGGTCGGCGGCATCCTTTACTTCCAGGCCATCAAGCGCTACATTGACCAGGTCACGGGTGAGAATAGCTGGCGCTCCCGCCGGAGACGCTTCAAAAACGAACAAAAAAACTGAAATCATGGTCTAGGTAACATCCGGCCTTGACGAGTTCGCCTGGTATATCGAGGGAGAATATGGTTGGTAAACGAACGGACTACCTGTCCTGGGATGAATATTTCATGGCCGTGGCCCTGCTCTCCGGCCTGCGGTCCAAAGACCCGAACACCCAGGTCGGCGCCTGCGTGGCCAATGCGCAGAACAAAATTGTCGGGGTTGGCTACAACGGCTTCCCCTGGGGATGCCCGGATGATGAAATGCCCTGGGCCCGGGACGGCGCCTACCTGGAGACCAAGTACCCCTACGTATGCCACGCCGAACTAAACGCCGTCCTCAATTCTATCTCCCGCAACCTTATGGACTGCCGCATCTATGTGGCGCTCTTTCCATGCAACGAGTGCACCAAGGTCATTATCCAGTCCGGAATCAGGGAAGTTATCTACCTCTCGGACAAATACAAGGACACCGATGCTATCCGGGCGGCAAAAATCATGCTGAAAAAATCCAACACCTTATATCGGCAATTCGTGCCGAAAAGGGAAAGCATTCTGCTTCGATTCATGAAAACAGGCCCGCTCCCGGCAATTCCGGAACCGCCACTGTAAAATCGTAAAGGATGAATGTCCTGCTCGCCAATCGGGCTCTGACTGAAGCACGGCAGGATTACCGGAGCTCATGGCAAGATAACCGCGATTCCCGAAGTGGTGGCTCCAAAGCTGTTTTTGGAGATGTGCAAATTCAGATAATGACGAACTCGTAAGAACTACATTTTGCTACTTTTTCGTCATTCCCTCAAAGGCGGCAATGGCGGAGCAGGGGATTTCTTATGAGTCCATCATTACTTAGGAATTGTAAAATAAAAATACGGACACCCGACTTAACCACAAAAACACAGAGCATCAAAAAACATAAAATATATACAGATCTCCTCTTGACCCTGGACGTTAGTATAATGTTTATCATTAAGGCAGAGGCGCGAGAAAAAGACCGCTCAGCACCATCAGTATTAAACGGTGGTGCGGCATGACAGATACTCTCCCGCATATGCCTTTGGTTCTTGGCGACCTTTATTTGACAATAATGCAATAAATTCCAGATATTGCCAGGGATTTCATCTCAAGATGTCACGGATTTAGGTTTTAAACCGGAAACAAAACTGGGTTGGCGGGGCTTGGGCCTGCTCACCTTGGTCATGGCTTCGGTTGTGATAATAGTCTATGTCCGCTTGACAAAACAGGAAAAGAAATTTGTGCGGCATGAGTTTGGCTGGTCTATAATGACTACTAGAAGCAAAATGTTTCGGCTTTTCTGCCGAGAATGAGAAAAAAACTAACAGGAGGTGCGCTATGTATGGAAAACTCAACGCTTTTGCATTAGGGCTTTCAGCGGCCATTGTCGCCGCGCTTAGCATGCTTGTTCTCGGTATCTTTGGCAATATCGGCATTTACACCGGTGCGGTCAAGATGATGACCCAATGGCATATGTTTTTTAGCTTAACGCCCCTGGGGATTATTGCCGGGATGGTAGAAGCTGCAGTAATAACCTTTATCTCGATCTATTTGTTTGGTGTGATTTACAACAAGATTTTATAGATCCCGGGTCCGTGAGCGTTCGAGAACGGTGCAGATGCAAGGCGGCAACGATGTTGATTCTCCTGGTGTGATATCAACGAGTTGCCGCCGCAGTAGAGGCGCCGTTTTCGAATGCCCCGGAGGGCGGCGCGGTGAAGACCGGAAATTGGGTTGGCACAGGTTGTCATTCTGATCACAAAAAGATGCGAAAAGTGCTCCTCCATCGCTTGCAGATGGAAAGAACGGGTCCCCCTGGGGGCCCGTTTTTGTTGGGGATGATCGCGACGATTTCAATTGATCGGCGCCTGGAAAATTTACTTGACTTCTCTGAGCGGTTGATCTATTTTTTTGAGCAATTGATCAAGCAAGAGCAGCATAGCGGCGATAACGCCATGCCGGGAGGAAGCAGTCAATGGCAGTGACCGAGGACGGAGTGGTCCAAGACATAACGATGAACAAAACGCGTCAGAAACTCATCCGCGCAACCGAACGGCTGCTCCGCCGGGACGGCCTCGCCCGGGTGACCACCCGTAAGATTGCCAGGGAAGCCGGGGTGGCAGAAGGGGCACTTTACCATCATTTCGGCGATAAGGCTGAACTGCTGTACGCGGTGGTTCAGCAGAGTATGGGGGATTTTCACGAAGTGCTGGAAAGTCTCCCCCTGCAGGTGGGGCAGCGGACGGTGTGTGAAAATCTGGAGCATACACTGCAGGCGGCGTTCGATTTTCAGTTCAGGATCGTCCCGATCGTCTGTTCTCTGTATGCCGACCAGTCGTTGCTTGCCCGCACGCGGGAAATTATGAGCGAACGTGGGATCGGCCCGCAATGTTCCGTCGCCGTGCTTGCCGTTTACCTGCAGGCCGAGCAGCGGCTGGGCCGGGTGGCTGCTGACATCGAGCCGCAGGCTGCGGCCGGATTGCTGCTTGCCGGCGGTTTCCACACGGCGATGCTGGACCATCTCCTTGCCAGGGAAGTAACTCCGGCCGCGGCGCGGCAACGGCTTCGGGAAACGGTACGGACGCTTCTGACCGGTCTTGAGCCGCGTATTGCTGCGGAATCCTTCTCTGCCCCCATGACCGGAAGGTAGAATGATGAAATGGTTGTTTATGTGTGCCGCCATCGCCGGAACCGTGGCGATGGCCCTGGCCGGCTGCACGGTCGGTCCTGATTTTCATACGCCGGCCGTCCCGGCTACCTCCAGCTATACCGCCGCTCCGCTGCCGGCACAGACGGTCGCCGCGTCGACCGCCGGTGGCGTCGCGCAGCGTTTCGCTTTTGCCCGGCAGCTCTCTTCCCGGTGGTGGCAGCTGTTCCGCTCGCCGGAGCTCGATGCCCTGATCAAGCGGGGGTTGGCGCAGAGTCCCACGTTGTCCGCGGCCCGGGCTGCACTGCGCGAGACTCGGGAGAATTTTCGCGCCGCCGGCGGGGCGCTGCACTATCCGCGCCTCGATGTAAACCTCTGGGCGCAGCATCAGCGCAGCTCAGGGGCAGCCTTCGGCGGCTCGAATATTGAATACAATCTCTACAACGCCTCGGTCGGAGTCTCCTATACCCTGGATTTGTTCGGCAGCACGCGGCGGCAGCTCGAGGGACTGCAGGCGCGGGTCGACTATCAGCGCTACCAGTTCGAGGGTACCTATCTGGCGCTGACGGGCAACATCGTGACCACCGCGATTCGGGAGGCGGCGCTAAGGGAGCAGATCAACACGACGCATAATATCCTGGCGGTGGAACGAAAACAACTGGCGATGGTGAAGCGGCAATTCGAACTCGGTGCCGTGTCCAAGGTCGCGGTCCTGTCGCAGCAGTCGCAACTGGCGATCACCAGCGCCGCCCTGCCTCCCCTCCGGAAACAGCTCGCCTTTACCCGCCACTCCCTCGCGGTCCTGGCCGGACAGTTGCCGAGCGCCGGGCATCTGCCGGTATTCCGGCTGGATTCTCTGCACCTGCCCGAGGTCCTGCCGGTTACCCTTCCCTCGACCCTGGCCCGCCAGCGGCCCGACATCCGCGCTGCCGAAGCGTTGTTGCATCAGGCCGGTGCGGCGATCGGTGTGGCGACGGCCAACCTCTATCCACAGATAACCCTGAGCGGCAGCTTCGGCACCCAGGCTACCCGCACCGGTGACCTGCTCACCGGTTCGGGGGTGATCTGGAATATCGGGGCGGGCCTCCTGCAGCCGCTCTTCCACGGCGGCGAATTAAGCGCTAAGCGCCGGGCCGCCGTGGCCGCCTACGATCAGGCGGCGGCGCAATATCGACAGACGGTGCTCCTGGCGTTCAAGAATGTGGCCGATGTGCTGTGTGCCCTCGACAGTGATGCCCTGACTCTCCAGGCCCGGGCAGCCGCCGAAGCTGCGGTCAAGGCGAATCTCGACCTGACCCGGCGGCAATTCCGGCTCGGCGCGGTGAACTACCTGACGCTGTTGGTCGCCCAGCGGGACTACCAACAGGCGCGTATCAGCTTGATCGCCGCCCGGGCGCAGCGCTATGCGGATACCGCGGCACTATTCCAGGCCCTCGGCGGCGGCTGGTGGAACCGCTCCCTGGCTGCCGCAGGCACTGCGGCCAAAGCGAAAATGGACTGATCTGCCGGCCACGCACGGCTTATTTTTTTTTCAAGAGGTTTCGAATGACCAAGCGTATGATAATTATGCTGATTCTCGTTGGTCTGCTGTTCGGCGGAATTTTCGGCTTTCAGGCGTTCAAGGCACGTATGGTTAAGAAATTCATGTCGTCGCGGGGGATGCCGCCGCAGACAGTGTCGACGATCAGGGCCAGCATGCAGCCCTGGCAGCGGCAACTCGAAGCGGTCGGCTCGCTGCAGGCCGTACGCGGTGCCGATCTTGCCCCCGAAGTGAGCGGTCTGGTGGTGAAGATTCGCTTCAAGTCCGGGCAGGAGGTGAAAGCCGGGGCGCTGCTGGTCGAACTGGACGCCAGTTCCGATCGGGCCAAGCTGCAAGCACTCAAGGCGACGGCGGAATTCGCCGAGCAGACCTGGCGGCGCGACCGGCAGCAATTCCGGGCGCACTCTGTCAGCCAGGCGACCCTGGATGCCGACATGGCCAACCTGAAGAGCTCCAGGGCCCAGGTCGCCGAGCAGCAGGCCTTGCTCGACAAGAAGTTCATCCGGGCGCCTTTTGCCGGCCGGCTCGGCATCCGGGCGGTGGACCTCGGGCAATATCTCCACCCCGGCGCCAAGATCGTCACCCTGCAGGCCCTGGATCCGATCTTTGTCGACTTCTATCTGCCGCAGCGCACCATCCGTCAGGTTGCGCTTGGCCAGTCGGTGACGGTCAGGGTCGACGCCTTTGCGGGAAAAACCTTTGCCGGCAAGATCTCGGCCATCAATCCGAGGGTCGATCAGGACACGCGTAACATCCGGGTCCGGGCCACGATCAGCAACTCGGACCACCTGCTGTTGCCGGGCATGTTCGCGACCACGGACATCGAAGTCGGCCGGCCGCAGCCCCGGGTCACGCTGCCGCAGACGGCAATTTCCTACAATCCGTACGGCAACATCGTCTACCTGGTCAAGCAGAAGGGCAAGGGCCGCGACGGCAGGCCCAGGCTCGTGGCCGAACAGAAATTTGTGACCACCGGGGCCACCCGGGGCGATCAAGTGGCCATCCTCAAGGGTGTGCCGCCGGGGAGTGTGGTCGTGACCTCGGGGCAGATCAAGCTGCACAACGGTACCCCGGTGCTCATCAACAACAGCATCGAACCGGCCAATGATGCCGCGCCGGCCCCCAGGGACGAGTAAGCGGGAGACATTGATGAAATTCACCGATATTTTCATCCGCCGGCCGGTGCTGGCGACGGTCCTGAGCCTGTTTATCCTCGTGCTCGGCCTGCGTTCCATCGGCCTGCTGCCCGTCCTGCAGTTTCCGCGCACGGAGAATGCCGTGGTTACCGTGGCCACGGCCTACACCGGTGCCAATGCCAATCTGGTCGCCGGGTTCATCACCACGCCGCTGGAGAATTCCATCGCCCAGGCCAATGGTATCGACTACATGACCTCGACCAGTACCCAGGGCTTAAGCATCATCTCCGTCAAGTTGCGGCTCAATGCCGACACCGACAAGGCGCTGACCGAAATCAACACCAAGGTCAACGCCGTGCGCAACCAATTGCCCCCCCAGTCCCAGCAGCCGGTGCTGAGCGTCAAGGTCGGGCGGACGATCGATGCCATGTACATCGGTTTCAACAGCAAAGTACTCACTCCGAACAAGATCACCGATTACCTGGTCCGCGTGGTGCAGCCGAAACTGCAGGCGATTGCCGGGGTGCAGACGGCGGAGATTCTCGGGAAAAAGCTCTTTGCCATCCGCGCCTGGCTCAACCCGCGGCAGCTCGCGGGCTATGGCCTCACGGCGGCCGATGTCTGGAATGCCCTGGCCAGCAACGATTATCTTTCCGCCGTGGGCAGGACCAAGGGTCAGATGGTTCAGGTGAACCTGACCGCCTCCACCAGTCTCCATTCCCTTGCGGCCTTCCGCAACCTGATCATCAAGCAGCATAACGGCGTCGTCGTCCGCCTCAAGGACGTCGCCAACGTAACCCTGGGCGCGGACAACTACGAATCGCAGGTGGCCTTTGACGGGCAGAAGGCGGTCTACCTCGGCATCCAGGTGGCGCCGGCGGCCAACCTGCTCGATGTGACCAGGCAGGTCCGCAAGATTTTTCCGGCTATCCAGAAACAGCTGCCGGAAGGACTCAACGGG
Source organism: bacterium BMS3Bbin14 (assembly GCA_002897615.1). Classification (GTDB taxonomy): domain Bacteria; phylum Desulfobacterota; class Desulfobulbia; order Desulfobulbales; family Desulfobulbaceae; genus BMS3Abin13. The sequence continues at coordinate 117,447 of BDTX01000006.1, forward strand.
CAGATCATTTACGATTCGACCAAGTTCGTGAGCAATTCGATCACCGAGGTGGAGTTCACCCTGGCCGAGGCGCTGCTGATCGTGACCCTGGTCGTCTTCGCCTTCCTGGGGTCCTTCCGTTCGGTGCTGATTCCGACCATCACCATCCCGCTGTCGCTGATCGGCGCCTTCGCTATCATGCTGGCGTTCAATTTTTCCATCAACCTGCTGACCCTTCTCGCCCTGGTTCTTGCCATCGGCCTGGTGGTCGATGATGCCATCATCATCGTCGAGAACGTCAACCGCCACCTCGAAGAAGGGGCCCAGCCGCGGGAAGCCGCCATTGCCGCGGCCCGCGAACTGGCCAACCCGATCATCGTCATGACCGTGGTCCTGGTGGCCGTCTATATCCCGATCGGTTTCATGGGGGGGCTCACCGGCAAGCTCTTCACCGAGTTCGCCTTCACCCTGGCTGCCGCGGTGACTATTTCGGGGGTCGTCGCCCTGACCCTGTCGCCGATGATGTGTTCGCGGCTGCTCAAACCCTACGATTCTCAGCAAAAAGGCTGGCAGGCCAGGCTCGTGGTCTTCCTCGACCGCCGGTTCGAGGCCCTGCGCCAGCGCTACCAGCGTTTGCTGCACCGGACGCTGAACTACTTCCCGGTGACGGTGGTCTTTGCGCTGATCGTCCTCGGCAGCATCTATTTTCTTTACGCCGGCGCGAAATCCGAGCTCGCCCCCCAGGAGGACCAGGGGGTCATCATCACCGCGTCCACCTCGGCCCCGAACGCTACCCTGCAACAGCGGCAGCTCTATTCCCATGCCGTCTACCAGACCTTTGCCAGGCATCCCGAAACCGACCACGTCTTCCAGCTCGACATGCCGGGCACCTCCATCGCCGGCATGGTGCTCAAGCCCTGGGATGAGCGGACGAAAACCAGCAACGACCTGCAGCCGGTCCTGCAGCGGGAACTGAGCCATATCGCCGGGATCCGGGTGGTGGCGTTTCAACCCCCGCCGCTGCCCGGCAGCCGGGGGTTGCCGATCCAGTTCGTCATCCAGACCACGGACCCCTTCAACCGGTTGAACCAAGTGGCGTCCAGGTTCCTGCAGCAGGCGCAGCGCAGCGGGATGTTCATGTTTCTCGACAGCAACCTCAAGTATGACCTGCCGCAGTCGAAGGTGGTCATCGACCGTAACCTGACCGCCCAGCTCGGGCTCTCGATGCGCGATGTCGGCAGCTCCCTTTCGGCGATGCTCGGCGGCGGCTATGTCAACTATTTCAGCCTCGACGGCCGCTCCTACAAGGTGATTCCGCAGGTCCAGCAGCGCTACCGGCTCAATACCGATCAGCTGAAAAATTACTACATCCGCAGCGCCGGCGGCAAATCGATTCCCCTTGCGACCATCGCCCATATCGAGAACTCGGTGGTGCCGGAATCGCTGGATCACTTCCAGCAACAGAACGCCGCGACCATCTCCGGGGTGGCCTTTCCGGGCGTTACCCAGGGCCAGGCACTGGACTATCTCAAACAGCTGGCGAAAAAGACGCTGCCGCAGGGTTATTCGATCAATTACGCCGGCCAGTCGCGGCAGTTCATGCAGGAGTCGAGTGCCTTGCTCGTCACCTTCTTCTTCGCCATGATCATCGTCTTTCTCGCCCTGGCGGCCCAGTTCGAGAGTTTCCGCGATCCGGTCATCATCCTGGTTACCGTGCCGATGTCGATCTGCGGCGCGCTGATTTTTATCAGCCTCGGCGTCGGCGGCGCCAGCCTCAATATTTATACCGAGGTCGGCCTGGTCACTCTCATCGGCCTGATCAGCAAGCACGGCATCCTGATCGTCGAATTCGCCAACAACCTGCAGCGGCAGGGGCACAGCAAACGCGAAGCGATAGAGATGGCGGCGGTCATCCGGCTGCGGCCGATCCTGATGACCACCGCGGCGATGGTTCTCGGGGTGCTGCCGCTGATTCTGGCCACCGGCGCCGGCGCCGTCAGCCGTTATAACCTGGGGCTGGTCATCGCCTCCGGCCTCTCCATCGGTACCCTGTTCACGCTCTTCGTGGTGCCGGCGATGTATATGCTGCTGGCGGCCAGGCATGCCGGGCAGGAGGTTGCCGGGGTGCCGCCGGTGGAGCCCGGCCCTGCGGCCTCCTGAGCCGGTAATGACCGGACAGGATGAAAAAAGGGCCGTTTCTAGATGCCGGCCGGGGGCAGACTGAACATCATGCCGTAAAACTGTTTGAGCGCCGCAGGCGGGACGACACTCTGCCAGTGTCCGCTGAATAAGGCGGCGAGCCAGAAAAGGAAAAAAACGGCCAGGACCATCAGGGGCAGAACCTGGACGGGAAGCCGGACCCGGCCCGGCCCGGTAAGAGTAAGGCAATCCTCGCGCGGACAGACCCCCACGCACTCCATGCACCCTACGCACTCGCTGCTCCACACCACTTCCCTTGCTGCGATCTTGATCGTTCCGGGGCAGACTTTTTCGCATTTTTTGCAGTCGATACACTGCCCGGCATCCCGCCGGACGCGCATGGGGCCAAACAGGGCCACCAGGCCCAGCAGCGCGCCATAGGGACAGAGGTAGCGGCACCAGAAGTTACGCACCACCAGGGAAGCCAGGCCAAGAAACAGCAGGACGCCGCCGGCAAGACGGCTGGGCGCAAGGAAAAAAGACAGCATCTTGCCCGCCGCCACCATGTTATAGGGAGAGCGCTGGAAGGCGGTGATCTGCTCCAGGTTCATGCGCCAGAGAACCAGGTAACAGAAAAAGGCCAGGAGGAGATACTTGAGCCCCAGCAGGGGAAAATCGAGCCAGACCGGTGGCCGGAACTGCATCCTGAGACGCCCGCCCAGCTTGGCCGCCAGGTTGGAGGCAAAGCCGACCGGACAGATCCAGCCGCAGAATCCCTTCCGGCAAAGAAAGGCGATGACGAGCGCCGCCAGAAAAATGGTCAGGCCTGCCGGATGCACCGGGTCGTATTCGCCGGTCAGCACCAAGCGCTTCAGGCCCACAAGGGCGCTGATCGGCAGGAAGCCCTCCACGGCCGGCGGACTGGGGACAAAGGCCTGGGACCGGCCGACGGCCCACTGAAAGAAAAGGTAAAACCGGTAGCCCGCATACAGGGTAAAAAGGCCGAAACCGGCCTGGACCAGCCGGCGCAGGAGCGGGACCCGGTGCCGGTCGGCCACGATTTTTTTTATCGAGGCAGCCAATGTCTTCATATTCTGCAGCTTACCTGCATGGACACCATGCCGAATTGATATAAGTCAATAATGACAGTGTGGTAAAGGAAAAATCAGCTTGATCCGTAAAGCGCGGGGAGGCTGATTGTGCCAGGTTGTTTTTACCTTGCATCTGCACCATTCTCGAATGCTCACGGATTCAGGAGGTTGTTTACTTCAGGTTTTATTCATCCGTGCAACCGCAGTTATTCTTTTTCGCGAGACAGTCTGGGCACAGCGGCCGGTCCGAAGCGGCGCTCCAGGCCAGGTCCCCGGGGGCAGAGGGCCGGTTACACAGTTGACAGTTTGCCCGGCCCTGTCGCCCCGGCGTGTTCTTCCCGGCCAGGGCGCGGATCGCCTTGATCCGGGCCAATACCGGCGGATGGCTGTAGTTGAGAAAGACATTGAGCGGGTGCGGCGTCAGGTTGGCGAGATTGGTCACGCATAACTTCTTCAGGCCGCTGATCATGGCGTCAGGGCGGCCGGTGCTGGTGACCGCGTAGGCGTCGGCTTCGTACTCGTGGCAACGGGAGAAATAATTGGCGACAATGGACAGGAGCAGGGAAATCGGCGCATAGAGGAAGCCGAAGAAGATGAGGCTGGCGTAGATGGAGAGGTGCTCCATGCCGAAGGCCGCAAAAAGCCCCCGGTTCATGAGGAACAAAGACAGGATATAAAACATGACACCCATCTGGATGATGGTGGCGGTCATCATTTTGAAGATGTGCCGGAGTTTGAAATGGCCCATTTCATGGGCGAGGACGGCAACAATCTCGTCGGGCCGGAGCTTGTCGACCAGGGTGTCGAAAAAGACGATCCGCCGAAAACGGCCAAAGCCGGTGAAAAAGGCATTGAGCCGGGTGGAGCGCTTGGAACCGTCCATGGTGTATATTCCCTTCATCTTGAATCGCTCGGCCCGGGCATAGGCCGTGATGGCCTCCTTCAGCTCGCCATCGGCCAGCGGGGTGAAGGTGTTGAAGAGGGGCATGATGAGCACGGGGGCCAGGAATTGGATGGTCACGGTAAAGGCGACCACGGCCAGCCAGCAGTAGAGCCAGGCCAGGGAGCCGCCGGTTGCAAAAAACCAGAGGACAAAGGCCAGCAGCGGGCCGCCGATCAGGACTCCCAGCAGCACCGCCTTGACGAGGTCGAGGACAAAGGTCTTGACGGTGGTGGTGTTGAAACCGAACCGCTCTTCAATGACAAAGGTGGAGTAGATGGAAAACGGCAGTTCGGCCGCTGCCGAAATCAGGAGCACCAGGCCGCTGAAGATAAGCCCGGTGACGATGGAGCCAAAACCGAAGCTCCGGGCGACCCGGTCGACCAGGTTGAAGCCGCCGGACAGGATGAACCCGAGAGTCAAAACGGTCATGATTGTGTTTTGCAGCAGTGAAAAACGGGTGTTCACCCTGGTGTATTCCTGGGCCCGGGCATATTTTTCCCGGTCATAGACATCCTGAAACTCGGCGGGCAGCTCGGGATCGAGGGCGCGCAGGTTGAGCAGGGCGACAACGCTTTCAAGCAGGTAGCCGATCAGGATAACGGCGATGATAAAAACAAGATAGCTATTCATAATAACGATAAAATTAGGCAATCAGCAGCCCTGGCGAGGCCGCCTGCAGATCAGCTTTAAAGCCCCGGCCCGGAGCTGCTGTTTTTTTTGGCTTCCAGTTCTTCCCAGCGCCGATACAGGTGCTCTATCTTTTGCTGAACCTTTTCCATTTTTTGCCAGCATTCCTGTAAACGGCCGGGGTCTGTCGCGGTATCCGGGGCTGCCGTGAGCCGTTGCAGCTCAGTCTCTTCGGCCTCGGCGGCCAGGATCGTTTCCTCAATCCCGTCATACTCCCGCTGATCCAGGTAGGAGAGCCGGCCGGTTTTCATGGTGTTCTTTTTTTTCGCTTTTTTCTGCCGGCCGGAGTTGCGCCGCTGTTGTTTTCGTTGCTCGTTCAGGGCCGCAAAGCACTGTTCGTAATCGGCAAAGTATGAAACCTGGCCGCAACCGTCAAATCCCAGGACCCGGTCACAGACCCGGTCCAGCAGGAAGCGGTCATGGGTCACCAGGACCACGGCCCCGGCGAATTCCAGCAGGCTGTCCTCCAGGACCTGCAGCGAGGCAATGTCAAGGTCGTTGGTCGGTTCGTCGAGCAGGAGGATGTCGGCCGGCCGGCGCATCAGGTCGGCAATGAAAATCCGGGCCTGTTCCCCGCCCGAGAGGTTGCCCACCGGCGTGTCCAGCTGCTCGGCCTTGAAGAGAAATTTCCTGGCCCAGGAAACAACGTGCAGCGGCTGGTCCCGGTAGATAACGGACTCCCCTTCCGGGGCCAGGGCCCGGCGCAGGGTGACTGAGAGGTCGAGCCGGCTGCGGTCCTGGGCGAAACTCTCGATCCTGACCCCTTCGGCGACCCGCAGGGAGCCGAAATCCGGGGCCAGGCCGTTGTCTTTGCCCGCATCGGCCAGGATCTGCATCAGGGTGGATTTGCCGCAGCCGTTTCGGCCCAGCAGGCCGAGTCGCCGGCCGGGGGACAGGACAAGGTCGAGACCGGCAAAGAGGGTCCGGCCGCCATAGGCCTTGGTCAGGCCGTGGCCTTCAAGGAGTTTTTTGGTTTTACGATTGGTGGCCTCGAAGTCAATCCGGACCTTTCCCTGGGCCCGGTTGCGGGCCTGGACCCTTTTGAGTTCCTCCTGCAGGCGGCAGGCGTCATCAATCCGGTATTTGGCCTTGGTGCTGCGGGCCTTGGGGCCGCGGCGCAGCCATTCGGTTTCGCGTCTGAACCGATTTGAGAGCCGGAGTTCGCGTTGCTGCTGGCCGGCGAGAAAGGCCTCTTTTTTTTCAAGAAACTCTGAATAGTTGCCCTCTACCCGCAGAAATCCTCCCGGATAGGCCGGGGAAATTTCCATGGTCCGGTTGGTCATGTTTTCCAGGAAGAGACGGTCGTGACTGACCAGCAGAAAGGCCGAGGGGCTTTCCGGCAGAGAGCTGCCCAGGAGTTTCTCGAGCCAGATAATGCCCTCCAGGTCAAGGTGGTTGGTCGGTTCATCCATGACCAGGATATCCGGGCGGCGCGCCAGGACCCGGCTGATGGCCAGCCGTTTGCGCCAGCCTCCCGACAGCGCCCGTACCCGGCATTCAGGGTCGGGAAATTCCGCCCGGCTGAGCATGGCATGGACCCGGTTGTAGCGCTGTGTTTCGTCAAGGCCGAGGCCGTTCAGGTTTTCATCGACAACCTCGGCCACCGTGGCCTCGTCGGCAAAACGATTGCTCTGGGCGAGGTAGCCGAGGTGGACGTGTCCGGCCAGGGCGACCTTGCCGCTGTCAGGGGTGTCGAGCCCGCAGAGGATGCGCAGCAGCGTTGTCTTGCCGGAGCCGTTGGCCCCGATGAGGGCCAGGCGCTCGCCCCTGGCGATGGTAAAGGTGATGGAATCAAAGAGCGGCTGGGCTCCGATGGCCTTGCTGACGGCCTGGCAGTTGAGCATGAAGGGCATAATATGGACGCATGACAGGTAACGAGTGCGGTCGGTCTGAGACCCGGGCAAACACTATTTTAAATTTGTTTATGAAGCAGAAAGGTTATAATTGTCCCCCGGTCGCTTGTCAAATTGAAACGGTCCTGATTGCTGCCGGCTGCCCGGTGGCAGGGCCGGTTGAGGACCATGGAAACCGGGAAAATTGTACTTGGTCAGGTTTTTGTAAGCTATTTACAATTGTTTGATTTTATGGTACAAAGCGCTATGATTGTGCCATGTTGTGGTACATTTTTTTTGCGAGACGGTTAAGATTGTCGATCTTTTCCGCTTTGTGGGCATAAAAGATGATTATCTTTTAAAGTATAGGGTACAATTTCTTGAATTTTGAGAATAACATGATAAAATAAATAATAAATATATAGGGAATGAGTCATGAAGACCAATCGCCGAAACAGTAAACGGCATCAGACCATGGCGCTGATGTCGAATATCTACGATGGCCGGGATTCCTTCCTCGGGGTTGTCGAGGATGTCTCCACAACCGGCCTGCGGGTAGCAAAGATTCCCGCCCGTTTCGATGATTCTAAAGGAAAGTGTGTTTCTCTGATTAATGGACTTGTCGGCGATATCAAGATAACCATGCAGCCGTGTTGGGTACGGGCAACGAACCGGGGAATGTATAAGATGATCGGTTTCAAGATCCCCGACCCGCCGCCGGAATGGACGAAATTCGTCAGGGAAACGCTACATACTGTCCCGCCGGAGGAGTCCTTCGGCGCCATGACCATGTAAAACCGGCGGCGGCAGCAAGGGCCCCGCTCCCCCATCGGGTCGCCCTGCCGGGGCGGATTGGCCAGGGAAACGGTTCTCTCCTACTGGAAATACTTAAGCGCAAACTGGTTGCCGGCCGCATTTTTCCAGACCACGCGGCCCTTGATGGGTACGGGCATGCAGTTGTTATTCGGCTGTCGATTTCTGGCCGGCTGGCAGACCATCTGCAATTCAGAGCCGACCGGCAAGGTGCCGAAGTCGTCAACCCGGAGCCGCATCCCATTTTTCCCGGCATCAAGAATCTCACCATAATGCCATCCCTCCGGCCTGTCAATCGCCCGGCTCGAGCAGATGATGACCGGGTAGTGCAAGGCGTACCGCGGGTCACGGCGGCGTTCATTCTCAAGCATGGTCAACACCTCCCCCTGTTAGATTTAATTTTTTCCGTTTCCCGGGCAGTCAGGACCTGGATCGGGTCCCCGCTGCGAATTATTCCCGGCCTGATGACCTTGGTAAATATGCCTTCCCTGGGCATAATGCAGTCGCCGACCTGCTGAAAGATTGCGCAGCCCTTGTGACATTTTTTGCCGATCTGGGTGACCTCGAGCTCGGTTTTGCCGGCCAGCAGCCGGGTGCCCACCGGCAGGTGAACCAGGTCGATGCCCTCGGTGGTGATGTTTTCCGCAAAGGCCCCGGGGGCGAGTTCAAGCCCTTTGGCGCGCATGACATCGATGGATTCCCGGGCCAGCAGGCTGACCTGCCGGTGCCAGTTGCCGGCATGGGCATCACCCTCGATGCCATGGTCAACCCGGAGCCGGACCTCGGCGACCGGTTTCTTGTTTACACCTTTTTTGCTGCTGATATTCAGTGAAATAATTTTTCCCATGGCTGGATTCCTTTTTTTCATCCTGGATCCGTGAGCGTTCGAGAATGGTGCAGATGCAAGGCTCCAACGATGTTGATTATCCTGGTGTGATATCAACTGGTTGCCAACGCAGCAGCTGCGCCGTTATCGGGCGGACCGCAGTCCGGCGCGGTGAAGACCGGCAAATGAATTTATTTGACAATAATACAATAAATTCAACATATTGCATAGGGTATCATCGCAAGCCGTCACGGATTCAGGTTCATGAGGTCGGTACTTAGATACCGCTCGCCGGTATCCGGCAGGATGACCACAATTCGTTTTCCCGCCTTGTGTTGCTGCGGGCCGGTCTTGAGTTTGAGTGCCGCAGCCACTACTGCGCCCGACGAGATGCCGCAGAGGAGGCCTTCCTGTCGGGCCAGCCGCCGTGCTGTTTGCAGGGATTCATCGTCGGTGACCTGGACGACCTCGTCAATGACGCTGCGGTCGAGGACCGCCGGTACAAAACCGGCGCCGATACCCTGGATTTTGTGCGGTCCCGGCTGGCCGCCCGACAGGACAGGCGAGGCAGCCGGTTCGACGGCCACCACCTGCAGGTCCGGCAGCCGTTCCTTGAGCATTTGGCCGACACCGGTAATGGTGCCGCCGGTACCCACGCCGGCCACAAAAATATCCAGCCGGCCGCCGGTCTGCTCCCAGATTTCGACCGCCGTTGTTGTCCGGTGGATTTCCGGATTGGCCGGATTGGTAAACTGGTTCGGCATCCATGACCCTTCGATTTCGCCAAGCAATAGTTGCGCCCGCTCAATGGCGCCTTTCATGCCCGATGATCCGGGCGTCAAAACAAGCTCGGCACCGAAATGCAGCAGCAGTTTACGCCGCTCCATGCTCATGGTTTCCGGCATAGTCAAAAGCAGCCGGTATCCCCGGCTGGCACAGACAAAGGCCAGGCCGATACCGGTATTGCCGCTGGTCGGCTCGATGATGGTTGTCGAGCTGTCAATACGGTTATCCCGCTCGGCCGCGTCCACCATGGCTACCGCGATCCGGTCCTTGACGCTGCCCAGCGGATTGCCCGATTCCAGTTTGGCGAGCAGTTCAATTCCCTGCCCCGCGCTTATTTTTTTCAGTCGTACGAGGGGAGTGGAGCCCACGGACAGCGTGACATCCTCTTTAAACGTTTCCATCCGCCTTCGCCTGTTTTTTGCCGATATACACCAGCTCCGGTTGTTTGAGAAGAACCTTGGTGTCAGGCCCCACACTTTCGGTCAGCCAGACGTTGCCGCCGATAATGGAGCGGGCGCCAATGACCGTGCTGCCGCCCAGGATGGTGGCGTTGGCATAAAGGATGACATCATCTTCAATGGTGGGGTGCCGCTTGGTGTCCCGAAGTTTTACGCCTGCGTTGCGCGGCAGGGACAGGGCACCGAGGGTTACGCCCTGGTAGACCCGCACCCGGTTGCCAATCTCCGTCGTGGCCCCGACAACTACGCCGGCGCCGTGATCGATGAAAAAACTGTTGCCTATCTCGGCGCCAGGGTGGATATCAATGGACGTTATGCTGTAGGCATATTCACTCATGATTCGCGGAATGATCGGCACCCCCAGGTCAACCAGCCGATTGGCCAGCCGGTACACCAGGATGGCGAAAAAACCGGGGTAGCTGAAAATAACCTCGTCAGCGTTTGTGGCCGCGGGATCACCGGTCAGGGTGGCCTGGATATCCAGTTCGAGCAGGTCCTTGATCTCGGGCAGGGCGTTGATACAGGCGGAGGCAATCTGATAGGAGCGTTCGCCGCATTTTGAGCAGGCCTGGTTCTGGCGAAAGCAGTCATGCCGGATGGCCGAACTGATCTGCCGGGCCAGGTTTTCGTAAAAGGAGCTGAGTTTCTGCCCCAGGTAATATTCCAGGCTTTCCGGGCTGAGAATCATCTCCGTAAAGTAACCCGGGAACAGGATCTGCCGGGCCTGCAGAACAATGGCCTCAACCTCTTCCTTGGAAGGAATGGGTACCGGTTCATTGTGGCTGGACCACTTGCCGGAGGCAAAGCCGGCCGTCAGTTTCCTGACTATGGGAGGAATCGTGCTGAAATGGCCTTGCGCCGGCCGCACATCGGTGTTGCACGCGGCGGCAACGATTTCCTCTTTTTCTCTGATTTTCAAACGTTTCATGTCGTAAGCGCCTCTTGTTTCGGCCGGAGTTCATCCTGAATCCGTGACGGCTTGAGGTAATGTTCCAGGCAATATGTAGAATTTATTGCATTATTGACGAATAAATGCATTTTATACTCTTCACCGCGCCGGACTGCGGGGCGTTCGATAACGGCGCAGCTGCTGCGTTGGCAACCAGTTGATATCACACCGGTATAATCAACATCGTTGGAGCCTCGAAGGTAACTGGTCACAGGGTGTGAAACTCTGCGCTATTCCTTACATCCAACCTGTAAGCCGTCACAGGTGCCACAGATTTACGTAGTCGCTGCCGTTCGCAGGTAAGCGACCGAAGGGAGACTCCGGTAGTCCCTCTATGCGGGCGGGAGTGACCGCGTGAAGATGGGGTGTCTGTGACGGTTTACCCTCGAAGGTCTCGCAGGCTCGCTATCTGCATCTGCACCATTCTCGAACGCTCACGGCTTCAGGTTCATGCCGACCGCTCCAGCATCATTATACCGTATGTGGCCCGGAGATTGATTAAATATTTTATAATATGGCCGTTTTCATCATGATGATGGCTGTTGATGGCCACTTCTTTGACCGGCTTGATGCCGGTCATCCTGAGGAATTGTTTGAAATCCTTGATGCTGATCACCCGGATGTTCGGGGTATCGTACCATTCGTAGGGAAGCTGCCCCGTAACCGGCGCCTGCCCCGTAAGCAGGACCTGGAGCCGAACCTGCCAGTGACCGAAGTTGGGAAAGCTGACAATGACCCGTTTGCCGATGCGCAGCAGTTCCGGAATCAGCTTTTTCGGATTCATGACCTGCTGCAGGGTCTGGCTCAGGACGACACAGTCAAAACGATGGGCCGGGTAATCGAGGATTTCCTCGCTGAAATCACCCTGCAGGACGGTCAGGCCCCGCTCGATACAGCGGGCCACTTTTTCCTCGGACAGCTCGATACCGGTTCCGTTGATCTGTTTCTCCTGCTTGAGCAGGAGGAGCAGGTCGCCGTGGCCGCAACCGAGATCAAGCACCCGCGACCCCGGTTCGATCCAGGAGGCGATAATCTGCAGGTCAAATCGTGTTTTATCGAGCTGCGTTGTTTCGGGATTCATGGTATATGCGGTTCAGAAAGCTGCTGATGATTGAGTCCAGCTGTTTGTTCGGCAGCAGGAAGGCATCATGCCCCCACTGGGCGTCGATTTCACAGAAACTGACATCGCAGCCGTTTTTTTTCAGTTTGGACACCAGGGCCCGGGACTGGTAGGTCGGGTAGAGCCAGTCCGACGAGAAGGAGATGACCAGGAACTTGGTGGCGGTCAGACGTTCATCGAGCAGGGCGCTGCCGTCGTCGTGTTCCAGGTCAAAGTAATCGCTGGCCTTGGTGATGTACAGGAGTGAGTTGGCGTCAAAACGTTCAACGAATTTGGCCCCCTGGTAACGCAGATAACTTTCGACCTGAAAGTCCCCGGCAAAATCAAAAGAGAGGGATGAGCGATTCTGCAGGCGCCGGCCGAACTTGTTGCGCATGGACTCGTCCGACAGGTAGGTAATATGACCGATCATGCGGGCCACCGCCAGGCCGTGCCGTGGTCCGGGGCCGTCGTAGTAATTGCCGCCCTGCCAGTCCGGGTCCGCCATGATGGCCTGCCGGGCCACCTCGTCAAAGGCGATGGCCTGGGCGGAATGGCGGGTTGTCGTGGCCAGGGGAATGGCGGAAATCACCATCTCCGGGTAATCCGTACACCAGCGCAGGACCTGCATGCCGCCCACCGATCCGCCTAACATGGACATGATTTTGGTGATGCCCAGGTGGTCGATCAGGTGTTTTTGCGCCCGGACCATGTCCCTGATGGTGACCATGGGGAAATCAAAGCCGTAGGGCCTGCCGGTCTTGGGGTTGATGGAGGAGGGGCCGGTCGATCCCATACAGCTGCCCAGAATATTGGAGCAGATGACAAAGTAACGGTTCGTGTCAACGGGTTTCCCCGGCCCGACCATGTTCTCCCACCAGCCCGGGCGCGGGTCGTCATCCCCATAATAACCGGCCACATGCGAATCGCCGGAACAGGCGTGCAGGATGACCACCGCATTGCTTTTATCCGCGTTGAGGCGGCCCAGGGTCTCATAGGCCAGGGTGATCGGACCGAGTCGAGCGCCGGAGTCCAGGGGCATCTCGTTCGGCGGCTCGGCAAAGGTGAAATATTGCTTTTTAACGCGGAGCGGGGCGGTAGAGGTTTTGTCGGATGCGTTTTCCATAAGCCATTTATCGGTTTCAATCAGTGCCGGGGCCTGACGGAGATCATTACCGCAGACACATCGTCGGTTGCGACAAACATGCCGGCATTGTGTTTACGAATCGTCGGCCTGTAGATTGCCTTTTATTTGAATTTTCAGCAAGTGATTTTTTCCTGCCATTCTGTACCACTATGTAGCATTTTTGTAACTAAAAGCAAAGATTTTTAAAGGGGTTACTCTTCTCTTGCCGCCGGTTTTTTGATCCCAATCATCGTTCAGGAATCCCGAAACAGGTAATTACCTTAGGAGGTTTGTTCATGGCGCTCTACTTTATACTATAGAAGCCTTCAATGGTTACCTTGATCAGGGTCCTCCTCACGTTCATGCTCACGGGGCAGCCCGAGTCGGTTCTCTTGTCGATCTGGCTGCGACTCTTCTTGACGTTGGGGCAATTTCCGGGTATCAGTATGAAAATTTTGTGCAGGCCCGATCAGCGGAGGAGTGCCGGAGCGGTCGAACGGGACGGTCTCGAAAACCGTTGTGGGGGGAACCCCACCCAGGGTTCGAATCCCTGTTCCTCCGCCACTGAAAAAGCAAGGCCCTGGCTGTTTTTATATGATTTGGAGCCTTCCTGAATCCGTGACGGCTTGAGGTGATGTTTCATGCAATGTGCAGAATTTATTGCATTATTGACGAATAAGCGCATTTTTTGATCTTCACCGCGCCGCCCTGCGGGGCGCCCGATAACGGCGCATCTGCTGCGTTGACAACTCCTTGATATCACATCAGGATAATCAACATCGTTGCCGCCTTGCATCTGCACCGTTCTCGAACGCTCACGGATTCAGGGCCTTATTTTAGTTCACCGGCACCTCATCTTCGTCCATTTTGGCCTTCTCGAATAGAGGGGCTATTATGCTTTGGGGTTTTGGATGAACATAAGGTGCTGGAGAATACGTTACGACGACTATGGGTGAGCGTCCTGCTGCCCGATGAACGTCCGGCCGCTGCCAGGTTCCCGGTCTCTCTTTCTCGTCGGACTGGCTCTAATCGAGAGGGAATCCGGGAGCATGACGCGTTTCTTGCAAGTTAAGATAATATCTTGATTGAATCCCCCAAAAACAATGAGGATGTAGCCCAGCGTGGTAGAGTGGTGGAAAAATTGACAGGTGGCCCGAAATTTTAGCGCCAAACAATACGTTGTGGTACCTATGCTTTCATTGCAAAAAACGCGTAATTGCTCCCAATGGTCCAGTTGCTCGAGCAGGGCGTCAAATGGTCAGGGCCGACTTAATTTTGTGGCAATAGGCAATTCGGCTGTTGACTTGCGCACGGATTTCAGGATAAGATATTCACCGCAAATAATTTACAGCAGTTTCCGGACGGGCTGGAAATGCAGAAATAGTGCAGTTTGTTGAGATATTTTTCGTAAACTTTTTGAAATATCTAACGCTGAAATTCAAATTTTTCTTGACATATTAGCTAGGTTGATTTCTTTTTGCCTCCTTGCAAGAGAAACAACAACTTGCAAGGAGGCAACCACGTCAAACCATCTTGAAACAATTGGGAAACAGCACTTGGGTGAAGCGGTGTTTGTCTGCTCAGGATGCTGGTCTTTCTGATTGATCAGATTCGGCAGTTATGTCGCCCTCTGTTAATAATGCGGCCCGGAAAAAATGGAAGACGAAGAGACCTTTTTGGGAAAAGGTACGAAGTAAATTCTATGCTTTTCATGTTGAGACACTAAAGCAGGGGCTGACAAATGATCAAATATCAGGCCCTAGGTCTGGAAAATGCGGGCTAAGGCGGCTGGGAACCCATAGCGAAAACTTACAATATCAACGGAACCAACCTGTTTTTTAGATAAAGCGCCGGCATTTTAGTCTGTTTGCCGTCCAACGCGCTTTGTGACAGCATGAAAGACAACTTCCGGGTGATCATTTAGATCCGTTCGGGAATAGCTGAGAGACTTATGAATAATAAAAAATATGTTCTTATGGTATTTGCAGCCATTGTGTTGTTTGTCTATCCACTGAATGTACATGCAGAGTCAAAAAAACAGAATGCATGTATAACGTGTCATGAATTTCTTGGTGGTGCCCTTGCCAAGCCTGTTTTAGACTGGAAAGGTTCAATTCATCAAGATAATGCAGTTACATGTAATTATTGTCACGGTGGGAATGCCGGCGTCAGCCTCGGGGACCTGAGTCAGTTGTCGCAACAACAATTTGCCGCCAAGCAGGCTCTTGCAATGTCAAGATCCAGTGGCTTCATCGGCATCCCTACAGGGCAGGCCATGTTCGATACCTGCAGGAAGTGTCACCGCGAATCTGTTGACAGATATGCAAACAGCATCATGGGTAAGGTATATCTTGACAACAAAGGCGGTCCTTCATGTGCCACCTGTCATAATGCTCATCGTAACGTCATCCCGGCTGTCCCCAAGGTTTGTGAGAGCTGTCATAAAGACACCTCCGGGTTTGACCGGATCGATCCAATGAATGTTACTGCGGTGACTATTAACACACTTTCCAAGATAAGGATAAAGATAGCCGAGCAAAAGGCCAGAGGTGATTCGCCGTCGCTGTTGCCTGAATTTCCTGAAGAACTCGGTGCGTTCCAGATCGGATTTGTCGCATTTGGTGCGGTATTTATTTTATTCATCATTGGTTATATTATTTACATAATACTGGAAAAGAGGAGGTAGTATGGGCTTTGAGGTTATACATGAGGAGAAACCCTCATATTCAGGGGGAGCCATGGCCGCAATTGTGCTTCTTTCCATTATACTGCTTGGTATTGGTGTTGTTTTTGCCTATCTCCTGATATCGGGCAAGGGTAATGATTACATAATGGGCACCCTGTTATCTCTTGAATTCCTGATTGCCGGTGTCGATGTTGTTCTCTATGCAAGATACTTTATTGGCTTCAGGGAGGTGTCGGAGGACCGTGAGGAGGAACTGTTATGGTAGATAAAAACCTCGGGGATAAGGGAGATAAAAGAGGTATAACCCGCAGAAGATTCACTCTTGGTGTAATCATTGCGTCTATTGTCGGAGCATTCGGTTCTCTCCTGTCGCTCCTTAAAATTTTAGCACCGGCCAAGGAAGGCGGTGGTTATGTATCAACCATTAAACCGGGAGACCAGCTTATTTATGCACAGGGCGCCAATATGGGGGCGGATATAAAGGTATCAGCTCTAAATGCTGGTGAATCCGTGCTTGTTTATCCGGCAGGAAAAACCTCAAACCCTGCCAACATCGTCCAGCTGATTAAATTAGATGAAGGGGCATATAAAGCACCTACCGACATTAAACTGACGGATCAGGGCCTTATAGCTTACAGCGCGATATGTACGCATCTTGGCTGCACTGTTTCCTGGGTGGAAAAGAAGAAATCACCCGACACTTCATACACGGAATGTTTCTGTCATAACAGCATATTCGATCCCACCAGAGGTGCCAAGGTTCTCGCTGGCCCGGCACCGATTCCCCTCGCCCAGATAGGTATTAAAGTGAAAGACAATGGGACGCTTGTTTTTACGAGCGATTTTAAGGGGCCTATCGGGCCCCAGGTATAAGGAGGCGAGGTTAAAAAGATGATCTTTAAATGGTTTGACGAACGGTTGGAACTCAGGAAATTTAAGGATAAATTTCTCAGCAAGACCTTTCCTACACATCCTACGTTTTTACTCGGTGAGATAGCGTTATTTTCTTTTATCACCCTTGTTATCACCGGTATCTTCCTCGGGTTTCTTTACGAGCCTTCAGTTAAAATGGTTTCGCTGTTCGGCGCCATGGTTCCGGCAGCCTATGCAAGTGTGGTAAAGACCGACCTGCTCCCCATGGGCATGATCATAAGACGCATCCACCACTGGTCGGCAATGATAATGATAGCCTCTATTCTTGTCCATCTGATGAGGGTTTATTTTACGGCATCATACCGGAAGCCGCGAGAGCTTAACTGGCTTGTCGGACTCGGTCTATGGTGTATCTCTATGGGGGCGGCATTTACCGGTTACCTGTTGCCTTACAGTAAATTCTCGACTACGGCTACCTCTATAGCCTATTATATCGCCAAGTCGGTGCCGTGGATCGGAGACTGGATTTCAAGGCTGGTATTTGCCGGCGATTTTCCTTCCGCGGGTACCGTCCCCCGCTTCTTCTTCATGCATGTCATGCTGATACCTATGTTACTTGTAGGTCTGATCGGTTTGCACATGTTGATCCTGGTCAAGCAGAAACACACGGAACCGAACTCGAATAAGAAGAAAAAAGAGGCCGAGGGCGGCCGGCGGCTTATCGGCATCCCGATCTGGCCCGAGCAAACGATCATCAGTCTGTCATTCTATTTATTTTTATTGTTTATAATTGTTCTGGTCGCCACATATATTCCCTTGAACCCAATAGAGAATTATGGTCCGCCTTCGCCGGGAACGCCTGTTATGCGGCCTGACTGGTATTTTCTGGTTGTGTACGGTTTTTTGAAGTTAATCCCAGGTGATCTGTCATTTTCTATTCTGGGAGGCAATATCACCCCGGAGACTATTGGTGGTGTACTTTTCCCTGCATTCACGATCCTTGTTTTCGCCTTGATACCGTTTCTCGACAAGGGCAAGGGCAAGGGACTGCAGAATTATACTGAAAATCCGCTTCACCGGCCTTTCATGACGTCATTCGGGATCGGCGGCGGTGTTTTTCTCTGCATGCTTGTCGTCGCAGGTTATATGGATGTGCTTCATCTTACCGCGAGAACAATGTCAATATATATAATCCTTGCAAGTACTGCGGCGTGGAGCATTTCGTACACGCTGTTGCGCCTTTACAATAAGAAGAGAATGGGAGAGGACAATGACGAAGCCTAGGTATATTGTAAGTTTATTTATCATCTTAAGCAGTATATTTATTTTATCATCATTCTGCTATGCGGATGGGGGGCAAAAGACAGGGAATACCTGTGTTAACTGCCATTCAAAACTTTCAAACAGCAGTTTTGTCGGGGTGCAGTCACATGCCTGGAAGGGCTCGATACACCAGAAACATGGCATAACATGTGATAAATGTCATGGCGGCAACCCTGCTGCTACAGATAAGAAAGAGGCACACATCGGTGTCTTGAGCTCGAGCAACCCACAAAGCAGGGTCTACTATAAAAATATTCCGTCAACCTGCGGGAGATGCCATGGCGCCGAGTTTTATAAATTTACCCAGAGCTATCATTTCAAAAAGCTTGAAGCAACCGGCAGGGGACCGAACTGTGTAACATGTCACGGTTCGATGGTTACATCTGTTTTAAACCCTGACGACATCGCCAAGGTGTGCGCGAGGTGTCACAACAAGAGGATCGGGGTGTTTCCATACGTACCGCAAAAGGCAAAAGCGGTATTACTTTTACTCAGAGAAAGCAAGGCCCTGATTAACGCGGATAAAAGGCTTTATAATCCGGCAAAGGGTTCTGCCAATGCTTCGTATCTACAGGGAGCTCAATCATCTTTATACTCTGCTAAACTGGAATGGCACAGATTTGACCTTGACTCTATTGTAAGACACTTGGAGCAGATGGATAATTTTCTAAGAAAGCTGTCCCGGGACATTTCGCATCCATAAGATCTGGATATCAGCGAAGGGAATGTCTACCACCTGAATCCGTGAGCGTTCGAGAACGGTGCAAGCCGTCACGGATTCAGGTACCAGTTTATGTACGGTGTGGCCGGTCCAAGTAGAAAATAGAGCACGAGACGTTCAATATCCTGGGAACCCATAGCGAAAACTTACAATATCAACGGAACCAACCTGTTTTTTAGATAAAGCGCCGGCATTTTAGTCTGTTTGCCGTCCAACGCGCTTTGTGACAGCATGAAAGACAACTTCCGGGTGATCATTTAGATCCGTTCGGGAATAGCTGAGAGACTTATGAATAATAAAAAATATGTTCTTATGGTATTTGCAGCCATTGTGTTGTTTGTCTATCCACTGAATGTACATGCAGAGTCAAAAAAACAGAATGCATGTATAACGTGTCATGAATTTCTTGGTGGTGCCCTTGCCAAGCCTGTTTTAGACTGGAAAGGTTCAATTCATCAAGATAATGCAGTTACATGTAATTATTGTCACGGTGGGAATGCCGGCGTCAGCCTCGGGGACCTGAGTCAGTTGTCGCAACAACAATTTGCCGCCAAGCAGGCTCTTGCAATGTCAAGATCCAGTGGCTTCATCGGCATCCCTACAGGGCAGGCCATGTTCGATACCTGCAGGAAGTGTCACCGCGAATCTGTTGACAGATATGCAAACAGCATCATGGGTAAGGTATATCTTGACAACAAAGGCGGTCCTTCATGTGCCACCTGTCATAATGCTCATCGTAACGTCATCCCGGCTGTCCCCAAGGTTTGTGAGAGCTGTCATAAAGACACCTCCGGGTTTGACCGGATCGATCCAATGAATGTTACTGCGGTGACTATTAACACACTTTCCAAGATAAGGATAAAGATAGCCGAGCAAAAGGCCAGAGGTGATTCGCCGTCGCTGTTGCCTGAATTTCCTGAAGAACTCGGTGCGTTCCAGATCGGATTTGTCGCATTTGGTGCGGTATTTATTTTATTCATCATTGGTTATATTATTTACATAATACTGGAAAAGAGGAGGTAGTATGGGCTTTGAGGTTATACATGAGGAGAAACCCTCATATTCAGGGGGAGCCATGGCCGCAATTGTGCTTCTTTCCATTATACTGCTTGGTATTGGTGTTGTTTTTGCCTATCTCCTGATATCGGGCAAGGGTAATGATTACATAATGGGCACCCTGTTATCTCTTGAATTCCTGATTGCCGGTGTCGATGTTGTTCTCTATGCAAGATACTTTATTGGCTTCAGGGAGGTGTCGGAGGACCGTGAGGAGGAACTGTTATGGTAGATAAAAACCTCGGGGATAAGGGAGATAAAAGAGGTATAACCCGCAGAAGATTCACTCTTGGTGTAATCATTGCGTCTATTGTCGGAGCATTCGGTTCTCTCCTGTCGCTCCTTAAAATTTTAGCACCGGCCAAGGAAGGCGGTGGTTATGTATCAACCATTAAACCGGGAGACCAGCTTATTTATGCACAGGGCGCCAATATGGGGGCGGATATAAAGGTATCAGCTCTAAATGCTGGTGAATCCGTGCTTGTTTATCCGGCAGGAAAAACCTCAAACCCTGCCAACATCGTCCAGCTGATTAAATTAGATGAAGGGGCATATAAAGCACCTACCGACATTAAACTGACGGATCAGGGCCTTATAGCTTACAGCGCGATATGTACGCATCTTGGCTGCACTGTTTCCTGGGTGGAAAAGAAGAAATCACCCGACACTTCATACACGGAATGTTTCTGTCATAACAGCATATTCGATCCCACCAGAGGTGCCAAGGTTCTCGCTGGCCCGGCACCGATTCCCCTCGCCCAGATAGGTATTAAAGTGAAAGACAATGGGACGCTTGTTTTTACGAGCGATTTTAAGGGGCCTATCGGGCCCCAGGTATAAGGAGGCGAGGTTAAAAAGATGATCTTTAAATGGTTTGACGAACGGTTGGAACTCAGGAAATTTAAGGATAAATTTCTCAGCAAGACCTTTCCTACACATCCTACGTTTTTACTCGGTGAGATAGCGTTATTTTCTTTTATCACCCTTGTTATCACCGGTATCTTCCTCGGGTTTCTTTACGAGCCTTCAGTTAAAATGGTTTCGCTGTTCGGCGCCATGGTTCCGGCAGCCTATGCAAGTGTGGTAAAGACCGACCTGCTCCCCATGGGCATGATCATAAGACGCATCCACCACTGGTCGGCAATGATAATGATAGCCTCTATTCTTGTCCATCTGATGAGGGTTTATTTTACGGCATCATACCGGAAGCCGCGAGAGCTTAACTGGCTTGTCGGACTCGGTCTATGGTGTATCTCTATGGGGGCGGCATTTACCGGTTACCTGTTGCCTTACAGTAAATTCTCGACTACGGCTACCTCTATAGCCTATTATATCGCCAAGTCGGTGCCGTGGATCGGAGACTGGATTTCAAGGCTGGTATTTGCCGGCGATTTTCCTTCCGCGGGTACCGTCCCCCGCTTCTTCTTCATGCATGTCATGCTGATACCTATGTTACTTGTAGGTCTGATCGGTTTGCACATGTTGATCCTGGTCAAGCAGAAACACACGGAACCGAACTCGAATAAGAAGAAAAAAGAGGCCGAGGGCGGCCGGCGGCTTATCGGCATCCCGATCTGGCCCGAGCAAACGATCATCAGTCTGTCATTCTATTTATTTTTATTGTTTATAATTGTTCTGGTCGCCACATATATTCCCTTGAACCCAATAGAGAATTATGGTCCGCCTTCGCCGGGAACGCCTGTTATGCGGCCTGACTGGTATTTTCTGGTTGTGTACGGTTTTTTGAAGTTAATCCCAGGTGATCTGTCATTTTCTATTCTGGGAGGCAATATCACCCCGGAGACTATTGGTGGTGTACTTTTCCCTGCATTCACGATCCTTGTTTTCGCCTTGATACCGTTTCTCGACAAGGGCAAGGGCAAGGGACTGCAGAATTATACTGAAAATCCGCTTCACCGGCCTTTCATGACGTCATTCGGGATCGGCGGCGGTGTTTTTCTCTGCATGCTTGTCGTCGCAGGTTATATGGATGTGCTTCATCTTACCGCGAGAACAATGTCAATATATATAATCCTTGCAAGTACTGCGGCGTGGAGCATTTCGTACACGCTGTTGCGCCTTTACAATAAGAAGAGAATGGGAGAGGACAATGACGAAGCCTAGGTATTTCCTGTGTTGGAGCCATCGATTACCTGGTGGCTCTAACATCGACCTAGACGAGTACAATTCATGTGTCCGGTTCCTCCAGAATCAAGGTTCCGCTACGTAGATCGAATGTACCACCAGAGTTGGTGGAAATGGATAGAGCGTTGCTTGAGCTGTTGAAACTTCTCCCGAGGCATTGGATTTTTGTCCCCTCGCCTAGGTAGGGCATTTTTTTGCCAAAGTTGTTGCGTCCCTTGGTAAAATTTACCCCGCTAATGAGTAAATCCTAGAAAATCAAAGGTGGCAGGTTCTTTCCTGTCATCTTTTTTTTATTGACGACCAAAGAAAACAAGCCGGACCTCGTAAGCCGTTTCTGGAGTACTCCTCTGCATCTTTCTTGCTCGTAAATCTTCCCGCATACCGCATGCCGCATCATCGGCGAAACGGACCATCATAAAGGCTCTCCTCCCCATCCGGATCGGCCAATTTATTCTGCACTCATACTGTTGGCACCGGTATCATTCTTTTTTTGCAGTACCGAGAATCTTGTGCCGCCAGCTCATATATGTTATTCTTTTTAAGAATATTATTGATCTTTGCCAGCTTTTTTCACTTTGGGGTAGACGGTGTTGCTTCGGGAAGCGGGAGTTGCTTTTGTATGTTGTTCGCATCGGAATCGACTTTTTGTCGACCTTGTTAAGCAAAATCGCCTACCTGCCATTTCTGATAATTATTATTCAGGAGGATAAGTAAGTTATAGCTCCGGCGTTGCATTGATGATATTTACCTCCTCATAAACAGTCTCAATCGCCGCGCCCTGTTTTTATTGTCGCTATCCTGAGAGCAATTGCCTGAATCCGTGAGCGTTCGAGAATGGTGCAGATGCAAGGCGGCAACGAGGTTGATTATCCTGGTGTGATATCAATGAGTTGCCAACGCAGCAGCTGTGCCGTTATCGAGCGCCCCGCAGGGCGGCGCGGTGAAGACCGGGAAATGCATTTGTTTGTAAATAATGCAATAAATTCCACGTATTGCCAGGAATATTACCTCAAGCCGTCACGGATTCAGGATATGGTTAATGTGAACAAAATGCCCATTCTCATCGTTGATGATGATGAAGGTATCCGTATCACTTTTGAGCGTTTTCTCGTCCGGGAGGGATACGGCCCCATCGTTACGGCTTCCAATGTAGCCGGCGCACTTGCCGCAGTACGTGAACATGTCTTTGATCTGGTTATCTTTGATTTCACACTCGAAGGAGAACGGGGCGTATCTCTCCTGCAACAGTTGCGGGAAGCGGGAGTGGACTGCCCGGTTGTGGTCATTACTGGATTTCTCGATGTGGACTCCGCCTCTGAAATTGTCCGCATGGGGGCTTTTGACTATGTCCCCAAACCGGTTAATAAGCAAACTTTGCTGCGCTTTACCGCTCAAGCCCTCCGTCATCGCAGTCTGCAAAACGAAAAAAAGCGTCTTGTCTCGGAGAATGAACAGTATCGCCGTTATCTGGAGGCGGTTTTCCGTTCGGTACAGGATGCCATCATAACCGTTGATGCGGATATGAATATCATTCAATTCAACAAGAAGGCCAGGGAGTGGATGCTGGGGCCGGACAGAGAGTCTCAACCTCCAGGGATGATTAGTGATCTTCATGGCGAGTTGGGGGACGCCTGCCGTGAAGATGCTCTGCAGGTGGTCAACAGCCGCAGTGAAGTGAATGAACATCGCATCGAATTTCAGTCAATTAATGAAGGCAAGCGGGTCGTCAGTCTCAACGCCGCTCCCGTCCTCGATGACAGCAATGCCTTTAAAGGTGTGGTTCTGGTTGCTCATGATATCACGACCAACGGTGTCAAGCGTACCCGGGACCGGGCTGATTTTCATGGTTATACCGATAGCAGTCCTGCCATGCAGGAGGTTTACAGCCTGATTGAAAACGTGGGCAAGGTTGATACCACGGTTCTCATAACTGGTGAGTCGGGCACGGGCAAAGAGTTGGCTGCCGAGGCCTTGCACGCCGAAAGCCCCCGCCGGAATATGCCTCTCGTCAAGGTTGATTGTGCCTCGATTCCTGAAGAACTTTTGGAAAGTGAACTCTTTGGCCACAAAAAAGGTGCTTTTACCGGTGCAGACAGAGACCGGACCGGACGTATACTTAAGGCGGATGGCGGTACGCTTTTTCTCGACGAGATTGGCGATATCTCACCGCGCATGCAGCTCAGACTGCTCCGTTTTCTTCAGGAGCAGACCTTTTATCCGGTAGGGCAGGATAAACCTGTGCAGGTTGATGTTCGATTGATTACAGCTACGAACGCCGATTTGAAGGATAAGCTCAAAAAAGGGCTGTTCCGAGAGGATCTCTACTACCGGCTCCGTGTTGTCGAGGTAAACTTACCTCCTCTGCGTGCCCGGCGTGAGGGGCTTCCGGTTTTAATCAATCATTTTTTTACCAGATTTCGTGAGAAGCTGGGCCGTGATATCAGCGCAATTTCCGATCAGGCGATGGCAGCTCTTACGCAATACTCCTGGCCCGGTAATGTCAGAGAACTGGAACATACCATTGAGCGGGCCTGTGTTTTGTGTACAGGTTCGACGCTCTCTCTTGAATGCCTTCCCGATGAAATTACCAAGCCGAACATTCAGCGGCCTCTTCGCTCCGCTGATGAGCAGAATAATTTTGTCGAACAGCACCAACCTGCCAATGAATCGTTTCCAGCCTCCCGTAGAATCGAATTACGCTCGTCTCCAGCCCTTACCAGGGATGATATTGTCGATGCTCTTCGTCTTGCGGGCGGCAATAAAGTGAAAGCTGCCCACCTCCTTGGAATTCACCGAAGTACTTTGTATCGAAAAATTAGTCGCCTCCGCATAGCTGTTGATGCGACATAGTTGTTCCTCTGCGACATTTATGTTGCAAATTGTGTCGCACTGCGACTGTTGCGTTGCGACACAATTTGCCTCCTCCGCCCCGCTTCATTTTGAGCTTATTTTTCTTAAAAAGTTTTTATTTCTTTTGTTTCAGTCTGTTACCTTTTTTATCTCTCGATGGCTGGCAAGTAAAAAAATAACTGGCACGCTACATGCTATAAAAAGGGCAAAGCAAAACAAACATATTCTGGGATATGAACAGAATGAGAACTGAGAAAAGAAAATTAATACCCGGAATAAGAATCAAACAAGAGGAGAGCAATATGAACGAGATATGCCCGGCAGCAGTAAAAGTAAGGACGAAAAGCGCGGAAAAGGTCAATGTCGAGATGGAAGTAAATAAGGCGGCCATCGCTACTATCGGAATTGCTGCCGGAATTGTCGGCGCATGGGTTTTGAGTGCTTTTGTCGGTGGCGTGATCGCCAGTGGCGGAATCCTTCCGCTGATTATGAATTGGTTTCATGCGGTAACTGGATAATCGGGAATCAATGGAACAGGGCCAAATAGAACAAGAAGAACAGGAGGTAGTAAAATGAAGGGAACAACGAATATTAAGACTCAGGTGCGGACAGGTACCCGCGAGAATGCAAATGTTTCCGATGAAGTTTCAAAGGCGGGTATTTATACCATCGCTGTGGTATCTGCGGCTATCGGGATTTGGGGCCTGGCATGTTTCGTCGGTGGTTTAGTCGCCAGCGGCGGCCCGCTTGCGTTTATCGGTAACTGGTTTCGTGCGGTTTCCGGAATGTAGTTGATAGTTGCAGCGCATCGGGGATTAGCCTAACTTTCCAGTTTTATAAATGCGGGGTGAAAATAGGTGGCAATAGGTAAGGGGCAAGAGGGGCGCGAGGTGGAGAAAACGAGCAATAGAGGTTAATCGTTTTCAAAAAAAAGCTGTTTTTGTTGTAATAGTCAGGTTAGATTGCTGTCAATCTCAGGAAGACAGGCAAGCCGGGGAGAAATATTCTCTCCGGCTTTTGTTGTGGCTATAAAGTTTTCATCATGAATGGCGGGTGCTATGCTTTCGTTGCGGAAAATTTTATTCAGTGTTTTCTGCGCAGTAGCATCATTGCTGACTGTGGTGGTTATCCTTGGCCTTTTGCAATACCGTTTTACCAGTCAGTTTGATACCATCATTTACCAGGGTGAAAAGATTCTGTTCAGGTTTACGACCCTGCATGAGCAAATGACGCACTCAATGCTTGCTGAAAACTGGAGTGAGGTTGATAAGGCCGCTGATAAGATTGAATCTCTGAACAGTGAATTGACCCGGCTTTTGGAGAACAACCAGGTGCCGGACGAGTACAAACTGGCATTGATCAACCAGGTTGACCTGCATGGTATAGCCTTGCTTGCCAGGCGGGTCGCCACTGATCCGAACAACAGAAGAGCCAATGTTCTTCGGCTGAATGGTCAACTGAGACAGCTTGCCGATAATCTGATGCAATTCGACCGGGTCCTGGCCACCCGGATGAGAACACGGCTCGTGCGTTTCCAGGGATTGGCTATCGGGGCACTTACCCTTATTATTGCCGGTGTTTCACTACTTATTATTTTGCTTTATCAGAAAGCGTTAATGCCTTTGATTTTACTCTCGCAACATCTGCAGAAGCCGAACCAGGTCGAGCCCTTGTCTATAGACCCCCGTTCGTGCAAGGAGATAGCGGATCTGACCGATCATGTTAACACGATGATTGCCGCCGGCCGCCTGGCGTCCGCCAATTACGATCAAAGCAGCGGTCGCTATTTTTTTGCTCCCCGGGAACTGAACAAGCTGAGTAATTATCTTAATGGAATTATTAACTATACTCAACTGCTCATTGACGAGGTGGAGCAAAATAACGTTGATGATGAAAGTTTAGAGATACTTAAAAAGGTCCAACAGTCAGGAGAACTGATGGGCTCAATTTTACAGAATAAACAAGGAGGGAGGCAGAGAGATGACTAGTCAAACTGATGAGAATAACAATAATGGGGGAATAGTACCGCCGCCGGACATTCCAGCTCGGGGGCTGTGGGAGAATTGCCTCTATGGCATGTGGCGCACTCCCCTGGGGTTGGTCGGCCTGGCCATGATAACGATCAGTGTTGTCCTGATGATGGTCGGCTTGGCTATAGACATGCTCGGCCTTGTCCAAAATGCCTATTTTGCGGCGTTTTGTTATATGGTTCTGCCGATGTTCATGGTCCTCGGCCTGTTGATTATTCCACTTGCCTGTTATTTTCACAGTCGTCAATGGTTTAAGGAGTCTCTGGGTGCGGGACTGAGTGATAAGGCGCTGTGTATTGATCTCAGTAACCCCCGCCATAGAAAATACCTGATTGGGTTTGTCGCCTTGACTGTGCTCAATATGTCAATTCTTACCATTATCGGTTACGAAGGCTATCAATTTACCGATTCCCCTTATTTTTGCGGCCAGCTTTGCCATAAGGTTATGGCTCCTGAGTATACGGCCTATTTGCGGTCCCCTCATGCCAGGGTCCGATGTGTCGAGTGTCATATCGGCCCGGGCGTGTCCTGGTTCGTTAAAGCAAAGATTTCCGGACTCGGGCGGGTGGTTGATGTTATTACCGGTAATTACCCCAGGCCTATTCCTTCCCCCCTCAAACATTTGCGGCCGGCGCGTGATACCTGTGAGCAATGCCATTGGCCGGATAAATTTTCCGGCAAGAAAGTTTTGACGTTTTACAGCTTTACCGATAAGGACCAGATTCATCCCCAGAAGGAGGTGATCGCCCTGCACATTGGCGGCCGGAATCCGTATACCGGCAAGTTTGAAGGAATTCACTGGCATGTCAGCAAGGATGTGAAGGTTGAGTACCTGGCCTTGAACAGGAAGCGGACGAAAATTGGTACGGTTAAGGTCACCCTCCCTAATGGCGTAACAGAGGAATTTTACTCTGACGAGGTTCCTGCCAAAGGTCAGAAGGGAATATGGCGGACCATGGATTGTCTTGATTGCCATAATCGACCGACCCACAATTTTGACCGCCTTGATGATCGGGTTGATTTTGGCCTGATGACCAAGGCCCTTGATCCGTTAATTCCGGGAATCCGGGCAGACAGTCTTACGGTTTTGACGAAAAAATACGCCTCACGCGATCAGGCCAAAAACCAAATTGTCGGAACGCTCATGGACTTACAGGCCAAGCGCAATGGCGATGCGTTTGTCAAGAAAAATAGTGAGCAGATCGTTAAGGCCGGACAGTTCCTGTTGACCTCATATCTGAGAAACATTTGGCCGGCAATGAAGGTTACCTGGGGTACCTACAAGCTACAGCTCGGACATCGGGACGCGGATGCGGGATATGGCTGTTGGCGATGCCATGATGATGAACATAAAACAAAATTCGGCAAGGTCATTCCTCAGAATTGTGACCTGTGTCATGATGAACCGAATTGATTCAGACACCCGGATTATATCGTAATTCTACATAAAAAAAGCATGATGCCGGTTCCCCGGTATCATGCTTTTTTTTTAAGTGCTTCTATACCAAAATCAGCTTGGCAAGCTGATTTCCCGCTGTTGCTGGAATTCAGAGTATTTATATTAGCTGAGTTTTATTGAGAACATCTCTTTTGTAATGGTTTTGGTTTCATACCGGCCGGATCTCCACCTTGTCCTGCAGATATTTTTTTACCTCGCCGATAGAGACCTCTTGGCGGTGAAAGATACCGGCAGCCAAGGCGGCGTCTGCTTCGGTCCTGGTAAAGACCTCCTGAAAATGGGCAACATTCCCGGCCCCGCTTGAAGCGATAACCGGGATGGAAACAGCATTTTTGACGGCATTGATCAGTTCAAGGTCAAAGCCCGCATTGGTGCCGTCCCGATCAATGCAGTTGAGCAGGATTTCCCCGGCCCCGAGCTGCTCGCAGACCTTGGCCAGGGTCACGGCGTCAACCTCCCGGCCTTCGCGGCCGCCTTTAATGGTACACTGGTACCAGCAGTAGTGTTCTCCGCCCGGTCCGGGAATGGTCGTTTCAATGACATGATGATTGACAGCGTCCGGTGTTTCGACATAAACCCGGCGGGGATCAATCGAGATGACCACGGCCTGGTTGCCGTAAACCCGGGCGATCTGGCCGATGGAGTTCATGCCGGCGACCTGTCCCGTTTTCAGGACGTCTTCAACAATGAGGACCGCATCGCTGCCGATGGAGATTTTGTCGGCGCCGGAGCGAAAATATTCGGCGGCAACCTCCAGGGCCGACCAATGCCTGCCGTCCTTATCCTTATAATCACGGATTCCGCCGCCGATGGTCAGGGGGACAAAGACATTTTTGGAAGTCAGCTCCAGTACCTTGAGCATGGGCATGTCCTTCAGCGGAAAGTCCCGGAAGGCGGTGATGTTCAGAAAGGTGATCTCGTCGGCCCCTTCTTCGTAATAACGGCCCGCAAGCTGGACCGGCTTGCCGAGATTGCGGACCTCGCCGTTTTCACGGACGTCATACTGATCGCCCTTGGTCACGACCAGGTCACCCTGGTTATTGGTCCGCACGTCCAGGCAGGCGATAATTCGTTTGGCGAGCCTGGTTGGGTCGGGGCCGGCGGCCGGGATGATCGCTTCACGGGTGGTATCCAGAAAATTCGCCAGCAGGGCAAGCCCCGCTTTGCCGCTTTTTTCCGGGTGAAACTGGGTGGCGATGATGTTGCCTTTTTGAATGGCCGAGACAAACTCGTAATCATAGTCGGTGGTGGTCAGCACCCATTCGTCTGTTTCGGGGGCAACGTGATAGGAATGGACAAAGTAGAACTTTTCGTCGCCATGCAGACCGTTGAAGAGACGGGACGGCTGTCTCGCCTTGATGCCGTTCCAGCCGATATGCGGAACCGCCAGGTCAACGGTAAACCGTTTGACCTGGCCCGGAATGATACCGAGGCCGTTAACGCCGGGTGCTTCTTCGCTGCCGTCAAACAGGGCCTGCAGGCCGAGGCAGATGCCGAAAAAGGGCCGTCCCGACTGAAGATAGGAGGTTAGAGGGGCGATAAAGTTCTTTTCGCGCAGATTGTGCATCATGGAGCCGAAACCGCCGACGCCGGGGAAGACGAGTCGATCGGCCTGCAGGATGTCGTCGCCGGTTGAGACAGTCTTAACGGTTTCGCCGAGTCGTTCCAGGGCGTTAATCACTGAACGGACATTGCCGGCGCCGTAATCAAGAAGAGCGATCATGATTTTTTCTCAAAGGTTGCTTCAATGGATAAATTTATGGGTAACGGGATGTCTTATTGACTTGCTGCCGCAAGACCCGCGGAAACACTATTTTAAAAGGCCGCTACCGGATGGGCACAAGTTAAGGACATTGAAGTGATATTGACAAGTTATTTTTCTGGACAGCCGTAAAATGACATGGCAGTCTATCGCAAACAGGGAGCCGTGCGCAAGCGAAAGATGACGCTTGCGGCAAAACCCTGAATCCGTGAGCGTTCTCGAATGCTCACGGATTCGGCAAAACGTTAAGGGAACAATCCATGCAAGCCATGATTCTGGCGGCCGGACTCGGCACCCGCCTGCGACCGTACACGCTGTTTCGGCCCAAACCGCTCTTCCCGGTGTTGAACCGGCCCCTGCTGTTGACCATGCTGGATATGCTGCGCCGGGCCGGCTGTTCTCATATCGTCGTCAATGGTCATCACCTGGCCGCCCGCATCGGGGAGGCGGTTGCGGATATGTCTGATGTCCGGTTTCAGTACGAGTCCGAAGTCCTCGGAACCGGCGGCGGTCTGCGCCTGGCCCTGCCTGAATTCACGGCAGAGCCGGTCCTGGTCATGAACGGCGACATCTTTCATACTGTCGATCTGGCCGCCCTGTCCCGCTATCATGCCCGATGCGGTAATTTGATTACCATGGCCATGCATGATTATCCCCGGTTTAATACGGTGCGGGTCAAGGAAGACCGGGTTCTGACCTTCCGGCCGGACAGGGTTGTACCGGGCCGCGATCTGCTGGCCTTTACCGGCATTCATGTCGTTTCGCCCGAGGTTATCCGGCAGATTCCGTCCCGACGATTTCATCATATTATTGATCTTTACGAGGAGTTGGTGCAACGCGGTGAAAAAATAGGAATATTCCGCGTTGACGGCTGTTTCTGGCGCGATATGGGAACCCCGCAGGATTACCTGGATCTGCATGGAGAACTTCTTGGCGGCAACATTCGGCAGCCCCGCTTCCCCTTGCCGCGCCCCCGGGGAAACTGGCTTGTTGATGATCAGGCCGCCCTGGCCGCAGGTTTGGAACTCGCCGACTGGGGATGTGTCGGCAAGGCGGTTGTCGGCCGGGACGTGAAGCTCAGGCGCTGCGTAGTCTGGGACGGGGCGCGCATCCCGGCCGGCTCGCGGCTTGAAGATGCGATCGTAACCCCTTAGCTCCAAGCCGGAAGTCTGAACAGTCCCCGGCCGAGGTTGTGGTGGTTTGTTCGCTTGTATCTGAATCCTGAAGTCGTGACAGCTTGAGGTGGTGTTTCAGGCAATATGTGGAATTTATTGTATTTTTGTCAAATGAATGCATTCCCTGGTTTTTACCGCGCCGCCCTGCGGTTCGCCCGATAACGGTGCAGCTGCTGCGTTGACAACTAATTGATATCACAGCAGGATAATCAACATCGTTGCCGCCTTGCATCTGCACAGCTCTCAAACGCTCACGGATTCAGGTGAGTCTGAATCGTTACGGTTTTTTTGATCAACTTGGAGCCAAATGATCTTGCCCTGCTCCGGTGCCGGGCCGACGGCTGGGGGGTATTTTTTCTGGACTCATCTAATTTTTTCATGTATACTTGAGATGTTACATGGCAGAAGGTGGAATAGAGACAAGGTTGAGATTTGGTTCGTCAGTTCGGCATTGGTCATGGTTGTCGGTCCTTAATTTGATGAGACAAAAACGCTCCCTGGGTGGAGTTTTTTCGGGATTGATTTGTTTTCATCCATAAGGTGGGCATGTGGTCGCATTTATTCGGAGTGTATACATCATCGTGCTGGTATCGATTCTGGGCGGAACCATGGTGTTATTCTGGAATACTGAGCACAAGCAGCCGGTCATCAGTTATAACGATTTTTTGACAAGTCTTGACAACAACGAAATCGCACAGGTGAACTTCAAGGGCGGCGATATAACGCTGACCGACACCTTCGGCCGGAAGTTTTCCACTTATTCTCCGGATGTCCCCCGTCTGCTCCCGAAACTCCTTGCCAAGAACGTGGTGATCCACGGTGAGTCCGATCGTCCTTCTCCGGTCTGGAATTTATTGACTGTGGTTATCCCGGTCTCTCTCATTATTCTGGCCTGGTTTTTCCTGGCCCGTAAACAGATCAAGAGTGAGGACGATTCCGATTTTGTCAAAGATAAGGCCATTCAATTCTCCCGCGGCGGCAAACAGATAACCTTTCGCGATGTGGCCGGTGTCCAGGAAGTCAAGGAAGAACTTATGGAGATTATTGATTTTCTCCAGAAACCAAAAAAATACAGCAAGCTGGGCGCCGTTATCCCGCACGGCGTTCTTTTTCAAGGGCCGCCGGGCACCGGGAAGACCTTGCTGGCCCGGGCCATTGCCGGTGAAGCCGGAGTGCCTTTTTTCAGCATCAGCGGTTCTGACTTCGTCGAGATGTTCGTCGGGGTCGGGGCCTCCAGGGTCCGGGATTTGTTCCGGGAGGCGAAAAAGAATACGCCTTGCATTATTTTTATTGATGAGATCGACGCAGTAGGCGGCCAACGCACGGCCGGCGGGACGACAGGGGGAGGGGATGAGAGGGGGCAGACCCTGAATGCCCTGCTTGTTGAAATGGATGGTTTTGCCACGGATGAGACCATTATCATTCTCGCCGCCACCAACCGGCCCGACATCCTTGATCCCGCATTGCTGCGGCCCGGGCGTTTTGATCGGCAGGTCAACGTCCTGCCGCCCGACGTGAAGGGGCGGTTGGCAATCCTCAAGGTTCATACCAGGAAGGTTCCGCTGGCCAAGGATGTGGACCTGGAAAGTGTTGCCCGCGGCACTCCCGGTTTTACCGGGGCCGAACTGGCGAGCCTGGTCAACGAGGCGGCCATTCTTGCCGGCCGATCCGATAAAAAATTCATTGAAGATCAGGATTTTGATGTCGCCAAGGACAGGATACTGATGGGCATTGAACGTGTCGGGATGGTGATCAGGGAAAAGGACCGCAAGACCATGGCCTATCACGAGGCCGGTCACGCTATCCTGGCAAAATTCCTGCCGTCAGCGGATCCCCTGCACAAAATCTCCATTATCCCCAGGGGCAAGGCTTTGGGCAGTACCCAGCAACTGGCTATGGATGACCGGCATGCCTATTCCAAAGGATACCTGCTCAGCCGGATAACCATTTTGATGGGTGGCCGTGTGGCCGAAGAAATTGCCCTTAATCAACAGACCACCGGTGCCGAGGATGACTTTCAGCAAGCGGTTCAGATCGCCACGAAAATGGTGTGTAACTGGGGCATGGTCGACGAAATAGGGCCTATTTCCTATGCCATCGACGACGGCGGCTTTCTGAGTGAACACATGGTCCGGGGGCAATACAGCGAAGAGACTGCCCGTCGTATTGATCAGGAGGTGAAAAGGCTGGTCGAGGAGTGTTATTGTAAGGCCAGAGAAATTCTGCAAAGAGAAAGGGATTTTCTTGGTCGCCTGGCGGATACGCTGCTGGTCAACGAAACGCTGGACAGGGAAGAAGTGGACATCATCTATGCCTGCACCGCGCAGAAAAGGAGCGAACAGGTCGAGGATGAAGGTCAAGAGGATAAGGTGTTTGCCGACCTCAAGGCCTGGGATCAGAATCATGTCCTCTCCTGATTCCCTGGTGGCCCAGGCGGGCATTATCCGTAGCCTGCCTCTGAACAGAAAAAGTTGGTTTTTACAGTATTGAAGATGAAATAACTGGCTGTTACGGCCAGCGAACCAAAGCTGCGGGAGTTTGACAGTGACACGATTTCACTCAAGAGTTCTGGAAAGTTTAATCAACGTCATTTCGCGTAACAAGGCCTCCTTGCTGGGGGGCATTATCGTGATAGTGCTTTTCCCTGTGCTATTTGTGTCCATTTTGTTTGATATGCAGGGAGTCGTCCAGAATCCCTATTTCGGTTTTCTCATTTACCTGGTCATGGGGCCGCTCTTCGTCCTCGGTTTGGTGCTGCTCCTGGTCGGCTCTTTTTTTGCCGGAAATGATGATATGGGGCTGCTCACGGTTGAATATTTCAAGGAACAGCTCAATCGACCCGGCCGTTTCAGTCGTATCCGGAAGTTGGTTTTCGTAACCGCTTTGCTCACCTTTATTACTCTATTTGTCGTCGGGGTTGTGACCTATACCGGTTTTAATTATACGGAATCTGTCAGTTTCTGCGGGAAGTTTTGCCACCAGGTAATGGAACCGGAATATGTGACCTATACCAATTCCCCCCATTCGCGGGTTCCCTGTGTTAAATGTCATATCAGTTCAGATTCCCGGTGGTTCACAAAGTCAAAGTTTTCCGGGGTGAAACAACTTTTTGCGGTCATGTTTCATACCTATAGCCGGCCCATCAAAACCCCCATCACCGCTCTGCGGCCGGAACGGAGAACCTGTGAGGGGTGCCACCGGCCGGAAGAGTTTCCCGGCGATATCCTCAAGGTCGAGGATAAGTTTCTGCCGGACGAGAAGAACACCCATGTGCAGACGGTTATGCTCCTGAGAATCGGAACCGGAGACTACCGCGGCCGAAAGGCCCAGGGTATTCATTGGCATGTATCAAAAAACTATAAGGTTTTATACAAGAGTTCCCCAGACCATAAACGGATTTCCGAGGTTACGCTCATCGGCCCGGACAAGAAAAAAATCGTTTTCAGAAATACCGATTACGCCGGTCGTGTAGCTGAACCTGGACCATATAAGGAGCGGGTCATGGATTGTATGGATTGCCACAACCGGCCCACCCATGTTTTCCTCTCTCCCAACGAGGCCTTAGACCGGAAAATGGCCACCGGCATCATCCCCGATAACCTGCCCTATATTAAAAGGCAGGCCCTGGCCGCGATTACCAAAAAATATGCCTCTGCCGATACGGCCAGATTCGGTATAGCCAAAGATATACTGGGCTGGTACCGGAAGAATTATCCGGATATTGTCCGCACGAAAAGGGCTCTTCTTGATAAGGCGGTCAGGGGAGCGCAGCAGGCATATATGGAGAATGTTTTCCCGCAGATGAACATAGGCTGGGGAACCTACCAGAGTTTTATCGGCCATAAAAACGGCAGTGGTTGCTTTCGTTGCCACAGTGGAAAATTCAAAACAGCGACGGGTAAGACCATCCCCAACAACTGTGATCTCTGCCACCTTATTCTGGCCGAGAATAAACCGGCCATGGACATTTTCCGTATTTTAAAAAGCTCGATCCGCTGAACCGTGCCGGTAAGCGGTGCGAAAAAAAAATGAAATTTCCGTTGGGCAATAGTGAGGTAATATTATATAATATCTTTAAGTTATAGTGGTTGCCGGATTTAACAACAGGGCGTCTTAATCTTAAGAGGAGGAATGAGATGATCAAGAAGATTATGGTGGCTACGGATGGCTCCGAATTGGCTGAAAAGGCGGCGGCGTATGCAATAGATATGGCAAAACAGTTGCAGGGTGAACTCCTGGCGCTTTTTGTCATGGATGACAGTCGAGACCCGGTATTGTCATCAGGGCTGGAGATCCCTTTCCGGGACCTGCAAAAAGCCTTTAATGAAAAACTCAGTGAGATCGGGGAAGAGGCAATTGCCCGTGTTCGGGAAATGGGCAAGGAAAAGGGAGTAAAAGTAAGCGGGAAACTCATCGGTAGCAGCAGTGCCGTACAGGGGATCATCGAGGCGGCCAAGGAAGAAAAAGTGGATTTGATCGTGGTCGGCAGCCATGGGCGTACCCATTTTCTCGATGTCCCGGTGGGCAATGTCACCAGGAAGCTCGTTTCAGCCAGGAAACCCTGTCCAGTCATGGTCGTTCCCGTCTCATAGCCGGGCCGTCCCGGACGCAATAATTCCAGAATCTAACGTGGCAATGGTGAAATACCGCGCTGTTTCGGCGCTTTTCCTGAACGAACAGGGCCGAAACAGCGCCGCAGGTTTTTGAGATGTATTTTCTCCGGCGGCATAAAAAGCTCGAAGAAACTCAGAGCGAAAGCCATGTCGGTGACCGCAGGGTACATCTGGCCAATGAACGGACCTTCCTTGCCTGGATCCGCACCGCCATTGCTATAATGGCATTCGGCTTCATAGTTGAGAAGTTTTCTTTTTTTCTCAAGCTGGAGATGATAAGAAAAAACTATGAAAAAGCCGGCCTCGAGTCCGCTTATCTCCTGGGCTTTGTTTTAATCGGCTTTGGCTGTCTGATTGGTCTGCTGGCTATCGTTCATTATATCATTAACGAAAAGGATATTGAAAACAACAGGTTCAAGCCGTCCGTTCTCCTGGACCTGCTCTTTGGCGTCATCCTGATCGCCTTGATTCTGGCCGTGGTTGTCTTTTTCTGGAGATGGATGTAGCGGTTAGCGGGGCGCCCGATAACGGCGCAGCTGCTGCGTTGACAACCAGTTGATATTACACAGGATAATCAACATCGTTGCCGCCTCGAAGGTCTCGCAGGCTCGCTATCTGCATCTGCACTGTTCTCGAACGCTCACGGATTCAGGGATCAATCTTTCTGGCGGCCGGCTCGCTGTTGGGATAGGAGCAGGGCAGGCCGCGATAATTAAGGAACTCAAGGGTATTGCCGATC
This sequence comes from bacterium BMS3Bbin14, assembly GCA_002897615.1. Classification (GTDB taxonomy): domain Bacteria; phylum Desulfobacterota; class Desulfobulbia; order Desulfobulbales; family Desulfobulbaceae; genus BMS3Abin13. The sequence goes on from BDTX01000006.1 coordinate 153,607, forward strand.
GATTTCAGGTAGTCGGGCGTGAGAGGTATCTTCCCTTTGCCTCCCGGTGCGTCAAGGGCATAGGTCGGAACGGCCATGCCCGAGACGTGGCCGATCAGGTTGCGCATGATTTCCAGGCCTGTTTCAATGGTGGTGCGAAAATGGCCGGTCCCCCGGGTCAGATCGGTCTGAAAAAGATAGTAGGGTTTGACCCGGATCTGCAGGAGTTTGCACATCAGGTCCCGGATGACTTCGATCCGGTCATTGACCCCTCGCAACAAAACGGTCTGGCAGCCGAGGGGGATACCGGCGTCGGCCAGACGCGCGCAGGCCAGTTGTGACTCGGCGGTAATTTCAGCCGGATGGTTAAAGTGAGTGTTGATATAAAGCGGATGATATTTTTTGAGCATGCGCGCAAGCCTGGAGGTGACGCGCATGGGCAGGGTGCATGGTACCCGGGTGCCGATACGGATCACCTCAACACTCTTGATGTCGCGAACAGCCTTGAGAATTTTCTCCAGCCGTTCATCGCTCAACAGCAGCGGGTCCCCGCCGGATAAGAGTACTTCGCGGACTTGAGGCGTTTTTCGTAAATAGTCAAGACCTGCCTGGACCGTCGAGTCGTTAATGACCATCTCCGGTCGGCCCACCTTGCGTTTGCGCGTGCAGAATCGACAGTACATGGCGCACTGGCCGCTCACCAGGAACAGGACCCGGTCGGGATATTTGTGGACCAGGTTGGGGACCGGGCTCAGGTTTTCTTCGTCAAGCGGGTCCACCATCCCCCCTGTGTCCTCGATTTCCCGGATGTCCGGTATCGCCTGGCGCCAGAGGGGAGCTCCCGCTTTGCGAATCAGTCCCATGTAATATGGATTGATCCGCATGGGATAAACGCTGCTGACTTCAGTGATTTCGCGTGAGTTGAGGGCGGGAAAATCAGCCAGTTGATCGGCGCTGATAATGCTTTCTTTTAACAGTTTTCGCCAGGTTGTCATTGCCTGTTTTATGGCTGTTGTTTGCTCGTCCCTGAATAATTACCAACATCCGTTCGGGAACGATGCCGATGCAGATAGCGAGCTTGCTAGACCTTCGAGTCGGCAACGATGTTGAATGCAATAAATTCCAGATATCGCATGGAATATCACCTCAAGCCGTCACGGACCCGGGGACATTACACAACTTCTTATACCTGGTCAACCGGTGATACGTCAACAGGGGAGGGCAATCGTCCACTCCGCCGGCCGGGCGCTTGGCCGGCAGCCCGGCTTTGTTCCATACCGCATAAGTCCGGCTGCAAAGCGTGTTCCGGCTTGAACGGCTGGAAAACATGGCGCGTATTTTCCGGCAGCATGGCCGGTATCAGGTAGCGCTCCTCTTGCCGGTGCAGCCCCGCCACCCAGGTGGTGCGGAACAGGGCCGGGATATTGGCACGGGAAATTACCGTGATGGACTTGATAATGGCCGCGATGTCCACCGGAACACCCGCCAGGATATGATAGCGCTCCAGAGTTGCCTTGATATCCATGGCGATAAAGTCCAGCAGATTATCCGCCAGCAGCCGTTTCAGGACCCCGGGCCTGGAACCGTTGGTATCCAGCTTGACGAGAAAGCCCAGCTCCCGTACGGCCCGGCAGAAATCCGCCAGGTCCGGCTGCAGGGTCGGTTCCCCGCCGGTGATGACGACCCCTTCCAGCATGCCCGTCCGTTCCCGCAGGAAAGAAAAAATTTTCTTTGCAGATATCTCCTGTCCCGGATTCCTTGATGATAGCAGGGAGCCATTATGGCAAAAGGGACAGCGGAAATTACATCCCTGGGTAAAGACCACGGCTGCCATTTTACCCGGGTAGTCGCAGAGTGAAAATCGTTGCAGTCCGGCCAAGCGCATCGTTATTCCCTCCGTTCCCCTCCTGTCACCTGGTAACGGCTGCGCAAGCTGAACTCTTCACGTTTACCGCTGTTCCACTGGTCAACCGGGCGCAGGTAGCCCACCACCCGGGAGTAGATCTCGGTGCGGACGCCGCAGTCCGGACACTGCTGCTGCTCGCCGCGCAGGTAGCCGTGCTCCGGACAGATGGAAAACGAAGGCGTGATGGTGAAATAGGGCAGGCTGTATGAATTGCAGACCTTTCTGACAAACGACTTGACCGCGTCGGGGTCGGCAACCGACTCGCCAAGAAAGACGTGCTGAACCGTGCCGCCGGTGTACCGTGACTGCAGGGGGTCCTGCAGGTCAAGAATCTTGAAAATATCGTCGCTGAAATTGACCGGCAGCTGGGTGGAATTGGAATAAATGGGTACCTGGCCATCCCGGCGGGTCCGGAGTGCGCATCGCAGCTCCGGAAACCGTTTGGCATCCAGCCTGGCCAGCCGGAAGCCGGTGCCTTCGGCCGGTGTTGCCTCCAGGTTGTAATGGTTGCCGCTTTCTTCCTGGAACTGCTGCAGCCGCGTGCGCATGTGATCCAGCACCCGGATGGCGAACTGCTGTCCCTCAGGGTCACCGATGGTCTGCCCCATGAGATTCAGGCAGGCCTCGTTCATGCCGATGAGCCCGATGGTGGAGAAATGATTATCCCAGTATTTTTCGAATCGCTCCCGTACATGGCGCAGATAGTAACGGGTGTAGGGATACAGCCCTTTTTCCGTGAACTGTTCGAGCACCTTGCGTTTTGTTTCCAGGCTGGTACGGGCAATTTCCATGAGCCGGTCAAGCCGAAAAAAGAAATCCGCTTCGTCCGCTGCCTGGAAACCGATGGCCCCCATATTAATGGTCACCACGCCGATGGAACCTGTCAGGGGGTTGGCGCCGAACAGGCCGCCGCCGCGTTTTTCCAGGTGGCGGGTATCAATACGCAGGCGGCAGCACATGGACCGGGCATCATCAGGGGAGAGATCGGAGTTGATAAAGTTGGCAAAATAGGGAATTCCGTACCGGGCCGTGACCCGCCAGAGCGGTTCCAGGTCAGGGTCGTCCCAGTTGAAATCCTTGGTGATGTTATAGGTGGGGATCGGAAAGGTGAACACCCGGCCCCTGGCATCACCCTCGGCCATCACCTCGAGAAAGGCGCGGTTAAACAGGTTCATCTCGGCCTGGTAGTCGCCGTAGACGGTATCCTGCCGCCGGCCGCCGATCACCACCGGCTGGCCGGCCAGGTTCTTGGGCACCTGTAGATCCAGGGTCAGGTTGGTAAAAGGGGTCTGAAAACCGACCCTGGTCGGCACGTTGAGGTTGAAGATAAATTCCTGCAGCGCCTGCTTGACTTTATCGAACCCCAGGTTGTCATGCCGGATATAGGGGGCCAGCAGGGTATCAAAGGAGGAAAAGGCCTGGGCCCCGGCCGCCTCGCCCTGCAGGGTATAGAAGAAATTGACGATCTGGCCAAGGGCGGTGCGCAGATGCCGGGCCGGGGCGGACTCGGCCTTGCCCGGCGCCCCCCGGAAACCCTGCGACAGCAGATCCTGAAGATCCCAGCCCACACAGTAAACCGAAAGCTGCCCCAGGTCATGGACATGCAGATCACCCTGCTGATGGGCCTGCCGCACCTCGGGAGTATATATCTTGTTCAGCCAGTACACCTTGCTGACTTCGCTGGCAATATAGTTGTTGAGGCCCTGCAGGGAATAGGCCATGTTGGAGTTTTCCTCAACCTGCCAGTCCAGCCGCTCCAGGTAGCTCTCGATGAGCTTTACGTCCGCCTTGTTGACCATCTCGCGGATGCGGGCATGCTGGTCCCGGTACAGGATATAGGCCTTGGCGGTTTTCTTGTATGGCGAGGCCAGCAGCACTTCCTCTACCAGGTCCTGGATTGTCTCCACCTCAAGCGTGGTATCCGGCAGCATGGTTCGGGCCAGGGCCAGGACCCGGATGGTGAGCCGCCGGGCCTCGGGGTCGCCGAATTCGCCGGTGGCCCGGCCGGCCTTGAGGATGGCCATGGTGATCTTGTCCACTGCAAAGAGGACAACCCGGCCGTCACGTTTACGGATTTTTTGCTGAAGATCCCAGGCGACAGGCGTTTTGTTTTCATGTTTCGTGGTGCCGGCAGGCAAGTCTGCCGCGGGTACGACCTGAATAGATGCGGACATATCTTTCTCCTTTCCTCGAAGGGTCAAGTATGGATGATTTTGTTGCCGGCAGGTCTTCGGACTTGTGGCCAAATGGATATATGAAAATATCCGTGCGTGCCTACTGACCGTCGCTTCCCGTCCGCCAGAGATGGACAGTGCTTTTCCCGTTGTCGGGAGACGGTGGTCGTTGCCACTTACCGCTGCGGGACAGTTCCGGATTTACACCGGATTCCCTGTCGTGTGTCTTGGCGACACAGTTCACGCTTCCCGTGAAGCGTACCGGCAATCATAATCCTGAATCCGTGACGGCTTGAGATGATACTCCATGCAATACATGGAATTTATTGCATCATTTTCCAGCAAGCTCATTTTGTTGCCTTCACCGCGCCGCCCTGCGGGGCGCCCGATAACGGCACAGCTGCTACGTTGGTAACTCGTTGATATCACACCAGGATAATCAACCTCGTTGCCGCCTTGCATCTGTACCGTTCTCGAACGCTCACGGATCCAGGATAAGGACTGATACCACTATATATTGTGCCTTGCTCCTGGTCAAGCACTAAATATGTCACCTGTGCAGCCAGTCCATATATAGCCGCACCCCTTCCTCGACGGTCTTGAACGGCGCGTCATAACCGGCGGCCCGCAAGGCGCTGATATCCGCTTCGGTGAAACTCTGGTAGCGTCCTTTCAGGTGCTCGGGGAAGGGGATATATTCCAGCCTGCCCCGGCCGTGCCAGTCGAGTACGGTCTTGGCCACATCGTTGAAGGGCTGGCTCCGCCCGGTGCCCAGGTTGAAAATGCCGGATTTGTCCGGATGGTGCATGAACCAGAGGTTGACCGCCACGATATCGTCCACATAGACGAAGTCCCGCCGCTGTTCACCATTGCCGTAACCGTCACAGCCTTCGAACAGTTTCGCCACCCCGGTGTCATGCAGCTGATTGTTCACATGAAAGGCGACGCTGGACATGCTGCCCTTGTGCTGTTCGCGCGGGCCATAGACATTGAAATAACGGAAACCGGCGACCTGGCTGGCGGCCCCGGGCAGAAGCCGGCGCACATACTGGTCGAACAGAAACTTGGAATAGCCGTACATGTTCAGCGGCTCTTCGTGTTCCCGCTTCTCGCTGAACACGCTGCCGCCGCCGTAGACCGAGGCCGAGGACGCATACAGATAGGCGATGCCCCGCGCCAGGCAGTAGAGCAGCAGTTGCTTGGAATATTCGTAATTGTTGCGCATGATGAACCTGCCGTCCCATTCCGTGGTGCTGGAGCAGGCGCCTTCATGAAAAACCGCCTCGATCTTGTCGGCAAAGGACTCGCCGGCCTGCACCCGGGCGATGAAATCCTCTTTGTCCAGGTAGTCGGCAATTTCACAATCGGCGATGTTCCTGAATTTCACGCCGTTTTTGAGGTTGTCCACCACCAGGATATCATTGACGCCCTGTTCGTTGAGCGCCCTGACGATGTTGCTGCCGATGAATCCGGCACCGCCTGTAACAATAATCATCTATCCATCCTCAAACTGTTTTTTTACCTCTGACCGCAAGCCGGCTAACCGGGCGGAAAAAACTCCGGCCGCCGGGTAGAATGACCATCGTATATTTTAAGACCTGCCCCTGAAGCTCCTGCAACTCTCGTCAATAATCAACCATTAATTCCCAGATCATGCTGTCTTTTTCGGATCATCCAACCCGCAATTGTTGACATTGAAGGAATGAGGGGCAGGTCATGGATTGCATACCAATGTGCGTCATCTATTTCTGCCGGATCCTTTTTGATTTCACCACCGGAATATTGAGCCTGGTACCCTAACATCAGCGAGTGGGGAAAAGGCCAGGGTTGACTCGCAACGTATTCGAGGTTGCAGATTTTGATTCCGACTTCCTCAAAGACTTCACGGTGGACGCTTTGCTCTACCGACTCCCCGGGTTCGACAAAGCCGGACAGGATACTGTAGAGATTTTTGGGGTAACTTGGTGAACGGGCCAATAAAATACGTTTCCCATCATAAACCAGGACGATCATGCTTGGAGCGACAGGCGGAAAATATTCTTTGCCGCAGCAACTACAGACTCTGGCGGCACCGTTTCGTTTATTTATTTCTCCACACCGGCCGCAGAATTTTTGGCAAATCGCCCACTCTGTCAATTGTAAGCCGCGCGATGCCATTGCGTAATTCTTGATGGAAAGAATTTCACGAACCTCTCTCATGGAAAACCATGCGTCGTCCGCAGCCGCTGTACAGCTTTGCACGAGAACCGCGTAACAATTCCTGTTTTTGTAAATTCCCAGAAACTCCCGGGCGATCATCTTGCTTTCGGAAAAGGGCGGGACCGGATAGACAAATGCCCTGTCGTGCAACAATAGGTCCCTGTCCTGAAAAAGCATAAAGCAGTTGTCAAGATCAGGGCTCGGGTGGTGTTGATTGACCAAGACGGCCTTTTCCTGACTTAAAGTCCACGCTGGAAACAGGGATTTTTTCACTTGGTCAGCCTTGGTGTCCTGTCAAGCGCCAACTGACGCATCTTGCTCGTTCTTTGGCGTTCCTGGCTGTTTTGCGGTTTCAATTACCGTGTTGCTATGCGCCTGCACCGTGCCTTGCCGGAATACCAAATTACTTCGCAATTTTGCGTTATTGGTCACTTGGCATGACCGTAAATTATTAATGGTTGCCGGAGATGGATGACTTCAGTACAGATTTTTTTTCAAACCAGACCAAAAAAATAGCCACAAAAATGAGCGGGCCTATCAAGAGCATTCTGCCGGCCAGGTCGTTTAACGAATGGTCGGAGTTGAACCCTATCAAATATGCGGCCACCGCTCCGGAACCCAGTTGCAACGCCCCCATTACCCCGGAGGCCGTCCCCCTGATCTCGGGAATGATCGTGATCGCCTTGCCAACCCCCAACGGCAGCAGAAAACCATTTGCAAAGGCCAGGATACTGATCGGCATCAACACTGAAAGGACGTCAAGTGGTGATATGTTCACAAATATATACATCAAAAGCAGGCTGAATATGAAGAGAGTCACACCTAATTTGAGGGCCTTGTCAATCGACCAACGCTCGATAAGCTTGCGGGCGGTCAGGTTCCCGGCAATATAACAAAATGACAGATTAATATAAGAAAAACCTATTTCATCTGCGGGGTATCCCAGTTTTTTTAAGAAAAACGGCGAGGCAGACAGGTAAGCGAAGTATGTGCCATAGGCGCAGCATACCAGTAACGTGTAGCCGATAAACATTCGTTCGCTAAGGACTCTTTTGTAATTATCCATAAAGGTGGAGACATTGATCCGTGTTCGTTTTGCCTCGGGCAATGATTCTTGCAGGAAGAATATTACCAGGCAGAGCAAAACCAGTGATACGACGGCAACCACGACGAATACGCTGGACCACCCCATAAACCTGGTTAGGTATCCGCCGATCACCGGAGAAATAGCGGGAGACATGCCGATAATCGGAAATATCGTGGTCAGTATTTTGCTGGTCTGAGCAGGTTCATACAGATCTGCCAGGATTGCCCGGCCGATAACCATGCCGGAACAGGCGCCTATTCCCTGCAAAAATCTGCCGGCCAAAAAGAAGGTAAAATTGATTTTTGTTACGCAGAGTATTGTTCCCAGAAAGAAAATCATGACACCTGCCAAAACGGGTTTTTTCCTGCCGCAGGAATCAGATAGAGGACCATAGACTAATTGGAACAAGGATAACCCCAGGAGATATATACTGATTGTACCTTGCACCTCGATGCTGGACCGATTAAAAAAACGGCAAATTTCAGGCAGGGACGGTAGGTATATATCCGATGCGATCAGGCCCAAGGCACCCATCAGGGTTATAGTCAGGAGGAACATCGACTCATCCTTCAATAATTTAAATCAAACAATTTCCGTTAGTTTCGTTAAAGAAATAGTCGGAAACCAGTCTGATTTCTATCAACTGAAGGCTTATTTTTGTGGATTTTGGGCGGTTGTGATTTTTTTAGGTGAGGTTCCGAATCTTTTTTTGAAGAGCTGGCCGAAATATGACAGGTTTTCGAAGCCGACCTCAAAGCAGACATCGGTTACGTTGAGATCGGTATGGGTGAGGAGGAAGCGGGCGCGTTCGAGTCTTTTCTCGTTGATCCACTTCTGAGGGGATTGCTGGAAAGTATTCCTGAAATCTTTTTTAAAAGTCGTCAAACTCCGCCCGGAAAGCTCGGCAAAATGTTTAACAGAAAAAGACCTGGCAAAATTTTCTTCCATTAAGGGCAGCAGATCTTTTTTGTGGTGTGACTGTAATTCCTTGACAAAGGATAGAAACTCGGTGCCTTGTTTGGATTGGGCGATATGAAGCAGGATCTCGGTTAATTTTACCTTGAGCAGCTCTTTGCTGACTGCGGCCTTGTTGGAGAAGAATGGCAGGGTGGCATCAATACCGGCACGCATGAGAGGGGAGACGGGAATCTGAAAAATGTTTTTGGGTTGTACCCCGGGGGCCGGGCTGGAAATTGTCAGGGCATTGGTGCGGAAAAAATCGGCGAGCAGGCGGTCATCAATAAAGAATATCAGGCTTTCATATTGATGATCTTCGGCAAAGATTTCTGAAAACATATGCAATCCACGCCGGACCAGAAAGGCATTGCCCGACCTGATGTGAAAATCTCCCTCCGGGGTATGGACCACTTTTTCGCCGCTGAGGACGACCACGAAAAGATGGCAGGTGGCGTACACCTCCTGTTTGCGCAGTTCCTTGCGCGGCCTGAATATAACTCCTGAAAAATCATCTAGTTCAATCAGGTTGTAAGCGGGCTGCTCCTTAAATGACCTGGGGACAATGGTGATATTGCTCATCTTTGGTTATTCCAACGAGTCTGCGGTGCCCGTGATCATTTGCAAATACCTGAATCCATGTGACGGATTTAGAAAATATCAAGCAGAGTTGTGAACTCCCGTGCCGGGTCACCCCGGGTTCCTGCCGCGTTGCGGCAGGTGAATCACCGGCCTTCGGGTAAATTTTTTCATACATAACACTTTTCCCCGGCCGTTCAATAAAAAACATTATCCGTAACCGATCACGGGGAGGGTAAAGCTTCCGGACGGACATTAACGATGCGATATGGTTAATCCCCGGCAGACACTGCATGCAACGCGGCCAGGCCGGGCAGTTCTCTGCCCTCCAGGAAGCGGAGGAAGGCCCCGCCGCCGGTGGAGATATACGACATGTTTTCCGCCTCTCCCGCCCGAACCCCGCAGTGAGTGGCAAAGTTAAGCGCAATAATTTTGGATTTTTCCGGCGGGCGAGCACAAGGAAACGATCAGTCCACATTACATAACCCTGAATCCGTGAGCGTTCGAGAACGGTGCAGATGCAAGGCGGCAACGATGTTGATTATCCTGGTGTGATATCAACTAGTTGCCAACGCAGCAGATGCGCCGTTGTCGGGCGCCCCGCAGGGCGGCGCGGTGAAGAATATAAAATGCATTTATTTGTCAATAATGCAATCAATTCCACATGTTGCCTGGAATATTACCTCAAGCCATCACGGATTTAGGATAACATCAATTTTACTGTAATGCAAACCAAAAATACAAGTAAACTTTACTGTTTCTTTGTAATAATGACGCACTTCGCCTGTTGTTTTCGGTTATTTTTTTTTGAAAGTATTGGAATAAATTGCTGCCTATTCTCTCTTGGGCCGTCTGGCCTGAAATCGCAGATTCAGTACTCCTCGTTCCATAAGCTTGTTCATATGAATCACGGCAGGCAGTTTTTCCATAGCTGCCCGGATTTTCTCAAAAGAAGGATGAATATAGGGTTCCGTGCTTTTTTGTTGTTGCATGCCCCAGAAGGCTCTGGATGACCAGGATATCCACATCCTTTTCGTTTTAATGGGACGCAAACGTATGCCGTAGCGTATGGCAACTGACATTGAAGTGGGCAGCCAGATCGGCGCGGCTGACAAGGTTCTTCATATTGTCTTCCGTGGTGCGGATCGCCAGCCGGTTGCCTTTTTTGGAGACAAACAAGGCCTGTATTTTTTCGCATTTGTAAAAGAGCGGACGTGCTGTGAGATATTCGGTTAGAATGCCCCCTGTGTCAGGATGATTGTCAGATTTCTGAGCCCAAGAGGTGAGTCGGCTGTTTTTGAAAAATGGTCCAGAGGTCGATTGAATTCGGAAACGGTCAGAAACTGCGGCCCCGTTTTTTCGATTTTGGGATAGAGAAGACCGAGCGCGATGTTTTCACCGACCAGGTTGTGCAGGGTCAGAAAATGATAGAACTGGTGGAGACACCAGGCCCTGGCTTTCTTTTTATGAATGGATGGGGCACGGAAATCAGCCACAAAATCCAACAGGTGGCGATAGGAGATTTCAGGCAGTGCGGCTATTCCCAGGGATTCGGCAAAGGCACTGAATTCACGCAGACTCGCGGACAGGGATTGAATGGATCTGGTTGGAAAATCGGTAACTTTACAATAATCGATAAAACCGGTAATCTGCTTTTTGAGCATAGGGAAACCTCCTTTTGGCTGAGGATTGAACTTGTAAGTTTCCCTATGCTCTTATACGGAAATTTTCAAATATGCGAACTCCCGATTTGCGCTAACTGCGAGGTTTGTGGGTTAGAGATTTATGCAGGACAGATATGCTGGCGATATAGGTGATTTCGGTAAGTTCTCATTACTTCGTTCACTATTCGCTAGCCCTGAAAACACGCTAGGCGTCATTTGGTACAAGTTTCCTGATGAGTCGCATAATTGGGATGGAAGACACATCGATTATATAACCAATCCGCAATATAGAGCCTGCGATCTAGAGCTGGTTCAGTGCTTATCGAAAGTCGTTACAGGCGAGAGATCTATTTCACATCTTGAAAGGTTAAATATATTGCCGGACAAGACTGTGTATTTTTCTGAAGCATTAGATTTTCACACTATTTACACAACACAGACTAATGCTCATAAAACTGCAAGGCGCAACGGAAGATTAAAATGGCTAGAAAATGCAATTAATGCCATATCTCAATGCAATATCGTATTTGTCGATCCGGACAATGGTTTAGAGATTCCATCCATACCTAACATTCATCAGATGAAATCTGGAAAGTATACTTATTTTTCAGAACTTGAACCTATTTTCAACAACAAAGATGCCTGTGTGATTTATCATCATCTAAACATGAACGAGTCGCACGAATCACAAATTCGCTTCAGAGCGCAACAACTTAAAGATAAAATGCCGAGTATACACACAGTATTTGCAATTCGCTTTTGGCCCTATAGCCCTAGAGCATTTTTTGTATGTTCAACTGATGGTTACGCCAGAACAATGAGAAGCAAAATTCAGCATTATATAAACGGCCCATGTAGAACCGGCTGGGACACATACTATGAAGCATAAAACCTCTAATCGGGTAGCCGGGGTTTTTTCTCCCCCAGCCCCCACAACACCCCGCATGCGGATCCGCACGGGGCGTTTCATCAAGGTCACCGGGCCGTAGCCGGGTTATGAAAAACTTGAGTCGGTTCTTCCTGTCTGCGCCTGCACGATTACTCATCCATTCGGATTCAACGTATGTACAGAGCTCATGGATACCTTTCCTCTCCTTGATGTTCAGCCCTTCACCATGTCTGCCGGGGCATTGCCCCCGGCGTTGGGCTACTATGGCTTCTGCTGACTCCTGCTTTCTCACCATACAGATTGCTCCGCATGACGCTGCACAAGATCGTTTCCTGTCTGTTCATCTTTGTTTCGTATCTCACAAATGGGGCGGAACTTTCCATCATTTGTGCCGGGACATTTGTAAACCGGTAGCCCCTGCCGGTAATCACACTGGAAACATCATCATGTCGCATGGAAAAACAGGTCTCTCCGGATAAGAGCGTGAACCTCCCTTGCGTAGCCGCGCCATTTACCGTATCCCCTTGTTCCTTGGGCGTCGACATGTTGTGTGCTGCTTTACCTATGGACTCAGCCTTATATGACGTTTCTGTTCGTCAGCTCGCAAGTTTGCACTCCGGCTTCCTTCAGACCCCACCTCACGGTGACGCCCTTGCCTGCGGCTAGTAATTTTGTTGCGTTTCACAACGTTACATGGAACACTTGCAGGGGACTTTAACCCCATAGGGAAATAGGGTGTCCCCCATTGCGTCCCCGTCCCCCATTGTCGTCTTGCCAATTAGCAAACTACTCATAGTTAGCTGCTCAAGGAGTATTTATGGAATGGAACATGTTGGTTGACTCAGAAATTGTTTCCCTGAGTACGCCTGAGAAGTTTTTGGCATTTTCTGAGGCCTATCTTGATTCCGCGGTTCGTTTGTGTAGTGTGTTGGCACGGTCAACCAAAAAAGCAACATACGCTCGAGGCACTGTCGTCTTATACCTTACATGTCATGCGACCGAGTTATTTTTGAAGGGCGCAATCTTGAAAAAGGCTCCGGAGGAAAAAATAGGAAATACGCACGACCTAGAGTCCCTCTACAATCGATACCAAAAACTCTATCCAGGGAAAAAGTACGACCTTGAAGTTCCTTTAACATTCGAAGAGCCGGATTTCACTGGTATAGAGCCAGATAAAGTAAAAGAACTGAAAGCCATCATCAAGATGATAAAGGAGAATAATCCTCAAGATCAAAGGTACCGCTATCCCCAAAATAAGAACTTGGAGTTATGGAATGGGCCCGCAGGGATCGAACCATCTTCATTCCTCACTCAACTCAAACAGCTCAGGGAACGGTTCGACTGCGTATCTCATCATATACTTCCCTAATGATACGAATAAGAAACGCAAAAACACCCGTCACGCCGCCTTGGGAAAATGGGCCGGCGGGTCATCTACCGGCTCCGGGTCCCGGTACTCTTCGGCAAGACCTGGTCGTCCGTTATCGGTCCTGCCCGGTCTTTGTTTGAAAAAATCGATCCAGCACTGCCAGGGCCGCGTCTCGAGGTCGCATTCGGTCCGGCAGGTAAAATTTTCCTCAGTCATAGGGCACATGCCGCTCTTGAGGGTACAGATATATTTGGCCGCCCTTTCCAGGGCCAGATCGTCAAAATCAATGGTCTGTTTCGGTGCCATAAGGAACCTCCTTGGTATAAAACAACTGCAAAGAACAATCGTAACTGGTCACAGGGGTGTGGCACGCTGCGCTATTTTTTTCATCTAACTTGTAAGGTACCACAGGTGCCACAGATTTACGTAGTCGCTTCCGTTCGCTATAGTCCCTCTATGCGGGCGGGAGCGACCGCGTGAAGATGGGGTGCCTGTGGCACCTTATGAACAATCTCAGCTCTTTTGTTCCGAATTATAAGGAGGCTGTGTTAAGACAGGATTAGATTCAGGTAAAAATTGTAACCGTTCACCTGCACCCCATCTTTGTCCGTTTCGCCCTCCTCAGGTACAGGGAGTACACCTCGGAGGGCGAAACGAACGAATCTGGGGCACATCTGAACGGTTACAGTTACGAGTTGAGGGTAGTTTGTTGCCTCTGGTGAACGGTTACTAAAAATTCAGGCTGGCAAAGGAGAGGGGGCGGACGCGGCCTGGTGCGGGGAAAGGACCGGTCCGCGGGCCGAAAAAAGAGTGGCACCGGCCCGCAACAGGCGAACCGGTGCCCTGCATTCCGGTTCAGTTTTTGGCTATGTACAGTGTTTGGGTCGGGTAGGCGAACTCGATTCCGCGTTGATCAAACTCTTCCCTGATCCGGAAATTGATTTCCTGCTGGATGTCCATATACTTGTTGTAATCACTGCTGAGGACATAATAGACGACCTCGAAAATGAGACTGAAGTCCCCGTATGAAAAGAAATGGGCCCGGTCAAAGGTGGTCAGGTCGAGATTTTTTATAATCCTGGTGATAATTCCGGGAATCTCCTTCAGATCCTGCAGGCTCGTTTGATAGGTGACTCCCAGGGAGAAGACCACCCGGCGTTTATTCATCTTTTTGTAGTTGCGTACCCGGGAGTTGATCAGGTCCGAGTTGGAGAAGACCACCTGCTCGCCGCCCAGGCTCCGTATCCGGGTGGTCTTGATGCCGACGTGTTCGATGGCCCCCATGTAATCTCCGACAATGATAAAGTCCCCGATCTTGAAGGGCTTGTCGAATAATATGGCAAAGTAACTGAACATGTCTCCCAGGACCGCCTGTGCCGCCAGCGCAACCGCCACCCCGCCGATACCGAGGCCGGCGATGACCGTGGAGATCTTGAAGCCCAGGTTGTCCAGGAGAAAGGTTATGGCGATCCCCCAGACCACCACGTTGATGACCGGCAGCAGGCCCTTGATACTGTACCTGCCGGTTGACTCTCCTCCCTTTTCCAGCCATACGGTCTCTATCATATAATTGATTATTGCCACCAGGAACCGGGCACAGAAGAAGGTCAGCAGGACCGCGATCACGACATCAAAGACCTTGGTGAACGTGGCGCCCAGGGTCAGGGTGTTTATGGAGAGATAGACGACCCCGAAATAGAAGACCGGGATCAGTTTGTTTTCGAAGACCTGGAGAAAAAAATCATCCAGGGTCGTGCTGGTCCGGGCCGCCCAGACCTTGAGCCGCTTGATGATAATGCGCTCCAGGACCCTGGCGAAGATGAGGCCGGCGATGAGAATCGACAGGCTGAGGAGATAATCTGATACGGTATTGTGAAAAATTACCCGCTTCATGAGTTCTTCGATCATATCAACTCTCCATGTATTTATTAATGTCAGGTGAAGTTTATGTTTTTATAAACAAATCGACTCCGTTTGTTATTTTCCTGAATCCGTTATCGGGCGGACCGCAGTCCGGCGCGGTGAAGATCATAAAATGCATTTATTTGTCAATAATGCAATAAATTTCATATATTGCCTGGGATATTACCGCAAGCCGTCACGGATTCAGGATTTTAAAACTCTTCTCTATCTGATTGAAATATGAGATTAGTTAAATATTATCATAAGTGAGAGGAGAAAGGCCATTGTTATAACGAATATTTTGGGATGCAGTTTAATAACTGTCTGAAATTACATCTGTTTGGCTGCCCCTGGTTTGGCGGCCGGCGACGCGCCCGGGAGTCGCGGCCACTCGCCCGGCTTGGCTGCGTCTAACAACAAACGCTCCGCACTGTAAGCCTCTCTTGACTAGGTCTGTAAAACTGATTATTTATTTGTAAATTGGTAACCGTTCACCTGCACCCCATCTTTGTCCGTTTCGCCCTCCTCAGGTACAGGGAGTACACCTCGGAGGGCGAAACGAACGAATCTGGGGCACATCTGAACGGTTACAGTTACGAGTTGAGGGTAGTTTATTGCCTCTGGTGAACGGTTACGTAAATTGTAAAAGTTTGACGCGAGAGTGGCGGAACTGGTAGACGCACTGGACTTAGGATCCAGGGCACCGAGTGTGTGGGGGTTCAACTCCCCCCTCTCGCACCATGCGTAATGAAGAGCCGGGAGCCCCCCTCTTCATGGTGAAAATGAGTCTGAAACTCTGCCGTCAGGGCAGGGAAAAAATTAAAAAAGGAATTTGGTCCATGGATGTTGTGGTAGAAACGGTAACGAATTTGACCCGGAGACTGTCCGTCACCCTCCCGGAAGAGGAAGTGAGCAAGGAACTGAACAAGGCATACGGCAAACTGAAAAAGGATGTCAAGATCAAGGGGTTCCGGCGCGGCAAGGTTCCGCAGTCTGTCCTGGAGAAAAATTTTCGCCGGAAGGTGGAAGCCGAGGTCGGGGAGCAGCTTGTCCAGGCTACCTATTTTGATGCGGTTGAACAGGAGAAAATAGACCCGGTAGTCCACCCTGAAATCAAGTCGCACACCTTTAACGAAGACGGCACCTTTGTTTATGTCGCCGAGGTCGACGTCCGGCCGGTTTTCGACCTTGGCGAATACAAGGGACTCGAGATAGAAAGGCCGCCGATCGAGGTCACCGATGACGAGGTGGCGGAAAAGCTGGAAGCCCTGCGCCGGGAGCATGCCGTGCTGCGCCGGGCCGCTGACGATCACGCCATTGTCCCGGACGATATTGCAATCGTTGATTTTCAGGGATTCCACAACGATGCGCCCATGCCTGAGGTCCATAACGAAGATTACTCGGTGGATGTCGGCTCGGGCAGTCTGGGTAAAGAATTCGAAGAAAAGATCGTCGGCCTCAAGAGAGGTGATAAGACTCTGTATGATGTGGATTTTCCGCCTGAATATCCCAGCCCGGTAATGGCCGGCAAGACCGTGACCTTCAAGGTTGATGTCAAGGACATAAAAGAGCGCCTGAAACCGGAACTGGATGACGAGTTTGCCAAGGATGTAAATGGCGATTACGAAACCATTGATGATTTGAAAAACGCTGTGCGGCAGGAACTCCTTGAAAAAAAGGAAGCGGCCCTTGATGGCGACCTGGATGACCGCATCATGCAGAAGCTGATTGAAAACCATGATTTTGACATCCCGGTCCGGCTGGTGCTTTATGAGCTTGAAGAGATGGAAAAACAGCTTGAGGCGAATCTGAAACAGAGCGGACTGACCCTGGAATCCGCCGGAATCAAGCGTGAAGATCTCGTCGCCAGGAATCGGGAAGTCGCTGAAAAGCGGGTTCGCGGAGATTTCCTCCTCAAGAAGATCGCCGAGGTTGAAGAAATAAAGGTCGAGGATGCGGACATTGAGAACGGCTACCAGCGTATCGCCGGGCAGTATAAAATGACGGTCCCTGAGGTGAAGCAGTACTTTCAGCGGCGCGAGGAGATCTTGCCGTTCGTCAATGAGTTGCTCAATGAAAAAATTCTGCGGTTTATGCGTGAAGCGGCGAACATAATCGAGGTGCCTGCCGGCCCGCAGGAAGCGGTGGTGGAATCAGGTGAGGCCGAGAGCGGATCTTGACATAAAACCCGGAATAGCGCATGATAAAGGTATACCTGTTATTTTTTTTGATTTTTGATATTGAATTCCGCCCCGGGCGGATCAGGAGTATAGCAAGATGAATTTGGTTCCCATGGTTGTTGAGCAGAGTCCCCGTGGTGAGCGGGCTTTTGATATTTATTCCCGGCTGCTCAAAGAACGTATTGTTTTCCTGGGCACGCCGGTGACTGATGATATGGCCAGCCTGATTATTGCGCAGTTTTTGTTTCTTGAGGCCGATGATCCGGACAAGGATATCACCTTTTATATCAATTCCCCCGGCGGCTCGGTAACGGCCGGCCTGGCCATTTATGATACAATGCAGTATGTCCGTTCCGAGGTGGCGACGCTGTGTATGGGGCAGGCCGCGTCCATGGGAGCGCTTTTGTTGGCGGCCGGTGCCCCGGGTAAACGTTTTTCCCTGCCCAGCGCCCGGATTATGATCCACCAGCCCATGGGCGGATTTCAGGGTCAGGCCACGGATGTCGATATCCACGCCCGCGAGATTCTGCGGATGCGTGAGGATTTGAACCGGATTCTGGCCAGGCATACCGGTCGAACGATCAAGAAGGTTCAAGCCGACACTGAACGTGATAATTTTATGGGCCCTGAAGAGGCGGTCAAGTATGGAATAATTGATAAGGTTCTTGTCAGCAGGGAGAAGACCGACAAGGAGAAAAAAAATGGCTGAAGATTTTCGTGATGATCACGGCATTTCGTGTTCCTGCTCATTCTGTGGCAAAAGCCAGGAAGAGGTGGGCAAGCTCGTTGCCGGACCCAATGTTTATATCTGTGATGAGTGCATTGATCTCTGTAACGAGATCGTGCAGGACGGCACTGATGCCGATAAGGACGCCGAGCGTCTGCTCAACATTCTCAAGCCCAGTGAAATCAATAAGTTTCTTGATGGCTACGTCATTGGCCAGGACTTTGCCAAGAGGGTGCTGTCCGTCGCGGTCTACAACCATTACAAGCGCATTGAGTCACAGGCGCAGGGCTTGGGGGATGATGTTGAGCTGCAGAAAAGCAATATTATCCTGATCGGACCCACGGGCAGCGGGAAAACCCTGTTGGCCCAGACCCTGGCCCGGGTATTGAATGTGCCTTTTTCCATCGCCGACGCCACCACCTTGACCGAAGCAGGGTATGTCGGCGATGATGTGGAAAATATTCTCGTCAGCCTGCTGCAGGCGGCTGATTATGATATTGAACTGGCCGAGCGGGGCATTATCTATATCGACGAGATTGACAAGATCGCCCGCAAGTCCGACAGTCCTTCCCTGACCCGCGATGTTTCCGGAGAAGGGGTGCAGCAGGCCCTGCTCAAGATTATCGAGGGCACGGTTGCCTCGGTCCCGCCCAAGGGCGGCCGTAAGCATCCGCAACAGGAATTGGTGCGGATCAATACGGAAAATATTCTGTTTATCTGCGGCGGTGCCTTTGTCGGCCTCGACGGGGTTATCAAGAGACGTACCGGGACCAAGGCCATTGGTTTCGGCGCCAAGGTCGTCGGCAACTCCGATAAAAAAGTCGGCGAAGTCCTGGCCGAGGTCCAGCCGGAAGATCTGCTCAAATTCGGACTTATTCCCGAGCTGGTTGGACGGTTGCCGGTTATCGCCACCATGGTCGAGTTGCTGGAGGAGGACCTGATTCGTATCCTGCAGGAGCCGAAAAACGCCTTGACCAAACAGTATCAGAAACTGTTCGAGTTCGAGGGCATCTCCCTCCGTTTCACGGCCGGGGCGCTGCTGGCAATCGCCACGAAAGCCATGAAGCGAAAGTCAGGGGCCCGGGGGTTACGTTCGGTTATGGAAGAGGCCATGCTGGACGTGATGTTTGACCTGCCGTCTGAAAAAAACAAGGTAACGGAATGTGTCATCAGCGAACAGGTTATTACCAATGGTGACTATCCGGTTATCCTGTATGATAATCTTGAAAACAAGAAGAGCGCCTGAGAGAGAGTATGAGTGAATTAACAGCTGGAATTTATTCATTGATGCCGCTTCGGGATATCGTTCTTTTTCCCGGCATGGTGGTGCCGCTTGTGGTCGGCCGAAGAAAGTCCATCGCCGCCCTGGAAGATGCCATGGAGAGCCGTTCCCAGATTTTCCTGGTGACCCAGAAGGACGCAGGGGTTGAGGATCCGGGGGCAAAGCATCTCTATTCGGTTGGCACGCTGGCCTCGGTTATGCAGTTGCTCCGGCTGCCGGACGGGACGATCAAGGCCCTGGTTGAAGGGAAACACCGGGCCCGGGTTACCGGCTTTCTTGAGCAGGATTCATATTTTTCGGTCGAGGTGGCCGACGAGCCGGATACGGACACCGAGGGAGTGGAGGTCGAGGCCTTTGTCCGTGAGTTGCGCCGTTTTTTCGAGCAGTACACCCGGGTGAATAAAAATATTCCCCGGGAGGTCCTTGATTCGGCCATGGAGATCAAATCCCCGACCCGGCTGGCCGATATGATTTCATCGCACCTGCCGCTCCGGACCCAGGAAAAGCAGGAGATCCTGGAGACGGTTTCGCTGCCGGACAGGATTACCAGGCTGCTGGAGGTCATTCAACGGGAGATGGAACTGTCGGAGGTCGAGAAGTCCATTCATGCCAAGGTGAAAAGGAGAATGGGGGTCACGCAGCGCAATTATTACCTGGGCGAAAAGATCAAGGCTCTCCATGAAGAGATGGGGCAGGGCGATGAAGGCGATGATATTGCCGAGTTGGAAAAAACCATTGACAAGAAAAAGCTGCCTAAACTGGTCCGCGACAAGGTAAAGAAGGAGCTGAAAAAACTCCGGCAGATGCCGCCCATGTCGGCGGAGAGCACGGTAGTGCGCAACTACATTGATGCCATTGTCAGCCTGCCCTGGTCTAAGAAGACCCGGACGAGAATAGACCTTGACAAGGCGGAGCAGATCCTTGACGAGGACCACTATGGTCTGAAAAAGCCCAAGGAACGGATTCTCGAATATCTTGCCGTGCAGTTCCAGGTCCGCAAGATCAAGGGGCCGATTATCTGCCTGGTGGGGCCTCCCGGCGTGGGCAAGACCTCGGTGTGCAGGTCCATTGCCCGGGCCACGGGGCGCAAGTTCGTCAGGCTGTCTTTGGGCGGTGTCCGTGACGAGGCCGAAATCCGGGGCCATCGGCGGACTTACATCGGCGCCATGCCGGGCAAGATCATCCACTCCATGCAGAAGGCGGGAGTCATCAACCCGGTATTCTGCCTGGACGAGGTGGACAAGATGAGCATGGATTTCCGGGGCGACCCCTCGGCAGCCCTGTTGGAAGTCCTTGATCCTGAACAGAACTGTTCCTTTAACGATCACTATCTTGACCTTGATTATGACCTGTCCGAGGTTTTTTTCATTACAACCGCCAACAATCTGCATGACATTCCCCTGCCGTTGCAGGACCGGATGGAGGTCATCCAGCTGAACGGCTACACCGAAGAGGACAAACAGAGCATAGCGGCCGGCTTCCTGGTGCCCAAGCAGTTAGTGGCCAACGGCTTCAAAGAGAAGGACATCCTCTTCAGTGATAAGGCGATCCTGGAAATGGCCAGGCATTATACCCGGGAAGCTGGGGTGCGCAACCTGGAACGAACCATTGCTTCGGTCTGCCGCAAGGTGGCCCGGGACCGCCTGAAAAAGAAGGATAAAACCAAGACCTATCGCATCTCGCAGCAATCGGTCGCGGGCTATCTCGGCGTGTGTAAATATCGCTACGGCCTGGCCGAGGCCCGTGACGAGATCGGCCTGTCAACCGGCCTGGCCTGGACCGAGGTCGGGGGAGAACTCCTGCAGATTGAGTCCACGTTGATGCCGGGTTCCGGTAAGATGATTATAACCGGCAAGCTCGGCGACGTCATGCAGGAATCCGTGCAGGCCGCCATGTCGTACGTCCGTTCCCGGGCCATGCGTCTCGGGCTTACGCCTGATTTTTATCAGAAGATCGATATTCATGTTCATGTCCCGGAAGGCGCTATTCCCAAAGACGGGCCTTCCGCCGGCATCACCATTGCTACCAGCATTATCTCGGCGCTTTTGAAAAAGCCGGTGAACAGGCAAATCGCCATGACCGGCGAAATAACCCTGCGCGGCCGGATCCTGCCCATCGGCGGCCTGACCGAAAAACTCCTGGCGGCCCGGCGCGGCAATATCACCCATGTCCTTATTCCCAGGGAGAATAAGAGTGAGTTGGAAGAGGTGCCGCAGAAGATCCGCAAAAGCCTGACAATCGACCTGGTCGAACATATGGACGAGGTCCTGGAAAAGGCCCTTATTGTCGGGGAAGGGGAGGAGCTGTTCAAGGATGTGCCGCTTGATTCAATCATGAATGATTTTACGCTGTCATCGCATAATACGCCGACGCATATAATCGTTTAGGGGCGGCCTGAAAAAAGGTCGCAGGATCGGCGCCCGGATGCGGGCTGGATTCATTGCGCCGATTGGGCCGACCATCAGGTTGAATTACGGTTGAATTACGAATAATTTGAGATTGAGCCCGGGAAATCGGGAACAAATCCGGGGGCAAATGATAGGGCGCAGGCCGCCTTGATTCCGCTTTTTTCCTTGACTGAAAGGGGTTATCCTGCTAAAAGGCTCTTTCTATGTGGGCGGATAGCTCAGCTGGGAGAGCATCGGCCTTACAAGCCGAGGGTCACAGGTTCGAGCCCTGTTCCGCCCACCACATAGACTCTGGGGTCGTAGCTCAGCTGGTTAGAGCGCCGGCCTGTCACGCCGGAGGTCGCGAGTTCGAGTCTCGTCGGCCCCGCCAGAGAAATCAGGGAGCCAGGCATTTTGCCTGGCTCCCTTTTTTTGTTTTTTCCGTTTTTTTGTTTATTCTGTTCCCCCCGCTGTCCGCAACACATGAAGGCCGGATTCAGAACTGAGAACGATGTTGACAAGCACTATCTTTCAAGGCAAACTAACTGTGGTTTCGCGGGGATTGATGGTTGATGCCAAGTCGATGTGTATGAGGGGGGCAGGGGGGTCGTGAATAAGCGATGGAAATATTTTCTGACATCGGCACTGGTGCTCGTCCTTGCCTTTATTGTCCTGTTACCTCCGGTTCTGTCATCAAACTTCGCCCGTCGTCTGATTCTTGCCCGGCTTAACGAAAGAATCCCCGGAGAGCTTATTGTTAAATCCTGGTTGGTCGGCTGGAGCCAGGGGGTGCTGTGCCGGAATATTACCTACCGTAATCCCGACCTGGGGATCCGGGTCACGATTCCCAAGATAACCTGTAGTCATGGCTTACTTGAACTTGTCACGGCCCCGAAGAATCTCGGGTTCATCACCGTCGACTCTCCTGTCGTCGAGATTACTCCGCGCCTGAAATCGGGACTCAAGTCCGGGCCGGCAAAAAACGGTTTTTCCCGGTCGCGGCGGGAGAGCCGAAAGGGCAAAGAAAAAGAGACGGGTCTCTCCCCCTGGGAGGGGATGGTGGCCGAACTGCTGGTCAAGGACGGTCAGGTTAATGCTTCTTCCGCCGGCGGCAAGATAACCGGGCTTGCGCAACACCTTGAATTGCATTCATTTTTATCCGGCGGCGTGATTACCTTTGATCTGAAGTTCGGTGCCGGGGATAAAAAAGGCAAGGTGGAGGCCCAGGGTTCTCTGAACCTGCCGGTCCGGCAGGGGACGTCGCCTGAGACCCTGCTGGCCAAGGTCGATGTCAAGATAGCCGATCTGCAATTGAAGGAGATCCTGGCCACGGCCGCGTCAAGGGGTGATTTGCCGACCGGGCAGGGCATCCTCAATGCCGACTTCCACCTCAAGGCGGCAGGCACCAGGGATTTCCAGGTGCAGGGCAAGGCCGGGCTGGCCGCTTTGCAGTTGAGCGGCGGCTTCCTGGGCCAGGATCAACCCGTACTCCATAATGTGCAACTGGCGCTTGACTGTGACCGGAAGGCCGGCCGGGGCTGGCACCTCACCCGCCTGGATCTTGATTCCGACCTGGCATCGCTTCATGCCGCCGGCGAATACGGCACAGTTCATAAACAACTGACCGGCCGGGCCAAGGTGAACCTGCCGGTCCTGTTCGACCTCTTTCCGCATCTGCTCAGGGTCAGAAAGGACGGGCAGCTAAAGTCCGGGACTCTCGATCTCGATGTCACGCTGGCACAGGTCGGCCAGGCCGTGAAACTGACAGCCAGGGCGCGGGCCGATCAGCTCGGCGGCGTGTTTCATGGCCGTTCCTTTGTCTGGAACAAGCCGGTATCCCTGTGGTTGAATGGTGAAAAGAACGGCCGGGGCATGCGGATCAGCAGGCTGGATCTCGAGGCGCCATTTATCCACGCCCGCGGCCGGGGTAACCTCAGTTCCTTTTCCCTGGTGGCCTCGGCGGATTTGCGGCAGGCGTTCAAGGAAATTAAAAAGTTTTTTGTTTTTCAATGGTCCGGCGGCGGCATCTTGGACCTCAAGGCGACATCCGTCCTGCAAGACGATCACCGTTATCGGATCGACACGAATTTCACGATCAGCAAGTGTATCCTCTTTCACTCCGGCCAGCTGGTATTGCCGCCGCATCAGTTGTCTTTTACCAGCCGGGTCCTGGTCCCCCGGTCATTCCCCTGGCAGCAGGACTCACCTCTGGACGTGCAGCTGACGGCCTCTTCCTGGCCGGGCAAAATCACCCTGACCGCCGGGGGCTTGCAGCGCCGGGCCGGTTCGTTTTCCAGCCGCTATACCGTCGATGCCAAGCTCGACCTGGAGCGGGTCGCCGACCTGCTGCAAACTTTCGGCATTCTCCACCGTGACACGACAATGGCGGGAAACCTGCGGTTGCAGGCCTCCGGGTTCTTTGACCGGGGGACCCTGGCGGTCCGGGAGCTCGACGGTAAAATAGCCGATTTCATCCTTAACCGGCCCGGCCTGGCCTACCATGATCAAAATATCCGTCTGCGCATTAACAGGCCGGCGGCCAAAGGGCAGCCGCCGGTTTTCGTTCATGGCCTGGCGGTTAGTAAAAACCGCACTGAATTCTTCCGGACCGGGGCGGGGAACACGGCCGTTGTTTTTCCCGACCACAGCCTGTTCCTGCGCAATGTTCAGGTCAAGGCGGCGCTGGGAAAAATGACGGTGAAAGAGCTGGCCCTGACCGATTGGCAAAGGCCGCTGGAGATATTGCGTTCCGGGATAAAAATGGATGTCGACCTGAAAAGGCTGGCCAAACTCCTGCACGGCATGGGTAAGCTGTCCCCGTCGACCGGGCTCCGTGGTTCGGCGCACCTGGTTTTCGATGTTTCCGGGCCGGGACCCGGCGGCCAGCGGCTGAGCTCGAAGTTGCAGCTCAGGAATTTCAGCCTGCTCCGGCGGAAAAAGAAGCTGTATTCCGATCGAAATATCAGCGCGGCCGTGGAGATGCAGGGGCGGCTTTTTACCGGCAACGCGGTAATCAAGACCGTGGCCCTGCATTCAGGCGCCCTTGATCTCGAGGCCACCGGCAGCATCGAAGGGACCAAGGGGAAGCGGCTCCTCAAGGCCCAGGGTAAGCTGACCCCGGATTTAAAGCGGGTTGCCTCGATTCTGCATAACCGCTTCGGCCTTGACCTGGCGATGACCGGGCGAAAAACCGAGGCTTTTATTTTGCAATATCCGCTGGACGAAGAGGGAGCGGAACTCAAGAAACACTTTGAATTTTTTACCAAGCTCTATGCCGGCCATGTCGGATACATGGGGCTTGACCTTTCGGACCTGGACATGCCCGTGTATATGGAGAAAGGTGTCCTGCACATGGATTTCACGGGGCAGGTGAACGGCGGTACCCTTGACCTGGCTCCGGAGCTTACCCTGACGTCCGAGCCTGCCGTTCTCACCGTGCCGCGTAACAGCCGCATTCTCACCAATGTCCGGTTGCAAAAGTCCCTGGTCAAACTCCTGGGACGTGTTCATCCGCTGTTCGGCCTGTTGGCGACCCCATCCGGTCAGTTGGATGTCCGGCTCAATTCATTTTCCTGGCCCCTGGTTCACCAGGGCGGCCGGAAGGCCGCGTTTTCGGTTGTTTTCGATGTCAGCCGGGTCAAGCTGAACAGCTCTCCGCTGCTGCGGGAGGTGTTGTCCGGTTTCGGCCGGGAAGATGACCGGCTCAGGCTGGGTGATAAGGAGATGACGTGTTACGGCAGCAACGGCCGGATCACCTGTTCCCCGGTTCACATCCTTGTTGCCGGTTCAGAGATGCTGCTGACCGGTTCCGTCGGTATGGATCAGTCGTTGCAGTACATCCTCCAGGTCCCGCTGACCCCTGGACTTGTCGGCAGGGAAGCCTATCGTGTATTGAAGGGAACAATGGTCCGGGTACCTATCCGGGGCACCATCGGTCATCCGGCCTTTGATCGAAACATGGTTGTCGATACGGTGAGAGATCTCGTTCAGCACGCGGCCGGCCGGGTAATTAATCAACAGCTGGAAAAGGTGCTGCCTGATTTGCTGCCGGGAGTTTTCGGCGCGCCGCCCCAACAGTAGGCGAATCAGGTTCGGCCATGGAAAAATTGAATCAGTTTTAATTACATATTTTTTGATATTGGAGGAAACATCATGAGCAAGAAAATCGTTATTATCGGCGGGGTGGCCGCCGGGCCCAAGGCCGCCTGCCGGTTGAAACGCCTGCAGCCGGATTGGGATATCACGGTTATTGATCAGGATAACCTGATATCCTATGGCGGCTGCGGTATTCCGTACTACGTGTGCGGTGATGTCTCGGATGAACAGGAGTTGCGCTCCACCAGCTTTCACATGCTCCGCGACGAGTCTTTTTTTGCCAATGCCAAGGGCGTGACCGTCATGACCCGGACCCGGGCCCTGGGGATTGATCGCCGGGCCAGGACCGTACGGATCGAGAATCTTGATTCCGGAGAAAAGAGCGATATCGCCTACGATAAGTTGATGCTTTCCACCGGGGCCCAACCTTTTGTGCTGCCGATTCCGGGGGCGGACCTGGACGGGGTCTTTACCATCAGCGATCTGCACAAGGCCATTGAAATCAAGGAACGTATCGCCCATGGCCGGGTGGGGAAGGCCGTGGTTATCGGCGGCGGGGCCATTGGCGTGGAAATGGCCGAGGCGCTGACCGATCTCTGGGGCATCGAAACAACCTTGCTGGAATTCATGCCGCAGTTGCTGCCGCGTATTGTTGACTGGCCCTTTGCCGCGATGCTCAAGGCTCATCTCGAGGAAAAGAACATCCCGGTCCACACCGATGAGTCGGCGACCGAAATCGTCGGGAATGATGACGGCGTGGTGGTTGCGGTCAAGACCGCCCGGCGGACCATTGACGCGGATATGGTCATCATGGCGGTCGGTGTCCGGCCGCGCAGCGAGCTGGCCGCCGAGGCCGGACTGCTGGTGGAGCCCTGGGGCGGGATTGTGGTCAATCACCGGTTGCAGACCTCCGACCCCGACATCTATGCGGCCGGTGACTGTATCGCCTCCACCAACCTTGTCACCGGCAAGAAAACGTTTGCCCCGCTCGGTTCACTGGCCAACCGCGAGGGCCGGATTGTCGCTGATAACATGGCCGGCAGGGTTTCCACCTTTAACGGCGTTGTCGGCAGTTTTATTATGAAGGCCTTTGATCGCTGTATCGGGGCAACCGGAATCAGTTATGAAACAGCGGTCGCCGAGGGTTTCGATGCGGACTATGCCTTGACGGCTCCGTCCGACAGGGCCCATTTCTTCCCCGGTGAGGCCATTGTCGTTTTCCAGATGGTTTTTGACCGCGGGACCCGCAAAGTCCTGGGGTTGCAGGGATTCGGGGTGATGAACGATTCCGTCTCCGTCCGCATCGACACGGCTGCGGCACTCATCGCCCGGGGTGCCACCATTGATGATTTTGCCACCGTCGAGATGGCCTATGCGCCGCCGTTTTCCGCCGCCATTGATTCTCTGAACGCCGTTGCCTTTGTGGCCGACAATCTCTGCGCCGGGCTGCTGCACAAGGTGGGCATGGATCGGTTCCTGGCCTGGATGGATGATTCCAGCCGGGAACAGGACTGGGTGGTATTGGATATCCGTCACCCCAAGGAAACCGCCCCTTTTGTCGAAAAATTCGGTCGGGACAAATGGGTGGCTGTGCCTTATCCCGAGATCCGCAGCCGTTACCAGGAACTGCCGGATGACAAAACCATGATTATTCTCTGCGATGCCGGGACCCGGTCATTCGAGGTACAGGTTTTTCTGCGCCATATCGGCAAAAAGAATACGCTGGTATTGAGCGGTGGCTTTAACGTGATCCGCCGGATCGGCGCGGACTGGCTGCCCCGGTAAGGTAACTGTTCAGCTGCACTCCATCTTCGGGCGATCAGACCGCCTCACATAGCCTACTATGGATTCGTTGGTCTGCTTACCCAAATATGGAGCACATCTGAACAGTTACCGGGAATATGGAGCACATCTGAACAGTTACCGGGAATATGGAGCACATCTGAACAGTTACCGGGAATATGGAGCACATCCGAACAGTTACCGGGTAAGAAACATTAAAAACAGGTCGGATTTTATTGTGCGGAGTTGCCCGGGGCAAGAAATGCCGGCAGCCGGTCAAAATAACGTCCGACCTGGTCCGGCCGATGGGCATCGGAACCGGGGATCAATGGAAGATTGCGCCTGACGGCCATGGCCACGATACGTTGACATGGATAGGGTTCGCCCCTGATGGCAAAGCCGGAGGTGTTCAGCTCCAGGCCCATGTTTTTTTGTGCTACCAGGTCAAGAAGCCGTTCCACCTGTTGCCAGTGGGACCGGTTGAAGGAGAGATGGGGATAGTGGCGCATGACGGCATCAATATGGCAGAGAACCTGGCCGTCGATTTCCCGGACCGCCTGGATGAGACCGGCAAAATAGCCGGAGAGCACCCGGTCAAGGCCAAGTGCCGCCAGCCCCGCCATATTTTCCGGCCGCCGGCTGACCATGTTGAAGTGTTGTTTGCCGTCGGAAAAAAAATGATAGGAAAGGCCGACCCGGTCCCAGGGGTAGCGAGCCAGCATTTCACGCAGCCGGGCCACGGCCGAGGGGTTGAATCCCGTTTCCACCCCCAGGTTGATGGTTAGGGCTCCCTGGTATTTTTCCCTGAGCCGGTTTCCCTCCTGGAAGAAAGAATCAAAGTCCGTGTCGGTGAGCCAGGTTCGTTCGGGATAGCGGATCTCCGCTTCAAGATGTTCGAGAAAGGTTATTGATTCAAGTCCCTTGGCAAGAGCTGCCCGGACATAGTCTTCCATCTCCCCGCTCGCGTGGTTGCAGAAACGAGTATGGACATGACCGTCGGATTTCAGGTCGATGGTAAGCGGGGAATTACATCCGTCGGCAGGGAGACCATGGACGGCCTGGTTAGCGGCCGAAAAAGACCGTTTCTGGATGGACACAGGTTAACCTGAATCCGTGAGCGTTCGAGAATGGTGCAGATGCAAGGCGGCAACGATATTGATTATCCTGGTGTGATATCAAGGAGTTGCCAACGCAGCAGCTGTGCCGTTATCGGGCGCCCCGGAGGGCGGCGCGGTGAAGAATATAAAATGCATTTATTTATTGGAAATAATGCAATAAATTCCAGATATTGCATGAAGTGTAATCTCAAGCCGTCACGGATTCAGGGTTAAGTTGCTTCCCATGAAGAGAAGTCAGGGACAAGCGCCGATGAACTGGTCAGGCATTGCCCTTGGGAAAAAAATGAACGACTCCGTCAATATCGGAGGTGTCGCAGACATCACCCATTTCCATATCAATATCAATAAGGTCTTCAATCCCTTCCATTTGCACGGCGAATGACGGCCCGTCGGGGAGATGGTAAACGAGGGTGTCAACCTTGCTGAAGTCGATAGGCCTGCAAAAAAAAAATTTCATACGATTCTATTCAATTCCATCTGTGAAGATTCGGCCGGAAAAATATGGCGTTTCTCTTCTTTGAGTCAGCGCAAAAAAAATAACGTCGCCTTTTCGCCCCCTGGGTCCGAGGGGGGCCAATTCTGCGCAGTTGTCTTTAAGCGAACCATTATTCTCATGATTAAAAGTCAAAGTCTTTCCTTTACAAAGATATACAATAATTTCTTTTTATAGAAATAGCAAGAAACAAACCAGTCCGGAGAAAATTTGGCAACAGGCGGCTGCGGCCGGGCTCGTTTCGATTTGACAGAGGCGGGAAGGATGAATATTGTATCTCGGCTAGCTGAGCAGAATTGACCTGACCAAGCAGAATTGACCTGACTATAAAATTGAAGATGATGAGGCTCCACCATGACCGAGGAAAAAATTATTGACGATGAAAAAGGTTTTTTTGACAGTACGGATAAGAATCCGTCGCATATCCTGCCGCAGAAGCTTACCTTTGACAGCAAGTTAAAGTTTCGCTGTCATCCCGGTGTTCCCTGCTTCACCGTCTGTTGCCATGGAATTAAGATTATCCTGACGCCCTACGATATCCTGGTTCTTCGCCGGCGCCTGGGGATTGCCGCTCATGAGTTCGTCCTGCAGTATACCGAGCCGACCTATCTCGAAAAGGCGGACATGCCCGGGGTGCAGATCAAGCTCGACGAGGAGACCGGCGCCTGTCCCTTTGTGACGCCCGAGGGCTGCACGGTCTACTCCGACCGGCCTTCCGCGTGTCGGTATTACCCGGTAGGGATGGCTGATTTCCATGAAGGCGGCACCGACAATGCGGAAGAAGAGAAGTTTTTTTTCCTGGTCAAGGAAGACCACTGCAAGGGATTTGAAGAGGACAAGGAATGGACGATTCGTGAGTGGCGGGAGGACCAGGGCGTTGACGTTCGCGACGAGATGAACAAGGAGTGGCTGCGCCTGATCATGCGGCGCAAGTCGTTCGGCTTCCAGGCTTCATTGAGCGACGCGGCCAAACGGATGTTTTTCATGGCCTCGACCGATCTTGATTCCTTTCGCAAATTTATCTTCAATTCCTCTTTCCTGGATACCTACGAGGTGGATGAGAAGGTCCTGGAGCAAATCAAGGAAGACGATGTGGCGCTCATGATGTTTTCCTTTAAATACCTGGCCAATACCCTGTTCGGGGCCGAGGGCATGACCCTGAAAAAGGAACGGGTCGAGGCGAAGGTCAAGGAAATCAAACAGCGGCAGGATGAGGCGCTGCAAAAGGCCGAACAGGAATATCTGGAGCTGAAGGCCGAGCGGGACCGCTTGAGAAAAGCCGGGGAACAGCGGCAGGCCAAGGCGGGCAAGTAGAAGCGCGGGCCTGTTCTCCGTGCCGGTGGGTATTCAGTTCGTCAAGCTGAGTCTGGTTAAAAACACTTTCCGAAAAAAAGGGCGGGAGTTTTACCCCCTTCCGCCATTTTTTCGTCCGGCCGCTATGTCGTCTCTTTCTTCTGCCAGCGCCCGGTTATTACCGAGCCGACGGCCGCCACCGCGCCTGAAGAAAAAACACTCAATACCAGCGGCACTCCCTTGATGCTGAACATGTCGAACACGAATACCTTGGTCATTCCTATAAGGGCGACAGCAGCAGCAACCACGATAATTTCTTTATCCTTTTCCTGCAAAGCGATAAACATCAACACAATTGCGCTAAGGTTGATGGTGAGCGATTGTCCGCTTTGTAAAGAAGGCCTCCAGTCCGTCGTGACCCGGCTGAA
Source organism: bacterium BMS3Bbin14 (assembly GCA_002897615.1). Classification (GTDB taxonomy): domain Bacteria; phylum Desulfobacterota; class Desulfobulbia; order Desulfobulbales; family Desulfobulbaceae; genus BMS3Abin13. The sequence continues at coordinate 184,094 of BDTX01000006.1, forward strand.
AATTTCATAAAGTCCGAACTGGGCGAAATAAAAAACATTCAACAGTCCGATTAGAAGAAGGATAACGGCGCTGTGGTCATTTTTGTCAATTTTGGAGAAATAAAACGAATAGGTCGGAACCGGCTTGTGAATTCGGCTCCAGCGGTATTGCAGAAGGCTGAAACAGGCCAGGCCGGCGGCTGCCAGACCGCCGGACAGTGGCAGCGATGACGGCACCGTCATCGCGCCGGACATGATCGCGACGATGCAGGCCGTTAACTGCAAAAGGTATGAAGTAATTCGTATGCCTTCGTTATGCCACTTGGCGGACAGCAGCACCAGGACACATGCGCCTGCCGACCAGACCGGCAGCACCAGGCCGATGTCGCGGATGACTGTCGCGGATGTCAGGACGATAAGGCAGGTCCCGGCCAACGCAAAGACATTGCTGCCCCTCGCTCTCTCCCGGTCATGACCGGCAAGCCACCAGGCCAGGGCCAGATGGCCGGCGGCAATAATCACGACCGTGACGTCAAACCATCGGCCGTCTCCAAACCAAGCCGCAGGTACGGTGTGCCCTGCCCAGAACGCACCGGCCGCACTCAAGGTCGGCAGAAAGCTTTCAAAAAAATCCAGCTGTGGCTCTTTTTTGATAACTTCCAGGATCACCGTGGTTACGTAAACGCCCCAGAACAGGAAGAGCATGACGAAGAACCAGGCGGGGTACAGCTCGTTTATCGACCGATTGGCGTAATAGGAATAGATGGTATCTATCTTGGAAGCCCAGAGCAGCCAGAAGGATACGGAGATGACAAGGGTGAACCCCCGCAGATAACCGTAGCGCGCCCGGCGCTTAAAAGCATAGGAGGCGGCAATATTTGCGGCGAGAAGAAAAGCGCCGAGAATCGGGTAGGCGGGACTGGGGAAGTCAATCGCCATGGCAATTGTCGCGGCACCTGGGACGGCCAGGTAGATAAGAAACGAGGCCTTGTAACGAAGGCTCATGGCAAAGACAAAAGTGCTGGCAATAAAGATAATGGTGTATGCCCAGATGGAGGACGGCGATCCGAAACGGATATGGGTTTCAAGAACGACTAAAAAGAGAAGCAGAATTCCGCAACCCGGAAATACCGGTGCCAGTCGACTCTCCTTTTCGTAGAGTCGCCAGCCAGTGACGATGAGCAGGACGGCATAGGTTATACCGAGCAGTGAACCGATATGGGTATTGACAATATGGTTATCGGTTATTGTTCTCAGAATCAGGGCGATAACCAGCAGGAAACATATCGTTGCAATACGCGACAGAATCCCGGTGTTAATCAGCGTGGAGGGACGTCCGGCTAGTTTCAGACTCGGCTGTTGCCTTGCTGCCGGTATGCGGCTGCCGGCCGGCCGGCCGGTTATGGTTGCTCTGCTGCTTTCAAGATTCGACACTCGCTCTGATAACTGCTCTACCCTCGTCGCCAGAGCCTGGAGTTGCTTTGACAGGCGCTCAGCGACGGCCCCGGTTTCTCCTTTGTCGTGATTCATTTTTTTTCTCCTATTTTATCTGCTTAACATGCCATTTGTTTTAAGTCGCTGACTAAATGGGTAGGGGGCATATTTTGCTGACAATATTGTATGCAACTTGTATGCAACTTGTATGCAACTTGTATGCAACTAGTTAAAAGAAGTAGTGCCATTGTAGCACCTATGAACGCCACGACATGTTGTTTTTTCGTATTTTTGTACTCTGTGGTCACCAGGTTGAACTATGGCCGTTCGTCAAGCGGGACAAAATCTCGCCTGGGTTCGCCGACGTAGAGCTGGCGGGGCCGCCCGATTTTTGTCCCCGGGTCTTCGCGCATTTCTTTCCACTGGGCGATCCAGCCGGGCAGGCGGCCCATGGCAAACATGACGGTAAACATATTGGCGGGGATGCCGATGGCCCGGTAAATAATACCGCTGTAGAAATCCACGTTGGGATAAAGATGCCGTTCGAGGAAATAGTCGTCTTTTAAAACGATCTCTTCCAGTTCCCGGGCAATGTCAAGCAAGGGGTCGGAGACGTTGAGAGAGAGCAGGATATCGTCGCAGGCCTTTTTTATTATCTTCCCGCGTGGATCAAAGGTCTTGTACACCCGGTGACCGAAACCGGACAACTTGAACGGGTCGCTTCTATCCTTGGCCTTCTCGATGTATTTTTCAAAATTACTGTCATCGGCATAGATTCCCTCCAGCATATCAATAACCGCTTCGTTGGCCCCACCGTGCAGCGGTCCCCAGAGGGCGCTGATGGCGGCGGAGATGGAGGCGTACAGGTTGACCCCGGCGCTGCCGACCAGGCGGACGGTCGATGTGGAGCAGTTCTGTTCGTGGTCCGCATGCAGGATGAGCAGCTTGTTCAGGGTCGATACCAGTTCGGGCCGTACCTCGTAATTCCTGACCGGCTTGTGAAACATCATGTTGAGAAAATTACCGCAATAGCACAGGTCCTGGCGGGGATAGACCAGCGGCTGGCCCAGGGATTTTTTGTAGGAAAAGGCGGCAATGGTCCTGATCTTGGAAATCAGCCGCGCGGCCGTGATGTCAATGTTGGTCAGCGGGTCATCACTCATTTCTCTATAGAAATTACAGAGGGTGTTGACCATGACTGAAAGAATCGACATTGGTGAGGCGTTGGAAGGAAAATGGTCGAAGAAATGAATCATATCTTCGTGGACCAGGGCAAAGCCTTCAAGGAGCATCTTGAAATTGTTGAGTTCCTCGGCACTGGGCAGTTTGCCGTGCAGCAGAAGATAGGCCACTTCAATAAAGACGCAGTTTTCGGCCAGGTCTTCGATGTCGTAGCCGCGGTAGCGGAAGATGCCCTTGTCACCATCAAGATAGGTTATGGCGCTGGTACAGGAGCCGGTGTTCTTGAAACCGCTGTCAAGAGTTATGCAACCGGTGTCCCGCAGCAGGTTACTGATGTCGATTGCCCTGCATCCCTCGGTACCCTCGAGAATGGGCATTAAGTGAGATTTGCCATCTATGGTCAGTTCTGCCATACGGCTGGCGGCGTTCTTGTTCATGGCTGGTCCTTATGTTTTTTTGCTGTTTCCGTCCAGTACGCAAGCGACGGGAGGTTTATGTCTCGATCCGGACTCGGGGAAAAACAGTGCGCGGAATGAGCTGTTCGGGTACTATGAAAATAATTTTTTTAGGGGAACATTTCGGACACAAGCTGGTCTGACCCGTGTGCAGATGAACCGGCACATCTGTTTTTTTATTCCCGGTCGTTTCCGGCCGTTTCAAAAAAACAGTAATATATAGAATACCGGATGTTCGTGTAAAATTCAAGCTGAATGAATAGTTGCCATGGAGCGGGGGGGCGATCCCGCATCAGGATGGTAACGGCTCCCGGGGGCAATGCCCGGGGAGTTCGCCGGGAAGGATGTTGTTATAATGGGAAAGGGTGAATTGTATCGGCGTCGGCAGCGGCAGTTCGTTGATGAAGTAACGGTCTATCCTGTTTCATGTGAACGGCTGGCGGCAGGACGCAGTGACGAAGAGTGGCTTGATGCCGTCCTGCTCGGAGGCGGGCGGATTGTGCAGCTGCGCGACAAGGAGTCAGATGACCGGCGACTGCTTGAGAAGGCCAGGTATTTCCGCCGCAAGACGCGCGAGGCCGGAGCCCTGTTCCTGGTGAACGACCGCTTGGATATCGCCCTTCTGGCCGATGCCGACGGTGTCCACCTGGGCCGGAACGATCTGCCGCCCGATGATGTCCGGCGGCTGGCCCCGGAGATGATCATCGGCCTTTCGTGCAACAGCGAGGAGCAGGCCCGGCAACTGGGCCGGCGGGAAAGGGCCGGCGACCTTTCTGTTTCCTATTACAATATCGGTCCGCTCTATCCCACCCGGACCAAGGCCGGGTTGGCGGAATTCATCGGGATCGGGGCTGTTGCCCGTTTTTCATCGCACCTGGGCCTGCCATTTACGGTCATGGGGGGGATCAAGCTGGAGCATGTAGAGGAACTGACCGCACATGGTGTCTGCCGTATTGCGGTCGTTTCGGCGTTGACCCAGGCCCCGGACATTGCCGGGGAAACAGCCCGCTGGGTGGACAGGATCAGAACCTTTGTTGCGGGAGATGGCAATGGATGACAGGGCCGGCAGGAGAGAGGCTATCGAGAAGCTGATGGAATATGCGGTGCCGGAAGAGCGGCTGGCCGAGGCCCTTGATCTCCTGGAGATCTACCGGCATGACAGGCTGGTCCTTGACCTGCTGCATGAATTTTACAGTTTTCTGCCCGAGGCCCGGCGCGACTGGATTCGGGAAATCAGGCTGGTTGCCCGCCGGCAGGGGGTTCTTCTCCTGGCGGCGATGACGGGAGCCGGCGGCTACCTCTACCTGGTGTCAAGTGAAGGCCTCGATTTCCAAGGTCTCCTGGCCGAGGGATTATGGGATCCGGAATTACTCGATTTTTTCGGTTTTGCCGACCGGGATGATTGTCAGCGGCTATGCGGAGCAGCCGAAGAGTTGAGCATCTATGCCCCCATAGACGGGGATCTGGATGTCTGCCCGGCCTGTCATGCAGCCAGCGGCGAACTGCATGAACTGGGCTGCCCGGTGGAAATATGTCCCTGGTGCGGCGGGCAGCTTATCAACTGCCCCTGTCGCTTTGACAAGCTGGAACTGGATCACCTCTCCAGCGAGCGGGATCTTGTCCGTTTCGAGGAGATGCTCAACGAACAGGGCCGCATTCCCTATTCATCCGAACAGCGGCCGTCTTTTGCCGATGAGGGCTCAGGGGTGATCCTCGACTGATTTTTTTTGTTCGTTTCCTTAATGCCTCTGCCCATCAATAATGCATCCCGGCTTTGGGCCATCTTTGGCCGCGCCTCAATCACAAAATCATCGACGTAGCACTGCTATGCCTGCGGGGTTGTTCAATCGGTGCAACCAAACCTGACCCATATCCGGGATCCGGGAGTGACCCAGGTACATTACTATTTTCCGAGTCCCTAACCAAAAGAAAGTGTCCCCGGGTCACAGGGCCCTGCGGCCCCGGTTTTTTATTTGCTCTTTTTGGTGCTGTCAAGATACTTGAACAGTTCCGAATTCGACGACAGGATCAGCGTGGTATTCTTGGTCAGAATTTTCTGGTAACTTGCCAGGCTTTTCTCAAAGGCATAAAATTCAGGGTGCTTGCTGTAGGTTTCGCCGTAAATTTCTGTCGCCTTGGCGTCCGCCTGGCCTTTGATCATCGTCGCCTCTTTCTGGGCGGTGGAAGTTATTTCCTTGAGTTTTCGCTCGACCTGGCCGAGGATCTCGGCCTTGCGCCCCTCGCCCAGTGAACGTTTCTTCGCGGCTATCCGTTGCCGTTCCGAGATCATTCGTTCATAGACTTTTTTTCGGACCGACTCGATATAGTTTACCCGTTTGAACATGACATCGACCAGCTTGATGCCATACTTCTCGGTCATCTTGGATGCCACGTTCAGCACCCTCTGGCTGATTTTGTCCCTCCCCAGCTTGGGCGGGACCATCACGGCGTCTTCCTGCTTTTTGTTTGCCGCCATGTACGCCGGTGTCCAGTCGGAACTGCGAATAATTTCGATCAGGTTATTCTTGCTGACCAGGTCCCGCACCGTACCGTTGATGATATCATCGAGCAGGGTCTGAGCCCTGTTTTCCGTGCCCACGGCCTGCAAAAAGCGAAGCGCATTGGCGATCCGCCAGCGGGCTGTCGTTTCAATATAGATAAAGGTCTTATCGTTGGTGGGGATCTGGTTGGGTTCACCATCCCAGATCAGAATTCTTTTTTCAAAGAACTGGACATGCTGGATAAAAGGGGTCTTCCACTTCAATCCGGCCGCGGTTATCGGGGTCCCGACCGGGGCGCCGAACTGGGTGATAATAGCCTGCTGGCCTTCTTGGAGGATGTAGAAGCCGTCCCATGCCGTGACAATGAGGCCGGCGACGATGACGAGCAGGATAATCTGGATAATTTTTTTCATATCGTCCTGTATGTAATGGTCAAGAATTATTGAAAGTTTTTCCCCTGAAAGGAGCGGTTTATTTTATTGACCGGGCTTTGGCCTTATCCTTACCGCTAAGGTCCAGGAACGGGAGCAGGGTCTGATTTTTTTTGTCCATTACGTAGACATGGTTCACGTTGGGCAGGGAGTCCTGCATGGCTTCGAGATACATCCGCCGCCGGGTTACTGCCGGGGCCTTTAAGTATTGGTTGACAATATCATCGAATCGCGCCGTTTCACCCTGGGCCCGGTTGACCCGTTGCGCCGCATAGCCCTTGGCCTCTTCAACGATCTGCTTGGCACTGCCTTTGGCTTTGGGGATGACCCGGTTGTATGTCGATTCGGCTTCGTTCACCAGCCGTTTCATGTCCTGGTCGGCCTCGTTTACCTCGTTAAAGGCCGGTTTAACCTGGTCAGGCGGATTGATGTCGATGAGCTGCATGGTGAGTATCTTGACGCCGCACTGCAGCTTATTCAGGACGGCCTGCAGTTCATGTTTGGCGTTGTTGGCCAGGATTTCCCGGTTGCTCAGGATGTAATCAAAGTCCATGTTGCCGACGATGCGGCGGGTGACCATCTCCGAGGCATCATGCACCGCCTGGGGGACATTGCGGACCTTGAATAAAAAGTGGACCGGATCGCTGACAATGTACTGCACGATCCAGGTTACGTCGATGACGTCCTTATCGCCGGTCAGCATCAGGGATTCTAGATTGAATCCCTGTTTATTGAAAACCGTGTTTTTGCCGGGCATGACGGTACGGAAACCGAATTCTTCCTTGCGCACCGACTGCACATCCACTTTGTCCAGCCCCTCAATGTAGGGAAGTTTGAAATGGAGTCCCGGTTCGGCGGTCCGGTTATACTTGCCGAAACGCAGGATAATGCCGACCTTGCCCGGTTCGATGGTGTAGAAGGAGGAGTAAACAAGCTGGAAAATAATGATGGCGGCAATAATCATTATGACCTTGCCGATTCCGGGAAAGGCAGCCTGGCCAGCCGGCGGGTGCTGCCCGCCGCCACCGCCGCCCTGGCCGGAGTTGTTGTTTTGGCCGGTAAAGGCGTCTTTGATTTTCTGAATCAAGACCGCCAGTAAATCTTCCGGGGATGATGGGCGGTTTTTCTGCCCCCAGGGTGGTTGCTGATCATTCATTGACATAAAAGGTCCTGGTTTTTTGATTCACGTTGCCTGCGGATGCGGCTCGAATTTTTTCGCAAAATAGAAGTGATCGTAGGTGATCGTTTCAGGAGTTCGCTCGGAAATAAGTCCGCGGAATTGACGCTTGGATTCGGGATACGAAAGTGTGAAGTTATTTTTGAGCGGACCCTTAATGATGAAGAATACAGGAAACCGTCCGCTTTGCCAACTTTTTTTCCCATCCGGTGTTTTCTGGTCCCCCAGGCGTAACTCATCACAGGATATATAATAGCTAGGCGGTTTCACGTTGAGCACGTGAAACCGCCTAGCTATATCGCTGTAAGTGGTCAGGGGTGCCGCATATTTGTGCAAGCGCGATCGTGCAAAGATGCGGTGCCCCTGAAACTTACCCCCAGGCCAGTATCCAGCAGCCAACGACGATGAACAGAGACAGCAGGTATAAGGCCCGTTGAAAACGGTCATTGCCGGCCAGGCGCAGGAGACCGAAATAGCGGATGACCATGCCGCCGCCGATACCGCAGAGAAGGCCGAAAAAATGAGCGCCCAGGTCGGTGTGTTTGCCGCCCGCGCCCAGGAGGGCGAGCAGCCCCGCTCCCGCGCCCAGGGGCATGAGCAGGTCTCTGATCTTTATCCGGCGGCCGGCGTATATCTGCAGACCGCTGAAGATACCGATGGCGGCAAAAATGGCCGTGGAAAAGCCGATGGAGTAGTGTACCGTGTCCCGGACCGCAATGTTGATCAGGTTCCCAAGTGCTCCCAGCAGGATAACGGACAGCCATGCCAGGCCTGAGCCGGTCGTTCTGCACAGGAGGTGGATCATAAAGCCGCCGATGATACAGTTGCCGAGCAGGTGGACTTGAGTGGCGTGCAGGGTCAGGGCGGTAACGAGCCGCCACCACTGTCCCTGCTGCAGAATGGCCCGGCTGTCGATGGCGCCGATCTGGAACCAGGTTGAGTTGCCCTGCCAGGGACCGGTAACCCAGAATAGAATGACCAGGCCGCCGATCATCAGCAGGGTGGGCGGGTTGCCGGTCTGCACCTGGACGGGCAGGGAAGTCTGTACTTGCGGCCAGTCGGCGTTTTCCGCAAAATAGGCCAGGATCTGCCGGTCGGCCGTGTCGGCATCTTTTTCCGGGACCGTCAGGACCCCCTCCCGGGCCAGGAGCGAGTGTGCAATCCCGACGGCTTCAAGGACCAGCGAACAGAGTGCCAGGTGCTCCGCTGAGCCCGAGGCAACGATGCGGCCCGGATCGCCCTCCGGTTGTTCCGGATTGTGAGGGGTGGTGAGATTCGACATATCTAAAGATTACCTGGATCCGTGAGCGTTCGAGAACGGTGCAGATGCAAGGCGGCAACGATGTTGATTATCTTGCGTTATTTGTCACTTGACATGACACTGGTATGATATCAACTTTGTTGCCAACGCAGCAGAGGTGCCGTTATCGGTCGCCCCGCAGTCCGGCGCGGTGAAGACCAGGAAACACGTTAATTTGTAAATAATACAATAGGTCTCATATGTTGCATGAAATGTTACCTCAAGCCGTCATGGATACAGGGAGTACCTTTTCCAGGGTACATTAAACATGAAAAGTAAAAAAGGAAAGTAACGCAACCGTCCGCCCTCTGTCCCTGCTGTCGCGGGGAAGGTCGGAGCGGCGGTGAACGTGGCAATAAACCGGAGTGCTGCCCTTAACCTCGGACAATAACCTCAAGCCGTCACGGAATAATATTGAAAGCAAAAACAAGGCCCGTTGTCCACTATGGCTGGATCATCGTCCTGGCCGGCTGTCTAAGCATTTTCGCCGCGATAGGTCTGGGACGTTTCTCCATCGGCATGCTGTTGCCGGCCATGGGTTCCTCGCTGCACCTGAGTTATTCGCAGATGGGCCTGGTCTGTACCTGCAACTTTATCGGTTACCTGGCCGCCGTCCTTTTTTGCGGCCGGCTGCAGGCCGTGCTGGGGGCGAGAAGGCTGATTCCCCTGGCCCTCGTGCTGGTCTCCGTTTCCATGATGTTGATCGGGCTGGCCCGCGATCTGCCGACGGTGGCATTGCTTTATACCCTGACCGGCATCGGCAGCGGGGCCGCTAATATTCCCGTGATGGGCCTGGTCTCGGCCTGGTTTGTCAGTCGTTTGCGGGGCCGGGCCGCCGGTTTTATCGTGACCGGCAGCGGTTTTGCCATCCTGTTGGCCGGCCAGCTGATCCCGTTTTTCAATGCCCTGCGGCCGGAGGGTTGGCGCTTGAGCTGGTTCGTCCTGGGGGCGATTGTCCTGGTGATCGCTGTTTTCTCCCTGGTCATTTTGCGAAACCGGCCGCAAGACATCGGCCTGCAGCCAGTAGGGGCGGATAAGGGGCTGGCCGGAGAGGAGTTGCGGCCCGGCTTCAGACCGTTCAATAAAAGGGTGATCCTGAATTGCGGGCTGATTTATTTTATTTTCGGCTGTACCTACGTTATTTATGTGACCTTTATCGTTACGGTTCTCGTGCAGGAGCATGGCTTTTCAGAGGCGGCTGCCGGTTCTTTCTGGTCCTGGGTTGGATTTCTCAGCCTGTTCTCCGGCCCGGTCTTCGGTACGCTTTCGGATAGATTGGGCCGCAGAACCGTCCTGATGATCGTTTTTTCCATCCAGACACTGGCCTATCTCCTGGTCGGCCTGAAGCTGCCGAACATCGCCCTGATCCTGTCGATCGGCAGTTTCGGCATCGTTGCCTGGAGCATTCCCTCCATTATGATCGCCCTGATCGGCGACCTGGTCGGCGTCCATAACACGGTCAGGGTGTTTGGCTTTATCACTTTTCTTCTCGGGATCGGGCAGGTAATAGGACCTTTTTTTGCAGGCCTGCTGGCCGAGACAACCGGTGATTTTTCGGTTGCCTTCCTGATGGCGGCGGGGATGACCTCGGTGGCCGTCCTGTTGGCATCACGTTTGCAAGTGGATGTAGAATAAGGCGGATTCTGCCAGCCGGCAAGGCCGGAGGCGGCAGAAAGTAGAAATACGCAGATATAGTGCACGCGGGGAGTTCCGGCGGGTTGCTTTAAGCCGCCAACTGGTTTATGAATAAAGTCGGCTGCGGCGCGTCAGCAGGGAGAAAAAGAAAGGGCGGAAATCCTTTGGATTTCCGCCCTGTTATAATACTAATCTTGGTGCCGAAGGGGAGAGTCGAACTCCCACGAGCGTACGCCCACTAGACCCTGAACCTAGCGCGTCTACCAGTTCCGCCACTTCGGCAAGAAGTGTTAGCGAATATGATAGTCAAACCGGGATTTGTCAAGTATTTCTTCGCGTGGCAATAAAGAAATTTACAGGTCCGGTCTTCTCTCGTGGCCGGACGATGCACGAACTGTTTGCGAGTTTTGTCCGGCCGTAGTACATAACTCGCTCTGCCCTTGAACAGGCATATAACCGATGGCCCGGTAAAAAAAGGTCCGGCTTGTCGCCGGTTCGGCCGGGCGGAGGAAGGTAAAGGTGAGGGCGATAAACGCATTGCCATAAATAATATATTATATAGTGTAGCGCCATTTTTATGGCCTCTTTAAGAAAACGAAATCCGGATGGGACCTCGATGGAGCTTTTTACACGTCTTGCCGACATAAAAAAACCGTTTGCCCATGCCTGCGTCACCATCGGCAACTTCGACGGCGTGCATCTCGGGCATCAGCTCCTGTTCAGGGAAGTTGTCAAGCTGGCTCACCTGCACCACGGAACCAGCGTCGCCGTGACCTTTGATCCTCATCCCCTGAAGGTCCTGCGGCCGGGGGGGATCAGGTTGATTTCCACGACCCGGCAGAAGATCGAATTGATCGAGGCTGCCGGGATCGACGTGCTGGTCGTTATCCCCTTTGACCTGGATTTTGCCGCCACCACGGCGGAACAGTTTGTCGACGATATCCTGGTCGGTACCATCGGCGTCCGGGAACTGGTGGTCGGCTATGATTATGCCTTTGGCCGGGGCCGCCGGGGCAATATCGATTTCCTCAAAGAACGGGGCCGGGAAAGTGGTTTCCCGGTGACCGTGGTTGACGCCCTTTATGAAGGCGGCATGCTGGTCAGCAGCACCAAGATCCGGGAACTGGTCGCCGAGGGGCGGATGCGTGATGTGCGCCGCCTGCTTGGCCGCTATTACCAGATTCGCGGTGAGGTCCAGCGGGGGAGGCAGCGTGGCGGGCGGGTGGTCGGTTTTCCCACGGCGAACCTGAAAATTTCCGAAGAAGATCTCTGCCCGAAGCGCGGAGTCTACGTGACGCAGGTCGTCTATGACGGCAAGTGCTACGGCGGTGTTTCCAACATTGGCTATAATCCGACTTTCGGCGGAGACCGGCTGGTCGCCGAAACCCATATTTTTGATTTCGACGATGATATTTACGGCCGGCCAATCAAGATTAACCTGTTACGCCATCTGCGGGGCGAAAAGAAATTCAGCGGTACGGATGAGCTTGCCGCGCAGATTCGCCGCGATATCGAAGTTGCGCACAAGGTCCTGGAGTCGGCGCGGAAGGAACAGTTGCTCTGCGGTGATGAGCGGTCGCCCCGGTGATCGAGGGTGTTCAAGCCGGCGGGGAAATCGGGGCCGGAGCGGCAGGCCGATGGTGCGAGCCGGCAAATAAGAGTTGTCCTTTACGGTTTGGAACTTGCCTCGCAACGGTTTATGCCTATAATATAGAAAATTTTTCCGGCCTCCGGAACAAGATAATTTAAAGACAGCCTCTTTTGAAAAAGGAAAAACAATGTCAGATACGCAGAAAAAAATTGATCTCGCTACAGTGATTACAGAGCTTGAGAAGGCCTGCACGGAGAAGCCCGACAGTGTCTTTGTCCATCATCAGTTGGGCCTGGTGTACCGTCAGGCCGGCCGGGTTGACGATGCCGTCCGTGAGCTGAGCAAGGCGATCGAGCTGGACGACCAGTCCGTGGAAAGTTTGATTAATCTCGGGGCTATTTTCTTCGACAAGGGTGACGTCGATCGGGCTCTGGAGCTGAATGAACAGGCCTTGAAAGTTACGCCGAACATGGCAGAAGCCCATGTCAACATCGGCCTGATCCGGCAGCGCCAGAACCTGATTGACGAGGCGATTGAGTCATACACCAGGGCTACGCAGATCATTCCCGACCTGGTGACCGCCTGGATCAACCTGACCTCGGCCCTGACCATGAAAGAAGAGGACGAAAAAGCGGTTGAGGCGGCGCGTCAGGCCGTGACGATTGAACCCGACTCGGCCATGGCCAGAAATAACCTGGCAGTGGCCCTCTATTTCAAGGGTGATTTCGAGGAAGCGAAGAAGAACGTGGAAAAGGCCCGCGAACTCGGCTACCCGGTTGACGACCGGTTTGCGCAGGCCCTGGAAGAAAAACTCGGTCACAGTTGAGCATGGAGAATCATCGCACAGTCAAACCGTGGTGTCCTTTCTGCGGTATGGACGTGGGCCGGGCCACGGACGCCATAGAGCGGAAAATGACCGAGTTCCCGCTGGGCAGCTGTGAATGCGGGGCGGTTTACGTCTGTGAAGCCACCGGCTATAATGTAGGTGCCGCCATAGTGGAATGTCTGGTCTATGCCTGTAACGGTGACTGGGACCTGGCCTGGGAACTCCTGCCGGAAGATGATTACCTGACCGGCCGGGTCGAGCACTATGACGAACAGACCCACCAGGTCGTCGAGGCCGGGAATCTGGACGGCCGCGTGGTTAACGGGGTGTTGTACTTTGTCAGGCTGCACAAGGATGTGGCCGAGATTGCCAATCGGTTCCGGGACAACAACGGGCAGCAGGGCGAAGCGGGCCGGAAAACCGCGGCCGAACCTGCTGTCGCTGCCCGGCCGGCAGTCGAAGCGCAGCGCGATCCGCAGCGGCAAAAGAAGCGGGCCGACAAGCCCCTGGTGAAAAAACTGGCCGCGGAAGGCGATATCGACGCCCTGGTGGATTATTGTTTCGATGACCGGCGGACCCTGCGTTTTTTACAGCGCCTGCTTTACGATCCGGACGAGGCCGGTCGTTATCATACGGCCTGGGTTATCGGCCAGGTCTGTGCCCGGGTGGCCGACCGCGAGCCCGGACCGGTGGCGGATCTCCTCCACCGGCTTTTCGAGGCCTGCGCCGATTCGGCGGCGACCTCCTGGGGCATGGTCGAGGCGATCGGCGCGATCATTGCCGCGCGTCCCGACATCTATGGCGCCTTTACCCGCCATCTGCTCAACTATATGGGCGATCCCGCAACCCAGGAACAGGTGGTCTGGGCCCTGGGCGAGATCGCGGCAGTGCGGCCCGACCTGGTCAGGAATACGCCATTTTACGGGACCTTTCATTTTCTGGGGCATCCGAACCCGGTAGTGAGGGGTCTCATGGCCAGGCTGCTCGGTCGTCTTCGGGCTGCCGAGGCGGCTTTCCAGGTTATGGGCCTGGAAAATGATCAAAGTGAAATAGTCATCTATGAGCAGGGTCGGCCCGTGCGGTTCACGGTAGCGGAACTGGCGGTCCGGGCCGGAGAATTGATCCATAATCAGGGGGGAAAGACAAGTGAGTGAGCAGCTGCAACCATTGAATTCAATCGGCCCCGTGGGGGACTCCCAGGCGAAGAAAGACGAGGCGCTCAATGATCCGGCCAAGGCGGATTACAAGGCCGGCCGGGATTTTTTGCAACAGGGCGAATATGCCCAGGCCGCCAATGCCTTCCACAATGCCCTGCTGGGTTTTGAAGAGCAGGGCGATGAACAGGGGATAGCCAACGCCTCTGACCGCCTTGGCGATGTCTGCGTCGCCAGGGAAGAGTACGGGATGGCCCTCGAACATTTCCGCCGCGTTGTTGCCATCTGCGAGAAAGAACAGGATGCCCTGTCCATCCAGGCCCTCAACAAGAAGATGGCCGGTATCTATAAAAGACTTGGCGAGCTGGACAAGGCGCTGGATCTTCTCTTCGATATCATTGATTATTATGCCGTGACCCGGAATCCCAAGGGGACCGTGGAGATTCTCGAGGTCATTGCCGAGGTTTACATGGAGCAGGGGGAAAAGGAGAAGGCGGCCGATGCCCTGCGCACTGTTGCCTCCATCCATACCAACTTCAAGCACCGCGACGAGGCCCGTGAATTTGCCGAGCGTGCCGCCATGGTCGAACAGGGGTAGCGAGTGTTTACCGGTATTGTCCAGGGCCGGGGGGCGGTGGTCCGGCAGCGGCCGGCCGGCGGCGGCATGGTTTTCCGCCTGGAGGCTGATTTCGTCCTGGATGACCCCGAAGAGGGGGAGTCCATTGCCGTAAACGGTGTCTGCCTGACGGCCCTCGATATCCGGGAAAACCGCTTTACGGTGGATGTGTCGCCGGAGACGCTGTCCCGGACGGGACTCGGCGCCCTGCGGGTGGGCGCCATGGTCAACCTGGAGCGGGCGCTCAGGCTCAGCGACCGGTTGGGCGGCCACCTGGTCAGCGGTCATGTCGATGGGCGGAGCCGGGTTGTCGACCGCCGGGCAGCGGGAGATTTTACCCTGTTTTCCTTTTCTTTGGCTCGCAGTCTGGCAAAATATGTTATTGAAAAGGGATCGGTGGCCATTGACGGGGTCAGTCTCACGGTCAACAGCTGCGAGGGTGAGCGGTTTTCGATCTCCATTATTCCCCATACCCTGGCCATGACGACCCTGGGCGCCTTGAAACCGGGGGACCTGGTGAATGTCGAGGTTGACATCATCGGCAAGTACGTGGAAAAATTGTTGGCGGAAAAATCAGCGGGGCCCGAAAAGGGCGGCGGTATGAGTTCCTCGTTCCTGGCGGAACACGGTTTTTTGAAATAGAACTCCACCTCCGGGTTGGGAGTTGAGGTATGACATGACAATCAGTGCAATTGAAGATGTGGTAGAGGATATCCGGGCCGGGAAAATGATCATCCTGGTGGATGACGAGGACCGGGAGAATGAGGGTGATCTCTGCATGGCCGCGGAGGCGGTCACGCCCGAGGCCATCAATTTTATGGCCACCCACGGCCGCGGTTTGATCTGCCTGGCCATGAGTCCGGATATGATTCAGCAACTGAATCTGCCCATGATGGTGCAGGATAACAAGTCGCCCTATGGCACCGGTTTTACCATCAGTATCGAGGCCAGCACCGGGGTGACGACGGGAATTTCCGCCGCCGACCGGGCCCGGACCATCAGCGCCGCGGTGGCGCCGGATGCCCGGCCGAGTGATATCATCAGTCCCGGCCATGTCTTTCCGCTCAAGGCCAAGGCCGGCGGGGTCCTGGTCCGGACCGGCCAGACCGAAGGCTCGGTGGACCTGGCCCGTCTTGCCGGTATGCGTACCGCCGGGGTCATTTGCGAAGTCATGAAGGAAGACGGCACCATGGCCCGAATGCCGGATCTGCAGAAATTCGCCGCCGAGTATAATATCAAGATCGCCGCCATCGCCGACCTGGTTGCCTACCGGCTGCGCATGGATATCCTGGTTCACCGGGCCGCCGAAGCCCGCCTGCCCACCCGTCACGCCGGAGAGTTCCGGGCCATAGTCTATACGAACGATGTGGACAGCTTTGAACATCTTGCTTTAGTGAAGGGCGAGATAGATTCGACAAAACCGGTCATGGTCCGCGTGCATTCCGAGTGTTTGACCGGCGATGTCTTTGGCTCGGCGCGCTGCGACTGCGGCTCCCAGCTCCATGCAGCCATGCGCATGGTCGACCAGGAGGGTGTCGGGGTGATCCTTTATATGCGCCAGGAGGGGCGGGGCATCGGCCTGGTGAACAAGCTCAAGGCGTATACGCTCCAGGATGAGGAAGGGCTTGATACGGTTGAGGCCAACGTCCAGCTCGGCTTCAAGCCGGACCTGCGCGATTACGGTATCGGCGCCCAGATCCTCCGTGATCTCGGAGTACGGAAGATGCAGCTTCTGACCAACAATCCCAAGAAGATCGTCGGCCTGGAAGGCTACGGCCTCGAGGTGGTGGACCGCTTCCCCATCGAGATTATCTGTGAGCCGGAAAACAAGGAATATATGAAATGCAAGCGGGACAAGATGGGGCATATCCTGGAGATCTATGGTGAGGAGCCATCCCTTGAAGACGTATCGGGAGATCCGTGATTGCCGGGAGACGCAGGTAAACGGGCGGCGCCTTGCCGTACAACAATTCGGGAGTCGGGACGAAATTAGAGGCGGATATGGCACATTATATTGAAGGAAGTCTGCAGGGCACGGGAAGAAAACTTGGAATTGTCGTTGCCAGGTTTAACTCGTTTATTGCGGAAAAATTGCTGGAAGGGGCCCTTGACAGTCTGGTCCGCTCCGGGGTGAATGACGATGATATCGACGTGGCCCGGGTGCCGGGCGCCTTTGAGATACCGCTGGTCGCCCAGAAGATGGCCAGGTCGGGCAGGTACGATGCCGTAATCGTGCTGGGGGCCGTTATCCGCGGCGCAACTCCCCATTTTGACTATGTGGCCGGGGAAGTGGCCAAGGGCACGGCCCAGGTTATGCTGGATGCCGGCGTGCCGGTGCTGTTCGGGGTGCTGACCACGGAAAGCATTGAACAGGCCATTGAACGGGCCGGTACCAAGGCCGGCAACAAGGGCTCGGATGTGGCGGTTGCCGCCCTGGAAATGATCAACCTGCTTGGCAAGCTGGAGAGTTGAAAGTTTATAGGTGGTGTGTATCCAACCGGCAACGCCCGGATCTCTGTTTGGGGGGCTACGGAGCCTGATGAACCATATAAACTTGACAACTTTTAACTGAAACTGAAACATGGGATTACGTCGTAAGTCCAGGGAAATTGCCCTGCAGTTTCTGTTCGGCCATGATTTTCAACAGCGTTCCGGCGACCTGGAATCCATTGAAATGGAACTGGCGGAGTTCGGTGCCAATTTTGATGCCGGCAGGAAAGCGCTGCCCTATGTCCAACAGCTGGTCCGCGGTATTTGCGGCCATCTGGATGAGATCAATGCCTTGCTCGCCGGTCATTCCCATAACTGGCGTCTTGAGCGGATGTCCCTGGTGGATCGGAATATCCTGCGCATTGCTGTTTTCGAGATGCGTTATTGCGACGATGTCCCGGCCCGGGTTGCCATCAACGAGGCCCTGGAGATTGCCAAGCGCTATTCCATTGCCGATTCCGTTTCCTTTATCAACGGTATTCTGGATGCGGTGCAGGAAGATTCCTGAGATTTTTTCCGCCTCTAAGGGGCGGTCTATGATTTCTGTGCCGATTTTTTTAAGCAAGAGTAAAAAGGTTCCGTCAATGCCCATGCCCCTGTTCGCTTATCAGAAAGATTATGCCGCTGCCTAAGAAGAAGAAACCGGGCGCCAGGCAGGAAGTCGTGGCGATGTTCTGTCTCTTTCTCGCCCTTTTCCTCCTGCTCTGCTTTGTCAGCTATGCCCGGCCGCTGCTGGCGGAACATCCGGCCCTCCAGGCGCCGGCGGCGAACTGGTGCGGCTCCATCGGCTACTATGTTGCTCGCTATCTGTTCAGTTTTTTCGGCCTGACCGCCTTTTTCCCGGTCCTGATCCTGATCTATACCTCGATGTCCGTCCTCATGCCCGGCGGGAGCGCCAATCGGCTGCCTTTTGTTGTTGCCGGTATTACCGGCATCCTGATCTCCACCAGCGGTCTGCTGGCAACCACTGCCCAGCTTGTTTTCCCGCCGGAATTTATTACCCCGGGCGGCTACCTCGGCGGGCTGATCTGGAGGTTGCTCGGCCGCTTTATGGGAGAGGCCGGCTCCGTCCTCCTGTTGCTGCTGGTACTCGTTTTTTCTCTCATGGCCGCAGTGCGTTTTTCACCCCTTGGCGCCGGCAAGTGGTTGTGGCGGACGGGGGGTAAGGTGGGGAAGCGCCTGCCGAAAACATTGCCCGCGAGTCCGGCGGCCAGGAAAAACGGCAACAGTAAGCAGGAACCCGTGGTCGGCAACTCCTCCCCCGCCGCGCGGCGGGCGGCGGTGCCGGCCGTACACGAGCCGGTGTTGCTGAAACTGGCGGCCGAGACGGAAGACGAAGAGTTTACCCCGCGGCCGCCGCGGAGCGGTGATTATCAGTTGCCGCCCGTGACTCTGCTGGCCCGCCACGATCAGCAGGAAATCCGTATTGATAAGGAACATTTTTACCGGGTCAGCAAGGTCCTCGTGGCCAAGCTCGAAGATTTCGGCGTCTACGGGAACGTGGAGGGGATTTCGCCCGGTCCGGTCGTGACCACCTATGAGTATGCGCCTGCCCCGGGAGTTAAAATCAACAAGATCGTTTCGCTGGCCGACGACCTGGCCATGGCGCTCAAGGTAGACCGGGTCCGGATTGTCGGCTCCATCCCCGGCAAGGCAGCCCTCGGGATTGAAATCCCCAACCCGGTCCGCAAGACCGTTTTTCTCCGCGATATTCTCCTGACGGAGGAGTACGGGAACTCAAGCTCACGGCTCAGCCTGGCCCTGGGGCTTGATGTGGTCGGCCACCCGGTTGTCGCCGATTTCACGAAAATGCCGCATCTGCTCATTGCCGGGGCCACCGGCGCCGGCAAATCGGTGGCCATCAATGCCTTTATCGCCTCCATCCTTTTCAAATCGACGCCCGACGAGGTCCGGCTGCTGCTGGTCGATCCCAAGCGGATTGAGCTCTCTGTCTACGAGGACATTCCGCATCTGCTGCACCCGGTGGTGGTGGAACCGAAAATGGCCAGCCGGGCGCTTATCTGGGCGGTCAGGGAGATGGAGCGGCGCTATCGTCTGCTGGAGGAAAAAAGGGTCAAGTCTTTTCTTTCCTACAACGAGGTTGCCGAGGAAAAACTGCCCTATATTGTTATCATTGTGGATGAGCTGGCAGACCTGATGATGGTGGCCTCCAAGGATGTGGAAAACTCCATCGCCCGCCTGGCCCAGATGGCCCGCGCGGCCGGTATGCATATCATGCTCGCTACCCAGCGGCCCTCGGTTGATGTCCTGACTGGACTGATCAAGGCCAACTTCCCGACCCGGATTTCTTTCAAGGTCGCCTCCAAGGTGGACTCCAGGACGATCCTGGACGGCAGCGGCGCCGAACACCTGCTCGGCGACGGCGACATGCTCTTCCTGCCGCCCGGGGCGGCCAAGCTGCAACGCATCCACGGCGCCTATATCTCCGAGGAGGAAACCGAGCGGATCGTGACCTTTCTCAAGAAACAGGGCAAGGCGGAGTATGACGAAGCCGTACTCCGGGGTGTCGAGGACGAGTCGGCAACGGATGACGACGAGGTCTTGGAGTATGATGAAAAGTACGACGAGGCCGTGGCCATTGTTACCGAAACCGGCCAGGCTTCAATCTCCATGGTCCAGCGCCGGCTGCGGGTGGGGTATAATCGCGCGGCCCGGATGATTGAAATGATGGAAAAGGAGGGAATAGTCGGCCCGTCCGATGGTTCCAGGCCACGTGAGGTTTTTGTTCGCGCCGGTTACTCGGACCTGAATCCGTGACGGCTTGAGGTGATATTCCAGGTAATATATGGAATTTATTGTATTATATGTCGAATAAATGCATTCTCCGGTTTTCACGCGCCGCCCTGCGGGGTGCCCGAGAACGGCGCATCTGCGGCGTTGGCAACTCGTTGATATCACACCAGGATAATCAACCTCGTTGCCGCCTTGCATCTGCACCGTTCTCGAACGCTCACGGATTCAGGTCGGAATAAGGATTTGTGCAAAGAAATAAGTCCGCCGAATCGGCGCCCGGATTGTCAGTCTATCCACCTGAGTCGTTACGATTTTTCTTGACATTGATTGTGCAACAAATTATATGCTAAAAGTATTCGAAAATGAGTGACTGTTCATTTATTTTTTTGCAGTTATAACTGGAAGGAAAGCCCAGCAGAATTAATATGTTGCCCCGTTCGGTTGTTATGTCGGATGAGTGGGGACGTACGCAGTGGTATCTGCGTTGTTCCTGCCTGTCGGCAGAGAAAATTAGAAGAAATGAACAGAGGATATTGTGGTTGCGCAGGCGCGCCGCCAAAATGGAAAATTAAAGTGAGGAGGTAGTTTAATGCCAAGTTACGTAGATCCTGAAAAATGTGATGGGTGCAAGGGCGGCGACAAGACGGCCTGCATGTACATCTGCCCGAACGACCTCATGGTTCTCAATACTGAGGAGATGAAGGCCTATAACCAGGAGCCTGATGCATGCTGGGAGTGCTATTCCTGCGTAAAGATCTGCCCGCAGGGTGCTATCGCCGTTCGCGGTTATGATGACTTTGTGCCTATGGGCGGCCAGGTTGTGCCCCTGCGGTCTTCGGACTCCATTATGTGGACCATCAAGTTCCGTAATGGCAACATCAAACGCTTTAAGTTCCCGATCCGGACCACGGCGGAGGGTTCTGCCAATGAGTATCCCGGCCAGAAGGGTGACAACCTCGATGACTGTAAGCTGTTTCTTGAGGGCGAGTTGAAATCGCCGACCAAACTGGCGTAAGCGAGTTTGAGTCCTTGGCACAACCTGAACAATTCAATTCTTAACTATATTTATAGGAGATAGGAATATGGCATTACCAAATAAGCCGAGAGGCGAGATCGCCGCGGTTGTCAATCCTGAAGTCGTTGAGCATACCTGTGACGTGCTCATCGTCGGCGGCGGTATGTCCGCCTGCGGAGCAGCATTCGAGATCAAGAAATGGGCTTCCGATGATTTGAAAATCATCCTCTGCGACAAGGCCGCCATGGAGCGTTCCGGTGCTGTTGCCCAGGGTCTGTCTGCTATCAATACCTATATCGGCGAAAACGCTATCGAAGACTACGTCAAGATGGTGCGCAATGACCTGATGGGTGTTGTGCGCGAGGACCTGATCTATGACCTCGGCCGTCACGTTGACGAGTCGGTCAAACTGTTTGAGGAATGGGGCCTGCCGATCTGGAAGAAGGCCGAGGACGGCTCCAACCTGGACGGCGCCAAGCCTGCTGCCACCCTCCGTGAGGGCGGCCAGCCGGTACGGACCGGTAAATGGCAGATCATGATCAACGGCGAGTCCTACAAGTGCATCGTCGCCGAGCCGGCCAAGAAGGCGCTGGGCGAAGAAGCCATCATTGAGCGTGTTTTTATCGTCAAGATGCTGCTGGACAAGAACCGCCCGAATACCATTGCCGGCGCGGTTGGTTTCTCCGTCCGCGAGAACAAGGTTCATGTCTTTACCTGCAAGACCGCCATGGTTGCCTGCGGTGGTGCTGTTAATATCTTCCGTCCCCGGTCTACCGGTGAGGGCAAGGGCCGTGCCTGGTATCCGGTATGGAATGCCGGCTCCACCTACACCATGTGTGCCCAGGTCGGTGCGACGCTGACCATGATGGAAAATCGTTTCACCCCTGCCCGTTTCAAGGATGGTTACGGCCCGGTCGGTGCCTGGTTCCTCCTGTTCAAGGCCAAGGTCCAGAATGGTCTGGGCGAGTTCTATGCCGGCAGCGACGCCGCCAAGGAAGAACTCAAGAAGTTTATGCCCTATGGCGCCTCCGCCGTTACCCCGACCTGTCTGCGTAACCACTTGATGGTTAACGAGTTCAAGGCCGGCCGCGGTCCGATTTACATGGCCACCGACGTTGCCCTGAACGCCTTTCTGGACGAGAAGAGAGCCGCCGGTCTGGATGAAAAGGCCGTGAAAAAGTACTGGAAACATCTCGAGTCCGAGGCCTGGGAAGACTTTCTTGATATGTCTGTCGGTCAGGCCGGTCTCTGGGCCGGGGCCAATATCGAGCCTGAGAAGGTCGGCTCCGAGATCATGCCGACCGAACCTTATATGCTCGGTTCTCACTCCGGTTGCTGCGGCATCTGGACTTCCGGTCCGAACGAGGACTGGGTCCCGACTGTAGACGGCACCCGGGCTCATCAGTATAAATGGGGCTATAACCGGATGACCACGGTTGACGGCCTGTTCACCGCCGGTGACGGTGTCGGTGCCTCCGGCCATAAATTCTCCTCCGGTTCTCATACCGAGGGTCGTATTGTTGCCAAGGAGATGGTCAGGTATTGCCGTGACAATACCTATACCACCGAGCTGGCACAGTCCGCCCAGGAACTGGCCGATGAGATTTATGCACCGGTTAAACGTTACCATGAGTTCGTCGGCGCAACTACTGCCGCTGACGTGAACCCCAACTACTGCAAGCCGGCCGGTATCATGATGCGCCTGATGAAGGCTACCGATGAGTACGGCGGCGGTGTTGCTACCTACTACATGACCTCGGGTAAGCTGCTGGGCATCTGCATGGATCTTCTGGAGATGCTACGTGAAGATGCCGCCAAGATGGCTGCGGGCGACCTGCATGAACTGATGCGCGCCTGGGAAAACTACCATCGTATCTGGTGTGTTGAGGCTCATATCCGTCACATTCAGTTCCGTGAAGAGTCCCGCTATCCGGGATTCTACTACCGGTCTGACTTCCCGACCGTTGATGATGAGAACTGGAAGTGCTTTGTCAACTCCACCTACGATCCGCAGGCCGCTGAGTGGAAGTGTGAGAAGGTTGAGTGCATTAACATTATCGAAACCGAGCCTTGGCTGTAAGCATACGGCAATATTGATTGGTTCAATGAAAATCTCCAGGCTCCTCCGGGGCCTGGAGATTTTTCATATTGACTCCTCGATTTTTGGTAATTTTTTTGTTTGAGTTGACGCGAAGAGTTGTTCGTGTTTATTTTTCGCGTCAACTGAACCAGAAATTATTTTTCATCAATACCAGCAGTTATGGAGGATTGTCATGAGTGACACTGCAGGAACTGGTGCGGTACTGGTTGTGGGCGGCGGCATGAGTGGTCTTACGGCTGCTCTGGAGGCTGCGGAAGTCGGTAACGATGTATATATCATCGACAAGAACCCCTACTTCGGTGGGCGTGTAGCCCAGCTCAACCGGTATTTCCCAAAACTCTGTCCACCCACCTGTGGTCTGGAAATCAACTTCAGGCGGATCAAGGACAACCGGAAGGTCAGGACTTATACAATGACGACTGTTAAGTCGGTCTCCGGCGGTCCCGGCAATTATGAGGTGCAACTGGAAACGGCACCCAGGTATGTCAACTCGAACTGTACCGCCTGCGGCGCCTGTGCCGAAGCCTGTACCGACGAAATCGACAATGCCTTCAACTTCGGCATGAACCGGACCAAGGCAATATACCTGCCCCATGAAATGGCCTTCCCCCGCCGTTTTGTGCTGGATAAGGACGCCTGTTCGAGTGCCTCTCTTGAGGCCGTGAAAGCCGCCTGTAAGTATGATGCCATTGATACCGAGATGCAGAGCAAGGCCTTTACGGTCAACGTGGCATCCATTGTCTGGGCAACCGGCTGGAATCCCTATGACCCGACCAAGATGGACAATCTCAAGTTCGGATCATCTCCCGCCATTATCACCAACATGATGATGGAGCGTATGGCCGCCCCCAATGGCCCGACAGGCGGCAAAATCCTGCGGCCCGGCGATGACAAGGAACCTGAATCGTTCGCCTTTGTTCAATGTGCCGGCTCCCGTGACGAGAATCACCTGGAATTCTGTTCCTACGTCTGCTGCATGGCTACTTTTAAGCAGATGACCTATATTCGCGAGCGCTACCCTGAAGCCATGATTTATGTCTTTTACATTGATCTGCGGACACCGGGCAAATATGAGCATTTCCGCGAGAAACTCATGGGTGACGAAAAAGCGCAGTTCATCAAGGGCAAGGTTGCCGATATCATTGCCGAGGACGACGGCGGGGTGACCGTGGTCGCCGAGAATGCCGTGACCGGTGCCAAGATTCAGCAGAAGGTTGATATGTGCATACTGGCAACCGGTATGCAGCCGGCCCTTGGCGAGCAGGGAAAAGCTTTTGGTGTCGACATGGATGGTAACGGTTTCGTTGTCTCCGATCCGGATAAGGGCATGATTGCCGCCGGCTGCGCCAAATCACCGGCTGACGTCTATACCTGTGGTCAGTCTTCAACCGCGGCAGCCCTTAAAGCAATTCAGATCGGACGGTAGGAGGAAAGTCAATGGATAATGTATATGGTGCATATCTCTGTACTGGTTGTGGCATTGGCGATGTCCTTGATATAGATGGACTCAAGGCCGCCGCCTCCGAATCGGGTATGGAAATGAAGGATCATTCCTGCCTGTGCGGAGCAGATGGCCGCTCCTTTATTGAAAAAGACATGGCCGACAACGGGATTAATACCCTGGTCATTTGTGCCTGCTCTCCGCGGGTGATGCAGAAAGAATTTAATTTTGGCGATCAGACCATTACTATCCGCGGCAATCTGCGGGAGCATGTGGCCTGGACCGCCAGCAAACCGGCAGAGGGCGAAGAGGCCGCTGAAGGTGTGGATGAGTTTCTGCAGGAGATGGGTTGCGACTATGTGCGCATGGCCGTTACCCGTGCGCAGAAGACGACGCTGCCCGAGCCGTACCTGCTGGAGTCGATCAGCAGGAAAATCCTGGTTATGGGCGGCGGCATCGGCGGTTTGACGGCGGCCAGGGAGGCGAGCAAGGCCGGTTACCAGGTCACCCTGGTGGAGAAGACCGGCGTGCTCGGCGGTAAGGCCCTGAACTGGCGGAAGATGTTTCCGACCAGGTATCCTTATGCCGAACTCGAGACACCGTCTGTAGGGCAAATGATTGCCGACGTTACCTCGGATTCCAACATTACCGTTAAGACCGAGACCGAGGTCGCCAGGATTTCAGGCGCTCCCGGTCAATTTGTCGTGACCTTCAAGACGGCAGGGACGAAAAGCGAGTGGGATGCCCCGGCCAAGGTGGGCGCTGATGAGCAGGACCGTATCGACAAGGGCGAGATGGAAGACCCCAATGCGGGGCTGAAGGCCTACACCGAACAGAATCCCGACGGCGAGATGTACGGGGCGGTTGTTCTGGCCACCGGCTGGTCGCCGGCCGACGTCTCCGAATATGAGCATCTTGGCTACGGCACCTTGAAAAATGTGGTGACCAACGCCGAGTTCGAGAAGCTTGCCAAAGAGGGCAAGGTTCCGGCCAACGTGGCCTTTATTCAAAGCCCGGGCGGCAAGGAAGACGACCGTGATTTTCCGTATTGCAACTCGGTCACCTCCATGGTCGCTCTGAAGCAGGCGCAGTATGTCCGCGATGACAACCCCGACGGTAAAGCGTATATTCTGTATCAGCACATGCGCACTCCCGGTAACACCGAGTTGTTCTACAAGGCCATGCAGCAGAATGACGGTGTCTTCCTGACCAAGGCCGCGGTGACCAAGGTTGAGGAAACTGGTAACGGACTTGCCGTTCAGGCCGCAGACACCCTGTTTGGCGAAGATTTGACCCTGAATGTGGATATGGTGGTCCTGGCCGCCGGTATGGTGCCGACGACCGTTGACGAACCGACCATCAACCTGGCCTATCGTCAGGGACCCGGATTCATGGACCTGGATCTTTTCGACGGCTATGCGGATTCCAACTTTATCTGCTTTCCCTACGAGACCCGCCGGACCGGTGTTTACACCTGTGGCGGTGTCCGGAAGGCGGAAACCATGGAAGAGACGATAGACGATGCCACCGGGGCCGCACTCAAGGCCATCCAGTGTATCGAGTCCGCCAATCGCGGGGTTGCGGTTCATCCGCGCTCCGGTGATCAAACCTATCCGGACTTTTTCTTTACCCGTTGCACCCAGTGTAAGCGTTGTACCGAGGAGTGCCCCTTTGGCGCCCTTGACGACGATGAGAAGGGGACGCCGTTGCCGAACCCGACCCGCTGTCGCCGTTGCGGAACCTGCATGGGTGCCTGCCCTGAGCGAATTATCGGTTTTGCCGATTACAATGTCGATATGATCGGCTCCATGGTGAAGGCCATCGAGGTCCCGGATGACGATGAGGACAAACTGCGGGTTGTGGTCTTTGTCTGCGAAAATGATGCCTATCCGGCTATCGATATGTCCGGCATGCACCGCAACAAGGTCAACAGACTGGTTCGTTTTATTCCGGTCCGCTGTCTCGGTTCGGTCAACATGGTCTGGATCAAGGATGCCATGTCCGCAGGTATGGATGGTGTATTGCTTCTTGGCTGCAAGTGGGGTGATGATTACCAGTGCCACTTTGTCAAGGGCTCGGAGCTGGCCGACCGCCGGATGCAGAATATCGGCGAAACCCTGGGGACGCTTGGCCTGGAGCCGGAGCGCTGCGCGGTGAAGCAGATCGCCATTTCCGATTACGACGCGATCCCGGCGATCATCGACGAGTTTGTCGAAGAGATTGTTGAACTGGGGCCGAACCCGTTCAAGGGTTTCTAACCTCTTGATCATGTTGAATCAGTTGCCATCCGGTTTTTTGTAAATCCGGATGGCAACATTTTTCATTTTCTGATATAGAGAATACGTTTTACAGATATGGATCACGATTTTCAACACAGGAGGAGAAAATGTCTATGAACGTGCAACCCGATCTCGATTTTATTAAAGATATAAAGAGTGCGGGCGGCGATACTTTGAAAAAGTGCTTTCAGTGTGCTACCTGCTCCGTGGTTTGCCCGCTCTCTTCCGATGATAATCCTTTCCCCCGGCGGGAGATGGTTTTTGCCCAGTGGGGCCTCAAGGAGAAACTGGTCGGCGATCCCAACATCATGCTCTGTCATCAGTGCGGTGACTGTACCGCCTATTGTCCGCGCGGTGCCAAACCCGGTGATGTGCTTGGTGCCATTCGTGCCTATACCTACAAGTATTTCGGCTGGCCGGCCGGTCTGGCAAAGCTGGCAAGTGCCGGCAAGAATATGCCGGTCTTGATCGGTATCCCGGCCGTCATTATTTTTGTCGTCTGGCTGATATCCGGCGGTATGACCATCCCGTCGGCTGCGGAATTCGCCCGTGACGGTTACGGCCATTTTTTTGGTCACTGGGATTTTCGCTGGCTGGCCAAGAATGTTTTTTTCATTGATTTGATTATCCTGCCCACGGTTGCTCTGTCAATCTATGCGGCCTACCGGGGCGTCTCGGCCATGTGGCAAAAGATGGCCGAAGGTGCCGGGGTCGGCGAGGCCCTTTATCGTCCCTCCGTCGCTCAGTTTGTCAAGGAATTGCTCTGGCCTTCGCTTGTGGAGATTGTTCAGCACACCCGCTTTAAAAAGTGTGTCGCCAACGCGGACCGGATTAAAGGTCATCTGCCGTTGCTGCTCTCCTTTCTGGCGCTTTTTTTTGTTACCGTCTATTCGGCGTTTACCCAGGATTTCCTCGGCATCTTTATTCCGTCCATGCATGGACCGCTGTCCATGTGGAACCCGGTTAAGATTCTGGCTAACGTTGGCGCCATCGCCCTGATTGTCGGCGTTGGCATCCTGTGGGGTAATCGTTCCCGCATGGAGATGGATGGGCAGGCCACCCACACCTTTTATGATTGGTTTTTGATCTGGATGATTATGGGCGTTGGTGTTACGGGCCTGGCTGCGGAGCTGCTCCGGTTGATCGGCGTTGCTTCGGTCGGTTATGTTGTCTACTACCTTCATTTGATTTCGGTCATGATGCTTTTTCTGTATATGCCCTATACGAAATTTGCCCACCTGGTCTATCGGACCTTTGCCATGGCCTTTGAGCGCTATCGCGATAGCGCTTATGTGAAAAATCCATTGAACTGAAAAATTATTAAAATCAGGATTGAAAATATTTTTCCAATCCTGCAGCCGTGCAAGCCGGGGACGTTGGTTCCCCGGCTTTTTTTTTATTCTGAATCCGTGACGGCTTGAAAAAAGTAGTTGATTTTTTCGCTCAAGCGGATATAAATGCAAAGTTTAACGCTGGCGTAGCTCAATTGGTAGAGCAGCTGATTTGTAATCAGCAGGTTGCGGGTTCAAGTCCCATCGCCAGCTCCAATGCAGAAGTCAGAACGCAGAAGTCAGAGATTAGAAGTCAGAAACTGGGAACTGAACGTCCTGCCGGTTTCTGACTTCTGGTTTTTTTTATATGTGGAGGGGTTCCCGAGCGGTCAAAGGGAACAGACTGTAAATCTGTCGGCGGAGCCTTCGGAGGTTCGAATCCTCCCCCCTCCACCATATAATACAATAACGCCTGGGTCGGAGCGAAGCGGACGGTCCTTCATTATGAGCGGGAATAGCTCAATTGGTAGAGCATCAGCCTTCCAAGCTGAGGGTTGCGGGTTCGAGTCTCGTTTCCCGCTCCAAGTGCAGAGAGTAACGAAAGGGCACCTAGTGTCGTGACGGAGCAATTTAAACAGGTACCGGCGCCCACGTAACTCAGTCGGTAGAGTACTTCCTTGGTAAGGAAGAAGTCACCGGTTCGAATCCGGTCGTGGGCTCCACTCGTATCAGTCGATAGTCATAATTTCGGCTGGGTTGAATAGAACCTTGAGCCTGAGGAGACGGAAAGATGGCAAAGGAAAAGTTTGAGCGGACAAAACCGCATGCCAACGTAGGTACGATCGGACATATTGACCACGGCAAGACCACGCTGACGGCCGCGATCACCCGTGTCCTTGCGACCAAGGGGCAGGCAGTATTTACGGATTTCAGCGAGATCGACAAGGCGCCGGAAGAGAAGGAGCGCGGGATCACCATCGCGACGGCGCATGTGGAGTACGAGACGGACAAGCGGCACTATGCGCATGTCGACTGTCCCGGTCATGCCGACTATATAAAGAACATGATTACCGGCGCGGCGCAGATGGACGGGGCGATCCTGGTCGTCGGCGCCGATGACGGTCCGATGCCGCAGACCCGTGAGCATATCCTGCTGGCGCGTCAGGTCGGAGTTCCGGCCATTGTTGTTTTTTTGAACAAGTGCGACATGGTTGACGACGAGGAACTGATCGAGCTGGTGGAGATGGAGCTGCGGGAGCTGCTTGACAAGTACGAGTTTCCGGGCGACGAGGTGCCGATTATCAAGGGTTCGGCGCTGCAGGCGCTGGAGAATCCCGAGGACCCGGAGAAGGCCAAGTGCATCTGGGAATTGATGGAGGCGATCGACAACTATATTCCGCAGCCGGAACGTGAGATCGACAAGCCTTTCCTGATGCCGGTTGAGGATGTGTTCTCGATCTCCGGTCGCGGCACGGTGGCGACCGGTCGTGTGGAGCGCGGCCGGGTCCATGTCGGCGACGAGATCGAGATTGTGGGAATCAATGACACTGCCAAGACCACGGTTACCGGGGTGGAGATGTTCCGCAAGATTCTCGACGAGGGTCAGGCCGGCGACAATATCGGAGTTCTGCTGCGGGGGACGAAGCGCGAGGAAGTGGTTCGGGGCCAGGTACTGGCTGCTCCGGGTTCGATCACGCCGCACAAGAAGTTTAAGGGCGAGGCCTATATCCTGAACAAGGAAGAGGGTGGTCGTCACACACCGTTTTTCAACGGTTACCGGCCGCAGTTTTATTTTCGGACGACGGACGTCACCGGGGTCTGTACCCTTGAGGATGGGGTGGAGATGGTAATGCCGGGCGACAACGTGCGGGTTGAAGTTGAGCTGATCACGCCGATAGCCATGGAGGAAGGCCTCCGTTTTGCCATCCGTGAAGGTGGCCGTACCGTCGGCGCCGGTGTTGTCGGCAAAATTATCGAGTAAGAATCGAGTTCATTCGGATTTCTAATTATAAAGCGGTGAGACCAGCCTGCAGTTGAATCTGTTTACCTGCAGGACTCCTCCGGGGCTAGAGAAATGAGAGATATTATAACGCTTGCCTGCCAGGATTGTAAGCAACGCAACTATACAACGACTAAAAATAAACGGACGGTTCCGCACAAACTGGAATTGAAAAAATTCTGTCCGTTCTGCAAGACGCACACTTTGCATAAGGAAACCAAGTAAGAGGGGTAAGCAAGCCCTTGGAATTAGTGCCCTGATTAAGGTCGGATCGGGTCGATTCAATTGCCCGGAACCGCAGAACGAGCAGTGTTCATTTGAGGTTGCTGTGATTGAGCGGCGGCTCGTGACGCCTTTGAGCATGGGTGCTGAAACGATGCCTTGTTTATTGTATCCCCCGTGAAGATAAAAGGCAGGAAGTCCGAATAAGCCGCGTTCAGTGGGCAGGTCAACTTTTACAACCTTTTCATTTTCCAAGGTTCGCGCAGGCCAGTAGCTCTAACGGTAGAGCATCGGACTCCAAATCCGAGGGCTGGGGGTTCGAATCCCTCCTGGCCTGCCACCTTTTCAGGGTTTGCGCAGAAATAAAGTTCACAGAGCTTGGGACCGAAGCCGTGATGCGAAAATGTGAAGTTATTTTTTTGAGCGGACTCTGAGTGTCAGGGTGTGTTCTCAATATTTCAAACTTGATCCACGGTATTATGGTGAGCAAAAAAAAAGGGCAATCCGGCAAGGGCAAGGCAGACGAGGCCGTTGTTCAGAAAAAATTCTTATTTTCACCCTCAAACGTTCGGGAATTTATCCGGGAGGTCGAGGCTGAGTTTAAGAAGATTGTCTGGCCGGTCAGAAAGGTCACCTTCGGTCTGACCGGGTTTGTCATCGTTTTGGTTATTATCATTGCCATTTATCTCGGATCCGTCGACCTTCTTCTGGGCAAACTTGTTTCCTGGGTCCTGAAATAAATGGTTGAACTACAGGCTTAAATAATGGCAAAAAAATGGTACATCATCCATACCCACACCGGCTTTGAAGATAAGGTGCGGACGGCTTTGCTCGAGCGGATCCACCTTGCCGGCCAGGAGGATCTGTTCGGCGAAATCCTGGTTCCCACGGAAAAGGTCGTGGAGATGGTCAAGGGGAGTAGAAAGACATCCTTGCGCAAGTTCTTCCCCGGCTATATTCTCGTCAGCATGGAGCTCAATGACGAGACCTGGCACACGGTTCAGGAGACGCCCCGGGTGACCGGGTTCGTCGGTGATAATCTCAATCCGCAGCCCCTGCCCGAGCAGGATGCTCTGAAAATTATCAGCAGGATTGAAGAGGGCGCGAGTACACCCAAGCCCAAGGTGGTCTTTGAAGAGGGCGATGTGGTACGAGTTATTGAAGGGCCGTTTGCCAATTTTCAGGGGGTTGTTGATGACGTCTATCCCGACAAGGGAAGAGTGCGGGTCATGGTTTCCATCTTCGGCCGGTCGACTCCGGTTGAACTCGAGTATATGCAAGTCAGTAAAAACTAGATTCCAATCGTTGCGCTTGGGGGCGTGAACAATGGCAAAAAAAATACAATCATATGTCAAACTGCAGATTCCCGCCGGTAAGGCTAACCCTTCGCCGCCGGTTGGGCCGGCGCTTGGACAGCACGGCGTCAACATCATGGATTTCTGTAAGGCTTTCAATGCTCAGACCCAGTCTCAGGGGGATACCATCGTGCCGGTGGTGATCACCGTTTATGCCGATCGGTCCTTCAGCTTTATTACCAAGACGCCGCCGGCCTCGATCCTTTTGCTCAAGGCCGTCGGTCTGGCCAAAGGCTCGTCCAATCCGAAGCGTGAACGGGTGGCGGAACTCGGCCGTGACAAGATCAGGGAGATCGCGGAAATCAAGATGCCGGACCTGAATGCCTATGATGTTGAGCATGCCATGCGGATCATTGAAGGTACCGCAAGGAGTTGCGGCATTACCGTGGTTGATTGAGCGGCCTTTTTGCGGCCGGGAACATGTAACAGGTCACCAGGGGCGACAACCCCGGGGGATACTCAAGCCCGTACAAGTTCACCAGTGCCTTGGATTCGTTCGTTTGGGACGCCGAATCTATCCTTGGCGGATGTGAGGAGGCCAAAACGGGCGAAGATGAGGTGCTGGTGAACTTGTACTGGAATATTTAATTCGTTATAACCTGTACCCGGGGTAACCCACCGGATCAGGGAGAACAGAGAGGGTGAGGATTATGCCGAGAAGAGGAAAGAAATACAGGAATAGCGTTGAGGGTCTTGACCGGACCAGGACTTATGAGCTGGCAGAGGCTGTTGCCGGGGCACTGAAAGCCAGGTATGCCGGTTTCGACGAATCTTTTGATATAGCGGTCCGCCTTGGGGTTGATCCCCGCCATGCCGACCAGATGGTCCGTTCAAGTGTCATGCTGCCGCACGGGACAGGGAAAGAACTTCGGGTCCTTGTTTTTGCCAAGGGTGAAAAAGAGACTGAGGCCAAAGAGGCCGGTGCCGATTATGCCGGCTCCGACGAGCTGGTCGCCAAGATCAAGGATGGCTGGCTTGAGTTTGACAAGACCGTGGCCACCCCGGATATGATGGCCGAAGTCGGCAAGATCGGTCGTATTCTTGGCCCCCGCAACCTGATGCCCAATGCCAAACTGGGCACGGTAACCTTTGATATCGAACGAGTCGTCAAGGAAATCAAAAAAGGTAAGGTCGATTTTCGCGTTGACAAGGCCGGTATTGTTCATGCGGCTGTGGGCAAAGCCTCGTTCGGGACGGATAAGCTGGTCGAGAATATCAGCGTTTTTATGGACAGGATTATTCAGCTGAAACCATCCTCGAGCAAGGGTGTGTATCTGCGGAGCATTACGCTGTCCACCACCATGGGGCCCGGCGTCAAGGTTGATCCGCTTCAGGTTCGTTCTCTCCTTAAATAATATAATACCTGAATCCGTTATCGGGCGCCCCGGAGGGCGGCGCGGTGAAGAATATAAAATGCATTTATTCGTCAATAATGCAATAAATTCCAGATATTGCATGAAGTGTAATCGCAAGCCGTCACGGATTTAGGAGATCTGATTAGCACTCTGTTTATCGGGGTTTTTTTTATATTGGAATTGTTGTACGTCGTCTAACTTGGGACGGTCAGAGACAGCAGGTACGAGAGTTTAATTACGGCCACGGGATTTTTTTGTATCCCCGGGGCCGTATCCTGCCGAGACCACGAACCGCTTGCATGCAGAGTTTGCCGCATGACATCGGTCGGTGTCTTTGTTCTATCGAATCTGTTTCTTACTGATTATCCCGTGACCATCATTCAAAAAGGAGGTGTACCAGTTGAATCGCGATGAAAAGGCCTCAATGGTCAGTGACCTGAACGAGAGTTTCAGCCGGGCCAAGTTCGCGGTAGTAACTGATTATCGCGGGCTGAAAGTTACTGAGTTGGAGAAACTGCGCCGTAACCTGAGACAATGTGATGCGCGGTTTAGAATCGCCAAGAACACGCTGCTCAGGCTGGCGGTCAAGGGAACCGGCTGTGAACCACTGACCGAGTCCTTGACCGGGACGACGGCGGTGGCGATCGGCTTTGATGATCCGGTGGCCTCGGCCAAGGCTTTGTTCGAGTTCGCCAAGGAGTATAAAGCGCTGAACATCCGTTCGGCGGTCCTTGACGGCAGCGTCCTGAGTGTTGACGATGTCGAGGCTCTCTCCATGCTGCCCGGTAAGGATGTCCTGCTGGCTAAACTGCTCGGTACCATGGCCGCAGTTCCGACGGGCCTGGTCCGGGTGCTGAACGCCGTACCGCAGAGTTTCGTCTATGCGCTGCAGGCGATTAAAGAACAGAAGGAAAACTGATCAATTTACATTTAAGTATATATTCGGAGGAATGAAGATGGCTGTGACCAAAGAAGAGGTAATTGAATTTATTTCCAGTATGAGTGTTCTTGAACTCTCTGAACTGATTAAAGAACTTGAGGATAAGTTTGGCGTTTCAGCGGCCGCCCCGGTTGCCGTTGCCGCCGTGGGTGCTCCTGCCGCCGGTGGCGGTGATGTCGCCGAGGCGCAGACGGAATTTACCGCAGTGCTGACCGCTGTCGGCGACCAGAAGATCAAGGTTATTAAAGAAGTTCGGGCTATAACTTCTCTCGGCCTGAAAGAGGCCAAGGCCCTGGTTGAAGACGCGCCGCAACCTATTAAAGAGGGCGTTTCCAAGGATGAAGCCAACGAAATCAAGGAGAAAATCGAGGCCGTTGGCGGTTCCGTTGAAATCAAGTAGAACGCTTACTCCTACCGTTGGCCGGCCCGGGACCTCCGGTCCGGTCGGCGGCTTTGCTCTAAGCACAAGGTAACGCTACGGGGTCCTTTCCCTCGTAGCGTTCCTGCGTTTGTGGGCAAACCGGCGTATTGTGACAGGGCCCAGGTATGCTTGTTATTTGTTTTTATAAGGATTACAGCTACATTACGTCTGAATTTCGCTGATTGTTTTGAGGGAGATTATGAACAGAGTACGAAAAAGTTTTGCCAAGGCAAGCCTGGTTATTGAGCCGCCACATCTTATTGCCATGCAGAGGCATTCCTATGAGCTCTTTATGCAGCGTGATATCGACCCTGATGCGCGTAAGGATATCGGACTGCAGACAATTTTCAAAGAAATTTTTCCCATAAACGATTTCAACGGCCTCTGTTCGCTCGAGTTTGTCCGCTACAGCTTCCGTGAGCCGAAGTATACGGTTGAAGAATGTATTGAACGCGGCATGACCTATGAGGTGCCGGTCAAGATTACGGTTCGGCTCATTACTTTTGATGTTGATGAGGCAACGGGTGTGCAGTCCGTTCGTGACATCAAGGAGCAGGATGTCTTTCTCGGTTCTCTGCCCCTGATGACCCGGGATGGTGTTTTTGTGATCAACGGGACAGGCCGGGTGGTGGTGAACCAGCTGCAGCGTTCCCCGGGTCTCTTCTATACGCATGACAACGGTAAATCCCATGCCAGCGGCAAACGGCTGTATTCGGCCAGGATTATCCCCGTGCGCGGCTCCTGGCTTGACTTTGAATTTGACATTAAAGACATTCTCTATGTCCGTATCGACCGCCGCCGCAAACTGCCGGTCACGACCTTGCTGAAAGCCCTTGGTTACAACTCCGAGGAGCTGCTCAGAGAATTTTATAAAGTCGACACGGTCCGGGTCAAGGATGGGAAATATTCCCTGGCCTTCAAACCTGAAACCTTTATCGGTCAGCGTTTGACGATGGACCTGGTTGACCCGCAATCCGGCGAGGTCCTCGGCAAGGAGGGGCGCAAGATCAGCAAAGCGCTGGCCGCGCGGATCGGCAAGGCCGGGATAAAATTTGTTGATATCGACCCGCAATACCTGCTGGGACGTTTTCTGGCCTGTGACCTCGTGGCCCCGCAGAGCGACGAGGTCATCGGCAGGTGCAATGAGGCCCTGACCGAAACCATGCTCAAGGCGATAGAAGAGGCAAAGATTCCGGAGTTTGAACTTCTTTTTATCGACGGGGTCAGCGTTTCCGAGTCATTTCGCAAGACCGTTGCCATCGACAAGGTGGCTTCCACCGAAGAGGCCCTGGTCGAGATTTACCGCCGGCTGCGGCCCAGCAGTCCGCCGACCCCGGAAATCGCCGCCGCCTTTTTTGAAAAGTTGTTTTTCACGCCGGCGACCTATGATCTGTCCGAGGTCGGCCGCTATAAGATTAACGCCAAGCTGAACCTGGACACGCCCATCGATCAGCGAACGCTGACCAAAGAGGACATTATCAAAAGTGTCAAATACCTGGTCAGGCTCAAAGATGAACTGAAGGAAGGTGACGATATCGATCATCTCGGCAACCGCCGGGTCAGGACGGTCGGCGAGCTGGTGGAAAATCAGTACCGGATGGGACTGGTGCGGATGGAGCGGGCCATCAAGGAGCGGATGTCTCTGCAGGAAGTCGAGACCATGATGCCCCATGACCTGATCAATCCCAAACCGGTCACCGCCGCCATTAAAGAATTTTTCGGGACCAGCCAGTTGTCGCAGTTCATGGATCAGACCAATCCCCTGTCCGAGGTGACGCATAAGCGCCGTTTGTCCGCTCTCGGACCAGGCGGTCTTTCCCGCGAACGGGCCGGTTTCGAGGTCCGCGATGTCCATCCGACTCACTACGGCCGCATCTGCCCGGTTGAAACGCCTGAAGGGCCGAATATCGGCCTCATCGTCTCCCTGGCCACCTATGCCCGGGTCAATCCGTACGGTTTTATCGAGACACCGTATCGCCGGGTTGAAAACCGCAAGGTGTCGGAGGAAGTGAAATATTTGAGCGCCCTGCAGGAGCAGAACCAGGTGATCGCCCCGGCCCAGGTGACCTTGAAAAATCACATGATCGTTGATGATAACCTGATTGCCCGGCAGGACGGCGAGGTGGTCATTGTTCCCTTTGACCAGGTCACCATGATGGACGTGGCTCCCAATCAGCTGGTCTCCGTTGCCGCCTCGCTGATCCCGTTTCTGGAAAATGACGATGCCAACCGGGCCCTGATGGGCTCCAACATGCAGCGTCAGGCCGTGCCGCTCATGAAACCTGAGTCCCCTCTCGTGGGTACCGGGGTTGAAAAATACGTGGCCCGTGATTCCGGCGCCTGTCTGCTGGGCGAGGGTGACGGCGAGGTAGTGGACGTTGACGCCAACCGCATTGTCGTTCGCTATGACGAGCCCGGCACCGCCGGTTTTGATACCGGGATCGCGATTTACCATCTTATGAAATACAGAAAGACCAACCAGAACACCTGTTTCAATCAAAAACCCCTGGTTATGCCCGGTGAGCGGGTCACCAAGGGATTGGTCCTGGCGGACGGACCGTCGACGGAAATGGGTGAACTGGCCCTGGGCAAGAACGTGACCATCGCCTTCATGCCGTGGCGGGGGTATAATTACGAGGATTCCATCCTGATCAATGAGCGGCTGCTTAAAGAGGATACCTTTACCTCGGTCCATGTCGAGATCTTCGAGACCCTGGCCCGTGATACCAAGCTCGGCAAAGAAGATATCACCCGTGATATTCCCAATGTGGGCGACGAGGCCCTCCGCAACCTGGATGATTCGGGTATTGTCCGGATCGGCGCGGAAGTCAAGGCCGGTGACATGCTGGTGGGCAAGGTGACTCCCAAGGGGGAGACCATGTTGTCGCCCGAGGAGAAACTGCTGCGCGCCATATTCGGCGAAAAGGCCGGAGACGTGAAAGATTCTTCCCTGCGCGTTCCGCCCGGCGTGGAAGGTGTTGTTATCGACGCCAAGGTTTTTTCCCGCAAGGGCGTTGATCGGGATGAGCGCGCCCTGATGATCGAGGAAATGGAAATCGAGCGCCTGAACCGGGACATGGAGGACGAACTGAAGAGCCTGAAAAAAGGTGTGCGTCAGGCCATGTCAGCGGTGCTGGTGGGTAGAACCGCGAAAAATGAGATCAAGGACAAAAAAGACCGGATCCTGCTGAAGCTGGGCAAGAAGCTGACCGCCAAGGTGATCGAACAGGTTGAATTTGACAAGCTGCGCGGCCTTGATTTTTCCGAACGGCGGAAATATGAGGATGAAATCGATGCTATCTACAGCCGATATCAGAACCAGGCCCAGCAGATCCGGGATCGCTACCAGGGTATCGTGGAGCGCATGGAGAAGGGCGATGACCTGCAGCCGGGCGTTGTGAAAATGGTCAAGATCTATATCGCCACCAAGCGCAAGCTGTCCGTCGGCGACAAGATGGCCGGCCGCCACGGCAACAAGGGCGTTGTTTCGCGGCTCCTGCCGGAAGAGGATATGCCTTTCTTCGCCGACGGCTCGACCGTGGACCTGGTCCTCAATCCCCTGGGTGTTCCCTCCCGAATGAATGTCGGCCAGGTCCTTGAGTGTCATCTCGGGATTGCCGCCAGGAGACTGGGAGAACAGATTCAACAACTGGCGGAGAAGCAGGCGGTCAAAGAGGTCAGGAAACGGTTCCAGGAAATTTATTCCAAGGAAGAGTTCAAGCTGTTGACCGAAGGCCTGAGTGATGAACAGCTCATTGAGCTTGGCCGCAGGTACGGACACGGTGTCCATGTCGCCACCCCGGTTTTCGACGGGGCCTCCGAGGCCGAGATTCGCGAACAGCTCGTACTTGCCGGCCTGAGCGAGGTCGGGCAGACCACTCTTTATGATGGTTTGACCGGTGAACCTTTTGATAACCAGGTGACCGTCGGGGCCATGTATATGCTGAAACTGCATCACCTGGTTGACAACAAAATTCATGCCCGTTCCACCGGACCCTATTCACTGGTCACCCAGCAGCCGCTTGGCGGCAAGGCCCAGTTCGGCGGGCAGCGCCTGGGCGAGATGGAGGTCTGGGCCATGGAGGCGTATGGCGCCGCCTACACCCTCAAGGAATTCCTGACCGTCAAGTCTGATGATGTTGAGGGGCGGACCACCATGTATGAAAAGATTGTCAAGGGGAATAATTTCCTTGATACGGGGATGCCGGAATCATTCAACGTGCTGGTCAAAGAGTTGAAGGCACTTTGCCTCGATGTGGAACTGCTGGAATAACGGCAGACGAAATACCGGGGAGAGAAATCAGGAAGCAGACGGGAGACGCCCAGGGCACCGCCTGCTTTTGTCGCAGTGATACCAATAGGAAAAGGTGATTTTCGTGGAAGAACTCTTTAGTTTCTTTACAAAACCGAAAGGACCGGTCAAATTTAACAAGGTCAAGGTTTCCCTGGCCTCACCGCAGAAGATCAGAGAGTGGTCGCACGGAGAAGTCAAAAAACCGGAGACCATCAATTACCGCACCTTTAAACCGGAGCGGGATGGGTTGTTCTGCGCCAAGATATTTGGTCCGGTCAAGGATTACGAGTGCAACTGCGGTAAGTATAAACGAATGAAGCACCGCGGCGTAGTCTGTGAAAAATGCGGAGTCGAGGTTATTCAGTCCAAGGTCCGCCGTGAGCGCATGGGGCATATCGAGCTGGCGGCGCCGGTGGCCCACATCTGGTTTCTCAAGAGCCTGCCGAGCAAGATCGGCACCATCCTTGATATGACGCTCAAACAACTGGAACGGGTTCTCTATTTTGAATCCTATGCCGTGGTCCATTCCGAGGTTGAGTCGCTGCCGGTGGGCAGTCTGCTGAACGAGGACCGCTACCGCGCTGCCCTGGAGCAATATCCCGGTCAGTTTCGGGTCGGCATCGGGGCCGAGGCCATTCAGGAAATGCTGGCGGCCCTCGATTTACATGGCCTGTCAGACCGGTTGCGCCAGGAAATGAAGGATACCGGGTCGGTTACCAAGCGCGCCAAGCTGGGTAAACGTCTGAATGTGGTCAAGGCCTTCCGGGATTCCGGCAACCGGCCGGAGTGGATGATCCTCCAGGTTATTCCGGTCCTGCCGCCGGATCTTCGCCCGCTCGTTCCTCTTGAAGGCGGCCGTTTCGCTACCTCGGACCTGAACGATCTGTATCGGCGGGTCATTAACCGCAACAACCGGCTCAAACGTCTCTTGGAGCTTGATGCCCCGGATATTATCGTTCGTAATGAAAAACGAATGCTGCAGGAAGCGGTGGATGTCCTTTTCGATAACGGCCGCCGGGGGCGGACCATCACCGGTCCCAATAAACGGCCGCTGAAGTCGCTTTCGGACATGCTCAAAGGGAAGCAGGGTCGTTTCCGGCAGAATCTGCTCGGTAAGCGCGTCGATTATTCCGGTCGTTCGGTTATTTCGGTTGGGCCCCATCTGCGTCTGCACCAGTGCGGTCTGCCCAAGAAAATGGCGCTGGAGCTGTTTAAGCCGTTTATTTACAATAAACTTGAGTTGCTCGGTTACGTGACCACCATCAAGAGTGCGCGTAAAATGGTGGAAAAGGGCGCCAAGGAAGTCTGGGATGTGCTCGACGACATCGTCCGCGAATACCCGGTTCTCCTTAACCGTGCCCCCACCCTGCATCGCCTGGGTATGCAGGCCTTTGAAGTGGTGTTGATCGAGGGCAAGGCCATCCAGCTCCATCCCCTGGTCTGCACCGCCTTCAATGCCGACTTTGACGGTGATCAGATGGCCGTCCATGTGCCGTTGTCCGTAGAGGCGCAGGTGGAATGCCGGGTTTTGATGATGTCCACCAACAATATTTTATCACCGGCCAACGGCGGTCCGATCATTATCCCGTCGCAGGATATTGTTCTGGGCCTCTACTATATGACTCGTGAACGTTTCGGGGCTGCGGGCGAGGGTTTGATCTTCAGCGGCCCGGAAGAGACTCGGATTGCCTATGATAACGGCGCCGTCCATCTGCAGGCCAGGGTCAAGGTCCGGATCAACGGTAAGCTGGTCGACACCACCATCGGTCGTGTTCTGGTGAAGGACCTGCTGCCCGAACAGGTCCCCTTCAGCCTGGTGAACAAGGAGCTGTCCAAGAAAGAACTGTCCTTTCTGATCGACTACACCTATCGGCACGCCGGGACCAAGGCCACCGTTATCCTGGCCGATCGCCTGAAGGACCTGGGCTACGAACAGGCAACCAGGGCCGGTATCTCTATCTGTATCAATGATATGAAGGTGCCGATCGGCAAGGAAGAATTAGTCGAGGCGGCCGAGCAGGAATCCCGTGACGTTGAACAGCAGTATTCCGACGGCCTGATCACCGACGGTGAGAAATACAATAAGGTCGTCGACATCTGGTCCAAGGTTACCGATCAGGTTGCCAAGGAGATGATGGACGAGATGGCCGTTGAGTATCAGCGCGACAGCAACAACAAACTGATCGAGGCCAAGAGTTTTAATTCGGTTTTCATCATGGCCGACTCGGGTGCCCGGGGCTCCAAGGACCAGATCCGGCAGCTGGCCGGCATGCGGGGCCTGATGGCCAAACCTTCCGGGGCGATTATTGAGACGCCGATCAAGGCGAATTTCCGCGAAGGCCTCAATGTCCTCGAATATTTTATTTCAACGCACGGCGCCCGCAAGGGTCTGGCCGATACCGCCCTCAAAACGGCGAACTCCGGCTATTTGACCCGGCGCCTGGTCGACGTTTCCCAGGATGCCATCATTGTCATCAAGGACTGTGAAACGCTCCGGGGCATGATGGCCGAGCCGCTCATTGAGGGCGGCGAGGTTATTGTCCGCATCGGTGATCGTATTCTCGGCCGGGTCGCGCTCGAGGACGTTGTTGATCCTCACTCGGGCGAGGTCCTGGCGGAGATGAATCAGGAAATTACCGAAGACAAGGTTGAGGCCATCGAGGCGGCCGGTATCGATCGGGTTTTGATTCGTTCCGTCCTGACCTGCGAAGCAAAACGCGGTATCTGCGCCATGTGCTACGGCCGGGACCTGGGGCGCGGCCATATGGTCAATATCGGCGAGGCCGTCGGTATTATCGCCGCCCAGTCTATCGGTGAACCGGGAACCCAGCTGACCATGCGGACCTTCCATATCGGTGGTACGGCCAGCCGGAGTGTTCACCAGGCCGAGGTCCGTACCCAGCGAGGGGGCGAGGTCAGGTACAAGAATCTGCACTCGGTCGGGAATGCGGCTGGTTTTGAGATCGTCATGAACCGGAATGCCGAAATTACGGTACTCGACGATCAGGGTATTGACCGGGAGCGTTTTCCCGTGCCCTATGGTGCGGAACTCAAGGTGCCGGAGGGCGCCCGGGTCGAACCCGGAACAATTATCGCCGACTGGGATGCCTTTTCCATTCCCATTGTCGCGGAGATCAGCGGCAAGATCAAGTACGGCGATATTGTTGAAGGTGAAACCATGCAGGAGCGGGTCGACGGCGTCACCGGCAAGGCAAGCAAGGTTATTACGCCGGCCGCCGCCTCCAAGCAGGAAAATCCGCGCATTACTATCAAGGATGATCGGGGCAGAACCATGAAACTGCCAAACAGCGGTCTGCCGGCGCGCTACCCCTTGCCGGTAGGTTCGATCATCACCGTGAACGAGGGGACGGTCATCACTCCCGGGACGGTGGTCGCGAAGATTCCGCGCGAGACAACGAAGACCAAGGATATTACCGGTGGTCTGCCCCGGGTCGCCGAACTTTTCGAGGTGCGCAAACCCAAAGAGCGGGCGATTATCAGTGAGATCGACGGCCGGGTTTCATTCGGCAAGGAATTGAAGGGGAAACGGCGGATCGTCGTGACTCCGGAAACCGGTGAGCCCAAGGAATATCTTATTTCCAAGGCCAAGCATATCAACGTCCATGAGGGCGATTATGTCAAGGCCGGGGAACAACTGATGGAAGGCTCTGTCCTGCCGAACGATATTCTCAGCGTCCTCGGCGCCGAGGAGCTGGCCCGGTTCCTGGTCAACGAGGTCCAGGAAGTGTATCGGCTTCAGGGCGTGCGGATCAACGACAAACATATTGAGACGATCGTCAGGCAGATGCTCAAGCGGGTGCAGGTCACCGAAGCCGGTGATACCCGGTTTATGATGGGCGAGCAGGTTGAGTGGTGGGTCTTCCAGGAGGAAAATGAGAAGATCATCAGCGAAGGTCTGCAGCCGGCGGCGGCAGAGCCGCTGCTGCTCGGGGTGACCAAGGCGTCGTTGTCAACGGATTCTTTTATTTCCGCGGCGTCCTTCCAGGAAACCACCAAGGTGCTGACCAATGCCGCCATGGCGGGTAAGGTTGACTAT
This sequence comes from bacterium BMS3Bbin14, assembly GCA_002897615.1. Lineage (GTDB taxonomy): Bacteria > Desulfobacterota > Desulfobulbia > Desulfobulbales > Desulfobulbaceae > BMS3Abin13. Next base: position 226,369 of record BDTX01000006.1, read on the forward strand.
CTGACGGGATTGAAAGAAAATGTTATTACCGGACGGTTGATTTCCGCCGGTACCGGCCTGGAGATGTATCGGCTGAAACCTGAGCGATAAGCAACTTTCCTCTTGACAGATAAGCCGTTGGAAGATACTATATTTTGTTTTCGTGTTTGCGTCCGTAAGGGACGGCAGGGTGCAGAGAACCTCGTGTTCTATTGATGAAGAAGGAGTAGTTTGTATGCCGACAATCAATCAGCTTGTTCGGAGTAGACGGAAAAAGGTGACCAAACGGTCAAACACCCCGGCTCTGCAGAATTGTCCGCAGAGGCGCGGGGTTTGCGTGCGGGTCTATACGACCACGCCCAAGAAGCCGAACTCGGCCCTGCGTAAAGTGGCCAGGGTACGGTTGACCAACGGGATTGAGGTCACTTCATATATCCCCGGTATCGGGCACAACCTGCAGGAGCATTCGGTGGTGTTGATTCGGGGCGGGCGAGTCAAGGACCTGCCCGGGGTGCGCTATCACATCATTCGCGGCACCCTGGATACGCTTGGGGTCAGTGATCGCCATCAAGGCAGATCAAAGTATGGAACCAAACGGCCGAAATAATGACTCGGCAGTGCACTCATGTGGAGTTTTGAGATATGCCTAGAAAGAAATTAATTAATAAAAGACCCGTGCAGCCGGATCCGAAATTTAACAGCGCGCTGGTCTCCAAGTTCACCAATGGCTTGATGCTTGACGGTAAGAAAACCCTGGCCCGGCGTCTCTTTTATGATGCCATGGACCTGGTTGAGAAGCGGGTGGATGACGAGGCGCCGCTGGCGGTTTTCGAGAAGGCCATGGATAACGTGCGGCCCCGGGTCGAAGTCAAGTCCCGGCGGGTCGGTGGTGCAACCTACCAGATCCCGATTGAAGTCCGCCCTGAGCGCCGTAACGCCCTGGCCATTCGCTGGATCATAAGCTTTGCCAAGAGCCGCTCCGGCCGGACCATGTCCGACAAGCTTGCCGCGGAGCTGATTGATGCCTTTAATAACCGGGGCGCCTCGGTAAAAAAACGTGACGACACCCACAAGATGGCAGAGGCGAACAAGGCCTTTGCCCATTACCGCTGGTAAGGAGGCGCGTAAAATTAAGTTGGCCGGGATTGCGCTCAGATTCAGGTGAGATGCAAGATGTCCAAGTTATTTTTACGCACCGATTAAGTTTTGCTTTTGTCGGGCGCAGACTCAAAAGATCATTGACAAGCTCTGCCGACTGCTGTAGATAAAGCAACATTTTTTGTAACTGTTTGGCCGCATTTCATCTCATTCCATCTGCGGCCGCTCGGGCCGCCTCGCATGGTCATTCTGTGGGCTGAAATGTGAAGCATGCTCGAACGGTTACGGGCCGAAGTTTGGTAGTAGGTCGTTACAAATCATGAGAGTAAAGAGAGCGGGAAAACAAAGTGGCTGTTGGAGAATCGTTATCCAACCTGCGCAATATCGGCATAATGGCCCATATCGATGCGGGGAAAACCACGACAACCGAACGTATTCTTTATTATACCGGCCGCTCGCATAAGATCGGCGAAGTCCATGACGGCACGGCGGTTATGGACTGGATGGAGCAGGAGCAGGAGCGGGGTATAACGATAACCTCGGCCGCGACAACCTGTTTCTGGAAAGACCATAGAATAAATATAATTGATACGCCGGGGCATGTCGATTTCACGGTTGAGGTGGAACGCTGCCTTCGGGTGCTGGATGGTTCGATTGCAATTTTCTGCGCAGTCGGCGGGGTCGAGCCCCAGTCGGAAACCGTCTGGCGGCAGGCTGACCGGTATCGGATTCCGCGCATTGCCTTTGTCAACAAGATGGATCGCATCGGTGCTGACTTTGAACAATGTGTAGACGAGATACGGGAAAAACTTGGTGCCAACCCGGTGCCGATCACTCTGCCTGTCGGGAGTGAAGAGAACTTTTCAGGTATTATTGATTTGGTCAAAGAGAAGCTGATTCGCTTTGATGAGTCAACTCAGGGCCTGAAAGTTACTGAAGAAGAAATTCCTGAAGATTTAAAAGACAAATCATTGGCCGCCCGGATGGCACTCCTCGAGAAGTTGGCCGACTTCGATGAGGGTGTCATGGAAAAATATCTGGAAGAAGAAGAAATTGCGCCTGACGAGGTGTACAGGGCTTTGCGTAAGGCAACCCTGTCGCTTGATCTGGTGCCTGTTCTCTGTGGCGCTGCCTTTAAGAATAAGGGAGTGCAGCCCCTGCTGGATGCCGTGATTCGGTATCTGCCTTCACCGATGGATATTCCATCGGTCGAGGGGGTGGGTAAAGATGGAGAACCGGTGGTTCGGCAGGCGACCGACGCGGAAAAATTATGCGCCTTGGTGTTTAAGCTGCAGGCTGATCATTTTGTCGGCAACCTCTCGTTTGTCCGGGTTTATTCCGGTGAGCTCAAGGTTGGGGCCAAGGTCTTCAACCCGGTTAAGCGCAAGAAGGAAAAAATTGCCAAGCTGCTCAAGCTTCATGCCAATAAGCGGGAAGAGGTCGAGCGGTTGGGCGCCGGTGATATCGGCGCTATCGTGGGGCTGAAGTTTACAACCACCGGTGATACGCTCTGCGGCTCGGGAGATTTTATTACTCTTGAACGGATTCATTTCCCCGAGCCGGTGATCGGCATTGCCATCGAGCCGAAGTCCAAGGCGGATGAGGCCCGGCTGGCCGAAAGCCTTGACAAGGTGGCGCGGGAAGATCCGAGCTTCAAGATTTCGCTGAACGAGGAAACCGGGCAGACGATTATTTCCGGGATGGGGGAACTGCATCTCGAGGTTATCGTCGGCAGGTTGGTCCGCGAGTTCAAGGTGGCGGCAAATGTGGGACGTCCTCATGTCGCCTACCGGGAAACACTGACCGGGCCGGCGGTGGCGGTGGGGCGCTTTGAACACCAGGCCGGCGGTAAAAATCAGTATGCCCATGTTGAGATCGAACTCCTGCCCGCCGAACGCGGCAGTGGCGTACGTTTTGAAAATATGGTGGCCGGGGAGACAATTCCGCCGGAATTTGTAGGGGCCATAGAAAAGGGCGTTCGTGATTCCATGGATTCCGGTCCGTTGATCGGCTATCCCCTGGTTGACGTGACGGCCCGGCTGATCGGCGGCTCCTATGACGAAGAGAGTTCAACGGAACTGGCCTTCGGGGTCGCGGCAACCATGGCCTGCCGCAAGGCGGCCAGCGAGGCGGCTCCGGCTCTGCTGGAACCGATCATGGCGATTGAGGTCCTGACCCCGGATGAATATCTCGGTGAGGTCATCAATGATCTCAATAAAAAACGGGCGCAGATAGATGGAGTTGCGGCGGACCGGGGCCATCAGGTAGTTAATGCGAGGGTGCCCCTGGCCGAAATGTTCGGCTATTCGACAAGCCTGCGGTCAGCGACCCAGGGCCGGGCAACCTTTACTATGCGGTTTGAAGAATTTGCCGAAGTGCCTGCCAGGCAGGCGGAGGCAATTATACATAAGATTCGAGGCGTTTGACAGAATAGAACCTTGAGCCTGAGGAGACGGAAAGATGGCAAAGGAAAAGTTTGAGCGGACAAAACCGCATGCCAACGTAGGTACGATCGGACATATTGACCACGGCAAGACCACGCTGACGGCCGCGATCACCCGTGTCCTTGCGACCAAGGGGCAGGCAGTATTTACGGATTTCAGCGAGATCGACAAGGCGCCGGAAGAGAAGGAGCGCGGGATCACCATCGCGACGGCGCATGTGGAGTACGAGACGGACAAGCGGCACTATGCGCATGTCGACTGTCCCGGTCATGCCGACTATATAAAGAACATGATTACCGGCGCGGCGCAGATGGACGGGGCGATCCTGGTCGTCGGCGCCGATGACGGTCCGATGCCGCAGACCCGTGAGCATATCCTGCTGGCGCGTCAGGTCGGAGTTCCGGCCATTGTTGTTTTTTTGAACAAGTGCGACATGGTTGACGACGAGGAACTGATCGAGCTGGTGGAGATGGAGCTGCGGGAGCTGCTTGACAAGTACGAGTTTCCGGGCGACGAGGTGCCGATTATCAAGGGTTCGGCGCTGCAGGCGCTGGAGAATCCCGAGGACCCGGAGAAGGCCAAGTGCATCTGGGAATTGATGGAGGCGATCGACAACTATATTCCGCAGCCGGAACGTGAGATCGACAAGCCTTTCCTGATGCCGGTTGAGGATGTGTTCTCGATCTCCGGTCGCGGCACGGTGGCGACCGGTCGTGTGGAGCGCGGCCGGGTCCATGTCGGCGACGAGATCGAGATTGTGGGAATCAATGACACTGCCAAGACCACGGTTACCGGGGTGGAGATGTTCCGCAAGATTCTCGACGAGGGTCAGGCCGGCGACAATATCGGAGTTCTGCTGCGGGGGACGAAGCGCGAGGAAGTGGTTCGGGGCCAGGTACTGGCTGCTCCGGGTTCGATCACGCCGCACAAGAAGTTTAAGGGCGAGGCCTATATCCTGAACAAGGAAGAGGGTGGTCGTCACACACCGTTTTTCAACGGTTACCGGCCGCAGTTTTATTTTCGGACGACGGACGTCACCGGGGTCTGTACCCTTGAGGATGGGGTGGAGATGGTAATGCCGGGCGACAACGTGCGGGTTGAAGTTGAGCTGATCACGCCGATAGCCATGGAGGAAGGCCTCCGTTTTGCCATCCGTGAAGGTGGCCGTACCGTCGGCGCCGGTGTTGTCAGCAAAATTATCGAGTAAGAGGAACACGATGATCCCTACAGATAAGATTCGTATCCGGTTAAAGGCTTACGACCACAAGCTCCTTGACCAGTCGACACGAGAGATACTTGACACCGCACGGCGTACCGGGGCAACGGTAGTCGGGCCGATTCCGCTGCCGACGTCCATCAACAAGTACACGGTGTTGCGTTCTCCCCATGTTGACAAGAAATCACGGGAACAGTTTGAGATGCGTACCCACCGCCGCCTTCTTGACATCCTTGAGCCGACTCAGCAGACCATTGATTCGCTGATGAAACTCGAGCTGTCGGCCGGCGTTGATGTAGAGATCAAGCTTCCCTGAGACAGTGGGGGAGCGGTGCAGGTATACGAGGGTGTCCACAGGACACTGTTGAGTAGAGATTTTAGAGCTGACAGGTAGACAAATGCCGAAAACAATGGGAATACTTGGACGGAAGATTGGAATGACCCGGGTTTTTAACGAAGAGGGGCGTTCGATTCCTGTGACCGTAATTGAGGCCGGTCCCTGTACGGTGCTGCAGAAGAAAACCGCAGACCAGGAAGGATATGATGCCATCCAGGTCGGCTTTCTGGAGAAAAAGGCTTCGCGCCTGAACAAACCTGAAGCCGGACACGTCAAACGCTCCGGGGGTAAGGGGTTTTATCATGTGCGTGAGTTCCGGGTCGCGGATGCGGCGGCCTATGAGCTGGGCCAGCAGATTGCACTTGCCGAAATCGTGAACATCGGCGACAAGGTGCATATCTCGGGAAAATCCAAGGGCAAAGGCTTTCAGGGCGTCGTCAGGCGCTACGGTTTTGCCGGCGGCGGGGCAACGCATGGATCAATGTTTCACCGCGCTCCCGGCTCCATCGGTTGCAGTGCCTCGCCCTCCAGGGTATTCAAGGGCAAGAAACTGCCCGGTCGCATGGGTAATTTTTTAAAGACCCAGAAAAACTTGACGGTTGTCGACATCAGGAATGATGATAACCTTTTGCTGGTTGAGGGGTCGGTGCCGGGTTCCAGGAATGGCCTGATCACCATCTTTACAAAAGAGTAACCGGCCCTTATCGCTTTCGAGGAAAAGTAAATGACAGTATGCGATGTGAAAAATATCTCGGCCGAAAAAGTTGGAGAAGTAGAACTCCGCGATGAGCTTTTTGCTGTCGATGTCCGGCCCGGTATCCTCCACGATGTGGTGTGCATGCAGCGTGCCAACGCCCGCCGGGGTACCGCATCGACCAAGACCCGCGGCGAGGTTCGCGGCGGCGGTGCCAAGCCCTGGCGTCAGAAAGGGACAGGCAGGGCGCGTGCCGGGACGAAAAATTCACCGATCTGGCGCGGCGGCGGCGTGGCCTTCGGCCCCAAGCCGCAGGATTACAGCTATAAGCTGCCCAAAAAGGTTCGCCGGCTCGCCTTGCGCATGGCACTGAGTGCCCGCCTGGGAGAGGGGAACCTGGTTATTATTGATGAATTTAACCTGCCGTCGATCAAGACCAAAGAATTTGTCAATGTTATGGGCAATTTCAACTTTGACAACTGCCTCGTGATTATCGGGGAGGACAATGCCACGGTCAAGCTGTCTGCCCGTAATGCCGTGGGCTACAAAATTCTGCCCGTAGCCGGCCTCAATGTTTATGACATTCTGAAATATTCAAAGCTGATGCTCGTGCAATCCTCACTGGCACCGCTTGAAGAGAGGTTGATGGTATGAAGGTTCTGTTTGATGTGATCAAGAGGCCCAGCCTGACCGAGAAGAGCAATCTTCTCCAGGAGATCCATGGAACCATTGTGTTCAAGGTTCATCCGAAGGCCAACAAGATTGAAATCAAAAGGGCTGTTGAGGAGCTGTTCAACGTTAAGGTTCAAAACGTGAGGACCGCGATGCTGCATGGCAAAAAACGCCGTGTCGGCATTAAATCGACAGGCTTTACCAGTAACTGGAAAAAAGCCTATGTCACCTTGTCAGAAGGTGAAATTAACTTTCTTGACGAACTGTAGAATTCACTGAACCCTGAATTCGTGAGCGTTCGAGAACGGTGCAGATGCAAGGCGGCAACGATGTTGATTATCCTGGTGTGATATCAACGAGTTGCCAACGCAGCAGCTGTGCCGTTATCGGGCGCCCCGCAGGGCGGCGCGGTGAAGACCAAAAAAAGTGTTTATTCGCCAATAATACAATAAATTCCATATGTTGTATGGAACATCACCTCAAGCCGTCACGGATTCAGGTGAACGTGATCCGCGGAAAAGGGCAGAGTAAGGCAAATATTTCAAGGCAGAGCAACGGGAAGAACAATGGCAACCAAAACCCATAAACCGACATCACCGGGCAAGCGGCACCAGGTAACGGTACTGCAGCCTGATATATCAGACAAGGCCCCTGAAAAGAGCCTGCTCCGGCCGCTGAAGAAAACCGGCGGCAGGAATTGCTACGGCCGTATTACCTCCAGGCATCGGGGCGGCGGTCACAAGAAAAAGTACCGGCTCATTGACTGGAAAAGAAATAAGATCGGGGTCGCGGCCAAAGTGGTTGCCATCGAGTATGATCCGAATCGCTCGGCCAACCTGGCGCTGCTGACCTATAAAGACGGCGACAAGGCCTATATCCTGGCGCCCAGCGGCTTAACGGTTGGCGATCAGGTGGCGGCCGGTGAAACCGTCGATATCAAACCCGGTAACTGTCTGCCCATGACCAACATTCCCCTTGGTACCGTTATTCACAACGTGGAGATGAAAATCGGCAAGGGGGCGCAGTTGGTTCGCAGTGCCGGAACGGCGGCGCAGCTCATGGCCAAAGAGGGTGAGCATGTCCTGGTCAAGCTGCCCTCGGGCGAGGTGCGCAGATTCAACAAGCTGTGCCGGGCCTGCATCGGCCAGGTCGGCAACTCGGAGTATGGCAGCGAGAAACTTGGCAAGGCGGGCAGGAGCCGCTGGCTGGGTAGAAGGCCGCATGTTCGCGGTGTGGCCATGAACCCGGTCGATCATCCCATGGGTGGCGGTGAAGGGAAGAGCTCCGGCGGCCGGCATCCGTGCAGTCCGTGGGGTATCCCGGCCAAGGGCTATAAGACCAGGAGCCGCAAGGGTTCTGATCGTGATATTGTCACCAAACGTAAGAAATAATATCAGGAGAATATAACGATGTCTCGTTCTGTCAAAAAGGGACCATTTGTTGACGGGCACCTTATGAAAAAGGTTGAGAGTGCCCAGGAATCAGGATCGCGCAAGGTTATTAAAACCTGGTCGCGCCGATCGGATATTATCCCTGATATGGTCGGACTCACATTGGCCGTCCATAACGGTAAGAAATTTATTCCTGTTTATGTGTCTGAGAACATGGTTGGGCATAAGCTCGGTGAATTTTCACCGACCAGGACCTTCTACGGTCATGCCTCTGACAGGAAAGGCTCGCGGTAATTCCGCCGCCGCTTGCAACAGCGATTAGGAGAACATCGATGGAAACAAAGGCCGTCGCCAAATATATTCGCATCTCCCCGCAGAAAGCCCGTCTGGTAGCCGATGTGGTGCGGGGAATGGATGTTGACAGTGCTCTAACCACGTTGAAGTTCATGCCCAAAAAAGGGGCGCGGATACTGCGCAAGGTTATCGAGTCGGCAGTTGCCAATGCAATACAGACCGAAACAATTGATGCTGATACCTTGTATGTCAAAAGCATTTTGATTGACGGTGGTCCCATGCTGAAACGGATGCGTCCGCGGGCCATGGGGCGGGCCACAAGAATTTTGAAGCGTACCAGCCATATTACCGTGGTTGTTGACGAGGCCTGAAAGGTCTTGGCGCAGCAGAGAATAAGAGATCAACAGGCAGTGGGAACGGAGGACAACCTTGGGACAGAAAGTTAATCCTATTGGATTTCGGCTTAACATTACCCGCACATGGGAATCAATCTGGTATGCGGATAAGAATTATGTCCGCAACCTGCATGAGGATCAGAAGATTCGGCAGTATCTGAAGAAACGTCTATATCACGCAGGTATCTCTCGTATCGTTATCGAGCGGACCGGAGAAAAAATCCGGATCAAGCTCTTTACTGCCCGGCCCGGCATTGTTATCGGCAAGAAGGGGACGGAGATCGAGACGCTGAAAATGGATATTGAACGGCGGTTCGGCCGCGAATGTTTGATCGATATCCAGGAAGTCCGTCGCCCTGAGGCTGATGCCCAGCTGGTCGCCGAGAACATAGCCATGCAGCTCGAGCGTCGTATCGCTTTTCGCCGGGCGATGAAGAAATCTATTAACTCGGCCCTGCGCTTTGGCGTCAAAGGGATCAAGGTCTCCTGTGCCGGCCGTCTCGGCGGCGCCGAGATGTCACGAACGGAATGGTTCAAGGAAGGCCGCGTGCCCCTCCATACCCTTCGGGCCGATATCGACTATGGTATGGCGGAGGCCAAGACGACCTACGGCATCATCGGTGTCAAGGTCTGGATTTTTAAGGGTGAAGTCCTTGCCGAATCCGAAATGGCGGCCTTTGCTTGATAGGTAAAGATACTTCCTTCACAGGAGTGCAGAACAATGTTAAGTCCACGCAAAGTAAAATACAGAAAGCAGCATAAGGGCCGCATGAAGGGCACCGCCTATCGCGGCTCCGATCTCAACTTTGGTGATTTTGCTCTCAAAGCCACGGAGTGCGGCAGGATGAGTGCTGCTCATATTGAAGCCGCCCGTATTACCATTAACCGGAAAATTAAACGTGGCGGCCAGATGTGGATTCGTGTTTTCCCGGACAAGCCCATCACCAAGAAGCCTGCCGAAACCCGGATGGGCAAAGGAAAGGGTGTGCCGGAATACTGGGTCGCCGTGGTCAAGCCCGGCAGGATTTTATACGAGTTGAGCGGTGTCCCCGAAGAGCTGGCCATCGAGGCCTTGAAGCTTGCCGGGTACAAGTTGCCGTTTGCCACCAAGGTGATCTCGAGGAGCACCACGATATGAAGTTGAAAGAAATACGAGAGATGACCCCGGACGAACTGAAAAAGAAGGAGCTGGACCTGCGGGAGGATCTGTTTAAGTTGAAGTTCCAGCATGGCACGCGCAGCCTGGAGAACCCGGCGCGCCTGGCTCAGCTCCGCAAGAACATTGCCAGGGTACGGACCATCATGAATGAGAAGGCCCGCGCTTAAACGGGTCGAGAAAAAAATATCCACTGGACTGTAAAGAATGAGCGACAGGAACAAGACAAGAAAGACACGACAGGGATCCGTTGTCAGTAACATGATGGAGAAAAGTATCGTTGTCCAGGTTGAGCGGAAAGTCCGTCATAAGCTGTACGGTAAGTTTATCCGGAGCCGGGTTAAGTACATGGCCCATGATGCGGCAAACGAGTGCAACATCGGCGATATCGTCCTCATTGAGGAGTGCCGTCCGTTGAGCAAGAATAAGCGCTGGCGGGTGATTAATATCGTCGAGCGCGCCGTTTGATATCGGGCCGGTTGCGGCCCGACCAAAGACAGCCGAATCCGGGATGCGCAAATTTTAAGTTATTTTTGAGCGGACCCTAAGCCCACTTTTATGTAAAACCAGGCTTAACGAACGGCCCGGGACAGGGAAGTTCATCAGGTGAGACCATGATTCAAACAGAAACAGTACTCAATGTCGCCGACAATTCCGGAGCGAAGAAGGTTCTCTGCATCCGGGTTCTTGGCGGCACTCGCAAGCGATACGCCAGCATCGGCGATGTGATCGTTGTGACGGTGAAGGAAGCGATTCCGCACGCCAAGGTAAAAAAAGGTGATGTCATGAATGCGGTTATCGTTCGGACCAAGAAGGAAATCAAACGTCCCGAAGATACAACGCTGCGTTTTGATGACAATGCCGCGGTCCTGCTTGCCGAGTCCGGAGAACCGGTGGGCACCCGTATTTTTGGGCCTGTAGCCAGGGAACTTCGTTCGCTGGGATTTATGAAGATTATATCTCTTGCACCGGAGGTACTGTAATTCGCGTCCTTGGGACGTGAATCGGTATCTCGGCAGCGAGAAACGGGGAATTAAATAATGCGCCAGGGACAGACAAGGTTGCAGAAAAACGATCAGGTTGAAGTGATCGCCGGCAAAGATAAGGGCCGTGTTGGTAAAATCCTCAAGATTGACAGACAGGCAAACAGGGTGGTGGTTGAGCGGATCAATATGATCAAGAAGCACATGAAAGCCACAGATGCCTCGCAGCCTGGACAGATTGTCGACCGGGAGGCTTCCCTGCATATCTCCAACATTATGCTGGTTTGCTCGGAATGCGCCGAAAAGGTGCGGATCGGCAAGAAAATACTTACGGATGGCACCAAGGTCAGAGTTTGCAGGAACTGCGGCGCAACCATAGAAACAAAGAAAAAGTAGGACGATGTTGTTCGGGAGTTTATGATGAGCACACTGAAAAAACATTATGAAAGCGCATGTAGACCGCAGCTTCAGGAACAACTCAATTATAAGAATGTGATGGAGATTCCGCGGCTGGAGAAGGTCGTCCTGAATATGGGTTTGGGCGAGGCCGTTCAAAACCCGAAGGTTGTGGATAGCGCGGCACAGGAGTTGAGCCTGATCGCCGGTCAGAAGTCGGTTGTGACCAAGGCCAAGAAATCCATCGCCGGTTTTAAACTGCGCGAGGGGATGCCCATCGGCTGCCGGGTTACTCTGCGCCATGAGAAAATGTTTGATTTTCTCTCCAGATTGATCAATATCTCTCTGCCCCGGGTTCGTGACTTCCGCGGTGTCTCGCCCAAGGGCTTTGATGGCCGGGGCAACTATTCGCTGGGCATCAAAGAGCATATTATTTTCCCGGAAATTGATTTTGATAAGATCGACAAGATCCGGGGGCTGAATATTACCATAGTAACGACGGCTAAAACCGATAATGAGGGACGTGCCCTGTTGCGACTGCTGGGTATGCCTTTCAGAGAGAAGTAAACCTGGATCCGTGAGCGTCCGAGAACGGTGCAGATGCAAGGCGGCAACGATGTTGATTATCCTGGTGTGATATCAACGAGTTGCCAACGCAGCAGATGCGCTGTTATCGGGCGCCCCGTAGGGCGGCGCGGTGAAGACCAGCAAATGAGTTTATTCGGAGATCATGCAATAAAATCCAGATATTGCATGAAATATTAACTCAAGCCGTCACGGATTCAGGGTAAACTGTATCCGGCATAGAGCCGGTTCGTGCCAGTAATTGAATTCTGCAGGAGGAAGGTGTGGCAAAAAAATCTCTTATTGCCAAGGCGAAACTTAAACAAAAGTTTAAGGTTCGCACATATAATCGTTGTCCGTTTTGCGGCCGGTCCAGGGCATTTATCAGGAAATTCGGTATGTGCCGGCTGTGCTTCAGGAAGCTTGCCTCTCATGGAAAGATAACCGGCGTGACCAAGTCAAGCTGGTAGAATGTTCAATTATCGGTTTTATAGTAACGGCTCCATGTTTGTTCGGGCTATATATATGCAGTTGATGAACATGATTAACATTCATTTTCAACGTGATTAATTGGTGAAAATATGTCTATGAGTGATCCGCTGGCGGATATGCTGACCAGAATTAGAAACGCCGTGATGGCCCATTTTGATACGGTTGATATGCCGTTGTCGAAATTGAAACTGGGCGTTGCCAAAACCCTCAAGCAGGAGGGGTATATAAGAGATTATCAGGTCCTGAAAGATGACGTTCAGGGCACCTTGAAGATTGATCTTAAGTATGGTCCTCATAATGAGAAGGTTATTACCGGGATTCGCCGTATCAGCAAACCGGGACTGCGGCAGTACCAGAAGGCCGACCGGATCCCGAAAGTTATGAGCGGTCTTGGTGTTGCCATTCTTTCAACCTCCCACGGCATTATTACGGACCGTGAGGCACGTCATCGCAATGTCGGCGGTGAGGTTCTGTGTGAGGTCTGGTAATAATGATCGGACTGAGGAGAGGGAGAAAAGATGTCTAGAATCGGTAAGCAGCCTATTACAATACCCTCCGGGGTCAAGGTTGAGATAAAGGGAAGCCATGTTACGATTACCGGCAGGAGGGGGTCGCTCGAACGTGACATCCGCCCGGAAATCGAACTCAAGCTTGACGGTGATCAGCTTGTCGTGTCGCCCAAGGGCAACAGCAAGCGGGTAATGGCTTTCTGGGGAATGACCAGGACCTTGCTCAACAACATGGTTATCGGGGTAGAAAAAGGCTTTCAGAAAAAACTGGTTATTGAGGGAGTCGGCTTCCGGGCAAATGTTGCCGCCGCCGTCCTGACCCTTTCCGTCGGCTATTCCAACCCGGTTGAATTTCAATTGCCGGATGGAATCACTGCCGATGTTGATAAGGATAATACCATTACCATTGACGGGATTAACAATGAGACCGTCGGCTTGACAGCCGCACGGATCAGGGCGATTCGGAAACCTGAGCCTTACAAGGGCAAAGGAATCCGCTATGCTGATGAACATATCGTTCGCAAGGTCGGCAAGTCCGGCGGTTCCGCCTAAAAAATAAAAGAGTTGTGGTGCTATAATGGCAAAGACAAGCCCAAAATTAACGGCGCGGACCAAGCGCGTTCAGCGCATTCGGACCAAGATATCCGGTACTGCGGATAAACCGAGGATGCGTGTGTTCAGGAGTAATCGTCATATATATGCCCAGATTATTGATGACATCAAACAGACCACCCTGGTCGCCATGTCGACGCTCGACAAGGAGTTTGACGGATCGGAAATCAAGGATAAGTGTGACGCTGCTAAAAAAGTTGGAGAGTTGATTGCCAGGCGCGCTAAAAGTGCCGGTATCAACCAAGTCGTATTTGACCGTGGGGGCAACCTGTATCACGGCAGGATCAAGGCATTATCTGACGGAGCCCGTGCAGGCGGCCTCGACTTCTGATGCGCTTTATTCCTGATGATTATCAAGTGAACAAATTAAAAGCAACGGGGGTGTTTCTTGGCTGATTTTAAACGAGCTAAAGACGGGAACCAGGAAGAACTCATTGAAAAGATAGTTTTTATCAACCGGGTTGCCAAGGTCGTCAAGGGCGGTCGTCGCTTCAGTTTCAGTGCTATCGTTGTTGTCGGTGATGGCAAGGGAAAGGTTGGTTATGGCCTGGGCAAGGCAAACCAGGTGCCGGAGGCTATCCGCAAGGGAGTCGAGCGCGCCAGAAAGGATATGCAGATGGTTTCGCTGACCGAGGTCTCGATTCCCCATGCAATCCAGGGCAAGTTCAAGTCGGGTTCAGTCATGCTGAAGCCGGCCTGCGACGGTACCGGTGTTATTGCGGGCGGCGCTGTTCGCGCGGTCCTGGAAGCCGCCGGGGTGCAGAACATCCTGACCAAGTGCCTTGGCTCCAATAATCCCCATAACCTGGTAAAGGCGACAATGGACGGCTTGAGAAGACTGCGGACGTCTGAAGAGATAGCCAGGCTGCGCGGTCTTAAAGTCGATGAGATGGTCGCCTGAGATCAGGCAAAGAACAGACAGGTTGAACCATGAGCGATACGATAACAATACGTCAGTTTAAAAGCGCTATTGGCAGTACGAAAAAAATCAGAGCAACCCTGGTCGGTCTTGGACTGACCAAGATGAATAAAGCCGTTACCAGAAAGGACACCCCTGAACTTCGCGGTATGCTGAACAAGGTCAGGCACCTGGTACGGGTGGAGGAATAGAATATGCTCACGCTGAATAATCTTTCGCCGGCCGCCGGCTCCCGCCGCAATAAAAAGAGGGTGGGCCGGGGCCCGGGCAGCGGACACGGCAAGACTGCCACCCGTGGTCATAAAGGTGCGCTCTCGCGCTCGGGCTATACGCAGAAGCTGGGTTTTGAGGGCGGCCAGATGCCCTTGCACCGCCGGCTGCCCAAGCGCGGTTTTACCAATATCTTCAAGAAAGAGTATGTCCTGGTGGGCCTCAGTGACCTGAACCGGTTTGAGAGCGGCAGCACGGTCAACCGTGAGGCCCTGGTCAAGGCCGGCGTAATCAAGAAATCGGACGCCATCATGGTCAAGGTGCTGGCCAACGGCGACATTTCGATCTCCATTACCCTTGAGGTGGATAAAGTCAGCGCCGGCGCCCGGGCAAAAATTGAAGCTGCAGGCGGATCGGTAAAGGAATGAGCCGATGAGTGGTCTTGCCAGCGCGGCCAATATCCCGGAACTCCGCAAACGGGCGATTTTTACCCTGTTGATGCTCTTTGTCTACCGGATGGGAGTGCAGATCCCCACCCCTGGTATTAACGGCGACGCCCTGGCGGCATTTTTCCAGCAGAATGCCAGTACGCTCTTCGGCATGTTTAACATGTTTTCCGGCGGCGCCCTGCAGCACTTTTCTATTTTTTCCCTGGGCATCATGCCCTACATCAGTGCCTCTATTATTATCCAGCTGCTGACCGTTGTCATTCCCCAGCTGGAAACGCTCTCAAAAGAGGGTGAGGCCGGGCAACGCAAGATCACCCAGTATACGCGCTACGGCACGGTGGGACTGTCCATTATCCAGGGATTCTTTATTGCCACCGGTCTTGAGAGTATGGCCGGGCCGGACGGAACTCCCATTGTCATGGTCACCGGCATGCAATTCAAGCTGATGACCGTTTTAACCCTGACAACCGGCACCGCCTTTATCATGTGGCTTGGCGAGCAGATGACCGAGCGCGGCATCGGCAACGGTATCTCCCTGATCATCTTTGCCGGTATTGTCGCCAGGATGCCCGCCGGCATCGGCAACACGATTCAGCTCGTCAAGGCCGGTGAGCTGCCGTCTATTTTTGTCCCGTTTTTGCTGGTGGTCATGTTCGCCGTGATCGCTTTTATTGTTTTCGTTGAAACCGCGCAGCGCCGCATTCCGATCCAGTATGCCAAACGGGTCGTCGGGAGACGGGTCTATGGCGGCCAGTCCAGTCATCTGCCCCTGAAGATCAATATTTCCGGCGTTATTCCCCCGATTTTTGCCTCATCGATCATGATGTTCCCGGCCACGATCGGCAGTTTTATTAAAGTCGACTGGGTCCAGCGGGCTTCGGCAATGCTGTCGCCCGGCACCGTGTCGTACTATATCCTCTATGTCGCCTTGATTGTCTTTTTCAGTTTTTTCTATACGGCAGTGACTTTCAAGCCTGATGATGTCGCGGAAAATCTAAAGAAGAACGGTGGTTTTATCCCCGGTATCCGCCCCGGCAAGAGGACCTCGGAATTTATTGACAAGGTGCTGACCCGCCTGACCGTGATCGGCGCGATTTACCTGAGTGCTGTCTGCGTCATGCCGACGATACTTATTCATAAATTTAACGTCCCATTTTATTTCGGCGGTACGGCATTGCTCATTGTTGTCGGGGTGGCGATTGATACTATTTCCCAGATCGAGTCCCACCTGGTCATGCGCAATTACGAAGGGTTTATGAAATCAGGCCGGCTCAAGGGACGGCATTAAACAAGCCCGGACCGTGACCGATCAGAGCAGGGCAATAATCGTCAAGACGCCTGACGAGATCCAGGTCATGTTCGAGGCGAACCAGATTGTGGCCGGTGCCCTTGATTTGCTCCGGCAGCGTCTGCAGCCGGGGGTGACGACCTACCGGCTTGACAGGTTGGCTGAAGAATTTTGCCGGGCACACCATGCTGTTCCCGCATTCAAGGGTTACCGGGGATTCCCGGCCAGCCTTTGTATCTCCATCAATGAAGAGGTCGTGCACGGTATCCCGTCGAAGAAGGTGTTTGTCCGTGAGGGTGATATCGTCAGCATGGATTTCGGCGTCAAGTATAAAGGATTTTTCGGCGATTCGGCGCTGACGCTTGCCGTCGGCAGGGTTTCGGCTGAAAAGGAAAAATTGATGCGGGTGACCCGGGAGTCACTTGACCTGGCCATTGAGCAGGTCAGAATCGGCAACCGTATTTCTGCTATATCCCGCGCTATCCAGCGTCATGTCGAAAAACATGGATTCTCGGTAGTCAGGCAGTTTGTCGGTCATGGGGTCGGGGCGAGTTTGCACGAAAGTCCGGAAGTTCCCAATTATGTGCAAAAGCACCAGGCCTCGCCGCGAATCGTCGAGGGGATGGTTGTGGCCATCGAACCGATGGTCAATGCGGGGACCTATAAGGTCAAAGTCCTGCATGACAACTGGACCGTGGTGACTGCCGACCGGCAACCGTCAGCCCATTTTGAGCATTCGGTCGCCGCGACCGCTGACGGACCGTATGTCCTCAGTGCCCGGACCACTGATCCCGAATCCTTGACGGATTCAGGGTGATGACAACCGGGGCTAAGCATTGAATTTTTTGAGCGAATGATATGATTATGTCGTTTTTAACGAAATGGTAAAATAAAAGTTGTAAAAATACCTTTTGTCCGATATAATTTAAGTTTTTGACCTGTTTATTTTTTGGGGTAGAGGTGTATGGCCAAAGAAGATGCCATTGAAGTTGAGGGGACGATTATTGAGCCCTTGCCTAATGCAATGTTCCGCGTTGAACTTGATAATGGGCACAAGGTTCTGGCGCACATATCAGGCAAGATGCGCATGCACTATATCAAGATTCTGCCCGGAGACCGGGTTACGGTTGAACTTTCTCCCTATGATTTGACTCGGGGCAGAGTAACCTTCCGGTCCAAGGGTGGTAAGGGAAAAAACAGTAGGACTTAATATAGCGGGGAGACTTGGCCATGAAGGTAAGGGCGTCAGTTAAGAAGATCTGCAGTGAATGCAAGATCTTTAAACGTAAAGGGATTGTTCGGGTAAGCTGCAAGAACAAAAAGCACAAGCAGCGCCAGGGATAAACCGGGAAAAGATATAAGAATCAAGTAAAGGAGCACGCTCTTGGCACGTATATCAGGTGTTGATTTGCCTAGAAACAAGCATATGGATCGAGCACTCACCAGTATCTTTGGTATTGGGTTGAGCTCGGCGCGCGAAATTCTTGATAAGGTCGATTTGCCTTATCAGATGAACAGCGATGATCTGAACAGTGATGATATCACTCGGATCAGGAAGATCATTGAAGATGATTACATCGTTGAGGGTGACCGGCGTCGCGAGGTCTCCATGGATATCAAACGGCTCATGGACCTCGGGTCTTATCGGGGACGCCGGCATCGTACAGGTTTGCCTTGCCGTGGTCAGAGAACCAAGACGAACGCCAGGACCAGGAAAGGTCCGCGGCGCGGTGCGGCCGGCAGGAAGTAGCAGGTCGTTTAAGATCATCGACTGCAGGTCTTGTTGCCTGTTGATTTGAACATTTTCGGAGCGGTTATGGCAAAGGCGAGTAAGGGCGCAGGGAAGGGAAAGCGCCGGGAGAAAAAGAATATTTCCGAAGGGATAGTTTTTATCTATTCCACTTTCAATAATACGATTATCACGATTTCCGATCGGCAGGGTAATGTTCTTTGCTGGTCCAGTGCCGGGGTTATCGGCTTTAAGGGATCGCGCAAGTCAACCCCGTTTGCCGCGCAGAATGCCTTAAGTGATGCGGTTAAGAAAGCCAAGGAGTACGGGATCCGAAAGGTTGAGGTCAAGGTGAAGGGTCCCGGCCCGGGTCGCGAATCCGCTCTGCGGGCGTTGGCCACGGTAGATCTTGAAGTGAGTAGAATTTGTGATGTAACACCTGTTCCTCATAACGGTTGTAAGCCGCCGAAACGGAGAAGAGTCTGAGCGGCGAAGCAGGTATCAGTTTACCGGTTTGAGGCGGGTTTTATATAAAAAAAATCCGGGAAAAGAACCGTATGTCTTTTTTTATGGAGGATTGACTTGGCCAGATATACAGGAGCATCCTGCCGCATGTGCAGGCGCGAAAACCTGAAATTGTACTTAAAGGGTGAGAGGTGCTACTCGGATAAATGTGCGTTTGAGAGACGCTCGTTTGCCCCGGGGCAGCATGGTCAGAATCGTTTCCGGAAAGTTTCCAACTATGCCATCCAGCTGCGTGAGAAGCAGAAGGTTAAGCATATGTACGGCATGCTCGAGAACCAGTTTCGTCTCTATTTTCACAAGGCCGATCAACTTCGCGGGGTAACCGGCGAGAACCTCCTGTCCCTGCTCGAAAGACGGCTGGATAATACCCTCTACCGTCTTGGTTTTGCCTGTTCGAGAGACCAGGCCCGGCAGCTGGTGCGCCACAATCATTTCTTAGTCAACAACAAAAAGGTCAATATCCCTTCCTTTCAGGTCAAGGTCGGAGATGTGATCTCCCTGAAAGAAAAGAGCCGTAAGAACGAGTTGATTGCCGACAACCTCGACGGCGTTGCCCGCCGTGGTGTCCCCAGCTGGCTTGAACTGGATCAGGCCGGTTTTCAGGGTACGGTCAAGGCTCTGCCCAACAGGGAAGAGTTAACCATGCCGATTCAAGAACAGCTTGTTGTTGAGCTGTACTCCAAGTAACTCTAAGAAACCAGGTACAGCATGGGACAAAAAACACGGGAAGACATTCCTTTTTACAAAAACTGGTATGAGCTGATTAAACCGACACGTTTGGAGGTCAGCAAGGAAAGTCATACTGATAGATATGGCAAGTTTGTTTGTCAGCCCTTTGAGCGCGGTTTTGCCATCACTATCGGCAATTCGTTGCGCCGCATTCTCCTGTCGTCCATCAGGGGGGCCGCCATTACCTCGGTCAAGCTTGAAAACGCGCTGCATGAATTTACCGCTATTGATGGGGTTCACGAGGATGTTGCCGATATTATCCTGAATTTCAAGCAGGTCCGCCTTAAGCTGAATGGTCCTGATGCCCAGACTGTGGTGATTGAGAAAACAGGTCCCGGCCAGGTGACCGCCGGTGATATCAACGGCGGGGCCTATGTCGAGGTCATGAATCCCGACTCGCCGATTTGTACCATTACCGGTGATGTGACCTTTCGCGCCGAGCTTGAAGTAAAGTGGGGCAAGGGCTATGTCCCGGCCGAACGGAACAAGCAGGAGGACCAGGCTATCGGCGTCATCCCCATTGATTCCGCCTTCGCGCCCATCAAGCGGATTCAGTACGTTGTCAGCCAGGCCCGGGTTGGTCAGCAGACCGACTATGACCGGTTGACCATTGAGATTGAGACCGATGGCAGTGTAACTCCCGAGAATGCGCTGGCCTATGCCGCCAAGATTCTCAAGGAGCAGATGACCATTTTTATCAATTTTGATGAAGAAGGGGTCGAGCCGGCCTTTGACGAAACTACCGAGAGAGGGACTGAAGATTACCCGCCGTTTCTCGATAAGAACGTGGAGGATCTCGAACTTTCAGTGCGCTCGGCAAATTGTCTGAAGAATGCCAAGATTCAGTTTATTGGTCAACTGGTTCAGAAAACGGACGCCGAGATGCTGAAAACCAAGAATTTCGGCCGCAAGTCGTTGAACGAGATCCGGGCTCTTCTCTCGGAGCATAATCTCTCCCTGGGGATGAATGTTGAGGGCTGGGTTTCCCCTGAAAAACGTGGAGAGGGAAACGAAGAGGGGTAGTTGGCGCGATTGCCGTACCCTCTGTTTCGTTCACAACAATGAAGATAATCGGCTTTCACTCAATCGGTGCAACGACAGCAGATCTGGGTCCAGGCGTTAGCGGGCCGATTTTTTTTGAGTGAAAACCCTGAGGACTTAAACCATGAGACATAGAAAAGACGGCCGGAGACTCGGCCGCACCGCCTCCCACCGCAAGGCCATGTTACGCAACATGGTCACCTCACTTTTTGAGCATGAGCGTATTGTAACTACGGTACCCAAGGCCAAGGAGGCCCGCCGGGTCGCGGACAAAATGATTACCCTGGCCAAACGGGGCGACCTGCATGCCCGGAGACAGGCTTGCTCGTATATCCAGAGCAAGGCCATCGTCGCCAAGTTGTTTGATGAGACCTGCCAGCAATATAGCGACCGTCAGGGAGGATATACCCGGATTATTCGGACCGGTATGCGGGCCGGCGATGCTTCTCCCATGGCTATTCTCGAACTTGTCGGTTATGAAGAGGTCTACGAGACCGATGAGGCCGGCGACGAGAAGTAACCCGGACCTCCGCATCGTCTCTGCCGACCAGGACAAAGCTGATATGATTCGTTTCATATCAGCTTTTTTTATGCCGCAATGCCATTGTCATAAGCGGCGATACCCCTGGCGCTACGCTTTCCGCATTTTCGGCCTCCGGGAATTGAAATTTTCTTTCAATCTCTTGCATCTCTCCCGAATCTCACACCTCCTTTTCCTCCCCGCCTGTCGGTGAACAGGAGAGGAGGGCGGGTTGGAGTTCTCGATCATTTTTCAGCTCAATGCTGGTTATGTCACGTCAAAGCTTGAACCTGAATCAGTGACGGCTAGAGGTGACACTCAGTGCAATATTTGGAATTTATTGCATTATTTCCAAATAAATGCATTTTATGGTCTTCACCGCGCCGCCCTGCGGGGCGCCCGATAACGGCACAGCTGCTGCGTTGGCAACTCGTTGATATCACACCAGGATAATCAACATCGTTGCCGCCTTGCATCTGCACCGTTCTCGGACGCTCACGGATTCAGGTTGAAGTTGTGCGGAAATTATGGTAGAAAAAAAGATTAAAACTTTATCAGGTGGTCCGGCGCGTCCTTGTTCGGGCCATATATCACACACATCCCACTTGTGTCCTTTGGTGTCCGTTTGCAGCGGATTGGACAGAGGGATGGAGGAACAACCATAAATATGGAGAAGTTATGACACAGGTAACGATGAGACAGATGCTCGAGGCCGGGCTGCATTTCGGTCACCAGACCAGGCGCTGGAATCCGAAAATGAAACCGTATATCTACGGTCCCCGCAACGGGATATATATTATCAATCTGGACGCCACCATGAGGCAGTTCAAAAAGGCCTATAACTATATGGTCGATGTCACCGCCAATGGCGGTACCGTCCTCTTTGTCGGGACCAAGCGGCAGGGGCAGGAGATTATTGCCGAGCAGGCCGAACGCTGCGGCATGTATTTCGTAAACCATCGCTGGCTGGGCGGCATGATGACCAATTTTCAGACCATTAAACACTCTGTTGAACGTTTAAAGAAAATTGAAGCCATGCAGGAAGACGGGTCAATCAATCGCTTTCCCAAGAAAGAGATCCTGCAGATGGAAAAGCAGCGCATCAAGTTAAACCGCAGCCTGGGCGGCATCAAGAACATGAGAAGTCTGCCGGATGTGCTTTTTGTTATTGATCCGAAGAAAGAGGAAATCGCGGTCAGCGAGGCCCGTAAATTATCAGTTCCCGTCGTGGCCCTCACCGATACCAACTGTGACCCTGACGGTATTGATTATCTTATTCCCGGTAATGATGACGCTATTCGTTCCATCAAGTTGCTGACTTCCCTGATGGCCGACGCCGTGCTTGAAGGTAAGGCCCGCCGTGGTGAAGAAGAGGCGGTCAGCGCCGGGGAAATGGAAGCCGCCATGCTCAAGGAGTCCGAAGGCCAGGTCCCGGCCGCGGTAGAGAGCCCGGAGTCCACGGAGCCGGTCGCGGCTGCGGTAGAGAGTCCGGAGTCTCCGGAGCCGGTCGCGGCTGCGGTTGAGACCCCTGAGTCTCCGGCCCCGGCTGCTGCCGCCGTCGAGACCCCTGAGTCTCCGGCCCCGGCTGCCGCCGCCGTCGAGACCCCGGAGTCTCCGGCCCCGGCCGAAGCTGAAAGCCCGAAGTCCCCGGATCAAGCAGAGTAGAATCGTTCCGACGATACAGTGGAATTTTTCAAGGGGCCTTGAGCCCCTTCTTTATATTGCGACTAGACGATTTGATAAGGAATTTGATAAGGAGAGTGCTGTGAAAATTACAAGCCAGATGGTCAAAGAACTGCGCGATAAGACCAGTGCCGGCATGATGGATTGCAAACGGGCCCTGGGCGAGACCGATGGTGACATGGAAAAGGCCATTGACCTGCTGCGGCAGAAAGGGCTGGCCGTGGCCCAAAAGCGGGCCGATCGTGCTACCAAAGAGGGTGTCGTCGAATGTTATATCCATGCCGGTGGCAAGCTCGGGGTCATGGTGGAAGTGGGTTGTGAGACCGACTTCGTGGCCAAAACCGATGATTTCAAGGTCTTTGCCCGGGATGTCGCCATGCAGATTGCGGCTGCCGGACCCGTGGCTGTGAGTCGTGACGAAGTCCCGGCCGCCATGCTTGAACGGGAGAGAGAGATTTATTCCGCCCAGGCCCTGGATTCCGGTAAACCGCAGAATATTGTCGAGAAGATCGTTACCGGGAAGATAGAAAAGTACCTGGCCGAGGTCTGTCTGCTGGAACAGAAGTTTGTCAAGAATCCGGACCTGTCCGTGCAGGACCTGCTCAACGAACTCATTGCCAAAATGGGCGAAAATATCTCGATTAAGCGCTTTGCGCGTTTTCAGATCGGGGCGTAAAACGGAAACCGGGAAAATCCAGAGTCGGAGCCGGAAGGGCGATCAATGAAATTTAAACGCATTCTGCTCAAACTGAGCGGCGAAGCCCTGATGGGCGACAGTTCATTCGGGATCAGTCCGGACATGATCAAATACGTGGCCACGGAGGTTCAGGCCGTCCACGAACAGGGCATCCAGCTGGCCCTGGTTATCGGCGCCGGCAATATCTTCCGGGGGGTGGCCGGAGCCGCTTCGGGTATGGACCGTGCGTCCGCCGACAATATGGGTATGCTGGCGACCATGATCAACAGCCTGGCCGTCCAGGATGCCCTGGAGCAGGTCGGTGTTCCCTGCCGGGTTATGTCGGCCTTCTCCATGCGCGTCGTCTGTGAACCCTACGTTCGGCGCCGGGCTCTGCGTCATCTGGACAAGGGCCGGGTGGTGATCTTCGGGGCCGGCACCGGCAATCCATATTTTACCACGGACACGGCCGGTGTTTTACGGGCCCTGGAGATTAACGCCGATGTCCTGATGAAGGCGACCCGCGTCGATGGTGTCTATGACCGGGACCCGGAAAAATATCCGGACGCGGCGCGTTTTGACAGCCTGACCTATAATCAGGTCCTGCAGCAAGATCTGCGGGTAATGGATGCCGCCGGCATCTCGCTGGCCCGGGAAGAGAAACTGCCTATCTTTGTCTTTAACATGAAGACGGCAGGCAATATCACCAGGGCGGCCGCAGGAGAAAAAATCGGGACGCTGATTGCCGCGTAAGAGGCAGGTCCCGGTTGCCGGAAGTTGCACAGGAAACCAGAGCCGAAGGAGGACGACGATGTCAAACGAGATAATTGAGCAGCTCAGGGAAAAGATGGGGAGCAGTGTGGACGCCTTGAAGCGTGAGCTGGTCAGGATCCGGACCGGCCGGGCTTCACTGTCACTGCTTGACGGGCTCACCGTGGAGGCCTACGGCAGCAAGACGCCGCTTAACCAGGTCGCGACCCTGACCATACCGGAGAGCCGCCTGATCGTGATTCAGCCGTGGGACCCGCAGATGCTGGCGGTAATCAGCAAGGCCATACTGGCCACCGATCTCGGTTTGACACCGGTCAACGACGGCAAGGTTATTCGTTTGGCTATCCCGCAGCTCACCGAGGAGCGGCGCAGGGAACTGGTCAAAAAAGTCGGCAAGATTGCCGAGGAATTCAAGGTGGCGGTGCGTAACGTCCGGCGCGAAGCCATTGATCTGCTGAAAAAGCAGAAAAAGGATAAAGAAATATCCGAAGACGATCTTTTTCGTCTCCAGGATGAGGCCCAGAAAGAGACCGATCTGTTTATCAAGCAAATTGACGAGATCGTGGCCGGCAAGGAAAAGGAAGTCATGGAGGTGTGATGCCCCCATCACCCCTGAATTATGCATGCCGCGTCTCCTCCGGATATTCGCCTGGTTCCGGTCCATGTCGCCATTGTCATGGACGGCAACGGCCGCTGGGCCGAAGAGCGAAAGCGGCCCCGGCTGTTCGGTCACAAGGCCGGAGTCGATTCCGTCCGGACTGTTGTTGAAACCGCCCGGGAGATCGGGGTCCGCCACCTGACCCTGTACGCCTTTTCCACTGAAAACTGGCGCCGCCCCGCTTTCGAGGTCAAGGGGCTCATGACCCTGCTCAAGGCCTACCTGCAGTCCGAGCTGACAACCATGCTGAAAAACGATATTCATCTCCGCTGTATCGGCCAGCAGGAGCGCCTTCCCGCCGATGTCCGCAAGACCCTGGACATGGTCATGGCCAAGACCGCCCATTGCACTTCGATGACCTTGAACCTGGCGCTCAGCTACGGCAGCCGCAGCGAGATTGTCCGGGCGGTCCGGCAACTGGCCGGCAAGTGCGCCGGCGGTGAACTGGCGGTCCGGGACCTGAACGAGGAACTGCTCTCCAGTCACCTCTATACCGCGGGGCAGCCTGACCCGGATCTCTTTATCCGGACCGGCGGCGAGAGGCGGTTGTCCAATTTCCTGCTCTGGCAAGTCTCCTACGCGGAGCTCTATTTTACCGATATCAAGTGGCCCGAATTCGGGCGGGAGCAGTTTCTTGAGGCGGTTGCCGTTTACGGCACGCGTCAGCGCCGGTTCGGCAAGACCGGTGCGCAGCTGCGACAGGGGTAAGAGGCAGTGGGCCGCGTTATTCCCGGTTTGACCATGGTCGCCCTCTGGGTGCTGCTTCTCTTTGCGGCGTCCGCAACCCTGTTCTGGCTGGGGATCATACTGCTGGCGGTCATCGCCCTGCATGAATACTTTCGCATGACCGGCCGGCAGGGTGACAGCCGGCTCCCGGCTGCGGCCCTCATCACCGTGGCCCTCCTGCCGGTCGGCGCGGCGGTGCTGCAGCGTCCTGCTCCGGTTATGGCCGGGCTGTTTCTGGGCCTGCTGGGCACCATTGTCGTGGCCCTTTTCTCTCATCGCCGCCTTGACAATGTTTTTGATTTTATCAGCCGTGCCGCTTTCGGGGTCGTGTATATCGGTTTTTGTCTCGCCCACCTGGTGTTGATCCGTTTTCTGCCCCAGGGGGTTGCCTGGCTTTTCGTCCTCACCGCCATTACCGCCGGCGGCGATACCGGGGCCTATTATATCGGCAAGGCCTTCGGCCGGCGCAAGCTCTGTCCCGGCATCAGTCCCAACAAGACCGTGGCCGGCGCCCTGGGCGGGATATCGAGCGGGGTCCTGGCCGCGCTCCTGGCCGGCCATTTTCTGCTGCCGCAGGTCAGCCTGGCGGTGATCGGTCTTGCGGCCCTGGGGCTGTCCGTGATCGGCATCCTCGGCGACCTGGCCGAATCAATGATCAAGCGTTCCGAGGGGATCAAGGACGCCGGGACCATCCTGGGTGGTCATGGCGGGGTCCTTGACAGGATTGACAGCCTGCTGCTGACGGCGCCGATTCTTTTTTATCTTCTCTCCATGGGAGTGCTGTCATGAAAACAATCTCCCTGCTTGGTTCAACCGGTTCCATCGGCCGGAACGTCATGGCCGTAATTCGTCAGTTCCCCGAACGGTTCCGGGTCGCCGGACTGGCGGCAGGCCGCAACATCAAGGCGTTGAAGCAGCAGGTTGTTGAATTTACCCCGGACTGTATTTCCGTGGCGGATGAAAACCTGGCCGGCCGGCTGGCCGCCGAACTGCCCCTCGAGTTCAGGGAGCGGATTTTCTGGGGGCCGGAAGGCAACCGCCGGGTGGCGACCGTGGCTGCCGCGGACATGGTGGTGGTCGCCGTGGTCGGGGCTGCCGGCCTGCTGCCGACGCTTGACGCTATTGCCGCGGGCAAGGACGTCGGCCTGGCCAACAAGGAGACCCTGGTCATGGCCGGTTGCCTGGTCATGGCGGCGGTCCGGCAACACGGGGTGCGGCTGCTGCCTATCGACAGTGAACACAGCGCCATTTTTCAGGCCCTGGAGGCCGGCCGGCGGCAGGATGTCGGCCGGATCATCCTGACCGCTTCCGGCGGGCCGTTCCGGTCCCGGAAAAAAGAGGAGTTGGCGGCCGTCACCCCGGCCCAGGCCCTGAACCACCCCAACTGGGATATGGGCCCCAAGGTTTCCATCGATTCCGCGACCCTGATGAACAAGGGACTGGAGGTCATCGAGGCCCGTTGGCTCTTTGATATGGAGCCGGACCGGATCAGCGTGGTCGTTCACCCCGAGTCGATCGTCCATTCCCTGGTGGAGTTCGTCGACGGTTCGGTGGTTGCCCAGCTTGGTATCCCGGACATGCGGATTCCGATTGCCTATGCCCTGTCCTACCCCGAACGTCTCGGACTCGGTCTGTCCCGGCTCAGTTTGTCCAATTGTGGTAAACTGAGTTTTGAAAATCCTGATTATGACCGTTTCCCGGCCCTGCAGCTGGCCTTTGCCGCCCTGGCCGAGGGCGGGATCAAACCGGCCGTGCTCAATGCCGCCAACGAGGTGGCGGTGGCGGCCTTTCTGGACGGCCGGCTTGGCTTCAGCAATATTGTCAGGGTGGTGGCCGCAGCGCTTGCCCGGGTCGACAATGGAGAGCAGCTGGATTTGCCGGCCATTCTCCAGGCCGATGAACAGGCCCGCCTGGTTGCCCGACACGAGATCAGTTTGCTGCAGGGCTGATCGTTACTCTCTGACCGGAAGAAAGAACGTATGAATTCTCTTGTTTCATTTATCGTCGTCCTCGGCATCCTTATTTTTGTCCATGAACTGGGCCATTTTCTTGTCGCCAAGATGTTCGGGGTCAAGGTGCTCACCTTTTCCCTGGGCTTCGGGCGCAAGGTCGTGGGCAAAAAGTGGGGCGATACCGAGTATCTTATCAGCATTTTTCCGCTTGGCGGCTACGTCAAGATGTTCGGCGAACAGCCTGATGACGAAGAAATCGACCCGGCCGAGCGGCATCGCTCCTTCTCCCATAAGCCCGTGTGGCAGCGTTTCGGGATTGTGGTCGCCGGTCCCCTTTTCAACCTGCTTTTTGCCATTCTCATTTTTTTCCTGATGTTCTCCCTGGCCGGGCTGCCCGAGCCCGTGGATACGACCCGGATCGGCCAGGTGGCTCCCGGCTCGGCGGCCCAGCGGGCCGGTCTCAAGGCCGGTGATCTGATCCTCGGCATCGACGGCCATAAAACCAGTTCCTGGCGGCAGGTCTCGAAGTTGATCAAGGAGAGCGGCGGCAAGGAAGTGCAACTGAGAGTGAAACGCCGGGGTGCCCAGCTGAACATCCGCGCCGTCCCGGCCATGGAGCAGGTGAAGAACTTGTTTGGCGAGGAGGTGGGCCGGCGCTACATGCTGGGCATCAGTCGCAGCAACCAGGTGGTCTACAGGAAGACATCCCTGGGCGAGGCGGTCAGGGCGGCCTTGATCCAGACCTGGAACCTGATCTACCTGACCATTCTGGGGATCGTCAAGATTATTGAACGGGTGGTGCCGGCCTCGGAGCTCGGCGGCCCCATCCGCATTGCCCAGATCGCCGGGGCGGAGCTGGCGGTGGGCTGGCTTAATTTTGCCTACTTCATGGGGCTGCTCAGTGTCAATCTCGGCATTTTAAATCTCCTGCCCATCCCGGTGCTGGACGGCGGACACCTGATGTTTTTGACCATTGAGGGGGTTCGCCGCCGGCCGCTCAGCGAGCGGACCATGGAGATGAGCCAGAAGGTGGGTATTTTCCTGCTCAGCTCGTTGATGATTTTTGTCTTTTACAATGATATTCTCAGGATTGTCCGGCAATGGATGGGGTCCTGATATTGGCACTGGAGACCGCTACCGGCTGCGGCGGCGTGTCTCTGACGCTTGGCGGCATGCATGGCGGCCGTCTCCTGGCCGAGTGCACCTGTCAGCCGGAGGTCTCCCATTCCCGGCGTCTGCTCGGCAGCGTGCAGTGGATTATGGCGGCGGCCGGAGTGAGCTGGAATGACCTGGACGGTATCGGCGTGAGTCTCGGCCCCGGCAGTTTTACCGGCCTGCGGATCGGCATGGCGGCGGCCAAGTCGATTGCCATGGCCGCCGGCAAGCCGCTTGTCGGGGTCCCGACCCTTGATGCCCTGGCCTTCACCTGTACCGGCAGTGACCGGCTGCTGGGCTGTTTGCTTGACGCGCGTAAGCAGGAGGTGTATGCGGGGTTTTACCGGATCGGCGCGGACGGCAATCCCCGGTCTCTCGGTGTCCCCATGGCCATCAGCCCGGCTGACCTGGCCGGGCGGATCACCGAGCCGGTTCTGCTGGCCGGACCGGGCGCCGCCGTTTACCGGGAGCTGTTCGCGGGCTTCGACAGTGTCCGTATTCTGCCGGCGCCTTTTTCTGCGCTCCGGGCCGCCACGGTCGGTTTTATTGCCGGGGACATGCTCGGCCAGGGCCGGACCATGGACCCGGCCACGGCCGCGCCTCTTTACGTGCGGGCCTCGGAGGCGGAACTGAATTTCCTCAAGGCTGGAGGCCGGGCAGGGGAGACGGCAGGTAAAACAGGATGATAAAACGGAAGAAAACACGGCAGATCTGGATCGGTGAGGTGGCCATCGGCGGCGATGCTCCCATAACCGTGCAATCCATGACCAACACCGATACCCGGGATGCGGAGGCCACCATCGCCCAGATCAGAAATCTGATCGGCGCTGGCTGTGAACTGATCCGGGTGGCGGTGCCGGATATGGAGGCCGCCACGGCGATCAGGGCGATCAGGGACGGCATTACCATCCCGCTCATTGCCGATATTCATTTCGACTGGCGTCTTGGCGTGGCCGCCATGGAGAGCGGCGCCCAGGCCATCCGCATCAATCCCGGCAACCTGGGGGGGGCGGATAAGCTCAGCCGGGTCGTCGATGCGGCCAAGGCGCACCGGGTGCCGATCCGGGTGGGCGTCAATTCCGGTTCCATTGAAAAGGATCTCCTGCAACAGTATGGCTATCCGACTCCGGACAATCCCCGGTCCTTGATCGAAAGCGCCCTCAGAAACGTGGGCCTGCTTGAGGGACAGGGGTTCCGGCAGATCAAAATTTCTATTAAGTCCTCTGATACCCTCACCACCATTGCCGGCTACCGGGAGCTCTCCGCCAAGACGGATTATCCCCTTCATCTCGGCGTGACCGAGGCCGGCGGCCTGATCGCCGGCACGGTCAAATCCAGCGTCGCCCTGGGGATCCTGTTTTTCGAAGGCATCGGCGATACCTTCCGCATTTCCCTGACCCGGGACCCGGTGGAGGAGGTGCGGGTGGGCTTTGAACTGTTGCGGGCCCTGCGGATCAGGGAGAGGGGGCCGGAGATGATTTCCTGCCCCACCTGCGGCCGGACCCGGATCGATCTCTTTTCCCTGGCCGAAGCCGTGGAAAAGCATCTGCAGACCATGGAGACCAAGCTCAAAGTCGCGGTCATGGGTTGCGTGGTCAACGGTCCCGGCGAGGCGCGGGAGGCGGATATCGGGATTGCCGGCGGCCACGGCCTGGGCATTATCTTCAAGAAAGGCAAAATTATTAAAAAGGTCCCGGAGGACCGGCTGCTTGCTGTTTTTCTGCAGGAACTGGACAGGATGGAGCAGGAAAGCGGCGGGAAGAAGCGCCCTGCAAAATAAAATATCAGGGACAAACGGTTCCCCTGTTGCGGCGAATCATCCCTGAACCACAAACCATAAACGTAATACCTTGAGAAACCATGCGATATTCACAGATGCTGTTGCCGACAACCAGGGAAACCCCGTCGGAAGCCGAGGTGGTGAGTCATCAGCTTTTGCTGCGCGGCGGCTTTATTCGTAAACTGAGCGCGGGCGTATATACATACCTGCCCCTGGGCCTGGCGGTCATCCAGAAGGTGGCGCAGATCGTGCGCGAGGAGATGAACCGGGCCGGGGCCCAGGAACTGCTCATGCCCATGGTGCAGCCGGCTGATTTGTGGCGGGAGTCCGGCCGCTGGCAGAAGTATGGCGCCGAACTGCTGCGCTTCACCGATCGCCATGACCGCGGCTTTTGTCTGGGGCCGACCCATGAAGAGGTCATTACCGATCTGGCGCGGCGTGAGCTGCAGTCGTACCGGCAGCTGCCAAAAAATCTCTACCAGATTCAGACCAAGTTCCGCGATGAGATCAGGCCCCGGTTCGGGCTCATGCGCGGCCGGGAATTTGTGATGAAGGACGCCTATTCCTTTGATGTCAGTGACGAGGCGGCCGGGCTGTCGTACCAGAAGATGTTTGACGCCTATCACCGTATTTTCAAGCGTTGCGGCCTGGAGTTCCGGGCGGTGGAGGCGGACACCGGCACCATCGGCGGTTCTTTTTCCCACGAGTTCATGGTCCTGGCCCGGACCGGCGAGGACACCCTGGTCGTCTGTGAGCAGTGCAGTTACGCGGCCAATGTCGAAAAGGCCGCAATCGCCCCGCCGGAGACCGGCGCGGCCCCGCCGGCATCGGTGCGGGAGATGGCCCGGGTTTCGACGCCGGGAGTGAAAAAGGTGGAGCAGGTGGCCGGGTTCCTCGGCGTCCGGCCGGCCGACATCATCAAGACCATGATTTATCTCGTTGACGGCGACCTTGTTGCCGCGCTTGTCCGCGGTGACCGGGAAGTGCAGGCGGTCAAACTGAAAAATCTCCTGGGGGCGACCGAGGTGGAGCTGGCCGATGACAAGACGGTCTATGAAAAGACCAAACTGCCGGTGGGTTATCTCGGGCCGGTGAACCTGCCGCTGAAAGTGGTGGCGGACCAGGAGGTCATGGCGATGGTCAACTGTGTTGCCGGCGCCAATGAAAAACAGTATCACCTGACCGGGGTGCAGCCGGGCCGGGATTTCGTGCCGTTTCTGGCCGGTGACCTGCGGCAGGTCACCGCCGGGGACCCTTGTCCCTCCTGCGGCGGCCCGGTGCAGCTGACCGAAGGCATTGAGGTCGGCCATATTTTCAAGCTGGGCACGGCTTACAGTGAGGCCATGAGCGCCACCTTCCAGGACAGTGACGGCAGCGAAAAGCATTTTGTCATGGGCTGTTACGGCATCGGCGTCAGCCGGATCGCGGCAGCGGCCATTGAACAGAATCACGACCGGCACGGGATTATCTTTCCCCTGCCTGTCGCGCCATTCCAGGTTATCCTGCTCAACCTCGGTTTGAAAAACGAGGCAACCACCAGGGCCGCCGAACAACTCTACCACGATCTGCAGGACCGCGGGGTCGAGGTCCTCTATGACGACCGGGACGAGCGGCCCGGCTCCAAGTTCCAGGATGCCGACCTGATCGGGATTCCCTACCGGATCACGGTGGGCAGGACCTATGAAAAAGAGGGCCGGGTCGAGGTCCGCCGCCGCCGGGACGGTAATACCGAGACCATTGAATATGATCAGGCCGCGGCCACGGTGGCCGGGATGATCAACAGGGAGCTGGCCGCCATGGCCGGCTGAACGGGCAAGCAGGTGCCGGTCATGGTCGAAAAGCATTCTCAGGCTGCCATGCCTGATCTCCGGCGACTCCTCGCCCTGGCCTCGAGTTACCTGCATGGTGTGGATCTGGCGCCGCTGACCAGGGCTTACGAGTTTATCCGCGACCGCCATGCCGGCCATCTCCATGTCTCCGGGGAGTCATACGTTCAGCATCTGCTTGACGTGGCCACCACCCTGGCCTCCATGAAACTTGATCTGGACAGTATCGTGGCCGGCCTCCTGCACGGTACGCTCAAGGAGGGAGTCGCCACGGTGGCGGAGCTTGAGGACCTGTTCGGCCCGGAAGTGGCCAGCATTGTCAACGGCTCGACCCGGATAACCAATGTCCCTTACAACAGCAAGCTGACCAACACCAAGCTGGCGCAGGCGGAAAACACCAGGAAGCTCTTCCTGGCCATGAGCGCCGATATCCGGGTCCTGCTGGTCAAGCTGGCCGACCGCCTGCAGGACATGGTTACGCTCGGCTCGGCCGACGAAAAGCGGCGGCATCATGTCGCCGCTGAAACCATGGATCTCTTCGCGCCCCTGGCCGGCCGTCTCGGTATTGACTGGATGAAGCGGGAATTGGAAGATCTGGCATTCCAGTATCTGTTCCCTGCCGAGTACGCCGATATCACCGCCCGCCTGGAGAGTTCCCTGGTTCAGCGCCAGGCTTATGTGGACGAGGTAAAGGCCATTCTCAATAAAAAGTTGAGGGCGAACAACATCAACCCCGTCCGGATTATCGGCCGGCCCAAACATCTCTATTCCATCTATCGAAAGCTGGTGGCCCAGAATATTTCCCTGGAGCGGGTATATGACAAGGTGGCCTTCAGGATCATCGTTCACTCCGTCAAGGAATGCTATGAGGCCCTGGGTACGGTCCACGCCGACTGGCCGCCGGTCCCCGGCCGGATCAAGGACTTTATCAGTGTCCCCAAGGCAAATAATTACCAGTCTCTGCACACCACCGTGATCGGCCCGCACGATTATTTTATCGAGATCCAGATCCGGACCGAGGACATGGACCGGGTGGCCCAGGAAGGTATTGCCGCGCACTGGGCCTACAAGGAAGGCCAGAAGATAAACGGTAAGGATGTGCGGTTGTTCAAGAGTATCAAGAGGCTGGTGCAGAACCTGCAAGAGGTTGAAGACCATCGCGAGTTTCTTGAATCGGTGCGGGGCGAGCTGTTTGAATCCGATGTCTACGCCCTTACCCCGACGGGTGAGGTCAGGGAGCTGCCGGCGGGCAGCACCCCCATTGATTTTGCCTACTCCATTCATACGGCGGTGGGCGACCATTGCAGCGGGGCCAAGGTGAACGGCCTGCTGGTCACCCTCAAGTATAAATTGCAGCATGGCGATATCGTCGAGATCATCACCCGTAAGAATCAGCAGCCCAAGCGGGCCTGGCTGCAGATTGTCAAGACCAGCCGGGCCAGGACCAGGATTCGTCAATGGCTGCGGCGGGAAGAAAAGGAAAAGTCTTTGCACCTGGGCCGCGAGATCTGCGAACGGGAGCTGAAAAAACATGACGCCACTCTTAAAAAGCTGCTTAAAAGCGGACACCTCCGGGTGTTGCTGAAGAGCCTGAACTGCAATTCGCTTGAGGATATGCTGATCAAGGTGGGCTCCGGGGTTATCTCGGTGCCATCTTTGTTGCGGGCCCTGCAGCCGGAAGAGTTCCGCGCGGCAGAGGAAAAGCGGCGGGAAAAGGAGCTGCTTGGAAAGACGAGGCGCTCGGAGCAGAGCCTGGCCGCGGCGCCGGAAAATGAAGTCATCGATATCGACGGCATGGACGATATGCTGGTGCGGATCAGCCAGTGCTGCAAACCGGTGCCCGGTGATGATATTGTCGGCTTCATTACCACCGGCCGGGGGATTTCTATCCACAAGGTTGAT
Organism: bacterium BMS3Bbin14; assembly: GCA_002897615.1. Lineage (GTDB taxonomy): Bacteria > Desulfobacterota > Desulfobulbia > Desulfobulbales > Desulfobulbaceae > BMS3Abin13. The sequence continues at coordinate 260,140 of BDTX01000006.1, forward strand.
TGTCCCAACCTGCGGATGACCGATCCCCAGCGCTGGATGTCTGTCACCTGGTCCGGATCAACCCGCACCCGGCATCGTTGCAAGGTGCTGATCCGGGCGGAAAACAGGAAGAATATCCTGGCTGATATCAGCAGTACGATCAGTTTGGACGATGCGGACATCATCGAACTCAACGCCCGGACGACCGTCGATAACCTGGCTGAGTTGAGTGTGGTCCTGGAGGTTGTCGACCTCGGGCACCTGCAGCTCATCCTGCAGCATCTGCGGCAGATGCCTTCGGTTATTGAAGTGCGCAGGCGCTGACGAAGATGGCGGCGGCCGAGTTGTGCGAAGTTTGTGGCAATGAGCTTGACAACGCGGTGGCGTGCTGTCCCTTCTGCGGGGTGAAGCGGGCCGCCACGCCCCGGCGGACCGGCGGTCCGCAATACCGGGTCGTCAACCTGGAAAAGGGGTTGCCCCTGGTTCACCAGGCATTGCTGCGGCTGCAACAGGAAATAGAATCAGCGCGTCGGCAGGGCTGCCGGGTGCTGGTGCTTATTCATGGTTACGGTTCCAGCGGCAAGGGCGGGGCCATCAAAAAAGAGGTCAGGCGGCAACTTATGTATATGCTTGATAGTCACCAGCTGAATGACGTCCTGCCGGGCGAAGAGATTGACCAGCGAACCGGTCGGGGCCGCCAGTTTCTGCGGCGTTTTCCTTTCCTGGCCGCCTATCTCAGACAGGCGAATCCCGGCGTTACGCTGGTGGTCTTCTGATATTTCCCGGATCCGTGAGCGTTCGAGAACGCAGCAGATGTGCCGTTCTTGGGCGCCCCGCAGGGCGGCGCGGTGCAGGTCTTAGCAAAACTCAGCTAATATATAATGCGTTTTTAAATGTCCAGGATTACCGCCTCTGCGGGATGACGGATTGTTTGTTTTTTGTTCATTCCCGCAGAGGCGGGAAGCCTGTTTGTCCGGCTGAGCTTGGTATATGAGCATTTTCTATAAAAAGTCAACTCCCTCTCCGTGGTATTTTATGTCGCTGCCGGCAAGGCCCTATTATGGTTGAGCCGGGATCTCTTGTCATGCATGCAACAACAGAAAACAATTGACGAAATAGAATGAACGTCTTAAGAATACTCAAATTGTGCCAAAAGTTCAAAGAGCTGCCTCTGCTGTGTTTTGTTTGATACCCTAACTGCCATCTGCTTGGAATAGTTTTTTCGGGTGATTCCACTTCAGATTGGTAGTGAAAGGTTGAGTGTCAAGACCCCAAGGACAGGTCATCTACCATGGAATTGCAAGGGTTAAATAAATATGAAGCGCTGACGGCATTGTCCGAGTGCTACGGCTGCCCATGGATCGAGTATGATGAGCAGATCACCGCTCCGCTGCTTCTTCTCCTTCGGCTTGACCTGGAAGAGCTGAAAAAAGAGGGCTGGTTCCCCCGCCGGATTGAAAACGGCCGGGCCGACGTTATCGCCTCGGCCCCCAGTCCTGAGCTGGCCCAACGGATCAAAAACCTGCTGGGGTGCGAGGCTGTCGACTTCCAGGTAACGCTGCCCGACGACCTTTACCGAATTATAGAGAACAATCAGGATATCAATCCGGGATTTCCCCCCAGCGCCGGTCGAACGCCGCTGGCCAAGGTGCGAACCTATCTGGCCGAACGACGGTCGCTGTTCGCCCGCTACCGGACCCTGTTGGCCAAGGCCCGGACAGGGCTCGCCTTTGTCCGCACCGGTTTTGCCTTTATAACCATCTCCCTGCTGTTTGTCCGGATTCTTGGTACCGGCTATCTTCTTTTACTGGAGGTTCCCCTGCTGGTAGCCGGTACCGTCATGTTGTGTGACGGACTCAGGTGGTATTTTCCGGTCCGGAAGATTTATGCCGGTCTGCCGGTCTGTGCGACTACCGAGCCGACCGGCGGCACCAGCGTCCTCGAAGTGTACAACGAGAATGAGGCGCCTTTTTTCAAGCGCACCGGCGTTGTACTGGGCGCGGCAGAGTTGCGCGCCGGCTGGTCCAGCCTGTCACCGGTCATGCGGCGCCGCTACCTGGCCAGTGACCGGACGGATTTTGCCGAGGAAAGAACCCTGCTCGCCTGCTTCCGGACCAAAATGGCCATGGCCCGGACCGGCCTCGCCTTCACTCGCTCCGGCCTTGCTTTCCTCAGTCTCGGCTTCGGCCTCGTCCGGCATTTCCACGCCAGCCGCTGGCTGCCCTTTGACCTGGGCTTGATCGTGATCGGCGGCTTAATGGCTATCGAGGGTTTTTTCTGGTATTTCCACGGCGGCCGCCAGGCCGGAGTTGAAGGCCTGATCTCGGTAAAGAAAAAGTTCTCCATGTCCAGTATTTGGGATTCTTTCTTTCCGCATCAGCACCCTCTGCCCACCGGTACCGACGAACAGGCAAGGCCCTTGCCGGTAAAAAGTTCCTATGCCCCGGGGGTGTGGGCAACCACCGGCGTGGCCCTGGAGCGGACGGTGCTGGCTGAACGCCGGAACGTCATGGCCCGGCTGCGGACCGTCATGGCCCGGGCCCGGACCGGCTTTGCTTTTATCCGCACCGGCCGCAGTATCTTTATGATCGGCGTGGCTTTCCTCATGTATTTTTACGGCTCCCGCGACATCGGCTGGTCCGTCTTTACTTATGCTATGATATTCATCGGTCTAATCCTGATGGCGGACGGCTTTTATTGGGTGCTGCCGGCCGAACGGATAAAAAGTCAGTTCCCTTATTGTTACTGCGATATGGAGATTACTATTCCTGATTACGGTACCCCCGGCCGATTTTGGAAAAAAGCGGTGTTCAGCAATGAATAAGCCTGAGACCCAAGTCATGGCCCGGCCGTTTTTTTCAGCCGTTGACGGGGTGCCGCCCTTGATCCTGGAAGAGGCAGCGCAAGCGGCCGCCCTGCGCGGCGTGCCCCTGGCCCGCATTCTGCACACCGAATTTCACGTTCCCCGCGAACGTCTTCTCCAGGCCCTCTCCGATTATTATGGCTGCCCGGTTATTGAATATGACGAACGGCTGCCGATTCCGCCGGAACTGCTCGCCGGCCTGCCGGGCGACCGGCTGGCCGAAAGTGGCTGGTTCCCGGTGATCAAGGGCTCTGACGGTACGGTGCAGATTGCCGCCAGCGACCCGTCGGATCCTGCCGTCCTGGCCGAGGTTCAGGAAATCCTCGGACCCGGTAAGTACAAGTTCCTGGTGGCGCTGCCCGACGACGTCCAATGGTTTATCCAGGATTTTCTGCACGCCAAGGTGGGTAAGCTTATCGGCACCGAGAGGACCGGTCTTGCCTTCTGGCGTAATATTATGGCCCAGTGGCGGACCAGGCTTGCCTGCTATCGCACCGACATGGCCAGAGCCCGGACCGCCCTGGCCTTTGTCCGGATGGGCCTTTCCTTCAGTGCCATCTCCCGCGCTTTATTGAGCAGTGAGCGTTTTCACGTTCCGTCCGTTTTGTCTTATGCCGTGCTGGTGATCGGTGTGATCATTATATTCTGCGCGCTGCCGGTCTACCTGCGGGTGCGCGGGTCACGCCTGACGCCGCCGCGACATCAGACGCTGGTCGAGGTGACCGCCGCCACTCTGCTTTTCCTCGAAGATTTTCATGATCTCGAGCATACCGGGGCCAAGAAACCATCTCTCAAGGCAACCATGCTGGCCCGGCTCGTCGATTTCCTTGCCAATTACTGCACTATCCTCTATCCTGTTCCTGCCAGCCTGGAACGAACCCACCTGGCCCGGGAGCGCAACGTGCTGGCCGCGCAGCGAACCATTGCCGGTTGTTACCGGACTATCTATGCCCGCGCCCGCACCGGGCTCGCCTTTATCCGCACCGGTATTGCCTGTCTGGGGGTCGGCATCGGCCTGACCGGTTATTTCGGCCTGAGTTTCTACAGTATTTTTGATGTTATACTGATCCTGTCCGGTCTGCTGATGATCATTGACGGTCTGCTTTGGTATATGCCTGTCCGCAAGGAACAGGCGGAACTGCCCCGGACCCGGAGCGCCGTGCTGGGGAGCTGAGAGGTTATCATGAAGACCGAACATAAGATCTATCTCTCGAACCTGGTCTACATCGTCCTGATCATCGTGGTCGGCAGCTATGCCATGAATGATCTTGACCAGTTGCTGACCAAGTTCCGCTTTACGGTGATTGCCGATGACCTGAATATGTCCTTGCTGGAGATGCGCCTGGCGGAAAAAAATTACGTCATTTATGGCGATGCGAGTGCCTTGCAGGATATCCACAACAAAATCGCCGCCGCCACAACTACCCTGATTCAGAATAAGCAGGACATTATCCGGGCGCTTGGCCAGGAGAGGTTCGACCTGCTGCGGAAGTATATGTACGTCTATGCCACCCTGGCTGAGAAAATTCACCGGAAACGACTCAAAGACCAGTGGAGTCTGCAGCAATTGCGGGCGGCCGGCCATAAACTCGAGCTTTTCTCGAATAATACCACGATTGCCGAGCGTAAGCAGGTAACCTCGATCGTCAACCGGTCTAAAAGGGTCCTCCATTACTCTTTTTGGACCATAGTTTTTGTTGCCATTGTTCTCAGTCAGTTCATTGTCCGTAATATCACCACCTCGCTGCGCCGGATCGTGGCCATGACCCGTTTGATCTCCAAGGGAAATTTCCAGTTGATTGAGCAGAAACATGCCAAGGACGAGATGGGGGCGGTCATTGAGGCGATCAACATCATGGCCCTGGAGTTGAAGAAGCGGGAACAGGAACTCATCCAGTCCAGACGGCTGGCCTCCATCGGCATCCTGGTGGCCGGGGTGACCCATGAACTCAGTAATCCTTTGAACAATATCTCCATGATCGCCCAGACTTACGCCGAAGTCTATGACCAGCTCAGCAAAGAGGAACGCCTCGAATTCATGGCCCAGGTGGAAGAGCAGGGTGAGCGGCTCCGGGTTATCATCAAGAACCTGCTTGATTTTTCACGGCCCAAGGAGCTGCAGCTCGCCGAGACCGAGGTTAACGGGATCATCCAGAAGACGATTGAGCTTATCCAGAATATGCTTGAGGTCTCCAACATCAAACTGAAATTAGAGCTCGCCGAAGATCTGCCGACCGTCTATGTTGACAAACATCAGATCCTGCAGGTTCTCATTAACATCACCACCAATGCTATTCAGGTCATGACGGATATGGACAGCGGCGGCGAACTGCGTCTCCGCAGCCGTTATCTGGCGGACAGCGACGACGTTGAAATTGAGATCAGTGACAACGGTAAAGGTATTGCCCCCGAGTTCCTGGATCATATTTTCGATCCCTTTTTTACCACCAAGGGCGACAGTGGTACCGGTCTCGGCCTTTGGGTGAGTTATGGAATTATCAAAAATCATGGCGGGATGATCCGCGTCGAAAGCTCTGTCGGCGCCGGTACCGCTTTTTTTATTACTTTGCCGAGTTGCAAAAAAAGTAAGAGGTGTCCAGATGTCTCAGTTTAGCATAATGGTAATTGATGACGAGAAGATTGTCGGCAGCATGGCGCGACTCTCATTGGAAAAGGAAGGCTACGATGTTGAGACATTCCTCGACGGAGAAAGCGCCCTTAAACGGATTAAAGAGAAGTTTTTCCACGTGGTTATCACCGATTTTAAAATGAAGGGGGTTGACGGTCTCGAGGTGCTGCGCACCGTCAAGCGTCTTTATCCGGAAACAGCGGTTATCATGATCACCGCCTTTGCCAATCTTGATGTGGCCATAGAGGCGCTCCGCGACGATGTTCACGATTTCTTTCCCAAACCGGTGAAGATCAAAGAGCTGAAGGCCTCGGTCGAGCGGGCGCTGAAAAAGTTTAAAGAGAGTCACGAGAGCTGAGCGGCGGGAGAGGAAACGACACGGAATGGCTCCTTCCTCCTCTCCGACCCTGTTGCCAAGACTTTTCCGGCGCCTGCGTTCCCTGTGGCGATCGGCGACGGGCGGCCGCGCCGTAGAGCTGCCTGTCCTGTTTGCCAGATTCCAGGCCGTTCTGGCCGCAAAGAACCGGGCTCTGGAGATCATCACCGACATGGGCGAAAAGCTGGGGGGGGACTATCTCTTTGATATCAACTATACCCAGGGTGCCTATGCCTTGTTGTTTGAGGCCATGGAGGATGCGGTCAGCGCCTTCTCCAGGCTGACCGACAACCGCTATCCCGAGCTTGCCGAAGTCCTGGCGCGAATCGACGGCCTGATCCGGCGGATGCTGACCAGCGCCGGACCGGGTTCGAACAAGCTGGTGCTTTTTCATGACGACATTACCTGGGACCTGGCCGGCGAGGTGGGGGGCAAGAACTACCAGCTGGCCGTCCTGCATAACGAACTCAAATTGCGGGTGCCCCCTGCCTTTGCGATTTCCACGGCCGCCTTTGACGAATATCTGCAGCATAACGGCCTGACCGGGCAGCTTGCCGAGATGGGGGACGAGACGGCGGGCGGGGAGGCGGCGCTGGCAGCGATGCGCCGGGCCGTGCTGGCCGGCAGCCTGCCCCCGGACTTTGCCAAGGCCCTGGCTGCCGCAGTCCGGAAGATGCGCAGCCGCTGTGGCCGGCACTGCCGGCTGGCGGTACGCAGCAGTGCCGACGAAGAAGACGGTTTTTTTTCTTTTGCCGGTCAGTTTGAGAGCATTTTGAATGTGGACTGCACGGAATCTGCGGTGGCCGCGGCTTATCGGCGGGTGGTGGCCAGTCTTTTCCAGCCTGACGCCGTGGCCTATCAACGTCATTTAGGCTATGGCCTCGGCCGGGTAAAGATGGCGGTCGCCTGTGTGGCCATGATCGAGGCCGAGGTCAGCGGGGTCGTCTACACGGCGGCGGCCGCCAACGAGCGGGACACCATGTTGATCAGCGCGGCCTGGGGACTTGGTCCGGGGGTGGTCGACGGCCTCACCGATGCGGATCTCTACACGGTGCGCAAGGGCGAGAACCCGCAGTTGCTCTCTGTCCGGGTCGGTCGCAAGGAGTTGATGGTTGTTCGCAGCGAAGACGAAGGTACGGCAACGGTCGCCACCCCGGTGGAGTTGCGGAGCAAGAGTTGCCTTACTGAATCGCAAGTGCTCGAACTGGCCCGCCGGGCCATGACCATTGAGGCCTTTTATAAGGGTCCCCAGGATATCGAATGGGCAATGGACGGCCAGGGGCGCTGTTATTTTCTTCAGACCCGCGGGTTGCGGCTGGGGGAAGAGGAGGATGCTGCGTCGGCAGCCGCTCCCCTGCCGCCGGAAGACTTGCCGGTGCTGATGCGCAACCGGGGGTCAGTGGTTCAGCACGGGGCCACCGCGGGCCGGGTCTTTATCCTGCAACATGTCGATGACCTTGACCGGGTCCCCAGGGGATCGATATTGGTGGCCAGGCACGATTCCCCCCATTTTGTCCGGGTTATTCCCTTTGTCAACGCGATTATCACCGACCTTGGCACGCCGACCAGCCACATGGCCTCGATCTGCCGGGAATTCGCCATCCCCACCGTGGTGAATACCGGCGATGCCACCACCGTGCTGACCGCCGGCCAGGAAGTAACGCTGGTGGCCGACAGTGGCGGGGACTGCACGGTGTTGCAAGGTGTGGCCCACGAACTGCTGCGGCGGCAGCGGCGGGGGGCCGCCAATATGCGGCAAGTGTACGAGTACCGCCGGCAAAAGTACATCATGCGCTATATCGCCCCCCTCAACCTGGTTAATCCCCTGGAGGAGGAGTTCACGGCCCAGCGGTGCCGGACCTTCAACGACATGATCCGCTTTATGCACGAGATGTCGGTCCAGGCCCTGGTGGAAGGGGCGGTCCGGCAAGGTAACGGTCTCTTGAAATTTTTCGGGCGGCAGCGGGCGGTGCGCCGTCTGAAGATAGATCTGCCGCTCAAGATGCTGCTGGTCGATCTTGGCGGCGGAGTTGCTAAAGAGGCCGGAGCCGAGGTGACTTTCGACGAACTGACTTCCGTGCCGCTCCGGGCCGTTCTGCAAGGCATGATGCACCCCGGGGTCTGGCACGAGGAAGGCGTGGCGCTGCGGGGACGGGACCTGATGGCGAGCATGACCAGGGCGGCCGATCTCGGCAACGCCGGGGCCACGGCCGGGTACAACGTCGCCGTGGTCTCCAGGGAGTACGTCAACCTCAGCCTGCGCTTCGGTTATCATTTCAGCATGCTGGATTGCTACTGCGGCGACCAGCCGCGAAATAATCACATTTTTTTCCGTTTTGTCGGCGGAGCCGCCTCCATTACGAGCCGTTCTCTCCGTCTCCGGCTGATGGCCACCGTGTTGGCCGAATACGACTATGTCCTGAAAATCACGGGCGATCTCCTGGTCGCGCGGCTTTCCAATATCGGCTCGGATGAGGTTTGCCGTATTCTTAACCAGACCGGCCGGCTCAGCGTCTATGTCAAGCAGCTTGATGCCCAACTCGATTCCGAGGAGAGCGCGGACCGGTTGGCCCGTGAGTTCCTACGGGGGAATTACACCATCCAGCCTTGACTGGTCGCGGCTTGGGGCGTGTCCACGTCTTCATCAACTGGTCAACAGGCTCTCCTGACCAGGCCGGCCGTCCCGCAAAATATTTGAGGAGTTTCCGCAGGTAGAGATACGACATTGTGGGAGGGGCGGTATTCTTTACCTGAATCCGTGACGGCTTGAGAATATTCCAGTCAATATGTGGAATTTATTTGTATTATTGACGAATAAATGCATTTTATGGTCTTCACCGCGCCGCCCTGCGGGGCGCCCGATAACGGCACATCTGCTGTGTTGGCAACTCGTTGATATCACAGCAGGATAATCAACATCGTTGCCGCCTTGCATCTGTACCGTTCTCGAACGCTCACGGATTCAGGCTTTAGCCAAAGTGATATTTTTTTTTGCGTAACCGCGGGAGAAGTGATAAAGGAGATGGTTCAGTAATATTCTGTCCATCATTCCGAACCTGTTCCCAATGATAAATTTGCTGTGACCGGCTGCGCAGCCTGCCGCTGTTGCCGGACTTTCAGGTGAAAGATGTCTCAAGGGGGCTCTCACCTGGAATATAAATGTAGAGGAGATGTTGACGATGCGACACCCTGATCATGGACGAGCATATGCCGTCCGTATGTTGTTTTGTATTATATCGGTGTGGTTTGCCGCTATAACCGTGCCGGCACTTGCGGGGGCCGGGGAGGCGGCGGCAGCGCCCCACGATTCCGTTGCCGGTCCGACAGAGCAGTTGAACATCTTCGGCAAGATTGTTAATCCGCACGGCGCAGGTGTTGAAGACGCCGAGATCACCGTTTTTCTAAACGGCAAGGAGCTGAAGAACCCCCATACCGAGCACGGATACGGCGGCAAGGGAATCTATACGTCCCTTGATGGCAGTTTCCAGACGGTTTTCACCATCCCCCGGGGGGCGGCTGACCGGGAGGCGGCAATAAAACTTGAGGTCTATAAGTCCAGTTATGCCAGGGAAAAGATAGAAATTTCCAGCCGGAACATTGCCCGGGGGCCGGCCGGCATCGTGGCCAAGGCCGATTTGCAGATCAAGCGCATTGCCGGACCGGCCTTCTGGATCGCCACGGTTGTCTTTATCCTGGCTTATGTGCTTATTTCCTTCGAGCTGCTGCACCGGACCCTGGCCGCCATGCTCGGGGCCTCGTTCATGCTGGTGGTGAGCTACACCATCGGCACCATTGATCCCGATTATCATATTCTTTCCTATAAAAGCGCCATTCACGCCATTGACATGAATGTCATCTTCCTGCTCATGGGCATGATGATTATTGTCGGCATTCTCAAGCATACCGGGGTGTTCCAGTGGTGCGCCTACAAGTGCTATCAGCTGGCCCGGGGCAACGTGGTTATCCTGGCCCTTATCCTGATGAGCTTTACCGCCGTGGCCTCGGCTTTCCTGGACAATGTCACCACCATGCTCCTGTTGACGCCGGTCTCCATCGAGATTGCCCTGTCGCTCGGCATCTCCCCCCTGGCCCTGCTCATCCCGGAAATCATGGCCTCCAATATCGGCGGTACCGCCACCCTGATCGGTGACCCGCCGAACATCATGATCGGTTCTTACGCGGCCCTGACTTTTATGGATTTTGTCAAGGAACTGGCCCCGGTCTGTGTCGCCTCCATGGTGGTGCTGTTCGGTTATACCAAGCTGGTCTACGGCCGCGACTATGCCAAGACCCAGGTAAAGGATATCCAGGTCTTCATCGACCAACTGCGGGAAGAGTACCAGATCACCGATTCCACGCTGCTCACCGTCGGCCTGATCGTCATGGCCATGGTTGTCTCCATGTTCCTGACCCACGGCTACTGGCATATGGAGGTCTGCATCTCCGCCCTGTTCGGCGCGGCCGTACTTTTTACCTATGGACTCCTGACCAAAAAAGTCGACCTGCTGGAACTGATTGAAAAGGATATCGAGTGGTCCACCCTGTTGTTCTTCATGTTCCTGTTTATCCTGGTGGGCGCCGTCAACGAGGCCGGTCTGCTCGATATCGTTGCCGACTGGGTCCTGCGCCTCTCTAACGACAACCTGAACACCTCCATCTGTCTTATCCTGTGGGTGTCGGCCATCATGAGCGCCTTTGTTGACAATATTCCCTTTACGGCCACCATGCTTCCCATTGTCGGTTACCTGACCCAGGTTATCCCCGGGGCCGAATCGGGCGTGCTCTGGTGGGCCCTGGCCTTTGGCGCCTGTTTCGGCGGTAATGGCACCATGATCGGCGCCAGCGCCAACGTGGTGACCCTGGGAATTGCCGAATCGGCAGGTCATCCCATCAAGTTTTTTGGTTTCATGAAAGTGGCATTTCCGTTTATGTTAATCAGTGTGGCCATTGCCAATGTATGGCTGCTGATTATATATTAGCATTTAATAATGAGGAGTTTGATATGAATACAAATGACAGAACGCTGAGGCGTTTTCTCATCCCCCTGGATACGGGCGAATCCTATGTCCGGCCGATTGCCTTTATGAAGTGTCTGGCCGCGACCCTGGGGCGGCGAATTGAAAAGGTCACCCTGCTTCATGTCATGGCCGGCAGGTATCTCAGCCAGCATATGACTAATATTGATGTTCGGGTTGGCAGCATCATCTCGACGGACAAGTTCAGGAAACTGCGGAGCGACTATCTCGACCGTGAAATACGGCCGACCCTGGAGGCGGCGAAAAAGGAACTTGAATCCTCCGGCATCCAGGCGCCGATCGAGATCGTCATCGATGATGGTGAGCCGGTGGAGCGGATTGTCAAAAAAGCCAACGAAGATGATTATTCAACCTTGATTCTGCAACGCAGTAATGCGTCAAGGGTTGAAGAGATGTTTGTCGGCAGTGTCACCTCGGGCGTCCTGCATCGTGAAGTAAAGGGCACAATCTATCTGCCCGGCAACATGCCTCAGGGTGGGGTTTGTCCGCCGAAGAGCTGTCTCATCGCCCTTGGTGCCTTCCCCGGCGACCAGGTCGTACTCGAGAGGGCTTCAGTATTGCTGGCCGCTTGTGGGGACAATCTTGAGAAGGTTGTCCTGGCCCATGTCCTGGATGTCGTCAAATGCAGTGAGGAGATGACCGATGGCACGGTTTCCGGGTCGTACATAGATGATCTGCTTGGCAAGGCGGCCGATTTTTTAGCGGCGCAGGGCATTGCAAAAGATAAAATCATCCAGGCCGTCGGCTGCGGCAATCCGGCTGATGTCCTGGTTGACGAAATCAATATGCAGGAAGTCGGCATTGTTTTCATGGGCCGGCGGGACCGAACCGCTTTAAAAGAACTCTTTATGGGCAGTATTTCCAGAAAGATTATCTATCGCTGCCCCAAACGCACCGTCGTCCTGGTCAGTGCCGAGTAGGAGAGGGAATAAATAAGTCATTATTTTCGCATCCCTGCCGGAGAATAATGCGGTTGTTCCACCGCGGGGGGCTGGTAAAATAAAATAAAAAAAGTCAAAAATATTGCGTCTCCCGCGATTTTATAGTATCAGGCACAGTGTCTCTCGTGCGCATGTCGGAGCAGTGGACAGTATCTCGGCTTGTTCGCTTCTGCGCCATGAAAGAAAGCTGCAGCCTGCGGCCGCCGGTAGGAGAATGTACAAGGCTCAACAGGATGCTGTCATTGCAACCCTGCCGGGGCTGTACCGCCCCGGGGGGCAATCCGGGAATAAGTGCAAAGAAAAAAATGTGTAAAAACAATAAGTCGGGAAGTGGCTCAGTCTGGTAGAGCACAGCGTTCGGGACGCTGGGGTCGGAGGTTCAAATCCTCTCTTCCCGACCATTAAATTAGAAAGGGATTTCAGATAGTTAATCTGAAATCCCTTTTCTTTTTGCATGGGCGGGATGAAAACTATTTAGGATTATTCCTGTTTCATCCAACCGTCAAGGAGTTTTATTTCCCCCTGGCACAATGTGGTTCACTTTGGCCCAAGGGCGCGACCTTGATTGATACCTGAATCAGAGACGGCTTGACTGCACGGTGCACGGGAAATAAGGACACCTGGACGCCGGGCAAACATCCGTTCAGGCATCCGGTCGGGGCGCCGGGTCGTCGTTTTGCGTATTGTCGTCATAGCGGCTGAGGACCCCGTACAGCATGTCGGGCAGGTCGTTTCTCTGCCGGGAGGAGCGTTGGATCTGCTTCAGGCATTTGTCCAGGGTCAACGGTTCGCCAAGAAAAATATGACGGAGGATGAGCGAGATGAGCCGGGTGATGGTGGTCAGGTCGGAGATGCGCGACTGTAATTCATGGTTCCGGTCAAAGGCGGTGGAGGCAAAGACCTCTACCGGGCTGCCCTCGATCTCGCTGATAGAGAGGTACCATTTGTTCTGGTCCCGGTCGATGGTCCGGTAGCGTTTGCCGTTCACAACATCAGGCAGTTCCCTGACCTCCATTTTCTCAACCCGGCACGGCTCCGGCAGGATCGGTTCGTCCTGGAACCGCGGCCACAGTTTTCTGATGATCTCCGGATGATTCCTGACGTTGCCGATGATTACCCGGCAGGCCGAACAGACCTGGTAGCCGCTGGTATGGTGTAGTTTTTTCTCGGCATTGCAAAGTTCGCAGCGGGTTTCTTCCCGTGGCATGTCAGGCACGATACGACCTCCTCTCCATGTGTATTTTGTAGGCCGGTTGTTTTTCGTTCCCTTACCGAGTACAACCGGTAGCGGATATAATACCCCGACCGGGCTTGAAAAGTCAATGAGTCGGATTATGAACTTTGCCGGACAAACAGCGGACTGAACGAAGACGAGGGGGGCGGAATGATTGATAATCTTGATGGCGATAAGGGCCTTTTCCAGGTCTCCCCGGATAAGAGCGTGGACTTCCGATGCACGATCGCGCCATTTACCGTAGAGGGGAGGGGGATATCCTATAATTAAATAAGTTGACGCGAAGTATGTCCCCGTGTCCGCCCCGTGTCCCGCCAAGATCCACGGGGGTGTCCGCCGAGTCAGCCGTATTTTGTTTTTGGAATGTACCCGGTTAAAACTGTCCGGCGGCAACCTTTGCAAGGAAGACCGGTGCCTGGACCCTGGCTATTCCGGCTATTTTTTGCATCAAGTCAAATGGTACCCGGGTAACGCCGTAACCAGCCTTGATTTCATTGATCATCGCCAGCCAGAGATGGCCGGTCATTTCGGCATCGGCCAGTGCCCGGTGAAATGTGCCATCGGTATGAATCCCGCAGTACCGGACCAATGTCCCAAGTTTATGATTTGGCGCATCGGGATATATCCTTCGTGCCGCCAGCATGGAGCAGGCCATGTCACTGTTTCTTGATTTGCCGATAAGCCCGAGTTCCAGGTCCAGAAATTTCCGGTCGAAAGATGCATTATGGGCGACCAGGGGATAATGACCCATGAATTCGGCAAATTGTTGCATCACCTCGGCGCAGGGTGGAGCCGTCTCTACCATGTCGTTGCTGATGCCGGTGTATGCCTCGATAAAAGAACTGATCCTGAAGCCCGGATTCATCAAACTTTGAAAGCGGTCGGCGATTCCGTCGTTTTCTATCAGGACGGCACCGATTTCGATAGCCCGGTCACCATATTGAGGCGAGAGACCGGTGGTCTCGAAATCAAGCACTATGACCGGTAAGTTGTCCATCGGAATAAGGTGGTTGCCCCTGGTAAATCCGCTCTGTTATTGACGCACGGACATAGAGCCCGTTACGCGGCCGGGGGGTGCCGGCCCCGGCTCCCGCCGCATTCCGTACTGTTTAAAAATCCAGCGGACTTTTGACCTCTTTAAGCGTAACGCTTTTTACCGTATGCGTGTAGATCATGGTTGTCCGTACGTCACTGTGGCCAAGTAGTTCCTGGATGGTGCGGATATCATAATTCGCCTGCAATAAATGACTCGCGAAACTGTGACGGAAGGTGTGCGAGGTGACCCGCTTGGGAATTTTTGCCTTTTTTACCGCCTTTCCGAGCGCTTTCTGCAGGGAAGTTTCATGGACATGATAGCGCCTGCGCTCCTTGTTTTTCGGTACAGGAGTCAACTCCTTTGCCGGGAAAAACCACTGCCAGACAAGCTCCCGGGCCGCATTTTTATATTTTTTCTCCAGTTGGCCGTACAGGAACACGCCATCAAATCCTGCCTGACAATCCTGATCATGCTGCGCAATGACCCGGTCAAGCTGGGCCTGCAATTCACCCATAAGTACTTCGGGAATGGGTACGGTACGGTCTTTCTTCCCTTTTCCGTCATGGATGGTGAGTATCTTCATATCAAAATTAAAATTATGAACACGAAGCGAGAGGCATTCGGAAATACGCAGGCCGCAGCCATACATCAGGCTGATGATCAGCTTGTGGGGGTCGTGCATGAAACCAATGATCCGGTCCACCTCGGCCCTGGATAACACGACAGGTATATACGGCCTTCTCTTGGCACGAACGATACCGTCGACCTTGCCGAATTCACGGCCAAAGACATTGCGGAACAAAAACAACAGCGCGTTGAATGCCTGGTTCCGGCTGGATGCTGATATGTCTTTCTCCACCGCCAGCCAGGTTAGAAAATCCTTTACATCATCAACCGATACCAGGCGCGGATCTTTACTCTTGGCATAGGCCTGAAATTTACGGGTCCAGCCGGCATAGGCCTTTAAGGTCTTGGGCGAGTAATGCCGCAGCGTAACGGCATTTTTCAATTCGCGGTATATCTCGGTCCAGTCGGCGCCGCTTGGCTTAAGCGCGCCGGTGTGGGACAGGGGACCGCCGCCCCGGACGGCCGTTTTGTCGGCCTTATGGTCATGTGCAGGCGAAACTGCTTGATTTGGCAGGGATTCTTTAGTATGCAAATAAGTAGCATCAATTGCAGCTTGTTCGGATATGGTATTTTTGACAGCAGGGGTTATATCATTTTGGACCTTTTCAGCAGGACACTGATCCATTCTGTAAAAAAGCGAAACCGCATGATGCGCCTGTGTCCTCAGGCCTTCGGCCTGTCTTTTTTCCCCAAGTTTTTCCACAAAGGCCGCAAGACTCTCTTCGTCTGTTTGCCTGAAGTTATATTTCCGACAAAAAATCAAGATAATAGCGCAGCCATTTAATATAATATCGAAGCTGTCCGGACGGAACGCCACTGTGTTGAATAAACGAGGTGTACCTCGTGACAAGATTGGCCGGTATTTGAATCATTGTGATGGTTCCTGTTTCCGGATATCGCGCAAAATTGCATGCTATCCGGTTGGAAATAACGTAACCTGGTCCGCAATCCACTGTCAACACTTTCGGCTCAGTGAAGATATCCGGAAACCATATAATAACTTGATGCCCCCTCGTACCTCGGGGACATCGCCAGGATGAGGAGCAGGGTGTCCAACCCAAACGATTGCAGATCTCAACCGCCGGGGCATCAAACGGATCGAGCCAGACACGCTACGCGCGCTCCTCATCCTGGGCGTTATACAGCTTTGATGCCGAACTTAGACAGTACTGAGGAATGAGTATGAGCCATGATGATTGGCATGCAGAAACGCAAACCAGATTACTTAAAAGTGCTATATATCTTGCATTAAAG
>BDTX01000007.1 GCA_002897615.1 bacterium BMS3Bbin14
CGTCACAGGTGCCACAGATTTACGTAGTCGCTTCCGTTCGCAGGTAAGCGACCGAAGGGAGACTCCGGTAGTCCCTCTATGCGGGCGGGAGTGACCGCGTGAAGATGGGGTGCCTGTGACGGTTTACAGGGCAGTTTACCTGAGCCTGCTCTCATGCACCGATTTGGATGAGGAGCCAATGAAAATATGATGAAATCATAGCTTGACGCTAATAATTGCCGGGTAAGGTAAGACATCATAAAGTAAATCCTGCTTACGGTAACCTGGAATTATGACGCGGCCACTGTCTGATATTCAACAAACTTTGCCGGTAGCTCCGGCGGTTATTTCCCTTGTGGAAAAGCGGGCCGAGCGGTTCCGGAAAAATATACTGGACGGTGCAGCGGTATTCGAGGCCGGCGATGTTACGGTGGGCGTGGAAAATGAGTTCCAGGCGGCGGTCTCCGGAGCAAAAGAGAATGTTGACCTGCCACTTGGCATAGAACATTCCAATTATTTCCAGAACCTGGTTAAGCGAGCCGAGCGCGGCGACATGCCGTTTACCTCGATTTCCGCACTCCGGAACTTTCTTGATGAGAACCCGGACCAGATCTGGGAGAACAGCTGGGTTCGTTTTCCACGGCATTTACTCTCCCCCTATGCAGACACAACACTGTGCCATGATCTGCTGGCCGACAAGTCGTGCCCGCACGGTCCGAACCGATCCGACTGCAATAAATTTCTTTTTCAACACCACGGAGAACAGTGGCTGCGGATCCCGGTCAGTTATCTGCTCAAGCTATCCCTGGCCGACGGGATCAGCCGTTCGGAGTTGAGTTTCCCCCTGCTCTTCCAGATCGGCAAGCGATTGATGCGACATTTTATCAGTGATAATACCTCGCCGGAAATCACCTCGTTTTCCCTTGCCGGCAACCGGGATGATGCCCTGCCCGGAGAACAGACGGCCAGTGAAACCAGCCGCCGTTTCTTTTTTACCCAGCTGCTTGTCTGTTATGCCAACCGGCAGTTCATGCTGGATGCCCACGGCCAGACCTGCCACCTCTATTTTGCGCCCAACCCCCCGCTCCGGCAGAAAAAAATCAACGAGCTGGTCTCCGACTCCTTTTACCGTGAACTCTTCCTGAACCCCTGCCTGTCCGGCTGGGAAAGAGGAGAGGAGAAAAAACGGTACATGGCGCTTTGCCATCTGACTCTTTCCCGAAGCCAGCTCAATGGTATCGCCAAGCTCAAGGAGGCGGGCATCATTACCCGCAACCTGGTCATCCTGCCCAATACTTCCAATACCTGCCTGGCCAACAACGGCACCCACATTACCTTTGGCAGCAAGACACTGACCCGGCTGTTTGCCGGTGACCGGGACGGGGATTGCCACTCCAATGAAAAATATTTCGGCGACCTGGTCATCAAGATTGCCGAGCATTTTCTGCCGCTTTTCGTGAACACGGTTTCGGCCGCGCCGTACCGGTTGTCGTTCAGTGATTTTCACCCGGAGAAGGTCCTTGGTTTCCTGCCCCACGAACTGGATTACACCCACCTGCGTATGATCTGGCGGCGTTGGAAAAAAAAAGCCGATCTCCGGTTCTTCGGACACAACATTACCCCGCTCGGTCCGGAACGACTGGATCGCGTTTTCGGCAGGCTGTTTCGGCTGCGCGGGGACTATGTACCGGATATCAGGCTGGTGGACTATCTTGTGGCCCTGCAGAGCGTGGAACAGAGCCCGGCCCTTGACGGCACGGTCGGTAACCAGGAACGGCTGCGAAAAGACCTGGCGGCAATGGGTGTCTTTGACAGCCGGATGGCCATGTACCTGCCGTACCGGATACGTGAACTGCAGTCCATGGGATTCTCCGGCTTTGAAGGCCGTCATTATTCACTTTTCCCCGATCAGCGTCACTACATGGCCCAGGCCGTCAACCTGCAGCTTATTGTCACGGCCCTGGCCTGGCACTGGGTGGCTTCCGGCAGAATACGCCATCATCACATCCCGGATGATCCGACTACGGAAAGTGAACGCAGGCAGATCTTCTTTGCTTCGGCGATCGGCCTGCCTACCTTTTTTGTCCGCGCCGACACCAAGAATATCCTGCTGAGAAGAATTCTTGCCGGCACCAGGGACCAGCGCCACAGCCGCAGATACAAGGGATACATCAGGGTCGGGGTCGAGGCCTGGAAACGGGCCTGCCTCGCGGTTCTCCAGGCGGAACAGACGGACTTTTTTGCCACCGGCGCGGTGAAAAAAACACTGGCCGACATGGAATCGCTGCTGAACATGCCGGAGCGTCAGGCAGCCAATGTGCTGACCAGGAGCATCTTAAAGGAAGCAGGATGCTCAGGCACGGCCATGCAGCTTGATGCGGAAACCTTTAATCATGCCTCCGAACGCTACTACCGCACCACCCTCTGGACACAGCACATGCGGGAAGCCCTCGATGTCCTGGTCGCCGATGCCCGGTCCCTGAACAATTATCCCGACCAACGTTTTGCCGCGATTCTCCACCGGCTGACAAAAGATATGCCGGCGGAAGATGTAGCGGCACAGCTTGGCGGCAAAGTTATAGACGGCCGGGCAAGCAGCGAGGAGGTTCGGCGGTTGATCCTGCTGTCCATGCTCACCATTGAACGTGAATACCAGCTTTCACTTGGAGACGAGTCGTGAATCTTCACCAGTACATTGAGCGCGACACCGGCAAAATCATCACCGAAAAGCTGATCGGAGACCGCTCGGTCCGCCTGCTGTACAACCCGGTGCGTGAACACGCGCCCACCCTGTTCAAGGCCCTGACTTCCGCGCGAATGTCCAGCATGCTGGGCTGGCTCCATTTTGATGCCGGTCTTGAGCGGAAGCAGAAAAAAGGAGCTGCGCTCTTTGCCAAAATGGGGGTGAACTGGCAGGAATGTCTGGACCCGCCGGACTATTTTGACACGCCCCGCAAAATTTTTGAGCGCCAGATTCGTTACTGGCAGGTTCGCCCCATGGAAAATGACCCCCGGGCCGTAGTTTCTCCGGCCGATGCCCGGGTCCTGATCGGCTCGCTGGAGGCAACGCCGGAGCTGTTTATCAAGGAAAAATTTTTCTCCGCCCTGGAACTGCTGGGCCGGGGTTGGGGCGACACCTTCCACCATGGTGATTTTGCCGTCTTCCGCCTGACTCCGGACAAGTACCATTACAACCACCTGCCGGTCAGCGGCAAGGTCATTGACATCTACGAACTGGACGGCGCCTACCACTCCTGTAATCCGGCAGCGCTGGTTACCATGGCCTCGGTGCATGCGAAAAACAAACGGGTGGTCACCATCATTGATACGGATGTGGAAAACGGCACCGGGGCCGGCTTGGTGGCCATGATCGAAGTGGTGGCCCTGATGATCGGTGATATTGTCCAGTGCTATTCCAGGGCCATATATGAAGACCCGGTACCGGTTCGCCCCGGAATGTTTGTAAAAAAAGGGTGCCCGAAAAGCCTCTACCGGCCGGGGAGTTCCACGGACATTCTGCTTTTCCAGCCCGGCCGGATGACATTTTGTGATGATTTACAAAGAAATGTCTGCCGCCGTGATGTTCAGAGCAGGTTTTCGTCACGGTTCTCGGTCCCCCTGGCGGAAACGGACATCAAGGTTCGCGCAACCGTTGGCCGCGCTGAAAGCAGGGACGGCCATCAGGCCGGGAATGCGGAGAGATGAGCGGCTGCCGGCCCGACCGGGACGCGGAGGAGAAAGATGCCTGAACTGCTTTTTATTTTGTCCTGTTCTCTCGGCTTTGCCATTCTATTTACGTGGGGCTTCCGCCATCTGCCGGGAGAACGGTGGCAGATGCTTGCGGTTGTTCCGTCCCGCCGTTCAGGCCGGGGCAGCTGGCAGGGCACCAATTTTACTTTTTACGGATTCCTGGTGGCCTGTTCGACGACCGGCGGCGCGTTACTGACCCTTATCCTGCTCCGGAGCGTCGCTGTCGGTTTGTGGGGAGCGCTGTTGCTGTTACTGATCATCCTGGCCGTCACCTTGCCGGCGGCGAAGATCATGGCCAGGGTGGTGGAGAAAAAACGCCATACCTTTACCATTGGCGGCGCTTTTTTCTGCGGCCTGGTGATGGCGCCCTGGGTGGTTATGGCGGTTAACTGGTGGCTGCGGGCCCGGGGAGTTCCACAGATTGACATGATCGTGCTGCTGGCCGCGCTGGCCATCGGCTATACCCTTGGCGAGGGGCTGGGCAGGCTGGCCTGCGTGAGCTTTGGCTGCTGTTACGGCAAACCGGTAAAGGATTGCGGCCGCCTGTCCCGGCTGCTGTTTGGCCGCCTGTCGTTTGTGTTCACGGGACCGACCAAAAAAGCGGTTTATGAGGGGGCCTTGGAGGGAGAAAGGCTGGTTCCGGTACAGGCAATGACCAGTATCCTGTACACTGCCACCGCCATGATCTGCGCTTACCTGTTTCTGACCTCCCATTTTGTGGCAGCATTGCTGATCAGCCTGGTGGTCTCCCAGGTCTGGCGTTTTTTTTCCGAAACCCTGCGGGCCGATTTCCGCGGCCTGGGCAAGGTGTCCGCGTACCAGAAAATGAGTCTTGCCGCCCTGCCGTATATTGCGGCGGTTGCATTTTTTGCTCCTCAACCCGTGCAGGCGGCACAGCCTTCGATCCTGCAGGGATTGACCATCTTCACCCAACCGGTGCCAATGATCAGCCTGCAGCTTCTCTGGTTTATTATTTTCCTGGTTTTCGGACGCAGCACCGTTACCGCCTCCACGGTTTCATTTCACCTGGTGCGGGAACATGTGCCATGAGAGGGACTATCGCCCACCCGCCCTGCGGGGCGGCCGATAACGGCGCACCTGCCGCGTTGACAACCAGT
Organism: bacterium BMS3Bbin14; assembly: GCA_002897615.1. GTDB lineage: Bacteria > Desulfobacterota > Desulfobulbia > Desulfobulbales > Desulfobulbaceae > BMS3Abin13. The sequence goes on from BDTX01000007.1 coordinate 4,848, forward strand.
TGATATCACACAGGATAACCAACATCGTTGCCGCCTTGCAGCGGCACCGTTCTCGAATGCTCACGAATCCATGCCTATATTCCGCATCCCCGGTGAACTGTGACAAACTTTCAAAAAACAACGGCCCCCTCCTTATCCTGGATGGAGCCGAGCTTGACGGCAGTGACGAAAAAGGTGTCTATTATCACGTGGTGGCTATCGGGGCGGCTATAGAATCAACGGACTTGACAGCGGCCCATTTACCGAGGCCAGGCTTACCCGCCCCATGATCAGTGACCAGGAAAGAGAAAATTGTCATGAACATGAAAATAACAGTATTCAGTGATACGCATACCCTGCATAATCAGGTCAACATTCCCGAAGGAGACATCCTGATCTTTGCCGGTGATATGGATAACTGCCGGCGGGAGCAGGATGTTGCCGCCTTCAACAGCTTTCTTGAAGCCCAGCCGCACCGGCACAAAGTCGTGATCGGCGGCAACCATGACCATCAGCTTGCCGGCAACGCGGTCACCGCAAAGTCACTCCTGCCGGCGGCCGTCTATCTGCAGGATGAACTTATTGTGATCGCCGGGATAACAATCTACGGGGCTCCCTGGCAGCCGATATTCAACGACCGTGCCTGTGATGCGTTTGCCTTACCGCGGGGAAAAGCGCTGAAAGAAAAATGGTCGATGATCCCTGAGGGCATCGACATTCTCGTCACCCATACTCCGCCGGCCGGGGTCATGGACCTGGACGGGCCGGTCAGTCATGGTTGTTTCGACCTCACGACCGCAGTCAATATCACCAAACCCAAGTACCATGTTTTCGGGCACATACACAATAATCACGGGATGATAAAAAACGGCGGGACAACGTACATCAACTGCAATGTTAAAGGCAGGAACGGAGAAATCAGGCCGGCGCTCTCGTTTGAATATGACCCGGTAACCAACCGGGAACAGCATTTTGATTCATTTCGAACGATCATCCCCGTTTTACAAAACAGGTAATTTCCCAACCCACTCTTGATGGATTCGTAAGAAGTCCCCCGCTTCATCGCTGCCGCCTTGCATCGGTACCGTTCCCGAACGTTCACGGACCCAGGTTTATTCCTTGCTGAATCCATGCCGGCGTCGGGAGCCGATCCGTCAAGCTTAGTTTGTTGCAGAAGCACTTAAGACTTTGTTATCTATCATTTTTTTGTTCGTCCAACGCCTTTCTGACCGCCCGGGCAAGATCATTCAAGCTGATCGGTTTCATGAGCAGTTGACTGACGCCGTCCTTGCCGGCCCGGTACTCTTTCATTTTCTCGCTGGACCCTGAACAGATGATGATCGGGATGTCCTGACGGATAGCGCGGACCTCCCGGACCAGTTTATCGCCACTGATCCCCGGCATTGTCATGTCCGTGATCACCAGATCAAAAGCGGCCGGATTATTGCCGAGCAGAGTCAAGGCCGCCTGCGGATCCGTGGTCGACACCACCTTGTAGCCCAGTCCTTCGAGCATATGTCTGCCCAGCTCGGCAACCATCGGCTCATCATCGACAAAGAGAACCCTTTCGCTGCCGCCCGGACCCCGTCGAGTCACGTTATCACCGCCGGGGCCGGAGGGATATTCAACCACCGGAAAATAGAGTTCAAAGACGGTCCCCTGCAGCGGTTCACTTCGCTCGGAGATGATCCCGCCACAGCCGGTGACAATGCCATGCACCGTCGCAAGGCCGAGGCCGGTACCACCGTCTTCTTCCTTGGTGGTGAAATAGGGCTCAAAAATCCGGTCCCGTATCTCTTCGGGGATGCCGCACCCGGTATCTCCCACGGTAAGATGCAGATACGGCCCCGGATGCAGACCGGGACGGCTGGCGGCAAGCCTTTCATCAACATTGACTGCCCGCAGAGAGACAGACAGAGTCCCGCCCTTTTCGGCCATGGCGTGCTGGGCATTGGTACAGAGGTTCATGATGACCTGATGAATCTCCGTCGGATCCGCCAGGACGCATTCGTTTCCTGGTTCGATCTGCTGACTTATCTGAATGTCGGCCGGCAGAGCGGCCCGGATGAGTTTCAAGGCCTCTTTAACCACCAGGCGAATGTCAAGAGGAACCTTTTCGTGTTCCGCCTGACGGCTGAAGGAAAGAATCTGCCGCACCAGTTCCCTGGCACGGTTGGCCGCAAGCAGTATCTGATCCAGATACTGCTTCAGCTGGCTCCCCGGCGGGACAATATCCTTGCACAACTCGGTATACCCCATGATCGGAACCAGGATGTTGTTAAAATCATGGGCTATCCCGCCGGCAAGGGTACCGATGGCCTCAAGACGCTGTATCCGCTCACGGACTTTCTCAAACTGCCTTTCCTTGGTCACGTCACGACGTACGGAGACAAAGTGGGTGATCTCTCCCTGCTCATCAAAAACCGGCGAGATCGTTGCCTCTATCACGTACAGTGTCCCGTCCTTTCTGCGGTTGGTAATATCGCCCTTCCAGGTTCTGCCGGCATAAATGGTCTGGTGCAGATTTCGGTAAAAGGATTCATCATGCCGGCCACTGCGGAGAAAGGCCGGCGTCTTGCCAAGCGCCTCCTGCCGGGGGTAACCACTTATCTTCTCGAAACCGGCATTGACAAAAATAATCTTCCTGTCCCGATCGGTGATAATGACACTTTCAGTGGTATACTCCATGGTCTTGGCCAGGAGAAACCGGCTCTTTTCCGTTTCAACCAGGGCAGTTATGTCACGGCAGATGCCACCGATCCTTTTTCTGCCGTCGGCAAGTTTTACGGGAAAAAGCGTTAAATGACGATGCCGCACACCGCTGTTGCCAGGCAGGCGGTACTTCATGGTTCTGACCTTGTCCGATCGCAGCGTTTCGGCACATTCCCTGCGAAACAATCCGGCAAGATCGGCAGGAAACACCTCTTCCAAGCGACGGCCGACGAGATCATCACCATGCAACAACCCGCCAAGATGTTGCAACCGGCGGTTGCTGGCGACAAACTCTCCCTCTTCATTGAGCATAAAGATATGGTCTTCGGAAGAATTGACCAGGGCGCGAATCTCTTCGCTTTTTTCCGCCAGAGTCTTGGTCTGGTGGCGCAGGCGAAGGAATACATTTATCCGGCTGACCAGCTCGGCCTTGCTCAGTGGCAGACGCAGGCAGTCATCGATAACGCCGGAGTTGAGCCAGTCGGCGGCACTACCCCTGGCATCCAGGGCCATAATAATCGGCAGGAAAACAGGGTCGGCATCCTTGAGCCGCCGGAGGAAACCAGTGCCATACCTGCTGGTAGACGGGGCATCGAGCAATACCAGGTCCACACCGGTTCTCTCCGCATCGTCAACAGGCAGCACCCGGTGTCCGAAAGAGGCGAGATGCTCGCGCACCAGCCGTTCATCTGCCGGACGGGCGAACGCGACAGCTATATTCCCCTGCAGGACCTTTACCATTACAACACCGGTTTTTCTCCAAGATCCTCAACCTGCGGCACACCGGTGAGCAGGCCGCGCAGCCGACTGAGCTTTTCTCCCACCAGAATTCCCTGCTCCGTGATTTTAAATTCCCGCAAGTCAGCCTGAAAATTGCCGTGCCGTTTCTTCAGGCAGGCGATAACCTTGATGATCTCACCGCTGTACTCGGCATAGCGAATCATCAGGACATTGTCTGCCAGGTAACTGACCCCGTCTTCCGAGACCCGCAGGTCGCCGATAATATCCTGCATCTCGTTGAGCAGAAATAATGTTACCCGCTTGCGCCGGGTATAGTTCAGAATATTCTGAATATTGGCAGCCAGATTGCCGAACTCATCCATGGCCAGGTTGTAGCCGCGCAGACTGTCTATGACGACGATCTGCCGATCGTTTTCTTTGACATCCCGGCGGATGATTGCCAGAAATTCATCCGGATACATCTCCAGCGGATTAACCTCGTGCAGAGAGACGGTTCCCTGTTTCAGGCACGCCTGCAACGGGATATTGATATCACGACACCGGTCAAGGATCGATTCCGCGCCTTCCTCGAAACAGTACATTATGCTGCGGATATTCTGTTGAGCCGCATTAACCAGAAAATGGGCGGCAAGGGTGGACTTGCCGGTTCCGGATTGTCCGGTGAGCAGGGTACAGGTGCCGAGGTAAAAACCGCCCATGAGCAGCCGGTCCAGGGTAGAGACGCCGGTTGACAGCTTCTCGCTATCATCCCGGCCAGACCGTTTCAGCACCTCGATACAGTGGGGATAGACGACAATACCATCGGGGGTGATCCGCATGGAGTGCCGACCGGAAAGATAGTCGCTTCCCCGGAACTTGGTGATTTCCAGGGTGCGGATTTCAGTCACCCGTTCCTTGGAGATGTCACTGTGAAGCCACAGGATGCCGTCAACTGTCATGGCGATAGACTGCTCCCGCTCCAGCTCGCCCGGTTCAAAGAGAAGAAGGGAAAGGCACTGTAGCTTGGAGAGATGATGGATCAGTTGCTGAACATGTTTGCGGTACTGATATTCATCGGTGGAAAGATAGCGCAGGTTGGTCACTGCGTCGATAACCAGCCGTTCGGGCCGGTACTCGGCAATGGCCGCGTAGATCTTTTTCCAGATGGTCTCTTCTTCCACCTCACCTGGAGAAAAAACCGTATACTCCCCGTTGGTTGCCGGCTCTCCACCGGACAGGGTCAGATCAACCAGGTTGATCTCCTCTAGTTTCCAGCCAAAGCTGGCCGCATCCCGCCGGATGGTTGTTACCGATTCGGTAAGGGAAAGAAAAAGACAGTGGTTCTCAATATTACGGCACTGCCGCAGAAACTGGAGGGAAAGAATAGTTTTGCCGGCACCGGGGCCGCCAAGCAGGAGATAACTTGAAGCCGGGATGAACCCTCCCTTGAGGATTTCGTCAAGCCCGGCAACTCCGGTGGGAATACGGTTGACTGTCATGGCAATTTCTCCTGGTCCACCTGTTGGTCACCATCACATCAGATTTTGCTTTTGCAGTAAACTTGGCAACGGGCAGACAGCGGCGTTTCCACCTGCAAGCGGAAAACGGTTAACATGAGGCAATGAAGCAGGGGGAGTGAACTTTGAGGAAAACTTATACTGCTTCGACCATCTCTATATTATATAAATATACGGGACAGAATAGATAGTCAAGCTGCGGTGGCAAGTAAAGAGATGCCAAACAAGTTGATAAACAATTGCTTTTGAGATCAACCTGTCGGCGAGAGCAAAAGGTGCGATGTCCAGTGTTACATCCGTCGTCGCCTTCGGCTGCTGACTTTACGACATACGATTACAATCTTGGCGGTCCCGGCAACCTGGCCTGGCCATCCTGCTGAGGAGGCGCGTAAAAATAAGTTGGCCGGGATTGCGCTGAGATTCGGGTGAGATCTGGTTGAGCCGATTAAACAGACCGCCTGAAGATGAGATACAAGATGTTCCAAGGAGAAAACAGATGAAACCGCGAAACCGTTGGAGTGTATTGGCATGTTTTATTGTCTTGATCGCCGGAGCCGTAGCGATCGCGGCTGAGGGCCGGCCAACGCCGGGCAAGCTGGCGGGGAGCTGGAACTCCGAGGACATCGGCAAGGCCGGCGGAGCGCCGAAACATTGGCGCCTCGCCAACAGGAACCCAAAGGAACAGCGGGACGAGCAGGAACCCAGCAATGCTCGCGAACTCGCAGAATGGCAGACCACCGTGTCGGCGCACGTCATCAAGGCTGACCAAGCTCGAAAGGCCAGGATGTCGCCGGGCGAGTTGGCATGGGAGCGCGTGCTGGAGAAAAACCTGGGCGCATTTTACCTGCCCCGCTACAAAAAGGACAAGGCCGACGGCAAAGTGACGGCCTGGGACTACGTAAAGGACGACCCAAACCTCCCGCGCGTTCTCCTCATCGGCGATTCGATTTCCCGCGGCTACACCGTCCAGGTGCGCGAGGCCCTCGCCGGCAAGGTCAACGTGCACCGCGCCCCCGCGAACTGCGGGTCTACAGCCGTCGGGCTGAAAAAACTCCACATCTGGCTCGGCGATGGGAAGTGGGACCTTATCCACTTCAACTTCGGCATCCACGACCGAAACAGCAAAGCCGATGACTATGCCGCCCGGCTGGAACAGATCGTCAAGAGGCTCAGAACAACGGGAGCCAGGCTTGTGTGGGGAAGTTCCACTCCGCTCTCAGGCAGGATGCTCGACAAGACGAAGAGCGATCCCATGGTGCGTCTGAACAAAACAGCGGCCGAGGTAATGAAGAGGCACGGCATCCCGATCGACGATCTCTACGCAGTGGTCAAGCCGACCCTCGCAACCATACAGGGGCCCGACGGCTGCCACTACCGGCCTGCGGGATACAAGATCCTCGGTCAAGCCGTGGCAAAATGTATTCTCGAACAGCTGGCGCTTGACAGGACACCGGTCGCCGGACAGAATGGGCAAAAAAGGCACACTGAACCACAAGGGATGAACATTGAAAGGCAAGAGAAAAACTGAACCTATGCGTATACTGCTTCAATTTTCCGGCAGGGTGAAATATAATAAAAACAGGGAGAGCGGAATAGCGTTTGCAAAATAAAGGAGAGACGGACCATGACAATCGTCATTCTTGGCGGCGGCGCCATCGGCAGACTGCTGGGCGTCTATTTGAGCAAGGGGGGCCATAATGCCACGCTGGTCGACCCGAACCTTGAGGTGATTGAAGCCATCAACAGCCGGGGGATCGGCTTCATGGAAGAGGAGGCGACAAATCCCGATGCCATTTCGTACGTCCCGGCCAGGGCCGTTCAGCATGCGGGCCAAGTAAAACACTGCGACCTGGTCATCCTGGCGGTCAAATCATTCGACACCTTGACCGCGGTTCAGGCAGCGACCCATCTCCTCCGGGGAAACACCCCGATTATCACCCTGCAGACAGGCCTTGGCAATATTGAACTGATGGAACGGGTGATCGACAGAAAACAGATCATCGGCGGCTTCACCTTTATGGCCGCGACAGCCCTGGGGCCGGGGGTGGTCCGGCAGGGCGGCGCCGGAAAAACCTATCTTGGCGAGCTGGACGGCCAGATATCCGGACGGCTGCAGACCGTCACCGACCTGTTCAATCAGTGCGGCCTGACCTGTAAACCGGTTCGCCGGATCGTCGGCCGCCTCTGGTGCAAGGTTATCGTCTATTCAGCCATTAATGCGGTGTCCTCCATTCCGCGGGTCAAAAACGGACAACTCCTCGATGCGATGGAATCTATTACCCTCATAAAACGGCTGATAGATGAAGGCCGCAAGGTGGCCGAGGCCAAAGCCATCGACCTGGTCTATCATGACCTGTACGAACTTTTTTTTGCCGCCTGCCGCCGGAGTTCGGAAAATCTTTCCTCCATGCTGCAGGACATACTCAATGGCAAACGGACCGAAATTGACGCCCAGTGCGGCGCTCTTGCCGCCTTCGGCGAACAGGCCGGAATCCCGACCCCCACGCAACAGACCATGGTCGAACTGATTAAACTGCTGGAGAAAAAAACCGCCGAACCGGCCGCCTGACCGCTTTCCGGCCGCCCAACCCTTATTACCAGCATATCCGTGAGGCAGCATGATGGACTGGAGAAAAATCCTGGTTGCGGTTGACAACACCCCGACATCCGAAAAAGCCCTGCGCTATGCCGGCGCCATCGTCGGTCACCTGCCGGGGGTCAGTCTCTACCTGTTACACATCTATCCCGAGCCCCCGCCTGATTACTACCGCTCCGGCAGAACCCTGGATGAGTATAAAAAGGAAAACGAGCGGCAGGCGCAGGAGATTTTCGACAAGGCCGCCGCCGTGCTCAACAGCTGCGGGATCGATGACCAGGCCATTACCTCCGAGTGCCGGATGGCAATACAGAAAACCATCAGCCAGACCATCCTCGACATCCAGGTCCGGGGCGGTTACGGGACAGTGGTGGTCGGCAAGCGGGGCGTTTCCAAGGCGGAAGAATTCTTATTCGGCTCCATATCCAACGCGCTCGTCCATCACAGCAAGGACATCGCCATCTGGGTCGTCGGCTGATATCCCATGTACGGCACCCAGGAAGTACTGCCCCCGGACATAGCCGAGCGCCTGAAGTTCCATCGCGTCACCCGGAGCCTGCGCCGGCCGTCCCGGGTCTTCACGGACACCTCGGATTTCACCGCCATTGACTATGGCGACATTATCGCCGTGGACGGCCGTTACTTTCTCGTCATCGCCTATACCAGGGAAGGACGATTCGGGGTCGATGAGCAAATAAAACCATGGGTTCCCAGGGTTGAAAACCTGGCCACCGGCGAGACAAAAATCATCAAACTCGTCTTCCACGAAACCTTTGATATTACCCTGGGCTCGTTTACCATTCCCTGTTACCGCAGTCCGGAAAAAGAGGCCCGCGTCCTGGAGCTGGTGCGGGGACATCCCCACTTCATGCAGGGAGAAACCGTTCTGGACGAGGCGGGCAACCCGGTCCGGATTATCGATATCGTCAACGGCAGCCGGCTGGACAAGGTGATCCACCGCAACAGCACCACCCACCAGGACTACTTTACCCGGCAGCTCCCGCCTATTCTCGAACAGTTCCTCGAATGCCTGCAGGCCATCTCTTTTCTCCATGCCCACGGCTTCAGGCATGGCGATATCCGCCGCGATCATATCTTTGTGGAACGCGAAACCGGCCTCTTCAAGTGGATTGATTTCGATTATGATTTTTATCTGCCGGAAAAACCTTTTGCCCTGGATCTCTTTGAACTGGGCAATATCCTGATCTACCTGAGCGCACGCGGCAACTATTATCCCCGTGATATCATGAACGATCCCGACATGGGACCGGAAGTCCTCGAAACCATTGTGCCCGGAGACTTTTCCCTGCTTTCCAAAAACAGAATCGTCAACCTGAAAAAACTCTTCCCCGTGATACCGACCCGGCTCAACAATATTTTTCTCCATTTTTCACAGGGCACCGAGGTTTTTTATGAGACCGTGGATGAACTGTATGACGATCTCAAGGCGGTCCTGCCGCTTTTGGGGTCTGCGCAAAAAACAGGTTCACAGAAATGACGAGGCCGGCAGCGGCCAGCGCGGACTTGGCCGGTAGACCACGAAACGGGCCGGTAACGCCCTGCCCTATGGCTTGGCGATGGGCAGGGTTATCATGGTTCCGGACCCTGGTTCACGATAGCGGATTTCACCGGCTATCGCAGCGGCCGGAACCGCCCGGTCCAGCGACATGCGGACCATAATGGTCCCGGCCTGTACCTCGCGCAGGAGCCACTTGGCCTTGCCCCTGGCCGCATTGACGGACCTGGCGGCCGGCCGCGAGCTGCGGACCGCCACCCCGGCGGGCAGGTTCTGAATGACGATGAGTGACGGCGGCGGCGGAGAGCCGACAATGATCTTCACCACCAGTTCCCGGCCCTGCGCCCGGAGGTACCTGGCGCTTACCAGCTCGCCCGCCCGGAGCCGGGCCGGGCTCCAGAGTGTAACCAGCACCAGCCCCAGGCAACCGAGCCCGATTGTCAGAAGAAATTTCGCGCCGCTGCCGGCATGTCGTGTTTTCATGGCCGCTGAGCCTCCGTTTCCCGGTCCCGGCCGTTTCCCAGGACAACATATTTTCCTGTTTTCCCATCCCAGTAATAACCGCGACCAGCCCAGATATTGTCGATAAGATCCCGGCCGAACTTCAGTTTCGGCATATCACTGTAGCGATCATAGACGGTCAGGATCTCCTCGTCATCCACAATGCCGTCACTGTTCGCATCGGCCCAATGGAACGGCGCAACGGTTATGGTGGCTGCACCGAGGATGGGGACGCGGTCGCGGCCGCCCTGTTTCAAGGTGATCGAACCCGCAAAATCGAGATGCTCGCCCGCCGCGGCCCCGGCCGGCGCCCGGACAACATAGGCAAAGGTCAACTGCCGGGTTTTCGCCCTGCTGATCCACCTGATCGTCCTGTTCCGGGCGTCAAAAGTAGTCAATGCCGGTTCGCTGTCAACGACCACGCAAGCCGGCGGCAGGACCTCCTTGATGATGAGCGAAACCGGACCCGCCTCGCTCATGCGGACCCGGATAAGCACGGGAAAGGACTGGCCGGCCGGAACATGGGCAGGCAGGATACGTTCCGCGGACACGGTAATATCATGCGGCCGGAACAGCAGGTAACCGGCGCCCCCGGCCCCGAGGACGGCAAGCAGCACAACAAACAGAACCCAGGGAGACCGGGAGCGCCGGGCCGGAGTCGCGACCGGAGTCTGGTTGCTCGTCCCGCCGGCCGCCGGGACCGGTTGCGACTCGCCGTCGTCCTGCTCCAGGATGGCCTGGAGCTCCACCTCCAGGGCCTGGGCCAGTTTCTCCGCGTTTTCGAGCTTGATCGAGGGATAACGGCGATTTTCCCAGCGGGAGATGGTGTCGGTGGTCACCCCCACCACCGTGGCGAGGTAGAGCTGGGTGAGACCCTTGCTCTCGCGCAGGCCCCTTACCCTGACGCCGTCTATCCTGGCCATCGGCAGAGTGCCGGGCAACGAATTCGTCGTGGCTGTGCGGTCTGTCTTCTCCATCATTCTCTTATCCTGAATCAATCCCCGGTCAACCGTCTTCCCTGCGGATGCGGACCGCAAAAGAAAATGCCGGTCACCCGATTGTATACCCATTCCCGCCATGAGATTCAAACCGAAAGTCCGGTTGTCTTTTCTTTTTCGGCCCTCTTTTCCATCCTTTGCCGGTCCGCAAAACAACCGCGAAACCATACCGCCGCTTTTCAGCAGGTCCGCTAACCTGCCGTTATTGCTGCATGTCGGGTCGAGGTCCGGCCATGTCGGGTCCCATGTCACCCCATGTCGGCTGTTTTTAACCGCAACGATGACCTATTCTGTAGACAAAGGACAAAGGCCTGAATCCGTGACGGCTTGCATCTGCACCGTTCTCGAACGCTCATGGATTCAGGGACGAAAGATTGCCGGCATGGAGAGGGCGGCAAAGGTGCCGACCCGAAATGCAATAACACGTCAGGAGGAAAAAATGCAAAAAAGAATGATGCTCGTGAGAACCGCCTTGGCCGCCACGCTGGTCCTGGGGCTCGGAGGCCTTTCAACTGCCGCCACCGGACCGCTGAAGGCGCCGACGGAACAACTGATCATTGCCGGTAAGAAACCGGCCCGGTTCGACCATTCGGTCCACTTGAAGATGGGCCTGAAGTGCGGCACCTGCCACCATGACCAGGATCACAAGCCCTTGACCGCCAAGGACATCGCCGCCATGACCGACAGCTCTCAGCTGGCCTGCGTGTCCTGTCACAATAAATCCCGGCCGCAGATGGAGCTGCAAACAAAGAGAGATGTCTTCCATGCCCGTTGCCGGGCCTGCCACCAGAAAGGATATCAAGGGAAAAAGGGGCCGACCCGCTGTTCAGGCTGTCACCTGAAGCGCAAGAGACAACCCCTGGAAGGCTGCTGATTTCGCAACACCTCTTTGCCCCGGCGGCACTATCGGCCGGTCGTTAAGCTGAGCGCTTCGGCGCTTGGCTTAACGGTGTTTTACCGCGCCCCCTGCTGCCGGACACACGAAGGCAATAGCGGACAGGGCCGCATCAAGAGGGTTACGACAAAACAGAACCAGCCCGCCGCTACAGGCCCAGCTTCCTGAAGAATCTCCGCCAGTCGCGCTGGTCGAGCCGGTGCAGCCCGGCCGCCCTGGCGGCCCGCAGGGCCTGTTCATACTCGTCCCGGTGCAGGGCGCGGTTGATTTCATCGAACTCGGCCGCCCGGTACGCCGGCCGGTACTGGTCCATGATATTGACATAGGTGTTTTTTGAGATTTCCCGGGCCAGGAAGGCAAGGATCTCCCTGGTTTCTTCCAGATGTCCCGGCATGACCAGGTGCCGCACCAGCAAGCCGTGCACGGCCAGCCCCTGTTCGTTCAGTTCGAGGTCCCCGACCTGTCTATGCATCTCGCGCACCGCCTGCCGCATCACCTCGGGATAATCCGCGGCCCTGGTATAGCGGGCCGCCGTTGCCGCCGACCAGAACTTGCAGTCCGGCATGTAGATATCAACCACCTGGTCGAGGAGCCGCAGGGTATGCAGGCTGTCATAGCCGCCGGAGTTATACACCAGGGGCAGACGCAGCCCCCCTTCGACGGCAAGGGGCAGGGCCGACAGAATCTGCGGCACCACGTGGGACGGAGTAACCAGGTTGATGTTATGACAGCCCTGGCGCTGCAGATCGAGCATGATCCCGGCCAGCTCCCGGTCGCTGACGGCGTCCGCCGCCGCATCGCCCTGCTTGTCGATATAACTGATATCCTCGTTCTGGCAGAACACGCAGAAAAGATTGCAGCCGGCAAAAAAAATAGTGCCGGAACCGTGCTCGCCGACCAACGGCGATTCCTCGCCGAAATGGGGGGCGAAACCAGCCACCCGGGCCTGGGCCCCGATCCGGCAGAGGCCGAGCCGGCCGGCCGCCCTGTCGACGCCGCATTTATGGGGGCAGAGGGTGCAGGAGCGCAGGAGCTCTTGCGCCGAGGCGACCCTCTGCTCCAGGATTTTCTGTCGATGCAGTTTCAGGTAGACCGGTTCCGGGCTGTTTTTTGCCATTGTTTTCTCCGGATGAGTTGAATAAAGTAACGGCAGCGGCCTTTCACTGTTTATGGCGGATTTATGGCGGAAAACGGGTCAACGAAAAAAACTCACAGGGAGCACATGTCCTGGTTCACACAGACCGTTACCTCGTCCCTCGGCAAAAAATATATCATGGCCCTGACCGGCCTGCTGCTCGGCGGCTTCCTCCTGGTCCATGCGGCCGGCAACGCCACGATTCTCCTCGGCCGGACCGACTTTCTCTCCTATGCCCGACGCCTTCATTCCCTGGGCCTGCCGGTAACCATCGCGGAAATCACGCTTCTGCTCCTGTTCTGCATACATGCAGTCACCGGCCTGGTCCTGTTCTACCGGAACCACCAGGCCCGCCCCTCGCCTTATGCGGTCAGCCGGAGGGCCGGAGGGCGCACCTGGGGTTCCGCCACCATGGCCTGGACCGGCATAGCCATTCTCTGTTTCATCGTCCTGCACCTGACCAACTTTTATTTCGCCGATCACCGCCGGTCCCTGGCCGATATCGTTGGCGGCATCCTCGACAATCCGCTGTACAGCGCCCTCTACTGTGCCGGGCTGCTGGCCCTGACCCTGCATATCAGCCACGGCTTCTGGTCCATGTTTCAGTCGCTGGGACTCAATCATCCGAAATATGACGGCCTGATCGGGACCTGCCGATGGATTCTGTGCGGCAGTATCGTCGGGGTCTTTCTGACGATTGTAATCCTGCTTCTTATCAAACGCAATTACCTGGCCTGAGATCATGCAGCTTGACGCCAGAATTCCGGCCGGGCCCCTGACCGACAAATGGGACAACCATCGGGCCGCCGTTCGCATTATCAGTCCGGCCAACAAGCGAAAATACGAAATACTGGTTGTCGGCACCGGGCTGGCCGGGGCTGCGGCCGCAGCCACGCTGGCCGAGCTTGGCTATAACGTCAAGGTCTTCTGCCTGCAGGACAGCCCCCGCCGGGCCCATTCCGTTGCCGCCCAGGGCGGCATCAACGCGGCCAAAAATTACCGGAATGACGGCGATTCCATCTTCCGCCTCTTTTACGATACCATCAAGGGCGGTGACTTTCGCGCCCGCGAAGCCAATGTCTATCGCCTGGCCCAGGTCGCCAACAACATCATCGATCAGTGTGTGGCCCAGGGCGTCCCCTTTGCCCGGGAATACGGCGGCACCCTGGCCAACCGGTCCTTTGGCGGCGCCCAGGTCTCCCGCACCTTTTACGCCCGCGGCCAGACCGGCCAGCAACTGCTGCTCGGTGCCTATTCGGCCATGATGCGGCAGGTGGCGGCCGGGCGGATAACCATCTATCCGCGCCGGGAGATGATGGACCTGGTGGTGATTGACGGCCAGGCCCGGGGCCTGGTCTGCCGCAATCTCGTAACCGGAGAATTCGAGAGGTATGGCGGCCAGGCGGTGGTCCTGGCCTCCGGCGGTTACGGCAATGTCTACTACCTGTCCACCAACGCCGTGTCCTCCAACGTCACGGCGGCCTGGCGGGCCTATAAACACGGCGCCGGCTTTGCCAATCCCTGTTATGTCCAGATCCATCCCACCTGCATCCCGGTCCACGGAGATTACCAGTGCAAGCTCACCCTGATGAGTGAAAGCCTGCGCAACGACGGCAGGATCTGGGTGCCCGGGCAGGCGGGTGACCGGCGGCAACCGGCGGCCATCCCCGAGGAGGAACGCGATTACTACCTGGAACGGAAGTACCCCGGCTTCGGCAACCTGGTCCCCAGGGACGTGGCCTCGCGCAATACCAAGGAGGTCTGCGATCAAGGCCGGGGGGTCGGCAAAAGCGGCCGGGCGGTGTACCTCGATCTCCGTGACGCCATCGAGCGCGACGGCCTGGAGGTCATGCTGCAAAAGTACGGCAACCTGTTCCACATGTACGAAAAAATCACGGCCCGCGACCCCGGCCGCGAACCGATGATGATTTACCCGGCCGTCCATTATGCCATGGGCGGGCTCTGGGTTGACTACAACCTGATGTCCACCATTCCCGGCCTTTTTGTCCTGGGCGAGGCCAACTTCTCGGATCACGGCGCCAACCGGCTGGGCGCCAGCGCCATGATGCAGGGACTGGCCGACGGCTATTTCATCCTCCCCGCCACCATCGGCGATTACCTGGCCGGGACCGGCCATGAGCCGCCGGATACCGGCGGCAAGGCTTACGACCTGGCGGTAAGGCGGAGCGAACAACGGATTGCCGGCCTGCTGAAAAACACGGCCGGGAAAAAACCGGGCCTGCAGACCGCAACTCATTATCACCGCCGGCTCGGCAGCCTGCTCTGGAATGAATGCGGCATAGCCCGTAACCGGAAGGGTCTGCAGAGAGCGCTTGACGCAATCCCCGAACTCCGGGAAGAGTTCCGCCACAATGTCGTGGTCCCCGGCTCGGGCCGGGAACTGAATCAAGCCCTGGAAAAGGCCGGCCGGGTGGCCGATTTCATGGAATTTGCCGAAATCATGGTGCGCGACGCCCTGGCCCGCGAGGAGTCCTGCGGCTGTCACCTGCGCGAGGAGAGCCAGACCGCGACCCATGAGGCCAGGCGCGATGACGAACATTTTTCTCATGTGGCGGTCTGGGAGTATACCGGCGAGGGCCGGGCGGTCATGCACAAGGAGCCCCTGAGCTTCGAGTATGTTACGCCTGTGCAGCGCAGCTATACCTAAACAGCGGATAGGCAACAAACGTCGAGCTTGAATACCATGACGGCACCAACCATCACCATTACCATAAAAATCTGGCGGCAGGCCGGACCCGATGTCCAGGGCAGCTTTGAGGAGCATACCCTCAGGGACCTTGACGTGGACATGTCGTTGCCGGAGATGCTCGAGGTGCTGAATGAACAACTCACCCGGCAGGGAAAAATACCGGTCGCCTTTGATCATGACTGTTTAGAGGGGATCTGCGGTATGTGCGGGGCAGTAGTTGACGGCGTCGCCCAGGGACCGGAAGAAAAAACGACGCTCTGTCAGTTATATCTGCGGCATTTTCACGACAACCAGACGATTACCATCGAGCCGTTCCGGGCCCGCGCCTTTCCCATTATCAAGGACCTGGTGATCGACAGGTCGGCCTTTGACCGGATCATCCAGGCCGGCGGCTTCGTGTCCGTCAATACCGGGGCCGCACCGGACGGCAACGTCCTGCCCGTGGCCCGGCATCTTGCGGAGCAGGCCATGGACGCCGCCGCCTGCAGCGGCTGCGGCGCCTGCGTGGCCGCCTGCCCCAATGCCGCGGCCATGCTCTTTGTCGGCGCCAAGATCTCCCAGCTGGCCCTGCTCCCCCAGGGCCGGCCGGAACGCGAGAGGCGGGCCTTGTCCATGGTCCGGGCCATGGACCGGGAAGGCTTCGGCAGCTGCGGCAACGAGCGGGAGTGCGAGGCCGTGTGCCCCAAGGGGATCTCCATCCGCAATATCGCCCGTCTCAACCGGGAATTCCTGCGGGCCTCCCTGGCGGCGGACGAAACGGTGTGAGCTTTTTTCAAGCATAGCCATGACCGTGGTTTTTCCTGCTCCAGTGGCAGGTTTCAGAGCCAGGCGCTGGAGTTCCGGATTGGCGTCGTTGTTGGCGTTGGCAAGATGTTCAGGAGATATGTGGACTTTGGGAAACGGCCGTATTTAAATAGATTTTCATGATCGTTTATGGTGCAAGGGTGCAAAGAGAAATGATTAAAATAAATCTGACACTTTTACAGCTCCTCGGTCACGGCCCTCACGGCCCGGGTGAAGGTAACCACCAGGATCTTATTAACAGGTAATTCCCGCTCCAGCGGCAACCGCAGGAAGAGCAGACCGATGGTGTAAGTCTTGCCGTTACCGGTACCGGCACTGGCCTCAATGAGGATCTCACCCTTGGGCTATGTCTGGCTCTGATCCTAGAATTTTCCCGACAAAACCGCCTCTGGAGAGATCATTGCTGACCATGCTGCGAATGCGATGCATGACTTCTTCCCTGCAAGCGGCATTTTCAGCGGCTTCCATGGTGAAACTATACGCATTCAGCACATCAGAAACACCTATTTCATAGCCATAGCCGGCAATGATCCACTGGAGTGCCGCTCTTCCAGCTTCAGCTGCAAAGAGTGGCTCTTTGTCCTTTAAATCTCGTGCTGCCATGGTGAGCGTTTTTGGATCACAAGGGCTGTTCCGTACAAGTTCAATTGCCTCCTGGTAGAGTTGAACCGATTTTGCGGCTGCAAACCATTTTCCTTCATCGCCGGGAGTGCTTGCCACCAGGTCGAAGAGAATTTCTTTTCCTGTTTTGTTGGGATATTTTTTGGCAATGGCCCGGAAGGTTGCCAGATAGGTGTTCTTTTGGTTGGCCTCTATGGCATAACGGCTGTAGGCTTCTTCCGCCATGCCGCTTGCAAGGAGAAGTTCTTCACAGGCCTGGGCGATTGCGATAGGGCTGGAATAGTTGTCGCGGGAATCCTCGGCATACCGTAAGGCCTCGGCCTTTTTCCCCATGGCGGCCAGGGCTTTCACTCCCCATTTTCGCTCATTCCAGAACATATATGGCGCAAGATCCAGCAATTCCATAATTTCTTTGAAACGGCCGGCCTTGAGCAAGGCGCTCAAACAGGCTGATGTACCCTCGAAATAGCCGCTGCCGGCGTTCCGTTCGTGCGACCAGCTGATCCGAATCGGTGCCATGAGTGTATCCGCCCAGTGTGAAGCCAGTTGCGGACTATGGCATAAGGTGCCCCAATGTTCAGGGAGAAGCTCAATGTAGGGGATGTCGTCTTCTTCTATGGCTTTCCAAAGCCGGTCAAGCCATTTTCCACGTAGTTGATCGTCAGCAGGAGCATTCGCAATAATAGGCACCAATGCTTCAATGGCTTTATTCACGGTGTTGCCAATAGCTCCGGAGGAACTGTCAACCTGCTCCAGGGCCGGTGACAGCCGTTCTATGAGCAGTATTGCACCCTCTGCTCCAAGCAGAGGATCCTTGCGGGCGGTTGCCTTAATCTCCTTTACAGCCTCCTTGACTCGCATAATTGCACGTTGGGAGCGCCAGCCGAATGCGTGTCGCCTGAATTTGGATAAAAAAAGCCATGTATGTTTTTTTGGTTTTGTCACAATCTTGTGAAAAAATTTAATATGAACCTGGATCCGTGACGGCTTGAGGTAATATTCCAGGCAATATGTGGAATTTATTGCCTTATCTCCGAATAAGCTCATTTGCTGGTCTTCACCACGCCGCCCTGCGGGGCGCCCGATAACGGCACATCTGCTGCGTTGGCAACTCGTTGATATCACACCAGGATAATCAACATCGTTGCCGCCTTGCATCTGTAGCGTTCTCGAACGCTCACGGATCCAAAATGATACCTATCGGTAACTATAGCATGGTATCCCCAACGGCAAGATACGGAGACAGATCCGGCAGCGGGCCGTCCTTCTACCACTCCTCGATTCGTTTTCTGAACCAGGCGAGCTGGTGCTCTTTGATTTCGTTCATGTCCAACCGGT
>BDTX01000008.1 GCA_002897615.1 bacterium BMS3Bbin14
AGTGCAGGCTCGCAGTTTATTATGTTATTGGGCTGTCCGAGAATTAGGCCTCAGCGTCACATCTGTAGCAACCAGATTGGGTCTGACTCAACCGGCGGCCAGTCGGGCGGTGCAAAGGGGCGAGCGATTTGTTCAAAAACAGAATTACTCTTTGAATGACAGGAAAAGCATGAAATCATGAACGTCCCCCCTCTGCGCCCTGCGTCCCTCCTCTGTCCCCCTCTGTCCTCCTGACCTACCCGGTCGCACAAAATAATACTCGCCAAATCGCACAAAAATAATGTAAAATAAGGCATCAAATAAGATTCACAAAATCAATATGAGGTGAACAGATGCCAATCAGTATAACAGAAGACATCAAATCCATCACAGATCTAAAGCGAAACACCAATTCCGTCTTAGATCAAATTCATAAAACGAAACGCCCCGTCATTCTTACCGTAAATGGCAAAGCCGAGGCGGTCTTGGTTGATGCCAAAGAATATGAAAAAATTACACATGCATTCAATCTATTAAGGCTTCTTGCACCTGCGGAAGAAGATATCAAGGAGGGGAGGTTTACCGAAGCTAAAGAATTCTTCCAGGAGTTTAAACGTGGCAAAGAAATATAAGGTCAATGTATCATTCAATGCCCAAAAAGACCTGGAGCGCATCTTTTTCTATATTGCTGAAGACAGCATAAATAATGCAAAAAAATTTATTCTCGAATTAGAAGAAAAAATTTATAGCCTTGACACTATGCCAGAGCGATTTGCCTTGATTTCTGAAAATATTTTTTTCGGCACAAATTATCGGCAAATTACACACAAGAACTATCGGGTTATATACAAAATAAGCGGTAATTCAGTTTTCATCATGAGGGTTGTTCATGGTGCAGAACTTCTTGATTTATAAACA
Source organism: bacterium BMS3Bbin14 (assembly GCA_002897615.1). GTDB lineage: Bacteria > Desulfobacterota > Desulfobulbia > Desulfobulbales > Desulfobulbaceae > BMS3Abin13. The sequence continues at coordinate 898 of BDTX01000008.1, forward strand.
AAACAAGCGCTAACAAGACGCTTGAGCGGATGCGGTGAACGTCGGCGGCGCTGACTGGCATAACGAATAAATTTGTCAATAATGAAATAAATTCCACGTATTGCCTGGAATGTCACTTCAAGACGTCACGGATTCAGGTGAATTCCCCCTGTTCATATCATCCGGGTGGAGATCAATACGGCCGTCACCACTGCCAGGGCTACCCGGTAATAGCCGAAGACGGCCAGGCCGTGGCTGTTGAGGTAGGACACCATCCATTTCACGGACAGCACGGCGGCAATGAAGGCAAATACCACGCCGACCGCCAGGGACGTGCCGTTGAAGGTTTGCAGCATGATGTGGCCGTGCCGGAGTCCGTCGTAGGCCGTGGCGGCGCCGAGCGTCACCACGCCGAGCAGGAAACTGAACTCCACGGCCGCCGCCATGGACATCCCCACCAGCAGGCCGGCCACGATGGTTACCAGGCTGCGGCTGACGCCGGGCCACATGGCGATGCACTGGGCAAAGCCGATGATCAAGGCCATCTTCCAGGTCAGCTCATTGAGCGACATGCCGCTATGGGCCTCCCGGTGGCTGTTTCCCCGGAGCCCCCAGCTCACGGCGAGGATCGCCACCCCTCCTGCAAACCAGGCGGTCACCACCGGCCATGGGCCGAACAGGTAGGATTTGATGATATTATTGAACAGGAGCCCGATCACGGCCGCCGGCAGAAAACCGGCCGCCACGTTGATGAGCATCCGCCGGCCTTCGGGATCCTTGCCCATGAGTCCCAGCATCATCTGCTTGACCCGCAGGAAATACAGGCCCAGCACGGCAATAATCGCGCCCGCCTGGATGCAGATGGTGTAAGCGTCCGCGGCCTCCTTGGTGCGCTCTCTTTCAGCGGCTGATTTCGAGGCGGAATAGCCGATGCCCATGATCCGTTCAGCGAGGAGCAGGTGGCCGGTGGAGCTGACCGGCAGGTATTCCGTCAGCCCCTCAACCACTCCCAGGATCGCCGCCTGTCCCGTGGTCATGGCGCTTTTTTTTCCACTGTCGTTTGTGGTCGCAGCGCTTGCGGTCAAGGCGAAGAAGACCAGGGGAATCAACAGCAGGTTTATGATTACGGCTTTCGAGTGCGGCATTGTTTTTCCCTTTGGTTAGATGGCTTGAGATATCCGGTCTTCACCGCGCCGCACTGCGGGGCGCCCGATAATGGCTTCAGGGGTTATCCATGAATCGAGCGCTCACGGCTTCAAGGTATAAGTAAATTGCCGCGGCGCCGCCAGGAGTGCGAACGTGGGTGGAGTCTATAAATTTTTCCCCGTGGTGGTCGCCATAAGCCTGCCGTGTTTTACACCCTTGGTGCCGATTAATTCCTGGGCCAGGTGTTTTATATCCTTGGTCTTACCCCTGGCCACCACTACTTCCAGGCAATTATGATGGTCCAGGTGGACATGGAGGGAGGAGATGATTTCCTGGTAATGGGAATGCTGGTGAACGGTCAGTTTATCAGACAGGTCGCGGGTATGATGGTCATAGACCAGAGAGATTGTGCCTACCGCTTCCTCTTCCTCATTGCCCAGGTCATTTTCCACCAAGGCATTACGAATGAGATCCCTGATGGCCTCTGAGCGGTTGACATAACCCTTTTGGGCAATCAAGGTGTCAAAACGATTTAACAGCTGGTCCTGGATTGAGACCCCGAAACGGATGGTGTCGCCCATATATCTCTCCTTGTGATAATTCCTGCCGGAGTTTATTTAAAAAGGTCCTGAATCCGTGAGCGTTCGAGAACGATGCAGATGCAAGGCGGCAACGATTTTGATTATCCTAGTGTGATGTCAACGAGTTGTCAACGCAGCATATGCGCCGTTCTCGAACGCTCACGGATTCAGAGCCATTCCCGCCAGAGCTTCCGCCGCGGCCCGGCGCACCGCATGGGCAGGATGGTCGCGCGCCAGGCGGTCCAGCGCCTTGCTCCGCGCGCCGCCGGGACGTAAACGACGCAAACCGGCCACGATTTCCAGGCCTTCCACCACATCGATCGGATGGCGCAAGGCGCAGCGGACAAGGGGGTTGGCGGCTTGGGGGTCACCCCGTTTACCCAGCGCGATAATCGCCCGCATCCGCACATCCGCCAAGGGATGGCCGAGCGTATGGATCAGACGGGTTTCATAATCAAGGGAGTGCGCCCACTCCCGGAGTACTATCCCGCAAAAAGGGCATTGCTGAACTTCCGGCGTAATCTCGGCGAAACAATGGCCGCAATAATTAATCCGCATAATTCCCCCCGGTCCCGGACGGCCTACCTCTGACGATGCGGCCCGCGCTAAACGTCCGCCCACTATTCTTATTTTTCTTTACCCGCTTTTCCAAGCTGTATCGCAGTTACGCCCGCAGCATGGCCTGGGCCTGCTGCAAAAATGGAGTCAAACCGGCCGGGTCCAGGGCGCAGATGCCGACGCCGTCCATCCGGCTTATTCCGGCCCGCGCCTCTTCGTCCACCAGGTCAATCTTATTGAACACGCGCAGGCAGGGGATACGATCAAGTTCAAGATCGCGCAGCAGGGACTCCACCACCTCAATCTGTTCAACATAGGCCGGGTTGGAGACATCAATGACATGGACCAGCAGGGCGGCTTCGTACAGCTCTTCAAGCGTGGACTCAAAGGCCTTGAGCAGATCGGCCGGCAGGTTGCGGATAAAGCCCACGGTATCGGTAATGATCACCTCCATATCCTGGGGAAATCGGAGGCGGCGGCTGGTGGGGTCCAGGGTGGCGAACAGCAGGTCCCGGGCCTGGACGTGGCTGCGGGTCAGGGTGTTGAGCAGGGTCGATTTGCCGGCATTGGTATACCCGACCAGGGAAATCACCGGGACATCGCGTTTACGGCGGAGACTGCGCCGGTGATAGCGTTCCCGGCCCACCGCCTTCAGTTCCCGGGCCAGCCTGGCAATCCGGTCATTGATCCGGCGGCGATCGACTTCAAGTTTTGTTTCACCCGGACCCCGGGCCCCGATCCCGCCGGTTAAACGGGACAAGGCGTCATCCCTGGTGGACAGTCGCGGCAGCATATATTTGAGCTGGGCCATTTCAATCTGCAGCTTGCCTTCCCGCGAAAGAGCCCGCCGGGCGAAAATATCGAGAATCAGCTGGGTGCGGTCGATAACCCGCAGATCGGTGTGATCGGTGACCGAGCGGATCTGGGAAGGACTCAGTTCCTGGTCGAAAATGAGCAGATTGGCCCCCAGGCGCAGACTGCGCAGCATAATCTCCATGAGCTTGCCCCGGCCGAGAATAAAACGGGGATGGATCTGTTTTCGCAGCTGAATGATGGTGTCAAGGACGAGCACATCCGCGGACCGGGCCAGCTCGTTAAGTTCCGCCATCGAATCGGCGGCCCGGCCCCGGGAACCGGTGGTCACGCTCACCAGAATGGCCCGGTCGAGTCCCTGGTCCACCTCGCGGGTGGGGCGGGTCCGGATAAATTCATTTTCCAGGGCCTCGATCAGTTCGATGCAGGAGTCCTGCTGCCGGGCCGGATGGACGGGTGTCAGCATGACCCAGTCCCGGCCGGCCACCGGTTCCGGGACCAGGTGCGCGGTGTGGATGAGCTCCGGCAGGCCGTCACGCAGGGTCAGGACGGACATCAGGTCCAGGCGCAGGCAGGCCAGGTCCATAATGTCCTCATCGTTGATCCCGACCCGGCCCAGACTGGTATGGACACAGCGCAGCCCCTGCAGCCGGCCGCCGGCCGTGCGAATCGTTGTCAGGGGCGGGATAACGATCCGGTCATGATCGCCGACAATGACCGTCTCCACCTTGCCGGAGCGGTGAATCAACAGGCCGATCCGGCGGTTCAGCTCCGCCGACAAGGCGCCGAGGCTGCGGGCAAGGTCCCGGCCGATGATATCGTCGGGATTAATTCTTTTCCGGGCCAGCCGTTCCAGGGAGCGAAGCTGCTTGGCCTTCAGGCCCGAGGTATTGCCGGCTACGGTACCGATAACGTCCTCCTGGTGCTTTTAACCTGAATCCGTGAGCGTTCGAGAATGGTGCAGATGCAAGGCGGCAACGATGTTGATTATCCTGGTGCGATATCAACGAGTTGCCAACGCAGCAGCAGCGCCGTTATCGGGCGCCCCGCAGGGCGGCGCGGTGAAAAATATAAAATGCATTTATTTGTCAATAATGCAATAAATTCCACAGTTTGCCTGGAATATCACCTCAAGCCGTCACGGATTCAGGTTTAAGGGTCAGCACCTTCGCCATATCCGCCGGGAGATCGTCGCTATGCCCTTGTCGGCCGGAAGCTGAGCAAGTTTATCGTCCAACGGTCGCCGTTACTTTTTCAGCATGTCCGCCAGGCAGGAACAGGACGAAAGCTTGTCATTCAAACCGTCCCGCATCAGGTCCGCCGCCGTCACCCAGGAAAACTTTCTTTGTTTCGCCTTGGCCAGGGCAAACAGGTTTTCCAGGAGAGACTGCTGGACTTCGTCATATTTCCCATCGCAGATAATCCGGCCGTTATCGACCTCTATGAGTCTGATTTCAAAGGCGACCGCGGCCGGCTCCTCCGCCGTATACTTGCCGCCGACCCGCTCCCGATAACGCCGGACCGTAGTTTGCAGCACGGCGTTGCAGCCGACCTTGCCACCGACCATCCGGGCCAGGGCCAAGGCTTTCAGGGGCAGGGTCCCGGTAAAGCCGGAGATCTGATCCTCAGAGACAAGACGGAACCCCCGGCGGCCCTCGAACTTCTGTCGCAGGAGAGCATTCATGGTCCGGACGCCCTGGTTGAGGCTCTTGGTCTGCTGCGGAGAAACGGGACCATTATCGTAATCAAGCGCCGCGACCGCCGGCAGGATGGCGATACGGGTCACGACACATGGCGGTCCCTGCTTGAGAGCACTCTTGTTCCCGGCCCCGCAACCGGTAAGGATGAGCGACAGGGACACAACCAGCACAAATGCAGTTCTCTTCAATGCAGTCACAATCTTTCTCCTGGTCTGATTATCTCTTGGTGCGTTTGTCTCTCGATTCCCGCTATTTATTACAAGATCCCCTTGGAAGAAAGCTGGCCGGCCAGGCGGGGAAGCGGAGAAACAGCCTGCGACACGGCCCGGCCAAGGGCCTTAAAGACAGCTTCGATGATATGATGGCTGTTTTCGCCGTGCAGCAGATCCACGTGCAGGGTCATTCCGGCATGCAGCACCAGGGCGCGTAAAAATTCCTTGGTCAGCGAGGTGTCGAAACTGCCTACCTTCTGGTCCGGCACGACCACATCGTAATGCAGGTAAGAACGGTTGGAGCAATCGACGCAGACCCGAACCAGGGTTTCATCCATGGGTACGTAAGCGTGGCCGTAACGACAGATCCCGGCCATATCGCCCAAGGCTTTTTTCAAGGCCCGGCCGAGACAGATGCCGAGGTCCTCAACCGTATGGTGGTCATCGACCTGAATATCGCCCTGCGCCGCAACCTGCAGATCAAAAAAGCCGTGTACTGCGAAAAGCGTCAGCATGTGGTCCATAAAACCGACTCCGGTCCCGACTTCGACTGTGCCGTTGCCATCGAGGTTCAGATTGAGCCGGATGTTCGTTTCCCTGGTTTTACGTTCTATCTCGCCAATCCGCTGCAAATTATCAGCCACTGTTCACTCCTTGTCTGCCCCGGCGCCCCGACAGGTGCCCTTGCCACTGAAAAAATTAGAATATAATACATATTTATATATATTCTTCTTCGCTGACATTGGCAACTTTTCTTCCACATAACCCCCTCTCTTTCTGCCGGGTGCGCTGGTGCCGGTTACGAATGAAATTTTTTATTGACACTCATTCGAAAAGCTTGTTATACTTTAAGGCTGTCTACGGAAAACGATCAGGCGGGAATAACTCAGTGGTAGAGTGCAACCTTGCCAAGGTTGAAGTCGCGAGTTCGAATCTCGTTTCCCGCTCCATTGATTTTATCAGGTTCGGACCGCATTCGAACCTTTTTTTGTTATTTTTGTTTTTTTGGAAGAATTAGAGGCGCAGCTGATGAAAACCTATTATACGCCGGTAAAGGAAATAAATCGCAAATGGTATGTTGTTGATGCCGACAGCAAGGTCCTGGGGCGTGTCGCCTCGGAAATTGCCCGCCGGCTGCGCGGCAAGCATAAGCCGACCTTTTGCAATTTCCAGGACAACGGCGATTTTATTGTCGTCATTAATGCCGGCAAGGTTCATCTCACCGGGAAAAAGTGGGACGACAAAAAATATTACCACCACAGCGGCTACCCGGGCGGCATCAGCATGCAGACCGCCAGGGAGATTCGTGCGAACAAGCCTGAAGAGCTGATTCGCAAGGCCGTTCAAGGCATGCTGCCGAAAAACAAGCTTGGCCGGCAGCAGCTCAAGAAGCTGAAGATTTATACAGGAAGCGATCATCCCCATCAGGCCCAACAGCCTGAAAATCTGGATATCTGATATTTAACGGAGCACAGTTATGGCGCAGGAACGATTTTACGCTACCGGCAAACGGAAAACGGCCATTGCCCGGGTCTGGATTACCCAGGGCACTGGAGAGATAGCCGTTAACAAACAGTCATTAGGCGACTATTTCGGTGAAATATTCTATGAACCGAAAGTTGCCCGGCCTTTTGCCGTTACCGAGACAACGGATAAATATAATGTCATCGCCACGATCAAGGGCGGCGGCAAGTCCGCCCAGGTCGACGCCTTGGTGCACGGTATATCCAAGGCCCTGCAGGATATGAACTCGGAGATGCGCACCCCCCTGAAGAGGGCGGGCCTGCTGACTCGCGACCCGCGCTGCAAGGAACGGAAAAAATACGGCCAGCGCGGTGCCCGTGCCCGCTTCCAGTTCTCCAAGCGTTAAGATCGCGGAGCTTTTTACGTTTATATTTTTTGGATTTCATTTACCTTTCCGAAAGTCAAGGGAATAACGAATTGCTTCGTTATTCCCTTTTTTTTTAATTTTTTATTCCCGCGCCTCCGTGACAAACCCGCGGATACAGGTGTAAAAGAAAACAAACCCAGCAAGGTGGACAAGCAATGCTGCGAATAGGAATCGTCGGAGCCTCCGGCTACACCGGGGTCGAGCTGGCCAGGATCCTGGCCGACCACCCCCGGGCTGAAATCACGGTCGTCACCTCCAGGCAATATGCCGGCCAACCCCTGTCCCGGATCTTTCCAAGCCTCAGGGACCGCGTGGATACGGTCTGCGTAAATCCCCCGCCCGCGGAACTTGCCCGGCAGGCCGATTTCTTTTTCACTGCGGTTCCCCACAAAACCGCCATGGATATCGTGCCCCCGCTGCTGGCCGCAGGCAGGAAGGTTGTCGACCTGAGCGCCGATTTCCGGATTCGCGACGTAGCGGTTTATGAACAGTGGTACCAGAAACACTCGAGCAGCGAACTGATCAAGGAGGCCGTGTACGGACTGCCCGAACTGTACCGGCAGCAGATCAAAGACGCCCGGCTGGTGGCCAACCCCGGCTGTTACCCCACCTCGGTCACCCTTGGTCTCGCCCCGCTGCTGCGGGAGCACCTGATCGATACGGCGACCATTATCATTGATGCCAAATCGGGAACCACGGGCGCCGGCCGGGCCGCGAATGTTGCCTCGCTGTACTGCGAGGTGGCCGACGGCTTCCGGGCCTACAAGGTTGGCGGCACGCACCGGCATATCCCCGAAATGGAACAGGAACTGAGCCTTCTTGCCGCCGAGCCGGTGACCATAACCTTTACCCCGCACCTGTTACCCGTTTCCCGGGGCATCCTCAGCACCATGTATGCCCGCCTGGACCACGATGTCAGCGAAACAGAGCTGCAGGAGCTGTTTGACGACACCTACCGGGATGAACAATTCGTCCGGGTCTGCGCGGCCGGGACCTTGCCCGCTACCCAATACGTGCGCGGCAGCAACTACTGTGACATCGGCTTCAAGATCGACCGGCGTACCGGCCGGATTATCGTCATCACCGCTATTGACAATATCGCCAAGGGCGCCGCCGGCCAGGCGGTCCAGAACATGAACCTGATGAATAACCTGGACGAGGCCGCGGGGCTGACCGGGACTCCTTTCTTTCCGTGAACCAGAGAAATATCCGGCTGCTGATCGCCTATGACGGCACCGGCTACAGCGGCTGGCAGCGACAGAACGACACGGCCACGATCCAGGGGAGCCTGGAAGACCGGCTGGCGACCATGACCGGTGCGGCCGTCACCCTGCACGGCGCCGGCCGCACCGACGCCGGGGTTCATGCCCTGGGGATGGTGGCCAATTTCAATACCAGCTCAACCATTGCCGCCAAAGGTTTCCTCCGGGGCCTCAACTCAATGCTGCCCCCGGACATCCGGATTCTTGCCGTCAATGACGTGAAAACAACGTTTCACAGCCGCTTTGATGCAACCGGCAAGGCCTATCGTTACGACATTCTCACCGGCCGGGTCCTGATGCCCACCGAGCGCTTATACGCCCTCCACGTGCCCGGCCCGCTCGACATTGACCGCATCCATGCCTGCCTGCACCACCTCGCCGGCAGCCATGACTTTTCGAGTTTCGAGGCCAGCGGCTCCCGGGAACCGGGCCGGCTCAACGGCCGCGGCGCGGTCCGCACCATTTACCGGGCCGATTTTTTCCCCTGTTCCGGCAGGGACGACGCCTGGTCTTTTCGCTTCACCGGCGACGGCTTTCTGCGCCACATGGTGCGCAACTTTGTCGGCACGCTCATCGAGGCCGGGGCGGGAAAAATGACCCCGGAAGAATTCCTGGCCATCCTCCAGGGCCGGAACCGCTGCCTGGCCGGACCGACGGCGCCGGCCCGCGCCCTGTTTCTCGAACAAGTCTTCTATCCGGAAGGCACGCTCTAACCACTTAAAGATAAAGGGAAAAACAAAAAATGTCCGCACCGCCGCTGCTTCGTACCCTCGAACCGGTCATCCTGGCATCAGGGTCACCGCGCCGCCGGGAATTGCTGGCCGGGCTCGGCCTGACATTCAAGGTTATGCCGGCCGCGGTCAACGAAACCCCCGGCAACCGGGAACAGCCTGAAGACTTTGCCGGCCGCATGGCCGTTGCCAAGGCCGCCGCCGTTGCCGGGACCAGGCCGTCATCATGGGTTGTCGGCGCGGATACGATTGTGGTCATGCCGGACAAAACCATTCTCGGCAAGCCCCGGAACCGGGAACACGCGCTGATGATGCTCAGGCAGCTCCGGGGAAATACCCACCAGGTCATGACGGGGCTCTGTCTCTGTTGCCTGGACAAGGGGGTCAAGGCCAGCCTGGTCGAGACCACGGAAGTCACCTTTACCGAGGAGGTTGGCGACGAGATCCTGCAGGCCTACATCCGGACCGGCGAGCCCCTGGACAAGGCCGGGGCCTACGGGATCCAGGGGACCGGCTCGTTTCTGGTCCGGGACATCAACGGCTCCTGCAGCAATGTCATCGGCCTGCCCCTGCACCGCCTGCTCTCCCTGCTTATCGAGAACAGGGTAGTGGCGCCGGCATGAAAAAAATATTCAAAAAATAATACCCTGTGGTATTATGTAATAGTAACTATTCGTGTTTTTCCTCGAATTTCCGATCAAGACTGCTGCCTGGGCGGACACTTCTCCGGCGCAGAGACTTGGCCGGGGGTGGCATTTAACGAAACAGAGAGATATCGCCTTGGTTTCACGTAAACAATTTCGAGAAATTTACCGGAGGCCGGCTTGAAAGAAAAAAAAATCACCAGGTTACAGGAAGGATTAAACCAGCTTCTGTCAGGGCATCACGAATTTCTGTGTGATACGAATATTTCCCGGGCCTTGCCGGGAACGATCATTCGTCTTATTGACAATAATAAATCCCGGATCGCCGAAAAACTGGTTGAACAGATTATCATTGGGCTGCACTCGGAAGACCCTAAACTGCGGAAGAACTCCGCCGGCTGTTTGACCGAGACCGCCAACCTGCTTGCCGGTGCCGACAACTGGGGGCTATTGAAAAAACTCCTCCCACCCTTGAGAGAAATCGTCCGGATGAGCAATGCGGCCGACACGCCTAAATTGCGCGGCCGGATTCAGGCGACCGCCGCAAATATTCTCAACCTCGCGGCATCCCGGGCGGCACAGGAAGACGAACGTTCTCAGGCCGCCGCCCAAAAACCAGCCGCCCCCCCGGCGGCAAAAGATCCTCTGGCCGCCAGGGAAGAAGAAATCTTCCAACTGGCGGCAAGAGGGGAAAAGGACGAGGCCAAAAAACAACTTTTCGACCTGATCATTTCCTGTGCCAGGAAAAAAGATTTCACCAATGCCGAACGGCTGCGGGAGCGGATCTATGAAATAGATCCCCTGGCGCTCATGGAAATCATCCAATCGGGCGAGATCATTGAGGAGGAAAAAAGCGGCGCCATCAGCCGGACCCAGCTGCAGGTATGGTCGAAACTGCTCAACGAGTTTACCCCGGAAGAATTCACTGCCATCTTTCACGAGATGGAGGAACGGACATACAGGCCCGAAGAGGTGGTTGTCGCCCAGGGCGATAAGAATGATGAGTTGTTCTTTATCAATCAGGGGAGCCTCAAGGCCACATATAAAGGCGGCCAGAAGGAATTCTTTTTAAAAAATCTCCACAGCGGCGAGATCGCCGGCGAGTGTTTTTTTAACGCCACGGTCTGGACCATGACCCTGACGGCCCTGGAGGTCGCCAGGCTTTCAGTCCTCAAGCGGGAGGATCTTATGCGCCAGGAGGAGAAATTCCCCGGCCTGGAAGCCAAGCTGCGGGATTTCTATAACCGCACCAGCGACATCCATTCTCTGCTCGACCAAAAAGGAATGGATCGCCGGAACCATGAACGGTACAAGCTTGAGCGGAGGATCAACCTCCAGATCATCGACCAGGCCGGCAAGCCTATCAGCAGCTTCAGAGGCGAGATGTTCGACATCGCCCTGGGCGGCCTGTCCTTTATTGTCAGGATTTCGAAAAAAGAAAACAGCCGCCTGCTGCTCGGCCGCAACATCAAGGCAACAATACCTATGAGCGGTGCCCGGGAGCACATCCTCACCGGGACCGTTATCTGCGTGCAGTCCTTCAATATGCTGGACAGTGATTTCTCGGTGCACATCAAATTCGATGTTCAACTTGACCGGTCGACGTTACATACCATTCTCGAATAAGGCGCCGGGCTATTAACCCCAGAGGTTTTGCCGCCCCTGGTGAACCTTCAGGACGCGCGAGGACGCGCGCCAGGAGCCGGAAAACACCCATGAAAAAAGCGGACGCCGTCACCCGGTTCTACCTGGATCAGTTACCGGGGGCAAAGCTGAAGAACAACATCCTGCAAACCTCCTGCCCCTTCTGCCCCCCCGGCCCGGAACAAACACCGGGTTCCCTGGTTGTTTTTCTCAATCCGGAAAGTTATTTTCACGGCTATTTCCGCTGCCTGAGCCGTTGCGCTCCAGGCGGATTTCCCCTGCACTTCGCGCGCTGCAAGGGCGTCAGCATGAACCTGGTCCCCGGTTACGACCCTGACCGCGAGCCCGGGACCGCAGGCGTCGATTATCCCGTCAAAAACATCAATACCGATATTCAAAATTTCAGGGACCGGATGACCGATGAACTCCTGGCCCGTTTTCACCGGCTGGGGATCGCCCGGGAGATCCTGGAAGAGATGCAGGTCGGCTATAACGGCCGCTATCTCGTCTACCCCTACATCGAGGAAGACGGAAACTGCTACACGGCCCACTGTATTCACCCTGACCGTCCGGACGATACATTCTGGTACGGTAACGAACAGTTTCCCGCCGAAAGGACCATGATTTTCAACGGCAACGATATTGACTGCTGTGAAAACGGCGCCCTGGTTATCGTCGAGGGCGAGGATAACCTGCTGGCCCTGAAACAGCTCGGCCTGCCGGGCATTGCCGTCCCGGCGGCGACCGACCTGGAAAAACTGGACCCGGGCCGCTTTGCCTGGCTCCATACCGTGTTTCTCTGGGTCAACCACAGTGCCGACGCTGAAAGGGCGGCCAGAACCCTGGCCACCGGTCTCGGTTACAAGGCGCGTCTTATCCGCTGGCCGGAAGACACTGAAAAAAAATACTCCCTGGTCCGCTTTGCCGCCGACCGCCAGGAACACTTCCGGCAGGACGCCTTCATGCTCATCAAGGAGGCCAGGGCCTTCTCGCCCTTTGCCTCGCCGGAAAAAGAACTCCTGCGGTTTCAGGAACGGCTGCAGCAGGAAAGCGGCGAAAACCACCTGACCATGCCGTCCGGCTTTGCCGCCCTCGACCAGGCCCTCGACGGCATCCATGGCATCAACATCGTGGGCGGCACGCCCAAGGGCGGAAAATCCTGCCTGTTTATCCAGATTGCCACGGAGATGGCCCGCCGCAAAATTCCGGTTATCTACTATGATTTTGAAAACGGCCGCCAGAAGATTTATCAGCGGACCCTGTGCCGGCTCAGCCGCCTGTCTGCGGAACAGATCAGGGCCGACAACCTCAATGACGAGGAGGCCGGGCGGTTAACGGCGGCCCGGGAAAACCTGCGGACCCTGCTGCCCTGGTTCCGCGTTGTCACCGACCGTAAGCTGACGCCGGAGCTGATGCGCCGCCATATCGACTTCCTGCGGCACGAAACCAAGAGCCGCTTCACCCTGGTGGTGATCGACAGCCTGCATAAACTGCCGTTCAAGGATTTCTCCGAGCGCCGCACCGGCATTGACGCCTGGCTGCGGCAGCTTGAGTCGATCCGCGATGAACAGAATGTCTCCTTCCTGGTCGTCTCCGAACTCTCGCGCGGCCCGGACGGCCGCTATGCCCGGCAGCCGCATCTCGGCTCGTTTAAAGGTTCGGGAGATATCGAATACTCGGCAGATAACGCCATGGTCCTGCTGCCCGACTGGAACCCCTTTGACCATGGTCCCCTGGACAAACGCATCAACAGTCTCTGGCTGGTCGCCAGCCGGGAGCATAATCCCGGCAAGATCGCCGATTACCGCCTTGACTATCCCTTCTGGGGTTTTGAGGAAACCAAGGTGGAATAACGGCCGGACGGCACCCTACTTTGCCCCATGCTCGCAGTCAATGGTCATGGAACACTCGCCTTCTTCCCCGTATATCGACATGTTTTTCTCCTGGACAGCGTTGGGGCCAAGATACGGCAGGGGGGCGGCCTGATAACAGGACTGCTTGATATAGCTGATAATTCTCTTATCTCCCTTGATTATGGAGAGACCGGACGGGTCCCTGGCCAGCAGGACCGGAACGGTCTTGATGCCCAGGAGGGCGAGCATGAGACGGTTGACTTCCGGTGAATAGGAAGGCGTCTTTTTGACACCGGCAAGCTTCATGTTTTTTAACCTGCTGACGGGGTTGAAGTAAAAGTCGCAGCTGTTGCAGCCTGCCAGGGCATCGAGCACCTTCTGGCAGTGGGGGCAGGTCGCGGAAAAGAAAAGATATACCTTTTTGGCGGGATTGGAGCAGGTCCTGATGCCATAGGTGCCGGCGTTCAAGGTCTGATTTTTTAAAGAGAGCAGCAGGGACGGGCCGAAGCCGAGCAGTGAAAAGATGAGGAGAATGCCGGCAAGCACCGAAAGACCGGCGACCGCCTGCTGCCAGCCGGCCATGATGTTGAGGGCCAGGACAAAGGTAAAGATGACGAGACAATATGAACACAGCGTCTGGGCGACGAAAATCTGGTAGGCGAGCAATACGCCCTCGACGCCCAGCCCGGCCATAAGCAGCACCTTGAGCCAGTCTATCGACCCGACGGGCCGGTTGCGCATCATAAAAATCGTCCAGAATATGACCTGGAAATAGATAAAGCCCAGCAAGTTGAAATAAAGCGGCGGGATGACGGCGAGGTTCTCGATAATCCGGCAGCCCTCGTTCAGGCAGGCCGCCTGGCCCCTGAACAGGATAATGATCATCTGGATGGCAATGATCAGGCTGGCTGCAAAACTGAGATAGCTGATTTTCCTGGCATTGCCGTTCATTATTTTCCTTTCGAAAATTGCCGGTTGCCGGTTTATTCGGCAACCGATTTATTATTTAACCGATCATCATTCCCGGACTGCTGTCACCTCCCGCCATTGCCGGCACCGGCAATTTCATTTTCATGCTGCAATCTTCCGTCCGCCACAACGATCCGGAAAATACGAAAAAGTGACTTTTTAAACGACAGACAAAGCTTAAGTCACCCCAAAGGGGATTGCAAGTATCATGTGAGCCGGGACATCATTGTGCCGTTGAATCGACCCTTAAATATTTTGTAACTATTCAGGTATGCTCCATATCCTGGCAAGCAGGTCAATTAATCCACAGTAGGCCATGGGCGGCGGCCTGAGCGTCCGCAGATGGTGTGCAGCCGAATAGTTACAATATCGTTCCTTGACTTCCGTCCACCTGAAGAGTGTAATAAAAAGAGAACTTTTAAAAAATTCAATAATGTTGCAGAAACCCTGACTTGTGTCTATCCCGGAACGGTATTTTTCCCCGATACCCGGGGCCTGGCAAGCTCACTTGCCCCGTTATACTCAAACACCTGAATCCGTGACGGCTTGAGGTGATACTCCATGCAATATGTGGAGTTTATTGCATTGTTGCCAAACAGACTCATTTTATGGTCTTCACCGCGTCGCCCTGGTGGGCGCCCGATGACGGCGCATCTGCTGCGTTGGCAACTTCTTGATATCACACCAGGATAATCAGCATCGTTGCCGTCTCGAAGGTCTCGCTGGCTCGCTATCTGCATCTGCGCCGTTCCCGAACGTTCACAGATTCAGGCCGGAGTCTGTACTGACCCGAGGTCTGCGCTGACCTGCTCTCGAACAAAAAACCTCGTTTCCAGACGGACACGAACCAGGAGGTTCGTCAACCGGGGGCCGCGCCTGGTGGGACTGAAGGAAAAGTCCAGGGAGCTGGAAGAGAAATTGACAGGTATGGGTGGCAAGTAATGACCGAGCCGTTTGGCAAATATCCAGGCATCCTGATTAGCACGATGGTCCTGTTTTTCGCCGGCACGGCGACTACCACGGCGACGGCCGGTATGTCGGCCGCTACCGGCAACACGCCGGTGACCATCGGTGCGGGCAGGATGACCGTATCGGCTTCTTTACGCCTTACGGACAGGGAAAAGGCCTGGCTGGCTGCCCACAAAATCATCCGGGTGGGCTTTGACAGCTCTTTCCCGCCCTATAGTTTTTTGGATGATGCGGGGAATTGCGAGGGGCTGGCAGTGGATATGCTGCAAGTCCTGGCCCGCCGGATCGGCGTCACCATCAAGCCCATACCCAAAGCGGTTTGGACGGATTTGTATGCAGCTGCAAAGAGGCGCGAGGTCGATGCGGTCGCCACCATGGGTCGACAGCCGCAACGCGAGAAGTGGTTCGTTTTTACCCGGCCCTACCTGTTCAAGTCGCTGGTGATCATGACCCGGAAGGAGACGACGGCCATCAACCGGCCCGGAGATCTGGCAGGCAGGAGTGTCGCTCTGGTCGAAAAGTACCAGTATGTCAAACCTCTCCTGCAACAATACCCCTCGGTCAAACCCTACTACGTCGATACCATGCTCGACGGCCTGAATGCCGTTGCCGTGGGCAAGGCCGACGCTGCTATCACCTTTCTCGGGGCCGGGCACTATCTGAAAACGAAGTATCAACTCGCCAACCTGAAATTCGCTGCCGTTTTCGACCGGGATCACTTCACGGAAAGCATCGCCGTCCGCAAAGACTGGCCCGAGCTGGCCGTGATCCTGGACAAGGCGCTGGCGTCAATCAGTGACAGTGAAAGGGCGGAGCTCAGCCAACGCTGGGTCGGCCAGGAACATATGCTCCATATTGCCTTACGCACGCTTTTTCAGTACCTGGCGGCCATTCTGGGTTTTGTGCTTCTCCTCGTTTCAGGATTTGTTATCTGGAACAGCGCCCTGAAGAAACAGGTCAGGAGAAAGACCGCGGAATTGCGGCAAGAGCTTGCGGAGCGTAAAAAGGCTGAGGACGAAAACCAAAGAATCAATGAAAAACTGCGGGCCGTCAACGGCATTATCATGGCCTGCGCGAGCACCATGGAGACAGAGGAGATGCTCGGCAAGGTTATGGACGAGGCCTTGCTGATTACCGGTCTGGAAGGCGGTGTCATCTATGCCGTCGGCCCGGACCAGAAGCTGCGGATTGCCGCCCGCCGGGAAACCTCAGCAGCAATCGGAGATTTGCCCGACCATGCCGCTAAGATCGGCGAGTGCCTGTGCGGCGAGTGCGCCCGGGACCATAAACCCCTGATCCTGGCCGACCGCGAGGCGGTGCTGAAGTTCTCGACCCGGGAGGCAACCTGCGGCGAGAACATCCGGTTTCACGCCGCCTTTCCCCTGATCAGCGGCGAGCGTTGCATGGGGGTTCTCTGTGTCTTTACCCGAACTGACAAAAGGCCGTCGGCGCAAAGCCTGCAACTGCTCGAAACAGTCTCCGCCCAGATCGCCATGGCCATCGACAACGCACAGCTTTACGCCGCAAGTATTCAACAGGCTCTCACCCTCGAAGACAAGGTGCGGGAACGCACCGCCGATCTCGATAAGGTGCGGCGGGACCTGCTGAACCTGGTGGCAGACCTGAACCGCGCCAACGAGAAATTGCAGGAGCTCGACCGGTTGAAAGCCATGTTCATTGCCTCCATGAGTCACGAGTTGCGGACGCCGCTCAACTCCATTATCGGTTTTACCGGCATTATCCTGCAGGGCATGACCGGCGGGATCAACGATGAGCAGCGCGACCAACTGGAGCGGGTCTTCCGGGCAGGCAAGCATCTGCTGTTGCTCATCACCGACGTCATCGACATCGCCAAGATCGAGTCCGGCAAAATCGTACCCTATGCCGGGGAG
Organism: bacterium BMS3Bbin14; assembly: GCA_002897615.1. GTDB lineage: Bacteria > Desulfobacterota > Desulfobulbia > Desulfobulbales > Desulfobulbaceae > BMS3Abin13. Next base: position 17,742 of record BDTX01000008.1, read on the forward strand.
TTTCTCCTTGACGGGGTCATCGACGAGGCCTGTGACAGCCTGAAGGTCCAGATCACCGAAAAAGGTCTTGAATTGAGAAAAACAGTCCCGGAAACGCCCATCCGGATGAAGAGTGATCGCCGGCGGATCTTGCAGTGCCTGCTTAATCTTTTGAGCAATGCGGTAAAGTTTACGGCCGGGGGCACAGTGACAGTGGCGGTAAAGTGGCACAAGGGCATCGGGACAGAGGGCCGGCAGGCACAGAGTGAAGGAAGGGACGATATGCCGGGTGGGTTTGTGGAGATCTCCGTGACCGACACCGGGATCGGCATTAGTGCAGAGGACATGCCCCGGCTGTTTCAGTCGTTTGTGCGGTTTGAGTCGCAGCAGAAAACCACAACGCCCGGTACCGGCCTGGGGTTGTATCTGACGAAAAAGCTGACAACCGAGGTCCTGGGCGGTGAGTTATGGGCGGAAAGCCGGGCAGGAGAAGGAAGCGTGTTTACTTTGAGACTACCGGTTATTTTGAGTAATCAAGAAAATAAAATCAAGACCTAAGCCGGGGTCCGTTATCGGGCGCCCCGGTGCAGACCAGGAAATGCATTTATTTGACAACAATACAATAAATTCCACTATTGCATGGAGTTATCAAGACGTCATGGATTCAAGGCTAAGGAGAAAGTGATGCCCAGGGCACTGATTATCGAGGATACGCCGGACAACATGGAATTGATCTGCTTCATCCTGAACAAGAATGGCATAGAAACCATCAGGGCTGAAAATGGAAGGAAGGGCATTGAGCTTGCGGAAAGCGAGCTGCCGGATTTCATAATCCTTGATATCCAGCTGCCGGATATCAACGGCACCGAGGTGCTGCAGGCCATTCGCCGTTCAAAAGCCGACGGCAAGGTGCCGATCATCGCCATGACTTCATATGCCATGAGCGGCGACCGGGACAAGCTGCTTGCCTCCGGCTGCAACGGTTATATTGAAAAACCAGTCGACCCGATGACGGTCATGGAGCAGATCATGGAAATACTCCTGGATTCGTGAGCATTCGGGAACGGTGCAGATGCGCCGTTATCGGGCGTCCCGCAGCCCGGCGCGGTGAAGACCGGAAAGAGTGTTTATTCGGCAACAATGCAATAAATTCCACATATTGTATGGAGTATTACCTCAAGCCGTTGCGGATTCAGGATACTTAAAAACAGGCGCTAAGGGGGAGAAAAATGGGCAAAAAGACAATGACGTTTTTGTACTTTGTGTCTGGACGCCTTTAAAAAAGGAGTGTATATATAAAATGAAAATTCTTATTATTGACGACGATCGGGATTCGCGGCTGATTCTCAGGAAAAACCTGGAAGGCGCGGGGCATCAGGTCGAGGAAGCCATACATGGTGCGGATGCTCTCTGCAAGGCCCGGGCCTCGAAGCCGGAGTTGATCGTCTCCGACATCCTCATGCCGGTCATGGACGGTTACAAGCTCTGCTTCGAGGTGAAGCACGACCGGGAGCTGAACAAAATTCCTTTTGTTTTTTATACCGCCACCTATACCGATATTGAAGACGAGCGGCTGGCCATCGGCCTGGGCGCTTCAAGGTATATTCTCAAACCAATGGAAACGGATGATTTCCTGCGAATCGTCGCCGATGTGGTGAGGGAGGCCCAGCATGACCAACTGCCGGTGCCTGACGAACCGATGGTAGACCCGGTGGAACTGTTTCGGATGTATGATGCGGGTCTGGCCAGGAAACTGCTTGATAAGGTGCGGGAACTTGAGAAGGCCAAGGCCAAAATAGAGGATAGCGAGCGCTCTTTCCAGAATCTCTTTAACAGTATGCGCGACGTTATTATCATGACCGATCTTGAGCACCACATCGTCAACGTCAATCAGCCGGCCATGCGTGACGTGTTCGGCTACGAGCTGGCTGAGATCCTGGACCGGCAAATCGCATTGATCTATGCCACGACGGAGGGATTCGAAGAGACGGGCCCAAAAATTCTCTCTAAAAAAGAACCAGTTGAAGGGTTAATGCTGGAAACTTTGTTCAAACGAAAAAACGGCGGGACGTTTCTCGGCAGGATGGCAATTATGAAGCTGCTGGATGAGCAAGGAAAGGTCAGAGGCAATGTCGGTATCATCCACGACATTACGGAGAAGAAAAATGCCGAAGAGGCAATCCGGCAGACTCGGGACAACTGGCAGAGAACCTTTGATGCCATCCCGGATATCGTGATCCTGCAAGACAAAGATTATAGAATCCTGCAGGTCAACGAGGCGACCTGCAAGATTTTAGACACGAGCCCGGAAAAGATCATAAGCCGGTATTGTTACAAGGTATTCAGGGGCGTTTCGGAACCATGCCTGGACTGTCCGGCGGAGAAGGCCATTCATGATGTCATGCCATCTACCGCAGACCTTGAATATGTCGGGCTCAAGAAATTTTTTTTAGTTACCATCGCGCCGATTGTTGACAAGAACGGCAAGGTGACCGGTGTCGTCCACACTGCTAAAGATATTACCGACCAGAAAAAAATTGAGTGTCAGCTGCGCCAGTCCCAGAAGATGGAAGCCGTCGGCACCCTGGCCGGCGGGATTGCCCATGATTTTAACAATATACTGACGCCTCTGCTCGGCTATTCCGAACTGGCCCTGACAGACATTCCCGCGGGGGCGGAGCAGGCGCAGGCCGACATCCTGGAGGTGCTTAAGGCCGGCGAACGCGCCCGGGAGCTCGTGAAGCAGATTCTCACCTTCAGCCAGCAGCACGAGCAGGAGCGCAAGCCGTTACGAATGCAGTATATCCTCAAGGAGGCGCTCAAACTGCTGCGCGCCTCGCTGCCGACCACCATTGAGATCAAAACGGCTATTGATGAGAAGTGCGGCCCGGTGCTGTCCGATCCTACCCAGATTCATCAGGTACTCATGAATCTTTGTACCAATGCCTATCATGCCATGCGCGACCAGGGCGGTGTCTTGATGGTAACCTTGAAGCCGGTAAAAATAAACGGGGAGAATGCCGAGCAGTTTGTGGGCCTGCGGCCGGGAAGGTATCTGAAACTGGAAGTCAGCGACACCGGCTTCGGCATGGCACCGGAGATTAGCGAAAAAATTTTCGAACCCTATTTCACCACCAAGAAGAAAGGCGAGGGTACCGGCCTGGGCCTTTCGGTGGTGCATGGCATTGTCATAAGTTATGGCGGCCACATCTCGGTTTACAGCGAACCGGGGCAAGGGACGACTTTTATAATTTATTTCCCGCAGTATGAAAATTCAGGCACGGTTGTCGATATTGACCGGAAAGTCAGTAAAGAACCTCCGCATGGTACGGAAAGGCTGCTGGTGGTGGATGATGAGGCGACCATAGTTGACGTAGAGAACCGGATTTTGAGCGGTCTCGGCTATCAGGTCACCGGAGTGACAAGCAGCCAGGAGGCCCTGCGGCTTTTTGCCCGGCAACCGGATGCCTTTGACCTGGTGATAACCGATATGACCATGCCGAAGATGACCGGCCTGGGCCTGGCCCGGCAACTGCTTGCCATGCGGGCGGACCTCCCGATTATCCTCTGCACCGGCTTCAGTGAGACCGTCAATGAACAAAGCGCCAAGGCTATCGGCATTAGAGAGTTTATCATGAAGCCCATAGATCGAACCGGGCTGGCCGTTATAACCAGGAAGGCCCTGGATGGAAATCCGGCTGCGGTTCATTAACCCCTGGACCCGCTCTCGGGCGGACCGCAGGGCGGCGAGGTGAAGACCAGAGAATGTGTTTATTTGTCAATAATGCAATAAATTCCACATATTGCCTGGAATATCACCTCAAGCCGTCACGGTAATTCAGGTTACTTGTTATCCATGACTATGGTTGTGGCCATGTTCATGGTGGACCTCCGTTGCCTTATCGGCAATGTGGGGATTTTCCTTAAACCTGGCGAGGCAATGATCACTGCAAAAATAATACGTTTCCCCATCCTGATCATAGGCGGTAAATGCCCCTGGGTCTTCGGTGGTCATTCCGCACACCGGATCACGAAATATGTGCTTATGTGTCGTCATTGTCATACTCCCTTGTAACGGGCCCGGAAAAAGCCCTTTTTATTAATCTGCGCAGTTCAAGCGGCCGCAAATCGCATTTCTTGCAGCATGTATCAGGGAAAAAATATACTCCCTGGCACTCCACTGCTCAATTTTTTTCATTTACCTCCATGTTGCAGACAGGATCTTTGGTGACCTTGAGGGGTGCGGCCTGAGAGGTCTGCTTTTTCTCCCGCGTTTCGCACCCGTGGTGATCGTGGGTGTGTTGCTGCCCGGCCTGGTCGTGCCCGGCCTGGTCGTGCCCGGCATGACTATGACCTCCGCAGCAACCGCCTCTACGCATCATCCAGTAAAACACTCCGCCAATGATAAGAATCCAAAGAACATTTGATAACATGGCAGTACCTCCTGTAATAATTTTATAGAGATCTGGATCCGTGAGCGTTCGAGAACGGTGCAGATGCAGATAGCGAGCCTGCGAGACCTTCGAGGCGGCAACGATGTTGATTATCCTGGTGTGATATCAACTTTGTTGCCAACGCAGCAGATGTGCCGTTATCGGGCGCCCCGCAGGGCGGCGCGGTGAAGACCAGTGAATGAGTTTATTTAACAATGATGCAATAAATTCAACATATTGCATAAATAATCATCTCAAGCCGTCACGGATTCAGGAGAGAGTTTTGCCGGTCTTCCACTCTCCTTTTCCTTTAAGATAAGCATTGGACTACACTACAGGGTCAATGGTTTATTTTCACAACCAGCAAAAAAAATAACAGGAGAAAGAGAAACGGGTCTATTGCCTTACACTACAGGTCCGGCATATAAATTTCGGAGGTGAAATGAGACAAGCGTCAGAGAAAGCTTCGTACTGTTTTCAGAACCTGGCCAGGTTCCCGGTGCCAATGGTCCAGGATTCCAGGGCTGTCAGGGCCTGGTCGGCGCGGAACCGGCCGCGGTCCCGCTTCCTCATTTTGGTTTTCAGGGGCGGGAAGAGGCCGAAATTGATATTAGAGGGCTGGAAATGTTCAGGCGCCGTAGCGGTCAGGTGATGAATCAGGGCGCCATGGGCCGTCTCGGGCGGCGGCACGACCGGGGCCAAGCCCCGGACCAGGCGGGCGGCATTCATGCCGGCCAGAAGCCCCATGGCCGCCGACTCCACGTACCCTTCCACCCCTGAAAGCTGCCCGGCCAGAAACAGGTTTTTCCTTTTCTTCATCTGCAGGGTCGGCTCAAGCAATTCCGGGGCGCAGACAAAGGTGTTGCGGTGAATGGAACCAAGCCGGACAAACTCGGCCCGCTCCAGGCCGGGAATCGTCCGAAACACCAGTTTCTGCCCGGCATAGGTGAGTTTGGTCTGAAAGCCGACCAGGTTATACATGCTTTTTTCCCGGTTTTCGGCCCGCAACTGCACCACCGCATGGGGTGTCTGGCCGGTCCGGGGGTCCGGCAGGCCCACCGGCTTCATGGGGCCGAAACGAAGCGTCTGTTCCCCGCGCTCCAGCATCACCTCGATGGGCAGGCAGCCTTCAAAATATTTCGGCGTTTCAAAACTCTTGAGCGGCACGGTTTCAGCCGCGGCCAGGAGTTCGACAAACCGGTTGTACTGCTCTTCATTCATGGGACAGTTGAGATAATCGCCCGGTCCGTCATCCCAGCGCGACTTGCGGTAGATCAGGTCCAGGTCCAGGGATTCCGCGGCGACAATGGGGGCAATGGCATCATAGAAGGCGAGATTTTCCGCGCCGGTCAGCCGCAGCAGGCTACCGCTCAATTTTTCCGAGGTCAGCGGCCCGGTGGCGAGGATAACCGGGGAATCGGCCGGTTCCGGGATCGCCTCGACCTCTTGCCGGAAAATCGTGATCAACTCGTTCTCTTCCATGACCCGGGTGATATACTCGGCGAATTGTTGCCGGTCAACGGCCAGGGCCTTGCCGGCGGGCACGGCTGTCGCCTCCGCGGCCCGGATAATCAGGGAATCGAGCCGGCGCATCTCTTCCTTGAGCAGGCCCACGCCGGAATCGACCATGTTGGACCGCAGCGAGTTGGAGCAGACCAGTTCGCCCAGGGACTCTGATTGATGGGCCGGACTGAACCGCTGCGGCCGCATCTCGTACAGCTCGACGGCCACTCCCTGTCTCGCCGCCTGCCAGGCGGCCTCACAGCCCGCGAGGCCGCCGCCGACAACAATAACCCGCGCCGCGTCTCTCATCGCTCGATCTGCACCTCCACCCGCCGCCGCCCCCAGTTGAGGGCATCCTGGTGCGATTCGAAATAGAGATCGATCCGGTTCGGCCCCTTGATGGCCGAACCACGGTCCTCGACCACGCCCCAGCCGTAACCCGGAACATACATCCGGGTGCCGAAGGGATAAAATTTGGTGTCGGCGGCAATGGTCCCGTCCCGGTGCAGCCAGAGCCAGGGAAAAACGAGGCGGACCGGAATCATCCAGGGGTTGACCAGGCTGTTGACGGAAAAAAGGCCGGGCACCGGTTCGACGGCTTCGGTTCCCGCCGCGGTCAGGCCGGAATAGGGCCGGCCGGTAGCCGGCCCGGCACTCACATAGCGGTTCCAGAAATCAAGCTTGAGATAGGTCCAGCTGCCCCGTTCCCAGGAACAGCACTTGCCGCAGCCGCAGTAGGCGGTTGTCTCCATGATCCTGGAGGTATGACCGGCGCAGCCGCCAAGGACCAAAAGCAGACCGATAAAAAGGGGAAAAAACGAAAATCGACCCATGGTGCGCGGTTAGTAGCGATAATAATCCGGCTTGAACGGCCCGTCCACCTCGACGCCGATATATTCGGCCTGTTCCGGCGTCAGACGCGTCAGGTGGACGCCGATCTTGTGCAGATGGAGCCGGGCCACTTTCTCGTCCAGCTTCTTGGGCAGGAAATAGACCTTCTTCTCATAGCGCTCGGAATTTTGCCACAACTCGATCTGGGCCAGCACCTGGTTGGTGAAGGAATTCGACATGACAAAGCTCGAGTGGCCGGTGGCGCAACCCAGGTTCACCAGGCGGCCCTCGGCCAGGACAATGATCCGCTTGCCGTCCGGAAAGATCACATGATCAACCTGGGGCTTGATGTTTTCCCACTCCAGGTCGCGCAGGCCGGCAATATCGATTTCCGCGTCAAAGTGGCCGATATTGCAGACAATGGCCTGGTCCTTCATCACCTCCATATGGGCACGGGTTATGACCCGCAGGTTACCGGTGCAGGTCACGAAAATCTCGCCGACCGGGGCCGCCTCTTCCATGGTCACGACCCGGTAGCCTTCCATGGCCGCCTGCAGGGCGCAGATCGGATCGACCTCGATGACCAGCACCGTGGCGCCCATGCCGCGCAGCGCCTGGGCGCAGCCCTTGCCCACATCGCCGTAACCGACAACCACGGCGGTTTTGCCGGCAATCATGACATCGGTGGCCCGCTTGATGCCGTCGATCAGTGACTCCCGGCAGCCGTACAGATTGTCGAACTTGGACTTGGTCACCGAATCGTTGACATTGAAAGCCGGGGTCAGCAGTTTGCCCTCCCTGGCCATCTCGTTCAGCCGGTGGACGCCGGTCGTGGTCTCCTCGGAGAGGCCGCGCACGTCCCGCATCAGTTCGGGATACTTCTGGTGCATGACCTGGGTCAGGTCGCCGCCGTCGTCAAGGAGCATGTTCGGCCGCCAGTCATCCGGCCCGAAGATAGTCTGATCAATGCACCACCAGAATTCCTCCTCTGACTCGCCCTTCCAGGCAAAGGTCGGGATGCCGGCCGCGGCCATGACGGCGGCGGCATGGTCCTGGGTGGAAAAAATATTACAGGACGACCAGCGCAGCTCGGCCCCGAGCTCCACCAGGGTTTCCATCAAAACCGCCGTCTGGATGGTCATGTGCAGACAGCCGGCGATCCGGGCGCCGGCCAGGGGCTTCTGCCCGGCAAACTCGGTGCGCAAGGCCATAAGCCCCGGCATTTCGGTCTCGGCAATGGCCACCTCTTTACGGCCCCACTCGGCCAGACTGATATCCGCTACTTTATAATCGCTCATTTTCGTGCTCCATCATCCGCCGTTGGCGGTTTATATTATAATACCAAACATTTTGATACCTGAATCCGGAATCCTACAGGCCGGCGGCCTCCCGCAACTCATCGGCCTTGTCCGTCCGTTCCCAGGTAAACTCGGCCCGTTCCCGGCCGAAATGGCCGTAGGCGGCCGTTTTCAGGTAAATGGGCCGCAGAAGATCAAGCTGTTGAATAATGGCCTTGGGCCGCAGGTCGAAGAACTCGTTAATCAGCCGGTTAATGTGCTGATCATCGATCTTGCCCGTGCCAAAGGTCTTGACATTGACCGACACCGGTCTGGAAATACCGATGGCATAGGCGATCTGCACCTCGACCTCGTCGGCAATGCCGGCGGCCACGAGATTCTTGGCAACATAGCGGCCCATGTAGGACGAAGAACGGTCCACCTTGGACGGGTCCTTGCCGGAAAAAGCGCCGCCGCCATGTGAACTCCGGCCGCCGTAACTGTCGACAATAATCTTGCGGCCGGTAATTCCGCAATCGCCGACCGGCCCGCCGATGACAAAGCGGCCGGTGGGATTGATGAAATACTTGGTATTCCGGTCCAGCATATTCTCAGGCAGAATCGGCTTGATGATCTCTTCCATCACCCCCTCCTTGAGATCTTCATAATCCACTTCCGGGCTATGCTGGGTGGAAAGAACCACGGCCTCGATCCGTTTGGGCTGCCGGCCGTCGTACTCGATGGTCACCTGGCTCTTGGCATCCGGACGCAGCCAGGTCAGACGCCCGGCCTTGCGCACCTCGGCCTGCCGCTTGACCAGCCGATGGGCATAGGCAAGGGGCATGGGCATCAAGACCTTGGTTTCGTCACAGGCATAGCCGAACATGAGTCCCTGGTCTCCGGCGCCCTGGTCCAGGTCGATGCCCGTTCCCACGTTCACCCCCTGGGCAATATCCGGTGACTGCTTATCAATGGTGGTCATGACCGCGCAGGACCGCCAGTCAAAGCCCATCTCCGAGGAATTATAGCCGATCCCCCTGATCGTCTGCCGCACGATTTCCGGCATGTCGACCCAGGCATCGGTGGTGATCTCGCCGGCAATCATGGCCAGGCCTGTGGTCACCAGGCTTTCGCAGGCAACCCGGGCATGGGGGTCCTGCGCCAGGATCGCATCAAGGATGGCATCGGAAATCTGGTCGGCCACCTTGTCGGGATGGCCCTCGGAAACTGATTCAGAGGTAAAGAGGTAATTGGACATATTCATCTCCAGGAAAGAGTATCTTTAATTTTCAGTGTAACTATTCAGCTGCGCTCCATCTTCGGGCGATCAGACCGCCTCACATAGACATACTATAGATTCGTTGGCCTGCTTACCCAAATATGGAGCACATCTGAACAGTTACAGGCCGAGGTTATGGTAGTTTTTCGCTTGTACCTGAATAGTTACCATTTTCAGACAGAAATCTGCGCTTTACAAAAACGGGTTCCTGGATCCGTTATCGGGCGCCCCGCAGGGCGGCGCGGTGCAGACCAGGAAATGCATTTATTTGACATATAATACAATAAATTCCATATATTGCATGGAGTATAATCTCAAGCCGTCACGGATTCAGGGAGTTGCCCGGCCGCTGCCCTGCCAGCCGGCCTGACGAACCTGGCGGACAAATTCAAGGGCGATATCCCACTTGTTGAGCGGGCTGACGAAATAAAAACCGTCGACAATCGGGGCAATATCTTCCACCAGCTGCCGGGTATAGTCAAGGGCGGCCTTGCGCTGATCAGGCACCCCGGGGTACGAGGCCAGTTGCCGGCGAAATTCTGCCGGCACCGACATGCCCGGCACTTCGTTGTGCAGAAACTCGGCATTCCGGGCCGAGATGATCGGGAAGATACCGGGGAAAATCAACATATCAAGATGACTGGTCTTGTCCATCATCCGTTCAACCGCCTCCCTGGAAAAAAGCGGCTGGGTCATGGCAAAACGAGCACCGAGTTCGAATTTTTTCTCCAAACGGCTGATCTGCAGCTGCGGATTATCCGGCCGGAAGCTGAAGGCCGCGCCGACCGAAAAATTGGTCTTGTGTTTGATGGAACGGCCGGCCATATTCAGGCCGCCGTTAAGCTGCCGCAGCATGCGCAGGAGTCCGTAGGAACGGAGATCAAAGACACCGCTGACTTCCGGCTGATCCGTGGCGCTGGCGGAATCGCCGCTGACCGCGAGCACCGCCTCGATGCCGAGCAGGTGCGCCTCCATCATGCGCGCCTGCAGGGCCAGGGCGTTCAGGTCCCGGCCGCTCTGGTGAATAATCGTCTGGATGCCGGTCTCTTTGCGCATCAGCGAGGCCACTCCCAGGTTCCCCACCCGCAGGGTGGCCAGCGGATTATCGCCCAGCGAAATGGCATCCACTCCCGCCTCGGTCAAGGCCCGGGCCCCGGCCAGCACCGGCGCCACATCAAGATGGGTCGGCGGGTCGAGTTCAACAATGATCGGCAGACGATTTGTCTGGAGACCGGCCAGGAACCCTCCTGTCCGTACCGCCACCGCCGTTTCCGGGGTCTTGTCCGGCGCCACGACGAGACGGCCGCCCGGAATCCGCACCGGCCTGATTTTCAGGGTCGAGCGAAACTCATGGATGTGCTCGGGACCGGTGCCGCAACAACCGCCCAGGAGATGCACGCCGTAGCGGATCATTTCGCCGGACCGCATGGCCATGTAGGCCGGCTGCGCCGGATAGATCATCCGGTGTCCCACCATTTCCGGCATACCGGCATTGGGGAAGGCGGAAAGAATAACCCCTTCCTTGGCCAGGGGCGCCAGGCGCCGAACCGCCGTGGCCATGGCGTCGATGCCGCGGCCGCAGTTGGTGCCGACAACGTCCGCCCCGGCCGCCGCCATCGCCCGGCCGCAGGTCAGGGCGTCTTCACCGCGGACGGTCATGCCCCGGGCCGGAAAAACCATCTGCGCCACCAGCGGCAGATGCGGCGCCACCGCGCGGGCCGCTGCGATGGCCGGCAGGATCTCGTCAAGGCAGGGAAAGGTCTCAAGCATGATGAGATCCACCCCGCCCTCGACCAGGGCTGCTATCTGCTCGTTAAAGGCCTGCCGGATATCCTCTTCCCGGACCTCGTCTTCATCGAGCGGAAAGGTCAGGCCCGTCGGCCCGACAGAGCCGGCCACATAGACCTGGTGGCCCGCGGCCTTGACGGCAATCCCGGCCCCGGCCCGGTTGATCTCGCCCACCCGGTGCTGGGCGCCGACTTCCCGCAGACGAAAATGGTTGGCCCCGAAGGTATTGGTCTCAATGAGCTGACTGCCGGCCCGGATGTATTCCTCGTGAGCGCTGAAAACAAAATCGGCCGCCTGCAGGTTCAGCAGGTCAAGGTTGCGGCCGCGCTCGATCCCCTTCTCATAGAGATAGGAGCCAAGCGCCCCGTCTCCCAGCACCACGTGGTCCTTGAGATATTCGACAAAATCGGGCTTCATGATCGACACGTCGGGTCAGGAGGCGAAGCGATGGTGCGACTCCGCCGAACGGGAGCCGGAAGACCAGGGCCGGCAGACTCCGGCGGTCCGGGCAAGGCCGGACTCCGAAGTCTTACCGGCGCCGGGGTATCGGTTGCCGGCCAGGTTTTATTCACTCAAAAATATATCGACCGAAGGCCGCATGGTGGCAACGGTTGCCAGGATGTTATGAATCATATGATTCTTGAAGGCCTCGACCAGCCCGGTGTCTGCCGGCTTGCCGGCGTCATAGTCCACCAGGGCCTTCTGCATGATGTTGTAATCAAAGCGCGGCGCCCACTTGCGCGAACCGAGACGGGCCGTGGTCGAGCAGTTATCCACCATAAAGGCCACGCCCTTGAAGTGCATATACGGGTTCAGGGAGTCCACGGCCTCAATGACCGACTCGTTGCATACCTCGCTCAGGCAGTGCCCCTTTTCAATCAGCAGGTCGATCTGCGCCATCATCACCGCGCAGTAGAGTCCGGCAGTGGCCGGATTGATGGCCGGTTCACCGTCCCTGGCGGCGCGGACCTTCTCGCCGACCTGCCACATCCTCGTGCCGTCGATCTTGCCCATGGGATAGCGGGCAAAACGCCGGCCGGCCATGACCACGCTGCGGATTTCGTTGCCGCTGGAGACCTCGTCATAGATTTCCAGCAGGATATCGAACGCCGGATGATAGGCGGCTGAATACATCCGCTCGAAACTCTTCTTGCCCTCGTCATCAAGCCCCTGGTACACCGCCAGGATGCCCTCATGGGAGATGGTCCGGCTCAAGGGGCCGGTGATGTTTTCCACCGTGGCGATAAAGGCCTCTTCCTCGGCCATGCCCTTTTCCATGACAAAATTCCGGTACAGGGCCTCGACAACGCCATGCACCGCGCCCAGGAGGATACCACGTTCACCGAAGATATCACTGCGGTACTCGTAACCGAGGGTGGTCTTGAACACGTACGGCGCGCCGATGGCAATCGCCCAGCCGATGGCCTGGTCCGTGGCCTTGCCGTCAATATCCTGCTCAACGGCAAAACTGCAGTTGATGCCGGCGCCGTTGACCTCCTTGCCCTGGACGTACAGGCGCCGGACGGAAGGCCCCATGCCCTTGGGGCAGGCGCCGATGATATTGATCCCGGCGGGAAAGTGGTCGCCGACACTCTCAAGATAGCCGAGCAGGAAACCATGGGACAGGCCCAGGACGGCGCCATCCTTCATGGCCGCGAAAATCTTTTTATAATTTTCCGCCTGGGCGGCATCGGAAATGAGCAGGATAACCATATCCGACTCACCGATGACCTGGTACATCTCGCCCAGGGTCCCGCTCTCCTCGGTGAAGCCGGCCGCGCGGGCGGCCGCCATGGATGAACTGCCGGCCCGCAGGCCGACTTTGACCCGGATGCCGGTGCCTTCCAGCGAATCGCGCAGGTTCTGCGCCTGGGCCGGACCCTGGGAGCCCCAGCCGATCACGCCGATCTGGTTCAGACCGGCAAAGGCCCTGGGCAGCAGGGCGAATTTGTCCCGGCCGCCGCGGACAATGGTCTCCCGGGTATCGGCGAGCTGAATTGTTTCCGTCTCAAAGACGGAGGATGTAAACGTAGTTTCCATGAGGCTCCTCCAGTACTGTTCAAATTCGTCATCGACGAAGATTCATAAAAAAAAGGTAAGGTTATATAATTACAAAATCATCCGCACAAATTCAACCAAAATAGCGCAATATCGGCCAAGTTATTTCCTTACAGACCCTTATTGCCGTACTTTTCTTCTCCGGAGGGCTCCCGCCCGCAGCCATTTTTCAAACTCGACAATCGCAAAGGTGATGATCCCGGCGGCCGCGATCCGGAACCAGGCCTCAAGGTCGATGGGCGCACTCTGGAACAGGGTGTTCATCACCGGCAGATAAGTGTAACCGATCTGGATAAGCAGCATGACCGCCACCCCGCCGAACAGCCACGCGTTTGAAAAAAAGCCCAGCTGGAAAACCGATTTTGTCAGGGAACGGCAGTTGAACAGGTAGAACAGCTCCATGACCACAAAGGCATTGACCGCCACGGTGCGCGCCTCGGCGAGATCCGCCCCTTTGGCCAGCTCCCATTGAAAAAGGGCGAAGGCCCCGATCAGCAGCAAGCCGCCCACCAGCAGAATGCGGTCGATGAGGGTTCGCGTGAGAATCGGGGTCTGCGGGTCCCGGGGCGGCCTGGTCATGATCCCCGGCTCCTTGGGCTCAAAGGCCAGCATCAGGCCCAGGAAACCCGCGGTAGTCATATTGATCCAGAGAATCTGCAGGGGCAGAATGGGCAGGGTAACGCCGAACAAAATGGCGGCAATGATGACCAGCCCCTCACCCAGGTTGGTGGGCAGGGTCCAGACAATGAACTTTGTCAGGTTGTCGAAGACGCCGCGCCCCTCTTCAACCGCGGCCTCAATGGAGCTGAAATTGTCGTCGATAAGCACCATGTCGGCGGCATCCTTGGCCACCTCGGTGCCGGTTATCCCCATGGCCACGCCGATATTCGCCTGTTTCAAGGCCGGGGCATCATTGACGCCGTCGCCGGTCATGGCCACCACGTGACCTCGGGCCTGCAGGGCCTCCACCAGGCGCAGTTTCTGGTCCGGCGCCACCCGGGCGAACACCGTTGTTTCCTCGACCTGTTCGATTAATTCCCGGTCGGCAAGAGCGACAAGGTCACTGCCGGTGAGAACCCGCTGCTGCCTGCCGCCATTCTCCGTGGTCATCCCGTGCAGGCCGACCTGGTCGGCGATGGCGGCGGCGGTGACCGCGTGGTCCCCGGTGATCATCTTGACCTGGATTCCAGCCGCCCGGCAGACCCGTACCGCCTGCACCGCCGAGGCCCGCGGCGGATCGATCATGGCCATGAAGCCGATAAAGACCAGGTCCGACCGCACATCATCATGGGTGATATGATCAACGATAACCGGCAGTTTCCTGCCGGCAAACGCCAGCACCCTTAGGCCTCTCCGGGCCATGTGCTCAACCTGCCGATTGATCTCCGCCGCATCCAGGCCGGAGGGGGCGCCGGCCGCATCCAGTCGGGAGCCGCACCGGGCCAGAACGGCCTCTGTCGACCCCTTGACATAAACGAGCCGTTCAGTGGGGTCTTCGCCGGCATGCAGGGTGGCCATGTACTGATGTTCCGACTCAAAGGGCAACGTGTCGAGCCGGGGAAAACGGTTTCTATCTTCGTCGAGGTTACCCCCTCCCTTGATGGCGGCCACCAGCAGTGCCCCTTCAGTGGGGTCGCCCTGCACCTGCCATTCACCGTCTTTGTTTGACAACATACTGTCATTGCAGAGGACTCCGGCCCGGAGGCATTCAAGCAGGACCGGGGAAGCGCCGGGATCAAGCCGGTTGTCTGCCGGCAGAATTTTTCCGGCAAAAGGATCATAACCGGCGCCGGTCACGTCATACACGACTCCTCCGGCCATGATTTTCTGGACCGTCATCTGGTTTTCCGTAAGCGTGCCGGTCTTGTCCGAACAGATCACCGTGGTCGAGCCCAGGGTCTCCACTGCCGGCAGTTTACGGATAAGCGCCCGCCGTTTTGCCATCCGCGAGACCCCGATGGCGAGCGTTATGGTGACGGCGGCGGGCAGACCTTCCGGAATGGCCCCAACTGCCAGGGCCACCGCCGCCAGGAACATGTCGAAAAGGGATTGCCCCCTCAGGACCCCGATCACAATGGTCAACGCGGCCATGGCCAGAATGGCATACAGCAGAATGTGACTGAAATGGGCAATCTTGCGGGTAAGCGGAGTCGCCAGTTCATCGACGGAAGCGATAAGTTCCGAGATGCGGCCCACCTCGGTATGATTGCCGATTGCCGTGACAATACCTTTCCCCTGACCGTAGGTCACCAGGGTTGACGCGTAGACCATATTCCGCCGGTCCGCCAGCAGCGCGTCATGGCTGAGATCATCCGCGATCTTCTCCACCGGCAGGGACTCGCCGGTAAGGGCGGATTCATCGACCCGCAGATTCCTGACCGCCAGCAGCCGCATGTCCGCCGGCACCTTGTCGCCGCTGGACAGCAGCACAATATCGCCCGGCACCAGTTCCGTCGCTGAAATGCGCTTTTTTTCACCTTGGCGCAGCACCGTGGCCTCGCTGGTCATGGTCCGGGCCAGGGAGGCCAAGGCGTTGACGGCCTTGGCTTCCTGGATATAACCAATAATTGCATTAACCAGCACCACCCCGAAAATAACCCCGGAGTCCACCCATTCATGAAGAACGGCGGTAATTATTCCCGAGACGATCAGGATATATATAAGCGGCTGGTGAAACTGGAGGAGGAAACGTTGCCAGGGCCTTTTCCCCTTTTTGGCAGTGATGATATTGGGGCCGAAAGTCTCCTGGAGATGCTTGACCCTGAACAGATCGAGTCCTTTTTCCGCATCACCCTCCAGGAGCTCAACGACTTCCTTTGCCGGCAGATGGTGCCAAAGTTTACCGATTAACGTATTCATATAAACTTACTCCGGTTTTTAAAGAGTGGGGAGGGGTTCCTGGAGAGTAGAGAGGGGGCGCTGAAGTACTCATCCGGGAATGAGGATTTTTTGTTCGGGATCAAGGCCTGCGAAAAAAATAACCGCAGGCCGGATATTCCCAGGATTATTTTTTTGAGCATAACGCCGAGACCGGGCAGGTAAGCAAGCCTGCGGGACTCTGAAAAGATCGTTTCCCGATGAGCATAAATCTATCCTCTCAATAAGTGCGTATGCGACAGATTCCGGCCAGCGAATCGGAGCATAGCGACACTGTTGGTTGTTCATTACCTTTTACTCTTTATTTATGTCAAGTTTGCTTTTTTTCTTGTATCCGTGACGGCTCGCAGTGAAATTTCTGGCAATATGTGGAATTTATTGCATTATTGCCGAATAAACGCATTTTATGTCCTTCACCGCGCCGCCCTGCGGGGCGGCCGATAACGGCGCCTCTGCCGTGTTGGCAACTCCTTGATATCACATCAGGATAATTAACATCGTTGCCGCCTTGCATCCGCACAGTTCTCGAACTCTCACGGATTCAGGTTCGTTCCATAGATTTTTTTTTATTACCCTCCTCTCTTCGAGCCCCTTTTGTCAATCCCTTCGGCAGGAGTAAATCTTCCCTAATCGTTTTTTAACACAAACGTAAACTCCTACTCATAAACTCTATTTACATATCACTGAGAATACGAAAGATAAGTGAGTAACGCTGTGAGTCGTTCTGCTCGTGTTCGGCAAATATACCGCTTTGAAGAAGCAGGACCCGGCAAAAAGGAGCCGGGATTTTCTGCAAATTAATAATGGAGTTAAGGAAAAAAGGAGAAAGCGTTATGAAAAAGATTATTTCCACAGTGGCGGCCCTGGGGCTATGCTGTGCAGTGCCGGCCATTGCCGCCGCAGGGGATGCTTCGCTGCTGCAGGTCCTGCAGAACAAGGGCGTGCTGACCCCGTCCGAGGTCTCCCGGATTGAGGCGCAGGGACAGAAAAAGCCTGCCGCCCTCAAGGGCCTTAAAATCGAGTTGCAGAGTTTTATTGACTATTCAGCCGGAGAAAAGGCCGAACCGGGCGACACCTCAAGCAGTTACAACGACTTCGCCGTGACCCGCGGCTACCTGACCATTAAAAAGAAAATCACCCCCTGGTTGAGCGGCCGGATCACCACGGACATTCATCGTGACTCCACCGGGGATTACAAGGTGCGGCTGAAGTATCTCTATGCCGAGTTTCAACCCAATGACCTGGGAATGTTAACCTCCATGAAAATGGAAGTCGGGCAGGGACACAACCCCTGGCTTGATTTCGAAGAGCATATCAATCCCTACCGGGCGCAGGGTCCCATGGCCGTTGAGCGGGCTCATATCTTCAATTCCGCAGATGTCGGCATCAGCCTGCGGGGCAACATCGGCGGCAAGCTCGCCGATGCCAAGGCCCTGACCGGTAACAGCCATTACAGCGGCCTCTACGGCAGTTGGCATGTCGGCGTATATAACGGCGGCGGTTATCATAGCGACGAGGTGAACGGCAACAAGGCGATAGAAGGCCGGCTGACAATACGGCCCCTGCCTCAAACGCTGCCCGGCCTGCAGTTCAGCTATCTCGGCATGAACGGCGACGGCAACAAGGACAACTCTCCTTTGGCCAACCCGGACTTTTCCATCAACCTGGGGATGATGAGTTATGAGAATCCCCTGTTTATCTTTACGGCGCAGTATTTTCAAACTACCGGCAATGCCGGCGGTTCATGGACGGTCAACAACCAGTCTCTCGACACCGAGGGATATTCATTCTTCGGCCGGGTTCGGTTGCCGTTTGTCAGTGAGAAACTCTCGGTCTTCGGCCGTTATGATCATTTCGATCAGGATTCCGACAATGTCATTGCCGACAATACCGCCTATGATCTCTATATCGGCGGCCTGTCCTATGACGTTGCCAAAGGCAACCAGATACTGGTCGATTACGAGAACACGAACTTTGACGTTAACGCCGGCCAGAAGGGCAAGGTGCCGTCATTGGGCAACAACCTGGGCGACGAGCATAAAATCCAGGTTGTCTACCAGCTGGCATTCTGATTCAGTAGTACGTAGTCTGTAGTGTGAAATAAGGACAGAAGCCTCTCCGGCCAAGCGGCCTGGAGAGGCTTTTTTTGTCTTTCCCCTGAATCCGTTATCGGGCGTCCCGCAGGGCGGCGCGGTAAAGACCAGCAAATACGTTTATTTGACAGGAATGAAATAAATTCCACATATTGCATGGATCATTACCTCAAGCCGTCACGGAAAAGGGCATTGTCCCATCACGCCTATCGCCGCAACCTGAACCATTGCCTGGGCAAGGATGCAATCCCCCATAGCGGTCATCCCGGGCAATCAAGAGCCTCATCCGACCTACCTGCGGCGCCGATTCCAGAACAGATATGCCAAGACGAAAAGTATCGCCAGCCCCGCGCCCAGGTCCCAGCGGGGATCACCAACTCTTAACAGGCGATAAAGAGTGACGACATGGGTGCCGGCTTCATAGGCCAGTCCTCCCCATACCCCGACCCACACGCAAACCCCAAGCAGATTGGTCAGGGCAAATCGCGGCCACGACATTGCCCCGATTCCCGCGGCGTAGCCGTTGACCTGACGTAATCCGTCGATGAAGGGGGCCGCCAGCACCAACAAAACGCCCCAGCGCAGAAAGAGTCGACGCAGCTTTTCGACATGCGCCTGATTCACGAACGGCAAGCGGCGCAAGATCGCCTGTCCACCGATTGAACCTAACCAATAGCCCGAATTGAACCCCAGGATTGCGGCGCCCAAGGCGGTGCCCAGCACCAGCGGTAAGGACATCTCGCCCCGCCCCGCGGCCAATGCGCCCGCCACCAGCATCGTCACACCAGGTGCCGGGATCCCCACGCCTTCCAGGAATATTGCCGCAAAAATAGCAAAATAACCATAGTACTCAAGATATGGCGTCGCCTCGTGAATCGCCTGCGTAAAAAAGCTCATCCCGTAAAAGAACGTTTTATTGGTTGAAAATTCAATTGATCAAGCCCTGGTAAACCCGAGATAAAAAGTAGCAAAAGTAGCAATGGGGCCGGTAAAATCCGCCGTCCACCTCGTTGGCCACTATGACGCCGTAATTGATGGCGTTGTGGTTGATGTTCGGTCGCCAAACAAATACATAAAAAAAGGTCTGTTTTTAGCAGGATAAAGCTATTGACAGTAAAACCGTCGGCACGAAACGACAACTAAAATATCAGAGTATTGCCAACTTCCTGAATCCGTGAGCGTTCGAGAACGGTACAGATGCAAGGCGGCAGCGATGTTGATTATCCTGGTGTGATATCAACGAGTTGTCAACGCAGCAGATGTGCCGTTATCGGCCGCCCCGCAGGGCGGCGCGGTGAAGGAAACAAAATGAGCTTATTGGAAAATAATACAATAAATTCCATCTATTGCATGGAGTGTCATCTCTAGCCGTCACGGATTCAGGAACTTGCCACCATCGATATCATAACTTATTGACAACAAACAGTAAATAAATATGGCATGGAACATGCTAATGAGCAGGAAGATGTCCTATTTTTTATCTCACTTACATTCATAGGAGGTACGTCATGTACAAAAGAATGCTAACCGGACTCTTGCTCACCCTTATCGCAGTTCCCGTCTTTGCTGCAACCCCACCATCGGCTTTCGAAAAAATCGATGCAAATAAGGACGGAGTCATTTCTCGCAGTGAAGCAACAGCTGCAGGCATGAGCGACAAGGATTTTGCGCAAGCCGATGTCAACCATGACAAAAAGCTAAGCCCCGAAGAGTACAGGGTGTTCACGGAGCCCAAAGGCTAACTGCACGATTTAGGCGCGCGCTCCTCATCCGCTGGGGGGGCGCGCTGGCGGGCACATCAAGGAGGTGAGCCCGCAGCATCATTAAAGGCTCTTTAATCGTACGGCATGAAAGGAGAAACAAATATGGCAAAGGATACATTTGAAATCATGCTGGCAAAATCAGCAGAAGTAAAACAGGTCCGGGAACTGGAATTGTTGGCTTATTCCAATGCAGTTGGTGTCGGGCTAGGTTTCAAAATGATAAACGGCCAAGAGACAAAGGATTTGGCGGTAGTCGTTTATGTAGAGAAAAAAATCGACAGGGAAAAACTTCCGGCGGATGAACTCATACCGGAAACATTACCGGTACCCGAGACATCGGAGGAAATCAAGACAGACGTAGTTGAGATCGGGCGCATCGAAGCACAGTCATTCAAGACCCGGCTCAGACCTGTTCGACCCGGCTACAGCATCGGCCACTACAAGATTACCGCAGGTACCTTCGGTTGCCTGGTAAGAGAAGCATGTTATCCCTGCCGAACCTATATCCTCAGTAACAACCATGTGTTGGCAAATTCGAATGCGGCTCATATCGGCGACCCGATCCTGCAACCAGGTTCCTATGACGGTGGCACGTATCCGGCCGACATGGTGGCTCGTCTCTCCCGTTTTGTTCCGATCCACTTTGGCAGCCCTGCGCGTTACAATCTGGTTGATGCCGCACTGGCACTGCCCCTGGATCAACGGTACATAATTGCTTCTGTCGCGGGTCTGGGCATTCCCAAGGGAACCGTAGAGGCAACGCTGGGTATGGAGGTCGTCAAGAGTGGCCGGACGACCCAGATAACGACAGGCAAGGTTACTGGAATTGATGTGACTGTTGCGGTTAACTATGGCGTAGGTGTCGGTTATTTCCGCAATCAGATCCTCACTACCAATATGTCCAAGGGTGGCGATTCAGGTTCCTTGCTTATGAGCCGTGCCGAACAAAAAGCCACAGGCCTGCTCTTTGCCGGTTCTGACCGGGTCACCATACATAACAATATTGCCAACGTCCTCATGGCATTTGGAGTCGAGATCGTAACCGCTTGAAACTGAATAGCCTGTTTGTCAAAAAGCAAAGGAGATCCCCATGAAAGACTGTAAAGATTTATGCACAATGCAGGAAGGTATCACCAACCAGATCCTCGAAGAGCGTAATCAGGAAATGGCAGAGTCCATCGCCGAAAAACGGTTAGAGGCCAGGATTGCCGAGGAGAATTATCAGCAGGAAATAAAGGCGATGGAGGCGTCAGGCTTGAAAATCGCCAACCTTGAAGCCCTTGATGTGGAACTTGCCACCCGGGCCGAGGCGGACGTCGAGTCCCTTGAGGCCAAGATGAACGAGATGTCGCAGGAACCTGTTATTACAACAGGTGAACTCGACATAGAAAAGGCCTTCCTGCCGCCGGATGCCTTTATTCTTACCCCGTCATGGTCGGCGGAATTCTCAGACGATGATGCCCAGGACCCGCTCACCGGTGTCTCGTCAATCTCCGCCCAGGCAGTTCTCGCGGGCGGCTCATGCAAGGATAAATATATCTGGGCCAAAGGAGGCGGTTCCGGTATTGCCGGTACGGGAGCCGGAAAGATACAGGCCTATGTATACTTTGGATTCTGGTTCAAACCGCCGGTCAGTCGTTTCTACAGCATCCGCCCCTTATTCCGTTTCCGCGGCTACTACATTGTCAAGGCGAATGACCGCTGGTATAACTCCAAGTATGCCAAGGTAACCGTATCCACATGGGTCAATGTCAGGCAGTATAACTGGAAAGGCTGGAATCACGTGGACGTTCTCAATGTCGCAGATGATAACATTAACGTGAACAGACGGTTTGATACGGATCGTTACATGTACACTTCTTACCTCTTGGGCGGCGGCGATTGGGCCTGGATTTCATGTGTCATTGGCCTCTATGCCTATGCCAGGGGCGGGGGGTCATATGCCAAGCTTGACTTTGCCACAGGCAATGCCAACAAGCTCTGTGTCCCATACTGTTACGCTTATTGATCAGTATGGTTAAGCAGTAGTGATTTGGGGTGAGGGCGGGGCGGGACAAGCCGTCCTCACCCGCCCTGTCCACGGAAGCTACAGTACCTGATACTTGGCTCCGTGACGGCTTGAGGTGATATGGAAAGATATGCGGAAAGCAGGCATTTCAATATCTGGTATTTTTTTGATGCTGGCAGCGATTATCTTCTTTATTGGCGATAATTGCAGTCAAGCAGGAGCCGACGGCAACAGCGCGATCCATATAGACGAACCGATGGAAACAGAACTGAACAAAATAGAAAACCTGCGGGCAGAATATGACTCCCTCCTGATGTCGATAAAGGGGGTGGTATTTGTCAGTACCGGCTTGGGAAAAACCGGCAGGCCCTGCCTGCAAATCGGCACGTCCCTCCCTATAGAGCAAATCCGCCCAAAACTGCCAAAAGAACTGTTTCAGGTAGATGTGGTGCTCAAATATATAGGGGAAATCCATTCGCAAGATGAGTGATAAGGGACTCGGAAAATAGTAATGTACCTGGATCACGCCCGGATCTGGGTTAGATTTGGTTGCACCGATTGACCAAAATCCTCGACGTAGCAGAGCTACGTCGAGGATTTTGTGATTGAGGCGCGGCCAAAGATGGCCCAACGCCGGGATGCGTTACGGTATATTACCTGAATCCGTGAGCGTTCGAGAACAATGCAGATGCAAGGCGGCAACGAGGTTGATTATCCTGGTGCGATATCAAGGAGTTGCCAACGCAGCAGCTGCGCCATTATCGGGCGGACCTCAAGCCGTCACGGATTCAAGGTATTATTTTGACTCTGCCTCGTCGGTCATTGTAACCTGGCCGGTCGCCTTCAGTACGCAGGAAAATTCGACCTGGACGGCGACCAGGCCATGCACCAGGACCGAGCCTTTTAAAATCCAGGCCGGACCGAGCCGTTCCTTGAGCCGGACGTGCAGTTCAATGGTATCGCCGGGCCGCACCTCGCGTTTGAATTTTGCCCCGAGGATGCGGGCCAATACGGGCATGCCCCCGGTCAGCCGTTCCTGGGGGGCAGTTTCCCCGTCCTGCAGGTGGCCGATCAGCAGCGCCCCGGCCTGAAACACCGATTCGCAGAGCAGGACGCCGGGCATGAGGGGATAATCGGGATAGTGGCCCTGGAAAATATCCAGGTCCGGGGAAATTGTTTTCTCCGCCCGGATCGAATCGGCAGTCAGCTCCAGGACCCGGTCCAGCCAGAGAAAGGGCGGCCGGTGCGGGATACGGTCGGTAATAAAGGTCTCGGCCTGGAAATTTTCCATTACAGACCGCCGGTCACTTCGAGTACCGAGCCGGTTATGTAGGCCGCCTTCGGTCCGGCCAGGAAAAGCACGGCGTCCGCCACCTCTGCCGGTGTACCGAAGCGCCGGACCGGCACCATTTTTTTGTACTCCTGGACCTGGGCCGCGGGGAGCCCGTCGAGGAGATCCGTGGCAATGAAGCCCGGCGACACGCAGTTGGCCGTGATTTTTCGTTTGGCCACTTCCTTGGCGAGCGACTTCATCATGCCGATCTGCCCCGCCTTGGAGGCCGCGTAGTTGGCCTGCCCGGCAAAGCCCATGTGGGCCATGGGCGAGGTGATAAAGATGATGCGGCCGTATTTTCGTTTCATCATCAACTGCACGGCAAACTTGGACATGTTAAACCCGCCGCCGAGATTGACATCGATCACCTGTTGCCATTCCTCCGCCTTCATCATGGCCAGGACCCCGTCCCGGCGGATACCGGCATTGTTGATCAGGATGTCGATGGTGTCAAACTCGTTTTCTATCTGCTCATAGAGGGTCCGTACGGCCTCGTAATCGCTGACATCGCACCGGTGGAGCCGGAGGCGCTCCGGGGCGGCGGGGCAATCATCCTTTAAACGGCCGGCGGCCGTCTCGTTGCCGCCGTACAGGCCGATCACCGTTGCTCCACGCTCCAGCAGGGCCAGGGCGATGGCCCGGCCGATCCCCCGGGTCGCTCCGGTCACAATGGCTTTTTGTCCAGTAAAATCAGTCATAAAATCTCTGCCTTGAACCAGGATATCAGCTCCGTAGATAGCTGTCCACATCGTTGGCCACGATGACGCCGTAGTTGATGGCGCCCAGCCAGCCGCTCATGATAATCCCCACCGAACCGACATGGAAGAGGCCGGGCACGGCCTTGAAGATCGACCGGGAGATACCGAGTCCTTCGAACTTGGTCCCGAACGACGTCCCCTTGGTATGGAGGGTGTAGCGGTTAAAGGTCCTCGGGGTGGCGGCCTCGACCCAGTCAACCTGGGCGCGGATGCCGGGAATATAACGCTCCAGGTCAACAAAGCAGCGCTCGATCATGGCCTGCTTGGCCGCCTTGTAGGCCGCCTTGTCCAGGAAGGCCCAATCGTCATAATTACCGTTCATCGAGGCCACCACCGTGTAGTCGGGATGCTCCGGCCTGGTCCTGGGGTAATAGATGGAAAAGGTGCGGCTCCGGGTCTCCATGTCGAGCATTTCGTCGGAGGAGAACTCCCTGGCGGTCGAGGTAAAGAGCAGGTCGCCGACATTGTCAAAGGATTCTCCCGGCCTGAGTCCGAAATAGACCTGGCAGCTGGAATTGTTCACCTTGACCTGGTCAAACCGGTCCAGGAAGGCGGAGTCAAACGCCTCCCGGCCGGCCAGGTTGTTGACGGTATTGGTGATGCCGCTGTTGGAGACGACGCTGGGCGCGGAGATGACCCGCCCGCCCACGGCAACCCCGCGCACCTTGCCCCCCTCCACGACGATGCGGTCGACCTTGGCCCCGGTACAGATGATGACGCCGTTTTGCCGCAGCTCTTCGGCCATCATGCCGATCAGCTTGTCGGTGCCGCCCTGGAAGGTATAGACCCCTTTGTTCATGAAGTTCGAAAAGACGATGCCGTAGGTGATCGCCGGTTCATCGAGGGTGGAACCGTTGGCATAGGCGATGGGTTCCATGAGCAGGCGGTGGACATCGCTGCGGCCGGGGAAAAATTGCTCGAACAACTCCCGGGTGGTCAGGGAATGATCGTCATAGAAATTCATTTGCCCGACCGTGGCAAAAAAGTTTTCGACCACGGTGCGGGCAATGCCGAACTCTTCCTGGAGAATGCGGGTAAAATCTTCCCGGCTGAAGGTCGTGGTCAGGGAAAACTGCGGGTTGTCAAAGACAATGTTTTTGAGCTGGACAATGGAGTCCCTGATGGCCTTGTTCCAGTATTTTTTACAGGTCTTGACCATGCCGTAGGGAAAACCGTGCAGCGACACGTCAAAGGTGTGGCCCTTGCGCTTGAACCAGGTCGCCAGGCCGCCGACCTGGTCATGGTGCTCCAGCAGCAGGACCGAGTGGCCGGCCCGGCTCAGGCGATTGGCGCAGGTCAGGCCGCCGAGCCCGGAGCCGACGACAATGACATCAAAGTCGCCCTGAATCTGATCGATTGAAGGAAAAGACATAGAATGGAATGCAACGTGTTAAAAATTTGAGGTTTCAATTCCCCAGCAGGTACCGGTTGACGATGGTGACGCCGCTGAGCATGGAACCGACAATGCCGAGGTAGCCCTGGTCCGTGCCGGCAATAAAAAGATTCGGGCAGGGGGTCCGGCCGTCCTTGAATTTCACGGGACTGCCGTAAACCGCCCCGGCCGCCTTGGCCGTAAACCGTTCGATGGTTACCGGGGTAAAACTATTCTCATATACAATATCCTGCTGATAATTCCCAATTATTTTCCTGACCCCGGCCGCGGATTTTGCGATCCATTCGCTCTTCAGCCGTTGATATTCCTCTTTGTCGGCCCGTTTCCAGATATCATAGTTGGCCGCATTGGTCACCCGGACCTGGAAGGTCTCTGCTGCCGGCAGTCCCTGGAAATTCCCGGGAAAACAGATGACCCCCCACGAGGGGTCGACCGCCGTCTCGGGCCGGCAATAAGAAAAGTCCTCCCGCCGGTTGTAGAAGATAATGGTCCGGTCGTTTTTGATTGCCTTGCTGCGCGCCGGCGGCAGCAGGGTGATGGTTTCCATGAAGCTCATCCGCCCGCAATAGCCGGCAACATCCAGGGGCCAGCGGGCAAGTTCCGCCGTCCCCGGGATGCCGATCGTGGACAGCAGGGACTCGCAGGTTATCTCCTCGCCGTCCGCCAGGACCACGCCCTGCACGACATCCCCCTCCATGAGCAGCCGGCGGACCGGGGCCCGGTAGCGAATCCGGCCGCCGAACCGTTCATATTGAGCGACCAGCATGGCCAGAAATTCCCTGATCGTCCCGGGCGGCCGGAAAAAGCCCTCCTGGAAGATGGCCCGGAACATGATTACGAACTGGGCCAGGTCCATATCATGTTCTTCGCTGTTGCCATAGACCATGAGCGGCAGCAGGAGCATATCTTCAAGCTGCCGGTTACGCAGGATAGCCGAGAGAAACGTCCTGGTGGACCGCCGGGGAGCGGCGGTGAAGGGGTCATAGTTCAGGAGCTCTTCGCGCAGCCGGATAAAGGCGTCCACGGCACCGGGGAACTGCCGGGAGATTTCCTCGGTCAGCAGGGACGGGTCATTGGAAAACCTGAGCGAGCGGCCGGGGAAGACGACCTCCGAGCAGAGCTGTTCATGGGTTTTGAAGTCCCGGCGCGAGAGTTTCAACTGCCGGAAAAGACGATTGAGGGGGGCGTGTTTTTCGCCGGGCGGGGCGAAGTTGGTCATGGCATGAAGGCCGGTTTCGAGGAGAACCCCCCGGCGAAAATAATAGGAGTTCAGGCCGCCCGGCTGCAGGTGCTGCTCAAGAATCAGGACCTTTTGCCCGAAACGGGCCGCCCGGATCCCGGCCGCGAGGCCGGACAGGCCGCCGCCGATAATGATGAGTTGGTAATCAGCCATCGACTGATGCTATCCAGGGATCGGAATGACGAAAAAAACCGGGATGCGACCGACAGGAGCAGTTGGTCCGTCTGAAGTCGGAAAAAATTGGGCGGTAAAAAAAATCAACAGTCTTTCAATTTCGGTTCCAGGTAATGGACGCAGCTGTTCAAGGTCGCCAGCTCGGGGTATTCCTCTTCCGGAATCTGCAGCTTGTAGCGTTTGCGCAACTCCATTACGATGTCGAGAAAATCCATGGAATCAAGATCCAGCTGGTCGCGCAGCGGCTTGTCCGGATCCAGGGTTTCAAAATCGGCTTCCTCGTCAATGTCTTCGATGATTTCCAGAATTACGTTCCTTATTTCACCCCGGGTCATACCTGTCCTCTATCTCGTGCCCTTCCGGAGACGATTTTTTTTGCCCGAGACCGGCTTTATGCTCAAAAAATAATTCGCGGCAATCACCCGGATGCCTGCGATTATTTTTTTCGCCTGCCTTGATCTCGAACAAAAATCCTCGTTTCCGGCCGGACACTATCTCATAAATGGATAAAACTGATCAACTTGTCCAATGTCAAATTTCAGCACATAAATTATAGCCGATTAACAGCTACTTTTCATCAAACCTTTTCACGATGACCACCGAATTGATGCCCACCATGCCGAAGGAGTTATTCAAGATTGTAAACGGCTTGTCAAGTGGTTTCGGTTTATTTGCGATAATACCCGGCAGATTGCAGTCCGGATCCAGGTTATCCAGGTTGATTGTCGGGTGCACAAGATGGTCCGTGAACGAGGGGAGATTCCCGGCCAGCTCCAGGACCCCGGCCGCTCCCATGGCGTGGCCGATGCTGGATTTGGTGTTGTTGATCCAGGTATCGGGGCAATCGGAAAAAACCTGGCGAATGGCCTTGCACTCCTCGATATCTCCCTGCCGGGTGCCGGTGGCGTGGGTATTGATAATGGTGATGTCCCGGGGCTCAAGGCCGGCCCGCTGCAGGGCCCGCTGCATGCACTCGCTCTGGCGGGGACCGTAGGGCATAACGAAATCACGGGCATCGGAGTTCATGGCGTAGCCCGCAATCTCGGCATAAATTTTTGCCCCCCGGGCCCGGGCCCGGTCAAGCCGCTCCAGGGTGAAAACGCAGCCCCCTTCGGAGATAACGATCCCGTTGCGGGCCAGATCAAAGGGCCGGCTGGCCCGGGTCGGGTCCGGGTGTTCGGCCAGGGCGCCCTGGGCGCGGAAACTGGCAAAAATGCCGAACGAACCCACGCATTCGGAAATGCCGCCGCACAGGGCCAGGTCGACCTCGCCGAGACGCAGCATCTGGGTGCCCTGGATCAACGCGGCATTGCCGGCCGCGCAGGCCGCGCCCACGGAATAATGCGGCCCGGTGATGCCGAGATTCATGGTGATCTCGCCGGCCGGGTTATTCAGGACCGTTCGGGGATTATGATGGTGGGTCCAGTAATCGACGTTATAGTCATAGCGGCTGATATTATAGACTTCGTTTTCCGTCTCCACCGTGCCGTGTTCGGTCAGCCCGAGGTAGACGCCGGTTTCGGCCCGGTCATAGCCGGAAAAATCGATTCCCGCATCGGCCAGGGCCTCGTTGGCGCAATAGACGGCGATACAGCCGGCCCGGGTGCCGCGCTTGTTTTCCTTTTTTTTGCGGTATTTCGTCTCCGCAAAGGAGCAGATGCCGGCCGGAACCGTCCCCATGTAACGGAGATCAATGGTGCTGATCCCGCTCCTGCCGGCCAGGAGATTGGCCCGGAACTCGGACAGGCAGGTGGCCCCGGGCGCAACAAGGCCCACCCCGGTCAGGACAATACGCTCGTGTTCGGCAAGATGGTGCATAGGTTTTATTCCTCGCCGAGAAGGCTGCGGACAATCCCGGGCACCGAGGCTATGGCCTCGGCGAGTTTGTCGGTCATGGGGCCGCCGGCCTGGGCCATGTCCGGCCGGCCGCCGCCCCGGCCGCCAACGATCTTGGCGGTGGCGCTGACCAGGTCGCCGGCCTTGATCCTGCCGGTCAGGTCCTTGCTGACCAGGGCCAGGAGGGCCGCCTTGTCCTTGAACGCCCCGCCGAGGACGGCAACGCCGGAACCCAGGCGGTCCCGCACCTTGTCGCCGATATCCCGCAGCGTCCTGGGTGAATCCAGGGGCAGTTCCATGGCCAGTACCCGTACTCCGTTTATCTCGACCCCCCCGGCCAGCAGGCGGTCCAGGTCAACCAGGGCCAGGCGGGCGGTCAGGGCCGCAACCTCTTTTTCCAGCTTTTTCTGTTGTTTCAGCAGCGCCCTGATCTTGTTCGGCGCCATTGCCAGGGGGGCGGAAAAAATCGCGCTGACCTCGTCGGCCTGCCGGGCCAGTTCCTGCACCCAGGCAACGGCCCGGGAGCCGGTCACGGCCTCCACCCGGCGTACGCCGGCGGCAATGCCGGTTTCGGAAATAATCTTGAAAAAACCGATCATGCCGGTGGCCGGCGCATGGATGCCGCCGCAGAGTTCCTTGCTGAAATCACCGATGGAGACCACCCGGACCTCGTCGCCGTATTTTTCGCCAAACAGGGCGGTCGCCCCCCCGGCTATCGCCTGGTCCCGGCCCAGCAAAGCCGTGTCCACCGGGGTATTGCACCGGATCTGTTCATTGACCAGTTGTTCGATGGCCCGGATCTCGTCGCCGGTGAGCGGTGAAAAATGGGTGAAGTCAAAACGAAGCCGCTCCTCGTCCACCAGGGAACCGGCCTGTTTGATATGGTCGCCGAGCAGCTTCCGCATGGCGGCCTGGAGAAGATGGGTGGCGGTATGATTCAGGGCGATATCGGTGCGGCGCTTCGAGGTGACGAACAGGGCCGCCGTGTCACCGGGCGCGATGCTCCCCTCGGTCACCCGCCCCTCATGCAGGATCAGGCCGTCCGCCACCTTGCGGGCGGTGGTCACCGCGATCCGGCCATGCGGGCAGACGATCTCGCCGGTATCGCCGACCTGGCCGCCGCACTCGGCGTAAAAGGGGGTCTCGGGACAATAGATCCGGACGACGGCGCCGGCCTCGGCGCCTTCCAGCAACCGGCCGGTCTCTCCCACCAGGGCGCCGATAACGGATTCGGCCGACTTTTGTTCATAACCGACGAACCGGCTTTCCCGGCCCTGCCGGAGCAGTTCAATAACGCCCGGGGCCAGGTGCTCGACATCGCAACCCTTCCAGGACCGTTTGGACTGCTGCCGCTGTACCTCCATGGCCGCATGAAAACCGGCCTCGTCAATGGCCGCCCCCCGTTCCAGGGCCACATCCCTGACGATATCCACCGGGAAGCCATAGGTGTCGTAGAGCTTAAAAATAAATTCGCCGTCAATTACCACCCGGTCCTGCCCGGCCGCCAGCCGCTCTATTTCTTCGGAGAGCATGGCCAGGCCGTGATCCAGGGTTTCGCCGAAACGGGTCTCCTCGTTGGTCACCACCTTGGCCAGCAGCTCGGCCGCGCTTTCGAGATGGGGATAGCTCTCGACCATCAGGTCGGTCACCTTGGCGCAGATTGCCGCGAAAAATTCCCCGGTCAGCTCCAGGGAGCGGCCGAAACGGATGGCCCGCCGCATGATCCGCCGCAGGACATAGCCCCGTCCTTCGTTGGAGGGCAGCACCCCGTCCGCCACCAGGAAGGTGGTGGCCCGGGCGTGGTCGGCGATAACCCGCATGGCCACGTCCGTGCCCCGGTCGGCGCCGTAGGTCTTGCCGGCCAGGGCGGCGATACGGTCGATAATCGGGCTGAACAGATCGGAATCAAAGTTGTTGCGCCGGCCCTGCATCACCGCCGTAATCCGTTCCAGGCCCATGCCCGTGTCAATGGAGGGCCTGGGCAGCGGGGTCAGCTTGCCGCTGCCGTCCCGGGAGGACTGCATGAAGACCAGGTTCCACAGTTCCAGGAAACGGTCGCAGTCGCAGCCGACCGCGCAGTCGGGCCGGCCGCAGCCCGCCTCCGGCCCCTGGTCGATATGGATCTCGGAACAGGGACCGCAGGGTCCGGTATCGCCCATGGCCCAGAAATTCTCCGGCTCGCCGAGACGGACGATCCGCCCGGCGGGCAGGTCGGCAATCCTGCTCCACAGTTCGTAGGCCTCGTCATCATCCCGGAAGACCGAGACCCAGAGGCGGGCGGGATCGAGCCCCAGCTCCCTGGTCAGGAATTCCCAGGCAAAATCAATGGCCTCCTTTTTGAAATAATCGCCAAAGGAAAAGTTGCCGAGCATCTCGAAAAAGGTGTGGTGCCGGGCGGTATGGCCGACGTTCTGCAGGTCGTTATGTTTGCCGCCGGCCCGCACGCAGCGCTGGACGGTGGCGGCCCTGACATAATCGCGCTGTTCCTCGCCCATGAAGACCCGTTTGAACTGGACCATGCCGGCGTTGGTGAAGAGCAGGGTCGGGTCGTCATGAGGCACCAGCGACGATGAATCGACAACTGTGTGGCCCCGGTCGGCAAAGTATTGTAAAAATCGTCTGCGAATTTCGTTTCCGGTCATTTTTTGCTGGAAGCTTGAAAGGGTCAGGGAAATAGAGAAGAAGGCAACCTTGCGTTCTCCGGCTACTTCCGGGGTTTCTTGCCGTCAACCAGGCGGTCGACAACCGAGGGGTCGGCAAGGGTTGATGTATCGCCGAAGTCTTCAAAGTCATCGGCCGCGATCTTGCGCAGGATACGGCGCATGATCTTGCCGGACCGGGTCTTGGGCAGGCCGGGCGCCCACTGGATCACCTCGGGCATGGCAATGGGACCGATCTCGGCGCGGACATGCTGGCGGAGTTCCGCCTTAAGTTCATCACTTTCCCTGGCCGCCGCCGTCAGGGTCACATAGGCAAAGATAGCCTGCCCCTTGATCGGGTGCGGCATGCCGACGACCGCGGCCTCGGCGACGGCCTTGTGGGAGACCAGGGCGGATTCGATCTCGGCCGTACCCAGGCGGTGGCCGGAGACGTTGATCACATCGTCCAGCCGGCCCATGATCCAGAAAAAACCGTCTTCATCCTTGCGGGCACCGTCCTCGGGATCATAGATATTTTCAAAGCGGCTGAAATAGGCTTTTTTGAAGCGTTCGGGATCGCCGAAGACGCCGCGCAACATTCCCGGCCAGGGTCTGCGGATCACCAGGTGCCCGCCCTCGTTGGGGCCGGCCTCCTTACCCTCTTCGGTATAGATGGCGGCATCGATGCCGGGCAGCGGAAAACTGGCCGAGCCGGGCTTGAGCGGCGTGGCGTAGGGCAGGGGAGAGATGAGGATGCCGCCGGTCTCGGTCTGCCACCAGGTATCGACAATCGGCAGTCTGCTCTTGCCGATGTTGAGATAGTACCACATCCAGGCCTCCGGATTGATGGGCTCGCCCACCGAGCCGAGGACGCGCAGGCTGGACAGGTCGTAGCGCCTGGTCGGCTCGTCGCCCTCACGCATAAGCGACCGGATTACGGTCGGCGCGGTGTAGAAGATGTTGACCTGGAATTTCTCGACGATTTTCCAGAACCGGTCCGGTCCCGGATAAGACGGCACGCCCTCGAACATCACCGAGGTGGCCCCCAGGCCGAGCGGCCCGTACAGGATATAGGTGTGACCGGTAATCCAGCCGATATCGGCCGTACACCAGTGCACATCATCATCTTTCAGGTCAAAGACCCACTTGCAGGTCTGCATGGCATACAGCAGGTAACCGGCGGTGGTGTGGACCACGCCCTTGGGCTTGCCGGTCGAGCCGGAGGTATAGAGGATAAACAGGGTATCCTCGGCATCCATGCTCTCCGGGGGGCAGTCGCCGGCAATGTCGGGGGCCGCCACCTCGTCGTGCCACCAGGAATCACGCCCCTCCTGCATATTAACCTCGTTGCCGGCCCGCCGGACAACGATACAGCTTTTGATCGTCGGAGATTCCGCCAGCGCCTTGTCCACATTCGGCTTCAACGGAATGGTCTTGCCGGCCCGCAGGACGGCGTCCGAGGTGATCAGTAAGGTGGCCGCGCAATCATGGATGCGGCTCTGCAGGGCGGCCGCGGAAAAACCGGCGAAGACAACCGAATGGACGGCGCCGATCCGGGCGATGGCCAGCAGGGCGATGGACAGTTCCGGGATCATGGGCAGGTAGACGGAGACCCGGTCCCCCTTTTTCACGCCTTTTTTCTTCAGGACATTGGCAAAGCGGCAGACCTCGGTATAGAGCATCTGGTAGGTGTAGACCTTGACATCTTCTTCCGGTTCGCCCTGCCAGATGAGGGCGGCCTTGTTGCGGCGGCCGTTGCTCAGGTGGCGGTCCAGGCAGTTGTACGATATGTTCAACCGGCCGCCCTGGAACCACTTGATCTCCGGCTTGCGGAAGTCCCATTCCAGGACCTTGTCCCATTTTTTGTCCCAGGTTATAAGCTCCTCGGCCCGTTCCGCCCAGAAACCTTCGGGATCGTCCATGGAGTACCGGTATTCCTGCCGGTACTGGTCCATGCTCTTGACCCAGGCCTGGTCGCTCCCTTCCGTCGGCGGTTCGAAAACCCGCCCTTCACTGAGCAGGCTGGTAATTTTGTCTTCAGTCACTTTCATCAAGGTCTCCTTTAAAAAAAATAGACAGAGTGAAATTTGAAATTCTAATCCTCGTTGCCGTCGATTCCGGGGGTCGCGACACAGACAATAAAAGTATGTATTGTTACACGGTATGCGGAAAAAATTCCAGAGAATAACGAGGAAAACAATGGCAGCAGGTAGGGTGCGTTTTATGCACCAATTGTACGGGCATCCCCGCGCAGGGTGAGATCCGGTAATGTAGGGTGCGTTTTACGCACCTTTACGCTATGGTTGACAAATAAAGCATTAGAAATTAATTAAGTTCTAAACCCGTAAACCGTAAACCCTAAACCGTAATGCTGTCGCTGCGGGCAAAAAATAATGGAAGAATCATGGTCCATCAAGAGGTTGAGGATCTTGCGCTCCTGCTGAAATCGATGTCGCATCCGATCCGGCTGCAGATTCTCTGCCTGCTGCAGGAGCGCGAGATGACCGTCGGCGAGATCCGGAACGAGGTGCAGACGACCAGTGCCAACGTTTCGCAACATCTGGGTGTCCTGCGCAACCAGGGAGTCATCGGCTTTCGCCGGGACGCCAATTTCATTTACAACCGGATAACCGATGCGCGGGTCACGGACCTGATTACCGCCATGCGGCGCCTGTTCTGCCGTAAGTGATCAGGGGCACCCCTGACCACTTACAGCGATGGAGTACGTGAAACCGCCTTGATATAACCTGTGATGAGTTATGTTCTGCCGAATCGAGGGAGACCGTCCCGACCGTTAAGGAAGCGGGAGGCGGCTGATGTGGTTTTTTATTTTGTTGTACATTGCCGGGCAGAGGCAATAAAATATAAATTATGGTTGCCGGGAAAGCTTATCTCCCGTCATTTCCGATTCGACGGGGCTGTCCCGGCAACCAGCGACCTGAAACACAATTCAAGGAGAAAAGACAGTCATGGTAGTCAACGATTTGGTTCATGTTTTTGCCGGTTTCTTCATTTTACTCAGCCTGGCTCTGGGCGTTGAAGCGAGCCCTCTTTTTGTCAGCTCCTACTGGCTCTGGTTTACCGCCTTTGTCGGCCTCAACCTGTTTCAGTCCGGCTTTTCCAAGGTCTGTCCGCTGGCCTTCATCCTCAAGAAACTGGGGGTCCCGGAGTCCCGGCCCTAATCCGGTCAATTCATTCGCCGGCCCGGACTGACAGGAACAGGACGGCGGTAATGACCGGCCATAAAAGGCAGAGGCCTGAATCCGTGAGCGTTCGAGAATGGTGCAGATGCAGATAGCGAGCCTGCGAGACCTTCGAGGCGGCAACGATGTTGATTATCCTGGTGTGATATCAACGAGTTGTCAACGCAGCAGCTGCGCCGTTATCGGGCGCCCCGCAGGGCGGCGCGGTGAAGAGTATAAAATGCATTTATTTGTCAATAATGCAATACATTCCACGTATTGCCTGGAATATTACCTCAAGCCGTCACGGATTCAGGCGGAGGGAAGAGGCAGGTGCCCCTGAGTAAAGCCGTTACACAGTTGGATTGGAGATTTCCCCCCGGCGGCAGCGAAACGGTCGCGGTCGCTTCGGCGGTTCCGCTTGATTCCGGCGCCCTGACGGTCTGTCCCGCCTGTGACATGATTCTCGCCACCGGGCCCGTCGAGGTCCCGGTGGGCAGCCGGCTGATCTGCCCGCGCTGCAGAAACACGATCCGCGAATCTAAAAAAGACCCGGTCCGGCGTACCCTCGCCCTGAGCCTCACCGGCCTGATTCTCTTCCTGCCCGCCCACTTCCTGATTCTCATGACCTTTAAGGTGTTCGGCATGCAGGACCAGGGCTCCGTCTTCGACAGCATCCGCATCCTCTTTCGGCAGGACTACATCTTTGTCGCCTTCCTGGTCCTGCTGACCGGCATGATCTTCCCCCTGCTCAGGCTGGCCCTGCTCTTTCTGGTCTCTCTTGATCTGTACCGGCAGCGGCTTTCCCGGTTGACCCCTTTCATGCTGCGCTGGTATCATCATCTTGAGGAATGGGGCATGTCCGAGGTCTACCTGATCGCCATCCTGGTGGCCGTCACCAAGATGCATCACTCCACCCTTATTATCTACGACAAGGGTTTTTTCTGCTTTATCGGGCTGGTGGCCGTCATGATCGGCACCACCCTGGTCCTTGACGAACACGCCTTCTGGGAGAGGATAGAGGCGCTGGCCGCTCAAAAGAAACAGCGTTCGCCGGCGGCACCGGCCGGCCCGCCGCCGGACCGGGTCTCCCCCCGGCAGACCGCGATGGCGGCGGGGCTGGTCCAGTGCCGTACCTGTCACAAGGTGCTCCCTTTCCGGCAGTCGCCCCCCGGCCTGGCAGCGCGCTGCCCCCGGTGCGGCGGCCGGCTGCACCAGAGACGGCCGCAGTCGCTCGCTACAACCTGGGCCCTGGTCCTGAGTGCGATCATCTTTTTCTTGCCCGCCAACCTGATGCCGATCATGAAAGTCGAATTTCTCGGTGTGCCGAAAAGCTCCACCATCATGGACGGCATCACCTATTTTTTTCAGTCCGGTTCCTTCGGCATCGGCCTGATTATCCTGACCGCCTCGATCCTGGTGCCGCTCTTCAAGATCATCGGCCTCCTCCTGCTCCTGCTGTCCATCCGCTGCCGCCGGCTGAACTGGCTTACCCATAAGGCCGTGCTGTTTCGTTTTATCGAATTTATCGGCCGCTGGTCCATGCTGGATGTCTTTGTCGTCTCCCTGCTCTGCGCCCTGGCCGACTTCGGCTTTTTCACAACGATAAAGACGGCGGCCGGGGTCACCTTTTTCAGCTTTGTCGTCCTGTCGACCATGTTTGCCACCATCAGCTTCGACCCGCGCCTGCTGTGGGATGCAGCGCTCTCAAACCTGAATCCGTGACGTCTTGAGGTGATGTTCCATGCAATATATGGAATTTATTGTATTATATGACTAATAAATGCATTTTATACTTTTCACCGCGCCGCCCTGCGGGGCGCCCGATAACGGCACAGCTGCTGCGTTGGCAACTCCTTGATATCACACCAGGATAATCAACATCGTTGCCGCCTTGCATCTGTACCGTTCTCGAACGCTCACGGATTCAGGTCAAACTCTTGCCGCGCCGAGGAATAACCATGGAACAACCGACTGTCATCCTGAAAAAATGCAGCCTGTCGCCGATCTGGATTCTGCCCCTGATTGCCCTGGGCATCGGCGCCTGGCTGCTCTATTCCAGTTATCGCGATGCCGGCATCAAGTGCACCATCCATTTTGACAATGCCGAGGGGGTCACAGTCGACAAGACCGAGGTTCGCTACAAGGGCGTGGCAATGGGGCTGGTCAAGGACGTCACTGTGGACAAAAACCTGCAGGGCGTCAATCTCCTGGTGATGATGAAGAGAAAGGCCCGGTCGAGCCTGGTTGCGGACAGCAAGTTCTGGATCGTCCGGCCGGAGATCTCGGCCGGCCGGGTGAGCGGCCTCGGCACCCTGCTTTCCGGCAGTTATATCGCCATGCGGCCCGGGACCTCGGCCGTGGCGGCCACCAATTTTCAAGGCCTGTCCGGTCCCCCGGCCCTGTCGCCCCATACCCCCGGCCTGAACATCATCCTCAAGGCGGACGCCCTCTTTTCCCTGCAGCGGGGCTCGCCGGTCTATGCCAAAAATCTCAAGATCGGCGAGGTCCAGGACTACCACCTCGCCCCGGACAACTCGATCGTCATTGCGGTCCATATCCGGCCGAAGTTCAGCCGTCTGATTCGGACCGGCACCCGGTTCTGGAATTCAAGCGGCATCTCCATTGAAGGGAACCTGCAATCCGGCTTCAACCTGCGGACGGCGTCCCTGGCCGCGCTGATCTATGGCGGTATTTCCTGCGGCACCCCGGCCTCGCTGCGCGCTTCCAGTCCGCAGGCGGTCAACGGCCAGAGTTTCGCTCTCTACCGGGATTTCGATGCGGCCCAATACGGCCTGCCCATGACCCTGAAACTGGTCTCGGGCAACGGCATCATCGAGGGTAAGACCAGGGTCATGTACCAGGGCATCAAGGCCGGGGTGGTCAAGAAAATCACCGTCAACAACGATAAAATCCATTCGGTCACCGCGGAAATCCTGCTCGACCCGAGGGTAGGGGACATCCTGAGGGAGGGCACCCGTTTCTGGGTGATCCGGCCCCGGATCTCCATTGACGGCATCCGTAACCTCGATGCCATCCTCTTCGGCCCTTACATCAGCCTGCAACCCGGCAACGGGGCGTTCCGGGATCATTTCACCGCCCAGAGCGGCCCGATGCCCCGGCCGGCCCGGCGGCCGGGCCGGCATTACACCCTGGTGGCAAAAAACGGCGGCTCCCTGGAGGTCGGCAGCCCGGTGCTGTATAAAAAAATGGTGGTGGGCGAGATCAATACCCTGGCTCTGGCAGCCGACGGCGAATCCCTCCGGGTCGGTATCCTGGTGTATGATAATTTTACGCACCTGGTCAGGAAAGACAGCGTCTTCTGGGACGTCAGCGGCATCTCGGTGGATGCCGGTCTGTCGCATTTCAAACTCAACATCGCCTCTGTCAAGTCCATCCTGGACGGCGGCGTTGCCCTGGTCAACCCCGCCGCCCCCGGCCGCCGCCGGGCCGCTCCGGCCGCCGCCGGGGCCAGGTTTAAGCTCTTTGCCAGCTATGCCGCTGCGGTCAAGGCCCGGCCCGGCCTGCGGCCCCGGGGGCTGGCCCTGCGGCTTACGGCCGCAAGCTCACACTCCCTGCAAACCGGCTCGCCCGTCCTCTTTAAAAACATCACGGTCGGCGAAATAACCGGGTTCGAACTCAATCGCGATCACCGGGGCGTCCTGCTCGATATCCTGATTTACAGGAAATATGCCGGCCTGGTCCGTTCTTCAACGCGGTTCTACAACTGCTCCGGTTTTTCCATCAATACGGGCCTCGGGGGGATTGACGTGCGGGCGGGCTCCCTGGAATCCGTGGTGGCGGGCGGCATTTCCTTTTTTACTCCCGGGCCGGGAACCAAGGTGAAGCCGGGCCGGAAATTCGTGCTGTACGGGGATTATGACACGGCCCGCCTCAATGACGGCCTTCATCTCACCATCCACCTGGACCGGGCGGCGGGCGTCGGGGCCAAAACCCCCTTGAAATTCAAGGGGCTTGAGATCGGCCTGGTCGAAAAGCTTCGTTTTTCCCCGGACATGCGGGGTGTTATAGCTGACTGCCTGGTCAGGAAAGACACCGCGGCCCTGTTTCGCGACCACAGCCGCCTGGCGCTGGTCCGGCCGAAAATCAGCCTCTCCGGCATACAACACCTTGAAACAATCGTCACCGGATCATATATTAACGTCATCCCCGGGAGCGGAAACCGGCGCACGGATTTTACCATTTTGTCCGTACCCCCGGGGCCGGATGCCGCCGCCGACCTGAATATTGTTCTGGAAACGCCCCGGCCCGGCTCGCTCGGCGAGAACAGCCCGGTTTATTACCGGCAGGTGCAGGTCGGCCGGGTGACCGGTATCGGGCTGTCGCCGACGGCCCAAAAGGTCTGGGTCCGGGTTAAAATTTATGCCGCCGATGCCGCCCTGGTCCACAAGGGGACCAAATTCTGGCTGGTCAGCGGCATCAAGATGTCCGGCGGCCTGTTTTCCGGCTTCACCATCGACTCGGAATCGATTGAGTCAATTGTCGCGGGCGGCATTGCCCTGGCCACGCCGGCGGGGAAAGAAATGGGTGCCAGGGCGGCGGACGGCGATCATTTCACCCTCAGGGCAAAGAGTGAAAGCAGCTGGCTCGACTGGAGCCCCGAGATCCGGCTCGATACCGGCGCGGCAAAACCGGCGTCCCCGCAACCATGGTAGGTTGGGTTGAGGAACGAAACCCAACGATTGAGGGACTCGTAAAAAGTCCGCCGCTCCGTTATTCCCGCAAAGGTGGGAATTCAGAACGTAGTTAAATCATTGAATCACCGCCTTCGAGGGAATGACGAAAAATTAGCAAAATGTAGTTTTTACGAGTCCATCACGATTGGCTTTACACTTTAAATCATAACCCGATAACCATTATGAAAATAATCGAAACCATAACCATTGACCAGGACCTGATCAATAAACTTGCCGCGCAGGCCAAACCCGCCCCGCCGGTGAGCGGCGCGGAAAAGGAAAAGCTGGTCAGCCGCATCAAGGGGTTGCTTAAAGAGAAAAACGCGGTCCTGGTGGCCCATTACTACACTGACGATGACCTGCAGATCCTGGCCGACGCGACCGGCGGCTGTGTCTCCGACTCGCTGGAAATGGCCCGCTTCGGTCATGCCCATGCCGCCGGCACCGTCGTGGTGGCCGGGGTCCGCTTCATGGGCGAGACCGCCAAAATTCTGAATCCGGAAAAACGGGTCCTCATGCCCTCGCTCGAAGCGGAGTGCTCCCTGGACCTGAGCTGCCGGGCCGACGTTTTCAAGGCCTTCTGCGATGCCCATCCGGACCGGACCGTCGTGGTCTACGCCAACACCAGCGCCGAGGTCAAGGCCCGCGCCGACTGGGTGGTCACCTCCAGCATTGCCACCCGGATCGTCCGGTACCTGCATGACAAAGGGGAAAAGATTATCTGGGCGCCGGACCGCTATCTCGGCGACTATATTCAGAAAACAACCGGGGCGGACATGCTGCTCTGGCCGGGATACTGCGTCGTCCATGACGCTTTCAAGGCCGATGAACTCCGCAGTCTCCGCCGCCGCTATCCCGAGGCCGCCGTGCTGGTGCATCCGGAATCGCCCATGGACGTGATTGACCAGGCCGACGTTGTCGGCTCCACGACCCGGTTGATCAAGGCGGTCACTGAACTGGATAACGATATCTTCATCGTGGCCACCGACCTTGGTATTTTCCATAAAATGAGAGAGGCCGCGCCCGGCAAGCGCTTCCTGGAGGCCCCGACCGGCGGCACCGGCGCCAGCTGCCTGAGCTGCGCCCACTGTCCCTGGATGGCCATGAACAGCCTCGCCGGCCTCGCCCACGCCCTGGAGACGGGGGCCAACGAGGTCTACGTGGACCCGGAGCTGGGAAAAAGGGCCATGGTCCCGGTCAAGCGCATGCTCGACTTTGCCGCGCAGTTGAAGATGAAGGCCATTGGCGACGCCAACATCGTTTCGCCGGCCTGAGCAGAGGAGACAGGAGACAGGGGACAGGAAACAGGAGACGGGAGACAGACACCAAACTACCTGGATCAGTGAGCATTCGAGAACGGTGCCGCAGATTCAGGTAGTCGCTGCCGTTCGCTATAGTTTGCCTATGCGGTCGGGAGTGACCGCGTGCAGATGTGGTAACCTGTAAAGCGCCGCAGGTGCCGCAGATTCAGGTAGTCGCTTCCGTTCGCTATAGTTTGCCTATGCGGTCGGGAGTGACCGCGTGCAGATGTGGTAACCTGTAAAGCGCCGCAGGTGCCGCAGATTCAGGTAGTCGCTTCCGTTCGCTATAGTTTGCCTATGCGGTCGG
>BDTX01000009.1 GCA_002897615.1 bacterium BMS3Bbin14
ACAAGTTCAGTGCCAGCGAGATCGCCGACCGGGTGGAGAAGGCCCTGCGGGACGCCGCCCTGTGGAACGAAGTGGAAAGCAAGCTGCACCAGCCGGGGACCGCGCTGTCCGGCGGCGAGCAGCAGCGGCTCTGCATCGCCCGCGCCCTGGCGGTGGAGCCGGAAATCATCCTGATGGACGAGCCCTGCTCGGCCCTTGATCCGATCGCCACCACCAAGATCGAGGAGCTGATCGATAACCTGAAGAGCAAGTTCACGATCGTCATCGTGACCCACAACATGCAGCAGGCCGCCCGGGTCTCCGACTACACCGCCTACATGTACATGGGCAGACTGGTGGAGTTCGGCCCCACCGCCACCATCTTCACCAACCCCGCCAACCAGGAAACCGAGGACTACATCACCGGCCGCTTCGGCTGATAACTCCCTGTCACCGTGGGCAAACCATTACCGGGCAGATCACCAGGGCATCCCGGGCCTCACCGCGCCGGACTGCGGTCCGCCCGATAACGGCGCAGCTGCCGCATTGGCAACTCGTTGCTATCACGTAACCGTTCACCTGCACCCCATCTTTGTCCGTTTCGCCCTTCTCAGGTACAGGGAGTACACCTCGGAGGGCGAAACGAACGAATCTGGGGCACATCTGAACGGTTACAGTTACGAGTTGAGGGTAATTGGTTGCCTCTGGTGAACGGTTACGCTATCACACAGGATAGCCAATATCGCTGCCACCTTGTACTGCACCGTTCTTGAATTGGGAGGTCAAGTCCCTTACCTATGGACAGAGGCTGCGCCTTTGCCAGGGTTCCGGCGGGCATACGACGAAATGACTTGCACTGTCTTGTTTCGTATGGTATAAGTTCTATTTTTTTCTGCAAATTCTCAAATGATTCACCTAACCGACATAACCAAGCAGCACGGCGTCCGGAGTCTTTACCGGCAAGCCGCGTGACGGCAGGGGGCAGATCCCCATATATCTATTCATATTCAAAATGCAAAATGGGGAGTTGACAATCTAGAGTTTTATCAATTCCGCACCCCGCATCCTTGTTTTTCCTTGCCTTTCACTCTTCACACTTCACACTGCAAAATTCACAACACTTTTATAAGGATTACTAATATTATGGATTTCGATGACTTTAAGTTCCATCCCCAGGTCCGCGCCGGAGTAACGGCGGCCGGCTATAACACCCCTACCCCGATCCAGGCCCAGGCGATCCCCCGGGTCCTGCAGGGCGGCGACGTCATGGGGATAGCCCAGACCGGCACCGGCAAGACCGCCGCCTTTGTCCTGCCCATGCTGCACCGGCTGCTTGCCGGCAGGCGCAGTCATGTCTGCGGCCTGATCATCGCCCCCACCCGCGAACTGGCCGAACAGATCAACGAATCGATCCTCGAGCTGGGCAAGGAAACCGGCATCCGCAGCCTTACTATTTACGGCGGGGTGAATGCCAAACCTCAGGTGGCAAAACTGAAGCAGGGAGTGGATATCGTGGTGGCCTGCCCGGGCCGGCTCCTCGATCACCTGAACCAGGGCAACCTTGACCTCTCCCACCTAGAGACCCTGGTCCTGGACGAGGCCGACCATATGTTCGACATGGGTTTTCTCCCGGATATCCGCCGGATCATCAAGTATATACCGGAGAAACGGCAGACGCTTCTTTTCTCCGCCACCATGCCCAACGAAATCAGGAGACTGGCCCAGGAGGTGCTGCAAAAGCCGACAACGGTCCAGGTGGATACGGTGGCCCCGGCCAAAACCGTGAGCCACGTCCTCTACCCGGTGGAACCGCACCTGAAGACCGCCATGCTCCTGGAGCTGTTGCAACTCACCAAAACCGAATCAGTGCTGGTCTTCGCCCGCACCAAGTACCGGGCCAAGCGGCTGGGCGAAAAACTGGTCAAGTCCGGCTACCGGGCGGCCTCGCTCCAGGGCAACCTGTCCCAGAACAAGCGGCAGGCGGCATTAAACGGCTTTCGCGACGGCAGCTTCCAGATACTGGTAGCAACCGATATTGCGGCCCGGGGCATCGATGTAAGCCTGATCTCCCACGTGATCAACTACGACATCCCCGACACCGCCGACGCCTACATCCACCGGATCGGCCGCACCGGACGCGCCGCCAGAAACGGCAATGCCTACACCCTGGTCTCGAGAGAAGATCAGATCATGATCCGCGCCATCGAGCGGGTGCTGGGCAGCCCGCTGGAACGATGCACAGTGGACGGCTTTGACTACAGTGTCACCTCGCCCCGGAAGAACACCGAGTTCGCCCGGCCGCCCCGGCAACCCCAGCCGCGCCGCAAACCGGGCCGGCAGGGTCAAGCAAAACCTGTGCAAACGAATCAACAGGGCGACCAGCCGAAGAGTGCGACCCGGGCCGGCAAAACAGGCAAGAAGAATCCCAAACGTTCCGGTTTGCGGCGCGGCCGGGGCACGGCCCCGCTGGGCCTCAACCTGCAGGCCGGCCGGGGCGGCGGTCAGGGACGAGGGGGCCGCTAGCGTCTGGTGTGATATCGTCAGCCGTCACAGGCGCCACAGATCTACGTAGTCGCTTCCGTTCGCTATACACCGGGTATGCGGACAAGCCGATGACAAAGCAGATTCGGTGCCGGTGAGAGCTTACATTTTTAAAGCTGTCCCCGACATTGACATCAGGTGAGCAAACCCATAGTATACATCTACCGGAGGTCAGTTGAAAAACAAGATGCGTCCACGGAACCGGACGAAATCCGGCTCACTCGAGATCCAGGCAGGGTGGCATAGGAGACAGCACCGTGTTCGACGATCAATATACTCAGGATACGCATGAATAAAATACAGGACCTCATTGAACAGATAAAAAGGCTGGAGAAAAAACTGACCATCGAGGTCCAGAGGAAGGAAGAAGAATTCTTCTATAAAATAGAAGGCAAAAAGATATATTTTAATGATGAGATCAAAAGATACCATAAAACCATCAGCACCAAGCTCCACACCTACCTCTTCAACGCCAATCTCCTCAATATCATCACCGCGCCGGTAATCTGGTCCTGCCTTTTCCCGGCCGTGCTGCTGGATATTACCGCCTCGCTGTACCAGGCGGTCTGTTTTCCGGTCTACGGCATTCCCAAGGTCAAGCGCAACGAATATATAGTGATCGATCGCTATGCCCTCAGCTATCTCAACCTGATAGAGAAAATCAATTGCGTCTACTGCGGTTACTTCAGCGGCCTGATTGCATATGTTCAGGAAATGGCTGCCCTGACTGAACAATATTGGTGTCCCATTAAACATGCCCGTAAAATCAGCACCATCCACAGCCGTTACAATAAATTCATCGAATATGGGGACTCCAGGGACCTCTACGAACGAATCG
The DNA here is from genome assembly GCA_002897615.1 of bacterium BMS3Bbin14. Taxonomy (GTDB): domain Bacteria; phylum Desulfobacterota; class Desulfobulbia; order Desulfobulbales; family Desulfobulbaceae; genus BMS3Abin13. The sequence goes on from BDTX01000009.1 coordinate 3,359, forward strand.
AAAAGATACGCAGAGATTTCAACCAGTCCGCCTAACGAAGGGACTGTAAAAAACCCTGAGGAGCGAGAGCCATTAAACGATACCTGATCATCGGTAACGGGGTCGCCGGCACCACTGCCGCGGAACATATCCGGAAACAGGACGACACCGGCCGAATCATTATTCTCACCGACGAAAAACTGCCTTTTTATTACCGGATACGGCTCAACGAGTACATCGGCGGCACCCTGGAGGAACAGGACCTCGTTGCCAGGAAAGCCGACTGGTACGCGGAAAGAAGGATTGAGCTGATCACCGGCACCAGGGTTATTGACGCGGACCCGGAGCAACAGATTGTCCGCACTGAAAACAAGCAACAGTTTTCCTATGACCGCCTGTTGCTCGCCACCGGCAGCCACTCCTACCTGCCGCCGATTGAGGGCGTGAACCAGCAGGGGGTCTTTACCCTGAGAACCGTCGACGACGCGCGCCGGATCATCTCGTTTGCCGAGACGCGGGAGAAAGTCGTGCTTGTCGGCGGCGGCTTACTGGGTCTTGAGACCGGCAGCGCCCTCCTGGGCAAAGGGAAAAAAGTGACGGTGGTGGAATTTTTCCCCCGCCTCCTGCCGCGGCAGTTAGATACGAAGGGCGCGGCACGACTCATGCAGATCATGCAGGACCGGGGTTTTTCCTTTCGTCTCGGCACCAGTGTCCGGGAAATAGCCGGGGGCGGGGCCGTGGCGAGTGTTCACCTGCAAAAGGGTGAAATTCTGCCGGCGGATATGGTCATCGTCTCGGCCGGGGTCCGGCCGAACCTCGAACCGGCACAACGTCTCGGCCTGGCTACCGACAAGGGGATTATAGTGGATTCCACCTTAAGGACAAGCCGGCCCGAAATTTTCGCGGCCGGGGATGCGGCCCAGTTCGGGAACCATCTTTACGGCATCTGGCCGGCGGCGATGGAGCAAGGCCGGGCGGCCGGCACGAACATGGCGGGCGGCGGCGTGATATACGAAGGCTCCACGCCGGCCAACAAGCTGAAAGTCGGCGGCATAGACCTGGCTGCGGCCGGCGAAATCGATGCCGAAGACCGCTTTGAATCGCGAATCGAGGAGACGGATACCGTATACCGGAAATTTGTAATCGACGACAATCACCTGGTCGGCTGCATCATGCTGGGCGATACCGCCGACTTTGCCCGAACGGTCCGGGCAATAAACGAACAGATGGACATCACCCAAATCAAGCTGCCGTAAGCCGTCACAGACACCCCATCTTCACGCGGTCACTCCCGCCCGCATAGAGGGACTATAGCGAACGGAAGCGACTACGTAAATCTGTGGCGCCTGTGGCGGCTTACAGATTGGATGTAAGGAATAGCGCAGAATTTCACACCTTGTGACCAGTTACAAGCTGCCGGATGTGGACCGCTCAGCCGGTCACTGAGGAAATAAACAGGCGGCATGGGGAAAAAAGGCCGCCAGCCATGTCATTGGCAAACTATCAGGAGTGAGTCGGCCCGGCTTCTTCGCGGCTATCCGGCGGCTGCTCCTCAGATGGTTCCGCCGGCAGCCCCTCTTCATCCACCGTCAGCATGATCCTGGAAACAACTCCCTGGTCGCGGTTATTCAGGATCTCCATGGTCCAGCCGTGCGCGTCGACAATCTTTCTCACGATGGGCAGCCCCAGGCCGGTCCCCTCTTTTTTCGTGGTAAAAAAAGGATCAAAGATCCTCCCCCGTTGATCCTCCCGGATACCGCAACCACGGTCAATCACCTCGACAATAACGTTTTCTCCCACCCGGTCGGTGCGGACCGTCACCGTCCCCCCCGCCGGCGAGGCCTGAACGGCATTCAAAATCAGGTTGACGATCACCTGCACCATGCGCATCGCGTCAAAATATATATTCGGCAACCCCTCACAGAGTTCGGGGACAATCCTGACCTTTTTCTTTTTCGCCGCATCCGCGACCAGGGCCAGGCTGTCCCGCACCGTTTTATTGATGTCCGCATAGGTCCGGTGCAGATTCAGGGGGCGGGAAAAATCGAGCATGTCCTTGGTCATCTCCTCCATCCTGGTGGCTTCCCTGATGACCAGGGCAAGTTTTTCCCGGGCCGGGTCGTCGGCGGCCATTTTTTCCCATACCCGCCGGGTGAGCCCGCCGATAACAACAAGAGGTGTTTTCATGTCATGGGCCACGGCGGCCAGGGACCTGCCTACCGATGCCAGGTGCCTGGCCTGCAGCAGTCGTTCGGAAGCCGCCATTTCCCGGTTTCTCAGGATACCGACAAGTACCGCCAGCCCGTTATACAGCCCGACCGACACCAACTTGTCAAAGTCATATGGAGAGCCCCCCTGCCAGTGGCGAAAAACATAGGGCAGGTAGCATACGGTAATCGCGGCCGAGACCGTCAGGGCGCCGCGCAGACCAAACCATAACCCGGCCAGCACAATGGGCAGATAATAGAATTCGCTATAGTACGGGTGATAGTGCAGATGGCTTCGGTCAATACCATAATGCAGGAGGCTGATGGCAATCACCAGCATGACTAGCAATATTTTCTTGCGGATAATCTCGTTTTTATTTTTATTATTCATAACATGGTACCGGGCCAGGTATTAGAGAATAAAATAACGAGATAAAAGACCTGGGACAATGAAAAAAATATGTTACAGCTATTCGATGAAATCGAAAGGGATGAAGATAGCTCGCATATGGCAAACAAAACATGATACCTCTTTTACCTGTTACCGGATATTCTCTGCCTGCATCGTTTTGCATCATCGGCGCGTTCATTGCCCCGATGCCCGGCCGACACCACCGGGCCCGGTGAAATGAACGTCCCGACAACAAGCTGGCTGAGCGCCATCATTATTTTACTGGACCTGGCTATCGTTTCAGTTCTGGTGCCGAAGGTTATCCTGCAACGGCGGGAATCGGGAGCAACGCTGGCATGGATCCTGGCCATTGTCTTCGTGCCCTATCTCGGGCTGCTGAGCTTCTGGATTTTCGGTACCACGCGAATACGGCTGCGGCGGCGTAAACGGCGGCGGGCCGAACAGCATCTCCAGATGTCGCTGGCACGATTTCGGGCGCAGCAAAAAATGTCAGTTGCCGATGAAATCGTGGCCTCCTCGCTCTTCACCCTGGCCGGCAAGCTGGGTGGAGCCGGTCCTCTGCCGGGCTGCGAGGCGACTCTCTACCGTGACGGCCGCCAGGCGTTTGACGCCCTTGAACAGGCCATAGACACGGCCGGCCACCATATTCACCTGGTGTATTACCTCTGGGAGCCGGACCATACCGGCGCCCGTCTGCGCGATGCCTTGACCCGGGCGGCCGGCCGCCAGGTGGAAGTGCGGCTGCTGCTGGACGATGTCGGGTCGCGCAAGACCAAAAACAAATTCTTCGCCCCACTGGCGGCAGCCGGGGGAGAGATCTCCCGTTTTTTACCGGTCAACCCCCTGAACCGCCAGTTGGCACTCAATAACCGGAACCATCGCAAGTTGGTGGTGATCGACGGCATCTCCGGTTTTACCGGCAGCATGAATGTCGGCGACCTCTATGCCGGCCTGGCGGAACCGTGGCAGGACCTGCACGTCCACATTCAAGGTCCGGTGGTCCATGAGCTCCAGGAGGTTTTCTGCCAGGACTGGTATCACGCCACGGCCAGGGAACTGGCCAGCGCCCGATATTTTCCGGCAATCCCCCCGGCCGGCGATATCTGTGCCCAGTTTCTGGCCAGCGGCCCGGCCGATGAACGCTGGCTCGCCATCCATACCTTGCTGTTTGCAGCGATCAACCTGGCCCGGGAGCGGGTATGGATCGAGACCCCTTATTTCGTGCCTGACTCGGCCGTTGCCATGGCCCTGCAGACGGCAGCGCTGCGGGGCATTGATGTCCGGCTGCTGTTACCAGGCTACTCCGATCATCTGCTGGTGCTGCTGGCCGGTCGTTCGTTCTATAAAGAACTCCTGGCCGCCGGAGTGCGAATTTTCGAAATGGACAAAATCATTCCCCATGCCAAGACCGCCGTGATTGATAAAATTTTCGCCACCACCGGTTCAGCCAATATGGATCAGCGCAGTTTCCGGCTTAATTTCGAAGCAAACCTCTTCTTCTTCGGCAACGAGATCGCCTCTGAACTGGAACGGGATTTTCTCCTGCTGTTCAGGGAGGCGCACGAAGTCACGGCCGCCGACCGGGCAAACCTGACCCGGAGCCAACGACTCACCGAGGGATTTGCCCGGATCCTGGCGCCCCTGCTCTAAGGCCTGAATCCGTGACGGCTTGAGGTAATATTCCAGGCAATATGTGGAATTTATTGCATTATTAACGAATAAATGCATTTTATACTCTTCACCGCGCCGCCCTGCGGGGCGCCCGATAACGGCGCAGCTGCTACGTTGGCAACTCATTGATATCACACCAGGATAATCAACATCGTTGCCGCCTTGCATCTGCACCGTTCTCGAACGCTCACGGATCCAGGTAAGGGTCCGGAAATAACCTGGCCGGATCAGCCGCAACTGCATCCCGGGCCGCAGTCACTCTGGTCCGTCGAGCCGCAACCACAACCGCCAGCCTCCTCCTCCTGCTGCTGCGCTCTCTGCACCTGCGACAACTCCTCAGCGCTCGGTTCCCGGACTTCCACGATATTGACATCAAAAAAAAGCTGCTGACCGGCCAGGGGATGATTCAGGTCCACGACAACCACATCGTTATCCTTCAACTCCGTCACACTCATCACGATCTGGCCATGAGGCCCCTGGGCATGAAAGGTCATGCCGGGTTCGACTTTGACATCATCGGGGAACTGGCCCCTCGGTATCTCCTGGAACATATCTTTAATGACCGGGCCATAAGCATCTTCATGCTCCACTGTGACCCGGGAGCTCTCACCTGCCGCCATCCCCATAAGTTCCCGTTCCAGGCCGGGAATGATCTGGCCGGCGCCCGCAATAAAGCCCAGCGGCTCACCAGGGGGAGAGCTGTCAACCTCCTCGCCCGAAGCGAGGGAAAGCTTGTAATCCATAGCCACATACAGTTTATCCGTGATTTTCATAAATTACCTCTTCAGGTTAATTAAAATACGATGAAGACGGACCGGCCGATATCATCGCCTTGTAAAAATAACTTCACGCGGTCACCCCCGGCTGCAGGATGCCAACCCGAATCCGGGCACCGATTCCGCGAACTTATTTTTGAAAAACCCTAAGGGCACCGGGCTGAAAAGTCAACTCCGGCCGCCCTGAACCGAAAAAAATTGTCCGGTTCTCTTGCAGACTCCGGCTAAACCGTCACAAGCAAGCGATTGATCCGACACCGAGAATCCCGGTCGTCACGATAGTGCCGTCCGGCCGGATAAATATCTCCAGGCCGGGAAGATCCGCAAAATCAAAGATGGTATAGCGGTCTGTCAGAAACAGGATGTTCTGGTTGGCCGAAGCGGGCCAGGCGCCGTCGGCATTGGCCAGCCGGTGATCATACGGACCGTCAACGAGGACATCGGTTGCGGCGAGGAGCCGCGAACCGCCGGCCATTGCCTTGATCCGGGCCTTGGTCCGGCCGGAAAAGAGCAGCACGGACAGGTCCGTCTGCCGCCGCACCGTCTCCAGCAGCAGGGCCAGCGGTGCCGCCTGCTCGGTAGGTTCACCACCGCTGATGGTCAGTCCCTCGATATCCGGCAGCGCCAGCAGCCGGCCCACCAATGATTCAATCCCGACCGCCCGGCCGCCGCCGGGGTCCTGCAGGCCGGGATTCCAGCACCGGGGGCAGGCCAGCGGACAGCCCTGCATCCAGATCACGGCCCGTTTCCCCGGACCGTTGGCGTAACTTTCGGCCAGGAAATCGTGAACGCGCAGGACCGGGCCGGGAGTTCCCCCCGGCGGGACAACAGACATCAGTCGTCCAGCTCAAGATCCGGGGCCGCCGCAAAACCGGGGACCCGGACCTGCTCTTGCAAGGCGGAATTGACTTCCGGAAACGAGGCTGACCGCGCCCGGCCCTCGATCAACCATTGGCGCAGGCGCTCAATGTTATCCTTCTGGCTGCTGCTCAAGGGCACGATCTCGACCGGGGGAGTGATCACCCGCAGGATATCCGCCGTGTTAAATTCCCGGGCACCGTCGTTAAACGCCCGCACCATCGCCGCGACAACGGCCTGCTCGATCTCGGAGCCCACATACCCGGAGCTGGCCTCAGCCAGGGCATCCAGGTCGAACTGATCGATCACCGGCCGGCGTTTCAGTAACTGGACCCCGAAAATCTCCCTCCGCTCCCGCCGGGTGGGCAGATCAAGGAAAAAAATAGCGTCAAAACGGCCGGCCCGGGAGAACTCCGGGGGGATCCGTGAAATATTATTGGCAGTGCAGACCACGAAAACCGGTTTTTGCTTGTCCTCCATCCATGACAGCAAGGTGCCGAACACCCGGGAACCGGTCCCGGAATCACCGCCGGTATCGGCTATGCCTTTTTCCACCTCGTCGATCCACAGCACGCAGGGGCTGACCGTCTCGGCCAGGCGCAGCGCCCGGCGGATATTCTCCTCGCTCTGCCCGACCAGGCTGCCGAACACGGCCCCCATGTCCAGGCGGATAAGGGGCTGGCGCCACAGGCCGGAGACCACCTTGGCGGTCAGACTTTTACCCGTGCCCGGGATCCCCACCAGCAAAAGCCCCTTGGGCGGCAGCAGGCCGTAATCCGCGGCCTGCTGGGAGAAACAGTTTTCACGGGACCGGAGCCATTGCTTCAGCACATCAAGACCGCCAACCTGTTCGATGGTCTCGGTGGCCGCGAAAAATTCCAGCGCCCCGCTTGCCCGGATAATGCTCTTTTTTTCCTGGGTCACCAGGTCAATGTCCTGTTCGTCCAGGCTGCCCTTGGTGACGATTGCCTTGGAAAAAACCCGCTGGGCCTGGTTGGCGGTCAATCCCAGGGCGCTGCGGGCCAGCTTTTCCCTGCCCAGGTCGGTAAGATCGATCCGGACATTGGGAATCCGGGTAAAGGTGTCCAGGATCTGCTTCATCCCCTCGAAATCCGGCGGCTCAAAATCGATCACATAAACCTGGTCGGCCAGTTCTTCCGGGATGTAATTCCGGCTGGAGGTGACAATGATATTCTTACGGGTCCGTTTGAGCGTCTGGACGACATTCTTGAGCTTGCGGACGACCTGGGGGTTCCGCTCCCACATGCGGTGAAAATCCTTAAGCACAAAGACCGCGTCCTGCTCGAGCTTAACTATGATTTCCAGGGCCGTGACCGGGTCCCTGGCCGGACGGCCCACCTCGCCGGTGGCCTCGGTCAGGGGCACGAAACCGTCGGCAATATCCCATGAATAAACCGGCCGGCCGCGGCTGGAGCACGCATCGGCAATCTCCTTCAACACGCGCTCTTCTTCCACGGTCACCACGTTGATCAGCGAAAAACGGGCCTTGAAATACAGGTTGAGTTCATCCTGGAACGATGAGCCTTGTCTGGCCATGGCAACCCCCTTATATACAACGCCTGAGAGTGAGATGAATCGTGTGATCCTGGAGCGATTCGTCCTCGACGATTTCAAATCCCCGGGCCTGAACCTGGGCGCTGACGGCATGGTACGCGTAGCGCTGCAGGAGCTGCGCCATGAACGTCTTGGCGCGGATATCGGTAATCCCGTACCAGTCGGCCACCAGCTCATAGGTCTTGCCGACTTTTCGAAAACCCAGGTCATATTCCGGGTTCCCGGTCGGGACCTTGACCTCCACTTCGGTTTCCTGCCCCTCGTATCCCCGAATCCGGACCGGGCCCTCCTGCGGCTGAAACCCGAGGTCCTTTAGCGCCGCCACCAGGTACTTCCTGTTTACCAACCGGGTCTTCATCGTCGTAAAATGAGACATGTTTATCCTCCACCTTGAATCCGTGACGGCTTGAGGTTATTCCATGCAACATATGGAATTTATTGCATTATTGATAAATAGCCGCATTTTTTTGGTCTGCACCGCGCCGCCCTGCGGTCCGCCCGATATATTCTGTCCTACCGGAGCTTGACCACCGGGTAATCATCAAATACCAGCCGCCGGGTCCGCAGGTCCCGCACCGTGACCCGGAGATTTTTGTTGGCGCCGACCCGGAAGCTGACGGCAAAACGCTTGTCGCCGCGTTTCGCCACCGGGTCCGCTTCAATGAACGTGGGGTTGTTTTCGTTCATCCAGAATTCGGTGCCGGTCAAGGCGTTGGCCGCGCCGCTGTCAAACACCACGCTGCCGTTTAAATCAAAAATAATTTCCCCGCGGCCGCTGCCCGAGGTTCCCTTTTCCGCCACCTCGTAGATGTCAACACCGAAAAACCGCTGACCGTCCCGGGTGGGCCGGAGGCTCAGTTTTTTGAAATCCGGGGCAGTGGGATACCTGGTACCGCGCGGCACCAGGGAAATAAAGCGGTGGGTTTTGCTCTTGGTGTCGTAGCTCCTGATGGCGTAATCGTGCTGAATATGATCGTAGAGGGTCTCGATATCGCTGGTCAGGTAGCGGCAGGCGCCCCGGGCCACCGCGTCAAACGGGCGGTAGGACCTGACGTTTCTATAGACGGAGCTCACCATGCGCCGCACGCTGGGGATCAGGCTGGTCCCGCCCACCAGCAGGACATCCTTGATGTGTTCGCGGGTCACCCCCCGCTCGTATGCCCTTGTTTCCGCCCGTTCCATGGTTTCCCGCACGTTACGGTAAAGCCCTTTTTCTTCCAGCAGGTCTTCCAGATCGCTCCGGTGATACACCCCGGCAAGCCGCAGGCCGCTCGGTTGGTGGACAATATCATATTCCCGGCTCTCGTGGTCCGACAGCCGCTCCTTGATGATCTCCACCTGCTGGAGGAACAGGGCGCTGGCCGGCCGCGCGTCCACCGCCTGGATTCCGGCCCGTTGCAGGAGATCGGCATAAAGCCAGCCATCGATACTGCGGCCGCCGACCCGGCAGCCGGCCTTGCCCAGGACCCGGCAGCCCCGGCCCCGGTCCACCTGTTCCTCGATCCTGACGATGGAGATATCCAGGGTGCCGCCCCCGAAATCAAAGATCATGAACATATCCCTGGGCTGCAAATGGGTATCGTAGCCGAAAATGCAGGCCGTGGACTCGTCGATGAAACGGTAGCGCCGCACCCCGAGGCTGCGGCAGGTCTCGGACAGCCAGTCGGTGTAGCTTTCAAACGCCTCCACCGGCACGGTAAAGGCGATCTCGGCGCTTCTCACATCCACGTGGCCGGAAGCCGCCGCGAACAGCAGCACCTTTTCAAGAAAATCCCGGCCGGCGTCAAAGAAGTCCACCCGGCTGCCGTCGGCCAGCTCATATTTTATCCGCCGGCCCTCCTGGATATAGGCCTTCATCCAGCGGAACGTCCCCCGGCTGTTTTCCAGCATCCGGTCGAGCACCTGGCTGCCGATGAAACTGATGTTGCGGTCCTGGTAACTGATCATCGACGGGATGCAGGGGACCTCGTAGCGCCGGCCGTTGTGCCGGTAGAAAAACGGCCGGGTCACGTCTTTAACCGGATGGAGGATCACGTCCTTTTTTCCCGCGTCCCAGAAGGCCACGATGGTGTTGGAGGTACCGAAATCCACGGCCATCTGCTGCGGCCGGGCCTCACCATTATCCATCAATTACGCGCCTGTTGTTTTTGGGCGATGGTGGCGGAGACTTCCGAGCTGACCATCTCCGAGGTTTCTTCCCGCTCCAGGATCTCGCCGCCCAGGTCCTGCTCCAGGGCCTTGGTCAGGTCCAGACATTTTTTGCCCGGCACCCCGCGCACACCAAAAGAGACCTTACCTTGGGGGCTGATAAAAACTTCCAGTTCCTGTATCTGCACGATATGATCCTCCCATGGGTGACAGGTGGTTTCCGAATCCAGGATTTAGTTTACTCCCTTTTCAATCTTGCCACAAAAGGTAACTGTGCCGGCGAAACGAAATCCGGCGCCGAGGAACCGGAACCCTGCCGCCGCCGTCACGAATCCTGGTCCTCCTCTATTTCCACTTCCACGTCGGCGGCCCCGGCCTCGACCGACACGTCTTCGCTGACCGATACGTCCATGCCCAGGAATTCGGCCAGGGTCAGCAGATATTCCCGTTCCTGTGACGACAGCAGGGATTGGACGCGGTCCAGGAAATTGTCCGGCCGGTCCGGTTTTTGCTCCGGACCGGCCGGCGTCGTCCCGGCCTGCAGGGCATCGACGCCGGCCGGTCCCAGGTCACATAGCCGCCCGCCGCCCGGCAGCTTGAGCAATGCCTGCACCCAGTAGACATGATCCTGCTCCAGCAGCGCCCGGTTGGCCGGGGTCAGGGTGCCGGGGCGCAGCAGTTCGGCCGCGGCCGCGGCCATGCGTACCTGCCAGTAGTCATCCCCGCAGGCGGTGTTGGCCGCGTCGGCAAGGGCCGGAGAGCCGGATTCCGCCAGGATGATCAAGGCCGCGCTCCGGCGCCGGAAATTCTCCCGGTCCCGGGTCCAGGGCAAGACATCATTTTCGTTTTCCGGCGGCTTTTCCTCACCGAAAAACATGGGCCGGAAATCCCGGAAAATCGCTTTTGCACATAACCCCGGCGAGTTTTGCCGCCATTCTTTTTGGAAAATCTCTGCCAGCCGCTGCCGGAGCTCGGAACTACGGGAATCCCGGCATTGCCAGCCAACGGCACTCAATTCGGCAATAATTTTCCGGCCCTGCTCACAGGTGGCAAAGGACAGCAGGCCGAACAGGCCGTCATAGTCTTTATTTTTCTTCATGATGGCAATCTGCAAATCTACCTCCCCGGCGGCCAGCGCCGCCTTTCTGCTCCCCCGTTCGGTCCTGAACACGGCCAGCAGCCGGGCATCGCCGGTTTTGCGAATCCTGCCGGCAATAGCTTCCTTTAATCCCGGCTCCGCGGTTTCATACCAGATGCGGAGTATGGACTGTTCAAAATCGAGGTCCCGGTATGCGGCCATATCTCCGGCCAGAAAATAAAACAGGACCCGCTCGGCGGCATCGGCCGGGTAGAGACCCTGTTGATGCAGGATCATGGTCAGAATGCCCTCCGGGTATTCCTTGGCCAGGGCCCAGATCCGGTCGACGCCGGGATTGCCTTCAGTGTCGAGAATATGGGCGGCCGCGCGCCTCACAATCGTTTCTTCCGGGTCCATAAGGCAGGACCTGGCGACTTCCCCGTCGAGCCGGCCATCGAGTGGCAGGCCCTGGAGCAGGGTGGTCTTGATCCGGAGCTGCGCCGGGTTTTGCGCCACATAGCGGCCTTGCAGCAGCAGCTGTTTTACCTGTTCCGACCGATTTTCATGCCAGAAACCACACAGCCGGTCAACGCCGGCAGGATTGGTTAATGAAAGCAATACCTTGCCGGCCAGGGCGCTGACGCCCTCGTCCTTATCGCTTAATAACTCGAGCAGCGCTGCCACGCCCTTCCCGTCCGCACCGCGCACCTCCTGTGCGCGGCCCTGCTTCAGACAGGTCAGGTATTTCAGCTTGAGCGGCCCGGTCGCCGTATAACCGGCAGCCGTTATCAAACCGGCCAGGCGTGACTCCCGGTTCTCACTCCACAGGGAGCACAAACGGTCGGCGGCCTCGGACTGCAGGCTGGTCAAGGCCCGATATGCGGTCTGCCGGGTTTTTCCTTTTTTATCAGACCACACCTGCAGCAACGGCCCGACCGCCTCGGCGGCATCGGTGCCGACGAGTTCTCCGGCCGCCCTTCTGCGCAAAAACGCCAGCCGGCTGGATAACCGTTTGACGGCTTTTGCCGTTTTCCTGTCCATGCGTCACACTCCTGCCTGTTCTGTGGCTGTATTGAACCTGGGTCCTTCCATGCCGACCCCGGCTTGCCCGGCCTGATGCTCAGGAAACAATGGCTTTGGCGACCCGAAACCCGCGGAGGCCGACCCGGTAGCCCTGGTAGTCGTTGCGCCGGTTGCCGCCACGGAAATCGACCGATTCACCGCTGCTCCAGGACCCGCCCCGCAAAGCGATCCGCCCGTCTTTCGGCAGTGAAAAATCACCCTGAACGTAGCGTTTGTATGCATTGCTGTCAAACCTGTCCGCGCACCACTCCCAGAGATTGCCCGCCTGCTGGAAGGTACCCAGGGGGCTTGCGCCTTCCGGATGGGCATAGACCGGCACGGTGCTGCCGGCGGGACCTTTCAGCCTGACCAGGCAGACCCGGCGGCCGCCTTCCCATTCGTCCCCCCAGGGATAGACCAGGCCGTCGTATCCCCGGGCGCAGTACTCCCATTCCGGTTCCGTGGGCAGGTGCAGCCCGGCCCATTCGCAGTAGGCAACGGCATCTTCCCAGTTCACATAGCGCACCGGGTGATCCGGGTCGTCCCGTTGCCAGTATCCCCAGCGTTCGTTCCAATCATCGTCGCTGCCGGGATATTGGCCACCCTCATACTTTGTCTCCTCGACAAATTTTTCAAACTGCTGCACGGTCACGCAGGTGATCCCCATGTAAAACGGGGCCACGTAATGCAGGTGTCCCGGTTTTTCACGATATCCCGCCCCGGGGTCTCTTGCCACTGCCCCCATCTGGAACCAGCCGCCCGGCATGAGTACCAGCTCCATGCCGTCGGTTTCATTGACCAGGTACAATGGCGGTGTTGTATTGCTTTGCGTGTTTTCCATACCCCCACCAATTCCATTCTCATTTACCGCCCGGACGGCTCAATCCGGCAAACCCGGAAAACTGCCACCACCATTCACCCTGTCCGTTTTTTTTACCGCCCAAGGTAAACAATTAAAAGACAACGGTACCGGCGGCACGAAATCCGTTGAAGTTGCTCCTGAGATTCGGGTAATTGTAGTCCCGGTAGCCGGCGCGAAAGACGGCCAGGTCGTCGTCATACCAGGACCCGCCCCGCAGAACGCGCCCCCCGGTGTCTTCGGACCTTGAGGCCCTGCCCTCGGCATAGCGTTTGTACGCATCGCTGTCATACCCGTCCGCGCACCACTCCCAGAGATTGCCCGCCTGCTGGAAGGTGCCCATGGGACTTGCGCCCCCGGGGTGGGCATAGACCGGCGCGGCATTGCCATTGGGGCCTTGCTGCCGGCGCCGGCAGACCCGGCGACCGTCTTCCCAGTCATCCCCCCAGGGATAGATCAGGCCCGCATACCCCCGGGCGCAGTACTCCCATTCCGGTTCCGTGGGCAGCCGCAGGCCCGCCCAGCGGCAGTAGGCAACGGCATCATACCAGTTCACATCACGCACCGGGTAGCCGTCCGGGTCTTTTTCCCAGCCTCTTCCCGCCTCGTGGGCGGTCTCCAGGACAAATCGCCGGAACTGGGCAACAGTGACGCAGGTGATCCCCATGTAAAACGGGGCCACGTAATGCAGATGCCCCGGCGTTTCACGATCCTCCGCCTCTTCGTCCCTGGCCACGGCCCCCATCCGGAACCAGCCGCCCGGCATGAGCACCAGCTCGCTGCCGTCGGTTTGATTAACCAGATACCATGGAAGATGACCGGCCATACCTGCTTCCTTTCTTAACCGCTGCAAATCATGTAATACATAAGATAAGTAAGTACTCACTTTTCGGGGGGCGGGTCAATTACGAAAAAGATAAACATGGTCCCCCGGGACTCGTCAAAGTCCGTGCCTGAGTTTCCTGTTGACCGACAGGAAAATGCACGTTTTCCAAATAGCTCAATTATTATACAAGAAAAAATGTTACAATTCATTCTCACGGCCTGGTAAATTTTCCGGGCGGAGAGTACCGCTCATGCGACCCATACCGCCCCAGGATAATAAAAAATCCACCAACTGAAACAGGAAAGAAAAATGGCGCAACCGGATCATAAGCCGCAGAAAGACCCACTGGCAGTCCTGCTTAATTCCAAGGACTGCGCGGGCATCAAGAAAACCATATTCAACCACTTGTTGAGTTTCCAGGGCCGGGACCCGGAACGGGCCGGCAAAGGTGATATCTACAAGGCCCTGGGTTATACCATCCGCGATTTCCTGGTGGAAAAATGGATCGGCACCCAGAAAAACTATTATGCCGGCAAGAAAAAGCGGGTTTATTACCTGTCCATGGAATTTCTGATCGGCCGCTCCCTGGGCAACAGCTTGATCAACCTGGGTTGCCGGGACAAAGTTGAGCACGTCCTGAACGACATGGGCTACGACCTGGACGAAATCCTGAATGAAGAGGAGGACGCGGCCCTGGGCAACGGCGGACTCGGCCGCCTGGCCGCCTGTTTCATGGACTCCATCGCCACCATGAACATCCCTGCCTACGGCTACGGCATCAACTACGAATACGGCATGTTCAATCAGAAAATCATTAACGGTTACCAGGTTGAAAGCCCGGACAACTGGCTGCGCTTCGGCACGGTCTGGGAATTCGAGCGCCCGGTGCCGCTCCATCTCGTCAAATTTTACGGCCGGGTCACCACCTATCTTGATGAAAAGGGTCATTATCGCTGCCGCTGGGTCGATGCGGAAACCGTCATGGCGATTGCCTGCGATGTCCTGGTCCCCGGCTTTATGAACGATAATGTCATCAACATGCGGTTATGGCAGGCCAAGGCCTCGCGTGAGCTCGATCTCCGGTCCTTTGACCGGGGGGACTATATCGGGGCCGTGCATAACAAGGTGCGCTCCGAGACCATTTCCAAGCTGCTCTATCCTCCGGACCAGGCCAGCGCCGGCCGGGAACTCCGGTTGAAACAGCAGTATTTTTTTGTGGCCGCCACCTTCCAGGATATCTTCCGGCGCTTCAGAAAACATGATAAGGATCTCTCGCAATTCAGCCAACAGGTGGCCGTCCAGCTCAACGACACCCATCCGGCCATCGCCATTCCGGAACTGATGCGTCTCCTGCTCGATGAACATGGCCTGAGCTGGGCCAAGGCCTGGGATATCTGCATCAAGACCTTTGCCTACACGAATCACACGCTTATGCCCGAGGCCCTGGAGACCTGGACCGTGGACCTGCTGGGGCGGGTCCTGCCGCGGCACCTGGAGATTATATATGAAATCAATCAACGCTTTCTCGACCAGGTCCGGGCCCGGTATCCCGGCAATGACCAAAAAATACGAGACATGTCCATCATCTCCGAGGACTCCCCGAAACGGGCAAGAATGGCCTACCTGGCCATCATCGGCAGCCATTCGGTCAACGGGGTGGCCGCCCTGCACACGCGGCTGTTGAAAAGCAGGCTGTTTAAGGATTTCAATGAATTCTATCCCTCACGTTTCAACAACAAGACCAACGGCATCACTCCCAGGCGCTGGCTGCTGAAATGCAACGGCGCCCTGAGCAGCATCATCAGCGCCAGAATAGGCCGGGAGTGGATCACCGATCTCGACCGCCTTCATGAATTGAGCAAATTTGCCGATAATGCTTCCTTTCAGGAGGAATTCCGGGCAGTCAAGCGGGAGAACAAACTCCGGCTTGCCGATTGTATCCGCCAATTATGCGGGGTGGAAGTCGACCCGGAATCGATGTTCGATGTCCAGATCAAACGAATCCACGAGTACAAAAGGCAGCTGCTGAACATCCTCCATGTCATCGCCCTGTATCACCGTATTGTCTCGGAACCGGAGGCCGCGGTTACTCCCAGAACGGTAATTTTCGCCGGCAAGGCGGCGCCGGGATACCAGAGGGCAAAATTAATCATCAAGCTGATTAACTCGGTGGCCGGGGTGATCAATAATGATCCGCGGGTTACGGGCCGGCTGAAGGTCGCCTTTATCCCCAACTACGGAGTTTCACTGGCGGAAATGATCATTCCGGGCGCCGATTTATCCGAGCAGATCTCCACGGCCGGCACCGAGGCCTCCGGCACCGGCAACATGAAATTCGCCCTCAACGGGGCCTTAACCATCGGCACCCTGGACGGGGCCAATATCGAGATACGGGAAGAGGTCGGCAAGGAGAACATCTTCATCTTCGGACTGACGGCCGAAGAGGCCGAATGGGAGCGGAAAACGCCGCGCCGGACACCGAGGAAGATCTATGAGCAGAACCCGGTCATTCGCCGGATTATCGACAGCATCGGCGACGGCTGCTTCAGCAACGGTGATACCGGGCTCTTCCGGCCCATAGTCGATGACCTGCTTGACCGGTACCATGACCCGTATCTCCATCTGCTCGACCTGGAGGATTACCTGCGCTGTCAGGAGGAGGTCGGCCGTGTCTTCCGGCAAAAAGAAAAATGGACGAGGATGGGTATCATGAATGTGGCCGGGATGGGCAAATTCTCCAGTGACCGCGCCATCATGGAATATGCCCGGGATATATGGGGGATCGGGCAGACGAAGTAACCCTGCCGCTGAACAGTTACGTTATTTCCTTGGCTTAACTCTGGATGTCGGGGTAGCCTGCCAGGGATCGTCCGGCCAGTAATGCTTGGGATAGCGGCCTTTCATTTCCTTTTTCACCTCATGGTAGGAGCCGTCCCAGAAACCGCGCAGGTCGGAGGTGACCTGGAGGGGCCGGCGGGCCGGCGACAGCAGGTGGAGGGTGACCGGCACCCTGCCGCGGCAGACCGTCGGGGTCGCCGCCAGGCCGAACATCTCCTGCAGCCGGACCGCCAATACCGGCGGTTCACCTGCCGCGTAGCGCAGTTTGATCCGCGAGCCGCTGGGGACCCGGATATGGGTCGGCGCATCCTGCTCAAGTTGCCGCTGCTGGTCCCAGTCCAACAGGCTGCGGAGAATTTTCGCCATATCGAGGGCGCGCAGCTGCTCCCTGGTCCGGATCCCGGTGAGAAAAGGCGCGAGCCACCGGGCAACTGAGTTGCGCAGACATTCATCGCTCAGGTCGGGCCACTTTGCCGCGGGCTGCCAGGCAAAAAGGCTTTTGACCCGCTCCTGCAGGGCGCGGGCCTCTTTGCTCCACGGCAAAACCTCCAGCCCGGCCCGGCGGATTCCGTCCAGGAAAGCGGCCTGCACCGCCTCGGGGTCGGGATGCGGCAATGATCGTTCCGCAATGACCAGGTCGCCGAGCCTGGTCAGGCGGCGGGCCGCAACCGCCGCTGTTTTTTCATCCCATTTTATTTCATCCTCCTGCACCAGGCGCCCGGCAAACAGATCAAGGACGTCATCTTTATCAAGGACTGCGGCCAGGAAGATGCGCCCCTCCCGCTTACCGGCATCCAGGGCGGCGATAACCAGGTAGGGCGAGAACGATATCCGGTCGTGTTTCATCAGGCAGGCGCCGTGACCGGAAGCAAGCTTGTAGCGCCCGCCGGTGCCCGGCCGCTGCCGGGCGATACGGTCCGGAAAGGACAGGGCCAGCAAGACGCCGGGCCGGCACTCCCGGGAGTTTCGGGCGGATCGACCGGCCAGCAGGCCGCCGAGCTGCCGGCTGATCCGGTCGACACGGCGGCAACCACCGGCATCAGCCCCAAGGGCGCGGGCCGCGCCGGCCCCCTCTTCCCTAAATACCCGCAACAGATGGAGGCGGTCGGCAATATCCACCGAACGATCATAATCCTTCTGGATATCCCGTTCCGAAAGCAGCGCGGCCAGGTCGCAGGCCCGGGAGAGACAGCCAAGCCGCCTGCCGTTGAGGAGCATATGGGCCAGCCGCGGATGCAGGGGCAGACCGGCCATGTCCCTGCCCCTTGAGGTAATCCGGCCGTTTTTGTCCAGGGCGCCCAGCCCTGTCAACACGGTACGAGCCGCGGCAAAAGCGCCCGGCGGCGGCGGATCAAGCCACTGCAGCCGCCCCGGGTCACCGTCGCCCCAGGCGGCCAGCTGCAGGGCAAGTCCGGTCAGGTCCGCTTCCAGGATTTCCGGCCGGTCAAAATCCTGCAGACCATATTCGACCCCCCCGCCCCACAACCGGTAACAGACCCCCGGCCCCAGGCGACCGGCCCGCCCTTGACGCTGAACGGCCGAAGCCCTCGAGATACGCACCGTTGCCAACCTGGTCAGGCCGCAGTTCGGGTCGAAACGCGGCACCCTCTTCCAACCGCAGTCAACAACCGTACCGATTCCTTCGATGGTGATACTGGTTTCGGCAATGGTGGTGGCCAGGATCACCCGCCGTCTGCCCCGGGGATCGGGACGGACCGCCCGGGACTGGTCGGCAAGGCTTAAGTCCCCGTACAGGGGCAGAAGGACAAAATCATCTTCAGCGGCAGAAGAGGCAAGCAGGGTCACGGCCCGGCGGATTTCCCCGGCCCCGGGCAAAAAAGCAAGGATATCCCCCTGCTGTTCGACCAGGGCCCGCCTGACCCCGTTGGCGACGTTGATGGCTATGTGGTCCGCCCGGCCGCTGTCTGTCCGGGCCGGCGGTGGCAGATGCCGGACCTCGACCGGATACATTTTCCCCCGGCAGGTGACCACCGGCGCCCCGCCCAGGAGCCGGCCGACCGGCTCGGCAGCAATGGTGGCGGACATGACCAGCAGGCGCAAATCATCACGCAGGGCGGCCCGGGCCTCAAGGCAAAGGGCCAGGGCGACATCGCTCTCCAGGCTGCGTTCATGGAATTCGTCAAAAATAACCAGGCCCACGCCGGGCAATTCCGGGTCCTGTTGCAGCCGGCGGGTCAGAATCCCTTCGGTAATCACCTCGACCCTGGTGCGGCTGGATATTTTGCGGTCAAAGCGGACCTGGTAACCCACGCTTTGCCCCACTTCCTCGCCAAGCTGCTCAGCCATGTAGACGGCGGCCAGGCGGGCGGCCAGACGGCGGGGCTCCACCAGGAGAATGGAGCGGCCGCCGAGCCAGGATTCGGTGCGCAGGGCCATGGGGACCAGCGTGGTCTTGCCGGAGCCGGGCGGAGCGCAGAGTACTCCACAACGCGATTCATGCAGGGCCTGACGGAGTTCCGGCAGGA
The DNA here is from genome assembly GCA_002897615.1 of bacterium BMS3Bbin14. Classification (GTDB taxonomy): domain Bacteria; phylum Desulfobacterota; class Desulfobulbia; order Desulfobulbales; family Desulfobulbaceae; genus BMS3Abin13. The sequence continues at coordinate 22,134 of BDTX01000009.1, forward strand.
CGCCAAGAATGGGAAGGTCGATGTTCACCCGGCAAAATATATGTAAAGATTCAGGGACAAGCGAAAAACTCTCATAACCTCGGTCGGTAAAATGGTAAAAAACATATAAACATTAAACATGGAAAGAAGTAAAGGACACCAACTCCCGGCGAGTCGCGTTTGAGTTGCCCAATAATGATTTACAAAAAATTAATTATATGCTATATAAAACAACTGGATAGATTTACAGATCGGGGAATTCCAAAGGGGCAAAAATGCGGAGAAAATCCGTATCGTTGTCCCTTTGTTATTTTTTTGGCAAAAACAAAAAAAGCAAATGAACGGACATAACCGGAAACAAATTGAGAAGTGCCGAACATTCGGGATCATAAGCCATCCCGACGCCGGCAAAACAACCTTGACTGAAAAACTGTTGCTGTTCGGCGGCGCCATCCAGATGGCCGGGGCGGTCAAGTCAAGAAAAGTGGAGCGCAAGGCGACCTCGGACTGGATGGATATCGAGCAGGAGCGCGGCATCTCCGTTACCACCTCGGTCATGAAGTTCAGCTACCGCGACTTTGAAATAAATCTGCTCGACACCCCGGGTCACCGGGACTTCTCTGAAGACACCTACCGCGTTCTTACCGCGGTCGACTCGGCCATCATGGTCATTGACAGCGCCAAGGGGGTAGAAGCCCAGACCGAAAGACTGATGGAAGTCTGCCGGATGCGCAACACCCCGATTATCACCTTCATCAACAAACTCGACCGGGACGGCCTGCCGCCGCTTGACGTCATTGCCGACATCGAAGAAAAACTGCAGATAGAATGCACCCCCTTTTCATGGCCCATCGGCATGGGCAAAAATTTTAAAGGGGTCTATAATCTCTACCGGAAAGAACTCCAGCTCTTTACGGCCAGCCGGCAATCCCGTGAACGATCGGGGACCACCATCAATGACCTGTCCGATCCCCGGCTCGACGAACTACTGGGCAGCCAGGCAGACGAACTCCGGGAAGACATCGAACTGCTGGAGGGCGCGGCCAATCCGTTTGAACCGGCCCAGTTTTTAAATGGCGGCCAGAGCCCGGTCTTCTTCGGCAGCGCGGTCAATAATTTCGGGGTCAAGGAGCTGCTTGACGCCTTTGTGGAAAATGCCCCCTGCCCCGGGCCGCGAGAAACCACGACCAGGGAAATCCTGCCCGACGAAGAACCATTTTCAGGCTTTGTCTTTAAGATTCAGGCCAATATGAACCCGGCCCACCGGGACCGGATCGCCTTCCTGAGAATCTGCTCCGGCAAGTTCACCCGGGGCATGAAAGTTATCCATCACCGGGCAGGCAAGGAAATAACCCTGGCCAATGCCACAATCTTCATGGCCCAGGGCCGGACCAATGTCGAGGAGGCCTATCCCGGCGACATTATCGGCATCCATAACCACGGCACCATTAAAATCGGCGACACCTTTTCCAGCAAGGAGCCGCTGAAGTTTACCGGCATCCCGAATTTCGCCCCGAAACTCTTTCGCCGGGTCATCCTGAAAAACCCGATGAAATCAAAACAACTGCAAAACGGCCTGACCCAGCTTGCCGAAGAGGGGGCGGTCCAGGTCTTCCGGCCCCGTCTGGGCAGCGGTTACATTCTCGGGGCGGTCGGGGAACTGCAGTTCGAAGTCACCATGGCCCGCCTGAAAAACGAATACCGGGTTGACGCCATTTACGAGCCGGTAGAACTGGCCGATGCCCGCTGGATCAACTGTGACGAGCGCAAGAAATTAGATCAATTCATCAGTAAAAACCAGGCGGGAATCTTCCTGGATGCCGAGGAATGCCTGACTTACCTCGCCCCGAGTCAGTGGCATATCGGTTACGTGATGGAGCAATGGCCGGAGATCACTTTTACCAAGATCAGGGAATACGTCTGATTGCCGGCGGGGTCATGCTCCGACCGGAGGTTCTTAAGCCGGGCACGATAGACGGGGCCGGGGGAGGTAAGGAATAGCGCAGAGTTTCACACCCTGTGGCCAGTTACCGGGGGAGGTAAGAACAGATGAAAAAACTTGTTATCTTCATAAGCATAACGCTCTTCAGCTCGATAGGCTGGTGGCTGGGGTACCGTATCGGCATGACGACGGGCTACCTGCTGAGTTTTGTCGGCAGCCTGGTCGGGGTGGTCGTCGGCTGCCGCTTCAACCGTGATTACCTGGACTGACGCCAGGTAAAGATATCGCACCATCCCCCAACTCCATTTTCGCCGCCCGGCGGCGGGCTCTCCTCTTCTCGCCGCTGAGTTCGTGATATCCTACGGCCCGGCCTTTATGTCCTGGCACAAGGCCGGAAAAATCAAATTCGTATTTAATCGCTGCAAACTTTCAGATTCGACTTGCCAAACGGGAAATAATATTTTTAGCTCTTGAATTATGCTGACCCAAGAAACACACAGCCGCCCGGGACTCGACCGGCGGATGACCAAGACCGAAATCAATGACTGTCCCATAAAAAAATGGGCCGGGCCGGTTCATGTCATCCGCTCCGCCGAAAGAATGGTTGAGGCCGTTCAGCTGCTGGCCCGACAGAGTATCCTTGGTTTTGACACCGAAACCAGGCCGGTCTTCAGAAAAGGGCAAAGCCACCTGCCGGCGCTTCTGCAGCTGGCCGGCGAAAATGAAGTCTGTATTTTCCAGTTGAAACATCTCGGTCTGCCCGGCCCGTTGCGCAAGATCCTTGCCGATCCCAATATAATCAAGGCCGGAGTCGCCCTGGATTATGATATCAGCGAACTGCGAAAACTGGCGCCGTTCCAGGAAGCGGGCTTTGTTGATCTCGGCGAACTCGCCAAGCGGGTGGGCATTAAAAATCACGGCCTGCGCGGCCTCGCCGCGGTTCTGCTGGGTTTGCGCATCACCAAATCCGCCCAGAGATCAAACTGGGCCAAAGATACGTTAACGGCCGGCCAGATCACCTATGCCGCCACCGACGCCTGGATAGGCCGCGAATTATATCAAAAACTGGTAACTGTCCAGCTGCACTCCACCTTCGGGCGATCAGGCCGCCTCACATAGTCATACTATGGATTCGTTGGCCTGCTTACCCGAATATGGAGCACATCTGAACAGTTACCAAGATTGTCAGTGCTTATTAACTGTCCAGCGGCACTCAACCGGCGGGCGATCAGGCCGCCTCACATAGTCATACTATGGATTCGTTGGCCTGCTTACCCGAATATGGAGCACATCTGAACAGTTACCAAGATTGTCAGTGCTTATTAACTGTCCAGCGGCACTCAACCGGCGGGCGATCAGGCCGCCTCACATAGTCATACTATGGATTCGTTGGCCTGCTTACCCGAATATGGAGCACATCTGAACAGTTACCAAGATTGTCAGTGCTTATTAACTGTCCAGCGGCACTCAACCGGCGGGCGATCAGGCCGCCTCACATAGTCATACTATGGATTCGTTGGCCTGCTTACCCGAATATGGAGCACATCTGAACAGTTACCAAAATTACTGAAAACCAAGAACGAGAGCGGCTCGGCTGGTTCGTTGCACCCGGGATTCGCGGGCCGGCCGGAACGACAACAAAGTAACGTTACATCGACTTGATATTATTTTTTTTGGGCGCTCGTAGCTCAGCTGGATAGAGCATCGGACTTCGAATCCGAGGGCCGGGGGTTCGAATCCCTCCGGGCGCACCATGTAGGTCCCTCAGCTATCAGCTGCAAATAAAATGGAGGCACACCATGCAGGTTCTCATCCTTTATTATTCCAGGAGCAACAATACCAAAAAGCTGGCAGAGGCCGTTGCCGAAGGCGTTGCCTCTACCGGAGTTACGGCGGTATTGAAGAACACCGAAGAGGTCGAGATAGATGATTTTCGTAACTCGGCCGGGGTTATCGCCGGCTCACCCGTGTATTTCGGAGTTATGGCGGCGCAGCTCAAGAAGGTGTTTGACGACTTTGTCGGCGTGCGCCGCGTGATGGAGAATAAAGTCGGGGCGGCCTTTGCCACCGGCAGCCACCATTCCGGCGGCAAGGAAACCACCATCCTCTCCATCCTGCAATGCATGCTGATTTACGGAATGATTATCGTCGGTGATCCGATGAACGCCTCGGGCCACTACGGCGTCGCCTGCTGTAAAGAGCCCGACGAAACCGCAGTCTCGGACGGTTTCAAGCTGGGCAAGAGAGTGGCCGAGCTGTGCGCCAGGCTTAAATGACCCGGCAAACCGGCGTCTGCGCCGGACCGGAGCAAGCAGATCCCCGACAGCCGTAAGATGAGCCCTCTGCCGCACTCCGCAGCCATGCCCCTGCAGGAGCTCTGGATTCGCCAGCTGCAACGGGAATATGACGATATCTGTTTTCAGTACCGGGTCGACCTGAAACCGCCGGTCTTCGAGATTACCCGCTCCACGACCCGGCTGGGCGTCTGGCGGGCCGAACACCGTATCCTGCAGCTCAGCCGTTATCTCATCGAAAAGCACCCCTGGCAGGTCACCCTCCAGGTCCTGAAACACGAGATGGCGCACCAGGTCTGCACGGAAATCTTTCACCATCGGTCCGGCGGCCATGGCCCTGATTTTCACAAGGCCTGCGAGCTGCTCGGGGTGGCGGCGCCCTTTCGCCGGGCCGGCAGTGACCTGGCCGGACAGATTGAACAGACGGACCCGGGCCGCTGCCGGACGGCCGAAGGACGGAGAATCATAGACAAAATCACCAAGCTCCTGGCCCTGGCCGGTTCGGACAACGAACATGAAGCCGCCCTGGCCATGCAGCGGGCCGGGGAGCTGCTGGCCCGGCACAACCTGGAGCAGGTCCGGCTGGCAGAGCGCAGCGGCTATGCCCATCTCGTCATCAATACCGGCAAAAAACGCCTCGCCGGCCATATCAGGGTAATCTGCGCCATCCTGCGGGATTATTTTTACGTGCAGGTGGTGTGCTCAACCATCTATGATCCCCGCACCAATGAAACCTACCGGACCATTGAGCTGCTGGGGCGCGAGGAAAACGTCCCGGTGGCCGAACACTGCTACCACTTCCTGGAAGACCGGCTGGCGTTTCTCTGGTCGCAAAACCGTTCCCGTCATCAAGGCCATGCCCGCACCGCCCGTAACAGCTATTACCTCGGGCTGCTGCGGGGATTTGCCGAAAAACTTTCCCGCCAGGCCGGCAGGAAAGACAACCCCGGCCAAACCGGGCCGCAGCCCACCCCCGGCGCCCTGGTCCTGGCCGGCGACCGGCATCTGCAATCGTTTATCAGCCAACGTTTTCCCCGTCTGCGCAAGGTTTCCGGCCGCAGCGCCAGGATATACCGCGATACCTATAATGAAGCCGTGGCCACCGGCCGGACCATCATCCTGCACCGGGCCGTGGCAGAGCGGGCCGAAGACCGGGGCGGGCTGCTTGAATAGGAACGCGATAGCGCCGGGGACCGGGACGAAGCCGCAATAATGCCGGCCGGCCCCGAACTCTGCCCCCCGGACAGAGATTCAGTCCTGAACCCGTAACGGGCTTGAGGTGATGTTGCCGGTCTTCACCGCGCGTAACCGTTCACCTGCACCCCATCTTTGTCCGTTTCGCCCTCCTCAGGTACAGGGAGTACACCTCGGAGGGCGAAACGAACAAATCCGGGGCACATCTGAACGGTTACAGTTACGAGTTGAGGGTAGTTTATTGCCTCTGGTGAACGGTTACCACCGCGCCGCCCTGCGACCCGCCCGATAACGGATCCAGGTCAGTGCCATGTTTTTTGGCCCTCGATCTTGACATTTTTCAGCCTCCGGCTTATCGTATTTTAACGATGGACGGGAAAAGGACAATAAATTTCGTAGGAACCATGCCGGATACGCATGAGCTGGCGGGCCTGTGCAAGGCCCTTGGCCATCCTGCGCGAATAAAAATCCTCAAACACCTCCTTGACGAAGACCGTTGCATTTGCGGCCGGATCGTGGAGGTCCTCCCCCTGGCTCAATCCACCGTGAGCCAGCATCTCAAGATTCTCAAGGAATCGGGACTGATCCTCGGCGAGGTGGAAGGCCCCCGAACCTGTTACTGCGTTGACAAAAACAGGCTGGCACTCATCGGCGCAGCCGTAGCTGCCCTGCTCCAGCCCGAAAACGACCGGAGAAAATCATGACCGACCTCATCTCCCTGGAAGCCATCAAACCGGAACCCCTGGGGCAAACATCGTGCGGAGCTGACCTGGAAACCACGCCGCCGGTTTGCGCGGATGACGGCCCCTGTTGAGGCCCAAAGACCGAGCCCCGGTCCGGGGCTCATGAACGGCCGGGTTACACCGTCAACCACTTTGTGGACGGTTTTGTCGAGACGCCGGCCGGAGCCGTGCCGCGGGTCAAAACAACCATGACCGGCCGCGATCGTTGCGGCACCGTGAAGGCGCGGACCGGCATCGCCCGCACCAACTACAAGGTTATCCCCGGGCTGTACTGCGTGGGCACGCCCGGCCCCGAATCACCGGTAATCGTCACTGCCAACTACAAGCTCAGTTTTGATGCCCTGCGCAAGGAACTGGCCGGGATTGACGCTTGGATTCTGGTCGTCGACACGCGCGGCATCAATGTCTGGTGCGCCGCCGGCAAAGGGACCTTTTCCACGGAAGAGGTCGCGTTCCAGGTCAAGGCCACGCACCTTGCGGAGGTGGTTTCCCACCGCGAACTCATTCTGCCCCAGTTGGCGGCCACCGGAGTCGCGGCCTATGAGCTGAAGAAGAAATGCGGCTTCAGGGGGGTATTCGGTCCCATCCAGGCCGCACACATCCCCCGGTTCCTGCGCAACGGCAAACAGGCGGACGAAACCATGCGCGCGGTGACCTTCACGCTGCGTGAACGGCTGGCTCTCGTTCCGGTCGAGATCTGGCTGCTGTGGAAACTTCTGCTGATCGTCCTGCTGGTAATCTTCGTCCTTTCCGGTATCGACCCGGACGTCTATTCACTTGCCGCGACCTGGACCCGGGGTTCGGCGGCGGCAGTGGCAACGCTGCTGGCCATCCTGGCCGGGGCCATGGCGACCCCGATCCTGCTACCCTGGATACCGGGCCGGCAGTTCTGGCTCAAAGGCATGCAGGTCGGCGCCCTGACGGGCATTGCCGCCGTTCTGTTGTCGAGCGGCCGAACCAACATCATCGGCGACCTTGGCCTCTGGGTCTGGACCGTTGTCATTACCTCGTACCTGGCCATGAACTTCACCGGCTCAACACCCTATACATCACTCTCCGGGGTTGAAAAAGAGATGCGGCGGGGGCTGCCCCTGCAGATCGGGGGTGCGGCCCTGGCCCTGGTGCTGTGGGTCGCCGCGCCATTTATAGGTTAGGAGACCATAACGATGAAAAACTTCAGATACATGGACGGCGCGGCTATCCTCAGGCTCAATCGCGAAACATGCGTGGGCTGCGGGATGTGCGTTACGGTCTGTCCGCACCGCATTTTCGGGCTGCGGGACAAAAAGGCCGAGATCCTTGATTACAATGCCTGCATGGAGTGCGGGGCCTGCGCCAGGAACTGCCCGGTTGCGGCCATTTATGTCAATCCCGACGACGGCTGCGGCTGCGCGGCCTATATCATCAACAGCTGGATCGCCAAGGTAAGAGGGTCTTCCGTCCCGGTCTGCGGCTGCTGAGGCGCGATCGAAAAGCAGCGCCTTGCCGGGTCCCTATGTCCGCTGCGCGACCTCCCGGGCCTGAGCCCGGCTGCCGGTTCTGATCATACCGGCGGCCACCATGCTCACAATCAGAACAATTACGCCGATGATAAAAAACGACCATTTCAGACCGAGCTGATCCATGCTGACGCCGGCCCCCATCGCCCCCAGGAAAACACCGCAGCTCATCGCCAGGCTGAACACGCCCATCATGGTCCCCTGGCCGTAACTCCTCCCGTCTTCCGTGGCCAGCGCCCCCAGAACCGGCCAGATCAGGGCATCGCCCATGCCGAGGATCACAAACAGCACGAACAGCCACCAGAAATTCGCGGCCAGAGGTATCAGGCACATGACACAGCTGATGATCAGGGAACCGATCCGCAGAAGCGTGACCTTGTCGCGACGGTCGGCCATCCTGCCGCCCGGTGTCTGCAGCAGGGCACTTACAAGCGTCCGGCAGGCAATGATGATACCGATCTGCATCCCGCTGGCATGAAACCACCGGTCCATGAGCAGAGGCAGAAAGGCCATGGTCGGCACCATGATCATCATCGTGGCCATCCGGGCCAGCAGGATGCCGCTGGTCCGACGGCTGGCGAGCATGCTCCGCAACGCCTTGAGAATCCCCGGACGCGGGCTATTGACGGCTTGGTCCTGCAGGCGGGGCATCTGGAACAGCACCAGTAACAGGGCCATAAAGCTTAAGGCCGCCATGGCGTAAAAAGCCGAGGCCATCCCCCAGAGGTCGGAGAAAAAACCGCCGAGCAACGGCCCGCCGCCGATACCGGTGAAGATGGCGACATTCAGCATCCCCATGTAACGGCCTTCCTGGCCGAACGGCGCCATATCGCTGACATAAGCCATGGCAATAGGCACGATCATGGCCGACCCCACGCCGTGGAAGGCACGGATAAAGACCAGGTTGGCAACCGAGGTGGCCTGGGGCAGGGCAAGCCCGACCAGGGTATAAATCAGCAGACCGCCGATCAGAAAACCTTTGCGGCCCCAGTGGTCCGAGAGACTGCCGACAATGGGTTGAAAGATGCCGCGGGTAACGGAGAATGCGGCGATTATGAAACCGAGGGCCAGGCCGCCGGCCCCCAGGCTGACGGCAAAGATCGGCATGATCGGCGCAATGATGCCGATGCCGAACAGGGCGATCATGACGGCCAGGAGAAGGGTGACCAGTATCTGTTTTTTCATAAAAAAATCTGCTTACACCTGGCAGCGGCGCAATACGTCCGGTGGCATAAACAGCCGGACAATTATTTAATCTAAGGAGCCCCCGCAAAAATAACTTCCCATTTTCGCCCCTGGATGCAAAAATGGAAAGTAATATATGAAATTATTTTGGCGCGAGCCCCAGGGGTATTCAGCCAACGACCGGAACAAGGAGGACATGATGAACCAGAAACTTGACGTGATTTTTTCCCGGCGCAGTGTCCGGCAGTACCGGGACCGGGAGATTCCGGACGAGATGATCCGTGATCTTCTTGAAGCGGGCATGGCGGCCCCGTCGGCGATGGCCAAGGACCCCTGGCATTTCATTGTGATCAAAAACAGGGCGATCCTGCAGAAACTGGCGGATGTCCTGACCCACGGCCAGATGTTGCGGCACGCTCCGGCGGCATTTGTCGTCTGCGGCGATATCACCAGGGCCCACGGCCAGCTTGAATCCTATATGTTACAGGATCTAAGCGCGGCCGTTGAAAACATCCTGATCGCCGCCAATATCCTGGGGCTCGGGACCTGCTGGCTGGGCATTCATCCCCGGGCGGAGCGGATGGACGGTATCGGCAAACTCTTCAATCTGCCGGAAAACATCATCCCCATGTGCGGCATTGCCATGGGCTGGCCGCTTGACCGGCCGCCGGCCCGCACCCGCTTCAACGCCGACCGGGTACACAGGGATACGTGGTAAAATAATCTTGCACGCGAGCCCAGTCCAGCCGTCTCACGGACGCTAGCCGGCCTTCCCTCCTGGATCCGTGAGCGTTCGAGAACGGATTCAGGTCCCTCTCTTCTGCGCCTGTTCGATCAGTTCCGCCAGGGAAAGAATCTTCGGTTTGACGGGTTTGCCGAAGGCATCCCGCCATTCATCGGGGGAGAGTTCCCGGCGGAGAAATTCTGCGACCGGAAAGTAATGGAACCAGCAGTCAAGGGTCTTGAAGCAGGGCAGACCGAAGTTTTCCGTCCGGCAGTAGGTAAAGTGGATCTGGTGGCCAAGCCGGGGACATCTGATCTGGAAGTGATCATCCGGCGGCGTGCTGATCGGTTTCATATACAACCTCCCTCCGGCCATTGTTCATCAGGCAAAATCCGACACCGATGGCCTTTCCCGGTCCGGCTCGGGATCTCAGCGCCGGCCGGGTAATCTACAGCCAAGAGTGACAATCTATGTCAAAGATGCCACTCTGTGGCCTTTTTTTGTCACTTTCCGGTCCCGCCGCCCGGCCGGGACCTCGACGGCAAAAAAATTCCAATTATTCCGGCCAATTCGTATTGAATTACCGCTCAGCCCTAACCAGCGGGATTACCGTTGTTATCGTCACCCGCCATCCTTGACGATAAAGGTTATCAAAAACATGACAACTCTTTGAAAAGGTTAACCTTCCTTGAATACGGAATAGTAATTGCAGCGTTGCCGGTAACGGCCTCTCATTGCCACCTCAACCATGAAATCCGCTCAACAACGAATCGGAGGACAATCATGGATGCAATTGACAAACTGGGACTACTGGCAAATCTGCAAGGCGAGTCCTGCGAACTCAACCACGGCCCCGACCCCCGCCGGGAAAAACATCCTGCCGTTGATTACATTATTCAGCCCTTTGGCTACAATGTAAACGAGATAGAGGAGGTCAGCGTGCGGGAAATGCTGGTGCCGGTCTGCGCGGAGTGCGCGGAGGCCCTGCGGGGTAACGAGTGGACCCTGTTCTACTGCTTTGAATGTTGCAGCAGCCATTGGGTCTACCGGGAATTCGCCAGGAACCGCTACCGTCATCACATCCTCTGGCTGAAAGGCTGCCCGGAATGCGCCTCTGAATTTGCCGGGCTGTACTTCAGCGACCTCGAGTCCATTGTTGAAGTACCCCATTTCCTGACCCGGCTGACGATTGCAGAGGTCGCCTGACACGCACACCGCCGCCGCCCGCCTGCCCCCCTTGCGAAGCGACCGGCGTCAGCCGTTGAGGATCCGCTCAAAATAGGGAATCGTTTTCTTCAGGCCCTCTTCGAGTTGAATCTTCGGCTCCCAGCCGAGCATCTTCTTTGCCAGGGTGATGTCGGGACGGCGCTGGGTGGGATCGTCGCTGGGCAGCGGTTTACAGATCAGCTCGGAACTCGAGCCGGTCAGGGCAACCACCTTTTCCGCCAGTTCCCTGATGGTAAACTCCGTGGGATTGCCCGTGTTGACGGGGCCGGTGAAATCGTCCGCCGTGTCCATCAACCGGACAAATGCTTCGATCAAATCATCCACGTAACAAAACGAACGGGTCTGGCTGCCGTCCCCATAGATGGTAATGGGCTTATTCTGCAGGGCCTGCATGATGAAGTTTGAGACGACCCGGCCGTCGTTGGGATGCATGTTGGGGCCATAGGTGTTGAAGATGCGGGCCACCTTGATGCGCAGGTTGTGCTGGCGGCGGTAGTCGAAAAAGAGGGTTTCGGCGCAGCGCTTGCCTTCATCGTAGCAGGACCGGAAGCCGATGGGATTGACATAGCCCCAGTAGTCCTCGGTCTGGGGATGAACCTGCGGGTCGCCGTACACCTCGCTGGTGGAGGCCTGGAAAATTTTGGCTTTGACCCGCTTGGCCAGGCCCAACATGTTGATGGCCCCGTGGACGCTGGTCTTGGTGGTCTGCACCGGGTCGTGCTGGTAATGGATCGGGGACGCGGGACAGGCCAGGTTGTAGATCTCGTCCACCTCGAGATAAAGGGGAAAAGTTACGTCGTGACGGATGATCTCGAAACGGGGATTATCGAGGAGTTCCGTGATCGTGCCCTTGGTGCCGGTGAAGAAGTTGTCCACGCAGATGACGTCGTGGCCGTCCGCCAGGAGGCGTTTGCAGAGATGGGAGCCGAGGAAGCCGGCCCCGCCGGTCACAACGATGCGTTTGGTGATGTTGTAGTTTTGCATGGCTTATCGTCTCGGGTTAAGGGTTGACGCCAAAAGAACAGGTTCACGGAACCGGTGTGAACCTGTTTTTTTGCGAGAACCCATAGGTTCAAGGTAACTGGTCACAGGGTGTGAAACTCTGCGCTATTCCTTACATCCAACCTGTAAACCGTCACAGGTGCCACAGATTTACGTAGTCGCTGCCGTTCGCTATAGTCCCTCTATGCGGGCGGGAGTGACCGCGTGAAGATGGGGTGCCTGTGACGGTTTACGGTTCAAGATGCGGGATATTTCCTTTACGTACCGCACTGTAAAGAACTTTGGGAGTTTTGTCCACACCGGCAACGATGAGATAAGGTACTCCGGGAAAAGGGCCGCCGGGCGACGGGTGGTTTCTATTTCCGGGCCGCAAAAGGTTGCAGGATAGGCATGTTGTTCCGGAGCTGCGCCAGGGGATAATAGGTCCCCCGCCAATCTATGCCCTTATTTTTCAGGGTCGTCACGGTCGCCTTGATCATAATGAAAATATTGATATACGGCGTGACCAGCGACCAGGGAAAAGAGCGAATACCGTTGCCAAGCATAACCGAGCCGCGGACAAAGGCGATCCCCCGGACCATGACCGTTGCCAGGAACAGGAGCCGGGCATAACCGTCTGCCAGGAATACCCCCCAGACGGGAAAAATCGTCATGACGAAGATAATGACGATCCCGGCCAGCACCCAGGTGACCCTGAAGTTATACAGGGCAAAAACATTTTTCATCAGGCCGTCGATCATCATGCCTGCGGTTTCGTACCAGCGTACGGTTACAAAATCATAACCCGCCAGGCAGTCCTGCCGGAAACCATGCTGCTTGATCACTTTGCCGAGCATGATATCATCGATGGGGTGCATGCGAATTGACTCATGACCGCCGATCCGCCGGTAAACATCTTTTTTAACGAGGTTGAAGGCCCCGACCCCCATAAAATATCTGCTGCGCGGATTGCGGGCCGCCCACGGTTTAAAAAGAAAAAAAAGAGCGGCCCCGGCATCCTGGATCATGGCGTTCAACAACGACCCGGCAGCGATATTTTTGAAAATCAGGGAGAGATGATCCAGCCGCTCGGCGACCATGATCGTCATTGCTCTGGCGACCGTCGTTTTCTCTAACAGCACGTCGGCATCGGTGAAGAGCAGGTAATCCCCGCCGGCCGCCCGGGCGCCGTAATGAAGGGCATGATTTTTGCCCAGCCATCCCGGCGGCAGTTCGGTCACCTCAAGGAGCCGTATCCGTGGATACTGCGCAGCAAGCTTTTCGAGGATGGCCCCGGTCCGGTCGGTTGACCGGTCATTGATCACCACGATCTCAAAAGGGCCGTAATCCTGCTGAACGAGCGACAGCATGGCGGTCTCAATCGTCTCTTCTTCATTACAGGCCGGCACGATTATCGAGACCCGGGGACGGGAGGGGCCGGAAAACGGCCGGATATCGTTCAGGTTTCTCAGCCGCCGCAGCCCCAGGGCGACTTCAATCGTGTAGAGCATGGTCATTATGAACGTAATGACCGCCAGAAAGAACAAAAAACTCACAATGCATCACCAGAAACAATTGCCACTGAACCTGCAGGCTCGTTCCCCGGCCCGATCCCGGCATTATGCGCCGAAAATGACCGCGGGGATACCCGGCCCGCGGTTATTTTTTCCGCCGGCCCTGATCTCGAACAAAAAATCATCATTTCTGGACGAACACTCACTAATTTGCATGACTTTACCCGGATTTCATGTATACTCGTCGGCACGGTTGCTCCCCTTGACATGTTTTTGATTCCCCGCACGCCGGCAATGAGCCCCCGAAGGAACCGACAAACCGGGCGAAAAACATTGCCGCCCTCCCGACACGTTCGAGTTAGAGTTCCGAATACGTTGCCTCTCGTTCATCTGGATCCGTGAGCGTTCGAGAACGGTGCAGATGCCAGGCGGCAACGATGTTAATTATCCTGGTGTGATATCAACGAGTTGCCAACATAGCAGAGGCGCCGTTATCGGGCGGACCGCAGGGCGGCTCGGTGCAGACCAGAAAATGCATTTATTCATAATATAAGGCAATAAACCCACATATTGCGCAAAATGTCACCTCAAGCCGTCACGGATTCAATCCGGCGTTTGTCATGCCGCCCCCGGGCTCATGATATGTAAGTGATTGAGTACGTGAAACCGCCTGGTTATATATCCTGTGATGAGTTACCATGATATTGCACCATAAGAGAAAATCATAAAATACAAAACAATTACCCATGACCAGCATTAATAATTTGTGCAAGCCCCCCCGTTGCAAGGACCGGCTCAAGGTCCCTGCCAAGAGAAAAAAAAGCGGCCAAGAGCCCTCCCTGTCCAAGGACCCAGGGAGGGAACCGTCGCCAGCCCCGGAAACATCTCCGGTTGCCGCCGCCGGAGAGCGGGAGAGCAGTAGCCGACAGCACGGCGGGCAGGAGGAACAGGACTCCCGGAGCAGCATAAAGCCTGGCGACGGGACCTGGGACATCTCCGATTTCCAGGTTACGGCGGCCGAGGGCAAAACCAGGTTCCAGGACCTGCCCCTGCCCCTTTCAATCATGCACGCCATCGCCGACCTGGGCTTTGAATATTGCACGCCGATCCAGGCGGAAACACTACCGTCGAGTCTGGCCGGCAAGGATATCGTCGGCCAGGCCCAAACCGGGACCGGCAAAACCGCCGCCTTTCTCATCACCCTCCTGGATCACCTTCTGGCCAACAAGCCCGCAGCGGCAAAAAAAAGATTATCGATGCCGCGCACGCTGATCCTGGCCCCGACCCGTGAACTGGTCATCCAGATAGTCAAGGAAGCGCAGGAACTTGACAAATATTGCCGGTTGAAGGTAGCCGGCATTTACGGCGGCGTCGATTACCAGGAACAACGCCAGATGCTCACTTCCGAAGCCGTTGATATCATGGTCGCCACTCCGGGGAGACTGCTTGATTTCCAACGGCAGGGTATTATCAAACTGAAAAAGCTGGAAATCTTCGTGATCGACGAGGCGGACCGCATGCTTGACATGGGATTCATCCCGGATGTCCGGAGAATCGTGTCAAATGCCCCGGCCAAGGAGGGCCGGCAGACGATTCTCTTCAGCGCCACCATATCGGCGGATGTCAAGCGCCTTGCCTCCCAGTGGACGAAAAATGCCATTCAAGTGGAAATCGCCCCGGAGCATGTTGCGGTCGACAGCGTCGAGCAGATCTTCTACCTCACCACGGCAGAAGAAAAATACACCCTGCTCTATAATGTGATAACGACTCTTGACCTGAAACGGGTCATGGTCTTTGTCAACCGCCGCGACGAAACGAAAAAACTCACGGATCATCTCAAACGGAACGGCATCAGCTGTGCCATGCTCTCGGGAGAAGTTCCCCAGAAGCGCCGGATCGCAACCTTGGAAGATTTCCGCAACGGCAAGATCCGGGTGCTGGTTGCCACCGATGTAGCCAGCCGGGGCATTCATATCGATGGCGTCAGTCATGTCATTAACTACACCCTGCCCTTTGAGCCTGAAAATTATGTCCACCGGATAGGCCGCACCGGCAGAGCCGGGGCCGCGGGCATTTCCATCAGCTTTGCCTGCGAGGAAGGATCGTTCCATCTCCCGGAGATCGAAGAGTTTCTCGGCCGTGAACTGAAATGCGTCTATCCGGACAGCGCCCTGCTGGTCCCGCCCCCGCGCGGCACGAAAGCACCAGAGAGCACCTCAAGGCCCGGCAGAAAAAAAAGGCGGCCGCCATCCGGGCGGCGGCCGAAAAACAGATACTGAGAGAACGCTGCCGGCAGCAGGCCCCCTCGGCCACGCTTTTCTCTACCCGCTGAAATAACTGTCACCATAAGGCGACCCGCAAAGGCATTTCCAAGAGCGTTCAGGAAAAAGGCACAGCAAGAAAATAGCGGCTTGTAACGAAACATCAACCAGATGTGCATGAAGCCCGCCACCAGCTTGCCACTGTTGCCACTTTATTCATAATATCAACATATTAATTGACATGCCGAGGTGTGCCTTATTTTTTCACGCCCAAGGATAATATTAGTAACTGCCGAAAAAGACAGGACTCTTTTCTTAAACGGTGGCAGATGTAAAATATTATCCCCCACCATTAACCAGTCAAAGAGCCAGTCTTTTTTTTGCGACAATTCGACTTGACGCATTCAAGAAATTTTATAATTTTACCGTGATTTATGATTTAAAAAAGGCAGGGACAATATGATGCCGATTAAGCAACTTGTAGAAATCGGTACGATTGCGGTTGGCGATGCGCGCCGCCTGCGACACGTTGCCTTGAGTAGTCTGTAAAAGCTGAACCAGGTATTCCTGTTCGAACCGGCGCCGCGCTTCTATCAGGGGCAGAATTCTTTTAGTATGATGCTTGATTGCATCATGCAAAAGATCTTCCGAAATAATCGGTGTAGTTGTAAGGGTTACAGCCTGCTCCACCACATTGTATAACTGCCGGACATTGCCGGGCCAGGCGGCATCGACCAATATCTCCATGGCCTTAGGCGTAAATCTCTGCACTTTTCCTTCATTACCGCTCGCCAGAATTTTAATAAACGATTCAACCAGGATCGGGATATCCTCTTTTCGATCGTGCAACGGTGGCAACTCCAGGCCGATCACATCGAGGCGATAAAAAAGATCCTCCCGGAACTGGCCGCTCTCTATGGCCTCTTCCAGGTTGCGATGCGTTGCCGAAATAATCCGCACATCCACCGGTACGGATGTCGTACTCCCCACGGGCCGGACCTGACGCTCCTGCAGCACCCGTAGCAACTTGACCTGCAGATGCAGCGGCATATCGCCGATTTCATCAAGAAACAAGGTGCCCTTATGAGCAGACTGAAAAAGCCCCATATAGCTTCTTGACGCACCGGTGAAGGAGCCCTTCACATGACCAAACAACTCGGATTCAAGCAGGGTCTCGGGGATAGCCGTACAGTTCACCGGGATAAAGGGGCCCTGGCTGCGGTCACTTGCCCGATGAATGGCAATGGCCAGAAGTTCCTTGCCGGTACCGCTCTCCCCTCTGATCAGAACCGTTGCATCTGTTTCGGCCACCAAGCGTGCTTTAGAGAGCAACTGTTCCATGGCAGCGCTTTTATAGATAATGTCACTGCACCACTCCCCACGGTCATCACGAGGGCCGGCACCAGCGGCTGAAAATTTCAGAGCCTTCTCGACCTCCCGCACAAGATCCCGGCCGTCAATCGGCTTGGTCAGGAAGGAAAAAACTCCCTGCCGGGTTGCCTCTACCGCCTCCGGAATGGATCCATGGGCGGTGATAATGATGACCGGAATTGCCCGATTTCGCTTCCGAACCGCCTCAAACAAAGTTATACCGTCAATCCCCGGCATTCGCAGATCGGTGATGACCAGGTGCGGCCTGATCATCGCCAACTTGGCCAAGGCCTCTTCTCCACTTAGTGTGGTTGTGACCTGATAACTATTGCTCTCAAGGCGCAATTTCCATAAACTGAGCAGATCCGCCTCGTCATCGACAAGAAGAATACGGTAACCTTCACTCATAAAACCTGCTCCCATCTCGGTATCCTACCGATCTTTAATGATATTTTCAATATTCTTGAGCTGTTCGATCTGGCTTTTCAGATCCTGGGCCCTGACCTGCTCCTGCTCCAGGGAGTTGGTGAGCGAATCAACTTTCTTTTCGAGTTTATTTTTTTCATCAACCAGCTTCTTCCTGGTACTCTGGCTGCAAATCTCCGCACTGCCAAGACGCTTGACTAAGGCGGAAAGCCCCAGCATATCCTGCCGGGCGTCAGGGTGCCGCTCAAGATATTCGGCGAGCACCTCTCCGCCCTTCTTCACCAGCTCATAGTCCGCTTTTTCATTTAAACTCAGGCAGACGAAATGAAGTTGATCCAGATCATTACCGTTTGCCAATTTTTTTTCCGCCCGGCGGACACGAGCCTCAAAATCATCGCGTCGAATACCCTGCATTTCGTTCATACACGACAAAACGTATCCGGCCCTACCCCTCTGCAACGACACCATCTCGGCGCAACTACATAAAATAATAGGAAGAATCATCAAGAAAAACAAAAATTTATTCATTATACCATTACTCAAACAGCGACTGGCAGTGTCACGGCAAACCGGGCGCCCCGTTTACCAGGAAGCAAACGAATAGTTCCTCCGTGATTCTGCACATATTCTTTACTAATTGCAAGACCCAGGCCTGAACCCTTAACCACAGTCTTTTTAGCCCCCTGACCCTGGAAAAAAGGTGAGAAAATTCTGGAACGATCCTCGTCTCTGACTCCCGGGCCGCTATCTTCGACAAAGCAGACAACGAGGCGGGAATTCACACGCAACTGTATTTTGATCAATCCTTGGTCCGGAGTAAATTTCACGGCGTTGGACAAAAGATTATCAAAAACCGTTTTCAATTGTTTTCGGTTACCGGCAACACGTACGGCAGCCAACTGCACTTCAATCATTATCTGCCTGGCAAGGACACTGTTCTGGTGATCGGTAACCACCTCCTGGATCAAGCCATCCAACCTGAAACAATCCTGTTCTTCAGGAGTTTCCCTGACCTTGGCCATGTTGAAATCCAGTATATTTTCAATAAGCAGCTGTAACTTGCTACAATTTTTATCCAGGATCCCGACCACATTTTTCTGGCGCGTATTCATCGGGCCGACCAACTCATCCCGGAGCAGGGCGGCACCTTCTTTAATTGAGGACAGGGGAGTTTTGAGCTCATGGGAAATATGGGCAACCAGCTTGATCTTGTCCCGGTCAAGTTCGGCAAGGCGCCTCCGAAGCCAGTCCAGTTTCTGCCCCAGTATTTCCAGATCTCTCGGCCCGGTCACAATAATAGACGTCTGGAAATCTCCATCACCAAGGCGCTCAATCCCCTGATCAATCTGCCGAACCGGTTTGGAAATAACGATGACAAACAGGATAATCAGCAGAACACTGAAGAGCATCAAGCCGGAAGTCTGCCATATCAGCATCCTCTTGTCCTGGTGTACTTTCTGTTGCAACCCGTCTACTTCTTTAGCCATCAATTCCCGGTTCGAGTCCTCAATGGACCAAGCCAGGTCATTGAGAAGGCGATAGTTTGCCAGCAGTTTATCTCGCTCCTTTTTCCGCTTTTTCGGCGCCCCGGAAATACGATTAAATCCTGCAACCAAGTCGTGTTCAACGGTCTGTACCTGTTTAATCTTAGCCGCAAGCTGTTCATCGGCATTTAAGTCGGCAAGATGGATCAGTGTTTTATTCAGATCCTGCTCAATCGAATTAACTTCTTTCAGATATTGCGGATCACCAAGCACTTGAAAAAGTCGCGCCTTGCGCTCCTGGTCATGGAGCAGCGCCATCAGCTTCCGGCTGCCGCTGACCCGATCAACGGAGCTGAAGACAGCAACGGCACTTTGCTGCACCAGGCCATCAAGAATTTGAATGGAGCTGAACAGGGCCGTCATCAGCGGCAGAGACACAAAAACAAAGCCCGTTAATAAAAGGGCAAAAAAGGAGTGGGGTCGGTAAAATTTCATCCATCTTCACATGCTGATGATTCGCGCAAAAACAAAGCCGGAGAATTGATGCCTGGCTTGGGGTTGGATCTCGTTGAGCCAATTGAAAAAAAATCGCAGGCGGTAACAATGCTACGTTGAGGACTTCGTGATTGAGAATCTACGGAAGACAGCCCAAAGCCGGGATGCGGGAATGTGCGGTTATTTTTTTGCGCGGACTCTAAGATATATATCATCGACATAAATGGTTAAGCGACGAATTTGCTTCATTTTAAATGATACCAAATTCTGCAAGATGTTTCATGTATATTTCTCGTCCGGCCGTCGGCCAGCGAACATTGTTCGGCGATACTCTCAAGTCATTCCAACCACTTTGCAAAATAAATTTTCGTAAAAACGATCGTTATTTTTTCAACCTGCCCCTTTTGGAGCCGGAAAGATGCAACCGAAGACCTGCCAACAAACCTGGATCCGTGACGGCTTGAGGAGACATTTTACACAATATGTGGAATTTATTGCATTATCTCCGAATAAACGCATTTTTCGGTCTGCACCGCGCCGCCCTGCGGGGCGCCCGATAACGGCGCAGCTGCTGCGTTGGCAACTCGTTGATATCACACTAGGATAATCAACATCGTTGCCGCCTTGCATCTGCACCGTTCTCGAACGCTCACGGATCCAGGAACAAAGACAAGGAGAACCAAGGGAACACAAAACAAGGGACAAGACAAGGGGCCTTTTAATAGGTGCCCCCCTGCCCCTATAGCCGTAAGCTAACGCAAAAGGTCAACAATATCGCGCGGTATCGTAGGAGCCCGCCCCGCGGGCGATTGGTGGCAAAAGATAACCTGATGTATAATTATCGCCCGCAGGGGCGGGCTCCTACGTAGCGCAAGCACCTGATATGTTATTGTATTCGCCTTAGCTTGACGGCTATGCCCCTGCCCCCCCCGCGTCCCACCTCTTCGGGATTTAGACAAGTCCGTGACAGAAGCAACTTGATCTTTTCTTGGCTCAATGGCCGGCAGCATGGTATATATGTTATTTGAATCTAAATTGCGCAATTTTCTTACTCGATCTGTACCAACCTTTTGCACAATAACCTGAATCCATGACGGCTTGAGGTGATGTTCCATGCAATATATGGAATTTATTGCATTATTGACGAACAACCGCATTTTTTGGTCTTCACCGCGCCGCCCTGCGGGGCGCCCGATAACGGCGCATCTGCGGCGTTGGCAACAAAGTTGATATCACACCAGGATAATCAACATCGTTGCCGCCTCGAAGGTCTCGCAGGCTCGCTATCTGCATCTGCACCGTTCTCGAACGCTCACGGATTCAGGAATAAGACTTTTTAAAAAGCCTCAATATACCTTGCAGGTATCGCAGATCTGACAAATCAAGTAATTCGTACCAGGAGACTTGAAAATTCACTATGGAATCTTTGGGAATATGCTTGGGAGCCTCAACCATCAGCTTGGTGAGACTCCGGAAAACTTCACAAAAAACCAAAATAATCTGGGCAAGGAGCAAAGCCCATGAGGGCAATCCGCGCCTGACTTTGCTGGAGTTGTTTGGTGAGATGGGGGATATAGATAATTGCCGGATCGGCACCACCGGCCGGAAATTCAAAAATTATCTCTCCCTGTCCGCCATCACCGAACCCGAGACGCTGGAGCTGGCCTGCGGCCATATCCTGCCCGTCGGCCATCCCTATCAGGTAGTGATCAGCGTCGGCGGCGAAACGATCATGATATATCATCTGGATGATGAAGGCCGAATCCAGAATATTCATACCGGCAACAAATGTGCCTCGGGAACCGGCGAATTTTTTCTCCAACAACTGGGCCGGATGTCCATCTCTTTGGACGAAGTGGCACGCATGGAGATGCCGGACAAACATCACCAGGTCTCCGGCCGTTGTTCCGTGTTCTGTAAAAGCGACTGCACCCATGCCCTTAACAAGGGGGTGCCCAAACCGCAGGTGGTGGCGGGCCTCTCCCATATGATGGCCGGCAAGATTCTGGAACTGCTGAAAAAATTGCCTAAGACCTCGGTAATGTTGATCGGCGGCTGCACCAGGAATCAGGCCATGGTCCACTATCTGCGCCAACAAATTGCTGATCTTTTTATCCCTGCCGAAGCCACCTATTTTGAGGCCCTGGGCGCCGCCCTCTGGGCCTTGACCCACGAAACCGTGCCTTTTACCGGCCTGAAAAATATTTTTCTGGATTGCCATTCCCGGCTCGACTTCCACCAGCCCTTATCAGCCTTCACCAACAAGGTTGAGTTCAAGGAGATGATGCGGCGACCGGCCGTGGCCGACGATCGTACTATTCTGGGCCTGGATGTAGGATCCACCACGACCAAAGGGGTAATCATGCGGCGGCGCGACAAGGCCATTCTCGCCACCGACTACCTGCGGACCAACGGCGACCCCATCGGCGCCTCCCGGCGGGTTTATAAGAGCCTGGCCCGGCAGCTCCCGGTTCCCATAACTATTGAAGGACTGGGGGTTACAGGTTCCGGTCGTCAGATCGCTGGTCTGCATGCCATGACCAGCGGGGTGATCAATGAAATTATCGCCCATGCCACAGCTGCTGTCCACTTCGACCCGCAAGTGGACACCATCTTTGAGATCGGCGGTCAAGATGCAAAATATACCTACATAACCAACGGGGTACCCAGTGACTATGCGATGAACGAGGCGTGCAGCGCCGGTACCGGTTCATTCCTGGAGGAGGCGGCCAAGGAAAGCCTGGGCCTGGACGTAACCGCTATCGGCAAAATCGCCTTGCAGGCCGAAAAACCGCCCAATTTTAACGATCAATGTGCCGCCTTTATCGGCTCCGACATCAAGGGGGCGGCACAGGAGAACATTCCACTGCCTGATATTGTTGCCGGTTTGATTTACTCCATCTGCATGAACTATACCAACCGAGTCAAAGGCAACCGGCCGGTGGGTAAAAAGGTCTTCATTCAGGGCGGGGTCTGCTACAATCAGGCCGTGCCGGTGGCCATGGCCGCAGTGACCGGCAAGGAGATGGTAGTGCCGCCGGAACCGGGCCTCATGGGCGCCTTTGGCGTTGCCCTTGAGGTTGAACGTCGGATGGAACAAGGATTGCTCGAACAGGACAATTTTGATCTCAACAAACTGGCAAACCGGCAAGTCAGCTATGCCAAGCCCTTTAAATGTGGCGGCGGCAAAGACTGCGACCGGGGCTGCGAGATTTCGCGGATCAAGATCGATGACAAAACTTATCCTTTCGGGGGTATCTGTAACCGCTTTGATAATATCATCCATAAACGCAAAATCAGCACCGGTCTGGATTTGGTGAGCAGACGGGAGCGTCGCGTTTTCCGGGACCTGCAACCCGATGATCCGGCTGACCGTCGGCCGACCGTCGGCATGAACCGTTCTTTCCTGATCAATACCTATTTCCCTTTTTTCAATCGCTTTTTTGCCGAATTGGGCTTTAGGCTGATCCTGCCGGACAAATTGGATCCGGCCGGCATTGATCAACAGGGGGCGGCTTTTTGTTATCCGGTGGAACTGGCCCACGGCTATGCCGCCGCCCTGCTGAATCGGGGTGCTGATTTTTATTTTCTTCCCCATTTACGCGGCATTCCTGCCGGCGACGAAAACTGCGAGAGCTGCACCTGTGTGTTCGTTCAGGGGGAACCATTTTATCTGCGCAGCGCCTTCCCCGGCTTCCCGGCCAAACAGACACTGACCACCACCCTTGACTTTTCCAAGGCAATGGCGGCCAATATCCCTGCCTTTGAAGAGCTGGCCCGGGCATTGGCCGTGGCTCCGCAAAAAGTCAAATCGACACTGACCGCAGCCATGGCGGCCCAGGAGGAATTCCAGACCGATATCCAGCGCCTGGGCCAGGAGGCCCTGGACGAGTTACAAGACACCCCGGACAGCATGGCGGTGGTGTTGTTTGGCCGGCCTTATAACGGCTTTACCTCCGTGGCCAACAAAGGCATACCCGCCAAGTTCGCCTCCCGCGGCATCCGGATCATTCCTTTTGACATGCTTCCCTACAGGCGGGAACAGCTTGAGAACGATCACAATATGTACTGGGCCATGGGTCGCATGATTTTAAAAGGAGCCCATTTAGTCCGGAAAAATCCTCAACTTTTCGCCACCTATATCACCAATTTTTCCTGCGGGCCGGATTCTTTTATTATTGGCTACTTCCGTGATATCATGGGCCGCAAACCGTCACTTACCCTCGAGCTGGACAGCCACACCGCCGATGCCGGCCTGGAAACCCGCATTGAGGCTTTTCTGGATATTGTCCAGTATTACCGGCAGATCAAAAAAACACCGGCAATCCGGTCGGGAATCAAAAAAAACTTTGTCACCGCCGCCCTGCAAACCAATGGCGGCAAGCCCGGCATCCGCACCTCGACGGGTGAGTGGCTGCCCCTGACCCATGAGCGGGTCAAAGTGCTATTACCGTCCATGAGCCGTTTCGGCACCCTATTGCTGGCCAGGGCCTTTGCCCGGGTGGGCATCCGGGCCGAAGCATTGCCCCCGGCCGATAGAGAGGTTCTGAAACTGGGGCGGGGAAATTCCACCTGTAAGGAATGTCTGCCGCTCCAGACCACGGTGGGGTCTTTGTTATATTACAAAGACAGACGGTCGGCCGATGAGGTCAGCGCCTATTTCATGGCCAGTGCCGAAGGTCCCTGTCGCTTTGGGCAGTACCATGTATTTTTCAAGCGGGTTATTGAAAAACATCAGATTCCCGACATGGCAGTACTGTCGCCCACCTCGATCAACGGCTATGGCGGGTTGGGTGACCGTTTCATGGTTGCGGCCTGGCGGGCCCTGGTCATCGGTGATGTCTTTGATGAAATGTGGTCCACAGTGCTGGCCGGGGCCGAGGACCGCGACCTGGGCCTGGAAATTCTGGAACGCGAATATCAAGCCATTGTCGCGATAATTGACCAGGGGTGGCCCACCATTGCCCGCCAGCTGACCAAGAGCGCCAAAGCCCTGAGCCGCATCCCCCTGAAAAAACCGTACGGCAAGATACCCAAGCTCTCTCTTATTGGCGAGATATACGTCCGCCACGATCCCCTCTCCTTGCAACAACTGATAGAACGTATGGCCGACTGCGGCTTTATTGTCCGCACCTCCACAAACAGTGAATGGATCAAGTATATCGACTGGTTGATTAGACACGGTATCGAGGGAAAACGGGACCTGGGATTCTGGATCAGACTGCGGGTAAAACAGTTTTTCGACCGGCGGATCAGAAAAAGACTGGCGTCATCCGGCCTATTCTTTTATGAAGAACAAGCCGAGGTGGAGCCGCTCATTGCCGCCGGAGAGAATTTTTTTTCCCCCAACTTTACCTGTGAAACGATTCTTACCGTGGGGGCGGCTTTTCATGAAATTCTTCATCCGGCCTGTGGCATCATCTCAATCGCACCCTTTGGCTGTATGCCCTCCCGGGTGGCTGAAGCGATTCTCAACGAAAAATTTACCACCACCGTAAAAAGAGAACTGATGAAAAAGAACGGCCATAATTATTTTTCAGCAGTTTTGGCAAAGGACTGCAAGCTGCCCTTCCTGGCCATCGAAACGGACGGCAATGTTTTCCCGCAGATTATCGAAGCCCGCTTAGAGGCCTTTTGCCTGCAGGCCCGGCGGATAAGCCAGATGGAACAGGATAAACCAGACAACATGTGATGAGGTGGCAGGGTATTAGTGGACACTTTTCTAAGAGTGGATTTATAATCCCGTCAAGAGGTGTTCAATGAAAAAGAAGTGAAATAAATACACACAGGAATTCAAGGAAGAAGCGGTCAAACTGATCACGGAACAAGGCTATAAAATTAGCAAAGCGGCTCGAAACCTTGGAGCCGTTACTATCATTTTACCATTCTACCGGGGCGTAGAAAAAGACAAACCGGCCATCCTCGATATCGACCATGAGCTTCGCTCCATGGTTCAGGCCATAATTGATATAGCCCTCCTTTTCGCTACTCGCCGAACACTCGGAAGTATGGGGCGGCGATTCGAAATCCCGGTCCCGGTCATACCAGGACATCAGCATATATTCCCCGAACCGCTGTTCCGCCTCGTTCCCGGCCAGCTCCACGGCCTGCTGGTAATCCTTGACCCCGTCTTCAGGGTGAAGGCGGACAACTTCCACCGGTGACATGTCCGGGGATTTTATGGGGCAATTCCGGTTGTTCGTCATTGGTCTTCCTCATGGTTCGGGAATTCGTTTTTCTGCTAATTTTCCGCCATTCCCGTCTGCGCGGGAATGACGGAGGAGAGGACGTTTACATATCCGGCTTTTCACGAGATCACTATTGATGAAGTTCGTGAACGTGGGCCAGCCCTTCTCCCGAGAGCCTGCGCGATTCTTCCGCGACCTGCCCATGATGAGTAAAAAGGATGACCTGGTTTCTCCGGGCCAGGCCGGCGAGGACATTGAGGGTCGCCCGTGAACGGTCATCATCGAAATTGATCAGAATATCGTCCACGATAAACGGCATCGGCTCGCTGTGCTGCAGCCGCGACTCCAGGGTGGCAAGCCGCAGGGCAAGATACAACTGGTCGCGGGTGCCGGAACTCATTCCGGCCACGGACACCCGGGTGTCATCCCGCCGCAGGCCGACAAGAATCGGTTCGCCCTTGTCATCAACATCGGTCCGCAGACCGGCAAAAGAATTGATGGTCAGGTCGGCAAAATATTTGGAGGCTACCCGCAGCACCGGGTCCTGATGTTCCTTGCGATATCTTTCAATCTCGTCTTTCAGCACCATGGCCGCCACCTTGATCAGGACATACTGATCAACAAGGCGCCGTGTCCTGGCTGCGACCTGCTCCATCTTCTCGGCCGCCTCGGCCGCCCGGCCGCGGCCGTCCATGAGCCGCAGTTCCCTGTTCTCTTCGCCAATGACCTCTAAAACATCCTTGATCCGGGGATACAATTCTTCGGCTATCTGTCGCTTGAGAGACACGATCAGGCCCGGCAGCTCATCCACGGACACCTCTTCAGCCTGTTGCCTGATCTCCTTGACCGGCACCCCCTCCGCCACTTTCGCCAAGGTGGTTTCAGCCTCGGAAACCTTTTTCTGCAGCCTTTGATATTCAGTAGACCTGCTGATTGCCGCAGCCAGGTCTGCCGCCTTGTCACACCTGGCGGTCGCGAGCAGCCCCGCCATCTGCTTATCCAGGCTTTGCAGGGTTTTCTCCGCATCCTGTATCGCCATGGCCAGACCGTCTGCTTCCGCATTATTCTCCTCCAGCAGCTTCCTGTCCTGCCGGGCCCGGCCCAGCCTGGTATGCAGCTGCAGGACTGCCTGGTCCAGGGGCAGGCTCTTAAGGTCGGGAGCCGCCTGTTCCAGCAGGTTCCGCACGTCACTGCTGAATTTTTCCACGTCCCGGTCAATGCCGGCGATGCGGCTTTGAAACTCCTTGGCCTTTTCAAGCTTATCAAAACAATTAGCAATAATTTCAAGAAGATCAAGTGCCTCAACCGGCGAGACCCGGTCCATAAGGCCGAGGCCGGCCAGGGCCTTGTCCCACCTTGCCTGCCACCCGCTCCCGGCTGTTTCCGCCTCCTCCAGTTCTTTCCCGGCCCGGTCCAGGACCTTGCGGACCCGCGTCTGCCGGTCATTCAGTTTCTCCAGCTCAGTCCGGTGCCGGGCGATATCCTCCAGGACCGATTCGGCAAAGGCCAGGACCGGCGCCAGCTCCCGGCCGGAGAATTCCCCGCTTTCCCCCAGGGCCTGCAGCTCCGCGACCAGGGCTCGGCGGTGTCGCTGCCGGGCCTTGTCTTTCTCTTTAACCTCGCCCTCTTTATTGAAGATTTCGGTCACCTTAGACCGCAGTCTGTCAATATCAGCCAACCAGGCGAGCATTTCCCGGGGAGAGCGCGGCTTAATCCCGGTAGATTTCCATTCAGCCTGCCACCTGGCCGCAAGGCTTTCTTCCCGGCTGGTCAGTTCCTGTTCCTGTGCAGTGATCTCCTTGATTGTCTCTTCAAGGCTTTCGATCCTGGCCCGTAATGATGCCGCCTTGGCGACCCGCGCCGCCTCCCGCCTCAGCCGGTCGGCGAGATGATCCGCCTGTTTGACATAGTCCTCGTAGGCATCATGGACGGCCCGGCCCGGCTCATATTCCGCGGCCTCCCTGGCGATATCCTCGCCAGCGAGCCACTGCCGGCGCAGGAGATGCCAGCCATCCTGCCGCTTCTGCCGGGACGCCACCAGGTCCTGCTCGGAGGGAACCTCCCCGCCATATGCCACTTCCCTGCTGTCAGCCCTGGCATCCTTCAGCTCTCCGGCCGCCTTTTTACGATCCTTCCTGAGCTGCTTTCTATCATTTTCAAGCTCACTGTATTCCGTCTCAAAACGCCGAACCGTCTCGGCAAGCGGCAGGGGCAACTCAGGTAGTTGATCCAGTTCTCCTGTCCACAGCCCAGATCTCTTAAGCTCTGCCTGGCAGGCCTTTTTCCCATCACCAATCCGGCGGGCAATCTCCTCAACCTGTCCGTCAAGATCACCCGCTCTCCGGGCCAGCTTCAACGCCTTTGCCAGACCGTCACTTTCTCTGACAGCAGGCCGGCCGGACAATTCCTTGGTAATTTCCTCGAGTTCCTTTGCCGCCTCATCTTTCTGCCTCCGCGCCTGCGACTCCTGCTGCGCCAGGGCTTCATGCTGCGAACTCAGGGCCTGAATGGTTCTCTTCCGGCCCAGCACCGGCCGCAAGGATTCTGCATCCGCCAGGGTAAAATCAGGTCGTACCTCCTGGATGAGGGCGCCGGCATCCTTACGGTTACTGATCCGCATACCGTCCAGCCGACTCCGGTCTTGCCGGCCCTTGCGGTACTGGCCCAGCCGCTGATGCAGATCCTCGATAGCCTCGGCATGATCCAGAAGCGCCTGGTTAAGGGAGATGCCGTCCCGCCTGGCCAGCAGCCCCGCCAAACGATCTTTATCTTTACCGAGCCGGAGGTTGATTTCCCGGATTTCCTGCTCCACCTTTTGCAGCTGTTCCGGAAACCCGGGCGGCAGCACAACCAGTTCCCCGAAATCCCGCAGCTGCTTTTTCAGGTTCTCCAGCGCGGCCAGCTCCGGAATGGCCCGGCGCAGCCGCTCAAGCCGCTGCACCTCGGCGTTCTTCCGGTCACTCTCTTTCTCAAGTTCTGCCAGTTCAGCTTCGGCATCCTTGAGGCGCTGATGATGCTCTTTCCATTTACCGGAAGGAAGGCTTGCCTCCTTGACGGTCTTTTTCAGCCTTTTATACTCGTTGACGGCCTGATTGATCTGCTGTTTTGAACCGCGGCTCTTAAAAAGTTCTTCAGCCTCGGCATCCAGGGAATCCAGGATCCCGCGCAGGGAAGAGATACCGGCGCCCGCGGCGAACAGGGCCTGGCCGACCTCGCCTTTCTGGGCCAGGATATCCTCGCCGCCCTTGACCAGGGTCTGGTGATCAATGCCGTAAAGCGATTCAAAGAGGGCCGGCTCAATACCATGCAGATAGGGAGCGAGGGCGCCGGGGTCCAGAGGATTGCCATCAGGCCCCAGGAGATCCGCCTTTCTTTTTTTACGGCGCAGGAAGGTGATCTCCCGGCCGTCCGCGGCCTGGAGGCAGCCACCGACCAGCAATTGATCATTGGCATGCTGGAAGTTGTCGGACGTCCGTTCGGGGAAACCATACAGGAGGGCCTTGAGCGCCCGGAGGGAACTGCTTTTACCGGCCTCGTTCAGGCCGTAAATGATATGGAGGCCCGGCTCTTCGGAGTCGAATTCAAGAGTCCGGCCGGTGAACGGCCCAAAGGCCTTGAGCTCAAGACGCTTGAGCCTCATGTTTCCCCTCCGTGCCGGATCAACCTGGCAATCAGGAATTCCTTGACCGTACCCCGCAGTTCAGCCAGTTGTTCGGGCCGACTCTCCAGCAGGGAGTCCGTGGCCAACAGCTCCGCCGGCAGTTTCGTTTTCAGATTAGCGAGATCCGGCACCAGCCCGGTCAGCGCGGCAGCGCCGAATTCCAGCCCCTCGACCGCCTGCAGCAGGCCGGCAAGGGGCGTATCTTCGCCAATGATCTCTTCCAGGCTGGTCTTGCGGGTGGTGTTGAACTTTACCTTCTCCAGCCAGACATCCCCCAGGCCGGCAGCGATACCGCGAAACTCCTCAACCCACCTGGCGGCACGGGAATGCAGCTCGGCATGCAGGGGGCAGCCCCCTTGCAGATGCAGCCGGAGAGCCAGGGTCCTGCCGTCTGCCGCACCTTGCTCTTCTGCCATGGCTGACCGGACTTGCTCATACACCGCCTCCCGGGTCTCACACCCGGCAAGGTCCACCCGGCAGACGGCCCAGCGCAGCACATCAAGCTCCCGATGCTCGGCCGCCGTTATATGACCATCCTCGATTGTGACCAAGGTGGCTCCCTTGCCGCCGATTTCGCGAATATGCCGGCCCTGGATATTACCAGGGAAAACGATCAGGGGGTCGGCCGCCACGACTTCCCGCAGGTGGATATGTCCGAGCGCCCAGTAGTCATAGCCCTTGGCAAGAAGATCATCCACGGTGCAGGGGGCATAAGGTTCATGCCCCGGCCGGCCGGTGAGAGCGGTATGCAGAAGACCGATGTTGAAATAGTCGGGATCTTTGCGGGGATATTGCGCAACGAGGTTTTCGCTTACCGCCCGGCTGGGATAGCTTTGCCCGTGAATTGCAACGCCAAGATCGTCGAGCAGGACCGTCTGCGGTTTCCGGGAGGAAAGAAGAGTCACATTGCCCGGCAGGGGCATGGTCTTGGTGATCCGGCTCGCCGCATCATGATTGCCGAGAACGATAAAGACCCTGATCCCGGCCCGGTCCAGTCTTCCCATCCGGTCGACAAAAAACAACCCGGTATTATAATCCTTCCAGTCTCCGTCATAGAGGTCGCCGGCAATGAGGACAAAGTCAACCTCCTCCTCAAGGGCCAGTTCAATGAGATTGTCAAAAGCCCGTCTCGTCGCGCCGCGAATTTCATCAACCGGTGCATCTTCATGGGCCTCAAGTCCTTTCAGGGGACTGTCAAGGTGAATATCGGCAGTGTGAATAAAACGAACCATCAAGGGCCTCTATTACAGATCCTG
This sequence comes from bacterium BMS3Bbin14, assembly GCA_002897615.1. Classification (GTDB taxonomy): domain Bacteria; phylum Desulfobacterota; class Desulfobulbia; order Desulfobulbales; family Desulfobulbaceae; genus BMS3Abin13. The sequence goes on from BDTX01000009.1 coordinate 52,558, forward strand.
CAATATTTATATTAACATTTTTTATATTAACATTTTTTTGCCGACATCAACAACGGCTTAAATCTCAGGGGCGTCTCCTCTTCGGTAAAATTCAGAACAAAAAATACCGTTTCCGGATGGGCACAGGCAAAATTATACCCGGCGGGCATAAAAAAAAACAGCCGGCATTGTTGCCGGCTGTTTTTTTTATATGACTTACAAGAAAGATTATTTTTTCACAGCTTCGGCGAGCTTGCTGCCCGGTTTGAACTTGGCAACATTTTTGGCGGGGATTTTGATGATTTCACCGGTACGGGGATTTTTGGCCATCCGTTTGGCGCGCTTGACGGATGAAAAAGTACCAAAACCGACAAGTGTGACCCGGTCCCCCTTGGCCAGGGCAGCGGTAATCGACATCAGCATGCCGTTCAGCGCTTTTTCCGCAGCAGCTTTACTGATGTCCGCCGCACCTGCCATTGACTCAACCAATTCCTTTTTGTTCATACTTCTCCCCTCCAGTCATCTTGATATTACCGTCATGGCTCCCAAAAAGCCGGCAGGAGCGGAATCAACAGCTCCCCACCTTCGCATTCCCGGATGTTAATACGAAAAAAAATGCTTTGTCAAAGGAAAAAGTCATTTCCGGCCCAACTGGAGTTTCCCGAAAGTCCATCATGCCGCCATGCGCAGCAGAACAGTGATGAAGGACCGAAAAACCATCGACATATCTTTCCAGACCCGCCGATACTCCGGCCCTTGCAACACCGCTTGCCTGCAACTGGTTGCAGGACAACGCTTTTCACCGGCGGAGAGGTAAATGATTGACAGTCGATTTACTATTTTGTAACAATTACGCTGTCCAGCCGGACCTTGGGGTTGTGCAGGACAATGGTAAAGAGTTGACAGCAGTTGAATTAACAACCGAAAATTGCGATTATACCCACCGAAATAACTACGAAAGAAGATGCCGGGTCTGAACTGCGGGGCAGCTCCGCCTCATATTTTTTTACTTGTCATCTGATCACCATAGGGGATCCTTATAATGGAAATTCAGGGACGCACCATGTTTATCCTGTTGTCATTGTTGATCCTGTCCTGCGCCGGCAGGGTTATGGCCGGCCCCTACCTGAACTCTGTTCATGGTAACAACACAATAGGGGTCAACAGGTCCACTATGGCCGCAGCGGGGTATGCAAGGGGCAACTGTGCCCACTGTCATGAACAACATGCCAGCGTTAACGGCTCAACTCCGGCCGGTGGACCCTATCCCTTCACCCTGTTTGCCAATAACTTTTCCGGCAAGACCACCGGACCGTACTCCCAAACGGATGACTTTTGTTTCTACTGTCATATCGCTACCGGAGCGGTGCAGAGTGAGGGGGGCATTACCAACCGGCAATACAGCAATACCTTCGGCGGTTATTCCACGGACAGCGCCACGGACATCATCGAGGCCTTTAACCTGGGATCCCTCTCTTACGTTTTCGGAACAAATACTTTATACTCATCCTCCCATAATTTATATGATGTCTGGAGGTTTGCCAAAACTAAGTTCCCCTTTTTCAAGGATTCATCCAACCCCTGTGTCGCATGTCACAATCCCCATCTTGTCAAGCAAAACAAGGCCCACCCCTCAGACCCCACGTACGCCGCCATTGCCAGGCCGACTGACCATGGACACCTGTGGGGCGACGACGCCAACGAACGGATGGATAAATACAACACCTATCGTTCCCCTTTCTTCTACAATTCAACCAGCACCTATGAACCCGGCGGCGTCTCCACCAGGGACGGCTCCCTTACCCCTGACTACGTCACCTTCTGTCTCGACTGCCACCAGTACGAGGTGCCGACTACCCAGTCCGCATCCAAGAATCCCAACACGACACCCGGCTATCTCACTGCCATAAACTGGGGACCCTCAGGGGACATGCACGGGCAGCGAACCAGGAACTTCGGAATAAACGGAGAGGGGTCTGAAAGCTACACGTGCAAAGGTAAGGTGATTGCTCCGTACAACACCACACCGGTAGCGTCAAACTACGTCCTGTCGTGCCTGGACTGCCACGAGCCGCATGGATCGGTCCTTGCCGCCAAGCCGTCAAGTTATTTATTGAGAAAGGAGATCAACAGCAACATGGTGACCGGGTGTGGCCCACCTGGTGAACAGTCTTTTTGTAACCAGGACCTGTGTTATAGCTGCCACACCAATGACCATGCCGGCCCGAATGGGTGCCTCCTATGTCACTATCATGGGGCCAGGGACGAGGGTTGCGGAGAGCCAAGACCGGGCCCTGACTTTTAACCCGGATTATGCAGCGGCCGGTTTTGCCGAAGATGCAAGGCGAAAGACACGCAGACGTACTCTTTTTCGGTATCGGCAACGTAGACTTCGCCGCGGGCCTGATGGCCTCCGCCACCATTGCCCCCACAGGTTCATACACCCCCTTTTTAGAGCAACCCTTCTTCCTTAAAAGAAAGATAACCGTTCCTGGTGATAATGATATGGTCCAGGAGGGATATACCAAGTATTCTCCCGGCCTCAAGCATCTGGTTGGTGACGGCAATATCCTCCGGGCTGGCTTTCAGGACGCCTGAAGGGTGATTATGGGCCAGGATGACGGAATCGGCCCGTCCGGCAATGACATCGGCAAACACTTCCCGCGGATGGACCTGGGTTGAATTGAGAAGACCGATAGTGACTACCCGGTTGCCGATCACCTCCTTGGCGCCGTTCAAAGCGATGCAGAGAAAATATTCCTGCTTTTTTCCGGCAATATGCGAGATTTGCGGCAGCACGTCACGTGCCTGCCGGATCACTGTCGAGCTGTGAAAAAAACGGCGCCGGGCAAATTCCAGGGCGGCCATCAACTGGCACGCCTTGGCGAGTCCGACACCATCGATTGCCAGGAGTTCATTGACGTCCAGTTCGGTGCTTCGATCAAAGCGCTGCAGAATGGCGCGCGCCATCTGCAAGACGCCGTTGCCTTTTACGCCGCTGCCAAGGAGAACGGCCAGCAGTTCCGTATCCGAAAGAGCCTCCGCCCCCTGATTCACCAGTTTCTCCCGGGGGCGTCTGAATAACGGAAAATCTTTAATTTTCTTCACGAATGCTCTTTCCTCGACATGCGGATCCAATCGACAGTGAACTTGGCGGTTGTTACTGTTCCCCCTGCAATTCAATAATACCACGCAGTTGCTTCAGAAGCCCTTCCCGTATCTTGCGATTTTTGATCCGCCGAAACAGTTTCAAAAGGATCATCCCTTCCCGGTCGAACGGAGCCTGAATTTCTTCCTCTACTCCGCCGTATGCCATAACAGGGCCGGCTACTTGCAGCGTCCGGTCCGCCTTTTCAAAAAAAACGGCCATAGGCACTCCAAGGGCCTCGGAAATCTGTTGCAGACGAAGGACTGATATTCGGGTCACCCCTTTTTCATATTTCTGAACCTGCTGAAAAGATAAGCCTAGTTTCTCGGCCAATTCAATCTGTGACATTCCCGAGCCTTTGCGTATGGTTTTAATCTTCAGGCCGATGAGTTCATCAAGAGTAGCCAATATTTCACCCCATTGCTGCCTTATTTTTCGATTGGCGGCGAAGCGTTGCCCCCCAAAAGGTTCCAACGTGATTTGCCTCCATCTTTGAATAAAAAACGAAAAATGTCTAACAACTACAGGTTGTGTTTTATGTTGACTTTTTTCTCTTTACGGTTGTATCAATAGAAGAAACCGAACGCCTGGATCTTAATCCAACTTTTCAAGTTAATTTTCTGAAATCTTTTAATTTCACCATGTTACGTTGCAAAGAAACTGCCGCATAGCACTACACGAAAGTCTATTTTTTGTAACATGCTGCTTTCACAGTATTTATTTTTTTGTGCTTTACTAAAAAATTTCTGCAGAAATTTTTTTGATAATGAATCGCAAAAAGTTGGGCTAAGACCGGAATTCAAGAGTCCACTCAAAAGTAAATCCACAGAATTGGCGCCTGGATTTGGGTCTGATTTCGCGATTAAGGATCGACAAAAGACAGCCCGAAGCCGGGATGTAAAAATGTAAAGTTATTTTTGCGTGGATCCAAAGAAGAATTTTGAAGAATCATCAGGTGATATCATGAAAATCCTGATCGTTGATGATCAGATCGAGAATCTGGAACTCCTGGAAAATATCCTGACGGAAGACGGTTATTCCACCACGCTGGCCCAGAATGGGGCCGAGGGAGTGGCAATCGCAAAAATGGAGATGCCGGGGCTTATCCTGATGGACATCGAGATGCCGGTCATGAATGGTATTGATGCCATGAAGATCCTTAAATCGAATCCGTTGACCTCGCACATCCCGATATTCGCCTGTACCGGCCTTGTCTATGACAGTAACGTGAAGAGGTTACTGGCAGCGGGCTTTGACCATTTTATACCGAAGCCCCTGGACTTGCGGGAGTTCCGCAAGACGATCAAGAACATCGCCCAGCACCGGCAGCCGGGATAACCGGTTGCCCCCAAAGAGGGTGTAACCTGCTCCAGTTTCAGCAGACGAAGACGGTCCCTCCGGCCGTGGTCAAGAAGCGGTGCAGGCGCGGTTCAGGCCGCTGAGCAGCGCCTTGATCGAAGCGACGATAATGTCGGTGTCTATGCCGGCGCCCCAGAATTCCCGCTCCTGTGCATCACGAATCAGGATATAGCTCACGGCCTGGGAGGATGACCCGCCGGTCAGGGCGTGCTGGTGATAAGCCTGCAGGGTGAAGGACAGGCCGAGCTCATTGCGCAGGGCCCGGCAGAAGGCATCCAGGGGACCATTGCCGACGGCCTTGATTTTCGCTTCTCCGCCATCCATCCTGATGACCGCCTCGACCTCGGCTGTCGACAAATTATCCTGCCGGTCAATATTCCTTTTCAGGACATCAAAACTCCCCAGTTTGTAGCACCTGTCCGCCAGCAGGTACTCTTTCTCAAAGGTGCTATAGATCATCCCGCTCGGCAGTTCACCCGGGGCCTCGTCCGCTGCCTTCTGGATAATGGCGGCGAATTCCCGCTGCATCTCCCGGGGCAGCTTGAAACCAAACTCCTTGTCCATGATATAGGCGATCCCGCCCTTTCCCGACTGGCTGTTAATGCGGATAATCGACTCGTAGGTCCGGCCGACATCCTCCGGGTCAATAGGCAGGTACGGTACGGCCCAGATGCCGTCTTCGCTCTGCTCGAAGGCGGCCATGCCCTTATTGATCGCATCCTGATGTGAACCGGAGAAGGCAGTGTAGACAAGTTCACCGGCATAGGGATGGCGGGGATGCACGGGCAGCCTGGTACAGCGCTCATAGACATCGATCACCCGGTTGATATCGGAAAAATCGAGCCCCGGGTCCACCCCCTGGGAAAACATGTTCAAGGCCAGGGTCACGATATCCACATTGCCGGTACGTTCGCCGTTACCGAAAAGGGTGCCCTCGACCCGGTCCGCTCCGGCCATCAGGGCCAGCTCGGTAGCGGCCACGGCCGTGCCCCGGTCGTTATGGGCATGCAGGCTGATGATGGCGCTGTCCCGGTTTTTCATGTTCCGGATAAACCATTCGATCTGATCGGCATAAATGTTCGGCGTGGCCATTTCCACCGTTGCCGGCAGATTGACGATGACCGGCCGCCCGGGGCCGGGTTCCCACTCGTTCATCACGGCCTCGCAGATCTCCAGGGCAAAATCCATCTCCGTACCGGTGAAGCTTTCAGGCGAATATTCGTAACGGATATCGGTGTCGCTCCCGGCCGCCTCTTGCCGAATCAGCCGCGCTCCCTTGACGCCGAGAGCGACAATCTCCCGGCGGCTCATCTGAAAAACCACGCGCCGCTGCAGGGTCGAAGTGGAATTATAGAGGTGGACAACGGCCTGTTTTGCCCCGCGCAGGGCCTCAAAGGTCTTCTTGATCAGGTGCTCCCGCGACTGGGTCAGGGCCTGAATCACCACGTCGTCGGGGATGAGATGGCGTTCAATGAGCAAGCGGGTAAAGTCGAACTCGACCTGTGACGCCGAGGGAAAACCGACCTCGATCTCCTTGAAACCGATATCGACAAGAAGCTGAAACATTGCCAGTTTTTCATCCAGGCTCATGGGCTGAACCAGGGCCTGGTTGCCGTCACGCAGGTCGACACTGCACCAGACAGGCGCTTTTTTAATCGTCATATCCGGCCAGGTCCGGTTCGGCAATTGAACCGACGGCTGGCAGGGCCGATATTTCTTTAAATTTTCGGCTTTCATTACTCTTGCTCCCCACGCATGTCAAAAAAAAAAAGCCACGGTTCAACTTTGAACCGTGGCTTGTCGGATATCGACTATTCCTGCTGAATCAGAACAATCCTCTCTCCTGGGCCACAGTTCGCCGGGGCAATCCGGATAGCGACAGGAAAGACAGGATGGATATCATGAGATGGTCCCTCGTTTTCAATTTTACAACAGGTTAACAACCAGATCGTCTTTCACCGGCCCGGCGAACGGCTCAAGTCGGGTACCGGACACGCTGCGTGCGCTCATCATCTCCGACATTATTCCATATTATTGCTCTTTGATCGTTTGTCAAGAATGAACAGGCAAAAGCGGCGCATAAAAAGATTGACAAGCGCCGCCCACACCTATAAGAGATAATTTCCATTACTTCTCATAACAACAATCGGAATCAGGACATAACTCCATGGCCAGAATCAATCTGCGGACAATGACGATCAATCAGAAAGGAACCATTGTTGCCGTAAAAGTCGGCGGCGAACTGGGACGTCGCATACGGGAAATGGGACTGGTCCCGGGAACGGAAATCATCATCAAGCAGCGCGCGCCGCTGAACGACCCCGTGGCGCTCAGGGTCATGGGCGGGACGCTGACCTTGCGCAATAACGAAGCCGACCATATCGAGGTTGAAACCGAGTAACTGGAGCCTTTCAGCCTTTACCCGCCGAGGTTACGGTTACGAACCGTTGCCATGAACCTGAATCCGTGACGGCTTGAGGGATATCCCGGACAATACGTGGAATTTATTGTATTATTGCCGAATAAACGTATTTCCTGGTCTTCACCGCGCCGCCCTGCGGGGCGCCCGATAACGGCACATCTGCTGCGTTGGCAACAAAGTTGATATCACACCAGGATAATCAACATCGTTGCCGCCTTGCATCTGCACCGTTCTCGAACGCTCACGGATCCAGGATGAAAGAACCCGCATCTTCTTTTGCTTTTGTCTCCCGACCGGGAGAGCAGACGGCTATCAGCCGCAGGAATCGGCGGAATTGGGATTATAGGTCCAGTCGGCATTTCGATACAGGTAATCGTTGACCTTTGCCAGCTCGTCCGCGCTCAGAACGTTCCAGGAGCCATCCCTGGCGCATTTGACCCGCCTCTCGGCAAAAATTCTGTTCCAGGCTGACGAGACAAATGACGCGGCATACAGAAAATGAGCCCCCTTGTTGTTATTTCTGTGATGACAGCTCTTGCAGACCTCGCGAAACTTCTTGCCCCCGGCCCCCCAGGGTTCGCTGTCCCAGCCCAGCTGCCCGTCGGCAATGAACCGGCACATCTGCGTTCGTTTATCAAAACGCTTTATCGGTCGGGCCTGGAGCACTGTTACGACCAGACCCATTGACAATAATCCTGCAACCAGCGCAATGATCACCTTTTTCATACATGTCCTCCACATGTTTAAAGAACCGGAAAAGTCGATAATGGATACCGTTACCAGATAGCATATACCTAGTATAGGTCTTGCCGGCCCATAAAAAAAGTGTCGAAAACGACAATAAACATGTTGATATCGCCATGAACAAGCCGAAAACAAAAAAAATTCGAGTCGCCATCCTGGCACTGGACGATGTGCCGGTAACCACCGTTACCGGGCCCCATGATGTTTTTGCCCAGGTCGGAGTCCAGTGGCAGATGGTCAATCATGTTCAACCGGACCCTCGATTCGAGGTCGAAATTATTACGCCGGACGGTCTTCCCGTACGCGCTTTCAATGATGTTATCATAACACCACACCGGGCAATGTCTGATTCGACCCCCGATCTCATCACCATTCCCGGCGTGCTGGATATTGAGCAGGCCGTGGCCAAATACGGCCGGGTGATCGAATGGCTGCAGGAACAGCATGCGCAGGGAATCCTGCTGGCCGCCATCTGCACCGGCTCCATGCTCCTCGCCGAGACCGGCCTGCTGAACGGAAAAATCGCCACCACCCACTGGGGCTGGGTGGATCTGTTCAGAAAACGCTATCCCGAGGTTTTGCTCAAACCGGATGAGCTGATAACGGATGCCGGTGATCTTTTCTGCTCCGGGGCTTTTAACTCCTTCCTCGATCTCTCAATCTACCTGGTGGAGAAGCTGTGCGGGCTGGAAACGGCCAGCCATTGCGCCAAGGTCCTCATTCACGATATAGGGCGGAGTTCACAAGCCCCATATACGACTTTTTGTCAACAGCATGACCATGGTGACGCGATGATAATCGAACTCCAGAATATCCTTGAAAGGAACTTCAGCCATCCTGTTGATTTCAACAGGCTGGCAAAAAAACATGGTATGGGACGCCGCACCCTGGAGCGGCGCTTTAAAAAAGCCACAGGCAACACCCCGCTTGAATATCTGCAGCGAGTCAGGGTCGAACAGGCAAAAACACTGTTGGAATCAGGACACCGGAGCTTTGATGAAATCAGCTTTCACGTCGGCTACGAGGACTCCGGTTTTCTGCGCAAACTTTTCGCCAAACACGCCGGGCTGCTCCCAAGTGAGTACCGGGCCAGGTTTTCACGCAAACCGCTGAAAAACTTCAAGGTCGAGGAAAACAGCCTTGAATCGTCGCATGAGAGAAACAATGACCTGAATCCGTGAGCGTTCGAGAACGGTACAGATGAAGATAGCGAGCCTGCGAGACCTTCGAGGCGGCAACGATGTTGATTATCCTGGTGTGATATCAACTTTGTTGTCAACGCAGCAGATGTGCCGTTATCGGGCACCCCGCAGGCGGCGCGGTGAAGGCAACAAATGAGGCTATTGATAAATAATGCAATAAATTCCATCTATTGCATGGAGAGTCATCTCAAGCCGTCACGGATTCAAGGATGAGAAAGCAGCGCCTGGTTCACCACCCGTTCCGGTGGTCCCCAATAATCTCCGGCCTCGACATTTCGACCGTTGACAGATATTGACTTGGCAACAATTCCTGAGTACAAAAGATATGCGACAATTTGTCACACCTGTTTAAATATTCAGCCATATCCTCTTTGGTGACCGGCGGGCGGGCAGAAGTTTCCGAAAAAAGCAGGGCGGCGACTCGCCATCGATGATGCCACAATTACCATTGAGGCCCTGAAATCGTTCACCACCACGATGCGACTCACCATTTTTTTTCAGCCAGGAAGGAATGATTTCATTGACCACCGGCAAACAACAGAGTTTCATTAACCTGATCAGCATTGATGCGACTCGAGCCAACATTGCCTTTACCTGGCTGCTTCTGCTCAGATGGGGAGAGCTCGTCTGCCAGGCCCTGCTTGTCCTTGCGGTCTATCTTTTTTTCGAAACCAAGCCCCCCCTGCCGATCCTGATCGCTATCATTGCCTTTGAAGGGACCAGCAACATCGCCTTCCATTACCTGTTTCAAAAAAGAAACAGGGCGGTACCGGGATGGCTTTTCGCCTTGGTCATGTTTTCCGATATCGTCCTCCTGACGGCCCTGCTCCATTATACCGGCGGGCCGATGAATCCGTTCACCTTTCTCTTTCTCCTCCATATCTGCCTGGGGGCGATTCTGATGCGCCCCGGCTGGGCCTGGGGCCTGACCGGTTTTACCGTTCTCTGTTATGCCGGACTTTTTTTTCTCCAGGATTATCTCGGCGCCGGCGCGGCAGGAGCAGCCCGCCATACCATTTTACCTGGTGTCAAACCGGCGAGTGACGGCGTTAACCTTCATCTGCAGGGCATGTGGCTGGCCTTTTCCATTACTGCGTTTTTCGTGGTGTTTCTTTTCAATAAAATCCAAAAGGACCTTGAAGACTATCAGCAAACCGTTGCCGATCTTGAACGAGAAAAAAACCGCAACGAAAAACTCGCAGCCCTCGCCACCCTTGCGGCAGGAGCAGCCCACGAGTTTTCAACCCCGATGGCCACCATCGCCGTTGCCGCCGGTGAAATGCTGGACACCCTCCGTCTAAATGCCTCGGATCCGGAATTGATTTCCGACGCGGAACTCATCAGAGGACAGGTGGATCGCTGCCGCGACATCCTGTACCGGATGACCGCCGATGCAGGTGAACATCTCGCTGAACCTCTGAAGACTTTCACCGTTGCCGAACTCATGCCGGAAATCGTGTCTCTGTTTCCCGAAAAAACCCGGAAACGAATTCTGTTCGCGTGCAAGGCCGGTGAACTAACCGTCAGCATGCCCTTCCGCACCGTGAAAAGAGTCATCCGCTGCCTGATCAAAAACAGTCTGGAGTCCTCGGAAGCGGACAAAACAGTACAGGTCAGATGCGGCAAAGATGAACATTTTCTTTATTTCGAGATTGAAGATCAGGGAGAAGGAATGAACGACGAGGTCCTTTCCCGGGCGGTCGAACCATTTTTCACCACCAAGGAACCAGGCAAGGGCCTGGGGCTGGGACTGTTTCTCGCCGAATCCGCCGCCAAACGTTTCGGCGGTTCACTGCGGCTCTTTTCCCGGCCCGGCCAAGGAACCAAGACGATCATCAGTTTCTCTCTCGATCAAATCCATAAAAACTGATTCAGGCCGGGCATGACAAGCTCAATCGTAACTGGTCACAGGGTGTGAAACTCTGCGCTATTCCTTACATCCAACCTGTAAGTCGCCACAGGCGCCACAGATTTACGTAGTCGCTTCCGTTCGCAGGTAAGCGACCGAAGGGAGACTCCGGTAGCCCCTCTATGCGGGCGGGAGTGACCGCGTGAAGATGGGGTGCCTGTGACGGCTTACGCTCAATCACATAAACAGGGATCAATACATGGCACCTACCATTCTTCTGGTTGATGACGAAGATTTTTTTCGTGAACGTCTGGGCCGCGCCTTTAAAAAACGGGGCTGCAAAGTCTTTCTGGCTGCCAATTACGATGAAGCCATGCGAATTATAAAGGAAAGCCGACCCGAAATGGCGGTAGTGGACCTGAAGATGCCCGGCAAGTCGGGCCTGGAACTCATTAAAGACGCCCTGGCCCTGCACCCGGAAATGCGGATTGTGGTGCTGACGGGTTACGGCAGCATTGCCACGGCCACGAAGGCGGTCAAATCAGGGGCGCACTCCTATCTGCCCAAACCCACAGATGTTGATGATATTTTAAAGACCTTGACCCAGGCCGCTTCTCCTGATTATCCCGCCACGCCTGATGATTTCCAGACCCCTTCCCTCGCCCGGATGGAATGGGAACACATCACCCGGGTTCTTTATGACTGCCGGGGCAATATCTCCGCCGCGGCCAAAATACTCGGGCTGCACCGGCGGACCCTGCAGCGCAAGCTCGACAAGTTCCCGCCCGACAGTTAGGGACTGCAAGGAAATAAGTGTAACAATGTTGCGATCCATTATCTGCCAGACTAATTTTTCATCCCCTAACATATATTGACAAATATGGGGTATATACTTAGGGTTTATCAATCATCACAACAAAATCCAGCCCCAATTCAGGAACCGGGCTGCGGACTTTTTTTGCGCGGCCAGCCCCTGAGTTCCAGCGCCCACTCCATCCATATGGGGTGTTGTTCTCTCCGACAATATCGGTTGGATCAGCCTGCGAGTCTCCAGGGGTGCAGACCGACAAAAACAAAAAAGGGAAAAACATATGTCAATGCCGGAAAACTACATCAAAAAACAAACTTTTCTCATCGGCCTGGCCGTCTCGCTGATCATCGGTTTTTTAGGCGGCGTGGCCTTCAGCGTATACAAATCACCAGATAGCGTTCCCGTCGCGCAATCACCGCCGCCGCTGCCGCAAAATCAATCTGCCGGGAACATAGCGTCCCTGGAACATGCGACCGGGGAACATCCGGACAATGTTGAGGCCTGGATTCAGCTCGGCCATGCCTATTTTGATTCCAATCAACCAGCTAAAGCAATTTATGCCTATAACAAATCCCTCGAACTCTCTCCCGATAGCCCTGCGGTACTGACCGATCTCGGGGTAATGTACAGAAGGAACAACCAGCCTCGACAGGCGATTGCCGTATTTGACAGGGCGTTGCGGATTAATCCTCGCTTTGAACCGGCCCTGTTCAACAAGGGAGTTGTCCTGCTTAATGATCTGAAGGAAACCGGGAACGCCATCCGCTCCTGGCAGCAACTGCTGAAGATAAACCCCTTGGCTGCGGGTCCGAATGGAGAACCGGTCTCGAAGATGATCAGTAGCCTTGCGGCCCGGAGCCGAAAATAATCCGGGAGAAAGAATCCTTTCCGGTTGCTATTTTCAACCTGTTATCACCTTTCCAGCCATGCCAACCCAATGCCGATTTTATTGCTTCAAGCTTGACAGGAAATTGCAATAACTTTATGTTAAGAGACTATTCGCAAGGATTCGCGTAAAAATAAGTTCACATAATCGGCACCGGAATTGAGATCGAATTTCGCGATTGAGAATCGGCCAAAGCCGACCCGGTGCCGGGCGCCCAAAGTGAAATTGTTCTTTTCCTGAATCCGTGAGCGGTCGAGAATGGTGCAGATGCCAGGCGGCAACGATGTTGATTATCCTGGTGTGATATCAACTTTGTTGCCAACGCAGCAGCTGCGCCGTTATCGGGCGGACCGCAGGGCGGCGCGGTGAAGAGTATAAAATGCATTTATTCGTCAATAATGCAATAAATTCCATAATTGCATGGTACACAACCTCAAGCCGTCACGGATTCAGGCTTTTGCCTGCCTCCCTTGTAATACTTTGTGACAATTTATGCAGATACCGAAGCAACAGACAACGATAGCGTCAAACTGAAGGAAGGGATATTCGATGAAAAAAATGACCGGCGCACAGGCAATCGTCAAGTGCCTGCAGGAAGAAGGTGTTAATCTCATTTTCGGCTTTCCGGGAGGAGCAGTCATTGACCTGTATGACGAACTTCTTGATTCGGATATTACCCATATCCTGGTTCGTCACGAGCAGGGTGCCGTTCATGCGGCAGACGGCTATGCCCGGGCAACCGGCGGAGTCGGGGTGGCCTTGCTGACCTCCGGCCCCGGTGCGACCAACGGGGTTACCGGCATTGCCACCGCCTACATGGATTCAATTCCGCTGGTTGTGCTGACCGGCCAGGTCCCGCGCGCCCTGATCGGCAACGATGCCTTTCAGGAAGTCGACATCGTCGGTATTACCCGGCCCTGTACCAAGCATAACTACCTGGTCAAGGACCCGGCAGACCTGGTCCCGGTCCTGCGCGAGGCCTTTTATCTTGCCGCTTCCGGCCGGCCCGGACCGGTCCTCATCGATCTGCCCAAGGATGTGGTCGCTTCAAAGGTCAACTTTCCCGAAAAAAAGAAGATCAAGATGCAGACCTACCAGCCGAACTACGAGCCCCATCCCGGCCAGGTGGAAAAGGCCTGTCGGTCGATGCTGAAGGCCAAATCCCCGGTCCTCTATGTCGGCGGCGGCGTCATCCTCTCCAACGCCAACAAAGAATTGACCGAACTGGCGCAGAAACTGAACATTCCCGTAACAATGACCCTCATGGGTCTCGGCGGCTTTCCGGGCACCGACCCGCTGTCACTCGGCATGCTCGGCATGCACGGCACCTACGCCGCCAACATGGCCGTCGCCAAAAGCGACCTGCTGATTGCGGTGGGCGCCCGCTTTGACGACCGGGTAACTGGACGGCTGGACGCCTTTGCGCCGCACGCCAAGATCATTCATATCGACATCGACCCGACTTCCATCAGTAAAAACGTCGGGGTTGACATTCCCATTGTCGCCGACTGCAAACTGGCCCTGCAGGCCATGAACACCTGGTTTGACCGGCTCAAGGATTTCGACCCCAAGGACTTTGCCGCCAGGCATCAGCCCTGGATCGAACGGATCGACGCCTGGCAGCAAGAGCATCCGCTGACCTATCATGAGGAAGGGGACATTATCAAGCCGCAGTATGTTGTCGAAAAGCTCAATGAACTGACCGGCGGCGATGCCATCATTGCCACCGAGGTCGGCCAGAACCAGATGTGGGCGGCCCAGTTCTACAAGTTCAACAAACCGCGCCACCTGCTGACATCGGGCGGCCTGGGCACCATGGGCTACGGGCTGCCTGCGGCCATCGGCGCCAAACTGGCCTATCCCAACGCCACGGTTATTGATATTGCCGGCGACGGTTCCATCCAGATGAATATCCAGGAACTCGCTACCGCCAAGCAATGGGGGGCGCCGGTTAAAATCGCCATCCTCAACAACGGCTACCTGGGCATGGTCCGCCAGTGGCAGGAACTGTTTTATAATCGCCGTTATTCCGCCACAGTCATGGAGGTCACGCCGGACTTTGTCGAACTGGCCAAGGCCTATGGCGCGGTCGGCTTGCGGGCCAAGACCAAGGATGAGGTCGAGCCGGTCATCAAGGAGGCCCTGGCGACCGACAACCTGGTGATCATGGATTTCATTGTCAACCGTGAGGAAGGGGTATACCCGATGGTCCCGGCCGGCAAGGCCACCACGGAGATGCTGCTTGTCTAGTGTCCGTCCAAACGGAAACCTGAATCCGTGAGCGTTCGAGAATGGTGCAGATGCAGATAGCGAGCCTGCGAGACCTTCGTAGGCGGCAACGATGTTGATTATCCTGCTGTGGTATCAACTTTGTTGCCAACGCAGCAGCTGCGCCGTTATCGGGCGGACCGCAGGGCGGGGCGGTGAAGAATATAAAATGTATTTATTTGTCAATAATGCAATAAGATTACACAGATTGTCTGGAATATTACCTCAAGCCGTCACGGATTCAGGGGAAATACCCAACTGCCTGACGGGCAGTGTTTAACCTCGATACTGTTATAGGATCAGATCAATGAAACACACACTTTCGGTTCTTCTTCTGAATAAGCCCGGCGCCCTGTCCCGGGTAACCGGCCTGTTCAGCGGCCGTGGCTTCAACATTGAAAGTCTGAGCGTGGCCGAAACCCTGGATCCCAAGGTTTCCTGTCTTACCCTGGTCACCCATGGCGATGAATCAATTATTGAACAGATCACCAAACAGCTGCATAAGCTGATCGACGTGATCAAGGTTACCGACATCAGCGAAGGTGAATTCGTCGAGCGGGAAATGGTCCTGATCCAGGTCAAGGCCGAAGCACATACCCGGGCCGAGGTCCTCCGCGTTATTGACATCTTCCGCGGCAAGGTCGTTGACGTCAGCCCCACAACCTATACGGTGGAGATGACCGGGCCGGAAAGCAAAATCAAAGCGGTGATCGACATCCTGCGCCCCCTTGGCATCAAAGAGATCATCCGTACCGGCACCATTGCCATGGCCAGGGCTCCCAAGAAATAAAAAACATGTTCAACATCCGAACATCAACCGGACAGGGCATGGCCGTAGCAGCGATCATGGTCTGTTCGGTTCTCGACCTGGAAGCCTCCGCTTATTAAGCAGAACGCGCCGATTACATGAAACAACCAAGGATTTCTCTCGCCCGCGAAGGCTATCCCTTTATCCTGTTCAGCGGTTTCATCACCCTGATCTGTGCTTTACTTGCCTATCATATCGCCGCCCTGGCCGGACTGGCGGTGACCGGATTTATAACCTGGTTTTTCCGGGACCCGGCCCGGGTCGTTCCGGACCGCCCCGAGGCCCTGGTTTCCCCGGCTGACGGCAAAATCATTCTCATCGAAAAGATATTTGACGACCGCTTTTGTCAGGATAATGTTCTTAAGGTTTCAATCTTCATGAACATTTTCAACGTCCACGTTAACCGCATCCCCTTTCCGGGACAGGTCGAGCAAGTGACTTTCAAGCCCGGCGCCTTTTATTCCGCCGATTCCAAACGCGGCGCCCTGCACAACGAATACTGCGCCCTCACAATCATGACCGCCGGCAAGCAGCGATACGGGGTGGTCCAGGTCGCCGGTCTTATCGCCCGTCGCATTGTCTGCCGGGCGGAGAAAGGAGACCGGGTGCAAACGGGGCAGCGCTACGGCCTGATTCGCTTCGGCTCCCGGGTCGACCTCTACCTGCCGCTCCAGGTGGAACTTGAGGTCAGCAAAGGCCAGAAGGTCAAGGCCGGGGAGACGGTACTCGGCCGGATGAATCAGCTCAGCACCTGAAGAACACCGTTATTTTCATATTTTATTTGAATTCTGCCCTGCCAATAACTACAATATCCATATAGATAAAGAGAACATTCGACAGGACGTTCACAATGGATGAGGTGTCCATGGAGACAAGTACCAATTCAAAATTTTTACCGTTGCCATGCATGCTGACCTGCGCCAGCCTGTTCAGCGGTTTTTATTCGATTATCTCCGCTATTAACGGTCATTACTTCACGGCGGCCGTCGCCATTCTGGTCGCCATGGTATTCGACGGTCTTGACGGCCGTGTTGCCCGGATGACCCGCTCGACCAGCCAGTTCGGCATGGAGCTTGACTCGCTCTGTGACCTGGTTTCCTTTGGCGTGGCTCCGGGCCTGCTGGCATATCTCTGGGCTCTGACCCCGTATGGGCGTTACGGCTGGCTTGCCGCCTTTCTCTATGTGGCGACAACCGCCCTCAGGCTGGCACGATTCAACTCACAGGCGGAAACCACCGGCCCCGACTTTGTCGGCCTGCCCTGTCCGGCCGCAGCGGGAATGATTGCCACGACAGTGATGTTCAGCAGATTCCTCGGCGCCACCGGCACCGTCAAACACCTCTCCATCCTCCTGTTGGTGTACGTCCTCTCCTACCTGATGGTCAGCAATCACCGCTATCTCAGCTTCAAGCAGCCGCACATCAAAAAAGGCAAGGTGTTCCAGTTGGTTGTCGGTATGCTGTTGCTGCTGATTCTCCTGGCCACCGAGCCCCCGGTCACCCTGTTCGGAGCCATTCTCGTCTATATTGTCTCCGGTCCGGCCATGGCCCTGTATCAGTTCGCCACCAGAAAAAAATTGACCGAGGATCACTATCCGTCATAACCGGGTAAAACAAAACACTGCGGGCCGGGGTTGTTTTCCCGCCATCCTGACTGACTGACCAATTCATTGCGCATCACCGGCGGCACGGCCCGAAGCCGAAAATTGACCTGCCCTGGACCAGGCCGGCACAGCGCGATCCGGCCAACCACCGACCGGGTGCGGGAAGCCCTGTTCAGCATCCTGAACGAATACGTTGCCGGGGCCGCCGTTCTTGATCTTTTTTCCGGCACCGGCGCCCTTGGCCTTGAGGCACTCAGCCGGGGAGCGGCACATGCGGTTTTCGTCGACCGGTCGCCCCGGTCGCTGGAGCTGATCCGCATGAATCTGCAGCTCTGCTTCGAACAACCGCCCGCAACGATCATGCGCCTTGACCTGAACAAGAACTCCGCTTTTCAGGCCCTGGGAAACAAATTCTCCGCTCATCACCCGTTCGACCTCATCTTCCTTGACCCGCCGTACGAGAAAAAACTGGCGGAAAAGACACTGTTAATGGTAGAAAAAACAGGTCTTGCAGCGCCGGACGGCCGGATCATCGCCGAAGAACGGTGGACCGAAGAACTGCCGGAGGCCGTCGGCCGCCTGCGTTTGTGGAAAAAACGTCGTTACGGAGAAACGGGCATCCGGATCTACCGGCTTGCCACCTGACAAAACCTCAACCATTCTGTTTATCATGTCTCATCACGACCAGCGGCCAGACGAACATCCGGCGAAGAGTCCCTCGATAGCCGTCTATCCGGGCACCTTTGACCCCATTACCAACGGCCATATTGATATCATCAAACGCGCCCTGCGGCTCTTTGACCGGATCATCATCGTCATTGCCGTTAATACGGAGAAAAAACCCCTCTTTTCCACGGCCGAACGTATCGAGATGATCAAGCGGTGTTTTTCGGATTATAACGGCAGAATCGGGGTAGACACAACGCCCGGACTTATCGTCGACTATGCCATGCGGGAAAATGCCCGCGCCATCGTCCGCGGTTTAAGGGCGGTATCCGATTTTGATTACGAATTTCAGCTGGCCCTCATGAACAGGAAACTTGAACGTAAGATTGAGACCGTTTTTTTGATGACCGGCTTCCGCTGGATTTTTATCAGTTCAAGCATCATCAAGGATGCGGCCAGGCATGGCGGCAATGTCGACGGCGTGGTGCCGGACCATGTCCGGTTGGCCCTGCAACAGAAGTTCCGCTGACTCTCGCCTCCTTCCCGCCATGGACCAAACGAGACCAACGCCGGGTATCAACCGCCGTCACCTTCTGATCAGGGTGACCCAGGGGGTCCTGGCGGTTACGGGACTGGCCCTGCTCCGGCCGCTTTTTCGTTTTACCGGCTTCACGGTCAAGCGCAAACCGCGCCATGTCGTTGTCCCTAAAATGCTGCCGGCCAGGAGCGTTTACACGGAACATGACTTTATCCTCTTCATCCTCGCCCAGGGACCGCTGGCCGTTTCACGAATCTGCACCCACCTCGGCTGCCGGGTCAATTACCGTAAAGAGCTGGGACTCATAGAATGCCCCTGCCACCAGAGTCGATTCACCCGCCAAGGCAAACGGGTTGCCGGTCCGGCCAAGCGCAACCTGCCCGTCTATCCGGTCAAAATTATCAAGGATAACAACGGCAAGGTAACAGGTTACATGGTGACCATATGATCAGTCAGGCCGTGAAGCGGCCCTTTGGCTTGCTCAAACAGAAGGCCCTGGCCGTTAACTGGGGCGGCCAGGCCCTGATCAGTCTCTACATCTCCATTTTATCAGGCCTCGTCGTCGCCCTGCAGTACAACCCGGCGGAACCGTTCTACTCCACCGCCACCATCGAAATCATTGTGCCCTACGGTGATTTCTGGCGCTCCCTGCATTACTATTCCAGCCAGGCCTTCATGCTGCTGCTGCTCTGCCACCTGACCGCGGCAATCTGGGAGAACAACCATTATTACAGCCGCCTGGCCTGGATCCGCTTAACGCTGAGCGTGCCCGTAGCGCTGCTGCTGCTCTTTACCGGTTATATCCTGCGCAATGATGCCACCGGTGCGGCGGCCGGCGCCATAGCCGAACATCTTACCCTCTCTATTCCGCTCATCGGCCGGTGGCTCAACGATATTTTTCTGGCCATTACGGCCAACGGCCTCAAAAGGGTTTACGTCAACCACCTGATCGGCCTGATCGTGCTGGGCGGTTACTGCGTCTGGCCCCATCTCCGGCGCTATACCAGCCGCTGGCGGGACCATCTGCCGCTGATCCTTCTCTTTCTGCTGCTTGCCACTCTCCTGCTCGCGCCCATGGAGCCGGACAAAATCGGCCTCGTGCATATTGCCGGGCCCTGGTTTTTCCTCGGCCTTCAGGAGCTGCTCCGCACCGTCCAGCCGTTCTGGGCCGGCGTGGTGTTTCCGGCCGCTATCATCGCCGCCCTGCTGACCCTGCCGCGGGAAGGGCGGAAACGCTCTCTTTACCTGATCTTCATCGGCCTCTGGTTTGCCCTCTATACCGTCCTCAGCGTGATCAGTTATTCCCGCATCTAAGGGCTTGCGCAGAAATTAATCGGCAGGATTGGTGCCTCCTGAGAATCAGAACTCGGGCTCGCCCTGCTCATTTTCGCTCAGGCCGACAACGGTAATCCCGGCCTTTTCGGCTGCGGCGACCATGGCCCCCCGGTCAAAAACCAAAGACTGGCCGGCCTCCACCGCCAGGACACTGCCACGAACGCTGGCCAGGGCTTCAATGGTCTGCACCCCGGTGGCCGGCAGGTCAAAACGGAAATCCTGGTTCGGTTTCTTGAGCTTCACCACCACGGCCCCCGAGCCGGCCAGGCCGCCGCCCCTGAGAATGGCGGCGTCCGTGCCCTCAATAGCCTCCACCGCCAGGACACTGCGGCCCCGCACCACGACGCACTGGCCGATATCGAGGCGGCCGATCTCCCGGGCGATCCGCCAGCCGAAACGGACGTCCTCCATCTGCCCGGCACTCGGTTTTTTCCTGGTCAGAACGCCTTGGGGAAACAACAGGTGCTCCAGGTAGCAGGTAGAGGCGAGAATCTGGATCCCTTCATCCTCAAGGGCCCGGGCAACGGCACGGAGAATGGCGTCATCCTGGCGGCTGTCGATTTTATTCCACAGGCTCAACCCCTTCAGGTCCGGCAGCACATCCTTGAAAATCCGGGTCTTGGTGATGGTCCCGGCAAAGACGGCCTGGCGGACGCCCTGGCTGTGAAAAAACTTGATGATCCGGCCGAGTTGCCCGAGCTTCACCCAGCAGGTGACGTCAACGGCATCCTCAAGCTCAGGCGGGGATTCGCTCAGGTGGCCGACGGCCGCAACCCTTTTTCCCCTTGCCCTGGCCGCTTCGGCAAAGAGCAGGGGAAACTGGCCGCCGCCGGCAATAAGTCCAATCACGGAATTCATCGGTTTCTGCAATTCCTCGGCCATCAATCATCAAGTGTACGTTTAACCACCCCGCGTTTCGAGGTCTGGAAGAATTCAACCAGGGTCTCGACCTCGGGACAGCCGGGGATCTCTTCAATGGTCTTGAGCAGGGCGTCTTTCAACAGGAGCTGCGGGGAACGGAAGATGATCTTGAACGCCTGTTCCAGCTTGGCGATATTCTCCCGGCTTACGCCGCTGCGCCGCAGGCCGATTTTATTGATCCCGCTGATGCGCATGCGGTTGCGCGTCCCGCTCAGAATCACATAGGGGGGGACATCAAGGCTGATACCGGACATACCGCCCACATAGGTATAGTGCCCGATACGGCAATATTGATGAACGGCGACCAGGCCGCCGAGATTCACATGATCGCCCAGCACCACATGACCGGCCAGGGTCGCCACATTGGCCATGATGACCTGGTTGCCGATCACGCAGTCATGGGCAACATGACAGTAGGCCATGAGCATATTCCCATTGCCGATCACCGTTTCCCCCCTGCCCGCCACGGTTCCCCGGTGAATGGAAACATATTCTCGAATCAGGTTGTCATCACCAATGCTCAGCTTCGTCGACTCGCCCCGGTAATGCATATCCTGGGGCGGCGCGCCGATAGAGGTGAAAGGGCCGATCTTGTTGCGGGCGCCGATGGAAGTCGGACCGGAAATGACGGTATGGCTGCCGACAACGGTCTCCGGGCCGACAGTCACCTGCCCGTCGATCACCGCATAGGCGCCGATATCGGCAGTTTCATGTATTTCCGCCCGTGAATCGACCACGGCAGTGGAGTGGATGGTCATTTTTCTTATTATCCTGTAGGGTGATGAACGGGTTGCCCCGTAATAATTTTTTAACGAAAGGCGGCCATGATCTCGGCCTCGGCCGCCAGCTGGTCGTCCACGTAGGCCTTGCCGCTCATTTTGGCAACCTTTGACTTCATCTTCAACAGTTCAAGCTTGAAGAAAAGCTGGTCTCCCGGCCGCACTATCCGGCGGAAGCGGACACCGTCGAGGCCGGCGAAATAGAAGAGTTGCCCCTCAAGCACTTCCGGCGCCGAGAGATAGGCCAGGAGGCTGCCGGCCTGGGCAAGGCCCTCGAGGATAAGCACGCCCGGCATGACCGGTTCACCGGGAAAATGCCCCTGAAAAAAAGGCTCGTTGGCGGTCACATTTTTCAGGGCGGTGATGCTTTTGCCCTCTTCAAGCTCCAGGACCCGGTCCACCATGATAAAGGGGTACCGTTGCGGCAGCATGTCAAGGATGCCTTTAATGTTAATGGGTAACTGCCGGCTTGACGACTCTGTATTCATTTTTCTTTTCCCTCATTATTCGTTTTCTCCGCCTCATCAGGAAAATGGCGGACAAGCCTGTCAACTTCCCGGCGCAGTTTCCTGATTTCCTTTAACATCTCCGGCAGGCGGGAATATGCCGCCACGGCCCGGCCCCATCTCTTCACGTCGATGGCCGGATAGCCGCCAACCACTGAGCCCGCCGGCAGGTCGCCGTGGATACCGCTCATGCCCGCGGCCATGACCCGGTCACCAAGATGCAGATGACCGGTCACTGCGGTCTTGCCCCCCAGCACCACGTTCCGGCCGAGTGTCGTACTGCCGGCAATGCCGACCTGAGCGACAATGATCGAGTTTTCTCCCACCTCCACATTATGGGCGAGCTGGACCAGGTTGTCGATCTTGACGCCGCTCCTGATCCGGGTTGTGCCGAACGCGGCCCGATCAATGCAGCTGTTGGCCCCTATTTCCACCTCATCATCAATCCTTACCGTGCCGACCTGGGGCTTTTTGAGGTGATGCCCGGCCGCATCCGTGGCAAAACCGAAACCGTCACTGCCGATCACCGCCCCGCTGTGGATGATCACCCGGCTGCCGATCACACTGCCCGCCGCAATCGTCACGTTGGCATACAAGACGGTATCGTCGCCGATCAGCGAATCGTTGCCGATGACCACGCCGGGATGCAGGGTGACCCGCCGCCCCAGTCGCACCCGGTCACCAAGACAGACCAGCGGTTTAATGGTTACCTCGGCCGGGACTTCACAGCCGGCGCCGATTTGGGCCGAGGGATCTATCCCCTCTGCCGCAAAGGGAACGGCCAGAAAATAATTGTGAATAACGGCGGCCGCAAAATCCGGATCAGGTACCCGGATAAGCGGCAAATCGATCTTCCCGGCAGCAGGCGGGACGATACAGGCGGCGGCCCGGCTGCCGGCCAGGAGCCGGATCTGCTTCGGACCGGTGACAAAGGTGATTTCTCCCGCCCCGGCCAGCTCTATGGCGTTAAGCCCGGAGATAACCAGCGACTGGTCACCGACCACCTCGCCCTGGACCAGATCTGCAAGCTCCTGTAATGTGTATGTTTTCGGCATCGTTTCCATGTGACTGACCACAGGGTATAGCACTCTGCGATATTACTTGCATCTAACCTGTAAGGTGCCACAGGTGCCACAGATTTACGTAGTCGCTTCCGTTCGCTATAGTCCCTCTATGCGGGCGGGAGCGACCGCGTGAAGATGGGGTGCCTGTGACGGCTTACGTTTCATTCGTACTGATGTTCACGGATAGACCGAGGATCATAGCTGATCAAAAGTCAGGCGTAAAGCAAAACCGATCGCCGCAATTCTTCAAATCCGGCCAGTTCCTGTTGCCATGACCGCTCAAGTTCCAGGATGTCCACCCCCTCCTCCAGGGCCAGGCGGACCTGGCGGTCGCCAAGAATCAGATCCAGGGGCAGCCGTTCGAACTCGTACTCGTAAGGCGGGTCCTTATAGGCGAACTCATCCGGGTAGAGGGTCAGCAAGGCCTGGAGCAGAGCGAGGCTGGTCCGGTACGGCCGAAAGGACGTCCGGTCGGTCACATGGACCTGGAATCCCCGGCACGGCCGGCCGGCCCATTTTCCCGAGGTAGGCTCGAACACCAGCGGCCGCATGACACAGCCGGGCAGACCGGTCCGGGCCAGGAAGTCCCGCACCTCGCCGGGGTGGACAAAGGGGGCGCCGACCAGCTCGAAAGGCAGCGTCGTCCCCCGGCCCTCGGAAACATTTGTCCCCTCCCAGATCACCTGCCCCGGATAGACCAGGGCCGTTGCCGGAGAAGGCATGTTGGGCGAAGGAAACACCCAGGGGAAACCGGTCTCGGGGAAAAACATCCGGCGATGCCAGCCCGCCATCCTGATCACTTCAAGATCCGCGCCGATCTTCAATTCCCGGTTGCAGAGCAGGGCCAGCTCCCCCAGGGTCAAGCCGTGACGCATGGGCAGGCCGTAAAGTCCGACAAAAGAAGACCACTCATCTTTGAGCAGATTGCCTTCAAGCAGATTACCGCCGAGGGGATTCGGCCGATCAAGAACCACTACCTTGCGGCCGGTCTCGGCCGCGACCTGCAGGCAGTAGACAATGGTCCAGGCAAAGGTATAAACCCGGGTCCCGACATCGACCAGATCCACCAGCAGGATGTCGAAGGACTCGAACACGGCCGGGTCCGGCCGGCGCTGCTTGGCATACAGGGAAAAAACCGGCATGCCGGTCGCCGGATCACGGGTGTGCCCCGACTCGACCATGTTGTCCTGTTTTTCACTGAAAAAACCGTGCTGGGGCGAAAAGAGGCAGGTGAGCTGCCCCGGGAACAGTTGCATGACCAGGTCCCGGCTGTGCCGGAAGGAGCGATCAGTCGAGGCCTGGTTGCAGAGCAGAGCCAGCCGCCGGCCCTGGAATTCGGCAGGCGGCGCGAGGGCGAGTTGTTCGACTCCGATTCGTATCAAGAGAATGCCGCCCCCCTACTCCACGGTCACGCTCTTGGCCAGGTTCCGGGGCTGATCCACATCACAGCCGCGGCGGTTGGCGATCTCGTAGGCCAGGAGCTGGGCCGGAATGGTGTAAAGCAGCGGGTTCAGTTCTTCATGCACCAGGGGCAGGTACAAGACGTCATCGGTCAGGGCGGCCAGGTGCTCATCACCCTCGGTACCGATCAGGACCAGGCGCCCCTGGCGGGCCTTAATTTCCTCGACATTGGAGATAGATTTCTTATAAACCCCGTCCCTGGGCACCAGGGCCATGACTGGCATGTCCTTGTCAATCAAGGCGATAGGGCCGTGCTTCAGTTCACCGGCGGCATACCCTTCGGCGTGGATATAGGAAATCTCCTTGAGCTTGAGCGCCCCTTCCAGGGCAATGGGGAAATTGAGCCCCCGGCCGACAAAAAGAAAATCCCGGCTGTCGTAATAGCGCTCAATCAGCCGCCGAATCCGGCGCTGCAACCCCGGCAGCTCTCTTTCTATAACCCCGGCAATGTTGACCAGGGCGGAACCGAGTTCCAGTAAGGTACCAGGGGCCAGGGTTCCCCGGATCTTGCCCAGATACAGGGTCAGCAGAAACAGGGCGGTCAGCTGGCTGGTAAAGGCCTTGGTCGAAGCCACCCCGATTTCCGGCCCGGCATGGGTATAGATCACGCCGTCGGCCTCCCGGGTCATGGTGGAGCCCACCACGTTGCAAATGGTAATAACCCTTGAACCCAGCTCGGCGGCAAGCCTGGTACCGGCCAGGGTATCCGCAGTCTCGCCGGACTGGGAGATCGCAATGGTCAGGACCCGGTCATTCAGCAGCAGCGTCCGGTACCGGAACTCCGAGGCGATATCCACCTCCACCGGGATGCCGACCCACTTTTCAATCCAGTACCTGGCCACCAGGGCCGCATGCCATGACGTACCGCAGGCCACCAGGGAAATACGTTCGATCCTGTTGACCGCCGCGTCATCAAGACCAATTTCCGGCAGGGTGATCTCCCCGGTATCCGGAACGATCCTGCCGCTGACGGTGTCGAGAATGGCCCGGGGCTGTTCAAAAATTTCCTTGAGCATGAAATGTTTGAAGCCGGCCTTTTCAGCCATAGCGGCATTCCAGTCAATGGTGCGAACCTCCTTTTCAAAACATGGGCCGCCGTCAATGCTCATGATTTCATAGGTACCCGGATTCAACACCGCCATCTCGCGGTCATCAAGAAAAATGACCTGGCGGGTATAGGGCAGAAGCGCCGGGACATCGGAGGCCATGTAGCAGGCATCATCATCGATACCGAGGACCAGCGGGCTGTGATTACGGGCGGCAATCAGGGTCCCGGGCTGCCTGGACCACAGGACCCCGAGGGCATACGAACCCTCCACCCGGGCCAGGGTCAGGCGTACCGCGGCAGCCAGATCATCCTCAAGATAGTGCTCGATAAGGTGGGCCAGCACCTCGGTATCGGTTTCCGAAGCAAAGCGGTGGCCCGCGGCCAGCAGCTCTTCCTTCAACAAACCGTAATTTTCAATAATACCGTTATGCACCACGACCAGCTCACCGGTGCAGTCACTGTGCGGATGGGCGTTAGCCATAGTGGGCTCCCCATGGGTGGCCCAACGGGTGTGCCCCAGGCCGGTGTGGCTGGAGACGCCTATGTTTTCATCCACCACCGATTCAAGATTAGCCAGTTTGCCCTCTGCCCGGTATTTAACCAGCCGCTCTTGATAAGAATACACGAGACCGGCTGAGTCATAGCCCCGGTACTCAAGGCGACGCAACCCTTCGAGCAGCACCGGTACGACCTTCCGGATGCCGGTATAACCTACAATTCCGCACATATCAGCTTTTTGCTTCCTCTGATTAACATGAATCTTGCGTCTGCCCGGAAACGAGTTTTTTGTGCGATATCAATCGCCGGCGAAAAAAATAACCGCCGGCCGCATATTCCCGGGATTATTTTTTTGCGCATAACGCCGGGACCGGGCGAGAAGACCGTTTCCGAACAGGAACTAATCCGGTGTCCGGATTGTTTGATATAGTAGCACAAGAAAAACTAGATGAATACTGAAAAACCCCAAAAAACCAAGAGAAAAAATGACTTTGCACGAAATAAGAAAAACAGGTATCTTGTACAAAAAAAGTTTCAAGTTATGGATAATTTCATGGATGAACGGAAACAACTCAAAAAACTGCTGCTCGAAAAATCATACCGGGAAGGTACGTTTACCCTGACCTCGGGCTTGACTTCCGATTTTTACGTGGACGGGAAACAGACCACCCTTGACGCCGAAGGCGCCTATCTGTGCGGACGCCTGCTGTACGAAATCATCAGGAACCATGACCGGAAAATCATCGGGGTCGGCGGCATGACGCTTGGGGCCGATCCGCTGGTTACCGCGGTTTCCCTGGTCAGCTACCTGGAAAAAGATCCCATTCCCGCCTTTATCGTGCGTAAAGAGGCCAAGGGTCACGGCACCGGTAATTTCATCGAGGGCAAGAACAATCTGCAACCGGGCGGCACGGTTGCCCTGGTCGAAGACGTGGTCACCACCGGCGGCACCCTCATCAAGGTCATAGAACGGGTGGAGAATGAAGGATTCAAGGTCGGGCTGGTCGCGACCATTGTTGATCGTCAGGAAGGCGGGAGCGAGGCCCTGGCCGGGCACGGCTACCCCCTGGCCTCGATCTTCACCCGCGAACAGCTGATCGGCTGAGGGCCGGCAAGAAATGAAATGCGAAAAATGCGGTGAAAAACTTGAGGTGGTACGACGTTGCCGGCAGGTTCGTCTCAAGTGCAACGGCTGCCGGCATGAATACCAGATCCACGAGGTCGCATCCCGGCTTGATGCGGAAACAGAGGCTGTCCTTGAGCAATACACCGCCATCATTTATGACTGATTTGCATTAGTTACGGCTGATCCCCATGGAAACGGTTAAAATTTTTGTCCGACCCGATAATACCGTAACCATTGTCTGTCCCTCCTGCAGCCTGGTAAAAAATGCTTCGGTCGGCGCCTACAAAGATAAATGCCATAACATCAAGGTCCGCTGCCCCTGCGGAACACAGTTCATGGTCCATCTTGATTTTCGGCGCTACTTCCGCAAACCGACCGACCTGCCCGGATTCTATAAAATCGTCAAGCCCCCCGGCATGGGCTGCGGTGATATCAATATCAAGGATATCTCCCTGGGCGGTATCGGCTTCACCGTCTCCGGCAAAAACCGGATAGAGGTCGGGCAGACCCTATCCCTTGACTTCACCCTCGATGATAAAAAGAAGACCCGGCTCAAAAAAGAGGTGGCCGTCCAATCAATTGATGGTGACTTTATCGGCAGTCGCTTTTCCGACAACGAACTGTTTGAAAAGGAACTCGGTTTTTACCTGCGGTTCTGACCAGTCCCCAGTGTCATATCAAGTGACACCTAAATCCGTGACGGCTCGAGGTGACACTCCATTCAACATGTGGAATTTATTGTATTATTATCAAATAAGTGCATTTTCCGGTCTACACAGTTCGCGAACGCTCACGGATTCAAGGTGATAAATAGCACAAGATTACGAAATAATTTTTTTGTTTGACATGGCTTATCGGCTATTATAGGGATGTATTGGGTCTCGATCAGCTTGATGGGCCTTATGGAGGGGGTGAAGCTGAATTCTTTCGCCTTTGCCCGCCGGGAGGAATGATTTCTTGTCAACTTACAGGATGTTCAATTGAAGGATGCGGCATTCTTTAACCGGCACGGCATTGTTTTTTTGCAAGCCGGTCAGTTCAAAGAGGCTATTCAATGTTTCAACCAGGCCATCGGTCTTGATCCGGCATTCCCCGATGCCTACCATAACCTGGGCGAGGCCTATACAAGGCTTGGTCAAAGTGTTGCCACCGCCGCCGGCAGCCGGCGCGAAAGGGCTGCACCGGATGAAGAAACCACCAGCGCCCGCGACGCCGCCCCTGATGCAGATTCAACTGACGACCTCTGTAATGATTTGCTTTCCGTCAGCTTGAACGCGATTGATAATGTCTGGGATGAGTTGTTTGCAAACAGCCCGGAAGAGATTGACAATGTCTGGGATCAATGCTTCTCGGACCCGTCCGAGAATCGCAGCTTCCCGGCAATCCTGGAGTTTCTTGACGGCAGGATTGAAAATATTTCTCAGGCGGTTTTGTTTCAACCCGCAAACAACAATGACCTGGCCCTCATGGATGAGGGCGGAGGGGATGGCAATCGCACCTTTCCCCTGCATCAATGCAGTTGCATCCGCATGGCCGGTCTGCCGGCGGAATTCGCTCAAGCCAAGGACCTCGCCTGTCATGTCGAGATCCTCGAAACCATTAACGGCAAAAGCTACCAGAAATATATACCTGATGAACAAAATCTGAAAAACCTGATTTTAGGATTCTCCAGAAAGAAAGACAATAGTTTCAAATACGTTTTGTTTCCAATGATAAATATCAGGAAACGCACCCAGAAGCGCTTTATCGGCGAGATCCTTATCGAAAAAGGGATGATTGACACTCCTGATTTCAGACACGCCCTTGAGGCATACAACCAGCGCCGACAACTGAAATTCGGCCAAATTATCGCCAAACAGGCCCATATCCTTTACCCGGCAGTGGAAGTGGAAATCAAGAATGCCTATAATAATAAAAGCACAGACGAAATCAAGGTGGGAGAAATCCTGCTGGCAGCCGGCCTGGTTAACCAACAGCAGGTAAATGCCGCCCTGGCGGTTCAGAAAAAGATAAGACAAAAAAAAATCGGCCAGTTCCTGATTGAGCAAGGTATCCTCAAAGAGGAAGAGGTGTACATTGCCCTGGCGGAGAAATACAGAATGCCGTTTATTGACCTGCGGCGACAGACCATCTCCAGAAGGATGCTGACCCTGCTGCCCCGTGAGTTGGTATTGAAACTACAGGTCCTGCCTATCTCCCAGAAAAATTCCACCCTCGTTGTCGCCACTTTTCTAACGGATGTTCCCGTCATCAAGGGCCTGATTGCACAACATACAAAACAAGAGGACATCCAACTCGTGTTGACCCGGCCCACTCACCTCCGGAAGATTATCAGCCAGTTGTATCCAAAGACGAAGCCGGGCGCATAATCTCCATCCTGCCGGGCACCGGAGCCGACAACTCCGCCTGGCCGCAACGGCGTTCTCCCTGCCATTATCGCGGAAGACCGCCCAACGTTACCCGTGCTCTATTGCAACATTTTGCCATAATCCTGAATCCGTGACGGCTTGAGGTTGCGTACCATGCAATATATGGAATTTATTGCATTATTGACGAATAAATGCATTTCTTGGTCTTCACCGCGCCGGACTGCGGTCCGCCCGATAACGGATCCAGGATAATAAAAATTATAATTGACACGAAAGAACACATAGTGTTAGTTTACAGAATTTTAGAATTTACCAATTATAACCTTCTCGCTCTCCCGCTACCGGATTGAAGCGAGGGCCATTATGACCAGGAGGAGGAATTATGCGCCGTTACGAAACCACCTATATCTTACGCCCGAATCTGGGCGAAAGCCAGATTACCGAAATCATCGACCGGACCAATGATATTATCAAAAATGATGGCGGGACCATCATTGATTTAAATCGTTGGGGCCTGAAGACCCTGGCTTACGAAATCAAAAAAGAAAAGCAGGGCCACTACGTCTATTTTGATTACACCGCCCACGGCTCAACCGTTGAGGAAATGGAACGGATATTCCGAATCGACGATCAGATCCTGCGCTTTCTTACTATAAAGCTGGCCGATTCCATTGACCAGGAAACAATCGATAACGAGATTGAACGAATCGTTGCTTCTGCGGCGGCCGAGAAACTGGCTGAGGAGACGGAGGAAGACGGCGAAGAGAAGCCGGCCGAGGATACGGAAAAAGTCGGCGAAGATGCCGGCAAGACCGTGACAGACCATTCGACAGATACGGACCGGAACGAAGAATAGACTCTGGTCCGGACAGACCATCATAAGGAGAAGCACATGGCTCCACGCAATAGAACATTTCGCCCCAGGGTATGCCGATTCTGCACGGACAAAGAACTGGTTATTGACTATAAGGATGTAAAAGTGCTCAGGAATCTTGTCACGGAACGCGGCAAGATTGTCCCCAGGCGGATTTACGGCACCTGTGCCAGGCATCAACGCCGGGTCACCGAGGCGATCAAACGTGCCCGGCAACTGGCCTTAATGTCGTACAGCGGGTCGACCCAGTACTAAAAAAGATAGCAGAAGATAAAGCATGACGGCGCAGTGGAGCGCTCAATCCGGCGGTCGTTTTTTCAACGGCCCGACAATCCTGCTGGCTGTGGCCTTTTTGCTACCGGCACTGATTCCCGGACTCTTTGGCTGGATAAGCGGGATGATGGCGATCCCGGTTTTCTATTTTCTCAAGGTCGACGGAGAGAGACAAGGCGGCATTGAGATTCGCAACAGCATCCTGCTGGCAGGCGCAGGTGCACTTGTATTGCAGCAGTTACCGGTCATGCTCTTTTCGCTGACCCTGATTCCGCTGGCATACAGTTTGAACCGCAGTGCCGCCGCCGGTGACAGTGAAGTCCGTACCGGTGCCAGGGGGGTGATCGTCCTGGGGGTCAGCTGGTTTGTTTTCTGGGCGGTATACGGGACGATATTGAGTATTAACCCCTATACCCATCTCCTCAAAACGCTCGATAGCGGCTTTGCTCAAGTCTACGAAATTTACAGTAAAAACGGCAACCTGCCCGCAGATACCCTGCTGAATCTCGAACAGGTTATCCATGAACTGCGCCAGCTTATTCCGATAATCCTGCCGGGGATGCTGGCATGTTCGGTCATGATGACCGTCTGGATGAACATGGTCGGCGCGAACAGCCTTTTGCAAAGACTGCGGCCGGAGCTGGCCCCATGGCGGAAATACTCGCACTGGCGGCTGCCCGACAGGATTGTCTGGCTGCCCATTGTCGCCGGGGTTGCCTTAACGGTCGGCAGTGGTATTGTAAAAAATGTGGCAATCGGGATTCTTCTTGTTTCGGCTCTGCTCTATTTTTTCCAGGGACTTGCAGTACTTATCCACCTTCTTGATAAATGGAAGGTCCCCTTATATATAAGAATTTTAATCTACGGCATTATTGTGTTGCAGGGCTATGGCCTCTTTGTACTGGTCATAACAGGCGTGGCTGACGTCTGGATCGATTTCAGGCATCGGCACGACAATAAGCAACACCCCGACAACTGACGTAACTGATCACAGGATATGGAACTCAGCGCTATTCCTTACATCCAACCTGTAAGCCGTCACAGGTGCCACAGATTTATGTAGTCGCTTCCGTTCGCAGGTAAGCGACCGAAGGGAGACTCCGGTAGTCCCTCTATGCGGGCGGGAGCGACCGCGTAAAGATGGGGTGCCTGTGACGACTTACCAACTGACAGCTGTTTGAAAAATGAGGATGAGACCATGGAAGTTATATTGAAAGAAACTATTGATAATCTTGGCCAGGAAGGCGATATCGTCAAAGTCAAAGCCGGCTACGCACGAAACTACCTGATTCCGCAAAAAAAGGCCGCAACGGTCAACAAGGTGAACCTGGCCCTGCTCAAACAGGGACAGGAAGCTATCCAGGCACGTCTTGAACGACAGAAACAAAGTGCCCGGACGCTGTCGGAGAAACTCAGTGGCATCACGATCCGGATCGCCTGCCGGGTCGGCGAGGAAAACCGTCTGTTCGGCTCTGTCACTGCCGCTGATATTATGGAAAAACTGGATACGAAAGGCATCTCCGTCGACCGTCGTTCCATCGTTCTCGGCGACCCCATCAAGACTTTGGGCGAGACCAAGGTCACCATCAAGGTGGGCTATCAGACGACAACTGAAATCACGGTTCAGGTCATACCCGAAGAGAGCGGCGACCAGGACTGAAAATATCCGGCGGCAACCGACGCAACCCCTTTGCCCCGCCATGCCGGGGCAAAGGTTGTAAACAAGCGGTACTCTCTTTAGGGACTCGGAAAATACTAATATACCATAACGCATCCCGTCTTTGGGCCAGGTACATTAATATTTTCCGAGTCCCTTACAGAAAAATAAAGATGGCAACCCCATTTTTTCGTTTCCACTCATCCTCTATCTCCCGCAGAGGCGTGGGAGATAGAGAGTAACATGGGATAATCGTTCTGCGGTTATTCCGCCTCTATCCGTCTTTGGCTCTGTCAAACAATGCAATACCGGCCTGCTCCACCAGCGCAATCTAATTCGAACATGCTCCCGCCCCAGAACGTGGAGGCGGAACAGGCCGTTCTCGGCACAATACTTCTCCAGGATAAATCCCTTCTGAAAATCATAGAAGTCCTCGAACCCGACGACTTCTATCGTGACGCCCATAAAACCATCTATGGGGCCATGGTCCACCTGTTCGAAAACCGTGAACCCCACGACCTCATCACGGTAACCGGCCTGCTTCGTGATCAGAACAAGATCGAAGAGATAGGCGGCCCGGCCTACCTGGCCTCTCTCACCGATATTATTCCGTTTACCGGCACCCTGGTCCACCATGCGGCCATTATCCGGAAAAAATCCGTCCTGCGGAAGCTGATCCGTACCACCTCCGAGGTCGCGGCCCGCTGCTACGAAGAGCAGGATGATATCGACTCGCTGCTGGACGATGCCGAACAGGCGATCTTCGAAATAGCACGGTCCAAGAAAGGTCAGGGATTCCAGGCCATGTCCACCATCGTGCCGCGGGCCTTTGAACGGGTGGAAAAACTCTTTGAGCGCAAGGAACATATTACGGGTGTCTCGACCGGCTACGAACTTCTCGACAAGATGACCGCCGGCCTGCAACCCTCTGATCTTATTGTGCTCGCCGGCCGTCCCAGCATGGGCAAAACCGCCCTGGCCATGAACATGGTCCAACATGCGGCCATGATAGAAAAGAAGCCGGTCGCGGTTTTCAGCCTGGAAATGTCCATGGATCAGCTTGCCCTGCGGATGCTCTGTTCAATCGGCAGGATTGACTCCCAACGGGTCCGGACCGGCCACCTGAAACAAAGCGACTGGCCGAACCTGATCCGGGCGACCGGCATGCTCAGCGAGGCCGCCATTTTTATTGACGACTCGCCGGCCATGACGGTCCTGGAAATGCGCGCCAAGGCCCGGCGCCTGAAATCGGAGCACGACCTCGCCATGGTGGTGGTCGACTACCTGCAGCTCATGCGCGGTCGCAGCAATGTCGAAAACCGGGCCCAGGAAATCAGTGAAATTTCCCGGTCACTCAAGGCCATGGCCAAGGAACTCGAGGTGCCGGTTGTCGCCCTGTCCCAGCTGAACCGCAGCCTTGAAAGCCGGCCGGACAAGCGGCCCAAGCTGGCCGACCTGCGCGAATCCGGGGCCATTGAGCAGGATGCCGACGTCATTATGTTCATTTACCGCGACGAGGTCTACCATCCGGAGGAAAACAATCCCGACCGGGGCGTGGCGGAAATCATCGTCGGCAAGCAGCGCAACGGCCCCATCGGCACGGTCAAGCTGACCTTCCTCGCCGAATACACGACCTTTGCCACGTATTCCGCCCAGCAACCGCCAATAGAGTACGGCACCAATGACAGTCCGCCCCCTGATGATGAGTAATTAAATGAAAACGCACAGTAACGATAGATATGATTTCAAGGCCATCGAGGCCAAGTGGCAAAAGCGCTGGCTGGACAACCAGCCATACCGGGTGACGCCGGAGCCGGACCGGGAAAAATACTACGTGCTCGAGATGTTCCCCTACCCTTCAGGCCGGATTCACATGGGCCATGTCCGCAACTACAGTATCGGCGATGTCATTGCCCGCTATAAACGAATGCAGGGCTTCAATGTCATCCATCCCATGGGCTGGGACGCCTTCGGCCTGCCGGCGGAAAACGCGGCCCTGAAACACGGAATTCACCCCGCCAGCTGGACCTACGACAATATTGCCTACATGCGCGAGCAGCTCCGGGCCATGGGCCTGAGCTACGACTGGGACCGGGAACTGGCGACCTGTGACCCGGACTATTACCGCTGGGAGCAACTCATTTTCCTGAAGATGATGGCAAAAGGGCTGGCCTACCGCAGGGAAACCACTGTCAACTGGTGTGACTCCTGCCAGACCGTCCTGGCCCGCGAACAGGTTATCGATGGCTGCTGCTGGCGTTGCGACCAGCAGGTCGTGCCGCGTACCATGTCCGGCTGGTTCTTCAAGATTACCGCCTATGCCGACGAACTGCTCGAGGGTCTGGAAACACTGACCGGCTGGCCGGAAAAGGTTGTCACCATGCAGCGCAACTGGATCGGCAGGAGCCAGGGGCTGGCCTGCGATTTCCGGATCGAGAACCACGACCAGGTCCTGACCATCTTCACCACCCGGCCCGATACCATTTTCGGTGTTACCTTCATGTCGGTAGCCGTTGAGCACCCCCTGATCGAGCAGCTCATCAGCGGCACCGAATACGAAAGCCGGGTCCGTGATTTTATCCGTAAAGCCCTGGTTGAAAAACAAAGGATGGCCCTGGACGCGGAACCGGAAAAACACGGCGTCTTTACCGGCGCCTACTGCCTCAACCCCTTCAACGGCGAACGGGTCCCTATTTTCGTGGCCGACTTCGTGCTCATGGAATACGGTACCGGCGCGGTCATGGCCGTTCCCGCCCATGACCGGCGCGACTTTGATTTTGCCCGCAAGTATGACCTGCCCATCCGGGTCGTCGTGCAGCCGGCCGACCGGGAAACAACAGATACCGCCCCGGCAGAGGCCTACGTCGACCCTGGGGTCCTGGTCGATTCCGGACCGTTCAGCGGTATGGACTCACAAGCGGCCAAGGAGGCGATTATCGCCCATGCCGAGCAGCAGGGCTTCGGCAAGGCACGGACCACCTACCGGCTGCGGGACTGGGGCATCTCCAGGCAACGTTACTGGGGAACGCCGATTCCGGTCATCCACTGTCACCGGTGCGGCATCGTACCGGTGCCGGAAAAAGATCTGCCGGTCGTCCTGCCCGGCACGGACACCCCGGACGGCAGCCATGCCCCCCTGCACCGGCAGGAAAAATTCTATTCGACCACCTGCCCCGAATGCGGTGAGGCGGCGAGACGTGAAACAGATACCATGGACACCTTTGTCGAGTCCTCGTGGTACTTTGCCCGCTACACCTCTCCCCGCTCCACCGTCACCCCGATTGACCCGGAGGCGGCCGGATACTGGCTGCCCGTGGACCAGTATATCGGCGGGGTGGAGCATGCCATTCTCCATCTGCTCTATTCGCGTTTTTTCACCAGGGTCCTGCGGGACCTCGGCTACCTGGCCATCGACGAACCGTTTGCCAACCTGCTGACCCAGGGCATGGTCATCAAGGACGGGGCCAAGATGTCCAAGTCAAAAGGCAATGTCGTTGATCCGAATGACCTGATCAACACCTACGGCGCCGATACGGTCAGGCTCTTCTCCCTGTTTGCGGCCCCCCCGGAACGCGACCTGGAATGGAACGCGCAGGGAGTTGACGGGGCCTCCAGGTTCCTGAACAAGGTCAATCGACTGATCAGGAACAACCTTGACTGTTTCGACAGCGTCCCCCTGCCGGAGGCGGATACCCTGAATCCCCCCAGCCGTCTGCTGCATCGCCGGATCCACCAGACCATCAAGCGGGTGAGCGACAATATTGAAAAAAACTTCCACTTCAACACCGCCATCAGCGCGGTCATGGAACTGGTCAACCAGGCAACGGCCCTGACGGCCGAGAGCCGGGAAGAGCTGCATCCCGGGGTCCTGCGCCCATGCCTTGAAACCGTTCTCCTGCTCCTCTTTCCCATGGTCCCCCATTTCTGCGAGGAGTTATGGGAGCTCACCGGTCACGACCAGTCAATGGATCACGCCGCCTGGCCGGGCTTTGATCCGGCAGCGGCCAGGGAGGATGAACTGACCGTTGTGGTCCAGGTCAACGGCAAGGTCCGTTCGCGGCTTACGGTTGCCGCGGATATCGATAACGAGCTCCTCCGGCAACAGGCGCTGGCAGACGAACGGATCCGCCATTTCATGGCCGGCAAGCAGGCAAAAAAAATCATTGTGGTTCAAGGGAAACTTGTTAATATTGTAATCTAATGTGCATCTTATGGCGCTTGTTCGCCTGTCCCCTGATCGTTAAATTTCATGGACCAACCGAGTGAAATAAAAAAAGGAGCCCAACAGTGAGATTGCCGAATCACAAGGTATTGATACTCTTCCTCCTTACTGCATTCCTGGGCGGCTGTGGCTACTATTTCCCCGGTGTATACAACGGCCCGGCTCGGACGATTTATATGCCGAACTGGAAGAATCGGACCAGCGAACTGGATCTTAACGCCAAAATCTACCAGTCACTCTCCCGCTGGTTCCAGAAATCAAACTCATTGCACATGACCAAGGACAAGAGTGCAGCCGACCTC
The DNA here is from genome assembly GCA_002897615.1 of bacterium BMS3Bbin14. Taxonomy (GTDB): domain Bacteria; phylum Desulfobacterota; class Desulfobulbia; order Desulfobulbales; family Desulfobulbaceae; genus BMS3Abin13. The sequence goes on from BDTX01000009.1 coordinate 89,276, forward strand.
ATCCTGGCCGGAGAAATCATGTATATTGATTTGCCCAGCATCTCCTGGAGCAGTAACGCCCGCACCACGGAAGTCAGGGTCAGACTTGGTGTGCGCTATATTCTGAAGGACCTGAAATCAGGAGATATTCTCTGGGAAGTGCCGAATGAGCTGTGGACCGAAAACTATTCCACAGAGGGCGGATCAGCCGTCGTTGCCGATAGAGAGCGAGAGGCTCTGAAGAAGATTATCAGCGATTTATCGGAGCAGGTCTATCTCGGCACCTTGAATAAACTGCGGGCGAAAGACATAAAAGCAAAGACCCGGGCCGACAAATAACATCCGGCGGTCAGCAACAAAAAAAGGCCTTGCCGTTTTGCCGGGCCTTTTTTATGCCCTGTGATCTGTTACTGTCCAACCGACAGAGCAGTAATAAAAAACAGACTCGCAAAAACCACATTTTGCTAATTTTTCGTCATCCCCGCGCAGGCGGGAATGACGGAGCGGTGGACTTTTTACGAGTCCATCATAAAAAACAAGCAATAAAAAAAGGCCTTGCCAAACGGCAAGGCCTTTTTTATTGCTTTCATATGCCCATCAACCAATCAAGCGCCGGACAGCCGCGGTAATGGATTCGGATTCAGGATCCAGCCCCTGCGGTTGGCAACGGCTTATCGTCAGGGGCAAGAAAATCAGCCGACATAAGCTGGTCGTCAGTTCGGTTGTCCTGATGACGCTCCTGCCGGCTGATCGCTCTAGAGTTTTCCGGGCAAATTCCTTATTTCTTATGACAGCCCCGGCAAGAGGTGGGGCCGGTTTTAACGCCCTTGGCTTTATCCGCCCGGTGACACTTCTCACAGTTTTTCATGACTTCTTTTTTCTTCAGGGTCTTTTTGGCGATGAGGTCCTCAATAGCGCCTTTTTTCATAGGGAACATCTTATGACATAATTTGCAGTTTTTCAGCGTATCTTGATGGAGTTTGTGGGGAAAGTGTATGTCGCCGAAATGGCCGCCTTTCAAGACAATGTTTGCGGAACCGGCGCCGAATGCGGCACCGGTAAATGTCAATGACAAAATGAAAATCCCCACAATAACTGCTTTCTTGTACATAACTTTCTCCTCATTTTTCATGATTAAATGAATAGCAATTCATTAGACTTGGTGAATTTTTATTCATTTGCAAAGCATTTGTCAATAGCTAATTTCAAGCCAAGGGATAAAGAAGCATGGAGCGGGAGAAACCGTATGACCTGGTCAAGTAACCTTGAACCTGGATCCGTGAGCGTTCGAGAACGGTGCAGATGCAGATAGCGAGCCTGCGAGACCTTCGAGGCGGCAAAGATGTTGATTATCCTGGTGTGATATCAACGAGTTGCCAACGCAGCAGCTGCGCCGTTATCGGGCGGACCGCAGTCCGGCGCGGTGAAGACCATAAAATTCATTTTTTCGGCAATAATACAATAAATTCCAAGTATTGCCTGGAATGTCACCTCAAGCCGTCACGGATTCAGGTTGAATAAACACAAGCCGTCACCGGCACCCCATATTCATGCGGTCGCTCCAGCCCGCAGAGAGGGACTATCGGAGTCTCCCTGCGGTCGCTCACCTGCGAGTGGCACCCCTCAACCAATCAAACTCCGAACAGATGCGGCAATGGATTCAGGATCCAGCCCCTGCTGTTTATACAGCTCCGCCGGCTTTCCCGACCCCCCGTACTGCCGGACCCCGAGTCTCCGCATCTTCACGGCCGCACCTTCTTCGACCAGGACGACCGCCGCACTGGCCCCGAGACCGGTTTCCACATTGTGGTCTTCAACGGTCAGGATCGGCCCGATTCCGGCCGCCTCAACCAGGCTGTCCCGATCAAGCGGCACCAGAGAGGCCATGTTCAAAACCCCGACCGACACCCCCTGATCCTTGAGCATTTTCCAGGCATCGACGACAGCGGGAACCAGTGCCCCGTAGGTAATTATAGTCGCGTCCGAACCCCGGCGCAGCCAATCAGCCCGGCCGGGGGTAAAAGTATAATCCGGACCGAAGAAAACCTCACCATTTTCATCGGTGATCACCGGGGTCTTGGAGCGGCCCATACCGACGAAATGATTACCCGGCCGGGTGGCGACATAGCGGACAATACGGTCGGTCTGGTTCGGATCGGCCGGCATGAAAACGGAAAAACGAAACAGGTTCTTGAGCAGACCCAGGTAATCAATGCACTGATGAGTGGGACCGTCCTCGCCCACATCAAGGCCGACATGAGTGGCGACGATCTTCAGATTCGTATGATTGAAATCAGAGATCCGGTTCTGGTTGTACGTCTCGGAAACGGCGAAGACACCGAAGGTGGAGAAAAAGACGGCCTGGCCTTCACAACTGAGCGCCCCGGACATGGCGGCCGCATGATGCTCCTGAATACCCGCCTCGAAATAACCTTCAGGGGAATGCTTATGAAAGGCGCCCATCTTGACCGAACCTTCGAGATCGCAGGACACCCCGATAACCTTCGGCGCCTCACCCTGGACATTATTGGCCTCTGCCAGGCCCAGCAGGGCGTTACCATAGGCGGAACGATTGTCGGTCATGGTATCGGCGTCATAGAGAATCGGCTTGCCCGGATCGATCCGGGGATAACACGAAAGGGGCTCCAGGATGGTAGCCGTGCCGACCGGCTGCCGGCGCTTTTCCTGCCAGGCAGCGAAATCGTCCTCCACGCCCAGCTCGGCCAGGGCGGCGGCAAGCTGGTCGGGCTTCAACGGCGAGCCGTGGTACTTGGCCTTATTCTCCATGAATGAAATGCCCTTGCTCATGATGGTGCGGGCAACGATCACGGTGGGCACGCCGCTGGTGTTCTGATAAGCGGCCGACAGGGCCTGAAATATACTGTTATAATCGTGACCGTCTTCCAGGTATTTGACGGTCCAGCCCAGGCTGGCATAGAGGCCGCGGATGGACTGCGGCATGACATATTCGGTACTGCCGCAAATCTGCAGATGATTACGGTCGATCATGACCGTCAGGTTGTCGAGTTTATACTTGCGGGCAAAACGGATGGCCTCGATAATCTGTCCCTTCTGGTGCTCACCGTCACCCATGAAGCAAATGACCCGGTTGTCCATCTTCCGGATCTTGAACGTCAGGGCCATGCCCACGGCCGCGGCCAACCCCTGGCCGAGATTACCGGTATCCCATTCAACTCCCGGCACAATTTTCTCCACATGTCCCGGAAAACCGGAACCGGTCCGCCTGAAACCACTGAGGAAATCATCTTCGGTAAAATATCCATACTCGGCAAGGGTGCTGTACACCCCGGGCGAAATATGGCCGATGCTGACCACGACCCGGTCGCGGCCGGCAAGCCGCGGTTGCTGCGGATCATGCTTGATCAAACCATAGGTGACCAGTAACATATCGAGAGTAGACAGGGAGCCGCCCGGATGACCGGAAGCGGCCAGCGCCGTCGACAAAAGAATCCGGCGGGCACATCGTTTTCGCATATCCTGCAGCGTCCTGATTTCTTCACTGGTCAGCTGCGCTTTCTTCATATCGAGTTCGAGTTGCGGCGGCATAACAGGCTCCGTTCGTTTTTCCCGCTTCTTTGTTTCGGTAAGAAATGAAGCGTTTTTTAGAGGCCAAAAGGTGGAATAAATATCAAAATTGTTATAATACAATGTCCCAGAAACACAACATGAAAAAACAGGAAATCCCCGGTGAAAAACAGGACGTCGCCCCCATGATGATCGGTCCGGTTCCCCTGCAATCTCCCTTTATTCTTGCGCCTCTTGCCGGTTACACCGACCTTGCCTTCCGACTCCTGTGCCGGGAGCTGGGGGCGGCACTCTGCTGTTCGGAAATGATCAGTTGTCACGGGGTTGTTTATGGCCAGAAAAAAACGCTGGCCATGCTGGCCACCGTTCCCGAGGAGCGCCCCGTCGCCTTTCAGATTTTCGGCCATGAGCCGGAGGTCATGGGAGAGGCGGCCGCCATAGTCGGCAGCCGGCCGATAGATTTCATCGATATCAACATGGGCTGCCCGGTGCGGAAGGTGATCAAGAAGGGGTCGGGCGCGGCGTTGATGAAAGATTTCCAGCGGGCCGAGGCCGTTATCAGGGCGGTCTGCGACCAGACCGACAAGCCGGTGACCATCAAATTCCGCAGCGGCTGGAACAGCGAAACAGTGGTGGCCGCCGAGTTTGCCCAGATGGCCGGGAACGCCGGAGTCCAGGCCGTGACCATCCATGCCCGGACCTGGGCCCAGGGGTTTGGCGGCCGGCCGGACTGGCAGGTCATCCGGGCCGTGAAACAGGCCGTGACCATACCGGTTATCGGCAACGGTGATATCCAGTGTTACGGGGACGGCCTGAAGATGATGAGCGAGACCGGGTGTGACGGGGTCATGATCGGCCGCGGCGCCCTGGGCAACCCCTGGGTCTTCCGGCCCGAGGGCCGGCCGGCGACCCTCGGGGGCCGGCTGCCGGTTATCCGGCGCCACCTGGAGCTGGCGCAACTCTTTCTGCCGGCCGACCGGATGCTTTTCCGGATAAAGAATCACGCCGGCCGTTACCTTGCCGGCCTGCATGGCGCCGGCAGACTGCGCCAGAAAATTACCGGCTGCAGCTCGCTGGCCCAGATCATCGATCTGTTCGAAAATCTGTAACCTGGATCCGTGAGCGTTCGAGAACGGTGCAGATGCAGATAGCGAGCCTGCGAGACCTTCGAGGCGGCAACGATGTTGATTATCCTGGTGTGATATCAACGAGTTGCCAACGCAGCAGCTGCACTCCATCTTCGGGCGATCAGGCCGCCTCACATAGCCAGACTATAGATTCGCTGGCCGGCTTACCCGAATATGGAGCACATCTGAACAGTTACGAAAATCTTGACCGGGCGGAGAATTGCACGCGCGTTTTTCCCGGCAACAGTTTTTTCTCCGGCCAGGAGTTTGTAACGCCGCGAAATGAAAGCGGCCGGAGATGCTCTTATTTGCTATCTTACAAGTATCCTTGTAATTTTTTTAAAAAAAAATAAAGTTTTAATGTGGGTTTTTTCAGCATTTTCGAGTAAAAGAGTCAATGGTTTTCCGGTCAATTGAAAAGGAGATTCTCTATGAAAATTGCGGTCATGAAAGAAATTCATGAGGGCGAAAAACGGGTCCCTCTCATCCCGCCGACAGTGGAAAAGCTCGTCAAGCTCGGCGCCGAGCTTGAAGTTGAAGCCGATTTAGGGCTGAGCTGCCGGTATGACAACGGCGCCTATGAAAAGGCCGGGGCCCGGATCAACGCGTCCCGCGAGGATATGCTGAAAACGGCGGACATCATCCTGCGTCTGCGCAAGCCGCCCCTGGCCGAAATCGACCTGATGAAAAAGGGCTGCATCCATATCAGCTATCTTGATCCGTTTAACGAGACCGAACTGGTTGATAAACTGGCGGCTGCCGGCATCAGCGCGGTCAGCCTGGAAATGATTCCCCGGACGACCGTTGCCCAGAAGATGGACGTGCTGAGTTCGCAGGCCAACCTGGGCGGCTACGTCTCGGTTATCCTGGCGGCGGAACAGCTTGATAAAATCTTTCCCATGATGACCACGCCGGCCGGCACCATTAAACCGGCCCGGGTCTTTATCATCGGCGTCGGGGTTGCCGGCCTGCAGGCCATCGCCACGGCCCGGCGTCTTGGCGCCAGGGTGGAGGCCTTTGATACCAGGCCGGTTGTCGAAGAACAGGTCAAATCGCTGGGCGCCAAGTTCGTCAAAATCGACCTGGGCGAGACCGGGCAGACGAAAGACGGTTATGCCAAGCAGCTGACCCCGGAGCAGATGCAGATGCAGAAGGAGGGCATGGCCAAGGCCTGCGCCCTGGCTGACGTCGTCATCACCACGGCCCAGCTCTTCGGCCGGCCGGCCCCGCGGATTGTCGACCGGGCCATGATCGCCCAGATGCAGCCCGGCAGCGTCATCATCGACATGGCGGTTGAAACGGGCGGCAACGTGGAAGGTTCCGAGTTGGACCAGGTGGTCGAGGTGGAAGGCGTCAAGGTCGTCGGCCTGGGCAATCTCCCCGGCCGGGTGGCCCTGACCGCCAGCCAGATGTATTCTTCAAATCTTGGCAATTTCGTCGATCATTTCTGGGACAAGGAAGCAAAGACCTTCAACCTGAACCTTGACGACGAAATCATGCGCGGGGCGCTGATTACCCATAACAACGAAATCGTCAGCGAAATGTACAAGAGTATCAAGAATAAGTGAGGATAATATAAATGGAAGCGGTATTTTTAACATTTGTCTTTGTATTGACTATTTTTCTGGGTTTTGAGCTCATTTCCAAGGTGCCGTCCACCCTGCATACCCCGCTCATGTCCGGATCAAACGCGATTTCCGGCATTACCCTGATCGGTGCCCTGGCCACCCTGAAAACCGAACATACAAACTTTGCGATCGCCCTCGGCACCCTGGCCGTTATCTTCGCCACCATCAACGTGGTCGGCGGTTACGCCGTGACCGACAGGATGCTCGAGATGTTCAAGAAGAAGGATAAGGGGGGCGCAAAATGAGTTCCGTACAAATCGGTATCAACTTTGCGTATATCATCTCGGCCATCATGTTCATCATCGGCCTGAAGATGCTCAGCTCTCCGGTCACGGCGCGCCGCGGCAACCTGCTGTCCGCCCTGGGCATGCTCCTGGCCATCGTGGTCACTCTTTTCGCCCAGGGACTGGACTATAAATGGATTATCCTGGGAATCGTGATCGGTTCGGTCATCGGCATCATCACCGCCTACAAGGTAGCAATGACCTCCATGCCCGAAATGGTGGCCCTGTTCAACGGCTTTGGCGGCCTCTCCAGCCTGCTGGTGGCCTGGGCCGAATATTACCAGTATCCCGACATGTCCGTTTTTATCGCCACGGTCGCAGCGCTGTCCGTCTTCATCGGCGGCGTGACCTTCACGGGCAGCATGATCGCCTTTGGCAAACTGAACGGCAGCATCCCCAGCAAGGCCGTGATCTTCAAGGGCCAGCATATTATAAATGCCGCCTTTCTGCTGATTATCATCGTCGCAACCGGGCTGTTTGCCATGGATGCGGCGGCAACCTACTGGGTTTTCCTGATCATCGTTGCGGTCGCCCTGGCCTTCGGGGTGACCTCGGTCATTCCCATCGGCGGCGCCGACATGCCGGTCGTCATTTCGCTGTTAAACAGCTACTCCGGCCTGGCGGCCTGTGCCGCCGGCTTTGTCATCAGTAACAACATCCTGATCGTCGCCGGCGCCCTGGTCGGCGCCAGCGGTATTGTCCTGACCAAGATCATGTGCAAGGCCATGAACCGCTCTCTCGCCAATGTCCTCTTTTCCGGCTTTGGCTCGACAACCCATGCCGCAAGCGGCGACGGCCCGCAGGGTGAAACCAGGCCGGCCTCGGCCGAGGATGTCTACTACATCCTGGAGGCCGCCGATTCCGTCGCCTTCGTGCCGGGCTACGGCCTGGCCGTGGCCCAGGCCCAGCATGTAACCAAGGAACTGGGCGACCTCCTGGAAGCCAACGGCACCGAGGTCATGTATGCCATCCATCCGGTTGCCGGCCGTATGCCCGGTCACATGAATGTCCTGCTGGCCGAGGCCAATGTCCCCTATGACCAGTTGGTTGAAATGGATGACATCAATCCCCGGATGGAGTCCATTGATGTCTGCGTTGTCATCGGTGCCAACGACGTGGTCAATCCGGCGGCGATTCAAGACGAAAACAGCCCGATTTACGGCATGCCCATTATCGAGACCTTCAGGGCCAAAACGGTCATTGTCCTGAAACGTTCCATGAATCCCGGGTTTGCCGGCATCCAGAACGCCCTGTTCTATGCGGAAAATACCCGGATGTATTTCGGTGACGCCAAGTCCTCACTCCAGGCGCTGGTTGCCGAATTCAAGAGCGGCAACTAGACCCGATTCACCCCGACGATCCCGGACCGGTGTTGCCGGTCCGGGATCAGGGCGGATCCGGGCGCCGATTCCGAAAAATTATTTCTGCGCAAATCCTTAAGGAATCATCACCTCCGTCCCCCCTTTCTCCTTGACAGGGCGCCTTTTCCCTGATATTTATTTTCTCTTGCCACTACGTTCCAATCGGTTGTCCGAGCCGGACGCCGGCATGCGCCATCATGGTTTGACCTATGGCGATACAGATTCCTGGTGCCGTCACGGATTCAGGAAATTATTCAGTAACCGAAACTACACATTACCAGGGAGCCATTCATGTGTCGTCTAGCTTTAAAAAGCGCCGATACGCCCTTTTCCCCCTATGAAATCCTCACGGCCATGGAGGCCATGCAGGAAGGATATGACGGAAGCGGCCTCGGCCTGTTGCTGCGGGGAGTCGGTTTTACGGATTTTAATTATCAACCCGATCAAATTATTCTTTCCGGCATTGCCCATACCGAGGCGGCACTCCAGCGTCTCAACAGCTTTATGGGTGCCCGGGGATATGAACTGAAGTACGATCATGCCATGGAGGTCGATTCCAGCCTGATCGAGGCCCGGGACCGCTTCAAGTACCTCATCCGGGTCTACAAGGTTCCCAACCGGGATGGCCTGTCCCGGGACCAGTTCGAGGATCAGCTCATGCAGACCCGCCTGACCCTGCGTAAGGACGGGGAAGACCATGGCGGCGACCTGACGGTTTTTTCCTTCTGGCCGGACGTCATCATGATCAAGGAGGTCGGCTGGCCCCTGCAGATAGGGAACGGACTGGGCCTCAACGACAACCGGATCAAGGCCAGGGTCATCATGGCCCAGGGACGGCAGAACACCAACTACGGCATTAATCTCTACGCCTGTCACCCTTTCTTTATCCAGGGCATAAGCACCATGACCAATGGTGAAAACACCGCCTTTGTGCCGATCAAGGAATGGCTCATCGGTAAAAACATCCCCGGCTATACCGGTTACCAGAGTGACTCCGAGGTGTTTACTCATATCCTGCATTATGTCACCCGGAAACTGCACCTGCCGCTGGCGGCCTACAAGCATATCATCACCCCGCTGAAGACCGAAGAGCTGGACGTGCACCCCCAGGGAGATTTTCTCAAGGGACTGCGCACATCGTGCCGCCGGCTGATCATCGACGGACCCAATGCCGTCATCGCCACCCTGGCCGATGAAACCTGCATGCTGGTCATGGATCATAAAAAAATGCGGCCGGCCACCGTGGGCGGCAAACCCGGGGTCTGGGCCATTGCCTCCGAGATGTGCGGCATTGAAGCCATTGTACCCGACCGTGATACCTCGCTTGATTTCCAACCCATGCGTGAACACACCGTAATCATTCCTCCAGACCGAAAGGAACTTGTGATATGGTCTCAGTCCGATCCATTTACACTACCCCAAGCAGCCTGACCTACAGCGACCTGCCCTGGATTATCCAGCACCGCGAGGACCGTTGCACCCTCTGCGGCCATTGCACCTCCGTCTGTCCGGTCCAGGCCATTTACCTGACCTATCGTCGGCAGCGCATGCCCAAGCTCGATATTCTCCAGAAAAAACGGGGCAATGAGTACCGCCATTTTGTCGGGATTCGTCAACGCACCAACATCGAAAAAAAATGCATCGGCTGCGGCATGTGTTCCATGGTCTGCCCCAACGAGGCCATCGGACCGGTACCTAACCCGAACGAACAGCGGGCCATCTTCCACCTCAACCAGAAGGGAGAGGCCTGGAAACGCGGCGGCCGGCGGAACATGCCCGGCCGGACCACCCTGGACCGGATCGTCTTTGATCGCATTTCCATGTTGACCGACCCGGCGCTTGATGCGGGCCGCCACGAGTTTAATCTCAATACGATCCTGGGCCGTATCCTGCCGCCCGAGGAATATATTCGCCGCCATACCGCCGGTGAATGGATCCCCCCGACCAGGGAGATCTTCCCCTTTGTTATCGGCTCCATGTCTTTCGGCGCCCTGTCGCCCAACATGTGGCTGGGGCTGCTGCAGGGCGTTGCCTACTGCAATGAGGTCCTCGGCATCCCCGTGGTCATGGCCACCGGCGAGGGCGGCTGCCCGCCCTGGGTGCTCAAGAGCCCGTTCCTGAAATATATCATCCTCCAGATTGCCTCCGGTTATTTCGGCTGGGACGAGATTATCCGGGCCATTCCGGAAATGCAGTGCGATCCGGCGGCCATTGAGATCAAGTATGGCCAGGGGGCCAAACCCGGCGACGGCGGGCTGCTCATGTGGTTCAAGGTAAGCAAGCTGATCGCCCGGCTGCGCGGGGTGCCGGAAGGTGTCGACCTGCCCTCGCCCCCGGTTCACCAGACGCTCTACTCCATTGAAGAGAGTGTCATGAAGATGATCCAGACCATGTCCATGGCCTTTGGTTTCCGGGTGCCGGTATACCCGAAGATCTCCGGTTCCACCTCGGCCAAGTCGGTACTCAACAACCTGGTTCGTAATCCCTATGCCGGCGGCATGCTCATTGACGGCATTGACGGCGGCACCGGCGCGGCGTACAACATCAGCCTGGATGCCACCGGTCACCCCATTGCCTCCTGCCTGCGGGAATGTTACCTCGACCTGGTCGCCCAGGGCCGGCAGAATGAAATACCGCTTTTCGCCGCCGGCGGCATAGGCAAAAACGGCAATGTAACCCAGAACGGCATGGCCTTGATTATGCTCGGCGCCTCGGGCGTCCATATCGGCAAATACATCATGCAGGCAACCGGCGGTTGCCTGGGCAACGAGATGGGCCGCTGCAACGTCTGCAATACCGGCATCTGCCCGAAGGGCATCACCAGTCAGAATGAAAAGCTGTTCCGCCGGCTTGATCCCGATGACGTGGCCCAGCGGGTGGCTGACGTCTTCATGAGTATCAGGACGGAAATGAAGAAGATCATGGCCCCGCTGGGACGTTCCCAGAGCCTGCCCATCGGCATGTCTGACGCCCTGGGCATTAACGACGCCGACGCCGCCAAGCGGCTGCAGATTAGATATATCTGCTGAGCCGGACGTACTGAAGAGAGATGTTGCAATCCCTGATCTCGTCCCACTAAAAACCACAGCCCCCCGTAAACGATGAGCGAAGAAAGTTCAAAAACAATAACAATACATGGCAGGGATGCGGCCGGTCACCGGCTGACATCCAAAATTTTCGAGGAACAGGTACGAACTGCGGCCGCGGCCGCCGACCATCTGCTCCTGGAATCATTCGGCCAGCACAATATCGGCCTGCGTCTGGGCAATCCCCAGGCCCCTCTGACCATCGAGGCCAGCGGCCCGGTGGGGCAGCGGTTCGGCTGCATGGGCCAGCCGGGTGCGACGCTGATCTGCAAAGGCTCCGCCTCTGACGATGTGGGCTACCTCAATATCGGCGCCGATATTATCATCCGCGGCGATACCACCAACGGCACCGCCAATGCCATGGCCGGCGGCCGGGTGATGATCGGCGGTTCCATCGGCGCCCGCGGCCTGACCATGACCAAGTGGAACCCCGATCACCGGAAACCGGTGCTGTGGGTACTCGGCTCGGTGGGTGATACCTTTGCCGAGTTCAACTGCGGCGGCACCGGCATTGTCTGCGGGATCGAACCGAAAAACGAAAAAAACGTGCTGGGATACCGGCCCTGTGTGGGCATGGTGGGCGGCATGATTTATTACCGGGGCCAGACGGATGACACCTACTCCCGGACCAATGCCAAATTGACCAAACCGACCGATGAAGAATGGCAGTGGTTGTTAGAGCGGCTGCCGGGATTCCTGGCGGCCGTGGAACGTCCTGAACTGCTGGCCACCCTGTCGGTCAGGGAGGAGTGGAACCTGCTCACGGCAATCACCCCGCAGGAGCGGGCCTTGATGTTTTCCGGCCCCATGCCCATGGCGGAATTCCGTCATAGAATATGGTCCCAGGGCTTCGGCGGCGGCGACCCTTTGCGCGACCTGGCCCCGGACCTTGACCGCAGTGTGATCGGCGTGATCGAGACCGGTGACCTGCGGCGGCGCAAGCCGTTCTGGGCCAACCGGGATTCCGCCGCGCCCTGCACCTTCTACTGTCCCATGCACATCCCGACCATTGACCGGCTGCGGCTCATCAGGGAAGGGCGGACCGAAGAGGCCTATGAAATGCTGCTTCGCTATACCCCGCTGCCGGCATCGGTCTGCGGCACCATCTGCCCCAATCTCTGCATGCAGAACTGTTCCCGTCGGAAGGTGGACTTCAGTATTGACGTCCAGGTCCTCGGCCGGGCGGTGCGCACGGCCGAGCCGCCCAAGGCCCTGCCGGCCACCGGCAACAAGGTGGCTATTATCGGCGGCGGTCCCGCGGGCATGGCAGTGGCATGGCACCTGGCCCTGGCCGGAGTTGAGGCCCATATCTTTGAGAAGTCGAACCAGGTCGGCGGCAAACTCGCCCAGACTATTCCCTGGGAACGCTTGTCCAGGGCCGTCTGGGAGCTTGAGATCGAGCGTTTTCTCAAAGAGGATAACATTACCGTCCATCTTGGGGTCAACATGACCAGGGACAAGATGGAACAACTCAAGAAAGAGTATGATTACGTGGTGGTTGCCGTGGGCACCCACCAGCCGCGAACCATTCCCTTTCCCGGCCACGAACGGGTCATCCCGGCCCTTGATTATCTCAAGGCGGCCAAAAGCGACCAGCCGATTAAGACCGGCAAACAGGTCGTGATCATCGGCGCCGGCAACGTGGGCTGTGACGTGGCGGCCATGGCCTACCGCCTGGGCGCGCAGCAGGTCACCATGGTGGATATCCAGAAGCCGCTGGCTTTCGGCAAGGAACGGAAAGCGGCCGAGGACCTGGGGGCCGTCTTCAAGTGGCCGGTCATGACCCGGGAAGTAACCGAAGAGGGGCTGATCACCGATGACGGCACCCTGATACCGGCACAGACGGTTATCATCTCCATCGGCGATGTCCCCAAGCTGCAATTCTTGCCGGATACGGTCGAGACCGTCAGCGTTGCCGGTGGTTCCTGGATCAAAACCGATGAGGCGGGCAGGACCAGCGACGCCAAAATCCTGGCAGTGGGAGATGTCGAAAGACCGGCCCTGGCCACCAACGCCCTGGGGGCCGGCAAGCGGACGGCCGAATATATCGTTGCCGCCCTGAAGGGTGAAAAGTGGCTCCCCTTCCGGAAAAAAGTGATTCAATATGAATCATTGACCACGGCCCATTACGACCCGGAGGACAACAAGGGCGCGACCCAGGATGAACAGGCCCAGCGCTGCCTGAGCTGTGGTTCCTGCCGCGACTGTCATCTCTGCGAGACCATCTGCCCGACGCATGCCATCTTCCGGCGCGAGCTGCTCCCGGAAAAGGACAAAGTGGGCTATGAATACGTCTCCGACGACTCCAAATGCATTGCCTGTGGTTTCTGCGCCGATACCTGTCCCTGCGGTATCTGGTCAATGCGGCCCTTTTAATTTTTTTAAGGGTGCGCTACCCGAAAAAATACCGCCGCGCGCGCTCTTACACGCCGTTAGATGGCAGTATATCGTGAACCTGTACTATACCCCGTAATATTCCCGGTACCAGGCGACAAAATTCCGGACACCGTCCTCGATCGAGGTATTCGGCTTGAAGTTAATCTCGCGGACCAGGTCCTCGACATCGGCATAGGTCGCGGACACGTCGCCTGCCTGCATGGGCAGAAAATTCTTCTCCGCCTTTTTACCAAGGCATTCTTCCAGTACCTCAATATAGCGCGTCAGCTTTTCCTTGCTGTTATTGCCGATGTTATAGAGCCTCCAGGGACAATAGCTGGTAGCCGGGTCCGGGTGGTCGCCGCTCCACTCCGGATTGGCCCGGGGCAGATGATCAACCAGGCGGAAGACGCCCTCGGTGATATCATCGATATAGGTGAAATCGCGTTCCATGTTGCCGTTGTTAAAGACATCGATGGGCCTCCCTTCCAGGATGGCCTTGGTAAAGAGAAACAGGGCCATGTCCGGCCGGCCCCAGGGCCCGTATACGGTAAAAAACCGGAGGCCGGTAGCAGGCAGGCCGTAGAGATGGCTGTAGCTATGGGCCAGCAACTCGTTTGCCTTCTTGGAGGCGGCATAGAGTGAGACCGGATGGTCCACGTTACTGTGCACGGAAAACGGCATATTGGTGTTGGCCCCGTACACGGAGCTGGACGAGGCATAAAGCAGATGCTTGACCCCGTTGTGGCGGCAGCCCTCCAGGATATTGACAAAACCGACCAGGTTGGTGTCCACGTAGGAATGGGGGTTGACGAGGGAGTAGCGGACCCCGGCCTGCGCCGCCAGGTTCACCACGGCATCAAAACCATGCTCCGCAAACAATGCGGGCATGGCCTCCCGGTCGGCCATATCAAAATCGGCGTGGCTGAACGCCGGGAATTTCTCAAGCTGGTCCAGCCGGTCCCTTTTCAGCCGGGGGTCATAATAATCGTTGAGATTATCCAGGCCGACAACGGTTCTCCCGTCCTCCAGCAGCCGTTTCGACAGATGGTAACCGATGAAACCGGCCGCCCCGGTAATCAATATTTTTCTCATAGCCAACCCTTTATCATTATTACCTGAATCCGTGACGGCTTGAGGTAATATTCCAGGCAATATGTGGAATTTATTGCCTTATTGACAAATAAATGCATTTTATACTCTTCACCGCGCCGCCCTGCGGTCCGCCCGAGAACGGCACAGCTGCTGCGTTGGCAACTCGTTGATATCGCACCAGGATAATCAACATCGTTGCCGCCTCGAAGGTCTCGCAGGCTCGCTATCTGCATCTGTACCGTTCTCGAACGCTCACGGATACAGGTATAACTATCCAGATGTACTCCATATTTGGGTAAGCAGGCCAACGAATCTATAGTATGGCTATGTGAGGCGGCCTGATCGCCCGAAGATGGAGTGCAGCTGAATGGTTACTATCATCATTAATCTGAGAAATCGCCTGCCGGCCCCTTGTCCGTTCCCATTGCCGCGGCGCGTTCCCTGATCTTATCCTCGGTCCAGTCATCGGGAAATTCGGTCCGTCCCGCCTTGGGTCCGAGGTCATACGAACCGGTCTCGAGAATCGCCTCAAGCGCATAGTCGGCGGAGTCTCCCGCATTAAAGACATCCACCAGCAGAGAATAGACAAAGTCCTCGACCCTGCGGGCCATCCGCTCCCGAATCTCCCGCGGCTGCCCCATGATCCTGTTTTCAAACACCAGGTTCAACTTTTTGTAGCCGCCGCCCGTCCAGCCCTGCCGATGGGCATAGTCCCGCATCTCCTGCCAGAGCTCTGCCGCCACGCCCTCGCCTTCGACCTTGATAAACTCACCTTGGTCGTCAAGCAGGGCATTACCGTAATCGTTGACCCGCAGCCCCCAGGAAACCATTTGCAGGGCCGTGGCCACGTTCGCCTTGGTTGTCCGGGTGCCGGCGGCAATAGCCCGCAGGCGGTCGGCGCTGTTGCCGGAGGTGCCGTGCTGGGCGCCTGAAACACCGTACGGCTCCAGGGCCCGGTGAATTTCGGCGGTCAGTTCGACCTGGATTCCCTGGTCGCTGGCCTCAATACCGTGGGTCGTGCCGTTGTTGAGGGCAATCCAGTCAGGGAAAATGTCGTGGGCGTTAAGGCCCTGAATCAAAAAGAGGGCCTCCGCCACTGTAGAAAGGCCCAGTTTCCCCTTGATCTCGCCCACCTCGGTTTCATGACCGGCCCAGGATGGAATAAAACGGGCCAGATCAATGCTGGCCAGCAGATTAAGATCATCGGGCAGATGAGAGGCGTCAATGGCGATGGACGTCATCCCGGCGTCAAAGAGAGAGGGGATTTCGGTCCGGGCAAAGGGCAGGTCGGCTTCCTGTTTGATCCCGTAATGATCGGCATGGATGGCCACCGGCACGGTGATGTTCAGCTCATTGCAGACCGCATCCACCTGCCGGGCCAGGTTCCAGTAGTTGGTGGCGCAATAGGCGTCGGCACCGCCCTCCGAGCGGGCGATCTCGATGATCAACGCGGCCCGGGCCCGCTGCGCGGCCTGCAAGGCGCCGCGAATGATGATATGACTGCGGCCGTTGGCGGCCATGGTCATGGCACCGCCCTTGGCCGTCAGGGCCCGGTCGATCACCTTGCCGCTGACAAGCAGGGCGCGGGAATGGGGAAAGAGCCTCCTGATATTCGGCGGGCGGCCGATCTCCAGGACCTTATCAAAATCACTTTGGTACGACATGCTTTTATCCTCCTGGCTGGTTTCCGGTTTCTCTATAACCTCAAGCCGTCACGGATTCAGGTCTATAACTTCAACACCGGCACCACTCACGCAGGAACGGCGCCGCAAACCTCACAGAACCACACTGTATCAACTTCTGAATCTCCGTAATCTCCGTACTTGTGCCGGATTCTCCAGGCGATGAAGACCGGCGCAATAATTGTTTCCTCAAGACTGCTCATCAACGGCATCATCTTCTGCATCCTGCGCTTCGTCTTCGCCTTTCACGAAGCCGGAAAATCGATGGCGGCCGAAAACGGCAACCGCCACTACGCTGATCTCGTACAGGATAACAAGCGGACCGGCCATAAGCAACTGGTTCACCACGTCGGAAGTGGGGGTGACAATGGCCGCGACAATAAAACTGATGAGCAGGGCATATTTCCGGTTACGCCGCAGGAATGCGGCATCCACAACCCCGGCCTTGGCCAGGAAGACCATGAAAACAGGCAGTTCGAAAATGACGCCGAAACTGATGAGCAGCTGCAGGGCCAGCGAGAAATATTCGCTGACTCCCGGTAACGGATCAAGGATATTGCTGGAATAGCCGAGAAAAAAACGAAAGGCCGGCGGGAAGACCACAAAATAGCCAAAGGCGGCACCGCCGAGGAAGCACAGCGACGAAACTGCCGCGAAAGGAAAAAGCACACGCTTTTCATGGCGATACAGGCCAGGGGCAACAAAGCGCCAGACCTGCAGAAAAATGACCGGGCTGGCAAACAAAATTCCACAGACCAGCGCCAATTTCAGATAAAAAAAAACCCTTCCTGGTACGAAACAAAAATCAAAGTCTTACCGGCGGGCAGGACCTCCATGAGCGGCCTGAAAAACCAGTCACTGATGGGGCGGATAAAATTATAGGCCACGGCAAAACCGACGGCAATCATGCCGAGGGAAATGATCAGGCAGGAGCGGAGTTCCCGCAGGTGTTCGGTCAACGTCTGTTTGTCAAACTGATCCGGCATTGTCAATTATTTATGGTTATCGTGAGCAGGGATGCAAAATGAATGTTGAATATCTTAATTTAACCTGTTCTGATTACAATGTAAACTGGTTATCCGATTGTGTTTGACTTCGCAGGCTCCATGACGTTACACTACAGTTGCTGTCCGGGGTTACGGCAGTTGTTCGTTTGCACCTGGATAGTTACAAAAAACTGGATAGTTACAAAAAAATTAAGGCAACAATCAAAGTCCACTGTCTCAGAATGCTCTCTATTCTTATCGTTGACGACGAACTCAGCATGCGGGAGTTTCTCAAGATCCTGCTGGAAAAAGACGGACACAAGGTGATCGCCGCCGCCGATGGCGCCAGTGCCCTGGAACTCGCGGCCCACCACGATTTCGACCTCGCCATTTCCGATATTCGCATGCCGGGCATGAGCGGCCTGGACCTGCTGAGCGAACTCAAAAAGACCAATCCCGAGCTGCCGGTCATCCTGGTCACGGCCTTCGCCTCACCCGATGACGCCGTTACGGCTATGAAAAACGGTGCCTTTGACTATATCACCAAGCCCTTCAATGTTGAGGAAATAAAAGAGGTCATCAGGTCGGCAACATCCAGGAAGACCAACGACCAGCTCGCCCACCCGGCTGAACTGTTCCCCGACATCATCGGCCAAAGCCCGGAAATGCTCAAGATATTCGACCTGATCAAGCGCATTGCTCCGGCGCCGGCAAACGTGCTTATCTATGGTGAATCAGGAACGGGAAAAGAAATGGTGGCCAAGGCCATCCACAACCACAGCCGGGTGGCGGGTCAGCCTTTTGTCCCCATTACCTGCAGTGCCATCCCGGATGGTCTCCTTGAAAGCGAACTCTTTGGTCATGTCAAGGGCTCTTTTACCGGCGCTATCGGCAACAAGGATGGACTTTTTCAACTGGCCGACGGCGGCACCGCCTTTCTCGACGAAATCGGCGAACTGTCACCGATCATTCAGACCAAGCTCCTGCGGGTCCTGCAGGAACGGGAATTCAAGCCGGTCGGCAGCACGAAAACCAGGAAAGTCAATGTCAGAATCATCGCGGCCACGAACCGCATTCTTGAAGACGAGATCATGGCCGGCCGCTTCCGGGAAGATCTCTATTACCGGCTTGCCGTTGTGCCGATCAGGGTGCCGCCGCTAAGGGAAAGAAAAGGCGATGTGCCGCTGCTGGTTGAACATTTTCTCAGGAAATATTCCCGCCTGCTCGACAAGGATGTCCAGACCATCTCATCTTACGGCCTGGAAGTGCTCATGGAATACGATTTTCCGGGAAACGTGCGGGAGCTCGAGAACATCATCGAACGTGGCGTCGCCATGGAGGCGTCCAATATCATTCTGCCGGAAAGTCTCACCCTCTCTCTGCACCGCAAACGCGAAAACAACAGGTCTTCCGGCCAGGATCCCCTTTTTGTCGCGGCGGAAAACGAAGATGAACTTTTCGAGCGGGGAATGGAGGAGGTCATGACCGACCTGGAAAAAAAAATGATCCGTCATGCCTTGGCCAAAGCCGGCAATTCCAAGATCCGGGCCGCCGAACTGTTAAAAGTCAGTTTCAGGTCGCTCAGGTACAAGACCAAGAAATACCAAATAGACTGAAGCAGCTCAGTCACAGGCAAGCATAGCCACATTGAATCTATTCAAAGCCTTCACCCCGGTCACGGACACGAAAGAGCAATTGCGCCTGCATATTCTCTGGCTTATCTTTATCCGTGTAGTTCTCTTAACCCTGCTTCTTGGTATTACGGCCCTTCTGCAATCCGAGCAACAACGCATTATTCTGCCGCCGCATTTTTTCTCCATCATCTTTATTCTTACGTTCTATAGTTATTCAATCGGTTCAGCGCTCATCCTGCAGAAGAAAAAACTCCACCTGCGGCGTTTCGCCCTGATCCAGCTCATTGCCGACACCTTCTTCATCGCCCTGATTGTCTATGCCACCGGTTGCAGTCAATCGATCTTCACCCCGGTCTTTTTCCTGCCGATCCTGGCCGGCGGCCTGATTCTCTACCGCATAGGGGGACTCATTCCGGCGGCGGCGGCGACCATCTTTTACGGTGCGGTCCTTACCGGTGAATTCCTGGGCTACGTCCCTGCCTACTTTTTTGCCACCCGCTACCGGCCGGTAACGGATTTCCTGGTCAGCACGGATATCTTTGCCGTCTATGGACTGACTTTTTTCCTGATCGCCCTGTTAAGCGGCATGCTGGCCAGGCGATTGCGATTCACGGAAGACGCCCTCTCCAAGACCGTTGAGAAATATGACCGGTTGTCCCTTTTATACAGGCAGATTTTTGAAGATATCATGACCGGGATCATCACGGTTGACGACGATGACAACATCACCTCCTGCAACCCCGCAGCAGAGTCGATCACCGGCTACCATGCGGCGGACATCACAGGACGACCGCTCAACAGGTTTTTCCCGGAAATCAGCGTGGAGCAGACCGAAAACCGCCGGGTTGCCGACTTGAAAAAAAAGGATGGAACCATAATCCGGGTAGGGTACTCCTGTTCCGGACTGCACCCGGCCCCGGACATCACGCTTGGGTCCACGGTCTGCACCAGGTGCAAGGTTGTCACCATGCAGGATATCAGCAAGATAGAACAGATGGAAAAACAGGTTCGGGAGGCGGAAAAGATGGCGGCCGTTGGCGAGCTGAGCGCTTCCATTGCCCATGATTTCAGAAATCCCCTGGCCGCGATTTCAGGGTCAGCGCAGATCCTGGCCCTGGATTTCGCCGGCCAGAACGGCGATGAAGCACGGACTCAGCACCGGCTGACAGACATCATCTTAAGGGAATCGGACAAGATGGCCCGGGCCATTACGGATTTTCTCCACTATGCACGTCCCGACCAGCTGCAATATCAGTGGTTTAATCTGCGGCGCCTGGCCGAAGAAACAATTGCGGCGGTCACGGCCGACAGCGGCTACCATCCCGGCTGTTCGATCTCTATCAAGATCCCCGCCACCCTGGATATCTGCGCCGACCGGCAACAGATACAGACCGCCCTCGCCCATCTCCTGAAAAACAGCTGCTATGCTTCCCGTGCCACCAAGGAACCGATCATCATTTCCGGCAGCGAGGAGAGCGGGGAGGAGCAGGATGGCGTTGTTATTGAAGTAATCGACAGCGGCACCGGCCTGGCGCCTGAAATCCGGGACCGATTGTTTGCCCCCTTTACCACCACCAGGGCGGACGCAACCGGACTCGGCCTGGCCATTGTCCAACAGATTGTCACCAGCCACCAGGGCAGCATCGACATCGACAGCCGGGAAGGCCGGGGCTGCACGGTCCGGATTCACCTGCCGCTACCAGGATCTACTCCCTCCTGAATCCGTGACGGCTTGAGGTAATATGCCTGGCAACATGTGGAATTTATTGCATTATTGATAAATAAATGCATTTTATATTCTTCACCGCGCCGCCCTGTGGGGCGCCCGATAACGGCGCATCTGCTGCGTTGGCAACTCGTTGATATCACACCAGGATAATCAACACCGTTGCCGCCTCGAAGGTCTCGCAGGCTCGCTATCTGCATCTGCACCATTCTCGAACGCTCACGGATTCAGGTCCCTGACTTTCCTGATATCGGCCCCCAGGGCCTGCATCTTGGCCACCATGTTTTCATAACCGCGCTCCAGGTGGTAGATGCGGGATACCTCGGTGGTACCGGAGGCAGCGAGGCCGGCAATAACCAGGCCGGCCGAAGCGCGCAGGTCGGTGGCCATGACCTGGGCCCCGCACAATTCGTGCCGCAGCCGCCCCCTGACAACGGCGCTTGAGCCGTCAATCTTGATATCCGCCCCCAGCCGCTGCAACTCGGCAACATGCATGAACCTGTTCTCAAAAATGGTCTCGTGGATAATGCTGCTCCCGTCGGCCTGGATCATGAGCGCCATGAACTGGGCCTGCAGATCCGTGGGAAATCCGGGATAGGGCATGGTCCGGATATCAACGCTGCGCAGCCGCCGGACGGGACCGGCCGGGTCTGCCGGGCAGGATACGGTCAAGGTTGTTTCCTGTTCCTCGATATGTATCCCGGCACTGCGCAATTTTTCCACCAGGGCCGGGAGATGGGCGGGCCGGCAATCCGTGATGGTCACCTCGCCGCCGGTCGCGGCCACGGCCAGCAGATAGGTGCCGGTCTCAATTCTGTCCGGGATGATCGTTGCTTCCGCCGGCCGCAGTTCCCGTACTCCGTGAACGGCCAGACAGTCGCTGCCCCGCCCCTCTATCCGGGCGCCCATGGAGGTCAGCATGTCGACCAGGTTGCCGATTTCCGGTTCCCGGGCCGCATTCTTGATCACCGTTGTGCCCTCTGCCGAAACCGAGGCCATGAGGATATTTTCCGTGCCGGTCACCGAAGGCGTGTCGAAATAGACCACGTTGCCCTGCAGCCGTCCATTTATCGCCGCTTCGACATACCCCTGGTCCAGGGTAATCGCGGCCCCGAGCTGTTCAAAACCACGCAGGTGAAAGTTGATGGGCCGGGCGCCAATTGCACAGCCACCGGGCAGAGAAACCCGGGCGTATCCTGTCCGGGAAATGAGCGGGCCGAGAACCAGCACCGAGGCGCGCATGGTTTTTACCAGTTCGTACGGGGCTTCGGCCCGATTCAGATACCTGGTATCGATATGGATCGTGCCCCCATCCCTCTCCCACCGGGCTCCCAGGGTTTCAAGCAGTTTGAGCATGGTCCTGGTATCCCGGAGATCCGGCACATTGTGCAGGGCGTGCCGGCCCGGAACCAGCAAGGTCGCGGCGAGCAGGGGCAGGGACGCATTCTTGGCGCCGCTCATCGCAACCGTCCCGTAAAGCGGCTTGCCGCCTTGAATAATGATCTTATCCATTGTCATTCCTTTTCTTTCGAGCCTGCAGCACCCGCGGCCGGCCGGCCCAGTCTGAAACCACGGCAACGCTGTCGTAGACCGCTCCGCCCTGCCCGGCAACTAAACGATATACGGCTGCCTCCTGATCCGCCCCGATTTCAAGAAACAGCCAGCCCCCGGGCTTGAGGAAAAAGGGGGCTTGGCGTACCAGGCGCTCTATAATATCCAGCCCTAGGCTCCCCGCGGCCAGGGCGGATTCCGGCTCCCAGTCACGGACTTCGGGCTGGAGCGAGGCCAGCGTGCCGGCGGCGACATATGGAGGGTTGGCCACAATCAGTTCAAAGGCCGGCCCCGGCCTGACTGCCGAAAAAAGATCCGAACAGAGCAGGTCGACCCGGCCTGATTGCCGATGTTTCCGGATATTGCCCCGGGCCACCCGGAGGGCGGCGAAAGACTGATCAACGGCAACAACCCGGTCCGCCCCGAGCTCCAGGGCCAGGACCACCGCAATAACCCCGCTGCCGGTACACATATCCAGGACAGGCCCCCCGGAAAAACCGGCCCCCCCGCAGATGGACAGGATATGGTCAAGGAGGAATTCCGTCTCGGGCCGGGGAATCAGGACAGCGGGCGAAACGACAAAGTCCAGAGACCAGAATTCGCGAATACCCGTAATGTAGTGCAGAGGTTCTCTGGCGGCCCGGCGCTCAAGGGCGGCCTCGAAACAGGCCAGCCGCTCAACGCCGGCATCCTGCTCCCCGTGCAGCAAGAGCTGGCTGCGGGTCAGGCCGAAACACCATTCAAGAAGAAGGGCGGCGTCGTTCCCGGCCTCCTCGATTCCCGCCTGGGACAGGCGTCTGACAGCCTGCCGGTAGAGTTGAGCAAAACGCATGGGGAAGAATATCCATCCCGTCTCCCCCTCGCTAACAGGAGGTTTTCAGGGATTCGGTCTGGTAATGGGTAATCAACGGCAGAATAATTTCATCAAGGGCACCGGCAAGAATCTGCTCCAGTTTGTAGACGGTCAGATTGATCCGGTGATCGGAGACCCGGCCCTGGGGGAAATTATAGGTCCGAATACGTTCACTCCGGTCACCCGTACCGACCTGGCTTTTCCGGTCCTCGGAAACCTTGTCGCGCTGTTCCTGCTCTATCTTGTCGAGGAGCCGGGCGCGGAGGACCCCCAGGGCCTTGGCCTTGTTTTTGTGCTGTGACTTCTCATCCTGGCAGATAACGACCAGGCCGGTGGGCAGATGGGTAACCCGGACGGCCGAATCGGTGGTGTTCACGCTCTGGCCGCCGGGTCCTGACGAACGATACACATCGAACTTCAGTTCGTTAGGTTCAATGTGGAGGTCAACCTCATCCGCTTCCGGGATGATGGCCACGGTGACCGCCGAGGTATGAATACGGCCCTGGGCCTCGGTATCCGGCACACGCTGGACCCGGTGCACACCAGATTCATACTTCAGCCGGGAGTAGACATGATCGCCGCGGATAAGGGCAATAATTTCCTTAAAGCCGCCGATACCGATGGGGCTGCTGCTCATGGTTTCGATCTTCCAGCCCTTGCTTTCGGCAAAACGGCTGTACATCCTGAACAAATCGGCGACAAAGAGTGCCGCCTCATCGCCGCCGGTCCCCGCCCTGATCTCGAGAAAAATATTCTTTTCGTCATTGGGGTCCTTGGGCAGGAGCATGACCCGGATGGCCCCTTCGAGTTCCGCCTCCTTTTCGAGCAGCTCCGCGACTTCAGACCTGGCAAGTTCCACCAGTTCCGCGTCATCGGCCTCGTCCCGTATAAGCTCCCTGTTTTCCTCTATATCTTCCTGGATCGCACGGTAGCGGGAATAGAGCTTATGCAGTTTGGCGACATGGGAATGTTCCCGGGCGACCTGCTGATATCGTTTCTGGTCCTGAATTAGACTGGGGTCGGCAAGCCGCTGCTCCAGCATGTCAAGTTTTTCGCCAATATCAGCAAGATTTTCAAACATAATGATTTATGACCCGGGAAACAAAAAACTGAATCCATGAAGACGGCTTGAGGTAATATTCCACGCAATGTGTGGAACCTATTTCATTATTACCGAATGAACGTGTCCTTCCCGCACTGCGCCGGCCCCTGCGGGGCGCCAGACTAGCGGCCGCCATGTGGAAGACGGAGGGCGGGACCGTTCTCGAACGCTCACGGGTCCAGGTACTACTTGTTGGCCTTGTCCGAATAATGTTTGGCGTATTTCTTTTTGAATTTCTCAATCCGGCCGGCAGTATCCACCAGCTTCTGTTTCCCGGTATAAAACGGATGGCAGGCGGAACAGATCTCGACGTTAATCTCCTTTTCCACGGAGCCGAGCTCAAACTCTTTGCCACAGGCACATTTGGCCTTAATTTTATGATATTCAGGATGGATATCAGGTCTCATGATCTTCACGGCCTCCAAAAAAAAATTCCAAAATAGATTAATTACTGCAGGGAATAATCCCAAACATGACATATTACAAAGTCGGCAATATTTTTTAAACAAAAAACGTAACTAGTAACTATTCGGCTGCACACCGTCTTCGGACGATCAGGCCGCCTCGCATAGCCAGGCAAACGCAGACTCCGAATATGGAGCACATCTGAATAGTTACCCAAAAAACAGTCCTCAACTGTTCATTGACGCAAAAAACTCGTCATTGGTCTCGGTCTGTTTCATCCGGTCAAGCAGAAACTCCATGGCATCGGCGGGATTCATGGACGAAAAGAGCTTGCGCAAAATCCAGATCCGGTTCAGTTCATCTGCCGGCAGCAGCAGGTCCTCTTTACGGGTGCCGGACTTCTGAATGTCAATGGCCGGGTAGATACGACGATCGGACATCTTGCGATCCAGCACCAGCTCCATGTTGCCGGTCCCCTTGAACTCTTCAAAGATCACGTCATCCATCCGGCTGCCGGTCTCAATCAAGGCCGTTGCCAGGATTGTCAGGCTGCCGCCCTCCTCTATGTTCCGGGCCGCGCCAAAGAACCGTTTCGGCCGGAGCAGGGCGTTGGCCTCGACGCCGCCGGACAGGATCTTGCCCGACGCCGGGGTCACCGTGTTATACGCCCTGGCGAGCCTGGTGATGGAGTCAAGCAGAATAACCACGTCGCGCTTGTGCTCAACCAGGCGCTTGGCCTTTTCAATAACCATCTCGGCGACCTGGATATGGCGCTGCGGCGGCTCGTCAAACGTCGAGCTGACCACCTCGGCATCAACGTTGCGCTGCATGTCCGTGACCTCTTCCGGCCGTTCGTCAATGAGCAGGACAATCAGCATGATTTCCTTGTGATTACGGACAATGGAGTTGGCGATCTTCTGCATCAACACGGTTTTACCGGTGCGAGGCGGCGCCACGATCAGGCCTCGCTGGCCCTTGCCGAGAGGGGCGATAAAATTCATCACCCGCATGGAAAAATTATCAGGCTGATATTCCAGGTTGATCTGTTCCTCGGGATACAGCGGGGTCAGATTGACAAACAGAGTTTTGTTGCGGGAGGCTTCAGGCGGTTCGAAGTTGATGCTCTCCACCTTGAGCAGGGCAAAATAACGCTCATTATCTTTCGGCGCCCTGACCTCACCCTCAACCGTATCTCCCGTTCTCAGGTTAAGACGACGGATTTGCGAGGGCGAGACATAGATATCGTCCGGACCCGGCAGGTAATTATAGTCCGGCGCCCGCAGGAAACCAAAGCCGTCCTGGAGGATTTCAAGTACCCCGCTGCCCCGCAGCTTGCCGTCGGCATCGCCCTGGGCCTTGAGAATAGCAAAGATCAGCTCCTGCTTGCGCATGGAACTGAAACCTTCAATATTCAGTTGAGCTGCCAGTTCAACCAGCTCGTTAATCTTCTTGTTTTTGAGTTCAGCCGGATTCATTGATCGATTTTTCCTCCTGGTAAAAAATAATGCTCCCGCAAAAAAAAGTAGGCTCTTGAACGCTATGCCCAAGATAACTATTACAAATTATTAAATATAAATTTATTTTTCGGCTTTCACAAAACCAATAAAAATGACCTTGGTTTTGATTTTACAGGGCCGGGCATTGGCGGTCCGGCCAATCCATACCGGTGCCGCAACAACCATCGGCGACATTATGCCCTGGTCAATAAAAAGATAAGCGGGGAAAACGTATATTTCTTATTTATCAACCAAACAGCCCGGATCAGGCTGTTATTATTTTCATGTGTTTTTATTCAAATAACTGAGTGAGAAATGGCAGGATAATCTCTGGAACGTTCAACCGATCTCGGATATTATTACAGTCAAATGCAATGAAAAAATGAAATATGTACAGATATCTTCGCTATAAAATTTGTGAAATGTCAGAACGTGAAACCGACTGGCGGGATCGTATACATTGACAATGCAGTTGATGACCAATTCAATATTGTCTTCCAGGCCTCCTGTCAAGAACTTTCTTAAATACCTGAATCCGTAACGGCTTGAGGTGACATTCCATGCAATATATGGAATTTATTGCATTATTGACGAATAAACGCTTTTTTTGGTCTTCACCGCGCCGGACTGCGGTCCGTCCGATAACGGCACAGCTGCTGCGTTGGCAACTCGTTGATATCACACCAGGATAATCAACATCGTTGCCGCCTTGCATCTCCACAGTTCTCGAACGCTCACGGATTCAGGAAATAATTTAATACAGGGAACCTGAAATAAACCGCTGATAAAGGCCGGCGAGATGGACCGCCTGCAGCCGGGTACGCAACCAGCAACCGCTGTTATCAACCACGTGATCAGCCCGCAAGGCCTTTTCAGCCAGAGACATCTGGGAGCGCAGCGCCCGCAAAGCCTCTTCGCCGCTGACCCCGTCGCGGAAAACAATGCGCCGGCAACAGGTCTTCCGGTCGGCAAAAACAACGACGATACGCTGAAATCCGTCCTCCCACCCGGCCTCATACAGCAACGGCACGTCCGCCAGGACCAAAGGGGCGGACAAGCCGGCAACCGCCCTTTGCATGAGTTGCAGGGCCAGGGGATGAATCAGCTCATTCACCCGTGAGCGCAACGCCTCATCAAGAAAAATAGCGGAACGCAGACGCGGCCGGTCAAGCTCCCCGGAGGCCGTAAAAAACGACCCGTCCAGGAGGTCCCGCAGAGCCGCCCAGCCCGGCTCGCCCGGCTCAAGCAACAGGCGGCACATGTCGTCAAGATCAAACAACGGCAGGTTATAATGCGAAGACCAGAAGCGACCGACCGTGCTCTTACCGGAACCGATACCGCCGGTAATACCAATCAAGATCGTTTCTCGGGACTCTGTTACGAAAGCCATCAACTAAATTTCCCTGCCACGAACCTCACTGAAAAAGTGGAAAATCAATTTTCGCCGCCCGGCCCGGGCCTTGCTCTCAACGGCCGGGGCATGTACCTGAATCCGTGACGGCTTGAGATGATACTCCATGTAACATATGGAATTTATTGCGTTATTTTTTAACAAATTCATTTCATTGCCTTCACCGCGCCGCCCTGCGGGGCGCCCGATAACGGCACCTCTGCTGCGTTGGCAACTCCTTGATATCACACCAGGATAATCAACATCGTTGCCGCCTCGAAGGTCTCGCAGGCTCGCTATCTGCATCTGTACCGTTCTCGAACGCTCACGGATTCAGAATGTATTTTTTTTTTGCAACCCTCAAACCTGCCGTCGCAACTGCTCAAGAATCATCTGCATATCCGGCCACAACGGGGTGGTAAAGAAAAGAGATTCGCCGGTCTCAGGATGATTGAAGCGAATGCTTGAAGCGTGCAGCAACTGCCGGGAAATCGTCAACCCCTTCCCTGCCGGCACGCGACCGCCATAGAGTTGGTCTCCGGCCACAGGACTGCCGAGCGAGGCCATGTGAACCCGGATCTGATGAGTCCTGCCGGTTTCAAGAACCAGTTCCACAAAACACAGACCTTCGGTAAAACGCTCGATAACCCGCCAGCGCGTCGCTGCATAACGGCCGCCCCGGTTGCGGACCGCCATTTTCTGCCGATTCACCGGGTGCCTGCCGATGGGGCTAACAATACGGCCGGCAAGGTCATGGGGACAGCGAAGCAACAGGGCATGATACGTTTTGCCGATCCTGCGCTCCCGAAAATCCTCGGCCAATTGCCGGAGCGCCTTATCAGTCTTGGCAACGAGCATGATACCGGAGGTATCCTTATCGAGGCGGTGAACAATACCGGGGCGCTGCTCATCCATGCCGGGCAGGGAGTTACAATGATAGAGCAAACCGTGGGCCAGGGTACCGCTCGAATGACCGGCCGCAGGATGAACCACCAGGCCGGGCGGCTTAACCAGAACCAGCAGACTCTCATCCTCGAAGAGCACCGTGAAATCGATCCGTTCCGGAATCATCCCGGTAGACGCCGGGGGTGGCACAACCACCTCAACGCGTTCTCCGGCGCCGATCCGGTACCCCGACTTCAGACTCCGCCCCTCAACACGGACGTAACCGCCACGGATAAGTTTACCAAGAGCTGATCTGGAATAATCGGGAAGGTGACGAACCAGAAAAAGATCAAGACGCAGACCTGCCTCCCCAGGCAAGGCTGAAAAGAAAAAATTCTCCCCTTTTCCCCTTATTAAATCAGGAGCGGCAACCACCAGCGAACCTGATGTTGTGGACATGGAAAGCCGGAGCGGCGGCGAACGGGTCAGCTGAAAATCTCTTCGATTTGCAGTTCGACCTCCTGTTCATCAATTTCTTTGGCAAGTGATATTTCCTTGATAAGCAGATTTTTAGCAGTGTCCAGCATCTTGCGCTCACCATAGGAGAGGTCCTTATCGGCCCTGAGCAGATAAAGATCCCGGAGCACCACGCTCACCTCAAACACGGAACCGGTTTTAATCTTATCCATGTAATCACGATAACGGCGGTTCCAGGTCTGGGGGGTGATCGTGATATCCCGTTCCTTGAGAATCGTGATGACCTTGTCAACTTCATCTGCCGAAATAATCGCCCGGAGTCCGACATTATCGCTGTTTGCCGTCGGAATCATGATGGTCATGTCGTTATCCAGGATTCTCATCACATAAAATGACTGATCGACACCACCAATAGTCTGCGACTCAATAGCCTCAATCAGCCCGACTCCATGGGCCGGATATACAGCCATATCACCTGCTAAAAACACATAATCCTCCCGGGAAACACATTGTGGATACCTCTTGCCTCTGACCAGTGCCTATCCCGAAACTGCTTTTTCAGGCCCGATTTCACGAAGTCTCGCGAGATCGCTTACCTCATATGCTCAAAAAAATAACCCTCGGAGGGAGGCGGAATGAAGTGGAGACTCGCGAAAAACCTCGGTTCCGGACGACACTAACCAGCAAAAAAAATTATGGGGAAACTTGACAAATTAAATATATACCATATTATTGCCGCTTCGTAAAGGATGACCTTAAAATTTATAGAATTTCATACCTTGCAACCGTGAGCGTTCGACAAACCGGCCGGACGGCCAAAAGCCCGGGAAGCGAGAACCGGAGAGGGCCTGAAATTACCGGGGACGATTTCCACTCTACCCCCGGCCCGTCCCGGCAACAGACTGTCCCGAGCGGCCGTTGATGCTGTTCATGGCAACCTCAATCCCCTGACTGATAAACAATCGGATTCCCTCAGCGACCAAGTCGAGTTTCTGTCGAAATAAATCCCGTTCAGCCGGGGAGAATTCAGCCAGGACAAATCGCTCCACCGGCATTGCCGAACCGTGACCGCTCACCGGGGGGCGGCCGATACCGATTTTTATCCGGGCAAAATCACTGGTGCCGAGATGCCTGATTACGGAACGTATACCGTTATGTCCACCGGCCCCTCCCCGGGCAACAATCTTGATCCGGCCGGGTTCAAGATCAAGGTCGTCGTGAATCACCAGGATATGCTCCGGCTCGATCTTGAAATAGGTGGCGAACCGGGCCACGCATTCACCGGAACGGTTCATGAAAGCCTGAGGTTTCAAGAGAAATACCGTTTTTCCCGACAGTCTGGTCCGGGCAAAAAGGCCCTGCCACTTTTCTGAGGTTATGGGCTGCCCGATCTCCCCGGCAAAATAATCGATGGCCAGAAAGCCGGCATTATGCCGTGTCAATTCATAATCGGGACCGGGATTGCCGAGACCGACAATCAGCACACTCCTGTCCGGCATGTTTCACCCATCCATTATGTGCGGTTCGTAATCAAGGCGGAGGTGAAGTCGCCCGCCACTCTCGCGACAATAACTTCCCCCGGCCGGGGGGAGAGACAAAAGCAAAGGGGCGAGAAAGCAGAGAAATCAACAAGCACAATGAAGAAAAGATCTCACAGGACACGGGGCACACCGAGGGAACAACAACGATAAAGACAAAAAAACTCTCGACTAGCCCTGTGCTCCGGCAAGAGACAATACGAAAAAAATCAGGCCGGTTTCACAATGGCACCCGAGCGGATGCAACGGGTACAGGCATTGATTCGTACCGTCCGCCCGCTGTCGGTTACGGTGCGGACTTTCTGCAGGTTGGGCAACCAGCGGCGGCGATTCTTATTATGGGCATGACTGACGTTATTTCCGGTAGCCGGTTTCTTCCCACAAATCTCACATATACGGGCCATAATATATTTTCTCCTTCCAAGGGATTACTTTTGAGATTTACTGAATCATATATTATAATCTTCAAATGAAGATAATTGCAAGTTGTTTTCACAAAAACAAAGAAAGAGCGAAAAAAGCGGTATCGACCGAACATGACTCCCGGAGAAAAGGGAAATTCAAAGATGAAAAAAGAATCGGAACTTTTGCCACCGAGCCTGAATTTGCCGCCCTCGGGAGAGAAGATTAAGACTCTTTCCTGTTGACAGTCCTGGCCGCTCATGGTAGCACAACGCCTCATGAAACATGTTTTATCTTAACATGTCGCCATTCAATTAATTTGCAACTCTAACCGACTGTTTTTACCTTACTCACAATGTCCACACAAAATAAAAATGCCTTCTGGTCTCTGTTTTCCTCGGTCAAGCTGGCCCTGTTCCTGCTCTTTACCCTGGCCACCACCTCCATTATCGGCACGATTGTTCCCCAGAACAATCCCCCTGAATTTTATATCAAGTTGTACGGGGCCAACCTGGCGAGATTCATGCAGACGCTGGGCGTGCCCGACATGTACAATTCATGGTGGTTTATAGGTCTGCTGATCCTGTTCAGCCTGAACCTGATCGTCTGCAGCCTGGAACGAATCCCCAATGTCTGGCGTCTGGTAACTCAGGACAATCTCAAAACCAACCCGGACAAACTCGAAAAGATGGGCCAGAGAGAAATCATTCCTCTGCCTGGAACATCCATGGGCGAGGCGGTGGCAAAGACCACTTCATATTTCGCCCGCCAGGGCTGGAAGGTGGCGAAAAGAGATAAGGACGGCGGAACCCTGTTCTTTGCCCAGAAAGGCGCATGGACAAGATTCGGCGTCTACCTTGTACACAGTAGTATTCTGATCATCCTCGCCGGGGCGATTATCGGCTCACCAACCGTTGCCAGAAAATTTTTCCGTGCTCCAAACTTCGCCTTCAAGGGAAGCGTCATGCTGCCCGAGGGCAGGGCAACAAATTTTATCTATTCCTCTCAAAACGGGAGAGAAATCCCACTCGGCTTCACCGTCCGTTGCGACCACTTTGACATAGAATATTACTCAAACGGCATGCCCAAGGATTACCGGGCCAAACTGACGGTTCTCGATCATGGCAAAGTCGTCCTCCAGCGTGACATAGAGGTAAACAAGCCATTGAGATATAAGGGAATTACCTTTTACCAGGCCAGCTACCAGCCGTATCCGAGTTTTATCGTCCAGTTGACCAACAAAAAAACCGGGGTTGAGAAAAAGGACATTATTCCCGCGCGTGAACAGATCGTCTGGAAAAAAGGCGGGGCGCGCTTTGGCATCATCAACATGCAGACCCGGGGCCAAATCGTCGAACGAATCAAGGTCTGGTTCACTGACAACCAGGGCGAGCCGTCGGAATTCTGGATAGAGCCGAACCGTGAGGCAGTGATCAAGCGGCCTTCCGGCGAATTCCTCTTCAAGGCAAAACAATTGTACGCTACCGGCCTGCAGGTCTCGAAAGATCCGGGGGTCTGGCTGGTGTACCTAGGCTGCGCTCTCATGCTGGTCGGACTGACGGTGGCCTTTTTTATGTCACATCGAAAAATATGGGCCTTTGTCAGCGAGAAAGAGGGTCAGATTACAGTACTTTTTGCTGGCAGTGCCAATAAGAATAAGTTAGGATTTGAGAAGACATTCACGGCCTTCATCGATAAAATAAAAGGATTTGCCAGCTGAACAGAACATTCACACTACTGGCACCTTCGCTCAATCTGCCATCATTATACAACGGACAAAACCCATGAACAGTTCGCAGCTCTTTGGTATTGCAACTCTGGCGTACCTGTTGTCTTCAGCCTTGTACACTGCACTCCTGATCTTTAAAAATAAAAAAATAGGGTACTATGCCATCACGGTGACCATCCTTGGTTTTCTGATCCAGACCGCGGCCCTGGGACTGCGCTGGTATGAATCGTACCAGCAGGGCATCGGCCATGCGCCTTTGACCAATATGTACGAATCGCTGGTTTTCTTTTCCTGGGCCACCATCCTCTTTTACATCATCCTGGAGTTCAAGGTAAAAAACAGGGTTATCGGCGCCTTTGTCGTCCCGATTGCCTTTGTGGCCATGGCCTATGCCTCTCTGGCCAAGGGAATGAGCCAGCAAATCGAACCACTGAACCCGGCCCTGCAGTCCAACTGGCTCATCGCCCATGTCATTACCTGTTTTATCGGCTACAGCGCCTTTGCCGTAGCGGCCGGCCTGGGAGTCATGTATCTGCTGAAAAAATCAGCAATCAATAAGAATCTTCCTCCGGATACCTTGACCGGATCATTGCCGGACCTGTTGTTCATTGATCACCTCACTCACAGAACCATCGTTTTCGGTTTCCTCTGGTTGTCCGCAGGTATTATCAGCGGAGCAGTCTGGGCCAACGAGGCGTGGGGAACGTACTGGAGCTGGGACCCCAAGGAAACCTGGTCGATCATTACCTGGTTCATCTATGCCTCGACCCTGCATGCCCGCTTTACCCGCGGCTGGCGAGGCAGCCGGATCGCCTGGCTTGCCATTATCGGCTTTCTTGCGGTCTTTTTCACCTACTTCGGGGTTAACTATTTACTGTCCGGTCTGCACAGTTACGGCTCCCAGTAACCATCGAATTATTAAAAAAGACAGCAAGTTGAATATTTTTTATTCGACTTTTGACAAATCCCGGAAGACCCATTATAGATTTTTTAGATTGAATCCTGAATCCGTGACGGCTTGAGGTAATATTCCAGGCAATATGTGGAATTTATTGCATTATTGACGAATAAATGCATTTTATACTCTTCACCGCGCCGCCCTGCGGCCCGCCCGATAACGGCGCATCTGCGGCGTTGGCAACTCGTTGATATCACACCAGGATAATCAACATCGTTGCCGCCTTGCATCTGCACCATTCTCGAACGCTCACGGATTCAGGTGAATGACAATTCAATTTGGTCTGATCTCCGCACGCAATACAATAAATAATTTATTACAGGGAGAGGAACAATGAGAAAAGCATTTATCTATGGTGTGGCGATGGCATTTCTGTGCATCGTCGGCTTGGCTGGTATCAGCATGGCAGCGGTAAACACCGGACCGGCCAACATCGTCCTGAAGACTGCAAGGGCCATAAAGCCGGCATACTTCCCCCATGCCGAGCACCAGTCACGCCTGAAGTGCGGCGTATGTCATCACTCCCAAAACGCCGCCGGCAAGCAGGTCCCCTATTTCAAAGGCATGGAAATACAGAAATGCGTGGTCTGTCATAATAAAAAGGCTGTCAGCATGCCTGAGAATCTGAGCAGTTTCAGAGATGTCGGTCATGCCCGCTGCAAGGGTTGCCATCGGAAGACCGGCAACAGGGCTCTCACCTATTGCAAAACCTGCCATTCAAAACCAAAAAAATAACAGCAGTATAAAAAACAGTTGAACAAAAAGAGGCCACCCTTTACGGGCGGCCTTTTTTTGTTGCCTAAAACCGTATCCAGTACTTGACGTGAGATGACTTAAAGGGTCCGTCCGGAAACAAAAGCCTTTGTTCAGGAGCAGGCAAGCCAACTGCACCGCAGACTCCGGGGGCAGGCGAACGATATCGTTTTCGGATGGACACCAAGTCCATATAACCTGCCGCCGTCTAGAGGCAAACCAAACCGAAAATCGGCCATCCTCACAAGACAGACTCTGTCGAGGACAGATAAATACCGGTCGTTCAGGAGGCAATCAAATGATTCAGGGTGTCAAAAAACAGGACATTGCCGATGAGATAAAAAATGATCGACATGATGGCGGCGGCAGGCACGGTAAAAAGCCATGAACCGAAAATTGAGACAACCACGCGCCGGTCAATACCTCCGAGCCCCCGGGCCAGACCAATGCCGAGGATCGCGCCGACCAGGGTGTGCGTAGTGGAAACAGGTAGTGATAAACGGCTGCAAACCAGGACGGTCGTCGTTGTGGCAAGATCGGCGGCTACCCCCCGTGAAGGGGTGATCTCGGTAATCTTCGTACCCACGGTCATCATAACCCGGTAACCGTAGGTCGACAGACCAAGGACAATCCCCGCGCCGCCAAGGGCAAGAATCCAGAACGGTACCGGCACCTTCATATTAATCGAGCCGGTGTGCAGAACATTGACAATCGCGGCCATGGGGCCGACCGCGTTGGCAACATCATTGGCGCCGTGGGCAAAGGCAACCGAGCATGAACTGACGACCACGAGCGGGACAAACATCCTCTCAACGGCCTCCAGCTGCTCGCCAAGCGGGCCATTCTCCTTACCATGCAGCCTGGCGCCAATCAGAAACCGTGAAATAACAGCGGCCAGGGTTGCACCGGCCAGGGATATCCAGATGCCCCTACTGCCCGACAACAAATCTATCCGGCCGATTACATTCTCCAGTCCTTTGTAAATAGTGGCCAGAAGGACAACCGCGGTCATCAGAAATACGATATAGGGGATATGGCTGATTGCCGCCCTGGCCGGCTTTTCCTGGCCGAGGATTGCCGTACTGATATAACGGAAAATCGCATAGGACAGAATACCACCGGCCAGGGGTGAAATAACCCAGGAGGAGACAATCAGCCCCATCTTCATCCAGTTCACCGCCTCCCAGCCCGCGGCCACGACACCAAAACCGGCAATGGCGCCGACAATGGAGTGGGTCGTGGACACCGGCATACCGAGATAAGTCGACAAGTGGAGCCAGAAAGCAGCAGCGAGCAGGGCCGCCGACATGCCGATCACCAGGATCACCGCCGCATCCTGGGTGGAAATCCCGGGTATCGAGACAAGAGCGGCCGGATCGACAATCCCCTGGCGTACCGTGTTGGTCACATGAGCTCCGACCAGGACCGCCCCGGCAAATTCGCAGATTCCAGCGGCAATGATAGCATTACGAATAGAAATAGAACGGGAACCGACTGCGTCGGCCATGGAATTAGCCACATCGTTGGCGCCGACATTCCAGGCCATATAGAGCCCAAGTATGGCAGCTAATCCTATGATATAAATATTCATTTCAGATCTGATCCTGATTGCCGGCACCTATCCGGAAACGGTCTTTTCGCAGGTCTTGCAGGCTCGCTATCTCCCGATCTCCCGGAATCTGCGCCTCACGGGTCTCAAACAAAAAATCCTCGTTTCCGGACAAACACTAACTGAAGAAGGTTGAACAAAAAAAAACACAAACAATGCCTCGAAATAATTTCACAACTCTCACTTCTGAATCATCACCCGCAGATAATCGCCGCTGTTTTCCGCCTGGTTGGCAATGCTGCCGAGCATGATCACCATCTTTTCATAAAAAAGAATATTAAGAATGCTTTCCCTGCCCTCCAGGGCAAAAATGGTCCGGGACAGCTTGCGGGACATCTTGTCCGCCTTCCATTCTTCCGCGCCCAGACCTTCAATTAACTTGAGAATCGAACGACCTTCGGCCCCGGCAAAAGACGTCTCCGCCAGATTTTTAAATTCAACCGCAGCAGTGAGAAGCGTACCGCTTACCTGGAAAACCTGGTTCAGGTAATTAAAAAAACCATCCTGTATATCAGGATTGACCGTGGTTTTCCTGAGCGTCAGGATCACGGAAAAATCTTGTGCCAAGTCGGCCATTCTCTCCTGACAGGCCAGGAAATTAACCAGATTGGAACGATCAACGGGCAGCAAGGAACGTTTGGTGATAAAACCGCGGATATCATGCTTGATCAGGTCAGCCTCATATTCAAGCCGGGCCATTCTTGAATGAAGGTTGTGGATTTCATCATAATCTTCGTTGACCAGCGATTCCATAAGCGGCCACAACAGTTCCACACACTCATGCACCTTCATGCTATGTTCAACAATAGAACCAAATGGAGACTTACCAAACAGATCACTGATCAGATTTTTCATAATGAAAGGTCCACGCTTTTTGCCGGCGGCATCAGCAAGCCGCAGGTTGGTAAATTATCACAGGTGCAACACAGTGAAGGGACAAGACTCTGAATGCGATGAGATTTAGAAAATCTTCCCTGCCAACATGTTGATATTATTAAATAGATTCCAAGCAATTTTTCAATTGGCTTCCGAACAATTACGATGAAACAATAAGTTATACGTGATAACAAAACAAGATTATTCCTGAATCCGTGACGGCTTGAGGTGATGTTCAATGCAATATATGGAATCTATTGTATTATTGACGAATAAATGTATTTTATACTCTTCACCGCGCCGCCCTGCGGGGCGCCCGATAACGGCACAGCTGCTGCGTTGGCAACTCGTTGATATCACACCAGGATAATCAACATCGTCGTCGCCTTACATCTGCACCGTTCTCGGACGCTCACGGATACAAGGAAAATATAATAGAGGTCCCGGGTATTTTATACTACCTTCATTACTTGATGAACTCAAAAAAGAATTTACCGATTCAGCAAGGGAAGAAAAACGGGGGATCCGGTTGCCGACCGGGAATGCTCTTGTCGCCCAATCCCCAGGGGCCTGCGACTGCCGAATCATCCTGATGAAAGGAAGCACATAAACAGGCCGCGGGTGGATTTCGTTGAGCCGCTTGAGCGAAACCACAGAACGAGCAACACTCACTTGAGGAGATTGTGCTCAGGGAGCGGCTCAAAATCCTGAATCCGTGACGGCTTGAGATGACACTCCATGCAACAGATGGGATTTATTGTATTATTCTCCAATAAACTCATTTTATTGCCTTCACCGCGCCGCCCTGCGGGGCGCCCGATAACGGCACATCTGCTGCGTTGACAACTCGTTGATATCACACCATGATAATCAACATCGTTGCCGCCTTGCATCTGCACCGTTCTCGAACGCTCACGGATTCAGAAAAATGACTTGCGGCAGGGATGCAGAAAACGATGACTCCCTTATACTCCCTTGGTATAAATCCCGCCTTAGAACCAAAACGATGAATAAATACCAGGTCGGCATTACGAGACAAATAGCAGTATATTAAGATTGCGTTAGGGAATACATTTTACTTGCATCATCAACGGAAATGGATAGAGTTTTTGTATTATTTCTGCCTTACGCCAAAAGTATCCGGAGGAGCAATTGTCCACCAAACCCAACATACTTGTAATAGAGGATGATGCGGACATTCAACAGCTTGTCAGCTACAACCTGATCAAGGCGGGCCTGAACGCGACCTGTGCCGACAGCGGCGAAGAGGCCCTGGCCAAGCTTGACGAGGAACAGTTTGACGGAATCATCCTTGACCTGATGCTGCCGGGCAAAGACGGACTCGAGATGTGTCGTTGCATCCGGCAACGGGAGTCAACCGCCACAATTCCCATTATTATGTTGACCGCCAAAAGCGAAGAAGACGATATCGTGGCCGGGCTGGAAAGCGGCGCCGACGACTATGTCACCAAACCGTTCAGCCCCAAAGTCCTCATCGCCCGGGTACAGGTTGCGCTGCGGCATCACGCTGAACAAAGCTCCCGCAGTCAGGAACCAGGTTCAGAGGCCATCACGCTCCATGGCCTGCAAATCCACCCGGGCCGATACGAAGCTCTGGTCCACGACCGACCCATCCAGTTGACCAGCACCGAATTTGCCATCCTGCTCCTCCTGGTCGAACGGGCAGGATGGGTCTTTACCCGCCAGCAGATCATTGACCGCATTCGCGGCTATGATTTCCTGATCACCCCCAGAGCTGTCGATGTCCAGATATTCGGACTCCGGAAAAAACTGGGCGAGGTCGGGCACATCATTGAAACAGTGCGCGGCATCGGTTACCGTATCAAGGAATAACTTCTTGGATTTTCTGCATAAACGGCGCCTGCTCTGGCACCTCTTCCCGCCCAACCTCCTCATTATCCTGGGGGCGATATTTGTTGTGACCTGGTACGGGTCAACGGTCATCCGCGCCTTTTATTTTGAACAGATGGAATCCGGGCTAGAGACCCGTGCCCGGCTGATCGAACCGGAAATCACCCGGCTTGCCGCAGGTTCGAAGGTGAAATTACAGAATTTTTGCCGACAGGTCGGGAAGCGCGCCAAGACGAGAATCACCGTTGTTCGCGGCGACGGCACGGTCGTGGCCGAGTCCGATAGTGACCCGGCCCACATGGGCAATCACGCGAACCGGCCGGAGCTGATAACCGCCCTGGGCGGACACACCGGCTCGGCGCTCCGTTTCAGCAAGACACTTGCCGAGAACATGCTCTATGTCGCCATTCCGTTGAAAATCCCCGGCGAGAGCCAGGCATGGGGTCTCAGGCTCTCGGTTCCGGCCACTTCCCTGGACCGGATCCTGGACACCATCCGTAACAAAATCATCCTTGCCAGCCTGGTTGTTGTCTTTTTTGCCGCCCTGATCACCCTCTTTGTCTCGCGCCTGATCAGCCGGCCGCTGGAGGAGATAAGACAGGGGGCGGAAAAACTGGCCCGCGGCGAACTGGATCACCCCTTACAAATCAATACCACGGCCATGTCTACCGAGGTGGCAGGGCTGGCCGGGTCGTTGAACAAAATGTCGGAACTGGTTCATGACCGGGTGCAGGCCATGACCCGGCATCGCAATGAACTGGAGGCGGTTTTCACCGGGATGACGGAACCGATCCTGGCCGTTGACACGGAAATGCATATTATCCGTTTGAACCGCGCGGCCATGAGACTCTTTCATCTCCAGCTGCTAACCGTCAAGGGAAAACCCATGCAGGACCTCATTCACCACGAGGACCTGCAACAGATTATTCATGACGTTCTCGCCAACGAATCCCACATTGAAAAAAATATCATCCTTTCCGACCAGGCCGGCAGAATATACCTGCAGACCAGGGCGGTGCCGCTGCGGGACGGGGGGAATCGCCTCATCGGGGTCCTGGTGGTCATGAACGACATGACCAGGCTGTACCGGCTGGAAACCATGCGCCGGGATTTTGTGGCCAATGTCTCCCATGAACTCAAGACCCCGATCACGGCCATTAAAGGCTATGTCGAAACCCTGCTCGACGGGGCCCTGGAGCAACCGGAGGATGCCTGCCGGTTTCTGGGCATCATCGACAGACAGGCCTCGCATCTGAATGCCATTATTGATGACCTGCTCACCCTGTCCCGGATCGAACAGAAAACGGAACATAATGAAATTGCCCTCACCCTGAACAATATCAGGGAGATTCTTGAATCGGCGCTGCAGACCTGCTCCCGGACCGCAGCCAACAAACAGATTACGATCAAGATCGACTGTAGCAGTGACCTGGTGGGCAGGGTCACGCCAACCCTGCTGGAACAGGCCGTTATCAACCTGCTGACCAATGCCATCACCCACAGTCATGAAGGCGGGACCATAATGCTGCGGGCGCAACGGGAAAGTGATGAATCAGGAAAAAGCAGGATCATTCTCAGCGTCGAAGACCACGGCATCGGCATTGCCGCGGAGCACCTGGACCGGCTCTTCGAACGCTTCTATCGCTGTGACCGCGCCCGCGGCAGGAAACAGGGCGGCACCGGCCTGGGACTGGCCATTGTCACGCACATTGCCCAGGTCCACGGCGGTTCGGTAGCCGTTACCAGCGAACCGGGCCAAGGCTCCGTCTTCTCCATCATCCTGCCCCGATAGATCGTACGAGTGCACCAGCACCTCATCTTCGCCCGTTTCGGCCTCATCACATCCGCCAAGGATAGACTCGGAGTCCCAAACGAACGAATCTAACCTGAATCCGTGAGCGTTCGAGAACGGTGCCGATGCAAAGCGGCAACGACGTTGATTATCCTGGTGTGATATCAACAAGTTGCCAACGCAGCAGATGCGCCGTTATCGGGCGCCCCGCAGGGCGGCGCGGTGAAGAGTATAAAATGCATTTATTCGTCAATAATGCAATAAATTCCACATATTGCCTGGAATATTACCTCAAGCCGTCACGGATTCAGGTCTAAGGCACTGGTGAACCCGTACGGGCTGAGCAGCTCCCAAGGTTGTCGACCCTGGTGAATGAACTGCCTCGCTGGATCTAGCCCTTGTTCTGCCTTTTGCTCCGCGGCTTGAAGGTCAGCCTGACCGGCACTCTGTCCAGGTCAAGCCCGCGGCGGAACTGATTCACCAGATAACGCTGATAGGAAAAATGAATGCCGCCGGGGGCATTGGTGATCACCGCAAAGGTGGGCGGGGCCGTTTTGATCTGCGCCGTGTAGTAAAATTTAAGCCGGCGGCCATGATACAGAGGCGGTACATGCCGGGTGATCGCGTCTTCGAGCAGCCGGTTCAGGGCGCTGGTCTGAAAACGAGCAAAAAACTGCCGGTGCATCTTGCCGATTTCCGGAAAGATACGCTTGATTCCCTGCCCGGTCAGGGCGGAAACCTTGAGAACCGGCGCGAAACTGATAAATGTCGTGGCCGTTTCGATCTCGGCCATTAGCTGCTTCTGCCGCCGGACATCACCCTTGAGCAAATCCCATTTATTGACCAGGATAATGCACGCCCGGCCCTGATCCTGGGTATACCCCAGGACCTTGGTGTCCTGTTCGGTTATGCCCTCCTCGGCATCGATTAGCACCAGGGCGATATGACAGCGGCCCAAGGCGCCCAGGGCCTTGAGAATGGAAAATTTTTCCAGCTTGTCAGTTGTCTTCCCCTTGCGGCGGATTCCCGCGGTATCAACAAGAAGATAGTTATAACTATCCCGGCTGAGCAGGGTGTCCACCGAGTCACGGGTGGTGCCGGCAATGTCCGAGACCACCATGCGCTCCTGGCCGATAATCGTGTTAATCATGGAAGACTTGCCCACATTGGGGCGGCCGAGAAAGGCGAGCCGGATCGTCCCCTCGGGCAGGCCGTCCGACAGTGACGATTCCGGCAGATGTTCGGACAGGCCCTCCATCAGGGTCCGGAAGCCGTAGCCATGATCGGCGGAGAGCGGCCAGAGTTGATCCACGCCCAGTTCCCAGAACGGGGCCAGCAGTTCAATCTCGATCTCCGGACTGTCGATCTTGTTGACGATGAAGAAAACCTGCTTGTCCGAACGGCGCAGCAGGTTGACAATTTCCGTGTCGCCGGGGATCAGGCCCTGCCGGCCATCCATCAAAAAGAGAATGATGTCCGCATCGTCAATGGCCTGCAGGGCCTGGCGGCGGACATGGCCGGTCATGGTGTCATCCCCTTCATCAATACCGCCGGTGTCGATCAGGACAAAAAGACGTTCTTCCCATTTTACCCGGGCATAATGACGATCACGGGTCACGCCGGGGGTGGAATCGACAATGGCATCCCGGCGCCTGGTCATGCGATTAAACAGTGTTGATTTGCCCACATTGGGACGGCCGACCAAGGCGACCAGGGCAGCGGATTCAGATGTCATATTTTTTCAGCCTTTTGCAGACAATTTTCAACTAACCGGGATAAAACAGGATACCCATGCCCCGGAGGTTCGGCCAGCAGGGCCCGTAAGGAACAAAGCGCCGGCCGGACAAAGGGCCGGAAAAAAGTTTTGCCGCGGCGATAACCAAGGAAGGCAAAGGCACCGAGAATCTGCAGGTTGCGCTGCAGAGACAGGTAATGGTACTCCCGGCGGAACCGCAGGGGATCATACTCCATATACGTATGAAGCGCTTGCAGATATTCACCAACAAGGCCGTTCCGCACTGCTTGCGGCAGAGCGACATAGGGATCAATGAGCAGAGAGGCCAGGTCATAGGCCAGCGGCCCCGGACGACCGCCCTGGAAATCTATAAAACGCACCCGGTCTTCCTTGATCATAATATTGCGGCTCTGAAAATCGCGGTGCAGGAAAAATCCTGCCGGGGCGGCAGAGGCCTCGTCCGCAATGGCATTGAATTCCCGTTGCAGGCCATCCCGGTCAACATCCATCTGCAGGAGATCAAGACACAGGCTCTGCAGGAAATAACCGGACTCCCGCTCAAGCATCAGGGCGCGGTCATAACGCGGGGTATCCCAGCACCAGGCAGAATCGAAGTCCCGGCCGCCCCGGACCTGCATCCGGGCCAGTTCACGCACGGCCTGCCGGTAATACCGCCGGAGCTTCTCTCCTCCCGGGCCGGCCCCGCCAGCGGCCAGATCGTAAAGCCTGGTCCCGCCAAGATCCTCGCAGAGGATCAGGCCGCTTTGCCGGTCAAAGGCAAGAAGCTCGGGCACGGGGACCCCGGCCCCATGGAGATGCCTGCCGATGAACCAGGCGGAACGGGCCTCAGCCATCCCCGGCGCGTCATCTACCGATGGCAGGATGGCCACGACCAGGCGGCCGGCAGGCAGATGCAAACGAAAAAAACGCCGCTGGGAGCCGTCACCGGCGAGCGGCGAGATCCGCAGCCGGTCATTCCCATTGCCGATACCCAGACGATCCAGCAGGGGGTAAAGTATGGCCAGGGGCAAATTTTCCTTTTTTTCCATGCGAGTTACGGTAAAATTAAACCGTGACGGCTTGAGGCGATACGCCATTCAAATATGTGGAGTTTATTGCATTCCTGCCGAATAAAGGTATTTTCCGTTCACCGCGCCGTCCTGCGGGGCGACCAATAACAGCGCCTCTGCTGCGTTGGCAACCAGTTGATATCACACCAGGATAATCAACATCGTTGCCGCCTCGAAGGTCTCGCAGGCTCGCTATCTGCATCGGCGCCGTTCCCGAACGCTCACGGATTCAAGTTAAAGACCAAGAGAAGGCTACCAAACAACTACCATCTCAACCATGACAACGCAAAACAAATTCAGTCGCTCGCTGCTTGATCCCGAGCAGTTCACCATCACCTATGAACTGGTACCGGGCCAGGGCTCAGGGGGAAGGCGACATGAGCGACTGCTCGAATTCGCCCGCCAAACTTACGAGGACGGCCGGATCAAGGCCCTGTCCATCACCGATAATGCCGGGGGGCATCCGGCGCTTGCGCCCATTGCCATCGGTTCGGAAGTGCAGGCCATCGGGCTTGAACCGCTGCTGCACTTTTCACTCAAGGACAAAAATCGCAGCCAGGTGGAAAGTCATCTCTTTCTCTACCACCGTCAGCGCTTCCACAACCTGTTGATTCTCGGCGGCGACTTTCCCCGACCGAATTATTACGGCCAGGCCAAGCCGGTCTTTGACCTGGACAGCGTCCAGACCCTGCACCTGTTACGCGAGATGGAGGACGGCAGCTATCAACGCGGCAGCGCTACCGGCCGGGGTACGACATTTGCGCCATTATCCTTTCTCCGGGGCTGCGTCGTTTCGCCTTTTAAAACCACTGAAGCCGAGCAGGTCTGGCAGTATGCCAAACTGTTGAAAAAAATAGCGGCCGGGACGAATTTTATTATCACCCAGCTTGGTTACGATGTCTGTAAGCTGGAAGAATTAATCCGTTTTCTCCGGGAAACAGGCAACACCCTGCCCGTACTCGGCAACGTGTTCATCCCCTCCCTCGGCGTCGCCGAATACATGGGCCGCGGCGGGGTGCCGGGTATCGTGTTTCCGCAGCAGCTTATCCGTCGCATGCAGGAGGAAGCGGTGCGACAGGATACGGAGAGCCGGCTCCTGCGGGCGGCAAAGATGATCTGTGTTCTCCGGGGGCTGGGCTACTCCGGCGTGCATCTCGGCGGCAACGGACTGAATTTCGCCAAGGTCCGATTCGTTCTGGATACGGCCGAGGCAATGCAGGACCAATGGCCGAGCCTGCGCGAAGACGTTCATTTCCCCGCCGATAACAGCTGGTATCTCTACCCGCCATCCGCAAACGG
The DNA here is from genome assembly GCA_002897615.1 of bacterium BMS3Bbin14. Classification (GTDB taxonomy): domain Bacteria; phylum Desulfobacterota; class Desulfobulbia; order Desulfobulbales; family Desulfobulbaceae; genus BMS3Abin13. The sequence continues at coordinate 133,578 of BDTX01000009.1, forward strand.
GGTCTGCGGCAAAAAACGGGGCGCCCTGGCCCCGGGCCGCAGGCAAAAGGCGCAGCGCCTGCATCAATTGACCCACCGGCTCCTCTTTGCCCCGGATCAAAGCCTCACCAGCCGTCTTTTCGGCCGCTTCTGCCGCTACTGCGCGAAAAGCAAAGGCCGGACCGCCTTGCTGGGCAAGCTTGAAAAGGCGATCAAGGCCTTGCTTTTTTCCTGCCGCATGTGCGGGGACTGCACCCTGGCCGAATCCACCTATCTCTGCCCCCAGGCGGGATGTCCCAAAAAACTGCTGAACGGCCCCTGCGGCGGCAGCCGTAATATGGCCTGCGAGGTCTATCCTGACCGCGCCTGCTTCTGGGTCAGGGTCTATGACCGCCTCGACCCCGGTTCCGGCCCGGAACAACTTGGCGCCGAACCTTCCCTGCCCCCGAAAGACTGGGCCCTTGATCAGACCTCTTCATGGATCAATCATTTCACGGGCCGGGACCACAAGAGGCTCGATCCGCCGCCAGGTGACCGGCCATTAAGACCCGGCAACGAGCAGGGAAAACAAGATCAATGAGAACCTGCAAATGCCTGACCACAAAAGGGACGTTGCAGGAACCCATTATTTTTGTTACATAATTAATTGATAATTGCGTGCATTGATATCGTATTTTCAGTCCTGGTAAATTAGCACTGTTTTTCTTGAAACCTGAATTCGTGACGGCTTGAGGTGACACTTTATGCAATATTTGGAATTTATTATATTGTTTCAGAATAAACGCATTTTCCGGCCTGCACCGCGCCGCCCTGCGGGGCGCCCGATAACGGCGCATCTGCTGCGTTGACAACTCGTTGATATCACACCAGGATAATCAACATCGTTGCCGCCTTGCAGCTGCACCGTTCTCGGACGCTCACGGATCCAGGTTGAACAAAAAATCATGCTCTACCCGTCTTATCATGAAGCAGCCAAACAGTTATCGGCAACAAACCTGGCACCATCGAATAAATACATTTCCCGGTCTGCACCGGGGCGCTTGATAACGGCGCATCCGCTGCGTCGGCAACTCGTTGATATCATCCTGAATCCGTGACGGCTTGAGGTAATATTCCAGGCAATATGTGGAATTTATTGCATTATTGTCGAATCAATGCATTTTATACTCTTCACCTCGCCGCCCTGCAGGGCGCCCGAGAACGGCACAGCTGCTGCGTTGGCAACTCATTGTTGATATCGCACCAGGATAATCAACATCGTTGCCGCCTTGCGTCGGCACCGTTCTCGAACGTTTACGGACCCAGGTCGATACCAGGTAAATGTAGACTTCGGGAGATCGGGCGGAAAGATAGTTGCCGGCCGGGCATTGCGCCAACCGCAAAGCCCCAGACCGAGGGAGGGTCATGAAAAAAAACGGACTGTACCTGCAGCTCTTCAGTATCCACGGACTTATCCGCGGTAACTCCCCCGAACTGGGCCGGGATGCCGATACCGGCGGCCAGGTCAAATACGTACTGGAACTGGCCCAAACATTAGCCCAGCGGGATGATGTCGCCCAGGTTGACCTGGTTACCCGTTTGATTCGTGATAAAACGGTTGCCGAAGATTACGCCCGGCCCGTGGAACAGCTCTCGGACAAGGCCCGGATCATCCGGATTCAGTGCGGCGGCTACAAGTATCGCCGGAAAGAGCTGCTATGGCCCTTCACGGAAGAATTCATCGATAAGACCATCCGCTTCCTGAAATCCCAGGGCCGGACGCCCGACCTCGTTCACGGTCACTATGCCGACGCCGGTTACGTGGCCATGGAACTGGCGGCGGCCCTGGATGTCCCCTTTGTCTTTACCGGCCATTCGCTGGGCCGGAATAAAAAGGCAAAACTTCTGGCCGAAGGTCTCAGTGAAGCCCGGATCAACAAACAGTACCACATGGATACACGTATCCAGGTCGAAGAAAAAATCATCCAGCGGGCCGACCTGATTGTCACCTCGACCCGGCAGGAGGTCGACAAACAGTATGGACTGTACAACAATTTCAGCCGGGGGCGCTACGTCCTGCTGCCGCCCGGTATCGACCTGAACGTCTTTTTTCCCTATTACGATCTCCAGTTTGATCCCGAGATGTTGAGTGAAGAAACGAAACAGGCCCGGGTAACGCTCGAGTCGGAGCTGCACCGCTTCTGGTCTCATCCGGAGAAGCCCTTTATCCTGACACTCTGCCGGCCGGACCACCGCAAAAATATTGCCGGCCTGCTTTCTGCCTACGGAACCGACAAGGAACTGCAGGCCATCGCCAACCTGGCGGTTTTCGCGGGTATCCGTCACAACATCATCACCATGGAAGAAAACGAGCAGGAAGTGCTCACGGACATGCTGCTGAAGATGGACCGTTATGACCTGTACGGCAAGCTGGCCATCCCCAAAAAACATGATTTTGCCACGGAAGTACCGGCCCTGTATCGCCTCTGCGCGGAAGGCCGGGGCGTCTTTGTCAATCCGGCGCTGATCGAGCCTTTCGGTCTGACCCTGGTCGAGGCCTCGGCCTGCGGCCTGCCCATTGTTGCCACCAATGACGGCGGCCCGGTGGATATCATCGCCAACTGCAATAACGGCATCCTGGTCGATGCCCGGCAGCCGGAGGAAATCGGCCAGGCCGTCAAGTCCATCCTCATCGACCAGCAGCGGTGGGAAGAATTTTCCAAAAACGGCATCAATGGCGTCCGCGAGCATTATTGCTGGCCCTCCCACTGTGAGAAATTCATGCACCACCTGGCAGAGATTCTCCCTGGTCTCAAGGACCGGTCCGATTCACAGGGAAAAACCCTTGCCGCAGCTGCCCCAAGGACATCTTTCGGCAAACGGCTCATCGGTATTGAACGACTGATGGTCACCGATATCGACAACACCCTGATCGGTGATGATGACAGTCTGCATCGACTCCTGCAAATTTTACAGGAACAGCATGATAATATCGCCTGGGGAGTTTCCACGGGAAGAAGCCTCGAGATGACCCTTGAGGCCATGACCCGCTATAACATTCCGGTGCCGGATGTTATTATCTGTTCCGTCGGCACGGAAATTTACTACGGTCCTGATTTGCGTATCGATAAAGGATGGCAGCGACATATTTCCCATCAGTGGAAACCGGAAGGAATCAAGGAAAATCTGGACCGCCTTGATTTCCTTACCTTTCAGGAGGCGGAAGGCCAGCGAAGCCATAAAATCAGTTATTACATGCGGGAAGACAGCGCCCTCCTCGCCCGGGTCCACCAGGTATTGCAGGAGGCCAGGCTACGCTGCCGGGTGGTTTTCTCCCATGGCCAGTTTCTCGATATCCTGCCTTACCGGGCCTCCAAGGGCCGGGCCATCAAATATTTAAGCTACAAATATGAATTTCCCCCCCAACATATCATGGTGGCCGGCGATTCAGGTAACGACGAGGACATGCTGAGGGGACAAACCTGCGGCCTGGTGGTGGGCAACTATAGTGAAGAACTGGAAAAATTAAAAGGCAAGCCCAAGATATTCTTCAGTAAAAACTGCTATGCGGCGGGGATCATTGACGGGCTGTACCACTACCGATTCATCCTGAATCCGTGATGGCTCAAGATGATACTTTATGTAATATTCGGGATTTATTGCATTATTTCCCAACAAACGTATCTCCCGGACTAACCCTGGCAACAACCAATGGCGGCGGCCCGCGGCCGCAGTTGCAGGTGATAGAACATCTCCAGGTAACGGCTGGTCTCCTGACGCTCCAGGTTGGTGGCGTATTTCCAGAAGCCGTAGATACAGGTCAGTGACAAAAGCCGCTGGGCATACAGCTTCCAGGTATAATGACTCTGTATCCGCTTGACAGCTCCCCTGGACAGGGTATGCCAATAGTCCGGCTCGCGCTGGCAGCGTTCAAAAAAATCAGCCATGATCCCGGCCGCCTGATCACCATGATTGGGATTGATGTGAAAACCCGACACCTTGTCTTCAATAATTTCCAAAGGTCCGCCGTAACAGGTGGCAAAGGTGGGCAGGCCGGAGGCCATGGCCTCGACGACGGTCAAGCCGAAGGCCTCGAAAAAAGCGGGCTGGACAAAGGCGGACCGCAGGTCACCCATATACCGGTACAACTCGCCGGTCAATTGCTTTTCAAGCCGGAGCCCCAGCCAGCGCACATTGCCGTCAAGCCCGTATTGATCGAGCAGGGAATGCATACGCAGGATCTGCTCGCGTTCTTCATTGTCCGTTGAGAGATCAGGATTGGTGGTGCCGCCGACAAGCAGCAGATTTGTCAAGCCCCGCAGCCGGTCGCAGCCTGCATACCACTCAACCAGACCGGTCAGGTTCTTGATATGATCAAGCCGGGCCATGGAAAAAAGCAGCGGCCGGTCCCGGTCCAGGAGCTGTCCCCTGGTCCCCGGCCGGACCGGACCGAATACCAGGTCTTCAAGCTCATCATGCAAGCCGGACAACCGGCGCTTGGTCTCACTGTACGGAAAATAAACATCCGGGTCCGAGCCGGGTGAAACAATGTTGAATTTCGGATCAAAGACGTTGATGCCGTTAACAACCCGATGCAGTCCCGGCATGGTAAAGGAGGCATAGCTCTCATACTGACCGGCGATGTTATTACCGCCGGCGATCTCCTGGTAGGTGGAGGTGATGATAAAGTCGGCCGCGTTCATGGCAATCAGGTCGGCAGTGAATTGACAGGAAAAATGATACTGTTCGTCCATATCCTTCCAGTACAGGGCGGAATAGAGATACTTTGTTTTTTCCAGGGCGTGGGCAATGGTACACATCGTGACGCCAAGTCTCTGGGTCAGCAGATAGGCTGCCAGGTTACCATCCGAATAGTTGCCGATAACCAGGTCGGGACGCCGGCCGAACCGGGCCATGATCTCTTTCTCCGCTTCCCGGGTAAACTCTTCCAGGTAGGGCCAGACTTCAAAGCGGGAAGTCCACTGGGGGATGACTGATCCATCATGAGCCCGGAAAGGGACTCGGATAATGTGAACATTGTCCGTACCATGCACCGGTTCTTCAGGTTGATTACAGGTCGTCTCCCCGGCCTCGGGAATCAAACGGGTGACGATGAGGATCTGCGGTTTAATAACCAGCCCCTGCTCGTAAATACGCTGCCGCATTTCCTTTTCCAGGGCCCGGACCTGGTCCAGGATATAAACGATCTGACCACCGGTATCAGGCAGCCCGAGGACATTTTCCTGGCCGAAATAACCATGCGGGGAAAAAACAACGATGTTGAAAATCATGGGGATTCGGCTGAAAAACTCCTGCAGGGCCTCATGGTCAGGGGCCTCCAGGATATCAGCCAGCAGGCTGAAACTGTCCCGGATGCGTTTCACTTCCCTCCCCCAGCCCGGCTCAAACCCCATAAGCCTGAGTTCTTCAGCCAGGTCGGGCCAGGTCGCCCCCTTGGGCGCATTGTCCAGAAATTCCATGCCCCGGCGCAGGGCCCGTTGCAGGTCCGGCACATGCTGAATGGAGTCGTTGACCATAAACGACACATCCTGGTAACCGTGTAGACGCAGGAAAGACAGGATCAACTCATCGCCCCTGGTCAGCTCGTTGGCCAGCCGGTTGGAAAATTTACGGTTGAGAAACTCGACGCCGTGACCAATGGAGCGGGCCTGCTGCATTTTCGGAAAATAACGCTCAAAGGGCATAAAATCAATTTCAAGAATCGACTCGTCCTGTTCGCCATCCACCAGTTTTTCCTTGAAGGCGAGGAAATCCGATACGGAGACCTCGGCAAAGGACATGGACTCGAAATGATATCGCAGGTAATGCATATGGGCGACCCGGGGCCGGACATTGAAGTACATCCAGGGCTCGGCGATCGCGGCCTCCTGGATCCTGGAAACAGCCAGGGCCAGGGGGGATTCAAGCAAAGCCGCCGCCCCGGTTTCCTCGCAGTACGACAGAAACTCATCCCGCAACTCACTGGAGAGCATCATTTTCCGGCCATGGCTCTGATACCTGCGAAACAGGCCGTGGACGACATCACGGTTCTGTGCGACATAGGTCATTAAGTCTTTTAACATTGCCTTGTTCCCTGGGTCAGGCGGACAGAAAAATTACTACCGGCAGCTTCCGCCTCATTTGATATCGGCATAAAATTCCTTTATAGTGTGTTTAATTACCAGGAATCCGCGGCTTCAGGAAGAGTATTTATGAAAAAAGATTTGATCATCTCCATCGGTGAAATCGTCTGGGATCAATTTGCCGAGACGACCGTTCTGGGCGGCGCCCCGCTCAATGTCGCCTACCATCTTCAGGCCCAGGGGTGGCCGGCCATGATCATCAGCAGGGTCGGGGATGATGAACTGGGCCGGACGACCATTGACAAGGTAAAAAAACTGGGCCTGCCGGTCCAGGGTATCCAGCAGGATCCGGTTTTGCCGACCGGCCGGGTCCTGGTGTCGCTGGACGCCCGGAACCAACCTCACTTCGACATCGCCGCCCCGGCCGCCTGGGACAACATCCAACTTGAGGAAGCACTCTCCTTGGTGGGAGATACCCGCTATCATTTGGTGTTCGGTACCCTGGCGCAGCGAAACGAAACCAGCCGTCAGGTAATTGAAAGGCTGTGCGACAAGGCCCTGAGCAGGTTTTACGATGTCAACCTGCGGCCGCCCCACACCCCGGCCGGGCATGTCCGACGGTCCCTGGCCGCAGCCGATGTGCTCAAGGTCAATCGGGAGGAACTGCTGACCATCAACGATTGGTTTATGAAACAGGAAGGCCCCGAAGAGGATATTGCCGGCGCCCTTCTGACAGCCTTTGATCTTTCTCTGCTGGCGGTTACCGATGGCGCCAACGGTGCCCGGCTCATCACCCGGGACCGGAGTGTTTTCCACCCCGGCTTCCCGGTGCAGGCCGTTGACCCCGTAGGCAGCGGGGATGCCTTTTTTTCAGCATTGATTATCGGCTACCTGTCCGGTCTGCCGCTGGATCTCTGTCTGGAACAGGCCAATCGCGCCGGGGCCTACGTCGCCTCCCAAACAGGGGCGACGCCGGAGTATCCTGGAACTGGCAGCCAGGGCTCAAGGCAAATTCATGGCGAATGACACAACAACACCTTGTTCAAATGCCCAGACTGCGGCCGAATTTCAGCCTTGCGGGGATGTTGTTGCCGGGCAAACTCGGCCATTCCCGTATAGAGAGGGCTGTAAATTTTTTTCAGCAGCGTTTGCGGCAGAGCCATATTTTCAATATTCAACAATTTTTTCTTTGTATTTAGGATGATAGGGACATATAATTTAATAAGTCTGAAAGAAACCCACCCTATTCGGCCAGGCAGCAGCCGTCTTCAACTGTTACGTTGCCGGTCGATGCAACCCTGTTTCGGTTCAACCTGAATCCGTGACGGCTTGAAATGATACCTGATGCAATATTGAAAATTTATTGCATTATCAACCGAATAAACTCATTTTATGGTCTTCATCGCGCCGCCCCGCGGTCCGCCTGATAACGGATTCAGATTAAATTTATTGCAAAGCAGCAACCCATGAAGGGTCCTGCCGCAAGAGGAAGATACGGATAACCATGGTCCCGATTGTTGCTTTTATCGGCTGGCACGACTCCGGAAAAACAACCCTCGCGGTCCGGATAGTCAAGCATCTCAAGGAGCACGGCTATATGGTTGCGGCGATCAAGTCGAGCAAGGAAACCGGGATAACCTTTGACCATGTTGACACGGACACCGCCAGGTACCGAAGAGCCGGGGCTGACGCCGTGACCTTTATCGCCCCGGACCAGATGATCATGATGACCGCCGCTCCCGCCATGTCACTTGTCAGCTTGGTGCAACGCTTTTTTTCTCATGTCGACATTGTCATTGCGGAAGGTTTCAAAGATGAGCCGCATATTGCAAAAATTGAAGTAACCCGGACGGGCGTACTGCTCCGTGACCGGGTTAACGGGGTCATTGCCCTGGCCACGGATAGGATCATGAAGGGAGATAATATTTTTCGCCTTGCGCAGAGCCGGGAAATCGCGAATTTTATAGAAAAACGTTTCCTGGGGAACAGCGCCAACCGGAAAGAGCCGGCATCCGGATCTTCCATGCCGACAGCCCGATTTTGCCGGCAGGAGAATAACCTGAATTCGTGACGGCTTGAGGTAACAATTTATGCAATATGTAGAATTTGTTGTATTTCTGCGAATAAACGTATTTTATGGTCTTCACCGCGCCATCCCGCGGTCCACCCGATAACGGATCCAGGAATAAGACAAAACCCATTCTCTGCCGATTGCAAAAAAACAAAAAAATATTACAATTAATCTGAAGGGTTATGATATAATAAAAATGTTAAACAAACAATGCTGAGTTGAAACCAAGCCCAAGGAGTCGTCCGGCCATGCAAAATGCGAATTTCAATGTCACCTTACTCTCAGCCGACACCTGTTTAACCAGTCAACAGGAAAACCACCGCACCACTCTGCGCAAATCTCAGCTGATCAACTCGTTAAACAGCATCAACTTTCATGACGGCACCATCGTCCTGCAATTCAAACACCTGAAGTATCAATCCGTTATTGAGCTTTGTGCGACCCCCCAGCTCTGCGATGATGAGACGTTGGAATGTAGCTGGGCGGAACCTGTCAAGGTGGCGCAAAAGCTGAAATCGTACGTATTTGACGGTTTCTATATCAGTGACGGTCTGAAAAAAATCCAGGTCGATGCCGAGATGCTGGAGCTGACCGATAAAGGTGCCCGTCTCGTTCTGCCCCAGACCTGTTACGAGGTGGAATCAAGGACAATCAAAAGACATACATGCCAGGGCATTGCCGCGCAGTTAAGCCAGAACGGAGCAATCCTTGAAGGACTGCTGGTCAACTTCAGCGCCCTGTTCTTCTCAATAACGATTCAACCGGAGGCCCTATTCCGCCGGCAGCATCTGGATACCGCCAATCCCGTCAACATAGTATTGAGAGACGAATCGAATTTTTTGTTCTCAGGCCGTTGTACAATTATTCGCCAGACCGGCGATACCATTGTATTCCGCCCCGTCAACAACAAAATCCAAAGATTCAAACCTAAAGAAATCCGCTGTGAACGGCTTAAATTATCGCCGCTTCCTAATATTGTTTTCCCTCATCCCTTTACCCGCAAGAAGACCTCTCTGGCCTTGCTCGATATCTCCGGCGGCGGCTTCGCGGTCGAGGAAGACCCGGATTATGCCGTTTTGCTGCCGGGAATGATCATCAGGGATGTCGAGCTGGAATTCCTCCAGGGCTTTGCGGTTAAATGTACAACGCAGGTCATTTACAGAATACCTGTGAAAGATTGCGTAAAATGCGGCCTGGCAATTATCGACATGGACGTTCGCGACCATATAAAACTGTCATCATTGCTGCATCAGGCCATGAATAAACACTCATATATCAGCACAACAAATGTTGATCTCGACGCGCTGTTTGATTTCTTCTTCGAAACCGGCTTCATCTATCCCGGGAAGTATATCCACATCAAGGACCAGAAGGAACAATTCAAGGCGCTCTACCGGAAACTTTACACTGAGAATCCGGAAATTGCCCGGTTTGTCATCTATCAGGAGAGGGGCAGGATCTACGGACATGTCGCCATGTTCCGCTTTTACCAGAACACCTGGCTGATGCATCACCATGCCGCGGTAAAGTCCTCCAGGCATAAGGCCGGCCTGATCGTAATGGAGCATATCCTGCAATATATAAATGAATTTCACAATATTTCGTCCTCACGAATGAACTATATCGCCTCCTACTTCAGGCCGAACAACAGGTTCGCAAACCGGGTATTCGGCGGCATAGCGAGGAACCTGGACGATCCGCGAAAGAGTTCGCTGGATGACTTTGCCTACTTTCATTATCAGCCCGCCCTGGCATCCGAGGGCCTGCCGGCTCCATGGACTATGGAGCCGGCCGTAGCGGACGATCTGCATATCATGCAGGACTGGTATAATGAAATATCCGGCGGCCTGCTGATTGATGCCCTGGATCTCGGCCCCGTTTCCGACAAGATGGATAAAAGGACCAGCCGGGAATATGAAAATGCGGGGTTTCACCGCGACAGACATCTTCATGCCTTAAAAAGAGACAATGAACTGATAGCCGTTCTGGTGGTCAACAACGCCGACCTGGGCCTGAACATGTCGGATCTGACGAACTGTATCCAGGCCCTCATTCTTGATCAGAAACAGCTCCGGAAAGACATTTTTTTTCAAGGCCTGGCATTACTATCAAAATATTATGCGCACAAAGACATCCCTGTTCTCGTTTACCCGAGTTCTTTTGCAAATAACCGGGCCATACCATGTGAAAAAATTTATGAATTAGGAATACTTGATTTAAATTACATGAGTCCATGCGTCAAGTTTGTGAAATCACTGACCACGCTAAAAAGACCGAAAAAGGTGAGGAACTTATCCTGAAGAACACTCAGGATTTCATTCTATTCGGCCACCTTGAAAAGGTGTGAATTTTCCAGATAACTTGGTTATTATATGAAAGAAAATACTATATAATACCGTTAAACAGCTTGTTAAATTTGCCATGAGGAGAACACCGCTAATTCATGCAGCATTTTAGCACCAATTCCCCCAAGGGTCACCGTCCGGTTCTTGATCAGATTGCAAAAGTCCACGTCAGACTGGATCATTATCAAACTCGTAAATGGCGAAACCGGCGCCGCCACATAAATGGCTATGTTGTTCATGCCTGAAACCAAACTGAACACGGAAAAAGAGCGCCCATTGTTGAGCTGTTTCGATATGACCTCGGATGCTCTCGTAGAGCTGCCACGTCGTGATTCCACGGCATATATGCCAGATGGAAATAACAGGCAGCGACAAGCCAAAATTAATGCTGTATATGCCCGGCAACGGGCTTAACAAGTGTGACCAAGCAAAACGAATCAATGAAAGACCAACACGATGAAAATAAACCTCTCTATAGCAGCAGGGGTATAGAAACCTATCTAAAACTTATCAAACAAAAATACAATTATATCGATATTGACAAACTGCTGAAATACGCCCTAATGGAGTCCTACCAGGTACGGGATGAGGGGCATTTATTTTCGCAGAAACAAATAAATTTGTTCTATGAAAAACTTGTTCAATTAACCGGTAACCCAAGGATTGCACACGAAGCCGGTCGTTTTGCATCTACACCTGAAGTGTTAGGTTCGTTAAGGCGGTCCATTCTTTGCCTGATTGGTCCCATAAAATATTATGAATTGATTGGCAAATATGCCAGCAAAATAACCAAATCCTCCAGGTATCAAGCCAGGAAACTGGGCGCCAATAAAGTTGAGATCACGGTAACACCTTATCCGGGCACCAGAGAAGAACCTTTCCAGTGTGAAAACCGAATGGGTTATTGGGAGGCAGTATCAACGGGTTTCAATCTTAACCCCCCTAGGATCCTGCACCCCGAGTGCATGTTTCAAGGTGGCAAGGTTTGTCGCTACATCGTTTCATGGCAGGAATCTCCGGCAACGTTATTTAAAAGAATCAAAAATATCAGCACAATGACCCTTGCCGCCATCTGTATCATAAGCCCTTTTTTAATTAAACAGGTCACGCCGTCATTTCCCCCCGGAAAAACATTTCTCGTTCTCTACTCAGTTTCAATCACTATTATCCTGCTCCTCAATTTGATATCAAGAAGATTGGACGTCGACCATTTGCTGCAAACCATCAACAGCCTCAAGGATTCTGCCGATGAATTAATGGAACAGGTGGAAATTAACTACGAAAATTCCCTTCTCGTCAGCGAAATGAGCCAGGTCCTGGCCAAGACCTTGGATATCGACGGCATATTTTCAGAGGTCACCCGTGTCCTGCGGAACCGGCTTGATTATGACCGGGCTCTGGTCATGTTAGCCGACCCGCAAAAAACAAGACTGCATTTCCAGGCCGGCTACGGCTATACGGAAGAACAGCTCCATATCCTGAAAAAAATCGCTTTCCACCTGGACAACCCGAAATCAAAGGGGATATTTACAGTCACCTTCCAGCAAATGAAGCCGATGCTGCTCAATGACCTTGATGACATAAAAAATGATCTCTCGCCCCGCAGCCTTGAGTTTGCCAGAAAATTTGGTGTAAAATCACTGATCTGCTGTCCAATTACCTATAAAGATGACCCCCTGGGCATCCTGGCCGTTGACAATATCAAGAGCAAAAAGCCATTACTCCAGCGAGATTTAAACGTGATGATGGGGGTCACACTGCAAATCGGGGCAAAAATCCATAATGTTCAGCTTGAATCTCATCTCAGGCAATCCCAGAAAATGGAGGCCATGGGCAACCTGGCCAGCGGCATTGCCCATGATTTTAACAACATCCTGTCGACCATCCTCGGTTATAGCCAGATCATCGGCATGAAGCTCCCGGGAAACGACCCTATACGAAAAATGGCCGAAGAGATTCACCATGCCGGGATCAAGGCATCAAACCTGACCAAGCAGCTATTGGCATTCAGCCGCAAGCAGGTTACGGAAATGAAAATAACCAGCCTGAATATCATTATCGAGGACATGGCGAAGATGCTGGGCAGGCTGATAAGTGAAGATATTTCTTTGGAGATATTCCCGGCCAAGGAGATAGGAAATATCATGGCCGATACCGGACAGATTGAGCAGATTATCATGAACCTGGTCGTTAACGCCAGGGACGCCATGCCGGCAGGCGGCCATCTCATTATAGAAACCGGGGAAATATTTCTTGACGAGAAATATGCCGAGACCCATGAAAATGTCGCGCCCGGTTCCTATGTCATGCTGACCGTGACCGATACGGGCAAGGGGGTCCCCAAGGCAATACGTGAGAAAATCTTTGAACCTTTTTTTACCACCAAGGAGCTGGGCAAGGGTACGGGACTGGGATTGTTCACGGTTTTCGGCATTGTCAAACAACATAATGGTCACATATATATATACAGCGAGCCGGACCAGGGAACAACATTCAAAATCTACCTGCCGGTGGTCGAAGGCCCGATCGACGAGATAGCTTCGAGTAGAAAAAGAAAGATGCCGGGCGGGACGGAGACCATCCTGGTTGTTGATGACGATCCTTCTATTCGCAGACTGATTGAGGATACCCTGGAACCCTTGGGATATCACCTTATTAAGGCCGACTGCGGCAGAGAGGCTCTGGATCGTTGCCGAGCGACAAAAGAAAAAATCGACTTGGTCTTGACCGACGTCATTATGCCCGGCATGAACGGTCTCGAACTGATTGAAACCATAAAAATTGATCGCCCGGAGATAAAGGCCATCCTGATGTCAGGCTATACGGATAACGTCGTAACCCATCACGGGGTACTGAAACCAGGCATTATTTTTATAAACAAACCGCTTCTCCCGATTGCAATGGCCAATAAGATCAGGGAGGTCCTGGATAATAAACCGGCAACAACATGAAGTTGCAAACCATTCCTAGCAGCGAGGGGGCGCAGTTGAAATGCTGAAAAAAAGTGTACAATTTTTATTGGGCTTGATGATCTGTCACCAATCCGTTGTTTTTGCTTCCGGGTATCGGGTCCCTGAACAATCCGTCAACTCAACGGCTTTGAGTAGCGCCTACGTAGCCAATGCCAATGATGTCGATGCCGCTTACTACAATCCCGCCAATATGTCGTGGTTCGCAGCCGGGATGAGCGCCATGGGTGACATGACATATATCAACCTGCCCGCCATCAACTACAACGATAACCGGAGCCCGGCCTTAAACGGCGAATCAGAGGTGGAAAATTTTCTTATTCCTCATTTCTTTATGATCTCTCCCAAGTACCATAATTTCAGGTTCGGTTTTGCCCTGACCTTTCCCGATGGCCTGGCAAAACGATGGGAAGATCCATTTCCCAGGACTTTTTCCCAGGAATTCAGTATGACCGTTGCCGAGGCCAATCCATCATTGTCTTATAAAATCAGTGACCGACTCTCGATCGGCCTGGGCATAAGGCTCCTTTACAGCAAGGCGACAGTAAAAAGCAACGGCGTAGTTGTCGCGGTTCCGGCCGGGGCTCTGGGCGGCGGCCAACCGTCATCGGCCGAATACACGCGCATAACCAGGGACCTGGATGGTGACGCTACCGAATTCGGCTATAACCTGGCACTGGCATTCAAACCTCTGCAAGGACTTTCGCTGGCGGCAACGTACCGGTCGGAAGTGAATCTGGACATGGACGGCGACGGAACATTGAGTGCTTCAAACAGTTTCCCCAACAACCTTATAGCGGGAAAAACATACCAGGGCCCTGGTTCGGTATCGATTCCCGTGCCGGCGGTCCTCGCCCTAGCCGTCGCCTATTCCTTTGACAAGGCTACCCTGGAATTTGCCTACGACAGAACCTACTGGTCGACATATAAGGATATTGATTTCAATTATCCAGTCAGCCTGGGCCAGCCGATCTTAACCGCGGCATTCGACAACCCGGTGGCCAAGAACTGGGAAGATGTCGATGCCTTCAGGCTCGGACTGACCTACCTGTGGAACACGAACCTCACCCTCATGGCCGGCTGCGGAATCGACGGCAATCCCATACCGGACAGCACCCTTTCTTTTGATCTCCCAGATTCAAATGCCTGGTTTGCCTCACTGGGCGGGAAATACAAGTACAGCGAACAGTTCTCTTTTGCCGCCGCCTATCTTTATTCCCACAAGAAAGACAGGGCCGCGATAAATAACGTTCTGAACGGAAAGTTCTCCGGCGGCGGCTCACATCTGCTTGTTATCTCCGCCTTTTATAACTTTTAGTTTTTACTATTGCTTGAAACGTGACGGACTCGTAAAAAGTCCACCGCTCCGTCATCCCGCCTGCGCGGGAATGACGAAAAATTAGCAAAATGTGGTTTTTACGAGTCCGTCAAACGTGAAATGAACATACCTTGCTTTTCTTGTGGATGACACTGGAAAAATCATCACATCACGCTAAAGGCGATAGGCCAGTATTTTCCGGCTGAGTTTGGCATAGAATTACTTAAAAAATGACAATAACGAACCCTATTGTCATGTAGCCCGCACAATATGTTCCAGCGGATGAAGGAGCGCTCTTCGGAATCAAGAAGGCTTCTTTCCTCTACATGAAATGAGCGGTGTATAGGTAAACCTTCTTTTATCAGAAAAAAAAGATTGGGCCTCCTTATAGAACTCCTCATATCCACCTTCGTACTCATCATATTGAAAACTGATCTTCTGGGGGGCAACCTCGATCTTCTTCATCATATTGAAGGAGTCCAGATCATCAATCTGACCGAAAATGACTTTATGGATTGACACCTCAACATCTATGTCTTCATAGCCAAGGTCATAAAGGAAAGAATACAATTTTTTCCCCGCGTACGGATCGAAATCAATCTTCCCCTGCAGTTCACTTATTATTTTTCGAAACGTCCTGTCAAGCCGATCCGAGGTTCCATAATAATTCAAGGGGTTATGGTCTAAATCCATAAGACATAATATTCCGCCAGGCTCCAGGCATTCGCTTATATTTTTTACTATTTCGAAACTTTTTGACAAATAATATTCGAGGACAAAACGGACCCAGATAAAATCAAAACCGCCCAAATCATGCAGAGGTTTCGTGATATCCCTTTGCACAAATTCAATTCCTTCCCGTCCGTAATGGCTGGCGGCATAATCGAGTCGTTGCGGTGATCCGTCCACGCCAACCACCGAGCCCAAGGGCTGTACGAGATGAGAGAGTATAGATGTTATTCTACCCGGACCGCATCCCATGTCGGCAACCCGCATTCCGGGTTGTATCCCCGCCCATAATGCCTGCTTTTCTATCAGAGCACTATTAATTTTAATATCTAATCGATGGGACTCCTCATTGCTCTCCATCAAATACTGACTCTCTTGCATCATTTAAATATCCAAAAAAATTATTTTGTTTTCACAAAAAAAAAGCCAATATTATACCTTAAACCAATTAATCAGAAAAACCGTCGACTTGCAAGGTATTCAGTTCCAGACTATCTCCGATAGCAAAACGGTCCTATTCGAAAAACACTCGCGGTGTCCCCTTACCATGGCTGGCTGATTGCTTATCCTTCACTTTTTGTCATGACAAAAGAACATTCAGCCTCTGTTCAATCTCCGGCTGCGGGACGGCTCCGACAACCTGGTCCACGAGCTTGTTGTTTTTGAAAAAAAGCAGGGTGGGTACACCGCGGATCTGAAACCTGGCGGCAGTCATTTGGTGACGACTGGTGTCCAGCTTGGCAATAACAGCCCGGCCGGCATAGGCACGGGCCAGGTTCTCGATAACCGGGGCCATCATACGACAAGGACCACAGGTCGGAGAATAAAAGTCAACCAGAACCGGCAGGGATGAATGCCCCACAACCTGGTCAAATTTCCGGTCATCAAGTTCCACGACAGTGGCGGTAGAGCCGGACCGGAGCACCTGACCGCAACGGCCGCATTTGGGAACCCGATCTTGTTTATCGGCGGGTATCCGATTCTTCACGCCGCAGGACGGACAGGTGACGATGATGTCGTTCATAATTGTTCTCCTCGGTTGCAAACAGCTGAATAATTGAGATGGTCGGCACTCTGTAACTATCCGGCATCCTTATTGCCACCTGAATCATTACAAAAATAGTAACCATTCAGGAAGAAATCGACAACTTTGATTTTCCACCGAACAGTTACAAAAAAAATTGTCACTTGACCGGACACTGTTCCGGCAAATATTTGCTGATTGCACATTTTAGCGATCATGGTTAAATTTATCTGGAAATTTCGACCGGGCTTATTTATGTGCGTTGACCTCCATATCCACTCTATCTATTCCGATGGCACCTCCACTCCCGAGGAATTGATTAACGAGGCGCACAGATTAAAACTCCGCGCCGTCTCGGTAACCGATCATGACACTGTTGCCGGAACAAGGGAGGCTCTGCATTACGGCGGCAAAACAGGAATGACGGTTCTTTCCGGCCTGGAGGTCAGCGCCATGCACCGGGACATTTCCCTTCATCTTCTCGGCTACGGGGTCGACCCCGAACATGCGGAACTCGGCAAGTGGCTTTTGCGGCTCCAACAGGGACGCAATACGCGGAACCTCAATATATTCGAAAAACTCCGGAAACTTGGCCTCGATGTCGAGATAGATGAACTGCGCCGGTTTTCCAGTTGCGGCCAGACCGGCAGGCCCCATATTGCCCGCCTGCTGATGCAAAAAGGCGTGGCCAAAGACATGAACCAGGCCTTTCGCCTCTACCTGCGCCGCGGCGCTCCGGCCTGGGCCAAACGTTTCACTTACAGCGCCGCCGAGACAATCGCCGCAATTCACCGGGCCGGCGGCCTGGCCGTGCTTGCCCATCCGGGACAAATCGACCCCGGCATGAAAGTGCAACCGCGGCTCGTCGACGAACTGGCGGAATACGGACTGGACGGGCTTGAGGTTTATTACCCGTCTCATCCCCGCTCAATGCAAAAGCAGTTGCTTGAACTGGCCCGAAAACACCGATTGATCGTCACCGGCGGCAGTGATTTCCATGGAGCCAACCGCGCAGCCAACGCCCTGGCCGGCGGGAAAAACGGTTTCTGCCCGCCGGACGACATTATTTTGAACATAAACGAAAGAATAGCTGAAAAACGCCATGCTAAACCACGACCTTGACCAAGAACCTTTACATACGGAAATTCGATGCACACAGTCTTAGTCGTCGACGACGAACCCAATTATCTGATTGTTCTTTCGGAGCTTCTGCGTGACGCCGGATTCGAAGTTTTTACCGCTCAAAACGGCAAAGAGGCCTTGCCCATCGTGCGGGGAGCCGACCTTGATGTCTTGATTTCCGACATCAAGATGCCGGGTATGGACGGCATTGAGTTGCTCGAAAATGTCAAAAATTTAAACCGCGAACTGCCCGTAATTCTGATCACGGCTTATGCCGAGGTGAAAAAAGCGGTCGACGCCATGCGGCTGGGTGCCTTCAATTACCTGGCCAAACCTTTTCCCAACGAGGCCCTGCTGGCCAGTGTCGATAAGGCCATTGAACACTACGGTCTGGTCCGGGAAATCAAACGGCTGCGGTCTGAAGCCATGCCCCGATCGGGCTTCAGTGGCATGATCGGCAAAAGCGAACATATGCGCGCCATGTATCAGCTCGTCGCCAAGGTCGCCCCGGTGCCGTCGTCGGTCTTAATTACCGGTGAATCCGGCACCGGCAAGGAACTGGTTGCCCGGGCCATTCATAATCTCAGCCCTCGCAAAAATGCACCCTTTATCTCTATCAACTGTGCCGCCCTGGCCAGCAATCTGTTGGAAAGCGAACTCTTTGGCCATGAAAAAGGTGCCTTTACCGATGCCATTGCCATGCGCAAGGGCCGCTTTGAACTGGCGGACTCGGGAACCCTGTTTCTTGACGAAATAGGAGAAATGCCGCCATCCCTGCAGGCCAAGCTGTTAAGGGTCTTGCAGGAACGTAGCTTTGAACGGGTCGGCGGCGACCATACCCTCAAGGTTGATGTCCGCATCCTGGCCGCGACCAACAAGGATTTGAAGGATGAAGTGGATAAGGGAAATTTCCGTGACGATCTTTATTACCGCCTCAACGTGATTCACATTCACCTGCCGCCGCTCAGAGAGCGGGTCGAGGATATCCCATTACTGGTTGTCAACTTTCTCGAAAAAAACAAAAAAAAGCTGGGCAAAGAGAACCTGGATATCTCGCCCGAGGCCTTACGGCTCCTCATGACCCTCCCCTGGGAGGGCAATGTCCGCGAGTTGGAGAATACGATTGAGCGGGCCACCATCCTCTGTAACAACGACCGTATCGAAGCGGAAGACGTACAGCCTGACTTCACGGAATCGAGTGGAAACCTGGAATGGAGCGTCGGCCTTGACCTTAAACAGTTTGTTCCCGATGGGCTCAGTTTATCCGAGGTCTTAAACGGCATAGAGGAGAAACTGGTCCGCCAGGCGCTGGAGAACTCGGCCAACGTTCAGGCAAGGGCCGCGGAAAAACTGGGCATCACCAAAAGTCTGCTCCAGTACAAGATGAAAAAATACAAGTTGCAACGGAAGAAAAAATAACAAGACGACTTCACGGCTCTTGTCCAGCATGAGCAGCCAGTTCCGGCAGCGGATACCCCGCCGGATCACGACCGCCCCAGTTCAGCTTGTTGCGCAAAATGGAAAAATAACCCTTATGGGGCGAACTGATCAGCTGCAGCGGTTTGGCTGCCGCCTCAACAACCAGGTAGTCGTTCTCCCGCATATCTCCGGAAAACCGCCCGTCGACCATCACCTTGACATCACCGGCCGGAGCGGCAAGCCGGGTCGAGATCCTCGTTTGCGGTGAAAGCAGAAGCGGCCGGCTCTCCAGCATAAACGGACAGATCGGCGTCACCAGCAGGACATCCAGTTCCGGATGAACAATGGGGCCGCCGGCAGACAGGTTATAGGCCGTGGAGCCGGTGGGGGTGGAAATAATCAGGCCATCCGCCTTATAAGTCGTAATATACTCCTCGTCCGCCCAGGAACAGAGGCTAATGACCTTTTCCGCATTGCCCTTGACGATCGCCACCTCGTTCAGGGCAAAGACGGGCGGAGCGTCCCGAGGCGGAGCAGCGGCAACAAGCCGGACATTGAGCATCATCCGCCGCTCGATATTGACCCGGCTCGCCATGATAGCCCGCAGGACATGGTACATCTCATCAGCTGCCACTTCGGTCAGAAACCCGAGATAACCCATGTTGATGCCCACCACCGGCAGATCATACCGGCTTGCCTGATCAGCCACATGCAGCAGAGTCCCGTCCCCGCCCAGGATAACCAGCATATCCATCTCCGGATTGACCTGGTCCAGTTCGGCCCGGACCCCCTGCCGGGCGAACCAGGCGGCCAGCTCACTGCCCTGCTGCTGTACCTTCGGGGTATTGCGCTTGGTTATAATACCGACAAACCGAATGTTCATTGTCCCATATTCCTGGAACGTTCAGTTGCCGCTTTGACGGCGGTCATCACCGCCCCCCGGAATCCTGAATTTTCAAGAACCTCCAGACCGGTTATCGTAGTGCCGCCCGGCGAGGTGACCCTGCCCTTGAGAACGGCAGCCGGCTCACCGGTTTCCATGGCCAGTTTGGCTGATCCGTACACCGTATGCAGGACCAGCTGCTCGGCCACCGGCCGCGGCAATCCGGCCAGGACCCCGCCGTCAACCATGGCCTCGATAAAGGCAAAGACATAGCCCGGACCGCTGCCGCTGAGGCCCGTCACCGCATCGAGAAGATTTTCACTCAGCTCGACACAGATCCCGACCGCGGAGAAGATCCGCTTGGCCGTCTCCAGGTCCTCCGGGCCCGCCTTGGTATTGGGACTGAGCGCCGAGGCACCGGCCAGAACAAGAGCGGGGGTATTGGGCATCACGCGAATAATCCGGACCTCCTCGCCCAGCTCTTCCTCAAGCCTTTTGATCGTAATGCCGGCGGCAATGGAAATCACCAGGTGCTGCCTGGTAATGCCGGGACGGTAGAGACTCAGCACACTCCCTATAATCTGTGGCTTGACGGCCACGATAATGATCGAACAGGCTCCGGCCAGCTCAAGGGCGTCAGCGGTAACCGCCACAGAGTACGTTGCCCGCAGATAATCCTGCCGGGCGGGATCCGGCTCGGCAACCATAATCTTTGCCGGCGGGAAAAGCCGGGCTTCAAGCATGCCCCGAACAAGCGCCTCCCCCATCTGTCCGCCGCCGACAAGACCAACCGTATCAATATGTTCCATATGCACACCATAGAATAAAGCATGAGGTTAAAGATATATCTTTCTATTCCGAATAGTTACAGGCAGAGGTCATGGCAGCTCTTCGCCGGTACCCGGATTGTTACCGGCTACTGTAACAAGCCGAACGAAAAAAAGGCAAAAAAAATCCCCCTGGCCGGCAAGCCAGGGGGAGAGGTTATGGCGTTTTTCGCTGGTACCTGAATCGTTACAATGAATCCGGCTCAGGCCGCACAGCTTGACTGAACCGTAACCGGCGCGTCCAGGGGCGGGACGAGCAACGGCTTAAGCATACCGCCGGCGGAGCGGGTACCATCCACGACCTGGCGCAAAACGGAATCACCATTTTTCCTGAACTTTACATATTCCCAGCAGTCGGGATTGTCGGCAATGGCCTGCATCAGACCAAGATGCAGACTGTGCCCGGAACGGTCAGCGATCACGTGGCCGAGAACCGGGCCGCCAAGCAACACCAGGTCGCCGATCAGATCAAGCACCTTATGGCGGATAAATTCGTCCTCAAAGCGCAAGCCGTTTTCATTGAGAATCGAACGCCGGTCCCAGTGAATGGCAATGACACTGTCCATGGTGCCGCCGAGCGCCAGGCCGTTGGCCCAGAGATTTTCCACCTGCTCGACAAAACCGAAAGTCCTGGCGTTGGCAATCTCCTTGCGAAAGCGATCCCCCGTCACCTCGATACTGTAGACCTGTTCGTTGATCAGATCGTCATCGAACACAATGCGGCCGGTCACCTTAAATCCGTCATACGGGTCAATGCGGATGAATTTTTCACCATCCGAGAAGGAGACAGATTTGGTGATACGCAATACCTTGCGCAGGGCTCGTTGCTTCTGGCGGCCGCCCTGGGCCAGAAGGCGGAGAAAAGGTCCGGCGCTGCCGTCCATGATCGGGACTTCGTAGGAGTCAAGCTCTATCTCGGCATTATCAATGCCGTAGCCGCGCAAAGCGGCAAGCAGATGCTCGATTGTGGAAATACGATTCGCGCCGTTGCCGATTGTCGTGGCCAACCGGGTATCGACAACCTGCTCCAGGAGGGCGGGCACCATCTGCTCAGAATCGAGATCCAGCCGGAAAAAACGAATACCGCTGTTGGCCGGGGCCGGCTTGATGGTCATGTTAACAGTCCGGCCCGCATGCAGGCCGACCCCGCAACAACTCACGGGGCGCTTCAAAGTATATTGATGTGGTTCGATGGAAGCCATTATATTTAGTTATCCTGTATAATCCATATAAATAGTTACAGACCGAGGTTATGGCAGTTTTTCGCTTGTTCCTGCTGAATAGTTACAATAATCGTTTGCCTCTTTATGCAAAAAGCAAACCAGAAACAAGTAAATTTGCAAACCCGGCCCATATCCACAGAAATAGCTTAAAAACAACAAGTTATAACAAACCGGACCTGGGGCGACAAAACCACTGTCGGCCTCGACATGTTGCAAAAAAGACACACTTCTTATTATACGTTCCGTAATGTTGTATTTTTAACACAATCTTAACCCCCGGCTCACACGCAATGCCGGCTGGACATGGCTGCCAGTCCGTCCAGGACAAACCGGTCAAAATCCCGATCCGGCACGACCTTCATGCGGACGGCATAAAGAGGCAGAGAAACGGCATGCCGCCGCAATTTGACCAGGTCCTTTTCCGTAGTGATCAGTGCCCCGGCCCCGCACTGTTCGGCCTGGCGCACCAGGTCCTTGATCCCGGCCCCGCGATAACGAAAATGATCGGGCAGACTGCAAAAACCGGCCGTCTTGATCCCCAGCGCCGCCAGGGTCTGCTGAAAACTTTCCGGCCGGGCGATGCCGCTGAACCCGAAACAGGGCTCCTCCCCGGGCAGCAGGCCGGCCGCCGCCTGCACCTGGCCGTCAGCCATGAGCTGCACCAGACAGTCGACCTGGTATTGAGCGAAAAAAACAGGCCGGCCCGGAAATCGATGCCGCAGCAGCCCGGCAAAGCGTTGGGCCCGGTCCCGGTTCGCCTCGCAGGTACCGGTCAGCACAAAGCCATGGCATCTCCTTAATGCCCTGGTCGGTTCGCGGAGATCCCCGCCCGGGAAGACCCGGCTGTTACCGGCAAGAGTATCGGCATTAAACAGAACCAGGTCAAGATCCCGCCCGAGGGCCAGGTGCTGAAAACCATCGTCAAGGATCAAGACGTCCGCGCCAAGCTCAACGGCCCGCGCCGCCGGGAATTTTCTGCTCACCCCGGTCAGCACCAATACTCCCGGCAGGGTTTCGGCCAGCAGCCGCGGCTCATCGCCGATAAACCCGGCATCGAGAAGCGGTTCCTCTCCCGCCGACACCACATTGACCTTTTCCCTGGTCGAGCCGCCATAGCCCCTGCTGATAATTGCCGGCTTTCGCCCCTGCGCCTGCAGAATCCTGGCAATATACTGCACCATGGGCGTCTTGCCGGTCCCGCCGAGAGTCAGGTTGCCGACACTGATTACCGGCACGCCAAGGCGGGTCACCGAAAACAGGCGGTGACTGTACATGGTTTCCCGCAGCAGCATGAGCAGGCTGTACAATGGCGAGAAGAACCTGCCGACAGCAAACATAATATTTCGCTTTTTCATGCTGCCGACCCGACACCATACAACTCAAAAATAAATGGGACCATTTCCTCTCGTGGCTCCGAAAAAATTCGGCCACCCACCTGAATCCGTGAGCGTCCGGGAACGGTGCAGATGCAAGGCGGGAAACCGGGATTGCAGTCCTTAGACCAGCAGCTTGTCCTCTTCCGGCCGGTGCCGGCGTTTAAGTTTTCCGGCCCTCCAGGGACAGAGGGCCAGGGCCAGGGCCAGGACCAGGCAGACCAGCATCCAGCCCACTCCGTAGAGAATAAGCTGGCTGGCGGGATAACCACCGTAATGCCTGCCAAGATCGGCGGTCAGGGAAAGATAGAGCAGGTAGGCCAGGACGGCCGGAGTGGAGTAACGGATGAAGAAATCCCACAGGGCCGGAATCCTGGTTCCCAGGCGGTTGATATGCGCGCGCAGCAGGGAGGCCTTCAGGACCCAGCCGACAATGAGGCACTCCAGCAGGCCGCCGATGACCAACCC
This sequence comes from bacterium BMS3Bbin14, assembly GCA_002897615.1. Lineage (GTDB taxonomy): Bacteria > Desulfobacterota > Desulfobulbia > Desulfobulbales > Desulfobulbaceae > BMS3Abin13. The sequence goes on from BDTX01000009.1 coordinate 157,390, forward strand.
GTAGTTGGTGATAAAATGGTCGGCAATGTCCAGAAAATAGAGACCGCCCCGGGAGGTAAAAATCAGGCTGCCCAGAAAACCGGCCAGGCAGACCAGGAACACCACCTTGCCGCGGGGCCAGTCAAACTTATCGGTAATGGCGCAGACAAAGGCTTCCACCAGCGAAACCCCGGAGGTCAGGCCGGCGATAATCAGCATCAGGAAAAAGATGACACCGAACAGGACATTCATACTTGGCAGCAGACTGATGGCCTTGGGATAGACCACGAAAGCAAGCTGCGGCCCGCCCTTGATGGCCTCGCCAAACGCCACGCCCTGGTGCTTGGCCATGAACCCCACGACCCCGAACACGGCAAAACCGGCGACAAAAGAATAAAGGCAGTTAACGAGGGCGGTAACGAGGGCGTTCTTGCCGATATCACTCCTGGCGGGGAGATAACTGGCATAGGTTATCATGATCCCGAAGCCGAGGGACAGGGTGAAAAAAATCTGGCCGAAGGCCGCGGCCCAGACCTTGCCTGCCTCTCCCCGCACGGCCGGGTCGGCGGCGAAAATATTGATCTTGCTCCAGTCGGCATGCAGGTAATGATTCATGATGGCGTCCCGGGCGCCGTCCAGGGAGAGGCTCCACAGGACCAGGATGATGGTCAGCAGGAAGAGAACCGGCATGAACACCACGCTGGCCCGTTCAATGCCATGCCGGATATCGCGGGAGCAGATCAGCCAGCATGAGACCCAGACCAGAAAAGTGGACAGGGCAATGGGCAGCCGGATGCCGCCGATAACAGCGGCAGAGGGCGAAATCTGCAGGAACTGCTTAAAAAAGAATCCCTGGGGATCGCCCCCCCAGTCAAGATGAAAGGAAAACACCAGGTAATTGACACACCAGCCGATCACCACGGAATAATAGAGCATGATGCCGAACATGGCCACCACCGGCATCCACCAGCCAAGCCATTCAAAACGGCGGCCGATCCGGGCAAAGCTCAACGGCGACGACCCCTTTTCCTTGTGCCCGAGGCCATACTCGATAATAATAATCGGGATACCGGCCACGAACAGCGCCACCACATAGGGCACCAGGAAGGCCCCGCCGCCGTACTGGTAGGCCATGTAGCTGAAACGCCAGACATTACCCAGGCCGATGGCCGAGCCGATGGCCGCCAACAGGAATCCGCCATTTGAACCCCAGCTACTTCTGCCCGTGGACATTTCCCCTCCTTGCCTGTAAAGCCGAAATCGGCAGTCACCCCGAGATATTTAGTAACCGTTCACCAGAGGCAATAAACTACCCTCAACTCGTAACTGTAACTGTTCAGATGTGCCCCGGATTTGTTCGTTTCGCCCTCCGAGGTGTACTCCCTGTACCTGAGGAGGGCGAAACGGACAAAGATGGGGTGCAGGTGAACGGTTACGATACTTATTCGAACCGGCGGGAACGATGAATCCCACCATGCCACGTGTCATGCGGCCAACCCTACCATAAAATAATGGACCGTCCAAGCCAAAGACCTGAATTCGTGACGGCTTGAAGTAACATTCCAGGCAATATGTGGAATTTATTGCATTATTTACGAATAAATGCATTTTATACTTTTCACCGCGCCGCCCTCAGGGACGCCCGATAACGGCGCAGCTGCTGTGTTGTCAACTCGTTGATATCACACCAGGATAATCAACATCGTTGCCGCCTTGCATCTGCACCGTTCTCGAACGTTCACGGATCCAGGAAAGAGTTTTATAAAATTTGTCACGTGGCAGATCGAAAATAGACCGGAAAAGAGGGACCGATAAAAGGTCGACGGCAGCCGGGGGGACCTGTGCGACACCTGACCGCCCGGCCCCCTCCGGCCCGGTTCAGTCTCAGCCGGACCGGGTCAGCGGAGAATCCTGATCGCGTTGGCGACGGCGACCATGGTAACGCCGACGTCGGCGAAGACAGCTTCCCACATAGTGGCTTCGCCGAAAATGCCGAGGACGATAAATACCAGCTTGACGCTCAAGGCAAGGACGATGTTCTGCAGGACGGTGTTTCTGGTGCGGCGGGCGAGCTGCATTCCGACGGCGACCTTGGAAAGCTTGTCGTCCATGATGACGATGTCGGCGGTTTCGATGGCGGCGTCGCTTCCCAGACCGCCCATGGCAATGCCGATATCCGCCAGGGCAATCACCGGCGCGTCATTGATGCCGTCACCGACAAATGCGACTTTGCCTTGGTTACCGTTTTCATGCTGCAGCCTTTCGATCACCGCCACCTTGTCTTCCGGCAGCAACCGGGCATAGACTTCATCCACTCCCACTTCCCGGGCAACGGCCTCTGCCACGTCCCGGCTGTCGCCGGTGACCATGACGATCTTCCGAACGCCCAGTTTTTTCAGCTCGCGAACGGCAGCCGCGCTGTCTTCTTTGATTTCGTCGGCAATGACCAGGTAACCGGCGTAGCTCCGGTCCACCACAACGTGGACCACCGTGCCCATGACATGGCAGGTGTCGTGGTCGATTCCCTGTTCGTGCAGAAGCCGGTCATTGCCCACCATGATCTCCTGATCGTCGGTCCTGGCGATAATGCCGGCCCCTGCCTGTTCTTCAACCTCGCGGACAACCGCGGGATCAATGGTGCCCGCCCACGCGTCGCGGATAGCCGCGGCGATGGGGTGGGAGGAGTGGATTTCGGCCAGGGCCGCATATTTCGACAACTCTTCCGGCCGGAAACCATTCCGCGTCACGATTTCGGTAACCTTGAACACGCCCTTGGTCAAGGTACCGGTTTTGTCCATTGCCACCACGGTCACCGCGGCCAGGGCATCCAGGAAGTTGGAGCCTTTGACCAGAATCCCGGTTTTCGCCGCTTTGCCGATGCCGCCGAAGTAGCCCAGGGGTATGGATAACACCAGGGCACAGGGGCAGGAGATGACCAGCAGCACCAGCGCCCGGTAGATCCAGACCGGGTATGGCGCACCGACGGCCAGCGGCGGCACCAGGGCGACCAGCACGGCCAGCAGTACCACGACCGGGGTGTAATAGCGGGCAAAGGTCGTGATGAATTGTTCCGTTTTCGCTTTTCTCGCAGTGGCATTTTCCACCATTGCCAGGATCCTGGCAATGGTGGATTCGTTCAGTTTCTTCGTGACCTCAATGGTGAGCAGCCCGTTCAGGTTAACCGATCCCGAGAGGACGTCTTCCCCTGCCGTTACCGGGCGCGGCATACTTTCACCGGTAAGGGCGGAGGTATCCAGGCCGGACGAGCCGCTGATGACAATGCCGTCCACCGGAACCCGTTCACCGGGACGAACGATGATCCGGTGCCCCGGCCGCAGGTCTTCTGGATCGACCCGCACCACTTTTCCGTCCGCCAGCAGGTTCGCGAAATCGACCTTCAGCGCCAGGAGGGAGCGCACGGACCGCCGTGATCGATTGATCGCCCGGTCCTGAAAATATTCACCCACCATGAAAAAAATCATGACGCCCGCGGCTTCCGGAAATTCACCGATGGCGAATGCCCCGAAGGTGGCGATGGCCATGAGAAAGTTCTCATCGAACAGGTTGCCGCGGATGGAGTTGAGAAAGGCGTTTTTCAGCACTTTCCAGCCCGCGAGCAGGTAGGCCGCAGCGAACACGACCATGATTGCCGTCCCGTTCAGACCATATCCGTACCGAAGAACCAGGCCCGGCACGAACAGGATGATGGCGGCGATCATGAACACCGGCAGCCGCCGGGAATCGTCATCGTCGTCCGCGTGACCGGGGGCGTCTGGGTCCAGCACCCGGATCCCCGGTTCAAGCCGGCGGATTATCGCCCGGGCCTTCTCCACATCCCCTGCCAGCGTGACCTCCTGCTGCACAAAATTCACGGAAACATGCCGGAAGCCTTCTTTCTTCAAGGTATCTTCGATTTTTGCCGCGCAGTTGGCGCAATCCAACCCTTCGAGGCGCAGTTTTACCGGTTCAGCCATGGGGCGCCCCCTCTGCCATGTGTTCCAGAGCGACCGACAGCAGGTCGACAATGTGCTGATCCCGTAACCGATAAAACACGTTTTTGCCTTCTTTCCGGAAGGAAATAATCTTTCGGTCCCGAAGTATTCTCAGCTGGTGGGAGATGGCGGAAACCGACAGTTCGGCGATACTTGCCAGATCGCAGGTACACAGTTCCGCCCCGGTCAGGGCGTACAGAATTTTCAGCCGGGTGGGATTACCCAGGGCATCGAAAAAATCCGCCACCTCCAGGAGGGCCTCCCGATCGGGCACTCTCCGTCTACCGGCGGCGATCCGGTCCCGGTGTTCTTCATGTTCCCTGCATATTTCAGTCATCTTTAAGCCTCATCATTTGAGCAATTATTCAACCATTGAATATCAATATACGCACAAGGAACATTGCTGTCAAGCCGTCACGGATGCAGAAGATGGACTCAAACAAGCACCATACACTCGTAGCCGGCAAAAATGGAATCAAGGTCAAGGGGACAATCATTCCTGGTCACCAAAAAATTATGCGACCGCGCTTCACCTGTTGCAAAACTCATCTTGTAGCCAAAATCCCCAGGCCCCAAATCATAGATCTCGTAACCATTATCAATGGCATCGTAGATGCTGTACAGCCAGAGAAGCCGGCCGGCCCGTGTTTTCAGATACTCAGGATCCATCCCGGTGAAATAGCATTCCCGTCGGGGATGGATATCAAAACTTGACAGAACCGCGACCCTTTTTCCGGCAAAATGGGCAAAGAAAAGAGAAAAAAGGCCCTCTCCCGCCATCGCTTTTACCATGTCGACATGAAAAGCATAGGAGTCGTCGCCACAGACAAACATTGACTCTCTGCCCCAGCGGACCTGATGCAGGTGCAGGTAATCCTTAACATCCACCTCGCTTATATCCCTCCCGGATACAGTCTCGAACGTTCCTCCGGCTTTCTTGAAGGATTTCATATAGCGCCGATAATAATAACGGGTAGAGCGGCTGAGATTAGCCAGAAAAGCTTCATGGTCCCGGGGCAGGGAAATATACGGATAACAAATCGGCCGGTCATGTAACAAGTTATCCACCGCGGCAAGACTACCGGCCAGTGCCTCATACGTTCGACACCTTGCCAGGATCTGCCGCAGTTCCTCTGCCAGCACTTTTCTGGTCGCGGGAAACAACAGCTTAAGCGATGTACATTCCGCCAGCCTGGTGGAAAAATCTTCAATGCCACCTATCGCGACACCTTCGTTGGCCGCCGCCTCCGATAATTTTCTGAACCGGCGCGAAAGTTGTCGTATCGTCCAGGGCCTGACACCACCACGCATGGAGGTAACTGCTTCCCGGACCATGACCTGCTCATGTTGAAAATTTGCAAAAAAATCACGGATGACCGGCACATTTTGCGAAGTATCAAGCTGATGGTCAAGGATGAGCAGATCAAAGCCCTCCTCTTGATAAAATTTGACAAGGCACTCTATAAATGCTGCCAGAACAGGCCTGCTCCTGGAGGGATCAACCGTTATATCCTGATAGGGAATCAACACCTGGTCACCGGCATAACAGAGAATCCGGAGTCGCTGACCTCCTGCCGGCCGGACCCGATACGAAGCAAAAGGTGCAGCCGCCCGGAGAACTCCATCCTCCTCCACCATGAAGAGAAACAGCTGTTCCAGCGTGCTCTGATTGCCAAAAAAATTCTTGCCGCGCTTTTTCCAGAAAGCAGAACCGTCCCGGCTGTTAAAATGATTCCACCAGTGTATTGCCGGGTAGAAGAAATTACAGGGAAGTTCCGCGCCAGCTCTTCTCGCCAATTCAATGCAGCGGGGGACTTGTTCCCGGATTGACTCGATTTCCGTCAGGACCTTCACATTCATGGTTTAATGATGACCTCCCGGGGGCAGCCTGCAAGTAACCATCCTGACTGAATCGGTGACGGCTTGAGGTAAACTTTCTGGCAACATGTATAATTCATTGCATTATTGCCGAATAAATACATTTTATGGTCTTCAACGCGCCGGACTGCGGGCCGCTCGATAACGGATTCAGGATCATGATAATATTATCACGGTTAAGGGGAAAACAAAAAAATAAACCGAATCCGGATCTGAATTCGACGGAGCCGGGGCCGGAAGCCCCCTTACCCGGTTTCCTGCACATACCTTTCCAGGCGGGCAACCAGGGCCTGCTTTTCCTCTTCCCCGGTGAAACTGGCCTCGAAACTGTTGCGCGCCAGCCGGACCGCCTGTCCGCGGGTCATGTTCAAATCCCGGTGCAGGGCGAGATAATTCTCGTTCAGGTATCCTCCAAAATAGGCGGGATCATCGGAGTTGACGGTCACCTTGAGGCCTGATTCGAGCAAACTCAGGATGTTGTGGTCCGACATTTTGTCAAATACCCGGAGTTTTACGTTGGATAGCGGACAGACCGTGAGAGGAATCTGCCTGTCAACAAGCAGTTGCACCAATTCCGCATCTTCGCTACAGCGGACCCCGTGATCGACCCGGCTGACTTGCAGTAATTCGACGGCCTGCCGGATGTATGCCGGCGGTCCCTCTTCCCCGGCATGGGCAACCGTAAGAAACCCCTCTGCCAGGGCCCGTTCAAAAACCGCGCGGAAATCCTCCGGCGGGTGTCCCGCTTCGGCAGAATCAAGGCCGACGCCGATAATATGCTTTTTGTAAGGCAGGGCCTGTTGCAGGGTTTCCATGGCCGCCCTGGCACTGAGATGACGCAGGAAGCACATGATCAGCCGGCTGCTTATGCCCAGCTTTTCCCGGGCATCGCCCAGAGCCCGGGCCATCCCACCGATCACGACTTCAAGGCCGATGCCCTGGTCGGTATGGGTCTGCGGGTCAAAGAAAATTTCCGTGTGGATGATGTTCTGGTCCCGGCAGCGTTGCAGATAGGCCCAGGTCATATCGAAGAAATCCTGCTCCGTTTGCAGGACATTGGCGCCCTGGTAGTAAATATCAAGAAAGGACTGCAGGTCGTTAAACCGGTAAGCGGTCCGGACCTCTTCCACGGAGGCAAAGGGCAGATCAATGCCGTTGCGGCGGCCGAGTTCAAACATCAGTTCCGGCTCCAGGGAGCCTTCAATATGGATATGGAGTTCGGCCTTGGGCATTTTCTCTATAAATTCAATCACATTATCCTCCTTATCAGCAAAAAATGCGGAATTGACAGGGCATCTCCATTTATCCCCGGAGTCAGGCCGCGCCCCGGACCCGGTTTAAGCTTGCAACATATGTCATTTCATGTTGCAATACCGCAGTCGGCTTTATGTCGAAAACGGTCAAAAAAAAGTAAGCGGTTATTCCAAGTGAAAAAGATTAAAACAGGGGTCATAGGCGTCGGTTATCTCGGCCGGTTCCACGCCCAGAAATATGCCGCCATGGACGGGGTCGACCTGGTCGGGGTGGCGGACGTCGAAGGTCTCCAGGCGGAAAAGGTGGCGGCCGAATGCGCAACCCGGCCCTTTACGGACTACCTGGAATTGCTCGACCGGGTTGATGCCGTTTCCGTCGTGGTGCCGACGATTCATCACCACAAGATCGCCCGGGCCTGTCTGCAACGGGGAATCGATATCATGGTGGAAAAACCCGTCACCACCACCATCGAGGAGGCGGACGACCTCATCGCCCAGGCCGAGCAGTCAGGCTGCATCCTGCAGGTCGGCCTGCTCGAACGTTTCAACCCGGCGGTCATTGCCATGAAACCGCTGCTCACCTGTCCGCTGTTTATCGAAGCCCACAGGATCAGCGTCTTTAAAAACAGGGGCACGGATGTTGATGTGGTGCTGGACCTGATGATCCACGATATCGACATTATTCTCTCCATCGTCCAGTCGCCGCTCAAGACCATCCATACCGTCGGGGCCCCGGTCATCACGCCGCTGACCGACATTGCCAACGCCCGGCTCATCTTCGAAAACGGCTGCACCGCCAACGTCACCGTCAGCCGGATTTCCATGGACAATATCAGGCGGATGCGAATTTTTCAGCCCGGCTCGTACCTGTCTGTTGATTTTACCAAGAAAGAGGTCATGTCCATCCGCCTGAAAAAAGGCCGGCAAAACGGGCAGCCTCTCCCCGATATCACGAAACATGCCTTTGCGGAAACGGATATCCTGGAGATGGAATTAAAAGATTTTATCGCCAACGTGCGCAATCGTACGCGTCCCCAGGTATCGGGCCGCGAGGGGCGGCGGGCCCTGGATGTCGCCCTGCAGATCATGCGGCAGATCGATGAAAACCAGCGCCGTCTGCAACAGATGCTGGGGGCCGAGACCTGTTGGTCCGGGCTGGATCCCCTGCCCGTTCCTTAATGGTGCACATGTCGACGCCAGAAGCGGCCAGGCCGCCGGACGACACCGGCAGGCAGATCATGATTGTTGCCGGCGAGGCCTCGGGCGACCTGCACGGCGCCCACCTGGTGCAGGCCATGCGCGAACTCGAGCCGGGCCTGCGCTTTTGCGGCCTGGGCGGCCGGGAACTTAAAGCCGCCGGGGTGGAGATTCTCTACGATGCCGCCAGGCTCGCCGTGGTGGGGCTCACCGAGGTCATCAGCCATCTCGGTGATCTTCTCGCCGCCCGCCGGGTTCTGCTCAAGCGGATGCGGGAGCGGCAACCGGCCCTGTTGATCCTGATCGACTTCCCCGACTTCAACCTGCTGCTGGCAGCCAAGGCCAAAAAGCTCGGCATCCCCGTCTTCTATTATATCAGCCCCCAGGTCTGGGCCTGGCGCAGCGGCCGGGTCAGAAAAATCGGCCGCCTGGCCGACCGCATCGGCGTTATCCTCCCCTTTGAACAGGAATTTTATCACCGCCGGGGAGTGCAGGTGGATTTTGTCGGCCATCCGTTGATGGACTCCGTGCACGCCACCATGAGCCGGGATGAATTCCTGGCCGGCCGGTCCATTGACCCGGACAAGGTCGTGGTCGGCCTGCTGCCCGGCAGCCGCAAAAAAGAAATCATCTCCCTGCTGCCTCCTTTCCTGGCCGCGGCCCGACTGCTTACCGAGCGGTCCGGGCAGAATTTTGTCTTTCTCCTGCCCCGGGCTTCCACGATTTCCCCGGAACTTCTTGAAGAAAACGGGGTGGGCAGGTACCGCGACAGCCTGGATCTCAGGGTCATCGACGAAAAACGCTATGACCTGATGGCGGCCTGCGACGCCGTTGTTGCGGCCTCGGGCACGGTCACCCTGGAACTGGCCATTCTCGGTGTCCCCACGGTCGTCACCTATCGCTTTTCGCCCCGCACCTACCATCTTGGCCGGCTTCTCATCAAGCTGCAATGGTTTTCCCTGGTCAACCTGATTGCGGGCAGGACGGTCATCCCGGAACTTCTGCAGGCCCAGGTGACGCCGGACAATATCGCCCGGGAGTTGCGCGTCCTGCTGGAGGACAGGGAGGCCCGTGCCACCATGCTCAGGGGACTCGCCGAGGTCAGGGAAAAGCTCGGCGGTCCCGGCGCCTCCCGGCGGGCGGCCCGCATAGCCCTGAACATTGCAAAACGGTGATGAACAGCAACAAACCCGTGCGCCTGACCATCGACGGCACCCTGGATCTGCACACCTTCCGGCCCGCGGAGATCAAACACCTTATCCCGGACTACCTGGACGAATGCCGCAAGGCAGGCATCTACCATGTCCGTATTATCCACGGCAAGGGAACCGGGACCCTGCGGCGCTCGGTCCATGCCATTCTGCAACGGCTCGACGAAGTGGTCTCCTACCGGCTGGCAGGAGAAGACGCGGGTTCCTGGGGCGCGACCCTGGTAGTCATATCAAGTGATAAACAACGCAAAATTGCGAAGTAATCTGGTGTCCCGGCAAGGCACGAGTTACTCTGAGGCGGGCTCGGCAACCTGGATCCGTGAGCGTTCGAGAACGGTGCAGATGCAAGGCGGCAACGAGGTTGATTATCCTGGTGTGATATCAACGAGTTGCCAACGCAGCAGATGCGCCGTTATCGGGCGGACCGCAGTCCGGCGCGGTGAAGACCGGAGAATACGTTTATTCAGCAATAATGCAATAAATTCCACTATTGCCTGGAATATCACCTCAAGCCGTTACGGATTCAGGTGCATGGGCTCCAGCATGCCGTACCGGGCGCCAAGCTGCCGGACCAGGATGATGAAGGTCGACGGCATGGGGATGGGCCGCTCCTCCACGAGTATGCCGACGGTCCGGGCCCGCAGCAGGGTCGGGAGGGAATTGATGCCCTGCTCGTGGTCGCAGAGGGTCTGCATCCGCAGGGCATCGGTCAAATGGGGCAGCAGGTCGGGCAGGTTATCGGCCAGGGCCCACAATTCCTTTTCGACCGTGTCCTGGTGTCTTCGCGCAAACCGCACGGACTCGCTGTCCGGAGCCGGCGTGCCGAAAATATCATTGACAATGGCGCCGACCAGCCGCCTGAACTCCGTCGGCTCCCAATCCTTGAACCGGTCCGCCAGTTTGTCTTTCAGCTCCCCGAAGCACACCATCTGCACCGTGGCAATCGCCTCGCGCATAACCGGGATGACCCGGCTGTCAAGCTGTTCGCCCTGCGCCTGATCGCCGGTCCTGCTGTCCGCCTCGGGCTTCATGACCCGCCCCTGCCCCAGGGATGAGCAATCCGCGGCCGGCAGGGACTTAATGGAAGATAAAGGGATATTTTTTTCATAATGCAGGCCTCGTAAATTTTGGCACGAAAATTATCACAACAGCAAGTGGTACCGGAAATTACAAAACAATTGACCATTCTGCTATCCGGACTTTCCCTGGTAGGTTGGTGTTGAGCGGGTTATAGCCAATACGTTGGGTTTCGCTTATTCCTCGTGCTTACCGGAAAGTCAAAAATACCACAAAGCAAAGCGAAACCCAACAAACCTGGCGGTTGCCAAGCGCTCAACACCAACCTACACTGACTGACGATGCCATGGGACCTGAATCCGTGACGGCTTGAGGTAATATTCCAGGCAATATGTGGAATTTATTGCATTATTGTCGAATCAATGCATTTTATACTCTTCACCGCGCCGGACTGCGGTCCGCCCGAGAACGGCACATGCTGCGTTGGCAACAAAGTTGATATCGCACCAGGATAATCAACCTCGTTGCCGCCTTGCATCTGCACCGTTCTCGAACGCTCACGGATCCAGGATGGAACTGTCCCCAAGAAACAAGTTGTTTTGAAAGGTTATTTACTATATTTGCAACAATTTTTATAGTTCAAACTCCGCATGTCTCAGCAGGATCGTCGCGCCCTTGCCCGGCCGTTAATCAGGGTGATCTGGTCGTTCAGGGTCCACAGGTCATATATATAGCCGAGGCCGAACAGGCCCAGCGTCAGCAGGTAGATGATCCCCGTAACCCATTTGCCCATGTACATCCGGTGAATACCGAACAGGCCCAGGAAGATGAGCAGAATCCAGGCCAGGGAGTAATCGATGGGACCGGCGGTAAAGCGAAGATTCGCCTCCTGCTCCATGGCCGGGATGAGGAAAAGGTCAACGATCCAGCCGATCAGGAAGAGACCCATGGTGAAAAAATAGACGGTACCAGACAGGGGCTTGCCGAAATAAAAACGGTGCGCTCCGACAAAACCGAATATCCAGAAAAAATAACCGATTATCAGGTCATGGGTCCGTTCTTCTTCCATGGCACCTCTCCGGCGATTTTTTGTTTCAGGAGGCTGATCCGTTGCCCGGCGGCGCGCAGCGCTTCCTCGCCGATCCGGTTGCCGTCGAGCAGCCGCTCGATGGCGCGGACCCCCCGGGCCACAACATTTTCCCGGCGCAACAGGTTATTGCCCACGATCAACAGGTCGACACCGGCCAGCACTGCCATCTGGACCGCCTCTTCATAACTCCACTTATCCGTAATCGCCCGCATCTGCAGATCATCGGAGACGATGACGCCGGTAAAACCAAGGCGGCCGCGCAGCAAACCGCTGACCATCGGCCCGGACAGCGTGGCCGGCAGCCCCCGGGGATCAAGGCCCCGCTGCACCACGTGCGCGGTCATCACCGCATCGGCGAAACCATCCTGAAACAGGCGGCGGTAGGGTTCCAGTTCGATTTCCCGCCAGCACTCGCTGCTGTCGACAAAACCGAGGTGCGAATCGCCGCCGGAGCTGCCGTGGCCGGGAAAATGCTTGAGACAGCAGGCAACACCACGGGCGTGATGGGCCGCGATAAAAGCTGCGGCGTGGAGGGCCACCAGCCCGGGTTCGGCGCCGAAACTGCGCTCATAACGGCTGATGATCGGATTATCGGGGTTGAGATCGAGATCGACCACGGGAGCCAGGTTCAAATTGATACCATGGCCGGCCAGGGTTGCGGCCATCAGCTCCGCCTGCTGCCGCGTTGCCGTGACATCCGGTTCGCTGCCGAGGCGTTTCGCCGCAACGGTAGCCGGGAAGCCGTCTTTTTCCTTCAGCCGGCAGACCCGGCCGCCCTCCTGGTCCACACCGATCAGCAGCGGAATATCGGCAAACCCCTGCAGCGCGGCCGTCAATTCACGGAGCTGCCCGGGCGATTGAATATTCTGTCCGCTGCCATCCACGTTCCGGTCAAACAGGATAACCCCGCCGGCCTGTTCCCGGACAATGGCCTCGACCACCGGATGCCCGGCGGCAACCGTCATACCGTCGAAACCGATCATAAACATCTGGCCGAGATTGAGTCTGGTCGTCATCCTACCACCCCATGAAACGAAGAAAAAGATGCATGAGAATTCCCCAGGCCGCGACGGTCAGCACACACGGCAGCAGGTAGGCATAGGCGGACGCCAGCCGGGCATGAAAATAGCGCAGGGTCAGGATATAGCAAAGATGCATCGGTGAAAGCATCATCCCGGCATAGCCCATGCTGAAGGCCAGGACCAGGGTCGAGGCCTGGGACAGGTGGGTGGCCGCCGCCAGCCCCACCACCACGGGAAAGGACGGCCCGGCAAAACCGATGGCGATGCCGGTAACAAGACCGGCAAGAAAGGGCAGAAAAGCAATGACGACCTCAACCGGCACAAATGAATTGCCCAGCTGCCGCCCGGCCTCGGGCAGCAGGCCGGAAGCCCCGAGCATGGCCTGGAAGATCATCACGCCGCCCAGGGTGAAAACCACGTTGAGCGTCTTGTCCGAGGCCAGGTTGCGAAACAGCCGCACATCCTTATCTCCCCTGCCCTGCCAGGCGATGAGCAGCAGGCTGAGGACCAGGCCCGCAAACATGCTGAGCAGCTTGTCCAGGGTCGCGGAGGCGGCCGGAACCAATCGCCCGGCCGGCCCGGGCAGGAGCAGGGTGGCGATGACCACGATAAAGATCGGCAGCAGGACCGTCGACAGGGAGGCGCCGTCTTTGGTTTCCGGCCGGACGTCATCGGCCAGCAGGTCAAGGCGCCGGCGCAGGAGAAAAAACCAGCCCGCCGCCAGGCAGACAAAGGTAAAGGTTATCTGCAGGGCGAAAAACTGCCAGGTCCCAATGTGGAAGATGGAAAGCGTGACGATAACCACCGGGTAGAGCGGCCACCAGTATTCAAAAACATGGCGGAACCAGTAGTTGACCGCCGCCTTCCAGGCCGCCGGCACCTCTTTGCCCCGAATCGTCTCGCCAACCAGCGGCGCGGAAAAAAGGGCTCCGCCGGGCATGGGCACCAGGCCGATGGCGGCGGGAATCAGCACCAGGCTCAAGGCCCGGCTGTTGCGGCCGCCAAGGCGGCGCGAGGCCGCCAGGATGGCCCGGGAGTTCCGTTCCGTGGCCATGAAATAGCCGATCTCCAGGATCAGGACAATATTGATGACCAGCAGCCACAGTTCCGGCTGGCCGAGGGCGCTGCCGAAATCGGCAAGGACCGCGGGCAGGTTTTTCCCCGCCCACAGGTCAATGCCCAGACCACCAAGGACCAGGGCGATACCAAGGGGCAGGCGCGCCCGGCAGAGGACCAGGATCAGAACGAAGACAACAAGTATTCTGAAAACCGGCGAGATACTCAGAAAAAAATCCATTCTCATATCATCCGGGAATTCATACGGATATGTAAGGATAGTCCGGCGGTTCCATTATCCTTGCATCGGCATCGTTCTCTAACGCTCACGGATTCAGGAAAAAAACCAGCCGGGGATCGTTCAACGATTCGGGGCCTGCGGCTTGCGGGTCATGCGGGGGCAATGAAAATATTCAGCGGGATGGAATGCAGGCTTTTCCCTCTCTGCTGCGTGGTGCCGAGTTTCCAGTCCACGCAACGAACACGACCATCGAGTTGTTGTTCGATGTCGGCAACCAGACCCTTGATATCGATGACCGGATGCCGGGAGAACACTTCGGGCAGACCGTGGGTCAGGCTGCAGACCAGGCAACAGCCCGGCCGCTCATAAAGGTCGAGATAAAAACGGAGCATTGACGCCCCCTCGTCATATTCCTGGAAACTTAGCTTGATGTCATAGGCGCCTTCATCGGCATCACCGAAAAGGGCCTCAAAGAAATCATTGGTGCGCTGCGCCGGAAACAGTGTCTCCAGCGTGTCTTCGGAAAAAATCATTATCAGGGTTTCGCTGTTCATAATGCCTATTGCCAGTTGTTTTGTTTTTTGTAACTATCCAGGTACAAGCGAAAAACTTACCATAACCTACTGTCATGTTAAGTGACAATTAACATGACACCGAGTCTGTAACTGTTCAGATGTGCTCCATATTCGGGGAAGCAGGCCAACGAATCCATAGTATGGCTATGTGAGGCGGCCTGATCGCCCGAAGATGGTGTGCAACTGAACAGTTAAATGTAATCAGGGCACCTGCCGGTGTCAACTGCCATTGCACCCCGGCAGCCCTTATGGTACAAAACCTTAATGCAGATCAATCTCTTGGCCGGGGAACCGGCACCCCATCCCGGCCGGCGGCATTCCGCCGTCAACCGTGAAGTTCTCAACGAGGCCCAGTACGAGGCGGTCACTCACGGTGACGGCCCGCTGCTGGTTATTGCCGGCGCCGGCAGCGGCAAGACCCGGACCCTCGTTTACCGGCTGGCCCATCTCATCGAACACCAGGTGGCGCCGGAATCCGTGCTCCTGCTCACCTTTACCCGACGGGCCGCCCAGGAGATGCTCTGGCGGGCCGGGCAGCTGACCGACCAGTCCTGCAAGCGGGTGATCGGCGGCACCTTCCACGCCACGGCCAACATGCTGCTGCGGCGGCATGGCCATCATCTCGGCTTTGCCCCCGGCTTTACCATCATCGACCGGAGCGACGCCGAGGGCATCATCAACCTGCTCAGGTCTTCTCTCGGCCTGTCCGGGGCCGGCAAACAGTTTCCCTCCAAGCGGGTGATTATGAACCTCCTGTCCGGGGCCGTCAACAAGTCCCGGACCATTGAAGAACTGGTATTTGCAGGTTACGTCCATCTCGCCGAGTTCCTGGACGACCTGTACCGGATTCAAAAGCATTACGCCCAGTTCAAGCTTGACCACGGTTTAATGGATTATGACGACCTCCTGATCAACTGGCAACGCCTGCTGAGTGAGCTTCCGGAGGTCAGGGAACGGGTGTGCTCCAGTTTTCAATACATCCTGGTCGACGAATACCAGGACACCAACCTGACCCAGGCCGAGATTGTCCGGCTGCTGGCCTTTGAGCATGACAATGTCATGGTGGTCGGGGACGACGCCCAGTCTATCTACAGTTTTCGCGGCGCCGATTTTTACAACATCATGCGCTTTCCCAAGCAGTTCCCCGGCACGCGCATCATCAAACTGGAGGAAAACTACCGCTCCACCCAGCCCATCCTCAACCTGACCAACGCCATCATCGCCAATGCCGAGGAAAAATTCACCAAGACCCTGTTCACCCGGATTGAAGGCGGCGTGCGGCCCGAACTCTACATGGCCCGCAACGAATCCAACGAGGCCCGGTTCGTGGTGGACCAAATCGTCAAGCTGCGGGAGGAAGGCACTCCTCTCCCGCAGCTCGCCGTCCTCTTCCGGTCAAGCTTTCATTCCTACAAACTGGAGCTGGAGCTGACCAGCCGTTTTATCGACTTTGAAAAACGGGGCGGCCTCAAGCTGACCGAGTCCGCCCATATCAAGGATGTCCTCTCCTTTCTCCGCATCCTGATCAACCCCTGGGACAACCTGTCGTGGAACCGGATCCTCCTGCAGCTTGACAAGGTCGGCCCCAAGACCGCCCAGAAAATCATGAACTCGTTCAAGGATAGCGATGACCCCATAACCGCGCTGGCAGCGTACAAACCGGGCCGGACCTGGCAGGACGGTTTCGGGCGGCTCATTAAAGCCCTGGACGCGATGAGACGGCCCGACCTGACCCCGGCCGGACAATTCGACGCGGTAATGGAGTATTACCAGCCCATCCTGGAGAAAATCTATTATGATGACTATCCGAAACGGCAAAAGGAACTCGACCAGATCAAGGTCCTGATCGGAGAGTACGGCGACCTGCAGTCCTTTGTTGACGACACGGCCCTTGATCCCCGGGAAAGCACGGCGGAAAACACCGGCGGCGACGAAAGCGGCAGGCTGGTCCTGTCCACCATCCACTCCGCCAAGGGGCTGGAATGGGACGCGGTCTTTATCATCGGCCTGGCCGAAGGCCGCTTCCCCCGCCAGCAGGACGATACCGGCGAGCAGTGGGAAGAAGAGCGCCGCCTGCTCTATGTTGCCGCCACCAGGGCCAGGAAACAGCTCTTTATGACCTATCCCCGGGAGCTGATGAACCCGGACCGGACCTTCAGGCGCACCGTCATGTCCCCCTTTGTCCGCGAGATCAATCCGGGCCTGTATGAAACAAAAGACCAACCAGCGGCCTGGCCGACCTCCCCGGCCCGGCAGGAGGAATTCGGCCTGGCCTCGCCGTCGACGCGACCGGCCAAGTCGGCCCGGATCACCTTCAGCCCCGGCATGACGGTCCGTCACCCATTTTTCGGGATCGGCAAGGTCAAGAACGTTCCCGGTCCGCGCCGGGTGGAGATCGCCTTTGACCGGCACGGCGACAAGATCCTGCACCTGGATTACGCCAAACTGGAAATTATAGGGTAAGGCGGATGACCGGCATGAGCTACCAGGCAGCCTGGTCATTTCTTGACCAACTGCAGTTATTCAAAATCAAGCTCGGCCTTGATTCCATGGACCGCTTTCTTGAGGCCCTGGGCAATCCGCACCACCGACTGCCCTGCCTCCACATCGGCGGCACCAACGGCAAGGGTTCGGTGGGCGCGGCCCTGCTATCCATCCTGTCACAGGCCGGGTACAGGGTCGGCTTTTACACCTCTCCTCATCTCAGCTCGGTCCGGGAACGGTTCAGAATCGGGGACGAATATATTTCAGAGCGCGAGTTTGCCGCCATCGCCACGCACATCAAGGAAACACTCAACGACGACCGGATTACCTACTTTGAATTCACCACCGCCATGGCCCTGCTCTGGTTTGCCGACCGCCATGTGGATCTGGCCATCCTCGAGGTCGGCCTGGGCGGGCGGCTTGACGCCACCAACGTCGTCACCCCGCTGGTCAGCGTGATTACCAACGTCAGCATGGACCATGAACAACACCTGGGCAAGACGCTCAAAAAAATAGCGGCGGAAAAGGCCGGCATTATCAAACCCGGGGTCCCCGTAGTCTCCGGGGTTGCCGAGGATGACTCACTCCGGACCGTGGCCGCGGCCTGCGAAAAACTTCAGAGTCCCCTCTACCTCCTGGGCCGCGATTTCTCCGCCACCCCTGCCCCCGGCGGCAAGGCGTTGTGGAGCTATTCTGGAATCAGCCCGGCGGGAACAACGGAGCGCCGGGTCCGCACCGGTCTGCCCATCGCCATGAAGGGCGCCTATCAACTGGGGAACGCCGCCATGGCCCTGGCAACGCTCGAACTGGTAAAGACGACTCTGCCGGCCGGCGCGGCTGACATTCGCGAAGGACTGCGTTGTTTCAAGTGGCCGGGCCGCCTGGAAGAATTCTGGCGCGACCGGCAGGGCCGGATATGGCCGACGCCGGCGGGCAGGAAAAACGGCCGCTGCCATTTCCTG
The DNA here is from genome assembly GCA_002897615.1 of bacterium BMS3Bbin14. Taxonomy (GTDB): domain Bacteria; phylum Desulfobacterota; class Desulfobulbia; order Desulfobulbales; family Desulfobulbaceae; genus BMS3Abin13. Next base: position 175,347 of record BDTX01000009.1, read on the forward strand.
CTTGACGGCGCCCATAACCCGGCCGGTGCCCAGACCCTGGGCAAGGCGCTGCGAAACGATTTTTCCTTTAACCGGCTGGTCCTGGTCTGGGCGGCCATGGCGGATAAAGACCTGAGTTCGACCCTGCTCGAAATCGCACCCCTGGCCGACACGATTATCTTTACCCGGCCGGAGTCCGAACGGTCGGCACGGCCGGACCAGCTCCGCCAACTCCTGCCGCCTGAGCTGGCAAAACAGTCCGTCTGCGCGGCCACGGTGGACGAGGCCCTTGAACTGGCCGAAAAAAAGGCAGCCGACCGGGACCTGATCTGCGTGGCCGGTTCACTCTACCTGGTGGGCCGGGCCCGGCAAATACTCTGCGGGGAGCTGGTAAACGGCTCATGAAAAACGATCTTTTCGGCTTTGACGGGATGGACGAGGCCTTCATCCGGGCGGAACGCGACAAGGCCCGCAACCTGAGGAAAACCCGCTGGTGGCAGCAGAAAACGGCACCAGGCACCTGTTATTACTGCGGCCGGCCGGTCGGCTTTAAAAACCTGACCATGGACCATATCATTCCCCTTTCCCGGGGCGGCCGCTCGACCAAGGACAACCTGGCCCCCTGCTGCAAGGCCTGCAACATCAGGAAAAAAAATTCCCTGCCGGTGGAATGGCAGGAGTACCTCGACTCGCTGTCAGGCCCGGTATAAGGCACTGGTAAACTCGTACGGGCTGAGTATCCCCCAGAGGTTGTTGCCCTTGGTGAACTGTTACACGTCCCGGAACCGAAGCCAGGCCCCCTGTGCGGCCGCTTCTTGGCCGGATATCGACCAGACAGACGACTCTCAGCCGCTTAGTCCTTCTCCGTCTCAGTCGTTTGGCGGCCCATGAGTAAAAAACCACGGCAATGCCGTGTTTTCACTTATCCGGAACGGCTTGAAAAAAGCCGCCTGAAAATGAATGGTATAGTCCGCAATATTGTGGTATAGAAAGTACCTGAATCCGTGACGGCTTGAGATGACACTCCATGCAATAGATGAAATTTATTGCATTATTTTCGTAACCGTTCACCTGCACCCCATCTTTGTCCGTTTCGCCCTCCTCAGGTACAGGGAGTACACCTCGGAGGGCGAAACGAACGAATCCGGGGCACATCTGAACGGTTACAGTTACGAGTTGAGGGTAGTTTATTGCCTCTGGTGAACGGTTACTTATTTTCCAATAGACTTATTCTATTGCCTTCACCGCGCCGCCCTGCGGTCCGCTCGATAACGGCACATCTGCTGCGTTGACAACTCGTTGATATCACACCAGGATAATCAACATTGTTGCCGCCTTGCATCTGTACCGCTCTCGAACGCTCACGGATTCAGGAAGTAGCTTTGAAAAAATCTGCTCACTGCACATCATACTGCACAGGCAAACCACACAAAGTGCAAACCACGTGTGGGCGAGTAGCTCAGCTGGATAGAGTGTCGGCCTCCGAAGCCGAAGGTCGCGGGTTCGAATCCCGCCTCGCCCACCATCAAGGTGATTCAGGGCTGTTTCGGTCCGCTTGAGGAGTCGCGCCGCGCGACGAAAATCCTCTGCTGTTTTTCCCCGTCCGAACCCCCTTACGGAAAATCTCTCATGTCCTCTTCCTCATCCCCCCAGGCTGAACTCCGATCCGCCCGCCGGCGGGCCGCAGTGTCCATCGGCCTGAACCTGTGCCTTGCCGTGGGCAAGGGAGTAGCGGGCGTTGCCGGCAACAGCACCGCCCTGCTCGGGGACGCCATCCATTCCGCCGCCGACGTGTTTGCCTCGACCGCCACCTATGTCGGCCTATGGGTAGCGGGCCGGGAGCATCCCTCTTTCCCGTATGGCCTCTACAAGGCCGAGACCATCGCCACCCTGGTGACCTCGGTGGCGATCCTGGTGGCGGCCTGTGAGATCGGCCGCCAGGCCCTGTTCGGACCGGAGCGGCTGCCGAATGTCGCTATTGCCCTGCCGGTGGCCCTTGTTTCCCTTGTCGTGACCCTGGGTTTTGGAATCGTGCAGCTCAATGCCGGACGCCGGCTCAACTCCACGGCCTTGCAGGCCGATGCCCGTGATTACCTTGCCGACTGCCTTTCCACCGCCGTGGTACTGCTGGGGCTGGTGGCCGGGTATTTCGGTTTTGCCGTGGACCGCTGGGCCGCCGGCGCGGTTTCCCTGTTCGTCTTCCGGGCCGGCGGCCATCTCATGGTGACCGCGCTCAAGGACCTGCTCGACGGGGCCATGGACCGGGATACGGAACGGGAGATCATCCGGATGGTCGAGGAGTATCCCCGGGTGACCAAGGTGAAACGCTGCCTGAGCCGGACTGCGGGCGGCCGGTTTATCATTGACATGGACGTGGTGTTGAAGACCCGGTCCCATCAGGTCGCCGACCAGGTGGCGGACCGCCTGGAGGTAGAGATTCCGGAACAGTTCCCGCGGGTGGTCATGGCCAGGATCCGGCCCCATTACGGCCGGGAGGATATCATCCGGCGCCTGACCCCGGTGACAAGGCCGGAAGGCGAGGTGGTGGAACACCTGGCCCGGGCACCCTGGTTTCTGCTCGAACTGGTCGACGAGACCGCCGGCAACAAGGTGGTAAGAAGAGAATATGTGGAAAACCCTCACTGGCGGGAGGAACGGAAGAAAGGTTTTCTGACCGGCCGCTGGCTCCTGAGTCTCAAGCCCGACCAGGTATTCGCCCCCGGCCCCCACGAGGGGACCGCCGAGGCCCTGCTGCGGGAGGCCGGAGTCGAGGTGAAGAAGAGCAGGCCCGGCGATCAATAAGCTCCCGATATTGTTTGTTGCATAAAAAATGCAGCAAGGTCTTGACAGGAAATTTTTTTTACCTACATTATGAACATAGTTTCATAATAACAAGAGAGAAACATGCCCAGACCAAAAAGGAAACGTTTTGTTCAATCCATGCCAACGGCAGTTTTTTTCAAACCCCGGGGGGTTCCTTTGCGTGAACTCAAGGGGGTTGTTTTGCCGCTGGAAGGTTTTGAAGCCTTTCGCCTGGTGGATGGGGAAGGGCTATCCAGGGAGGAAGCAGCCGCCCTCATGGAGGTTTCCAGGCCGACCTTGTGTCGCATCCTGATGGAAGCGCGCAGAACCGTGGCAAGAGCCTTGGCCGGCGGCATGGCCATCCGTATTGATGGTGGTTCATACCGCCTGGGAAAGGATGCGCGACAAGGCACAGGCAGCGGGAGGTGACATTGCGGCGGACAGCGTAACCGACACGCAGGAGTATAATTTTCCACCCGGGGAAATTTTCGTGTTCCCCGGGATTTGTCTCTCAACAGATATAACTTTTCCAGGAGGATTGTATCATGGCAATTGTAGTAGGTATTCCATCCACTAACCCCGGCGGGCTTGACGCTCCTTTCGGAACCCATTTCGGTCACTGCGACCTGTACACTGTTATTAATGTGGAAG
>BDTX01000010.1 GCA_002897615.1 bacterium BMS3Bbin14
GTCTGGCATTGCGGGGATTATTTTCCAAGAATGGTTCAGGGAAACCGCCGAGCTGCATGAGACGTTCCAGTCCTTCCGGACCTTTGACCCCGGCCGGCAGTTCATCAAGCGTGTAAGGATGAAGCCGCCAGTAATGGTAGCGACCGAGCATGGAATCGCCTCCCCGCCGGTACAAGTCCAGCCGGGCAGACCCGGTGATCAGGAAAGAATGGCGGCTTCCCTGGACATCATAGACACCTTTCAGCCAGTTTTTCCAACGCGGGAATTTATGCAGTTCATCAAAGACCAACAGGGGAACATCATCCGCCCACTGCATACCGAGAATAGCCTGCCGATCAGTATCGTAGTCCCAGTTGAAGTAACGTCCTGTTTGCAAGTCGAGAATATGTTTTGCAAGGGTGGTCTTGCCTACCTGACGGGGGCCGCCAACCAAGACCATCTTTCTTGCCAGATCTTCCCGGACAAATGGTTCAATATAACGCATATGGCTATTTTAAACTTAAGCAACAAATAGTCAAGGCTGTTTTAAAGTATATCTAAAAATAGCCACAAAATACCATTTCACCCGGGTTGCCGGTTTTTCAGCGTTGCGGCGGCCTGCCGGTTGGCGGCGGCAAGACGGCGGTACTGAATGGCCTCGGCCACATGCCGTGTACAGATTGCCTCTGAACCTGTCCAGGTCGGCGATGGTCCGGACGATCTCAAGAATACGGTGATAGGCCCGGGCAGAGAGTTTCAGCCGTTCTATGCTCTGGTGCAGCAAGTCGGTCGAATTGCTGTCTAGATGACAATACTTTTTTGGTTAGACGGAGCACTGTTCGGGCAAAACTGTCTAAGCAGGTGCCCCTGTACTCTTCTCCCCCTGGCGTCGTTGACATATCCGCCCACAGAGCGGTAAAACGCTGGAACGTGATCAGGTCACCCACGTTGACGATATAGCCCGTGTCTTTCCGAGATAATGCAGAGACAGGAGACAGCAAACTACTCATGCTGCATGCGTCGATACTGGATAGCCTCGGCGATATGGGATGAAGAAATATCTGCTGTTCCTTCCAGGTCGGCGATGGTCCGGGCGATTTTGAGAATACGGTGATAGGCCCGGGCAGAGAGCCCCAGCCGTTCTATGCTCTGGTTCAGCAGGTCGGTAGAGTTGCTGTCCAGGCCGCAATACTTCTTGGTTAAACGGGAATTCATCCGGGCATTGCTGTACACTGATTTATACTGTTTAAATCGGTGTCTCTGGACCTGCCGGGCGTCATTGACATGTTTACGCATGGACTTTGAAGAGGGGCCGGGGGCGGCGGCATTGATCTCCTTGACCATGACCGGCGGCACCTCGATGTGCATGTCGATGCGATCAAGAAGCGGGCCGGAAAGTCGACTCCGGTAGTGCTGGACCTGGACCGGTGTACAGGTGCATTCCCGCCGGGGGTCGCCGAGGAAACCGCAGGGACAGGGATTCATGGCCGCGACCAGCATGAAACGGGCCGGGAATTGCAGGCTCGTGGCCGCCCGGGCAATGGTGACCACGCCGTCTTCCAGGGGTTGACGCAGGACCTCGAGGACATTTTTGCGGAACTCCGGCAACTCGTCAAGAAAAAGAACCCCGTTATGGGCCAGCGACACCTCGCCCGGCCGGGGGACCTGGCCGCCGCCGATCAGGCCGGCGTCGGAAATAGTGTGGTGCGGGGAACGGAACGGGCGGGTCACCATGAGCGGCATATTTCCGGGCAGCAGGCCGGTGGTCGAGTAGATCTTGGTCGTCTCCACCGCCTCGTCCAGGGTCAGGTCCGGCAGAATAGTCGGTAAACGCCGGGCCATCATGGTTTTGCCGGTCCCGGGGACCCCGCTCAGCAGGATATTATGGCCGCCGGCCGCGGCAACTTCCAGGGCCCGTTTCGCATATTCCTGGCCCTTGACCTCGACAAAGTCAACCTCATACTCGCCCCGCTCCCGAAAGACCGCCTCGATATCCGTGCGAACCGGCCGTGGTTCCGACAGGCCGCTCAGGAACTCTACCGCCTCGTGCAGCCTGCTGACGGCAATGATCTCGATCCCATCGACAACCGCGGCCTCCTCGGCATTATCCGCCGGGACGAAAAAACGCCTGATGTTGCCGGCCCGGGCCGCCAGCACCATGGGCAGGACGCCGCGGACCGGGCGGACCATGCCGTCCAGGGACAGCTCGCCGACAAAGCCGTAGCGCGGCAGGTCGGGACAATTAAGCAGTTCGGCGGCGGCCAGGATCCCCAGGGCAATGGGAAGGTCATAGCCGGAGCCCTCTTTTTTGACGGCAGCCGGAGCCAGGTTGACGGTAATACGGCGGGAAGGAAAATCGTAGCCGCTGTTCTTGATCGCCGCCCGGACCCGGTCCTTGCTCTCCCGCACCGCCCCTTCCGGCAGACCCACCGTGGCAAAGGCTGGCAGGCCCAGGGCCAGGTCCACCTCGACCTGGATAACCAGGCCGTCAACGCCGATGACCGCACCGCTCAAAACCTTGGCAAGCATTTTTTGATTTTACTCGTACAACTTGTGCATTTCTGCGGAATAATGACCGTTTTTTTCAGTATAAATGAAAAACGGCGCCATGATCTGTAACCCCTCGCCACCGTTTTTCAGCGCCTCGACCAGGATCAGCCGGGCCTGCCGGTCACCGGGATAGCTGTAAACAGGTTGCAGCCTTTTCGGTTCGAGCCCGCGGTTCTTCAGCGAGGTAAAGAGAGCGGTGGTCCGGGCCGCCGGATAGACGAAAACGACCGGTCCCCGGTTCTTCACGGCCAGCGCCGCCGCCCTGACCACCTCATCCAGGGTCGAGTCGATCTCATGACGAGCCCTGGCCCGCTGGTTGTCCGGGCTCACCCGGCCCCGGCCCGGCTGGCGATACGGAGGATTGCCGACCACCAGGTCAAACGATTCGGCCGGCAGCAGGCCGGAGTTATCGCGCAGGTCGCCCTCGATAATGGTGAGGCGCCGGCCCAGGTTGTTCAGGTTCGCATTGTCCCGGGCCAGGCGGGCAAGATCAGGCTGGAATTCAAGGCCGGTCACGCTTACGGCCGGGTGCCGGAAAGCCAGGATAAGGCCGATAATCCCGCTGCCGGCGCCCAGGTCGAGAATACGGTCCGTCCGGCCGGGACGACAGAAATGGGCGGCCAGCACGGCATCGATAGAAAAACGATAGCCCTGTTTGTACTGCCGGCAGATCAGGCGGCCGCCGTACAGGGTGTCCTCGGTCAACTTTGCGGCGGCCCCGGGCACGCCTCTACCCTGCCCCTTGAATTTTTTCAGCGGCAACCAGTTTGTTGATCAACAGCCCGGTCATGATCTTGGGATAGAAATAGGTGGATTTATGGGGCATGATCTCGCCGCTGTCGGCCACGTCCGTCACCTGCTGAACACGGGTCGGGTTGAGGAGGAAAAGCAAGGGGGTGGCGTTGTCATCTGCGATGCTCTTTTTTACCGACACATCAATGGCATCGTCTGGATCGCTAAAGTAACTTATTAGCTTCTCGCGCACGCATCGTTGATGGTCAAGGCCCAGGTACTCCGGGATCAGCAGCTCGGAAAACACCACGACATCAAGCTGCCGCAGGACCTGCGGCAGCCGGGCAAGCGATGCAGACCGTTCAATGTCTTCCTCTTCCTGTCTCAAAAGGAAACAACGGTCCTCGCCGGCATGATACAGGCCGAACACCGGGGCCGAAAAGGCCATCGCCGCCTCGTTCATCCGGGACAACACCTCGGCGATCAATACCTCCCGGCTGCCGCTTTTCAACTCCTCCACCCGGAGCCCGGCTTTCATTTTCCGCACCACCTCGTCGGCGGACAGGCGGCCGGGAAAGGTGACCAGACGATGGGTGGGCAGAACGGACAGCCCCTCGTCCTCTGCGGAGCACAGGTACATCATGGTAAAGTTGAAGGGGCTGTCGGCCGGCAGATCCGGCTGCTCGGCCAGGGCCTGTTTCCGGCAGCTCAGGGCGGTGGTATACCGGTGGTGGCCGTCGGCGATATAAACCGGCTTATCGGCAAAATAGCCGGCCACCCCGGCCAGGGCCTGCGGGTCCGTGACCCGCCAGACAGTATGAACATTGCCGAAATGGTCCGTGACCGAACATACCGGCTCGGGTTCCCTGGCCTGTTCAAGGGTGGAGATAACGATATTTTCGCGGTCATGGTAGAGGGAAAAGACCTGGCTGAACTGGGCCCGGCACGCCTTCATCAGTTCCAGCCGTTCGGCGATCACGGTAGCAAAAGTTTTTTCATGCGGCTTGACAATCCCTTCGGAGAATTCCGCCAGCCCGACCAGGGATATCAAACCTTTACGGGTCAGGCGACGGCCCGAGGGATGAGTGTAATCAATATAATAGAGATAAATGGCGGGCCGGTCGTCCCGGATCAGGACCTGGTCGTCCTGCCACGCATCAAAACGGGTCCGGGCTTCGGCATACCGTCCGGCCTCGCTGTCGCTGCCCTGCGAGGTGCCGTTCCGCAGGTCAAGCTGAATCATATTATACAGGTTCTTCTCGAGAAAAGCAGTGCCGTCCGCCTCGCTGATCACATCATAGGGCGGGGTCACGACGTCCTCAAGATTCTTGATTTTATCGGGATTAAAACGCACTCCCCGAAACGGGGCAACAATAGCCATTAAATTATCTCCTGAAATCTGGTCAACCCAGCATATTCCTGCTATAGTAACCTGAATTCGTGACGGCTCGAGGTGATATTCCAGGCAATATATGTATATTTATTTCATTATTGCCGAATAAACGCATTTTATGGTCTTCACCGCGCCGCCCCCCGGGGCGCCCGATAACGGCGCCTCTGCTGCGTTGGCAACAAAGTTGATATCACACAGGATAATCAACATCGTTGCCGCCTTGCATCGGCATCGTTCCCGAACGCTCACGGATCCAGGTAGTAAAAAAAATCCGGCGGAACAAACCTGTCCCTCTGTCTTCAACCACATGTACTTACCATTGATCGAAGATGAGATGCAAGGAGCTTTTGACTTCCCTTGCCCCGGCCGCCGATTATGAGACAACCGAAAACAATCCAGGAGAACAACATGATTGATATTTTTATAAAAACCCATTTTTCCGCCGGCCATCACCTGCGTCACTATCCGGGCAATTGCGAGAAACCGCACGGCCATAACTGGAAGGTCAAGGTTCAGGTCAGGGCAACACGACTGGACGAGATGGGGCTGGGCCTTGATTTCAGGCTATTGAAAGAACAGGTCAAACTGGTCATCGACAACCTCGACCACCTGGATCTGAACGAGCATCCCGCCTTCCTGGACCGGAACCCCTCCTCCGAGCATATTGCCATGTATATATTTGCCGAGTTACAGGAGAAGCTGAAAACCGATCGCTACCAACTCTTTTCGGTTACCGTGCGGGAAACTGATTCCAGCGGCGTGATCTACTACGGTGAATGAAAAGCATGTGACGAAAACACATCTGTCCATCTCCGAACTCTTTTACTCCCTCCAGGGCGAATCCACCCGGGCCGGCCTGCCCTGCGCGTTTATCCGCCTGGCCGGCTGTAATCTCCGCTGCCGATACTGTGATTCGAAATACACCTGGGAAAACCAGGGCGAACCACGGACACTGACCGAGATAGGCAATTGGCTGGACCGGTACCCCGGAGTCATGGTGGAGCTGACCGGCGGCGAGCCGTTGCTGCAGGAGGGGATCTACCCGCTGCTTGACGCCCTCCTTGACCGGGGCCGGACCGTCCTGCTGGAAACCAACGGCAGCCTGGGCATAGAACGGGTTCCGGCCGGGGTGTCCGTCATCCTGGACATCAAGTGCCCGGACAGCGGCATGCATGAGCGGACGGACTGGCAGAACATCGCCTTGCTGGCAGCCAGGAAGAGGAAGGGCAGCGGGGATGAAATCAAGTTCGTTCTCAGCTCGGTCCGCGACTTTGAGTGGGCCAAAGCGGTGATCGACCGCTACCAACTGGACCGGCTGGCGGTCCCCCTGCTGTTTTCGCCGGTCCCGGAGTTACTGGCGGCGACAACCCTGGCCGGCCTTATCCTGCAACACCGGCTGCCGGTCAGGCTCCAGCTGCAACTGCACAGATTACTCTGGCCCGACCGGGACCGAGGCGTCTGACCTCCGGGACGGCAGCCTGCGTGCAGCCCCCTGCCCAATCCCGGTTCCGGCACGGATATCAATGAAATATATACTCCTTTTTATCAAACAGATTGACGACGGCGTCCACCACATTCTCATCATAGAGCGTGCCGCGGTTCTGTTTAATTTCAGCAAAGGCCTTGTCAAGTCCCAGGGCCGGCCGGTACGGCCGATGAGAAGACATGGCCTCAATGACGTCGGCTACGGCAATGACCCTGGCCTCCAGAAGGATCTGATTCCCGGCATATCCGAAAGGATAACCGGACCCGTCCATGCGCTCATGGTGCTGGCGGACAATTTCGGCCACCGGCCACTTGAAATCAATCCCCTTTAAGATATCATAACCGGTATTGGGGTGCTGTTGAATCAGCGAGAATTCCATGGCGCCGATCCGGCCCGGCTTGCTCAGGATTTCCGCCGGCACCGATATCTTGCCGAGGTCGTGGATGACTCCGGCCATGCGGATGCCGTCCACCTGTTCCCTGGGCAGTCCCATCTCCTGGGCAATCCCCCTGGCGATATCGGCCGTACGTCGCTGATGCCCTGCCGTATAGGGGTCGCGGGTCTCGACGGTCATGGCCATGGCCTTGATGGTTCCAGACAGGTTATCGCGCAACAGCAGCATGCTTGCCTTTAATTCCTCTTCAACCTGCTTGTACTGGGTAATATCGTTGTACACCTTAACCACGTTGCAAGGCCTGCCGTCAGCGTCCCTTGAAACGACCTTGGCCATAACGTTAAAATAAATTTTTCTGCCGTCTTTTCTGACGGTGATGGTGCCGGGATGCCTGACCGTCTCTCCCCGAAAGGATTGGCGCACGATACAGTACGATGATTCCAGGCAGGGTTGTTTGCGGCCGTGACAGGTCACGCAGCAGTGCCGGTTAACAAGATCGCCGCCGAATATTTTCTTGGCCTTGTCATTGGCCCAGATAATTCTCAGATTCCTGTCCACCAGGCACATATAGGCGTCCACCGTATTGAGCATGGCGTCATACTTGGTCCTGCATTTCCGAAGTCTTGTTGCGGATTTGAGCTTGAGGCGTTCCCTCTCGTTCTCAAACTCCTTTACCTGGCGGTACAACTCTTCGTAAGATGGCTTTCTCACTGAACGTCTCCCGATTGTTGCAACTGTCTGCGTAGTCTGTCTGCGTAGTCTATCTGCGTAGTCTGTCTGCATAATCTGTCTGCTCTTTTTTTCAAGCCGATAATATTGAACCTGGTTCCTGGTGTTCGGTCAGATGATTTACCTTTTTTTCAATTAATGTTATGGGTAATCCGGGAAAGGACTCAAAATGACGGTAAGGTTGCGGGTCCTCGGCAACGAGGTCGCTTATCCGGGAAAAGGAATCCCGGATAAATATTCGGCCGCTTCGATTTTTCTGGTAAATACCGAAACAAATCGTTTCTCGTTCTTCCTGTGATAGTTTGCTGATCAGGTTTTTCGTGGTCCATATTTCACCATTTCTCGCGAATTCGGAAAGGCGGCCGGCAATATTGATGGTATCGCCGAGAGCGGTGAATTCAACATTTCTGGCCGAATGGATGGTGCCGAAAAATTCCTGTCCCTCATTAATGCCGGTATTGAGAAAGAGTTCATTGTTCCAACTCTTTTTGGCTCTCCACCTGCTGCTGAACTCACTCACCACCTCACGAACTTCCAAGGCGCAGTCAAGGGCATTCATGAGATAATTGCCGTCATTTTTGTGGATGAAGTAATAGAGCATGCCATCGCCGGCGTGCTTGCCGTAAATGCCGCCATATCGCTCAAAGGTCGGACCGACGACCTCCCAGAGGCCGTTGATTAATTCAAAATACTGTCCGGGCAGTAACTCGGCGCTGATTTTGACTGAATCCTGGAGATCGGCAACCAGCACGCCAAGGGAAACAAGTGAAGGCATCCTGTTTCTGAGCAGGGCATTGATTACCTTTTCCCGGTGAGTAAGCATGTCGAGGAACTCACTGTTAATGCCCTCGTCGGGCAGAAAAACAAAGAAAATTCCTTCCCTGAAGGTCATGGTATGAACCCAGTACGTCTTCCGGGAATGGTCATCGGCAACGACGGAAACCGGCAGGTGATAGAAAGCGTCCCGACTTGCCGCCGGTTTTCTGCTCTCGAAAAGCCCCTGCATCAGTTCCGACTCGCTCCTGGTCATACCCTTGAAAAGATTGCCCAGCCGGTCTTTATCAATGGCCTTCTGGAGAATCGTAAAGTTCAGGGAAATGAGCTCTTGCCAGCTTTGCCCCGTGGAGCCCAGCCCCTGGTTCAGCAGCAGGCGAAAAACATTCCGGGATTCGATATCAACCAGAGACCTCACTCTCTGCTTGAATATTAAATCCTCGGCCGGCTTATTGATCCACTCGATCTCAAAATTGTGATTAACCAGATAAGCCGGTGAATCGATATCACAAATAGTCACACTCAGGTTGCCGGAGGAACAGGCACGGGACACCTTGCCCCGGGATTGGCGGCTGTCCTGCTCCCCTCTCTCGTCCTGCGGCTGTACCTGAGAGCTGGACGGAGCGCTTCCCTCTTCATCCTTTTGGAAAATGGCGGCAATCTCGGCAATCGAGTGGCCCTGGGTTTTTAACAACTTGACCTTGAAGATGCTTTCCAGGCTTTCAGGAGGGAAATAACCAATTTGCTTGACACCCTGCTGGCCGGAGCGAGGACGGCCGACAATGGGTTTCGGGAGGATACCAAGCTTGATGTAATTATTGAGAGTTGCTCTGGAGATACCTGTTTTGTCAATAATTTCCTTGCTCGTTATCAGGTCGCTCATAATTTTCTTTTTTCCTCTCAATAATGGCGGAGAAAATAATAACCATCGACTACAGGCTACAGGTTATATGGCAATTTTTCGCTTGTACTGAATAATTACAAAAATACAGGTAACGCCAACACCTCACCACCCCAGCCTTCTCAAGAGGCGGAGGCCTGAAAACAAAGAGCCTTCATTTAAACAGTTTGAAAGAGACTGCCAGCACGCCTTCCACCAGCCCCCTTCTCCCTAGCCTTGTTTTCAGGAAACAGCATTTTTCGATGGATGTCAAGAAAAATTATACAGTACAGATTCCCCGGCCACCTTGTTATAATTACGCAGCTTGGACACTCTAACTATTCAAAATACCGAAAAGTTACAGGGATTCAATTTGCACTTTGTACAGATAGCCAAAGTGATTAGACAGTATAAATTACTCCGCAGCCAACGCTCGGGATAAAGCCTGCTGTAATTTATTTTCCTTTTGATATTAAATTGTTACCAGGAAGGTAAAAGATGATTCACGAACAAAATCTGTTCGGAAAATGAGGCTTTGGGGGCGAGAATCAGGTACAGGGCAGAGACATTCCGGGACAGGAGCGCAGAAAGAATAACCATCGGCCGAATATTCACGGATTATTTTGTGAGAATAACGAGGCGAGCGAGTTTGCGAGACTCCGGAGAAATTATACTACTGAACAATTACATTTTCCTGAATCCGTGACGGCTTGCGGTGATACTCCATGCAATATCTGGAACTTATTACATTATCGTTGAGTAAAATCATTTTCTGGTCTTCGCCGCATCGCCCTGCGGGGCGCCCGGTAACGGCGCCGCTGCTGCGTTGGCAACTCGTTGACATCACACCAGGTAATCAATATTGTTGCAGCCTTGCATCTGCACCGTTCTCGAATGCTCACGGATTCAGAATATTTTAAACGATTGGGACAAGGCTTTGAGAAAAAGGACCGAGCCAGCCTATTCTGCTCATCATTGTCATTGTATCTCCTCTCCTGCCTGTTCAACAACGGACGAATACAGTTCAAAACGGTTTCTTCCTTTTTTCTTGGCTTCGTACATGGCAATGTCCGCATTCCGCAGCATGGTTTTCGCATCGTGACAATCCTGCGGATAGATACTGATGCCAATGCTCGCGCCGATTGAACACTTGTGTCCTTCCACCTCAATGGGCTCATTGAGCAGTTCAATTGTCTTTTGCGCCACATTTTTGGCGCCTTCCACGGATTTCGTGCTTTCCAGCAGAATGACGAACTCGTCGCCGCCCAGGCGGCAAACGCTGTCCGAGACCCGCAGCGTTTTTTTAAGCCGCTCGGCAACCTGCAGCAACACCAGGTCACCGACAGAGTGACCATATTTGTCATTGATCGGTTTAAAACGGTCAAGATCGATAAAAAGCAGGCAGATCATCCTTCCTTGACGCTTGGCCAGAGATATGGCCTGCGGCAGTCGATCATTAAAATAATTACGATTCGGCAGGTCGGTCAGGGAATCATGATCGGCCATATAGCGAATAAGCTCGGCAGCCTGTTGACGTTCGGTTACGTCCTGGAAGACGAGAACACCGCCGGTAACCGTATTGCCTTCGAAAATGGGGGTGGCGCGGCAATCGACGGGAAAGCTTGTGCCATCTTTCCGCAGCAGCCGCAGTTCGTCATAATGAAAGGAAGACGTCTGGGTGGAGTTTTTCAGAAAAGGGCAGCAGTCGAGGGTAAAATCATCGGTACCGGCCAGGGAAACCTTGAAAACTTCATGAAATTTTTTGCCGATAACCTCATCCTGGGCAACACCGAGCATTTTCAGGGCAGCGGGGTTGATAAAGCTTATGCGCATATCCTTATCAACGCCGCAGATGCCGTTGGCGGCGGCCTCCAGGATCATCTCGTAATTGCGTGACATCCGCTCAAGTTCCAGCCGGGCACGATGCGCGGCCAGGATGTACTTGATCCGATTTCTCAGAACCGGCCAGTGAATGGGCTTGCGGATACAGTCAACCGCGCCGGCGCGAAAAGACTGGTCAACCGACTCTTCATCATCCAGGGCCGTAATCATCAGCACGGGAGGCGGGTCGGGCAACAGCGACCTGATATGCTCGCAGACTGCGGGGCCGTCAATCCCGGGCATTGCAATATCCATGATAATCAGGTCGAAGACGGTCCTGGTTAATATCTGCAAGGCCTGGTTCCCGTTCTGCGCTTCGGTGACCGTATACTGTTCACCTTCTAAAAACTGCCGGAGAAGCAGACGGAGGACCTCGTCATCATCGACAATGAGAATGGATGGAGGCGGGTTGGAAAAGAGTGAGGTCATGGGTCTGCTGTTGTTAAGATTAAACGTAACCGTTCACCTGCACCCCATCTTTGTCCGTTTCGCCCTCCTCAGGTACAGGGAGTACACCTCGGAGGGCGAAACGAACAAATCTGGGGCACATCTGAACGGTTACAGTTACGAGTTGAGGGTAGTTTATTGCCTCTGGTGAACGGTTACGATTAAACCAAGTAAGATGAATCCTGAATCCGTGACGGCTTGAGATTACACTTCATGCAATATCTGGAATTTATTGCATTATTGTCCAATAAATGCATTTTATATTCTTCACCGCGCCGCCCTCCGGTCCGCCCGATAACGGCACAGCTGCTGCGTTGGCAACTCCTTGATATCACACCAGGATAATCAATATCGCAGGAGCCTTGCATCTGCACCATTCTCGAACGCTCACGGATTCAGGTATATCAAAACAGTTCACCGGAAATTCATCACCCTGCCGATGTTATAGTGTGTAATAATTCTTATCTTTCATCAAGCTTTTCCCTTAAAAAAGTCGCAACCTGCTCTGCTGTCTGTTTTATTTTTTTAAAAAGAATTTCCATGTTGGCCATATTTTTGTTGTTACCCATAGTTTCCGCAAGCCGGCAGAGTTCGGCCAGATGAGTTGCGCCGAACTGGCTGCAACTCCCTTTTATGGTATGCGCAACCCGGCTGACAACGGCGCTTTCTCCTTTGGCGATAGCCTGCTGCAACTGCTCCAGCCGGTCTTGCAGTGAATGGAGAAAAACCCTGATAACCGGCTGGATATCACCAATATTTTCCTGCAGCTCCGCCAGGACCTTATCGTCAATTGGCGGGGCGGCGGCCGGTTTGGTTTCGGGTTCACTTTTCTCCGCCGCCGCGGGAAGGGGAAGGGTATGCGGCCTGGTATGAATCTGAATCCCCGCATCCGGCAGCCAGTTGTCAAAAACTTGTTGCAACCTGTCGAAATTCAGGGGTTTGATGAGGCAATCATCCATGCCGACCGCCGAACAGTGCTGCCTGGTGGCCTGGGTCGCATCCGCTGTCAGGGCGATAATCACCGGATGTTTTCTGGACTTGCCCGCCGTCAGGGACCGGATGGCGGCCGTTGCTTCGAAGCCGTCCATGACCGGCATCCGGCAATCCATAAAAATCAGATCAAAGTCCCTGCTTTCGCAGAGACGAACGGCCTCCCGGCCATTTTCAACCGTGATGATATGGGTGCTGGTGTTCTGCAGAATAGTCTCCAGGACAAAGCGATTGGTTCCATCATCATCCACGATCAGGATAGAAGTTAAGGCCGGCGAACGTTTGGGGCCGCGCCGCTCGTTTTCATGGCGGCAATTATATTGCGGCGGCTCGGGCCGCGGCCGCGCTTCTTTTGCCGGCTCACTTCCGGCGATCCGCAGGGGCAGGGTGAACCAGAACCGGCTGCCCTTCCCTGCCGTTGATGCAAAACCGATCTCGCCGTCCATCAGGCTCACCAGTTTATGGCAGATGGCAAGGCCGAGGCCGGTACCGCCGTACCGGCGGGTTGTCGAATTATCGACCTGCGAAAAGGGAATAAAAAGCTTATCCAGCTTGTCGGCGGGAATGCCGGGGCCGGTATCCTCGACCTCGAAGCGCACCACCTCATGCCGGGCATCGGCCGTTGACCCGGTGACTCGCAGGACCACGGAGCCGCGGTCGGTAAACTTGATTGCATTGCCGAGAAGATTGACCAGAATCTGACGGATACGGTAACTGTCGCCAAGATAGCATCCCGTCAAGCGTGGATCGATTTCCGCGTACACCCGGAGATTTTTGCCTTGGCCGGTAAGGCTGTACAGCTTGATCAGTTCGTCGACGAGTTTTCTCAGGTCGAACTCCCCGATATCAAGTTCCATTTTGTCGGCCTCGATTTTGCTGAAATCGAGGAGACTGTTGATCAGCGTCAGGAGATTGCGGGCCGAGGTCAGGACCAGGTTGGAATAATGTCTCTGTTTGCTGTCAAGCTTGGTATCAAGAAGGATCTCGGTCAGGCCGATGACCCCGTTCAGCGGCGTCCGGATCTCGTGGCTGATCATGGCCAGGAAATCGCTCTTGGCCTTGTTGGCGGCGTCCGACTGGTTTGCCTGCTGTTTCAGCCCCAGGTTCAGGAGCTGCAGCTTATCGATCGTTTTCTGCAACTCCTCTATCTGCGGTTGCATTTCTTTTTCGCGAGAGGTCATGATGTCCTAAAAAAGAGAGAGCTGTTGAATTTTGTTCCTCGCATGCCTTCTGTTTGCCTGCCCGGTCTCGGCGCGCCTGAGCAGCGCGGCGGGAATCTCCCGCAGGAACCGCGAGGGTTGGCGGCTGCAGGTTTTGCCGTTTATCCTTCTGCCGGCGGCATGGCTCAGGAAAACCATTCGTTCCGCCCGGGTCAGGCCGACGTAGAAAAGCCGCCGTTCTTCTTCAAGGTGCCGCTGTTCCTCTGCCGCCGTCAGGGGCTGCCGCGGGGCAAACGGCAGCAGGCCCTCTTCCAGGCCGGCAAGAAAGACAACCGGAAACTCGAGCCCCTTGGAGGCATGCAGGGTCATGAGGGCCACGGCCTCGGCCCGTTTATCATAGACAACCGAATCCTTATAATGTTGCAGATGGTCGGCCAGCGAGGTGAGCGACGAGCCGAACGTCACGGCCAGCCGGAGAAAACGAACCACCTCTCCCTCTGCCGGATCAAGTTGATACCGGGGCAGGACGATGCTGCGCAGCGCCGGTTCGATACCTGTTTCGGCGGCTGTTTTCCGCAGCCGGGTGCGCAGGGCCTGGAAATCAGCCACTGCGGCGCCAAGCCGGGCCGGGAGTTTTTCCTTTACCCCGGACAAGGCGGCAAGCGGGTCCCGGCAGCCGACCGGCAGCAAGGGTTCCAGTCCGCCCAGGCTCCGGCGGCCGATCCCTTTTTCCCGGCCGAGGAGGGCAAGCAGGTTGGCGCTGTCGCCCCTCTCCGCCGCGATCAATACCCATAAATAGAGAACCAGGGCCGGATCTGACAGGTAGAACGGAACAATGTCGACCACCTGGACCGGGAGGCCGCGCTCGGCAAATACCCCGGCCAGCACCTCGGCCTGCCGGCCGGTCCGGTACAAGACCGCAATATCGCCGAGGGCGAGGCCGGCATCGTCGCTCCGGTCCGCCAGCTTGTCTATTTCGCGGTGCGAGGTGCCGCCGAGGAGACGTTCGACCTGGCCGGCGATAAAAACGGCCTCCGCGACAGCGGATGACGAACGGTGAATAAAGATATCGCCCTGCCCTTCTCCCCCGGCCATAAGCCCGGCAAGAGAGTCCGGCCCGGGGTCCGCGCCGATTAGTTGCCCTGCCGCCTTGACCAGGACCGGGCCGCTGCGGTAATTGCGGACCAGGCTGTGCTGCTCGGGGTGCAGGGCCTCGATGAACCGGTAAAACCAGGCCGGGTCTGAACCGCGAAAGCCGTAAATAGCCTGGTTCGGGTCACCGATGGCAAAAACCGGCGAGGTGGCGGCCAGGAGCAGAACCAGGTCATACTGGTTGCCGTTGAGATCCTGGAACTCATCGATAAAAAGGGCCCCGGCGGCCCGGCGCATGGTTGCCGCCGCCTGGTCCCGTTGCCGCAGCAGCGAGGCGGCCAGGGGAATCACGGCGTCGATGTCCACCAGGTTCGCCGCTTCCAGGGCCGCGAAATAAGGCTGCAGGCCGGCCGGACACGATGATAACTGCGCCGGAGTCTTCTCCAGCAGGGCCGCAATGTCCTGCTCTCGTTTTTTCAACTCCCCGGCGGTATCGCCGGGATAGAGCGAACGAAGCAGCCAGCGGCGCATCTCCGGCCCGGCTACCCGCAGGCCTGGATTGTCCCGGCGCAGCCAGTGCAGGCAATAGCCGTGAAACGTGGCCACGAAGACCGGGGCGGCCGGGCCCAGCTCCTGGTCCAGCCGCTGCTGCAATTCATCGGCCGCTTTATTGGTAAAGGTGATCACCGTGCAGAACGTCTTTTCTTCCGTCACCATCCGGATCACCCGCCGCACCAGGGTGTGGGTTTTACCGGTTCCGGGGCCGGCCTTGACGATAATGTACTCGGCCGGGCTGGCAACAACCTGCTGCTGTTCAGGATTGAGATTTTTTTTTAGGCCCGGCGCCGCTTTTTTTTTGCGGACCCGGACCGGCCGTGCAGCCGATCCGGAAGCACGCTTTTTTCTCGGCGCGGCCGCGGTAACGCCGAAGAGGTTCAGCTGACCGCCGAAATTGCGCCTCTCCTCGTCGGTAAAGACCCGGATCACGCCGAACTCACCATCATAACCGGGCTGCCGGATGACCCGGCCGGTGCGGATACGATGAACGGCCTCGCCCAGCATGGGGGAAGCCTCGCGGTTCAACTCCTCGATTTCCGCCTGCAGGAGGATATTGAATTCCGAGCCGAAATGCCGGAGCAGTCTTGCATAGGCATGCATCACCTTCAGGCTTGCCGGCCCGGTTCCCAGGAGTTCGCCGAGCACTTCCGGCAGCGGCACCAGGCTGTGGACTGCGGGCGAGTTCCGGGGATACACCGGCGCCGGCCGGTCGGCCAGCTCCATGACCCGGTTCAGGACACCGACGGTCAGGGGGCGGCCGCATACGGGGCAGATCCCCTTGATTTTCCATGTCTCGGCCGGCTCCAGGCAGATGCCGCATTTCCGGTGGCCGTCGCAATGATACTTGCCCTCTTCCGGGTAAAATTCAATGGTGGCGGCAAACACCTGGCGGCCGGACTCGTCGACCGGGGCGCGCAGGGCCTCGCGCATGGAATAAAAGTCAAAGCCGGTGTTAAAGATATTGGCTTCGCGGCCGAGTTTCTGGGGGGAATGACAATCCGAATTGGAAATCAGGCTGAAACGGTCCAGGGACGAAAGCAGGCGGTTCATGTCCGGGTCCGAGGACAATCCGGTTTCCAGGGCAAAGATATGGCTGCCCAGGTCGCCGAAACATTCATCAATAGTATCGAAACCTGATTTTGAGCCGAAGATGGAAAACCAGGGGGTCCAGATATGGGCCGGCACCAGGAATCCTTCCGGCGCCTTTTCCAGGAGAATCTCCAGCAGGTCCCGGCTGTCCAGGCCGAGAATCGGCCGGCCGTCGGCCTCAAGGTTGCCGATTCCGGCAAGCGTTGCGTTGAGGCGCCGGACCGAGTCGAAATCAGGGGCGAACAGAATATTGTGGACCTTGCGGACCCGGCCGCCCCGTTTGTAAATGGAACTGATTTCCGAGGTCAGGACAAAACGGATATCGTGTTCCTGCCAGGCATCAGGGGAGACGCCGTCCGGTAGCTTGACCTCGGGGGCGCAGGGAGCGCCGGGCTTGAGCCGGAAAAAACCGGGCTCCGCCTCTTCCAGATTTTCGACCAGGTGACCGAACCAGCCGGGGTGGGTAAAGTCACCGGTTCCCAGCACCTGGATTCCCTTGATTGCGGCCCAGGCCGCCAACCCCGGGAGATGACTCGACTTGCTGGTCGCTCTCGAGTAGCGGGAATGAATATGGAGGTCGGCTATATATTCCAATGTCATCAAACGGTTAATGAGGGATTGACACCATAGAGCCCGTGGAGCTTGATATAGTGCAGAACGGCCGGCGGCAACAACGTTTCGACCGGTTCGCCACGGGCCAGGCGTTTTCGGATCTCCGATGATGATACGCCGGAATGGGCGTCGGCGAAATAAAATATCCGGGACCCATCATCACGGCACCAGGCCTGCCGCCGCTCGTCAAAGGTGAAACGACCAGGCATAAGGGCCACCGCATCGGCCAGGTCAACCGCGGGCACACCGGGCCGGGCCACAACGACAAAATCGGCGAGGCGCAACAGGTCGGCATACCGGTACCACAGGTGGAGCTCCCTGAAGCTGTCGGCGCCGATGATCAGGTAAAATGCCTGCGGCCCCAGGCGCGTCCGCAGTTCACGAAGGGTATCGACAGTGTATGAAGGGGCCTGCCGTTCCGCTTCGAGCAGTGATATGGACATCCGCGGCCGACCGGCCAGGGCCAGTTCAAGCATGGCCACCCGGTGGGAATAGGCGGCCGCCGGTTGGCGCTTGTGCGGCGGATAGGCGGCGGGGATAAACAGCAACCGGTCCAGCCGGTAACCGGCCAATACGCCCTGGGCCGCCGACAGATGACCCTCATGCACAGGGTCAAATGTCCCGCCGAACACCCCTATCTTCCGCACTTTTTCAGCATTGTCCGTCACCGTTTACAGCCGGATCTCACCCGCACCGTAGACGATAAATTTCCGGGTTGTCAACTCTTCAAGGCCCATGGGGCCGTAGGCGTGAAGCTTGGTGGTCGAGATGCCGATTTCAGCCCCCAGGCCGAACTGGCCGCCGTCGTTAAACCTGGTCGAGGCATTGATCATCACGGCCGAGGCATCAACCTCGCTCAGAAATCGCCGGCCCTGGCCATAGGAGTCGGTGACAATCACTTCGGTGTGCCGGGAACCGTATTGCTCAATGTAGCGCATGGCCTCATCCATATCATCAACAACCTTGACGGTCATGATCAGGTCAAGAAACTCGGTGCCCCAGTCGCTGTCCGCCGCCGCTTTGATTGCCGGCAGAATTTTGCAGCTGCGGGGACAGCCGCGCAGTTCGACCCCGGCCCCTGTCAGCTTCTCCGCCGCCGCCGGCAGAAAGGCGGCGGCGATATCACGATGGACCAGCAAACCCTCCAGGGCATTGCAGACCCCCGGGCGCTGGGTTTTGCCGTTCATGACAATGCGCACGCCCATGTCGATGTCGGCGTCTTGATCGATGTAAACATGGCAGACCCCCTTATAATGCTTGAGTACGGGAATCCGCGAAGTCCCGGAGACAAACCTGATCAGCCCCTCGCCGCCCCGGGGAATAATCACATCAATGAATTCTTCCTGGGCCAGCATCACGGTGACCGCCTGCCGGTCCGTGACGGGAATGACCTGGACCACGTCAGTGTCGACATTCTCGGCGGCAAGAACATCCCGCAGCACGCCGGCAAGGGCCAGGTTGGAGTGAATCGCCTCGGAGCCGCCGCGCAGCAGCACCGCGTTGCCCGCCTTCAGACAGAGCGCGGCCGCATCCACCGTCACATTGGGGCGCGACTCGTAAATCATGCCCACCACACCGAGAGGCACCCGCATCCGCCCGACGACAATACCGCTGGGACGCCGCTTCATGCCGTCAACTTCTCCTACCGGGTCAGGCAGGGCCGCCACTTCACGAAGCCCCTGCACCATGGACTGGATCACCGCCTCACTGAGCGCCAAACGGTCAAGCATGGCAGCGGAAAGCCCCTTGGCGCGGCCGGCCGCCAGGTCTTTTTCGTTCTCCGCCGCGATAAAGTCACGCTGTGCCAGCAGGGCCGCCGCCGTTTGCAGCAGGACCCGGTTCTTTACGGCCGTGGGCAGCGCAGCAAGCCGGCGCGAGGCCCGGCGCGCCTGCCGGGCCATCCGAACAACTGTTGCTTCAATCTGTGCGGTTTCCATCTTCTCCCCCTCTGCTCGCAACGGTGAATATCAATTTCCTACCGTATATTTTCATCATCAATCATAACCAGGTTGTCCCGATGAATAATCTCATCGCTGTCCCGGAAGCCGAGAATATTTTCAATTTCCCTGGTATTGCGGCCTTTGATTTTTTCAATATCAGCCGAGCTGTAATTCGTCAGGCCGGCGGCGATAACTTTATTGTCCAGGGTCTTGCAGTGCACCGGCGCACCGACCCCGAACGTGCCCTCCACCTCAAGGACCCCGGAGGGCAGCAGGCTCCGGCCCTGCTCGACAACGGCCCGGCAGGCGCCCTCGTCAAGGAGAAGATACCCTTCGGGACGCAGCACATAGGCGATCCAGTGCTTGCGGCCCTTCATCCTCTCCGAGCGCGGCAGAAAGAAGGTTCCAACCATCTCGCCGCTGAACAGGTCTTTTAAAATTTCCTGCTTGTTGCCCGGGCCGATAAAGGAACTGCCGCCGCAGGCGGCGACCATCTTGGCCGCCCTGATTTTCGAGTGCATGCCGCCGCTCCCCTGGGCGCTGTGGGTATGACCGGCCATTTTTTCAACCTCATGATTAATACGGGCCACGGTATAAACCGGCCTGGCGGCAGGATCTTCATGGGGATTGGCCGTGTACAGGCCGTCGACATCGGTGAGGATAATGAACATGTCCGCGCCGATCATGTTGGTGATCAGGGCGCCCAGGGTGTCATTATCGCCAAACCTGAGCTCTTCGACCGAAACCGTGTCATTTTCGTTGATAATGGGAATCACGCCGAATTCGAACAGCGTCAGGATGGTATTGCGGACATTCAGGTATCGATCACGATGGGACAGGTCGGCATGGGTCAGGAGAACCTGGGCGACCTGCTGGTTATAGTTGGCAAAGGCCTGTTCGTAGGCCTGCATCAACAACCCCTGCCCCAGGGCGGCAAGGGCCTGCTTTACCTTGAGTTCCCGGTTCATTTTCCGGCCGCCGCCCAGCCGCTGCCTGCCGGCGGCCACGGCCCCGGAAGTGACCAGGATCACCTCCCTGCCGGTACCCCGGAGAAAGGAGAGATCACGGGCCAGGTTGTCGATCATCCCGGTTTCCAACCCCTGCCGGTTGGTCAGAACAGCACTGCCCACCTTGACCACGACCCTCTTCGCCTGGTCAAAAAGAGTCTGACGGTAAAAGAGACCGTCCTCCAAGCTGGTCTGGAAAGTCATTGCGCCTGCTCTCCGGAGTCGTCGAATATAACCGCAAGGCGCTTCTTCAGCCCCCCGATCCCCTCGCCGGTTTGCGCCGAAATGGCGAAGACCTCCAACCCCTCGGCCTTGAAAAGATTCCGCAGTTCCAGCAGCCGGTCCTGATCGATCAGATCAATCTTGTTCAAAATAATAACATGACGGCGGCCGAGAAGCTCACTCTTATATGCCGCAAGCTCCCGTTCAAGGACGCGGAAATCTTCCAGGGCCTGATCGTTCCCGGTAGCCGCATCAATAACGTGGAGCAGGATGGAGGTCCGCTCCACGTGTTTCAAAAAACGGTGCCCGAGCCCGACGCCTTTATGAGCGCCTTCAATCAGGCCGGGGATATCCGCGATGATGCAGGGAGAGCTGTATTCAAACTGCAGGACTCCAAGCTGCGGTTTCAAGGTGGTAAACGGATACGGGGCCACCTTGGGATTGGCGGCGGACAGGCGGGAGAGCAGGGTTGACTTGCCGGCATTGGGCAGGCCGATCAGCCCCACGTCGGCCAGCAGTTTAAGCTCAATCTTCAGCCAGAGTTCCTGCCCGGGGCGGCCGGGAGTCGCCTTGCGGGGCGCCCTGTTCGTCGAAGAGGCAAAGCGGGCATTCCCCAGGCCGCCCTTGCCGCCGCGCGCGGCAAGAAAAGAGTCACCCGCTCCGGTCAGATCGACGAGCACCTCACCGGTTTCCGCGTCCCTGATAATCGAACCCGGCGGAACCTTGACTATGCAGTCCCTGCCGTTACGGCCATGCATGTCCTTGCCGCCGCCGTTGCCGCCGCGTTCGGCCTTAAAATGCGAACGATAGCGAAAATCGATCAACGAGATCATCTGGGCATCGACCTCAATGTACACACTGCCGCCATGCCCGCCGTCACCGCCATTAGGACCGCCACGGGGGACAAACTTCTCCCGGCGAAAGCTGACACAGCCATTGCCGCCATCGCCCCCCTTAACAAAAAATTTGGCCTCATCAATAAATGACATTATAATACGCCGTACCCACAATTAAAAAAACTCGATCTCAAGCGTGCTTGAGGTCGAGTTTTAAACCATTGCGAGACCAATACTCAATCTTCGCAACATGAAATCCCGGCAGGGATAAAAAAAATCAGGCAGGATAAACGCTGACCCGTTTACGCTGGTGGCCAAATGTTTCGAACTTGACGACCCCGTCAATCTTGGCAAAGAGCGTATAGTCCCTGCCGCAGCCGACATTTTCACCCGGGTGAATCCGAGTACCCAGTTGCCGCACCAGAATGCTGCCAGCCGGCACGACCTGACCGCCGAACCGTTTTACACCCCGCCTCTGTCCTTTACTGTCGCGGCCGTTCCGTGAACTGCCGCCCGCTTTTTTATGTGCCATGGTATCCTCCCGCGGATCAATAAGTTACGCCGAAATATCCTCAATTGTCAGTGCCGTATACGACTGACGATGCCCGCGTTTAACCCGGTAACCTTTACGCCGTTTTTTCTTGAACACGACAACCTTTTTCGCCCTGCCCTGTTCGGCAATCTTGGCAATGACCTTGGCACCGTCAACGACCGGCTGACCGATTTTAGCCTCCTCGCCGTCAACGACCATCAGGACATCGGCCAATTCAACCGTGTCACCGACATTACCTTGAATTTTTTCAACGCGCAGCCGGTCACCGGTTGCGACATGATACTGTTTCCCACCGGTACGAATAATAGCGTACATGCGACTCCTCTCTCTATTCAATAACCAGAAATTATAATATTTGGCAGAACTTAACAATTAACTACAAAACACCACGACATGTCAAGAAGAAATATCCGGGATTCGCGCCCCAAAAAGGTGCAGAAAACAGGTCATCGTCCGGGCATCCCGTCCCCAGGCCACCTGGAGCCGCTCCCAAATCACAGAACCCTCAAACAAGAGCCGCCCGACAGTTCCGCCAGTTCCAACAGTTCCAACAATTCTCCGACCATTCCCCCTCTCCCCCGGGAGAGGGTTGGGGTGAGGGGGACTTCATTCAAAATGCGAATCCCAAAAGTTTATTTATTTACTTCCCTGAGTATATTTTTTCACATTAAAATAAAAATTATATTTTTTTGGAATTATAGATAGTTAGTGATACAATATCAGCATGAAATGTTATAAGAAAATATTGCCAGAGAATGATCGAAACCGGACGGCACCATGTTTACATGTAAAAAAAAGAATTTGGAGAACAAGGCCTTTATCTAGGTGAATGGCATTATCATCCTTCGGGTGGCAACGAACCTAGCGGACTTGACATTAAAAGCTTAACGGAGATAGCAGCCCAAAACGAATATCGAATAG
>BDTX01000011.1 GCA_002897615.1 bacterium BMS3Bbin14
CGAAGGAGAAAAGATGGCGGCCATCCTGCCGGTAGCCGATCTCGCCCATGCCGATGAATCACAGACCGTGCTGACGGTCACCAAGCTCGGCCGGGTGAAAAAAACCAGCATTGCCGAGTATAAGCGGCCCTTGCGGAAGGGCAAGTTCGGCCTGACCATCAGGGAAGACGACGAAATCCTGACCGCCTGCATCACCTCGGGCGAAGACGATATTTTTCTGGTCACCAAAAACGGCAAATCCATTCGTTTTCCGGAATCCGATGTCCGGGTTATGGGCCGTCTGGCCGCCGGAGTCAGGGGGATCACCCTTGAGGACGATGACGAAGTCGTCGGAGCTGTGGTTCTCAAGGGTGACGATTCCATCCTCACTGTCACCGAAAACGGCTACGGCAAACGGACCGCCGTTGCCGAATACCGGAGACAGAAAAGAGGCGGCAAGGGAGTTATGGCCATCAACACCAGCGAGCGCAACGGCAAGGTTGTCGGGGTCTTGCAGGTGATCGACGACGACCAGGTGATGCTTATCGCCAACAGCGGCAAGGTGATTCGTATGCCCATGGATACGATACGGATCATCGGCCGCAATACCCAGGGGGTCAGGCTGATCAATCTGGATGAGGGCGAAAAGGTTGTCGGCCTCTCCATCCTGGCCCGGGAATCAGAACTTGAAGAGGATGAACCGGTCGAAGATGATTCATGAGATCAGGTACTGCGCGGTCATCGGGGCGGGAAGCTGGGGCACGGCCCTGGCTAAACTCCTCGGTGACAAGGGAGAAAACGTCCAACTCTGGGGTCATGACCCTGAGCATATTGCCTCCCTGGCCCTGAGCCGGGAGAATAAAAAATATCTTCCCCGGGCGCGGCTGCCGGCAGCCGTTCGGCCGACAGCCGACCTCGCGGCGGCGGTACGGGATGCACAGTGCGTGGTCATGGTGGTCCCTTCCCATGCCTTTCGCGGCGTTTTTGCCCAACTCGCGCCGCATCTTCAGGCCGACACCCTCCTGGTGTCGGCGGTCAAGGGCATTGAAAACAGTACCCTGCAGACCATGACCCAGGTCATGCAGGATACCCTTGACCGGCAGAAAATCGCCCGGAATCTGTATCTTGGTGTTCTCAGCGGCCCCAGTTTTGCCACAGAGGTTGCCGTCAGCCAACCCACGGCCGTGACCGTGGCCTTTGCTGATAAAGATGCCGCCCACGCAGTGCAGCGTCTATTTTCCACCTCCTTTTTTCGTACCTATTCCAGTACCGACATTATCGGTCTCGAGATCAGCGCGGCCATGAAAAACGTGGTGGCAATTGCCGCCGGTATAAGTGACGGTCTCGGCTACGGCCTCAATACCAGGGCCGCGCTCATTACCCGGGGGCTGGCCGAGATTACCCGTCTGGGGGTCCGGCTCGGCGCCCTGCCCCACACCTTTTCCGGCCTGGGCGGCCTGGGCGACCTGGTCTTGACCTGTACCGGTAATTTAAGCCGCAACCGCACGGTCGGTCTCAAGCTCGGCCAGGGGCAGACCCTTGATCGGGCCCTGGGCGGGATGACGATGGTGGCCGAAGGCGTAAAAACAACCAGGTCTTGTTACAACCTGGCGCGCCAAAACAGCGTTGAAATGCCGATCCTTGAGCAGGTTTATCAAGTGTTATATAAAGGCCGTGATTGTCGGCAGGCGGTTCAGGAACTCCTCAGGAGGAGCCTGAAGGATGAGGTTGCCTGAGGATTCTGTCAAGCGTCAACCGACCACCTTGCTCGTCCCCGGGCGTTCCTGCTTCGATCTATCTCACGCCCGCCCTGGCGGCTCCGCCGCGATTCAACACCCGGGCATAAAAAAAACGAATATTTTTTAGAATAGAGAAACCAGGGAGGATGGAATGGAACAGTGGTTTGTGGCTGTAAGGGGCCGGTCTCAAGGACCTTTTTCCCGGGCGGAGGTCACCGCCGGTATGGCGGCCGGCCGGTTCACCCGGGAAACAATGGTGTGGCGCGACGGTTTCGCCGAATGGTTGCCCCTGGGCCAGGTCCCTGAACTTACCGCTCAACCGGTCGCTCCGACACCGCCGCCGGCCGCCCCCGGTCGCCGGGCCCACGAAATCGATTATGAAATTTTCGGCAATGAAATGCAGTTTATCGAGATCGAACTGGACCCTGGTGAAAGTGCGGTGTCTGAGGCGGGAGCCATGATGTACATGTCTGATTACATCGAGATGGAAACCATCTTTGGTGACGGCAGCGATGCTTCACAATCAGGCGGCCTGTTAGACCGGATGATCGGGGCGGGAAAAAGACTGATCTCCGGCGAGGGTTTATTTACAACCATTTTCACCTTTACCGGCCAGGGCAAGGGCAAAGTCGCCTTTGGTGCCCCGTACCCCGGGAAAATCATCCCCCTGGATCTGAAAAATTTTGGCAACAGGCTTATTTGTCAAAAAGACGCCTTTCTTTGCGCGGCCAAGGGGGTTGCCATCGGCGTGGCCCTGCAAAAGAAGATCGGCGTGGCCCTGTTCGGCGGCGAAGGATTCATCATGCAGCGCCTTGACGGCGACGGCCTGGTCTTTGTTCATGCCGGCGGCACCATTGTTGAAAAAGAACTTCAGGCCGGCGAAACCCTGCGGGTGGATACCGGCTGCCTGGTTGCGCTGACCCAGACCGTTCAATACGATATCGAGTTTGTCGGCAAGGTCAAGTCCGCCCTGTTCGGCGGCGAGGGCTTTTTCTTTACCACCCTGCGCGGCCCGGGGCATGTCTGGCTGCAATCCCTGCCCTTTTCACGACTTGCAGGTCGGATATGGGAAGCGGCGCCTCAGGGCGGCGGCCAGGCCCGGGGAGAGGGTTCAGTTCTGGGTGGTATCGCAACCATGTTTGAACGCTGAGAGGGGGGAAATGATTTTGCGGCGATTCGGGCATAAAGACGGGGCACGCCGGTCACACCATCCTTTCCTCTGACCAGTCGTTATGTTCGAATTGTTTGTGATCGGGCTTGGGCGGTTTTTCCTCCTGCAGCCGCTGGCGCAGCCAGGATAATACCTTGTCGAACTCTGCCGCCATTTCAGCCAGGGCTCTGCCCCGATGGCTGACCTTGTTTTTTTCCGCCATCGAGACTTCGGCAAAGGTCTTGCCCAAGGGGGCGTAGTAAAATACCGGGTCGTAGCCGAAGCCGGCGTCACCGTGCCGCTCCGTGATGATTTCACCCTCGCACCGTCCCTCCCAGGTCAGAGCCGGGCCGCCGGGTGTGGCCAGGGAAAGGACGCATTCAAAGCGGGCCTTGCGGTTATCCTTGCCCGCCATTTCCCTGAGCAGTTTTTCGCAGTTATCCCAGTCCCTGGCATCTTCCCCGGAGTAGCGGGCCGAATAGACCCCGGGCCGGCCGTCAAGTGCTTCCACCACCAGTCCCGAATCATCGGCCAGGCAGGGCAGGCCCAGGACGCGCGCGTAATGGGAGGCCTTTTTATAGGCATTTTCTTCAAAGGTGGCACCGTCTTCAATAACCGGCGGCAACTTGCGGTAATCATTGAGGCACTTTATTTCAACCGGGAAATCCTTGAACAGTTGCTTGAACTCTTCAACCTTGTTCTTGTTGCCTGTTGCCAGGACGATGATATCGATCATGATGTACTCTCCTTGCACTCAATATCCTGAAACTCGCTTACGTTTTTTTTGCGCAGTTTTTTGTCATAGCGTTCCTGTTCACTGTAAATACAGCCGCAGTAGGGTTGCCGGTACAAGCCCATGGCTATCGACTGGTCTATACCCCACTGCCAGCCCTGGCGAAAATCTTCGTAATAAAATTCAATGCCAAGGGTTTCGGCAAGTTGCTCGCCCTTTTTTTTGATCAGTTCGTGTTTTTGATATCTGGAATAGAGCAGGGTCGTGGTGAATGCGTCGGCGCCCTTTTCCACAGCCTTTGCCGCTGCCCGTTCCAGGCGCATATCGTAACAGATATTGCAGCGTTTTTCCTCGTTAAAGACCACCTGGCGCAGATATTCGGTCAGGCCGTAATTGCGGTCGATTTCAACCGCAAATCGCGTCTGCCGGGCCAGGTCGTCCAGGGCCTTGATGCGGCGTTTGAATTCCCGGTAGGGGTGAATGTTGGGATTGTAGAAAAAGCCCTCAACCCGGTGCCCCCGGTCACGCAGCCTCTGCAGCGGATAGACCGCGCAGGGCCCGCAACAGACATGTAACAGGATTTTCATCAGTTGGTGCTTGATAGAAGCTAGTCGATCTTGAATTGCCTGGGATCAATATTATAACTGTGAATTTTATAATTGATAATGCGCAGGCTGGTATCCAGATAGTTTGCCGCCCTGGTCTGGTTGCCCTTGGTTTTTTTCAGCGCCTCAATGATGAGTTCCCGTTCAAAATGTTCGACAGCCATGGCCAGTGACGGTGGTCGATCGGAATTAATGGACTCGGAGCTCTGCAAAGTCGGGGGCAGATGGTTAGCCATAATTGTATCATCGTCGCAGATCAGGACGGCCCTTTCCATGCAGTTTTGCAGCTCCCGGACATTGCCGGGCCAGTGATACTGCATGAGCATGTCAATGGCCGATGTTGATATCCTTTTGATATTTCTGTGGTTATCTGTGAATTTTTCGAGAAAATATTCTGCCAGCAACAGGATGTCGGTGCGCCGTTCCCGGAGCGGCGGCAGGTAGACCGGAAAGACGTTGAGCCGGTAGTAGAGATCTTCCCTGAAGGCATTTTCCTTGACAGCGGTTTCCAGGTCGCGGTTGGTGGCGGCCACCAGGCGGATATCGGTTTTCAGGAGTTCCGTGCCCCCGAGACGTTGAAAGGTGTGCTCCTGAATGACATTGAGCAGTTTAACCTGCACCGCCGGGCTTATTTCGCCAATTTCATCAAGGAAGAGGGTGCCGCCGCCCGCCTGTTCAAAACGTCCCGTCTTGCGCGAATTTGCCCCGGTAAAGGCCCCCCTTTCATGACCGAAGAGTTCGCTTTCCAGCAGGGTTTCCGGCAGGGCCGAGCAGTTGACCACGATAAAGGGGCCGTTGCGACGGGGTGAGTTATGGTGCAGAGCCCTGGCGACCATGGTTTTGCCGGTGCCCGATTCACCGCGCAGGAGTACGGTGGCGTTGGAGTCCGCAACCCGGTGCACCATATCAAAGACCTCGTGCATGCGGGATGACTTGCCGATGATCTCATCAATGCGATTCTGGGCGGACAGTTCGCGCCGCAGTTGCGAGTTTTCCCGGCGCAGGGCTTCTTTTTCCTCGTTTACCTTCTGGACCCGCTGCACGGTTTGGGCGATCAGGGAGCTGACAATGCTTAAGAATCGCAGGTCGTGTTCCGATTGGATACCGAAGTTCTGCGAGTATTCCCGGTCAACGGACAGGGCGCCGATGGTCTTGTTCGCGGCCTTGATCGGGACGCAGAGAAACGAGCTTTTCTTTTTCTTTTCATCGCCCCGGGTGCGAGTACGGTTGAGAAACAGCGGTTCCTCGCCGATCTGCGGGACCAGGATGGGGTCGCCGGTGGCCACGACCTTGCCGGTGATCCCCTCCCCCATCTTATACCGGCCCCGGCGCCGGGCTTCAGCCGTGATCGCCGGAGCCACCTCGATTTCCAGCTCACCTGTGGCCTGGTTGACAATGGTCACGGTCCCGCTGTTCATGCCTTTTTCGCGGGCCAGGGTAGCCATCACCTGCTCCAGGCAGTCTTGCAGGTTTGTTGCCGAGGCCAGGTACCTGGTTATGGTGTACAGACAGGCCAGGTTTTTAAGTTCTGTTTCCCCTGGTTCTGCTATGGAATTCATTTTTTCTTTCATCTGTTATCCGGTCACGAGGAGAATATTGACATGGTCCCCGTGAAATGGTATTTACTCCCCTTACTGGAGGGATGGCCGAGTGGTTGAAGGCGGCGGTCTTGAAAACCGTTGAACGAAAGTTCCGTGGGTTCGAATCCTACTCCCTCCGCCACAACGACAGTCCTGTACGGAGAGATGACCGAGCTGGCCGATGGTGCTCGCCTGCTAAGCGAGTGTGGGGGTTATACTCCACCGAGGGTTCGAATCCCTCTCTCTCCGCCACCTGTTGTCCGGCTACCACCCCCAGAGAAGGCTGCGCTTCACCCAGCCAGTCACTCCCTGTTCGTGCCGAACATGGACCCAGCCGTTTTTCTTATTCAAGGTCTTAAAGACCACTCCATAATAAGCCTTGGCCACAATCCGGTATTTTGTCCCCGGCCC
This sequence comes from bacterium BMS3Bbin14, assembly GCA_002897615.1. GTDB lineage: Bacteria > Desulfobacterota > Desulfobulbia > Desulfobulbales > Desulfobulbaceae > BMS3Abin13. The sequence continues at coordinate 6,198 of BDTX01000011.1, forward strand.
GCTGCGCACATTGATTCGTTTTTTTGAGTTTTTGTTGACCTTGACAATCATGTGCGCGGACATGTTGACCATATCGCGACGGACCCAGCCAATCGTTCCCTCAAAATCAGAGACCCTGAGCCACTGCCCCGATTGTCGGTAAACCTTGAGGGGAAAGCCGTTGCTCAGCTCCCATAGTACCCGGTATTTTGTCCCGGCTCCGGAACGCATGTTGACATCATTTCCCGCAATACTGACCATTTTGGCGAAAGCCGCCGCCGTGGTCAGCAAGAGAAATAAACACACTCCCAAGGATATACATACTCGTGTTTTCTTTTTTTTCATAACTCTACGCGTCTCGCATTTCTCTTTCAGGTTTGAGATTGAGTGTTGATCCTCAGTGAGGTTTTATGTCAATCCTGAATCCGTGAGGGATTTATGAATAGATTAACCGGCCAGCAGGTTCACCAGCCGGTCGAGATCGTCACTGGAATAGTAATCAATCTCAAGCTTCCCCCGTTCCCCGTTCTGGATGATGCGGATGCCGGTATTCATTCGGTTGGCCAACTGATTGATCAAAGACCGGCAATATGAGGCCGGCAGTTCATTTCCCCGGCTTTTCCCGGGGCGTTGGGCGCCTGGTTTTTCTCTGGGTCGCCGGCAGAGCCGTTCCGTTGCCCGGACCGAGAGGTCCTCCCTGATAATCCGGCCCCGGATTTCCTGGATTTTCTGCGCGTCATCCTTGAGACGCAACAGGACCCTGGCGTGGCCTTCACTGATTAGGCCGCTTATGACATCGTCCTGTAGATAATCAGGCAGGCCGAGAAGACGGAGAATGTTGGTCACTGTTGACCGTTTACGCCCCACCTTGCGGGCAACGCCTTCCTGGGTCAGGCCAAAATCATTGATGAGCCGGGAGTAGGCCATGGCCTCCTCGATGGGGTTCAGATCATGGCGCTGCAGGTTTTCAATGAGTGCCAGTTCAAGGCTTTCGCCTTTGCCGTTCGAATCCGTGAGTACCACCGGGACCTCATCCAGTCCGGCTATCCGGGCGGCGCGAAGGCGCCGTTCGCCAGCGATCAGGTTGTAACGGTTGCCCTTGCCCCGGGTCACAAGCAACGGCTGAATCACGCCCTTTTCGGCAATGGACTCGGCAAGTTTTTGCAGCCGGTCTTCAGCAAAATGTTTACGGGGCTGGTCTTTGTTTGGTTCGATTTTGTCAATGTCGCAGAGAAAAAACCGCCCTTCCTCGACACTTGCCAGATCACCGGACAGGAGGGCATCAACCCCTCTGCCCAGAACACTTTTGCCGCTCATTCTTCCTTGCTCCGTCGTAAAAGTTCGTTTCCCAGTTTGATATAGGCCTTGGCCCCTGGACACTTGCGATCATACTCCAGAATTGTCTTGCCGTAACTGGGGCTTTCGCTGAGCCGTACGTTTCGCGGAATAACGGTGTTATAGACCTGGGCTCCGAAGTGTTTTTTGACTTCGGTGGCCACCTGGTGGGTCAGCCGGTTACGGCGGTCATACATGGTCAGCAGGAGTCCTTCAATATAGAGTCCCCGGTTCAGGGTCCGTTTTACTTTTCGTATGGTTTCGACAAGCTGGGCCAGTCCCTCCAGGGCAAAATATTCGCATTGCAGGGGGATGAGTACCGAGTCAGCCGCGGTGAGGCCGTTGATGGTCAGCAGGCCCAGGGACGGTGGACAGTCAATGATGATGTAGTGATAGTGTCCATGGGTTGGCCGCAGGATCCGTTTTAGTTTTTTTTCTCGTTCTTTAAGTGAGATGAGCTCAATTTCAACGCCAACGAGGTCAATGGAAGACGGCAGGATGGATAGTTTTTTGGATCGTGTTTCCAGGATGCAGGACTCGGTATCACGGTTGTTCATGTAGCAGTGATACAGGTGACCATTTTCGTCAGACTTGAAGACCCCTACGCCGCTTGAGGCATTTCCCTGGGGGTCGGAATCAACCAGCAGAACTTTTTTTCCTTTCGCCGCCAGGGCGGCTGCCAGGTTTAAGGAAGTGGTTGTCTTGCCGACCCCGCCTTTTTGGTTGGCAACGGCAATGACCTTTGCTTTGAGATTTGTCATGATCCTGGATCCGTGACGGCTTGAGGTAATATTATAGGCAATATATGGAATTTATTGCATTATTGACGAATAAATGCATTTTATACTCTTCCCCGCGCCGCCCTGCGGGGTGCCCGATAACGGCACATCTGCTGCGTTGGCAACAAAGTTGATATCACACCAGGATAATCAACCTCGTTGCCGCCTCGAAGGTCTCGCAGGCTCGCTATCTGCATCTGCACCATTCTCGAACACTCACGAATTCGTGATGATAGGTTCCGTTCTCCTGTTGCGTCAACTCGATAAACTATACTATACTCCGTAAATATGGTGAACTTTTTTTCGATGTTTCACGTGAAACATCTTATTCTTTTCCAAGAAGCGTTATGTATGAAACCGATGTGTTGATTATTGGCAGTGGTGTGGCCGGTTTGTCGTTTGCCTTAAAGGTGGCCTCCTTTGCCAGGGTGACCCTGGTGACCAAGAAGAGCTGCGTCGATACGGCGACCAATCTGGCCCAGGGCGGGATCGCGGCGGTCCTCTCGGAAGATGACACGGTAGAGGCCCATGTCCAGGATACGCTCCGTTCCGGGGACGGTCTGTGCAACGAGGAGATCGTCAGGTTGGTGGTCAGGGAGGGGCCGGAGCGGGTTCGCGAGTTGATCGAGCTTGGCGTTCGTTTTATGAAGGCCCAAAACGGCAAGGGGCTGGACCTCGGCATGGAGGGCGGCCATTCTGCCAGGCGGGTGGCCCATGCCCTGGATTTGACCGGTCACGAGATCGAACGGGCGCTCTTGGATCAGGTTGAAAGAAATAAAGACATCAAGGTGCTGGAGAATCACCTGGCCATTGATCTGCTGGTTGAATCAAAGGTCGAAGGGGTCGTTCATCAGGGCCGGGAGAGGTGCCTGGGGGCGTATGTCCTCAATCGCCTGACCGGTGAGGTCGAGGTTTACCGGGCCAGGGTCACGATACTCTGTACCGGCGGCTGCGGCAAAGTATACCTTTACACCACCAACCCCGATATCGCCACGGGTGACGGGGTTGCCATGGCCTATCGGGCCGGTGCCCGGGTGGCCAATCTGGAGTTTGTCCAGTTTCATCCTACATGTTTTTATAATCCCCGGCTGAAGAATTTTTTAATTTCCGAGGCGGTAAGGGGAGAGGGAGGGGTCCTGATCAATGAGCAGGGCGAGCCTTTCATGCACCGCTACGATGAGCGGCGGGACCTGGCAACCAGAGATGCCGTTGCCCGGGGCATTGACGCGGAGATGAAGGAAAGCGGGGCTGACTGTGTGTATCTTGATATTACGCATAGGCCCGCCGACTTTGTCGCCAAGCGCTTTCCCACGATTTATTCCACCTGTAAGCGCTACGGTGTCGATATGACCAAGGAGCCTATACCCGTGGTGCCGGCGGCCCATTATATGTGCGGCGGGGTCCAGGTCGACCAGTGGGGCTGCACGACGATCGACTGTCTCATGGCCCTGGGCGAGACCTCCTGTACGGGCCTGCACGGTGCCAACCGCCTGGCAAGCAACTCGTTACTTGAAGCCGTGGTCTTCGCGCACCGGGCAAGTATCTGGGTGGCAAAGAACTGGCAGGAGATAACATCGTTACCGGCCAGGCAAGTTCAGGGGTGGCGAGTCGGCAAGGCCCACTCAATTGAAGAAAATGTGCTGATCAGTCATAACTGGGACCAGATACGACGGCTTATGTGGAACTATGTGGGGATCGTCCGCCGGGAAAAACGACTCCGGCTGTTGCAGCGGCGCATTGATCCCATATTGGCGGAGATCCGCGAACATTTTCATGATTATCTTTTAACTCCGGACCTGGTGGAGCTGCGCAATATCGCCGTGCTTGCCGAACTGATCATTCAGAGTGCATCGCTACGGAAGGAATCGCGCGGACTGCATTATATGGTCGATTATCCCTATCGCGACGATGTCAACTTCGGCCGGGATACGGTGCTGCCCGGTTAGAACCTGAATCGTAAGTCGTCACAGGCACCCCATCTTCACGCGGTCACTACCGCCCGCATAGAGGGACTACCGGAGTCTCCCTTCGGTCGCTTCCATGAGAACGGAAGCGACTACGTAAATCTGTGGCGCCTGTGGCGACTTACAGGTTGGATGCAAGGAATAGCGCAGAGTTTGTAACCCTGTGATCAGTTACCCTGAATCCGTGACGGCTTGAGGTGGTGTTCTGTCCAACATGTGGAATTTATTGTATTATTGCTGAATAAAAGTGTTTTTTATCCTGCACCGCGCCACCCTGCATCTGCACCGTTCTCGAACGCTCCCCGGATTCAGGCGGAAGAGGCATCATCTGCCAAACAGTCCCTGAATCATTTTCATCCCCTGTTGCAGGTTATCCGGCATCTGTCCCGGTCCCTCGCGCCGCCGGCCCCGGGGGGCTGTTGCCGGTTCGCCGCGGGGCGGCATTTCCATCATGCTGTTCTGTCTGGTCCGGGATCGCATCTTTTCGGCCCCATCAGGCTCCTTGAGCGTGTTTATGATATTTTGCACCATTTGTTTCGTCATGGCTTCGGCCGCCTCATCGCGGACCGGAGCGATTCCGGCGGGCAAGGCAAAGGCTGCCGGGGGAACTTTTCCCTTATCGATACTGGTGGCCTCGGTTTTTCCCTGCATGCCCATCATATTCATTTCTCGGCGCAGCATGATGTCCGTGTTGTGGATAAGGTAGACGGTCGTGCCCATGACCGTCGTGCGGTCGCAGTTATATCCCAGGATGGTGGCGGCATTCTTTACCGTTTCACCGCTGAAATTCCTCAGCATTGAATTGCCGAGTTCTTTGGAATTCTTGAGGACATTTTTTTTCTCCGCCGCAGAAAGCTTATTAAATTCTTCCTGGTAGATTTTCCCGGGGTTGACTGTTTTGCTGCCGGTTTGTTTTTCCAGGTCGAACGTGTAGTGCCAGTTTGGATCGGTAATCTCGAGGCGCCGGTTTCGGGAAGAGAAGCCCATGATGCTGGTGGTGCCTTCGTGAACCAGGGCCCGGCGTTGGCCGTAATCCTGAATAAAGAGGGTCTCGGTTCCGTTTTCCATGCCCGACACGGTATAGTGGATGGTGAGCTCTTTAAAGGGGAGTTTGCGGTTCCAGGGGGTATCGGCCGAACCGCCGGCCGGAACCGCGATTATGGTTAAAAAGACCAGCAGGAAGAAACATGTCGTTGAGATAATCTTTTTCATAAATTTCCAGCTCCATTAATGTTGTGGGGTTGTCAATCAATGTTACGACTGTTCTGGTGACGGAGATTTTTGCTCCAGGGTGGACAGCGGCCTACCGTCTTGGCATCTGCGCCGTTCTCGAACGCCCCGAAGACCGGCAAAGGTGTTTATTTGACATATTATACAATAAATTCCATCCATTGTCTGGAGCATTACCTCAAGCCGTCACGGATTCAAGGTATATCTCAAGCCTGGTACCCGGTTAGATATCCATAATATCGGTAAACAGATCCTTTTCCGCCCTGATTTTCTCCCCGTTGCCGATAGTCGCCCGGTAGCCCCTGTCTCGCAGGGCGGCAAACAGCGGCGCAAACCGGCGCATGTCGGTGATGGTTGAATCGAGAATTTCGTCAAGCTGTTTTTGCTTGAATTCAGGGGTAATTCCGGAAAGATACTCGTTGCGGGCGGTGGCGCCTTTGGCTGCCGGTCCCTGGTGGGGATCAAAGCCGCCATAGGTGCCGATGATTAACTGTTCCATCACCTTGTCGGACAGGTCGAGCCCTTCAATACGTCGGCCGAGAGCATTATAAGCGGCAAAGGTCTTGCCGATCTGAGGGTCGCGGTAGCTTACCAGCGCCAAATTTCCGGTGATCTGGTTGAACTGGATGAAGCAGCCGTAGGCCCCACCCTCCTGCCGGACGCTGTTCCAAAGATAATCACGTGATATCCATGTTTTGAGTACTTCAAAATGACCATTGTAGCTGTCGGGGTCGGCAAACAGGTGACAACCCTGGACATTGAAAACCACCTCAGCCGAAGTACAGAAACCCTGGTGTTGCGGAAAATTTTGGAATTGGGGCGCGACAGGTTCGACCTCGGCATCGTTGAGGCTGTCAATAACCGCGGGGCCGTTGTTTTGAAAAGAGTCAATATCTTCCCTGGTCGCGGTCATGCCGAGAATCAGGCCGTTTTTGCGAAACAAAAGGCGCTGCAGCTCCTGCAGTGCGCCGAGGAAATGTTCTTCAAGCCGATCATAATGTTGAGCCAGATTTTTCAGCACCTGGTACGCAGTTGCTCCGTTAACATATTCATTATACTTGGCCGCCGGACTCAAATGAGAGAAAACCCGGCAGGAGGCCAGGCCATAGCCTTCACTCTGCACGGAGTGTTCGGCCCAGGCGAATTCCCGCAGCACGATCTCCTTGATGTGCCGGCGGTTGCTAAAGGAAACATCAGAAAAGACCTCGCCGACCAGCGACAGGGCGCGCTCCTGGTAGGAGCTCAGGGCCTTGAGGTGCAGCCAGAGAACCGGCCGGCATTTCCCCCTCGCCTCCATATGGGTATAGGTGTTGAAGGAATGAGTGAAACCGCCGGTACAGATACCGAGTTCAGTGGCGAACCGCATGTAGTCCCTGGTGCCGGTGCCGATTTCGGTGACAATGGTGCCGAAGAGGTTCAGGTAGGGCAGCAGGTCGGCCGTCAGCCCGGAACAGTCAAGGCCGAAATCGATATAGGAGATGGAGTTGGTCGGCAGATCGTTGATGAGAAACTGCCGGCCCTGGATCTCCTCAACCCGGACCTTGTGAAAGTCAATCCTGCGTTGCAGGTCGGCAAGCTTGAGCCGGGGCAGCAGGCTGAGGGTCTTTTCGTCATTCGGCCGCTGTTGCAGCTCCATCAGCTCCCTGGTGCGCCGGATCAGCTCCTTGCGGCCCTGGTCATCAAGCTGCTGTTCAAAGGCGGCAAGGCGCTGTTGTTCCTCCTGCAGGGTTCGGATCATTTTTTGCGGATCGGGCCGCAGGATGATCTCTGCCGTTGCCGGATTATCCAGCAGGTATTTTTCGATCAGTTGTTCAAAATAGTTGCCGTCAAGGGCTTTGGCGCGGATATCCTTGAAAAGATCTTCTATGCGCAGGGCCTCGAAAGGGTCGATCTCATACTTGAGGGCCGGCAGGGCCTTGCTGATCAGATCAAGGCCCCGTTGCGCCTTGATCATCTCTTCGCGGACCGAGAACTCGTATTTGTTCAGTTCCGAAAGAACCAGGTCGTGATCGAGCCCCGAGGCCACCATGGCGGCCAGGGTCTGCTGGTAAATTTTGCGGAATGACTCAAGAGAATCGGGGTCGCTGCCGATAAGATAGGTCATTATGATGGTTTTAAAACAGGAGTCGGTCAGGAAGAGACCGCCGAAATCCTTGCCCAGGCCGGCATCGATAATAGCCTTTTTCAGGGGGGATGCATCGGAATTGTAGAGAATATTGGCAATAACCTGAAAGGCGGCATTGCGCCGGCGATCGAGGACGGTGCCCACCGTTGCGCCGACGGCGAGAAAGGTTTTGCCGTCAATGGCGCTGCCGGGCTGGATGCCATAGGTGTCTTCAATGACAACGGGTTCGGTGATATCACGGCCCTGGATTATCCGGGCCTTTTCCCCGGTTTTCGCAAAATGGCGGAGAAAATTATTCTGAACAAAGGCCAGTTCATCTTCCAGCTTGGCATCACCGTAGAAAAAAAGAGTCGCATTCGCGGGATGGTAGTGGCGCCGGTGAAAGTCGACAAACTGTTCGTAACTGAGGTCAGGGATGTTTCTCGGGTCGCCGCCGGACTCGTGGGCATAGGTGGAGCCGGGCATCAGCCCCCTGAATATATTATGAAAAATGGCCCTGATCGGATCGGAAAAGGCCCCTTTCATCTCATTGAAGACCACGCCCCGGTATTGCAGCGGCTGGTCTTCACTTTCCTTATGATAATGCCAGCCCTCCTGTTCAAAGGTGGTGGGCAGGAGCAGGGGGTGCAGGGTGACGTCGCAATAGACGTCCATGATATTGAAGTATTCTTTCAAGTTACGGGTGGCAAAGGGATACCAGGTGGTATCGGACCCGGTCATGGCGTTGAGGAAGGTCATGAGCCCGCCTTTGTTGATTTCGCCGAATACGTCTTTAACCGGGTATTTATGGGAGCCCATGAGGACGGAATGTTCCAGGATATGGGCCACGCCGGTGGAGTCTTCCGGCACGGTCTGAAAGGCCAGGCAGAACGTCTTGTTGGGGTCACTGTTTTTGATGGCCAGGGCCGGGGTGCCGAGGCGGGCGTGGGTAAAAAGATAGACGGTGGAGTCGATCTCGGGGATGGTTTCACTGCGTTGCAGGACAAAGCCGTTGCAGTTTGATCCAATCTCAATATCTGTCATGTTGATTGATCCTGTATCTTATTAAAATGGTTAAAAATTTTTATCCTGAATCCGTGAGCGTTCGAGAACGGTGCAGATGCAAGGCGGCAACGATGTTGATTATCCTGGTGTGATATCAACGAGTTGTCAACGCAGCAGATGCGCCGCCCTGCGGGGCGCCCGATAACGGTACATCTATTTTATTGGCAATTTCTTGATATCACAAGGATAATCGTAACTGGTCACAGGGTGTGGAACTCTGTGCTATTCTTGTGTATAATCTGTAAGCTGCCACAGGTTTATGTAGTCGCTTCCGTTTGCTATAGTCCCTCTATGCGGGCGGGGAGCGACCGCGTGAAGATATAACTACAATTAATAAAAATTATTGTAACTACTCGGCTGAATTTACTCGGCTGGATTGATTTTTCCAATGATTTTTGTTACGCAGATATGAAAGGATGACCGGAAATTGCTTCAGTAATTGAAGCCAAACTGCCCCATGCTGCGCAGTCTTGATTTGACCCGAAAATCTCAGTAAGAGTTCTATGACTCAGTCTAACTACTTGACCATTGATGTTGAAGATTATTTTCAGGTCTCCGCCTTTGAGGGTATTGTCAGTAAAGGTGACTGGGATAGCTTTGATTCCCGGGTGGTGCGAAACACCAGAAAGATTCTCACTCTCCTTGATTACCATAACGTACGAGCCACCTTTTTTGTCTTAGGCTGGACTGCGCAGAAGCAGCCGGACCTGGTGAAAGAAATCTCCGGCAGGGGCCATGAAATAGCCTGTCATAGTTATTACCATCGACTGGTCTACAATCTTTCTCCTGAAGAATTTCATACGGATACTCAACAGGCAAAAGACATCCTGGAGCAGATCACCGGCAACAAGGTCAATGGCTACCGGGCTCCAAGTTATTCCATTACCAAGCGTTCCCTCTGGGCCATCGACATTCTGGCGGAGCTGGGATTTCGATATGATTCATCCATATTTCCCATTTACCATGACCGGTATGGTATACCGGACGCCCCCAGATTCAGCTACAGACTGCCTGGGCAGAACATGACGGAATATCCCATCTCAACCGCCCTGTTTTTTGGTAAAAAAATCCCAATCGCCGGTGGCGGCTACTTTCGCCTCTTCCCTTACTGGTTCACCAGAATGGCCCTGCGGCGAATTAACAAAAAAGAGGGCAAACCATTTGTTTTTTATGTTCATCCCTGGGAAATTGATCCTGAACAGCCTCGGATGAAGGAGGCGAGAGCTCTTTCCCGTTTCAGGCATTATGTAAATTTAAATAAAACTTATGACAGACTGCGGCAACTGCTCCATGATTTTTCCTTCGGTCCTCTGGGCTCAGGCCCAGTTTAATTTTCATGATTCGTGTCAGATTAGCTGAACAGTCAGATAGAGAGAAATGGGATGCGTATGTTAATTCGCATCCTGATGCCTCTCCCTATCATGTTTTTGCTTGGGGATTGGCCGTTAAACAGGCTTATGGTCATAAAGTTTATTATTTTTTAGCCGAAAATGACCAGGCCGTTGTCGGACTCCTGCCGGCAGTACAACTCAAGTTGCCTTTTTTTCTTAACGAATTGGTTGCCCTGCCTTATTGTGACGTTGGCGGATGCCTTTGTGACGATCAGGAAGCCTGTGAGGCAATCCTGGCCGAGTTCATGGCCTTGGGCCGCAAGATAAAAGCAAATAAAATCCAACTTCGGGGTCATATGGAATTTTCTCCGGCACAACAATTTAATTGTCTCAAGGAAAGACGTAATAAGGTGCGGATGCTTCTTGATCTACCTGAATCATCGGAAGTTCTGATGAAAAGTTTTAAGTCGAAATTGCGCAGCCAAGTTAAGAAGGCAGAGAAAAATGATCTTGTTTTTCAATGGGGGGGAGATCCGGAGCTGGATAAATATTACGCCGTACTCAGTGAAAACATGCATGCGCTGGGCTCGCCTGTTCATTCCCGGGAGTTATTCAGAGCTGTTTTGCAACATTTCCAGGAAAAGGCTAAAATAGGTTTAGTCTATTTCCAGCAGAAGCCTGTTGCCGCCGGATTAATATTAATGAATGGCAAGATGGTGTCAGTTCCCTGGGCATCAACGTTGCGCACCTATAACCGGTTATCACCCAACATGTTGCTCTATTGGAATTTTCTAAAATATTCAGCTGATAACGGCTATAATCTTTTTGATTTCGGCAGGTCGTCAAAAGGAGAAGGAACATATAAATTTAAGGCCCAGTGGGGGGCACAATCGATTCCGCTTGATTGGTATTCCTTGCAGTTGTGCGATCGGCCGCCACAGAATAACAATCAAGCCGGGATGACGGGACGTGATTTTTTTGCCGGCATATGGCAGAAAATTCCTTTGCAGCTGGCTAACTACCTTGGCCCACGGTTAAGAAGATATATCAGCCTTTAGAGTTGTACCTGAATCCGTGACGGCTTGAGGTGATATCCCCGACAATCTGTGGAATTTATTGCATTATTGACAAATAAAAACATTTTTTGGTCTTCACCGCGCCGGACTGCGGGGCGTTCGAGAACGGCGCATCTGCTGCGTTGGCAACAAAGTTGATATCACACCAGGATAATCAACATCGTTGCCGCCTCGAAGGTCTCGCAGGCTCGCTATCTGCATCTGCACCGTTCTCGAACGCTCACGGATTCAGGCTGTAGAAAATGGTTTTGTTGTGAAAATATACTGCTCGTTGTTTTTGCTGGTGGTGAGTGTTTGCTATGGTAGATCTTACAAAGACCGGGGGAGGAGGTTCGAGACCATGAAACTTGAAACCAAAATATTGCAGAATCAAACGAGCGCAGCCGGTAATTCGTGTCCGTCCGGAAGCCGTTTTTTCAAAGCTCTCGCAGGTTCGCTGTCTGCTGGATTTCTCGGTGTCTGCGCTTACCTGGAGTCTCGCGAACTCGCTTACCTCGTTCTGCTCCAAATTGATCGCCGTTGATTCATCCATGCGAATTTGCCGCACCCTGCCACCAGCAGCCGCACCCATCCCCCTGCACGAAGTATTAAAGGGGTTTTCTGCAGTTTTTGCCCATAACGAAAACGGATACGAGCAATTCCAGGCAGAACTTCAAAGCTACTTCGGTCGGAATTATTGCTTTCTCGTCTCATCGGGCAGAGCTGGCCTGGCCTTGATTTTGCAGGCGCTGAAACAGCTGTACCCTGGAAGAACCGAAGTTCTGATCCCGGCTTTCACCTGCTTTTCCGTCCCGGCAGCAATTAGAAAAGCCGGTTTGGCGATTCGATTATGTGATGTTGATCAACAGACTCTGGATTTCAGCCATAATGAACTCAAGAAAATTATGGCGTCGAATAAAGGAAATAATCTGCTCTGCGTGCTGGCAACCCATTTGTTTGGTTATCCTGCAGATATTGCATCGTTGCGAGAGATCATCGGTGATGAAATTCCGATTGTTGAAGATGCCGCCCAGGCCTTGGGAGGCGAAAATGCCGGGGGGAAACTGGGTACCCTGGCCGATGTCGGTTTTTTCAGCTTGGGCCGCGGTAAGGCCTTGTCAACGGTTGAAGGTGGTGTGATCCTGACCAACCGCAGAGATATGGGGATGGCATTGGCGTCCCTGGTTGCAAGACAACCCGGCTACGGGATGGCTGCAAATGTGAAGCTGGCAATAAAAGCACTGTTGATAACCATACTGCAACAGCCGTTTTTGTTCCGGCTTCCTTTGTCGCTGCCTTTTTTGCAATTGGGAGAGACACTCTTTGAGCATGACTTCCCAATATTGAAAATGTCACCCGTCCAGGCAGCACTAAGCAGAAACTGGCGGGGAAGGCTCCGCAAGCATCAAAACGCCAGAAAAAAAAATACCAAATATTGGGCAGGTAAGCTACAATTAAGTTGTGGATCATGGTGCCGTACAGAGCAGGGGACTTGTGGCAACCTGATCAGATTCCCGGTATTAGCTGCAAATGGTGAGACAAGAGAAGCGATAGTCCGGGAAAGTAGACGAAAAGGATTGGGAATTATGCCTTCATACCCCACACCTATTAATGAAATCGCAGAGCTTGCTGCGAATTTTGCAGGGCAGGGCTATCCAAACGCCGGTGAAATATGTAAAAAATTATTTACACTGCCCCTGCATGACTATGTAACCAGTATGGATAACGAGAGAATCTGCCGGCTGCTTGCCAGGCACGGCGTAATAAAAGGTTCGTAAAAGATGACAAGCAACAAGCTCGTAAATGTGTTAGGTGTCGGAGCCTTGGCGCTTATTATAGCTTTTTGCTATTCAGCGGTTTTTCAGTGGATGTATGGGCGCTATATGAATGCGGATTCCTACTATTCGCATGGTTTCCTGGTGCCTTTTGTCACTTTGTTTTTGATCTGGCTGAAAAGAGACCAGCTGCTTAATCAAACACAACAAGGGAGCAGGGCCGGTTTGGTCCTGATTGTTGCCGCACTCTTGTTGCACATTCTCGGTACACTTCTTTATATATTCGCAGTATCATCCTTCTCTCTTTTTTTTCTGATAATAGGATTGACTTTATACCTTTGCGGCAATGAAATTACTCGAACTATTCGTTTCCCTCTCTTGTTTCTGATTTTCATGTTTCCTCTGCCCGAGGCCATTCTCGGTATTGTTTCCTTTCCTCTCAAAATCTTTGCAGCCAAGGCGGGAGTATGGCTCGTCGGTCTGCTGGGGATTCCGATTCATGGAGAGGGGTTCAATATTTTTATTCCTGCGGGAGAACTCCTGGTGGGCAATCCATGCAGCGGCCTCCGCTCCCTCATTGCGTTTCTGGCGCTGGGTGCGGTTTTCGCCTATTTGTCAAATCTTACGCTTGTGAGGAAATACATACTGTTTTTTATTGCAATTCCTATTGCCATTCTATCCAATATCATTAGGGTGCCCATTCTTATTCTGGTGTCATATTATTGGGGGCTTAAGGCCGCCGCGCCGGATACCTTGGTACATACCGCCTCTGGTTTGCTGGTTTTTGTTCTCGGATTTTTCTTGTTGATGATGTCTGCGAAGGTTCTGGAATGGCGAGCCTGAAGTTACGCTATTTGATTGCCCTGGTCCTGCTGTCGGCGGCGGCGTGTGTCGTTAAAAGCCTGCAGTATGATTCGAAACAGGATGATGTCGCCGGTCTGGCGGCAATTCGGACAATACCCATGCGGCTCGGCAGATGGCAGGGACATGATGTTCCTCTTGCTGAAGAGGTATATGATATATTGGAGACCAGGGCAATTCTCAATCGGAAATATGTGTCACCGGAAGGCAATTATATTTTTCTTTCAATTGTCCATTACAGCGACACCAAGGTTGATTTTCACGCACCTGAAGCCTGCCTCGGGGGAAGGGGTGAGCGAACGACTAAAATTGTAAAGAAAATTTACCTGACCCTCAACGGCAAAACCTTCCCCTTGATAATAGCCGAGGTTAAAGCCAAAAATTTTGATTCGCAAAGTCTTTCCTATTATTTTTATAAAGCTGGAAATTTTATGGGGCAAAGCTACATAAAAATGCGATTGAATATTGCATATAACCGTTTGACTGAACAGAATAAGAGTGGATCGCTTATCCGCATTTCAATGCCAATGCAACTAATTGTTTCCAAGGAAAAACAGGAAACCCAGCTCGTGCAGTTTCTGCAAGAGCTGGTGCCATTTTTAGTAAGCCACGACAAGGATATTTAACTGGTGCCCATCCGGAAACGGTTTTTTGGGCCTGATCTCGAACAAAACCTCGTTTACGGATGGATACCAGGAAATTTTGGCCAGGCTGTTTTAACGAATAAAAACATTATGGAGTCCCACGATGCGAATATTCACCATAAGCGCCACCATTGTCATTGCTGTTGCAATGTCACTTGCGGTTTGCAATGGAAATAAAATGAATGAAGAAAAATTTGCAGTTAAATCACTGTCGGATGTAACACCTGCTGCCTGGGTCAAATTGGCGCACCAGACAATATATTTTGGCCATCAGTCGGTAGGTAAAAATATTATTGCAGGTATTCGGGATATCATGAAAGAACATCCGGAAATTAAATTACACATAGTAGAAACAACTGACATTGCCGCTCTCCGGTCTCCCGTATTCGCTAATTCCCCTGTTGGGAAAAATGGGGCACCTTTGTCAAAGATCAATGGATTTAAAGAGCTGATGGATAAAAGGATGGGTAATCTCGTGAATATCGCTTTTTTTAAATTCTGTTTTGACGATATCAGAGAACGGACCAATGTGAAAATGCTGTTCAAGAATTACAGCCAAACCATGGATGATTTGACCAGGAAATATCCGAAAACACAATTTGTTTATATAACGGTGCCGCTTCTTAAAAGACAAAAGAGAACCTTGGCTTCCCGGATAAAAGGATTTTTCGGGGGAAAAGGCTATTTTGCCGATGAAAACAATATCGCGAGATATAAGCTCAATAAGTTAATCCGGGAAAAGTATAAAGGAAGCGGTTTGTTATTTGATTTGGCTCGGTTTGAGTCGACAAAACCGGATGGTACTCGCGAGAGCTTTGAGAAGAAGGGAAAGATTTATTACGCCTTGGCACCAGCATATACCGGCGATGGTGGCCACCTTAACGTAGTGGGACGTAAATATATCGCGCAGCAATTGCTCATATTTTTAGCAAATATGTAGGTAGCCTGTCAACTTGTTGAAAAAAAGGAAAAAACAATGGATAATTCACTTATAAGCGACATAAAGAATATCATCACAGATACTGTCGGCAGGAATGTAATTCCTGACCCATTACCGGATGACTACCAACTGGTCGGCAACTTGCTTGATTCTTTAGCGGTTACTAATTTGATCATTGCCCTGGAAGAATATTTTGGCTTTATTTTTAATGATGACGAACTCTCTGCCGAGGCCTTTGAGACTGTTTTGAGTCTTGCTGAATTAGTGTCCGGCAAAATTAAAGCTTAATATGGTGAGAATAGACGAGAAAGTTTTTTTCTTCTCCGGATCCGGCAACCGAAATCTTTTTGCTTTTTTGCATCATGCCGAGTCGGTGAAGAATTCGATCGGGGTTGTATACTGTCACCCCTTTGCCGAAGAAAAAAATATGTCTCATTCGATTATTGTCAAAGCTGCAAGGATGATAGCCGAAGAAGGATTTCCAGTTTTCAGGTTCGATTTGAGCGGTTGCGGTGACAGTGAAGGAGATTTAGACCATTCCACTGTTGAAGACTGGCGGCAAGACCTGGATAAGGCAATTGAAATTTTTCACCAAGAGACAGGTGTCTCGCGATATTTGCTGTGGGGGCTTAGGCTGGGGGCCGGGCTGGCATTGATGCGGGAACAATGTCCTAAGGATGATGAACCGGCAGGTCTTATCTTGTGGCAACCTGTTCTCGACTTTTCCCTGCATATTGAGCAATTTCTGCGCCGGTCAATAAGTTCCCAAATTTTAAAAAAAAGCAATGGTCTGGTATCGGGGATGAATGCCGAGACCGAGATGAGAATTTATGATACCGCACATGTTATAGGGTATCCAATTACGAAACATCTCTATAATAGTTTTAATGAGATAGGCAATCAGCCCTTAACAGTTACTCCCTCTTATCCTACTCTTATCGTGTCTGTTTCTTTGCGGGATCAACCGGCCGTTGCCCTCAAGCAGCATGCAGATCGTCTTCGGCGATCTGGTACGCCGGTAACCTTGTGCCACGTTTCAGCAGAACCATTCTGGGACCGTTACTGGCAGTGGGAATGTAAAAATGCCGCGGCAGTTACATTGCAGTGGATAAAGAAGTTTTGCTAATGGTTGGCACGGTTATGGAAGAACCTGTTCAATTTATCTGTAACAACAAAAGACTGTATGGAATTTTGCATATTCCTGATAGTGTTGTTACACCTGCAACCATTATGATTATTCTTACCGGCGGTCCCCAGGTCAGGACCGGGGGGCACCGATTGTATGTGCAGTTGAGCAGATTCCTCTGTGGGCATAATGTTTCCACGTTTCGTTTTGATTACGAGGGTTCTGGTGACAGCGAAGGGGATTTTGTCGGTTTTCAACATGCGGGTCCGTCATTAGCGGCGGCGATTCATTTTTTACATAATAGATTTAAAAATGAATTAAATGTTATTATCTGGTCATTATGTGATGGTGCGGCGGCGGCGGCATTGTATGCGGCAACAAATCAAGAGTACATAAGGGGACTTGTTTTGTGTAATCCCTTTGTCATAACAGAGCAGGGAGTGGCTCGTTCGAATATAAAGCATTATTATGGCAAACGTTTTTTTGACAA
The DNA here is from genome assembly GCA_002897615.1 of bacterium BMS3Bbin14. Classification (GTDB taxonomy): domain Bacteria; phylum Desulfobacterota; class Desulfobulbia; order Desulfobulbales; family Desulfobulbaceae; genus BMS3Abin13. The sequence goes on from BDTX01000011.1 coordinate 22,876, forward strand.
AGAGTTTTTGCGTAATCTGATTTGCTTTAGACTTAATTTCAAACGGACGATAAAGTCATTGTTGCAAAATATTATAGATGCTCAATTTTTTACAATGAACAAAACTATAGTAACAACTTCTAATAAAACTTTTTCACCGGCTTTGGTTATCGACAGTCTCCAAAAATTAAAAAAACCAATCAGGATTATTCTTAGCACTGATGATATTGTTGCCGCTAACTTTCAGGATGAATTGAAAAAAAATAAAGCAATAAAAAATGATTACAAAAAAAATAAAATTATAAACTCCTTTATCAAAGGGGCAGATCACACATTTGTGGATCCTTCTGCCAGGGAAAAGCTGTTTTCATTAACGTTGCAAGCCGTCAATGAAATTGAATCAATAGGTTTTGCCAATGTATCCTGAAAAGATTATTCGTACCGTTGGCGATTTAATTATCCATGCGGCAGGTAAAAGTCCTGATAAGCCAGCAGTATTGTATAAAAATGATGCATTGACTTATGCCCAGGTTTATGAACAAAGTCTCAGGCTGGCCCGGAGATTGATACGATTGGGAGTCGGCAAAGGCGACAGGGTTTGCTTTTATCTTGAAAAACGTTTGGAAAAAGTCGTTTCGATCTTTGGTATATCTATCGCCGGTGGAATCTTTGTGCCAATCAATCGACTTGCCTGGGCCGGCCAGGCGCTCCATATTATCAAAAATAGTGAAGCAACTGTACTCATAACCACATTCTCCCGCCTGGCATCCCTGAAAGAATCTTTGTCAGGCCTGCTGGTCGTAATTGTGATTGATCGGCCTGACGACGATACCCTGGCCATTTCTTGTCCGGTAATGAGCTGGGAAGAAGTGATGGATGGCAATGCTTGCGCCCAGCCGTCATCTGGCGTCATTGCCAATGATGTCGCTGCAATTCTTTATACCTCGGGATCGACGGGCCTGCCCAAGGGGGTCGTGCTCAACCATTTAAATATTATTGCAGGAGCATATGCAGTTTCTGAATATTTGAAAATAAGTACGGAAGATCGGATCCTGAGTATTCTTGGTTTTGGCTTTGATTACGGTCTTAACCAGCTTATCTCTTCTTTTCTGCAAGGCGCACAACTTGTTTTGTATGATTATCTTTTTCCCAAAGATATCTTAACGACCGTTGAAAAATATAACATTACCGGTTTGGCTGCTGTGGCGACAACATGGATCCAGCTTTTGCAGATACCATGGGGCAACGCTATGAATTCATTACGTTACCTTACCAATTCCGGAGCTTCAATTCCTGTCCCTTGTGTCAAGGAATTAAGGACGCGTATTCCGGCGGCGGAACTCTATCTTATGTACGGTTTAACAGAGGCCTTTCGTTCTACCTATCTGCCGCCGGAAATGGTTGATCAACGTCCATCCTCCATTGGCAAGGCGATTCCCGGTGAACAGATCTTGGTATTAGATGAAAATAACCAGCCGGTGAAACCGGGAGAGACCGGAGAACTCGTCCACCGGGGAGTCCTTGTTGCGCAGGGGTATTGGGGGGAACCGGAATTAACCGCAGAGCGGTTCCGAAAGAATCCCCTGCAGCTAGAAGGGATGCCAATTCGAGAAACGGTGGTTTATTCAGGAGATTATGTCCGGATGGATGGTGACGGCTATCTCTACTTTGAAGGGCGCAGAGATGAGATGATCAAAAGCGCCGGGAATCGAATCAGTCCTACTGAAATTGAAGAAATTTTATATAATTCCCATCTCGTATCGGCAGCGGTGGCGCTGGGAATTCCGCATGAAATTTACGGTCAGGTTATCCTTGCGGTTGTCTCTTTCTCTCATGGGGAAAATGGGAAGAGTCACACGAAAGATGAGCTTTTAGCTTACTGCCAGCAAAATATGCCACCTCCCATGGTTCCCCGTGAAATTGAGATATGGGACAAACTCCCCATAAATAGCAATGGCAAGCATGACCGGGCAAAGATAAAAAAAGAGATTTATGAAAAGAAGGGTTTGTTTTCTCGTGCCCCTGACTCTCCGCATTGCCAGGGATTGCATCCATGAATCATGCCCTCAAATCAGCCCTTGCCAATTTTACCAGGCAAGGAAGTGAGCTGGTAGTCGGCGGCAAGACTGTCTCCGCTCTCGCGGAGCAGTATGGGACACCTCTTTATATTTACGACAAACGGATCATTTTGCAGAAGTGTCAGGTCATTCGTAATGCCTTGCCGGACAATTTAAAAATTTACTATGCGCTGAAGGCCAACCCGAATCATGAAATTATTCAGTTGATGGCCGGGCTATACGATGGTTTTGATGTGGCCTCTGCCGGTGAAATCGAGCGGGTTATTCAGGCCGGGATTGCTCCGGACAGGATTAGTTTTGCCGGCCCCGGTAAGACCATTTCAGAGTTGCGATACGCGATAAATCAGCAAATCGGTGGTCTGAGTCTTGAGAGTGAGCAAGAGTTTGGGCATGTTAAAGCAATTTGCCGGCAGCTGGGGAAAACCGCTGATGTTTTTATTCGTGTGAATCCTGATTTTGGCCTTTCCCAATCCGGCATGAAGATGGGGGGGGGGCCAACGCAATTCGGTGTGGACAGCGAGCGTGTTCCGGACCTTCTCAAGGCCATACAGGATGCCCCGCTGCTCAATTTTAAGGGCATTCATATTTTTAGCGGCAGTCAGAATCTTTCAGCAGATGAACTCCTTCGTCTGTTTGAAAATATTTTTGACTACGCAGTTTCTCTTATCGAGGTAACCGGCATTGCCATCGACAAATTGAATATGGGGGGGGGGTTCGGTATTCCTTATTTTGCTCACGAACAGGAATTGGATCTCTTGGCCGTTGGCCAAGGTTTAGAGCGGCTTTTCAGGCAATACCGGGCAAAATTGAAAAATACTTCATTCATTATCGAGCTTGGACGATTTTTAGTCGGAGAGAGTGGAGTTTATCTTACAAGAGTTTTGTATAGAAAAATATCACAGGGGCAGGTGTTCCTGGTTACAGACGGAGGGATGCATCATCATCTGGCGGCCTCCGGTAATTTTGGTCAAAGTCTGGTGCGCCGTCCCATGCCTCTGACCGTGGCAAACAGGTTAGGGGGCCCGGTCGAAAAAGTGCATGTGGTCGGGCCGCTTTGCACCCCTCTTGACAGTTTTGGCTTTGTCGACCTGCCTGAAGCGCAACAGGGGGATTTGATTGCTGTTTTGAATTCCGGCGCCTATGGATTTTCCGCAAGCCCGCAGCTATTTTTAAGCCATCCTGCGCCAAAAGAGATCATTGTTTAAGGGTAAGAGTATTTCACAGCACCCCTCTCCGGAGTTCGTAGGCTCGATTACCTGCCCACCCACGCTCGTAGAGGGACAAGAGATGACCACTAGTCTGGAGCGTACACCTCCTGGCATTGCTGCTCTTACGAAAATATGAAATTTTTTTGAGTGGATCATAGCATCATGATAACATCAGAGCTGCTCACGAAGCAGGTGGATATTAACCGGATTATACCAGAGTGTATAGATCTTGCGAAGGCGAGTGAAGCATCTTTGCCTTTTCAATATATGCATATGCCGCTTGCCTGGTGGGATTCGTTTCATAATGGTACTGATTCTTTATTTGGGAAAAAACGGGGACAGAATTTTCTTGGCGCCCAAAGTCGACTCGAAGAGTTTTTTTTGCTGATAGCCAGGGACGGTGACTCTCTGTGCGGGGCGATCCCGCTCGTAAGGCATACGTTGAAAACGCCCAAGAGCCAAGGGGGACTATGTATAATTACTTTTGCGGGTGATTATATCTTGCTTCCCTTCCAGGATTTTGTGGTTGAACCATCAAGGCGTCAAGAGGTTATTTCATCATTTCTGGAGCGAATAGCACAGTTGTTAAAAGCTGGATGCTCTTTTTTCTGGGCCGGACATTTACCCGAAGAGTCACCTAACCTCGCGGTACTCAGGGCGAGCTGTGCAGCTTTGCAAGGACACCATATAGCAAGCCTGGAGGCCATAAGTTATCAACGAGGCGGGGTTTGGCCCTGGACTATTGGCGGAATTTCGGCAACGCTTAAAGAAATGTGCGAAATTTGTACGAAATTTGGGGTAACATTTAATGGACTGGAAGAATTGGCAATAAAGACTGCCGCTTGTACTCCTCAATCACTTTTGTTCCCCGGAACCAGGAACAATTTATTGCAGGAGCTGAATACCTTGATTGCCGGGATTGATCGCCATGAGTCTCTGGCCGATTTTGCGAAAAGGTTTAAGTCGTTCCTGAAAAATTCGCCAATACTTTATCCATATATTGAGTTGCCTCTAGACCGGGAAGAGTATCTTGGTTCTCTTAGTTATTCTACCCGCCGGTATTTCAGGCGTTATCTGGGAAAATTCCTGGAGGCTGGCGGCAGTTTTGAAATAGTGCGGCCTGACGAAATTACCGCAGAGGATATTGAAGATTATATTCGGCTGCATCTTCTCCGGTGGGGTAATGGTTCCCATGCAATATGTGGCGAGTCGGCTGATTATCATCGGACAATTTCTGCAGCCATGGCACAACAGGGCATGTTCCTGTTGTTTTTTGCAAGATATCAGGGCAAGCGCATAGCTGTGCACTCCTGTTTTGATATCGGCTCTCGTCGTGAAGGCTATCTTACGGGACGGGACCCGGACTACACGAAATTACGCGCCGGCCGGCTTTTGTATATACAGACGATATTTGATGCCATTGATAAAGGTTTCAGCAGGTATGAGCTTGGGGTTATCGGCTTCGGCTACAAGATGAGTTTTGTTAAAAAAACTACGGTGGCCCACAATTTTTTCCTCTACCCGGCAGATCAAGAGCTTAATTTTGATCAATTTTTTTTAGGTTTCGAATGCATGGAGCCAATACGGGGGTAAGGGTAAGGCGCCAGCAATCCGGTAAACTCCAGGCAGCCGGAAGCTAAAAGGGAGATTTTCAGATTGTACAATTGGTTCGTAAGAAAATATTATGATTTTTTAAAAAAGAAAAAAGAATCTTACCTTAAGAAGTTAATAGATAGAGGGTTGATTCTGGGGGAAAATGTCTCCATTGTCGATACTTTTTTTTTCGATCCATCTCATTGCTTTCTTATTTCTATCGGGGACAATTGCACCATCGCTCCCAGGGTCAGACTTATTGCCCATGATGCCAGCACAAAAAAGTTTCTTGGCTATACTAAGATCGGCAGAATAGATATTGGTAAAAATTGTTTCCTCGGCGATAGCGCAATAGTTCTGCCATGCGTAACAATTGGCAGTGGATCTATTGTCGGAGCAGGTTCGGTTGTGACTAAAGATATACCTGTCGGCATGGTCGTTGCCGGCAACCCTGCCCAAGTAATATGTTCTGTAAATGAGTATTTAGATAAAATGAAAGCAATGTCCCGCGATAAAAAAATTTTCAATGAAGACTATTTTATTGAAAATTTAAATATGGTCAAAAGGGATGAAATTCGCCAATCAGTTGATAAGTCAATAGGATTTATTGTTTAGTCTTTGCTCATGTCTAAATTTAAGATTATTAAGAGAAACCCACATCAATTCAAAAAACAGATTTTAGAGTTCTGGGAAAAATATTTGCCCGGAACCCCTGCAAATCGTCTTGATTGGATGGGCAAGAATCCTGCCGGGGCAGCAATCTGGTTGTTTGCCATTGAACAGAAAACAGGAAAGCTCGCAGGGATAATTTCTCTTTTGCCCAAAAAATTATTTTTAGATAACAAAATAATAAGAGCCGGTATTCTCGGAGACTTTATGTTGCATTCGGAGTATCGAGCATTTGGCCCTGCCTTGGATTTGCTTAAAGCGGCCATTGCACTTCAGGGGCAAGGAAAATTTGATTTTCTTTATACCATACCGAACTTGAAATCAAAAAAAATTGCAGAAAGAGCAGGATTTAAGTCTGTGGGTCAACTATATACTCTTATGAGGCCTCAGGAGACTGTTTTCTGGTTGGAAAAATATATGTCTCCTGTTGCCGCCAAGGTGTTGCAATGGCCGGCCATGTTAGCGGTGAAGATATTATCTCGAGAAACTTATGTTTATTGTCGTGGTGACTTTGTCGAGTTGGACTGGAGTGATTCTTCATTCGATGTTTTTGCAGAGCAATGGAAAAAAGATCAATCAGGAATGCTTACCGGTGACCATCAATTATCATATCTTAAATGGAGATATTTGGAAAATCCTGAATCTAATTTCCGCATAATTACTTTTAGAAAACATGAAACCGGAGATTTGCTCGGCTTCTTTGTCGTTTCAATAAAGAATAATCGTTTGGAAATTTACGACCTTGTTGCTGCTGAAAGCAGGTATATTTATACTATGATAAAAAAAATTACTGATATTTCGAAAAGTGAAAATTGCCGCGGCGTTTATGGGGTGATGTTTGACAAAAATCCATTAATGACATTCGCCAGAAAATGTTGCTTTTTTGATATAAAAGATGACGCAGAAATTTTTACTTCCCCTGGAAGCTCTGAGGACATTAGCCAATGGTATTTTACTTCTGCAGATCGCAATATATGATTGTTTTCTGTATTCTAAATACATGATGAATTATGTACACAATCTCCGGTCGCCCCTTCATCTGACAGCAAGAGGTTCAGGAATTGACAGGTTTGTCTATTCCGGAAAGAGCTGGCGTACAAATGACAACTAATCTGATGCAGATAACACATGACTTGGCGATCGGCGGATTGCAGCAGGTTGTTGTGAATATCTGCAGGGCGATCGACAGGGAGAACTTTAAAGTATCGGTTCTCTGTCTGAGAGCGTTGGGGGAATTGGTCCCTGATGTGCAGAGCCTCGGTATTAAAGTTTTCTCGCTACCTCAAAAAGAAAGAGGAGCGGACTACCTTTCATTTCTTAAAGTAGCCAGAATTTTACGCCAAGAAAAGATCGACGTTATTCATACCCATAATACGCAACCATTTGTTGATGGAACCTTGGGAGCACTATTCTCCGGCGTAAAAACAATAGTCCATACCGATCATGCCCGAAATTTTCCAGATAAGCGCAGGTATATGTTTGCAGAACATATGATGTCTCACTTCGCCTATAGAGTTGTTGGCGTATCTGATCATACCTCTGCTAATCTTGTAAAGTATGAAAAAATTTATCCCAAGAAAGTTGTTACCATCGCTAATGGTATAGACGGCTCAAGATATCAAATTAGAATTGACCGGGGAGCCAAGAGAAAAGAATTGGGGATAATGAGCAATGGTCCAGTTATCGGTTTAGGTGTCAGGCTGACCGAGCAGAAAGGGATAACGTATCTGCTGCAGGCCATGCCTCAAGTGATTAAATGCTTTCCCGATATTACCTTGGTTGTTGCCGGGGAAGGCACTTTGAAAAAAGAGTTACAAGATGAAGCGTTTCATTTGGGTATCGATAAAAGCGTGCTATTTTTGGGCTCGAGGCTGGATGTTCCGGAATTACTTAAATTGTTTGATCTTTATGTTCTCCCCTCCTTGTGGGAGGGGCTCCCGATGGTCTTGTTGGAGGCTATGGCTGCAGGCTGTCCAATAATTGCCACGGATGTCGGCGGTGTGTCTACAGTGATAGAAGACAAAAAAAACGGTGTGTTGGTAGCTCCTCGAAATCCTAAGCTTCTGGGCGACAATATTGTAAGGTTACTTTCTGAGAATGGCTTACGAGAAGAGTATGTTAAAAATAGTTTACAGAAATTTAAAGATAAATTCAGCTCTGATATCATGACCAGGCAATATGAGAAATTTTATTTAAGAAAAAATTAGTAATTTTTTATTGATACATCTGGCTGTAACCACAATAAATGGATCTGCATTGGTGCAAGCTGTCATGTTTAATCTTTTCTTAATGTTCACATCATGTCGCTAGCGGCAAAAGCTTTTAAGGGTGGATCATGGTTGGCATTTTTTACAGCAATAAGCCAAGCCTTCTCATGGTTGGTTACCTTTTGGGTCGCCCGCTTGCTCCTACCTGATGATTATGGCCTGATGGCGCTGGCAACAATTTTTACCGGATATGCTGCCTGGTTCGGTGAGTTGGGACTTGGAGCGGCAATAATTCAAGCAAAATCTTCTTCACAGAAGAATTTGTCCTCCATCTTCTGGTTTGCCTTGGGGATCGCGGTGATTCTGGCTTTGGCCTGCTTTCCTATTGCTTCTGTCTCTGCCTGGTTTTTTAATGAACCCAGATTGGTTGACTTGACCAGGACAGTCTCAATTATTTTTTTATTTAACGGAGTCCAGATAGTTCCTCAAAATCTCTTAAAAAGAGAAATGGAGTTTAAAAGATTAGGGTTGATTAAGCTGGCAGCCGTTTTTTGTTCATGTACCTATATGCTGATAAGTGCTTATCTGGGAGCAGGCGTTTGGGCATTATTAGGTGGTCAGGTAATACTCTCTTTGGTAAGGATGGTTCTTGTGGTCAGCAGTCTCGGGTGGCTACCCTGGGCTCATTTTAATTTCAAAGAGATCCGGCCCTATATTCACTATGGTTTGAAAATAGCTATTGGGAGAACGTTATTTTATGTAACTGATAATTCAGATAAATTTATTGTCGGCAAGATAATGGGGTCGGGTGATGTGGGGTATTACTCTTTTGCCTTGCAATTAGCGCAATTGCCAACTGAAAAAATAACAGTTTTGATCAACCAGGTTTCATTCCCTCTCTTCACCAAGCTGCAGTCTACGAAAGATGATTTCAACAGGTATTACCTGAAAATCATCAAAATAATTACCACTCTCGTGTTGCCCTTGTTTGTTGGTGGCTTTCTTCTGGCCAATGAGCTGATTAATGTGGTTTTGGGTGAAAAATGGTCCCCCATAATTTTGTTATTTAAATATTTGTGTCTTGCGCAGATAATGACATCTTTGAGTGCAATCAACAACATTGTACATAATGCGTTAGGGAAATCAGAACTTTCCATGTATTTTAATGGTTTGTGTGCAGTTTTTATGACGATATCATTTTATTTCGCTGCAATTTACGGATTAAATGCGATGATTTTTCCATGGATTATAACATATTTTATTTTATGCTCTGTTTGGATCTTGTATACTTTATACAAGCTAAAGATAAAATTTATTCAATACATCTTTAATATAAAAAATATTTTTCTAAGTGTTGGGTTGATGTATATTTCTGTCTCGAGTGTTAGTTATTTTGTGTATAGATACCACCTGGGTCCGACAGGACAGGTTGCATTGCTTTTGACAAAGATTATAGTTGGATCTGTTGTTTATATAATTTCTTTATGTATCTTTGATAAAGAATTGCTAATCGATCTTGTGAAATTACGTAAAGCTAAATAAGCTTCAATCTTCAGGTTGAAATGTCATCTGTGCAAAAAAATGGACGAACGATTTTTAATGAGAAAAAAACGAATTTTATATATCGAATCAAACCGTGACGGCACTGTAGGCGGTTCGTATTATAGTCTTTTTTATCTTGTGCGAGGGCTGAATAAAGATCTCTTTCAGCCTATCGTGATGTTCTATGAGGGCAACCCTTTAATTGGTAAGTTTAGAGAATTAGCAATAGAGGTGGTGGTATATGATCATTATTCGCCATCAGATGGGCGCATAAGAAATTTTTCTGATTTTATAAAATTTTTCCCGCGATTAGTGAGAGATGTGCTCTGGGGGCACCTTAAGGTAACCAAAAAACTTGATGAGATTAAGCCCGATATTGTTCATTTGAATAATTCTTACGCAGTAAATCACGATTGGGTTCTGGCCTGCAAGCGGAGGGGCGTGAAAATTATTGCCCATGATCGTGGCACAAGGCCACCTGCCAGTTTTCAAACAAGATTTTTTGTCAGATTCCTTGATGCAATAATTAGTGTAAGTGATTCGTATCTTGAATACGTTACCGGGCAAAATCTTAGACCCAAAAAATCATGCCGGGTTTATAATGGCCTGGATGTTACAGAATTTGATGGCCACTGCTTAGAGCCAAAAAAGCAAATTCGGCGGAAGCTCAATGTGCCAAACGGCGATATTTTAATTGGGATGGTTGGCAATATTGATTACTGGAAGGGGCAAATTGTCTTGGTTAAAGCGATGTCCTTGGTGGTGAGGAAGTTTAAGAATGTTAAGGTTGTTTTGGTTGGCAAAACTGCACGTGGAGCGGAAAAATATGAGGAGGAGATTCGAGCATGCATCTCGCGACATGGGTTGGATGATAATATAATATTTACTGGATATCGAGATGATATACCTGCATTATTAAATGCATTTGACATATTTGTTCATGCTTCGGTGGAACCCGAGCCATTTGGCCGGGTTATTCTGGAGGCAATGGCAATGAAGAAGCCTATCGTCGCGACAAATTCTGGAGGAACACCCGAGCAGATTGTCGATGGCAAATCGGGCCTGCTGGTGCCGATGGCTGATGAACGGGCAATGGCTGATGCCATACTGACTTGTCTGGATGACAGGCAAAAAGCGGATGAATTGGGAATTAATGCGTGGATACGTTTGCAGGATAAATTTTCGATAGAGAAGATGGTGAGCGGAATTGAAGATATATACCAAAAAGTATTGCCTTTATAGGCAACTATTATGACTTCTTCAGCAAGCAGCGAGCATAATGGCATAAACTTGCCGGTGATATTGATTTCACTTTTTATAATAAATGAATATGCTCGCCCGATTTTTTTTGCAAAAATGAAATTAGTACTGATTATCGAAGTATTTTTTTTATTTTTCCTTATTACACAACGCGGACTTGCGCAAAATACTAATATTGAAGGGCAGAGGAAGGTCAGGGTATTATGGGTATTGTTGTTGGTGGAAATGTTTTTCCATATATTTTTCGCTAAAAATAATTATTGGGCTCTTGGGGTGTTTAAAACAATATTGTCATATTTCCTTTTATTTCTAATGGCTTCATGCTTTGTTGATACAAAAAAGAAGGCAAATTTTTTGATAATGATTTTTATATTGACTAATTCTTACTGTGCTATTCTTGGTATAATCGATGGAGGCTTGGTTCATCACAATGCTTTTCTGGAAGATGAGAATGATTTTGCGTTGGCAATGAATATTGCCCTGCCAATAACATTTTATTTTGCATTTTGTTATAATGGTATACGGCGTTACTTTTTAATATTTTGTTCATTTCTAATGTTTTTAGGTGGAGTTTATTCATTGTCGCGCGGCGGAATGGTAGGTATTGCTGTTGTTTTGTTGTTGGTCTGGCTAAAAAGTAACCGCAAGATTCTTGGTTTAGTTGTCTTAACTATTGGGCTCGTTATTTTTATATATAATATGCCACAAAATTATAAGTCTCAAATGTTTTCAATTGAAACGCAAGGGTATGAAAGCGGAACAGGGCGCACGAGAATAGAATTATGGAAGGTTGCTTCGAAAGTTTTTTCAGCTTACCCCATATTTGGTGTCGGCCAAGGGAACATTCGTTGGCGTATGTCGGAATTTCAAGGCCATGATTATTGGAAACGTGGGATTGGTGGAACGGCGGTTCATTCGATCTATTTTACTTTGTTGCCGGAACTGGGGCTGGTTGGCTGCGTTATTTTTGCTTTATTAGTCAAGGCGTTATATGGCAATTGTAAAGACCTTGCCGCAAGCCGGGATCCCGACGAAATTTTATTTGCCAAAGGAATTATCATTGCTTTCGTAGGTTTTTTTGTTACCGGGGCTTTTTTATCTGTTTTGTATTATCCGCATTTTTGGATATTGGCGACATTAACACATGTAATGTGGCGGAACAGAAATGCCGTTGATGTTGTTTAAGGCTCCGGCTCCCCTGGGAATAGTGTTATTTTAAAAAGAGAAAATCTGGTTTTGGTGGGCAGGCGAAGAAACTGTTGACGGATCAAATTTGTTTGCGGGGTGCATGGCGATGAATACGTTTTTTCGTACCTTCCCGTGGAAGTTGGTCTCATCGGTTACTCTTTTTATTTTGGTGGTTACGAAAAAGGAATTCGGGCAGGCGGGAATCAGGTGCCAGGTTCAAAACCTCTTGAAAGTTTGGCCGCAAATGGTTTGGGCCGGGGGGCTCTTTTTATTATTGCAAGGTAATCAATCACAACGCGATCTGCTTCGTTAATAGCAGGTTCGCGTACCGATTATAGCTCACCTGCCGATGCCTTGCATCTCCGGCACCTTGTAACCGTTTACGTTGCGAGTTCAGTTTTATAAGAATTGGGGCCGGGTTATTGTGATTCCCATGAGTTACCTGCAGGGTTGGCCTAAGCGGACAAGGCGACAATTTCGTCCAGTTGCCAACCTCTACCTGCATAATATCGCCAATATCCTTCATTCTTTGCTTGTTGTTTCCAATATGATTTAAGTTTCTTTTTTTGCCGGTACGCCTTAGCTTTGAGTGGGAATTGGAAAAATATTTGTGTTGAGGAAATGAAAAAGATAAAAATAAATAAACTGCCGAGTTTTAAATAGGACCCGACTTTGATTCTTGGCATTTAAATTGCTTTATTCGAATTGATTGCCGCGCCGCTGTTTACGTTCGCTGATTATCGGTACAGTGCATTAATTGTGTGAAAAGTTCTAGGATAAGGGAGATCAACACAATGAAAAAAGTTAGTTTTTGTATTGTCGTTTTGTTTTCTGTTCTCTTTTTTTCATCGTATCTCTATGCGGCTAATATTTATGTGGACAAGACCCTGAGCGGTAACATTACGAATGGCTCATATTCTACGTCAAATCGGGATAACAGTGGCTCGGATGGCGATGCTTACACCACTGTCCAGGCAGCAATAAATGCAATGAAACCCGGGGATCATATCCTGATGAGGGGCGGTACTTATCGGGAGGGTCATATAGACATTCCTTTGTCCAAAAACGGTACAAGCTGGAAAGAGGGGGACTACAACAAGCTTTCGTCGTATCCCGGTGAGTGGGCTATCCTTGATGCGCAATACACTGCACGTGACAAAGAGCCTGTCTATGGAGCTACTTTGGGGCATGCTGTGTACGATGATTCAAATGCTTTTGATTTGAAATATTGGTGGTTTGAACGATTTGAAATAACCGGTGGCGGCAATTCTGTTGGCGGGGCTGGTTTTTTTGGCGGTGGCGGCCCTTTTAAGTTTAGGTACATGTACATTCATGATAATTATAGTCCAAGCGGCGGCCAGAATCCGGCGGGAATCAAAGGTCATCATTGGCATGATTCATTAGTTGAATACTGTTATTTTAACAATAATGGAATGCAAACAGGAACAAATAATAATGCGGCCAATATCGCTATCTATAGTGATTACAATTGGTCTTATACCGCTAAGGATGGTTACGATAACAACGACAAGAGTCATAGGCCCATTGCCAGAAATATTATACGATACAATTATTTTAAAAATGGTGTGGTAGGTTTTAAGCATAAAGGCGGTCAGATTTTTAGCGGTAGAAATCCCTCTGGCGGGCATGGCTGGGATGACACCTATGATACTTATGGAGATAAAATACATCATAACATTTTTGATGGAATGCGGGCGTATGCGATAGGGGCAAACCAGGACTTTGCACAAGTGTATAATAATATTATCATTAATTGCAACAAGGGTATTATGATACAGTATGAGCCTGCCTATCCTTTTTATAAAGTTGTTACATATAATAACACTATTTTCAAAACTAATGCTGAGCCCTTGGTCAGGTATGTCTCTGATACTTTTTCTTTTGAGCCTCGTGACTACTACGGCTGGGATTTTAACAATATTTTTGATCAGGGTAGTTCTTACTGGAGTTATTATAATGCCCGCAGCTTAAATGTAGCACTTGTTGGCAGTAGTGGTCCAATGTATAATTTAAGTAATTATACCGCCTCAAACAATTATTTTTACCGTCCTCAAAGCTCAGAGGTAATTGTGTTAGACAACAAGACCTTCTCAGCCAGTGCATTTGAGGACCAGACGTTAACTCATAGTCCAAGAATTGCTTATCAGAATGCCTATGTTTCGAGTGATCCGTTGGTTGAAGGAAAAACAGGTGCCGCTCGACTCATTACCAGGGGGGCTCATAGCCTGGGAAGCGGCGTAACCATAAGCAATGGTGGAATTGGGATATTGCATCCATACCTTGCTGGAGTTAAAATCCCCTCTTATGTCGGGGCGACAAACCCTGACGACCATGCCTGGGTTGCCGGTGTTTTGGGCCTGGCAAATGTACAAAACCTCATGCATGGAGGGGAAGGTGCCCCTGATTGGGTCGAAGGGAGCAGTAAAGCTATCGGTGCTGCAAATCCTACCCCAAAACCTGTAGGTTTTAGTTTTAAGCAGAATCCGTGAGCGTTCGAGAACGGTGCAAATGCAAGATGGCAACGATGTTGTGACCAGCGACAATTATAATTTCCCCCCGCATTGCCTCAGGTAAAATCGCACTTTGACAAAGTACTTGCCTCATGGAAAATGTAACTCAATACTTATTTTAAAAAATGAGTGGAGGGTGCAAAGTGAGGTTAACAATGAGTTTTAGAACAAGAAGAGAATTATTGATTCAAATCATTCCGCGATATCGGGAAGCAGGTCGCAATCTTAAAAAAACATCCTTGATGAATTTGTTGCATCTACCGGTTATTCAAGGAAATATGCCATCCGGTTGCTATCCTCGAAAAAGCCTTCTGTCACAAAAGTAATTAAAAGACCGATCCTATTATTATGGCACTGAGGATCAAGAAATCGTCAAATTAGCCTGGTCTGCAGCCAATATTAGCAGCTGATCAGTTTACGACTAAGCTCCAGGGTAAGATTGCTCGTGAGGCAGTTATTTGAGTTCGGTATGATTTGTTCATGAGGCAATGCGACCGGGAGAAATAATTGTCGTTGATCAATTATGAACAGACACAAATATGGCTGGATTGAATCTATGCAAAATGATTCTGCAGTATATATCAAGGCCGTAGGCGATCTGTGTCCCGGCGATTTTTCCGTTGATGGTTTCGGGGTTGGTAGTTTAACGAAAAGAAAAGGCTGTGATTATCCTTTTAAGAGCTTGGATGGTGCCTTGGATGGAGCGGACATCCTGATTGCTAATCTTGAGGGTGTCCTGTCCGCACGTTGCCATAATGAGTATCTTTCTTTTGGTGGATTGCCTGAAATGGCCGCTGCTCTTCGGGCGGCAGGTTTTGGAATAATAACGCTTGCCAATAATCATGCCTTTGAGCATGGGGCGGAGGTCCTGGAGGAAACAATCTATTATTGCAAAAAGGCAGGGCTCAAGATTTGTGGCTTACGTGACCAAGGGCAATATTATTGCGAACCGGTAGTTATTGAGAAGAAAGGAGTTTCGCTTGGAATCCTGGCATATAATTGGGTGGGGTTATGGGATCAAGTGGAAATTGATAAGTATCTTGCGACAATCTCTGATGGGTTGGTTAATTATACCTGGGATCGCGACAGAGAGAAGGATAGGTTGGCCCGACAACTGATTCAGGAGAAAAATGAATATGTTATCCAGGATGTAAAAAGGCTGAAAAATGAGGTTGATGGAGTCATATTGTTGCCGCATTGGGGGTATGAATGGACTCCATATCCACCCTATGGGGTAACCTTGGAGGCGAGATCTTTTATTGATGCAGGAGTTGATTTGATCATTGGTTCGCACCCACATGTCGCCCAGGGAATTGAAGTGTATCGAGATAAAATTATTGCCTATAGTCTTGGTAATTTTCTTTTCGATCCAGAACCGGAAAAAAAATTCCATGGGATGGTTTTTGAGTGTGTAATGGAAAAGGATAGAATTGTAAAATATAATTATTTCGCTATTGCGTCTGACGACAGGTGTCAGCCAGAACGTCCAGGTGCTGCTGAACAGAAGAAATTTAAACAAAAAATTGAACTGTCTGCCTCTGCAATAATATCAGCTTCGGCCGAAATTGAATTAGATGATGATTTAATTTATAAAGAATTTGAAAAAAGTTATAATCGACGAAAAGTTAAAAAAATAAAATACTTGTTCGTTGCAATGCTGAAGCATCCATCCATGATAAAATCAGTATTCAGGAAAGTGATTAATTTGCTGGAGTTAATATTTCGGCGCTTGCAGGGGCAACGGGTGCGCTGGTAACCGATGAATATACTTCATGTTATTCCCGGTGACCTTTGGGCGGGCGCCGAAGCACAGGTGTATTATACTGTCAGAGAATTGAATAAATTTTCTCCGCATAAGATTAGAGTCATACTTTTCAATAAAGGTGAACTGTATAAAAGATTGTTGGCGGCGAATGTTGAGGTGACGCTTCTGGATGAGAACCGTCTTGGCAATGTCTCCATATGCAATGGTATCAAGCAGCAACTGATTGCCGGTGATGTGCATATTGCTCATGTGCATGAATACAAGAGTCATATATTAACCACGCTCGCAAGGCTGATGGCGGGGAAAAAAGACTGTGCTCTGTTTAGAACGCTACATGGGCAGAGTTTACCCAGCAGGTTTAAATCCTATTTGGTCCTAGGGGGTCAAAAGTTTTTTTTACGGTATATGACCGATCATCTTATCGCTGTCTCTGAGCAATTAGAAAAGAGGCTTTCGCGGCAATCGACCAGGGCTGACGTTCATTTGATCTATAATGCGGTTGATTTCAGGGCATTACCCTCGCCAGCCGAGGTGCTAGAAGTCAGGAGGTCATGCGGCCTCACGGCAAAGCAATTTTGGATAGGTACTGCCGTGCGCCTTGAAGTGGTAAAAAATTTACAAATGCTTATAAAAGCCGCCGGATATTTAAAAGATCGGCATCCGGAGTTGAGTTTTCGCGTTTCTATTTTTGGCGAAGGGTCCTTGCGAGATGTCCTGAAATCGCAAATTTTGCAACACGGATTAACTGAACACGTATTTTTGGAAGGGCATAATAACAATATCATGCCGGTGTTGCAGTCTCTTGATGTTTTTACCCTCACTTCACTGCATGAAGGCCTGCCCATGAGTCTGCTTGAGGCAATGTCTGTTGGAACTATTCCGGTCTGTACGGCGGTCGGCGGCATGAAAGAGGTCATCTCGCACGGTGAGGATGGTTTCCTGGTCGCTCCTGCCGCTGCCGGTGAGTTAGCTGAGACCTTCGCGTATATTAACAGTGAAGGAATGAAGTTGAATCCTGTCCGCGTCAGAGCCCGGGAGAAAATCAAGCAGGAGTTCTCGGTTGGGCAGAATTGTCAAAAATTATTTTCACTGTATGTAGAATCTTGCCAAGCATAATGATATGCTGAGATAATGAGTAAATTGCATGAGATATCTACATTTCTGCAGATTGTCCTTTATGATTTTTTTAAAAAAAGTCATTCGGAAAACAGTATTGATTCGGCATTGCATGACGCTGTTGATTGGCTGTGCAGGGCTCAGGACAGTAGTTCTGATGATGGTGTATCCGAAGGATATCATTTAAAACATGGTTGGTTGCCATCATATCCTGAAACGACCGGCTATATCATAGAAACTTTGTGTGACTATTCGGAACTGTCTAACAATACATCGTTAAAAGACCGCGCGCTTCGCATGACGGACTGGCTGGTAATGATTCAGTCTGAAGATGGTTCAATACCTGACAGCTATTTTAAGAAAAAGATGGTGTTTGATACCGGGCAGGTATTGTTCGGTTTTGTCCGGGCCTTTGAAGAAACCGGGAAACCTCGATACCGGGAGGCGGCGCTCCTGGCAGGGAAGTGGCTGATTGACGTCCAGGAGCCAAATGGGACCTGGCGAAAATTTGCTGTTGGTGGAATCCCCCATGCCTATTATGCGAGAGTTGCCTGGAGCCTGGCTCGCCTGCATCATCTTACCGGTGATGATTACTATAAAGAGAGTTGTAGAAAAAACGTTGAATGGGTGCTGTCGCAGCAATTGAAAAATGGCTGGTTCGATCATGCCTCTTTTGCACGGGCGAAACACGTCCGACCTTATACGCATACAATAGCGTATACAATAAGGGGGGTGCTGGAATCAGGAATGTATCTGCGGCGCGATGATTTTATTGATGCAGCTCGTAAGGCCATGGATGGTCTGCTTGGGGTTGTGCCTGATAGTGGCGGCCTCTATGGCTCTTATGACAAAAAATGGCAAAGGGAGGGGCGCTTCAGTTGTTTAACCGGCAATGCGCAATTGGCCATTATTTTTTTTAAACTGTATCAGTTAACAGACAACCAACAGTATCTGGCTGCAGGGCGAAAGATTAACAGTTACTTGTTGTCGAAACAGGAAAAGCGAATAAATAACAAAAATGTTTTTGGTGCCCTTGCTGGTTCCTGCCCTATCTGGGGAGAATATATTCACTTTATGTATCCTAACTGGGCGACTAAGTTTTTTATTGATTCCTTGATGCTTGAGAAAAAACTGACAGCATAGGCTTCTATGTCCAATGGGGAAGACAATATTATACATATGGGATTCAGATTATCCTTGGGATGTCCGGGTAGAAAAGATCTGCCGGAGCCTTATGTCAGCCGGACATGAGGTGCATGTTGCTTCCCGAAATTTGCAGCGTAACCCCACCTACGAGGAAGATCAGGGGCTTCATATTCACCGGATAAGAACCTGGAAGAATGACAGGCTCAATTATGCTTTTTCCTTCCCCGCTTTTTTCAGCCCCTTTTGGAAAAGGTTTTTTGATTCGATTATTACCGGCTACCATATCGATCTGATTATTGTTCGTGATCTGCCCATGGCCATAGCCGGAATATGGTCAGGGAGGCGACATGGCTGTCCGGTTATTTTTGACATGGCCGAGGACTATGTTGCCATGGTTCGTGATATCTGGCGGGCCAGAAAATTTCAGGGGTTTAACCTGGTTGTACGCAACCCCTACCTCGCAGGTATGGTTGAACATTATGCCCTGCCGCGTTTTGATCACGTATTGGTTGTGATTGATGAAGCAAAAAAGGTGGCAATGCGGGCTGGTGCTTCTTCAGATAAGATAACAATTGTTGGCAATACGCCACAGTTGGCAGATGACAAGAGTGTGCCGGAACCATTATCTCAGTTCCAAGACCATTATCTCGCTGTGTATACCGGAGGGATTCAGCTTGGCCGTGGATTGCAGGTTGTTTTTGAGGCGATCCCGTTAATCGTCACAAAAATTCCGCACTTTATGTTTATCATAATCGGTGCGGGATATGCGGTCGAGCAACTGAAACAAATGGCCCGGGAACAAGCTGTTGATCGATTCATTTGTTGGGTAGGATGGGTAAACCATGAGGTCTTGTTTCAATATATAGGTACCGCCGATATCGGGATAATCCCCCATTATCGGTCAGCGCATGTGGATACGACAATTCCAAATAAAATATTTGACTACATGGCGTGCGGACTTCCGGTTATTGCTTCAGACGCACCTCCTCTGCAGCGTGTTGTTGAGGAAACCGGCGCGGGCCTTGTTTTTAAAAGTGGTGACAGTGCTGATCTGGCACAGGTGGTCATGCGGGTATACTCTTCGCCTGAAAATTATGGAGAAAAAGGAGGTGCTGCTGTGCGCAAAAAGTATAATTGGTCTATTGATAAAAAGAGATTATTGGATGTTGTAAATGGTTTTTGAATTTGTGCAAGAAGCGGTATGACTAAATCCTTGTGACGACTTGAGGTGATGCTCTCTGTAATGTGTGGAATTTATTGCATTATCGCTGGGTAAAATCATTTTCCGGCCTTCACCGGGTCGCCCGATAACGGCGCATCTGCTGCGTTGGCAACTCATTGATATCACACTCGGATAATCAACATCGTTGCCGCCTTGCATCGGCACTGTTCTCGAACGCTCACGGATTCAGATAAATTTTAAATGCCGGGATTTTTTCATTTTATGTTTGCAGAAAGTCATCCATATATCCGCAGGATCATCCGCTTCTGTCTTTTGCCATATTGTTATTTTAAACTTGTTCCGTGGCGTGAATGCCCACATAGCAGGTTGCGCGTCGCGCAGGATCTACTCTATATCTTCTTTAAATTTAAATATTATCCGGGTAATTACGGCCTTTGTTGTTTATGGGAAAAGGACCGTAGTGAGTGGGCTTATTATTATGGGGCTTCGTATGATCCATATCAGCGGCAGCGATTACGACAATTGGTCCAACGCTATGCTTATCAGATAGTATTTGATGACAAGGAGTTGTGGGAGCAATTTTGCCGAGGACTCAAGGTGCCGATGCCGGCATTTTATGGAACTTTAGAGCCTGGTGGCTCATACCGAAAACAAATAGAGATTTGCCTGGAAAAAAGCGCCGGCAAGGAATTATTTATTAAGCCGATAATGGGACGCGGCGGCAAGGGCATTATGAAGGCGGTCAAAGGGCGGAATACGATCATTGTCAAAACTGCAAGCGGTGAGACTGACATTGCTGATTTTGTCTTGACAGAAAAATGTGTACTCCAGGAGGGGGTTGGTCAGCACCGGGCGGTATCGCAGATTGCGCCGTCATCTGTGAATACTATTCGCATTGTAACCTTGTTGACCGCCGGTTTGGATGTCATCATGCTTGGTGCCTTAATGAGATTCAGTAAAGAAGGTTCATTCGTAGACAATACAAGTACTGGCGGAATATCTATTGGTATCGACTGCAACAAAGGTGAGTTAAGAGAAGTTGGTTTTGACTTTTCCTGTAATACGTATACGAAACATCCTGACACAGGATTTATTTTTGCGGGGTTCACCATACCATTTTGGAAAGAAGTAGTGGGCTTGGCTGTAACGGTACAAAAATCCTGCAAATTTTATCGTCTGATCGGCGTTGATATTGCCGTTACTCCAAGTGGACCGGTGCTGATTGAGGCCAATGCAAATCCGGATATCATCGGGATCGAACAAGTAAATGGGCCAATTTTAGCGGATAAAATGGTATTTGATGAGTTTGCGAAATACGGTCTGCTTGTTAATCAATATCAAAGGGTATTATATGATTGAGCCCCTGAAAAAATATAAGATTAGCCGGTATGCCGTCTTATGAACGTAGGAGTGGCGAAAATTTATTACCAGCTCCCGGCGGGCCTGCAGAATGTTTTTCTCTCCACGTATGGTCTTTATCTTCAGAAGATTCGTCACGGTCCGCAGTACCGGGATTTTTGCCGGCAGGTGAATAGCCATCTGGCTTTATCGAAAGGAGAGCTTGCGGAAATTCAATGGCAAGGTTTTTGTAAGTTGCTGGATGATAGCCGAAAATACGTTCCCTATTACAGAAAAACACTGAAGGATATATCCGCACCGGAAGTTAAATGTCTTGATGATATGCGGAAATTGCCTTTGCTGGAAAAGGAGGTTTTGCGTGCTTCCCCGGAAACATTGGTTGACGAGCGCTATGAAAAGAAAAAATTGCTTATTGTTCATACGACCGGGACCACAGGGACCCCTTTAAAGATTTATTGTACTCCGGATGTAAGAAAAAAGAATTATGCGTTTTATCGCCGATTTTTGCAACAGGCCGGGATAGACTACTCGGGCAAACGTGCGACCTTCGGTGGCAGGATAATTGTTCCGCATGGCCAGAAACAGCCGCCATTTTGGCGGCACAGTTATTTTCAGAAAAATATTCTTTTTTCCTCCTATCATTTAACAGAAAAAAACCTCCCTTCATACATTACCGCTCTGCGGAAAATCAGGCCTGAGTATATCGATACCTATCCATCAAGCCTGTTCACACTTGCAAAGTATGCCGTGCAGCAAGGTATTTCGTTAAAAGGTATTTCCAGGGCCATTGTAACCTCTGCGGAAACATTATTTCCAGAACAGCGCAAGATTCTTGAAGATGTTTTCGACGCACAGATCTTTGATCAGTATGGAGCTGCGGAAATGTGCGTGTTCCTCGGCCAGTGTGCCCATGGCTCGTACCATGTCCATTCCGATTACGCTATAATAGAGTTTCTTCGGGAAGATGGAAGCTGGGCCGCACCAGGTGAGGAGGCAGAGGTTGTCTGTACCGGCTTGATAAATTCGGTTATGCCCCTCATCCGTTACCGTATTGGCGACCGAGCTGTATTGAGCGATAGGGAATGTGAATGTGGCAGCCATTTCCCGGTGGTCGAAAAAATTATTGGGCGAGCTGATGATGTAATTTTGACGCCGGACGGCAGGAGAATAGGTCGATTGAGCCCTGTTTTGAAAGGGTTTCCGGTTAAGGAGGCGCAATACCGGCAAAAGGTTATTGATGAGATAGATGTCTTGCTGGTCAAGGATCAGGGGTTTTCCGTTGACACGGAAAAAAGTATAATCATAGAATTAAAAAAACGCATGGGGGCCAAAATCAAAATAAATATTGAATATGTGGAAGTAATAGAACGAGCAAAAGGCGGGAAATTGAAGTCAATTGTTTCTGAACTATAATTTTTTTTTACTGCAAAAAGTCGGATTTTTCCAGAGCCAACTCCTTGAAGACGTCTATTATATTCAAAAAGATTTTCTCGTCAGTTTTTTTTAAGTCCGGCTTGGTTGACAATAAAATACGTCAACTTGGTGCAAAGGATTTGACTCTCATCCTGATGTACCATCGGGTTGTTCCGGCAGGTCAATTGGTTCAGGCCGGTATGTATGTGAGTCCTGCAACCTTTGTAAGCCATCTTATCTTTCTCGCCAAATATTTTAATGTGGTCCCTTTAAACTCTTTAACGGTAAAGAATGGGCTGGCCGGGATTGCCGAGAGTGGCAAGCCACCATGTGTACTGACTTTTGATGATGGGTGGCAGGACTTTTATGAATATGCCTATCCTCTTTTAGTGAAATATCAGCAACCGGCCACAGTTTTTTTGCCCACAGAATTTATTGGCACCGGAAAACAATTCTGGACAGATTGTTTTGCCGATCTTCTTTCTCGTCGTCAGGCAACAATTCCGGGGAAATTGTCTGCCCCTGACATTTTGACAGCTGTTGCATACCTGGACGGTTTGCCGGGTTCCTTTGAGAATCAACTGGAAGCGGGGATTGAGTATTTAAAAAAATACCCGTTAAACAAAATAGAGAAGGTGTTGGCTGGGTTGTCTGAAACTTGGCAGGTCGATTTGGCCGGGGCGGGCCGGAATTTTTTAAACTGGGCGGAAATCGCTGAAATGAAGGATTCCGGGTTGGTTTCTTTCGGGTCGCACACGGTCAACCATCAAATATTGACAACCTTGGATAATACGGCGATTAAAAATGAATTAATTGATTCCCGAAAAGAACTCTTGCAAAGAAAGGTGGTTGATAGCTCATGTGTTTCTTTTTGTTATCCAAACGGTAATCATACGAAAGAGATTGCGGCTATGGTTCGTTCCGCAGGATATCACCTGGCGGTGACGACGAAAAAGGGCTGGAACCATGCCGATGCTGATAAGTTTACCTTGAAGCGGATCGGTATCCATGAAGATATGACCTCAACCCCGGCACTCTTTGCCTGTCGGATAGCCGGTTTAATTTAGGGCTGTTTTTTAGTTCCTGCCGAATAAAATGGTGTTGGTTTATGAAAAATAAACGCGTGCTCTGTGTGGTTGGCACCCGGCCAGAAGCAATAAAAATGGCGCCGGTCATTCTGGCCTTGCAAAAACAGGAATGGGCTGATGTTCAAGTTCTTGCTACTGCACAGCATCGACAAATGTTAGACCAGGTTTTAGCTGTTTTTGGCATTGTTCCTGATTATGACCTGGACATTATGCGGTCGAACCAGGGGCTGACGGAGTTGACAGCCAGGTTGTTGGTCGCCTTGGACAAAATATTGGCAAAGGCTTCTCCTGATATAGTTTTGGCACAGGGTGACACGACAACGGTGATGACAACTTCACTGGCCTGTTTTTATCGGCAGATTTCATTTGGTCATGTGGAAGCCGGCTTGCGAACCGGTAATATTTACAATCCTTTTCCCGAGGAGATGAATCGGGTGGTGGCAAGCCACTTATCCGCCATGCATTTTGCTCCGACAACGTCGGCAAAAGAGAATTTGCTGCGGGAAAATATTTCTGCAGATTGTGTTTATGTGACGGGCAACACGGTCATTGATGCTCTTCTGGAAACCGCCAGGCAAGATTTTGCTATTGGAATAGACCTGGATGCTGCGAAGCAGTTGATTTTGCTCACTTCGCATCGCCGTGAAAATTTCGGTGCACCGATGCGGGATACGTTTACTGCTATGCTGGAGCTGGTAGAGCGAAATGATACGGTCGAATTACTTTACCCTGTCCATCCGAATCCAAATGTTACCCGACCTGCTTATGAGATTCTGGGGGGCCACTCTCGTATTCATTTGGTGGAGCCGCTTGGCTATACCCAGTTTGTCCAAGCCATGAAGCAGGCGTATTTGATCATTTCCGACTCGGGAGGTGTTCAGGAGGAGGCCCCGGCCCTGGGGAAGCCGGTCCTGGTGTTAAGAGAAGAAACCGAACGTCCGGAGGCTGTTGCGGCCGGAGTTGTCCGTCTCGTCGGGACCAATCAGTCCCTTATTATCTCTGAAGCGGAAAAATTGCTTACTGATAAAGAATATTACCGGTCAATGGCACGTGGAGTTTCCCCCTATGGGGACGGTAAAGCGGCGGCAAGGATTGTCTCTATAATCAAAAATCGAGATTGTTAACCTTGGTCATCAACCTTGCCGGCCGGGCGGAGGAGCGTCTTGAAGTTGCAGCAGGACACGGCCTGATGCGTCTTCAGGAGGGGCAGCAGGAGATCCAGAAAGGCGAAGGCGGTATTGTTCATCCGCTGATGATGAATCATAATGCCCATGCGGCCGCAGCGGGCAGCCTCCCCGAACTCCGACAGCAGGTTGGCCCAGCCCTGTCGAGGATCTTGTTCCCGGCGGGTATGCAGGTCCACGTTGACATCCAGATCGGGTAGGTTCGCGGGAGAGGACGGTTTCGCCCCCTGCGCCCGCGAAATTGCCGCATAGCCGAGTTCGGGGAGCGCCTGCAGGGTCGCCTCGCCGCACCGGTTCCAGGGCGGGGTGAAGACCGGGACCAACAGCGGGCCGAGAATTTCCTCCAGCCGGTCCCGGCCCCGGTGCAGATCGGATACTATGGCTTCCCTTGTCCGGCTGTTGCCGAATTCGCTTTTTTTCCCCTGCGCTTCATGGTTTTGGTGCTGCCAACCGTGCTGATGCCAGCACCAGCCGGGGTTTTCCGGCTCGAACCGCTGCATTTCCCGCCAGCGCTCCTGATTGAGCCATTCCGGAACCACGGCCAGGCAGAGCGGCATGTGATGGCTTGCAAAGAGGCGCATCAGGCGGCGGAATGGTTCGTCAACCGGGCCGATGTCATCGGCCCGGAAAAAAACCTGCGTCGGCCGGTTCCTGTCAATACCGGTGCGCAGCAGATCGTGCAGCTGCCTGCTCAATCCGGCCGGGGGATCAGCGGACCAGAGGCTGGAAATCGTCGCCGTCATTTTCAGCTCCCTGCGTCCGTGCATTGCGAGAGCCAGTCAGCGGTCTGTCTGGCCCCCTCAAGGCGGATGGCCGGGCGCCGCTCTTCCCGCCTGCCGCTCATCCCGGCCATTTTCCCGGCCAGCACTGCCGGTTCCAGGTCGCTCTCGTCCAGCACCGACAGGTCGGCCAGGCCGGCCAGGCGTTCGGCCCGCAGCCGCTGTTCCCGGTTCTGGCCAAACGGCAATACCAGGGCCGGAGTCCCGGCGGCAACCACGTTCATGGAGGTGTTGTAGCCGCCCATGGAGACGGAGAGGTCGGCGGCCGCCAGCCAGGCCGGAAAGTTATCGGTGAAGCGCTCGACCGTGGCGCCCGGCGCGGCAAGCCGGGGCAGGGCGGCAAAGAGGTGGTCATCGAGATAGGGGCCGGTGAAGACCTGCATTCTTCGAGCCCGGGCAGGCATGAGGGCATGGGCCCGGAGCGCCGATTCCAGCAGCCGATGGCCCACGCTACCGCCGCCGGCGCTGACAACGATCAGCTGGTCTTCTGGGCCGAGTTGCAGCCGGGCCCTGATGGCCTGCCTGTCGCCCGGCTGCGGCTTTTGGCAGATATAGCCGGTATAGACCACGGGGACCGTGATCTCCCGCCGCCGGGAAAAGGTGGCGTCAAGCTTGATGACCTCCGGGTCGCCATGGACCAGCACGGCGTCGAAAAAAGGATTGAGCCGGTCGAGCACCCGTTGTTCGTATTTCTGCTGATTCTTTTTTTCCACCAGGATATCGCGCAGGCTGCAGATGACCCGGCAGGACGGCAGCCGGCCGTCCCGGACGGCGTGCAGCAAGGGTCCCAGTTCAAAATTAAATCCGGACCGGCCGAAGGGGTAAAGTTCAACAAGCAGCAGTTCCGGCCGGATATCCCGGACCAGGTCTGCCAGCAAAATTTGCCGCTCTTTTTTGATCTCCGCAACTGCTCGTCCCGGCTCAACCGGCAACAGCCGCGAAAACTCCGCATCCATCATCAAGCCCGGCAGCCGGACCACGCGAACGTGACCGGGGACGGCAACCGCAACCGGTGGGCCGCCGAGGACCAGGGTCACCCGGTGCCCGGCCAGGGCTTCGGCGATAGCCAGGGTCCGGAACAGGTGGCCGATGCCGAGCACGTGCTGACAGTAGATGATGATGTTCATGGATTCCCTCGAAATATGCAAAAAACGCTCTGTGGCGCCTTACTACCGATGGAGGGACCGGCTGTTCAGCTCTTCAAGGTACAGCGTCCGGCCCAGCTGTTCAAGCAGATGGAGGCGATAGCCCTTGAGCAGCCGCAGTTCATGGGGCAAAAAACTTCGTCCCGCCAGGTGATAGAGCAGGCACTTGATCACGCCCCCGTGACAGACAACCAGGATGGTCTCACCGGGCCAGGCCAGGTGGGCCGCATGCAGGGCCGCCAGGCTCCGTTCGAGCACCTGCTGCCGGGATTCGCCGCCCGGCGGCCGGAAGAGCCAGCCCGCCGCCTCCTGTTGCCGCAGCGTTTCCGCCTGGCCGGTCTTCAGCTCGGCCAGCGTCATGCCGTTCCATTTTCCCCAGTCCTGCTCCCGGAGCCGTTTGTCCGGGTGAACGGGCAGCTTGAGCGTCTGGTTGAGCAGCTTCGTTGTTTCCCTGGCGCGGCCCAGGTCACTGCAGACAATCCGCTGCCAGGCCAGGTCATGCAGCTCCCTGCCCCAGCTCTCGGCCATCCGGCGGCCGACCGTGGAAAGCGGGCTGTCCAGCCAGCCCTGGATTCTCTTCTCTTTATTCCACCGGGTCTGGGCATGGCGGATGAGGCCGAAGCGGGTTGCACTGGTCTTGGTCATGTCAGGTTCACCTTTTTTGGCCATGGCCGGCAACAACCCGGTCCAGGATTTTTTCCAGTTGCCGATAGTTCCGTTCAAGGTCGTGCTGCTCGCGGATGTAGCCGGCGGCCCGGCGGCCCATCCGTTGGCGTGTCTCCTTATCGGCCAGCAGCGTGGCAACGGCCTGGTCAAAGGCGTCCTGGTCGAAAAGGGGCGTGAGGAAACCGGTCTCCCCGTTCATGACGACTTCGGGAATCCCGCCGTTGTCGAAGGCCACCACCGGCAACCGACAGGATTGCGCCTCCAGGAAGACCATGCCCAGCGATTCATTGATTCCGGGAAAGACAAAGAGGTCGCCGCCGCTGTAGAAGCGGGCCATCTGCCGGCGCGGGACCTGGCCGACCAGGAGCACGTTTTTTCCCAACCGGTTGCCGGCCAGGTTCGTGAGGCGTTTTCTCTCCCGGCCTTCCCCGGCAATGACCAGGAGAAAATCATACCCCCGGTCCCGGAGCCTGGCGCAGCTCTCGATCACCCGGATAAGACCCTCGGTCTTGACATCGGGCCGGAACATGGCCGCGGAGAGGATAACCGGGCGGCCATCGGCCTGCCAGGCGGTCCGCATCTCCCGGCGGGCCTCTTCATCCCTGGCGAACCGGGCCGGGTGGATTCCGGGCCTGATGTAACCGAGTCGTTTTTCAGGCAGCAGCCGCTGCAGGTTGACATGATCATCACGGCGGTTTGTCAGGACCATGTCCGCGGCCAGCAGGGCTTTTCTGTTCAGTTCAAAGCCGGGCCGGGTGAGCCATTTTCGCCGGACCTTGGTGGCGTAACTTCCCTGGAAGATGAGGTAGGGGATGTCGAGCTTTGCCGTGACCGCGGGGCCGAGCAGGTCCGGGGCCTTGTAGTAGCAGTGATAGGTGAGCCACAGGTCAACGGGCCGGCGGGTCAGCCGGCGCCCGAGACGGAGCCGTTCTGAAAAGGCCTGCGCCAGGCGCCACGGCTGCCAGTAGATCCAGCGGCAGCGCAGGGTGCTGAGGACGCTCAGCCGGTGTCCCCGGGCCTGCAGATAATCGTGCAGGCCGGTGGCGATAACCAGGTCGCCGGACGGACTGGGATGGGCCAGGGGTTTGAATGGGGCGTAAAAACCGATGTGCATGAGCTTAGGCGCAGTTCAGGGCCGGGATATTCCGGCAGGAGATGGCGGCCAGCTGCCTGATCAGTTGCCGGTTATCAAAATCGGCATGGACCAGCCGGCGGCCCCGGCCGATGACCCGGTCGCGCAGGGTCTTGTCCGAGAGCAGGCGGCGCATGGCTGTGGCCAGGGCCGGGGGATCGCCCGGCGGCACGAGCAGGCCGGTGTCCCCGTCGCGGACGATTTCCGGCAGGGCTGAAACCCTGGTGGCTGCGGCCGGCAGGCCCATGGCCAGGCTCTCGACCAGGACATTGGGAATGCCGTCCCGGTCCCCGTCCGGCGCGACTTCGCAGCCGAGAACAAAGAGATCGGCGCGGGCAAATTCGCCGATAACCCGGTCATGGGCCATGGTGCCGGGCCAGCGGCAGCGGTCGAGCAGTCCCAGCTTTGCCATGAGGCGAAAAATCGTCTCCCGGTCATCGCCGTCGCCGATCAGGGTGTATTCAAAATCGATCCCCTGGTCCCGGAGAATG
This sequence comes from bacterium BMS3Bbin14, assembly GCA_002897615.1. Classification (GTDB taxonomy): domain Bacteria; phylum Desulfobacterota; class Desulfobulbia; order Desulfobulbales; family Desulfobulbaceae; genus BMS3Abin13. The sequence continues at coordinate 51,598 of BDTX01000011.1, forward strand.
GCCAGGGCCTGCAGGATGGTCGGGATGCCCTTTTTGGCCGTCAGCCGGGCCACGCTCAGGATTCGATACGGCGGCCGGGGAGTGGTGCGGCGTTCGCCGGCCGCGCCGTTGAAGAGCCCCAGGTCGATGCCGTGATAGACGCAGTGGATGGGCGTCGCGCTGTCGGGGGCCAGGCGCCGCAGGAATCGTTTATTGTATTCGGTGCAGGTGATGACCAGGGAGGCCAGGTTGATTTTCTCCCGCAACTGGCCCGGGTCGGAGGTGTAAATATCCTTGGCGTGAGCCGTAAAACTGAAGTCCGGACCGCCGAGCAGCCCGGCAAACAGGGCCACCGAGGTCGGCGAATGGGCGAAATGGGCGTGCAGGTGGACGACCTCGGGTGAGCGGCGCAGATATTGATTGACCAGGTAGGCGGCCTGCAGCAGGTGCTTGATCGTGCCCAGGTTCCGGGTCCGCTCGAAACGGACTGCCGCCTGACGCAGGGCGGCAAGAAAACGGCGGGGCTCACGCACTGCCAGGAAGGCGGCGGGCGGCAAGAGCCGGGGAAAGTCAAAAAACAGTTCGGTGGGCAGGTAATCGACCCTGGCCCTGATCCGCCTGACGCTGTCGTGACAAAAGGGTTCGCGCGGCCGGCGCATGGAAAAGATGCGGATGTTCAGCCCCATCTGCTCGAACAGCAGGATTTCATTGGAAATAAAGGATTCCGAAATGCGGGGATAGCCCTTGAGGATCATCCCCAGTACCGGCCCGCTCATGGTCGTGACCCTTTGAAATGGCGCAACCGGTTTTTGATAAAGTCAATGCCGTCCAGCGGAAAACCGGCGATGGCCTGCCGGTAAGGCTGCAGGTCGTCGAGCATGGCCAAGAGCTGATGATGCAGGCGCTCCGGGTTCAGCGCCGACCAGGGAATAAACTCGATCAACCGCTGTTTTTTCAAGGCCTCGGCCCGCAGGAGCTGTTCCAGGCGCGGTGTTTCCCGCGGGATGATGAGCGCCGGTGTCTGCTGGCTCAGGATTTCGCAGACCGTGTTATAGCCGCCCATGGTGATCACCAGGTCGGCCGCGCCAAACATCTCTTCCATGCGCGGATAGAACGGCAGGACCGTGATCCGGTAGGGCCGGGCGCGCTGCGCAAGAAGTCCGCGCTGCTCCCGGGGCATGAAGGGGCCGGTGATCAGGATGCTTTTGATGCCGGGGACCGGCCGGGATTCGTGCATGGCAAGATAGGTGTCCATCATCTTGAAACCGTCGCCGCCGCCGCCGGCGGTCAGGACGATCAGGCGGTCTTGGTCCCGGACGGCGAACTTTTGCCGCGTTTTCAGGCTGCGTTTGGCCGAGGCGACCGGGCGCTGGAGATAGCCGGTAAAGAACATTTTGTCCCGCACGGCGGCCGGGATGTCATACTCCACGGCCGGGTCGTAGATCTCCTGCCGGCCGTAAACCCAGATCTCCGAGTACAGTTCTTCAAGATAATGATAGACGTTCCGGCGCCGCCAGTCCCGGCGCACGGTGGCGCGGTCATCCATGATATCACGCAGGCCGAGGATCGTCCGGGTCTGCGGGCTGTGCCGCCGGAACCACTGCAGGACGGGCAGGACTTCCCGCTTCAGGCCCAGCGGTTCCTTGTCCACGATAAACAGGTCGGGCCGGAAGGTTGCGGCCGTGGCGGAGATGATCGCCTTGCGGATGGTCACGGCATGTTCCGGATCAATCCTGATGGCCAGGGCCTGGTATTCATCGTTGGTCTTCTTGATCATGCCGGGGATGCGGACAAAATCGACATTGTCCGGGAAGCGGAAGCGGCCGGCAACGGGCGAGCCGGTCAGGATCAGGATATTGGTTGAGGCCGAGCGCAGATACCCGGCAATCGCCAGGGTGCGCCGGATGTGTCCCAGACCGTAGGTGTCATGGGAGTACATCAGAATATTGTATAGTTCGTGCTCGCCCATGTGTCTTTGAGGTGTTCCCGCAGGGAAAAGGATTTGCGGTCGAGCAGCTGCCGGATCTCGTCCGGAGCCAGGTCGCGGCGCTCGCCGATCTTCCGGGCCGGCACCCCCGCCCAGATCTCATACGGCCCCGGATTTCGAGTGAGTACCGCGCCCGCGCCGATGACCGCCCCGTCCGGAATCTCCGTCACCTGGTACAGGACCAGCACATTTTCATGGATCCAGACATCCCGGCCGATATACTTGTCCTGCCAGAGGACCCCGAACTGCTCCTGCCGGGCGAGCAGGGGTTCCAGGCCGTCATGGATATGGTCATGGGTGTAGATGCGGCTCCGGGCGCCGATCATGCACCAGGGGCCGAGGTGAATGCTGCCGGTGCAGTCGAAAATGGCAAACGGGCTGATACTGAGATTGGTCCCGGTTCCCGCATGAGTAAAGGCCTCGGGCGGGATATAGAGCCTGCCATGGTGGATATTGCCGTGCGGCCGCCGCACCACTTTTTTCAGCACTGCCCGCAGTTCGTCGCCGGTTTGTGTCGCCGCTTCAAATTCCATTAATTATTTCCGTTTGCTTATTCTTGGAAATACAACGTATAGCATCTTGTTGAATGGAGTTAAAGAGAAGTTTTCGTACCGGACCGGCGCCGCCGGACAGTTGTCGGGGCGCAATAAAAAAACCCCTGCCGGCAGCCCGGCAGGGGTCAACATCATGCCCTGGTCTCGAAAGAGATCAGAACTTCATGGTCAGGTGATGGCTGACCAGGTAAACGTCCTGGGTGTCGAAGTCGGGATTGCCGAGCTTGGCGAAATCGCCAACGGCCCAGTAACCGAAGTGTACTTCATAGGTCAGGTTCTTGTACAGTTTATAGGCGGCGCCAAGGTCGAATTCCCAGCCATAGGCATCGTCAACTCCCGCCGGTGCGTCATCGGCCCAGCCCGCGCCGACCCCGCCATGGAGGGTCAACTTGTCAGTGGTTTGGTAGTCGGCCAGGGCAACAAAGGCGTCAACTCCAGCCTGGCGAACAGCCGTGCCTACCAGGTTGGGCCCGCGATCACCGTTGAGGATGTCGGTGGCGGAACCGGTCAGGATATATAGCGGCTGAAAGTCGGCGCCGGTACCGTTGACGACGTCATAGGCGTGGTCCGTGTTGTCCTGAGGATTGCCGTCGCCGTCGATGTGAGCATAACCCAAAGTGGTACTCAGGTTGCCATAGTTCCCGGCCAGGGCGGCAAAGTAGGCCCAGGCGTTGATATCCAGATCGGGCTTGCTGGTGTCGGTGAATTCCTTATGTCCCCACTTGTAATCGAATTCCCCGACCAGGGTCAGGTTGTCGGTGAGACCCTGCTGCACAAAACCCATGGTATGATAGGTCGTAATCTTCCGAAAGTCTTTTCCGATTGCTGGCTGTTTGTACAGCGTGTCTACAGGGTCCTTATCCAGCGTCAGGCCAGCGCCCAGCCAGGCATTGGTCCGGTTCTTGGTATAGCCGGCTGAGACTTCGTAGTAGTCGCTGTCGTTATCGTCAAGGTTGCTGTGGTAGGCGTCATTCTCCAGCTGCTTTTCCAGGAAGGCGTAGCCATGCCAGTGCTCGGGCAGGTTGGGACGAAACATGATTCGGTCAGCAGCGGTGCCGGAGTTGACAAAGTCACTTCCCCAGGAACCGGCCGGCCGGCGGCCGATTTCCCAGCGGCCGATGGGTGAATCGTACAGCAGCCAGAGTTTTCTGACCTTCATGTTGCCGCCATTTGCCGTCTGCAGGTCTGCCTGGTGGCCCCAGACCGTGTTGCTGTCGATGAGACGGATGTCGCTCTTGATCTGAACCTTGTCGTTGATGATCAGGTTCGGCTTGATACGGAATTCATGCTCATACCAGTCGTCATTACCGGGAGTGCCGGTCTTGCCCGTAATGGCCCGGTATGTAGCATCGTTCCAGGGTATAACTCCGCCGTCACCGGCCGCGCCGTTACCCTGGTTGAGGTAGTACCCGTCAACTTGGTAACTACCTTTGATTTTCAGCTCCAGTGCCGAGGCGGAAGCGGCGACGCCGACTACCAGGCCCAGAGCCACAGCTGTTGCAAGGATTTTCTTCATCTCTTTTCTCCTTTCCTTCTTGTACTGAAGACGACACCATGCCGTCCTTTGTTCAACCTGTGCAATGTACAAAAAACTTTACCATGTAATTTTTTATACCACCTTTAAGAGGCCTGTCAAGAAAATATGCACTTTTTTTACGGTGATTATTCTTTTTTTCAAGAGGGTAACATGTTGAATTCACATTATAAAAATATTTACGGAGGGCTGGAAATGAATTTCCCGGGGCAAATCGGTTGCGCTGGAAAAATTAATTCGGAGGAATATGTTGTTATTATTGCATTTGTTGAGGAAAGGTACGATTGGTCACCTTGTTTAAAACTGTCCCCGAAATGGGAAGATTCAGTTTTTTTTGAAAAGACTCGCTTTTTACGGTAGATGAGAGTTGACTTTGCAAAACGGGCGACAGAAATGTCATTGAATGGAATCAGCGAAGAAATTTAAACCTGAATCCGTGACGGCTTGAGGTGATGTTCCATACAATATATAATTTATTGCATTTTTGACGAATAAATGCTTTTTATCCTCTTCACCGCGCCGCCCTGCGGGGTGCCCGATAACGGCGCAGCTGCGGCGTTGACAACTCGTTGATATCACACCAGGGTAATCAACATCGTTGCCGCCTTGCATCTGCACCATTCTCGAACGCTCACGGATTCAGGTTAAAGAAAGTGACTGATCAAGATTATCCGCACCGCCGCCGGTTGTTTCTGGTTGTTTCGGTGGGCGTTTTTATGTCCACCATGGACAGCTCCATGGTCAACGTGGCCTTACCGACCCTGATGGAAGACTTTCAGAGTTCCCTGGCCCTGACCGAGGGGGTTGTCCTGGTCTATCTTTTGACGATTACGATCCTGCTTCTGCTCTGGGGCCACCTGTCAGACCGCCGGGGGCGTGGCCGCGTATACTCATGGGGCATGCTCATTTTTACCGGCGGCTCCCTGTCCTGCGGCCTGGCGCCGGAAATTTATTCCCTTATTTTGTTCAGGTTTATCCAGGCCCTGGGCGCCTCAATGATGATGGCCACCGGGCCGGCCCTGATTAAATCGATTTTTCCTGCCGACCGCCTCGGCCGCGGCCTGGGCTTGATCGGGGTTGCGACTTCGCTGGGCCTGATGGCCGGCCCGCCCATCAGCGGCCTGCTCATTCGCTGGGTGAACTGGCGGGCCATTTTCTGGGTTACGGTACCCATCGGCCTTTTGTTTTTTGTCTTGGGCCGGGGGCCGCTTACCGGTTCGTCCCGGCCGCCGGCAATCGTCCGGAGTCCAGAGCCCTCGCGGCGTCATGGTTTTGATTGGCGCGGCGCCATGTTATGGGCTGCGGCCGTCACCCTGACCATCCTGGTCGCCACCAATGTGAGCGCGCCGGTCGCCGGAAGGGAGTTGGCGTGGTCAGCGATTCTGGGCGCCGGCCTGGTCCTGATTTTCCTGGTCTGGTTTGTCTTTCTGGGGCACGAAAAACGATGTTCGGCCCCGCTCCTGCCCCTGCCGCTTTTCAGACAGCGCTTTTTTTCCATGGCCCTGGTCAGCGGCATGCTCTCGTTTGTCGTCCTGTTTTTCGTGTTGATCCTGACCCCTTTTTACCTGGACCGGATTCTCGGTCTGCCCCCGGACCAAATCGGCTATGTCATGATGGCCGTGCCGCTGTGCGTGTTTATCGTCTCCCCCGTTGCCGGCAGGATGCATGACGGCATGGGCGCCAGGATTGTGGCAACCGGCGGTCTTTTGTGCTGCCTGATCAGCATGGTGCTGTTAACCGGAATAACTGCGGAGACCTCGCCGTTTGCGGTTGCCGCCCGCCTGGCCCTGCTGGGCTTCGGGGAGGCCATGTTTCTGTCGCCGAACAGCGCCGCCGCCCTGGCCGGAGTGCCTGACGACCAGGTCGGCGTCACCGCCAGCCTGCTGGCCACGGCCCGCAACCTTGGCATGCTTCTCGGCACCGCCCTGGCCGGCCTTATTTTCGCCCTCTATTTTTCCCATGCGACCGGCGGCCTCGACATGAAGGATTTTACTCCGGCGTCAACGGCCGCATTCATGTTCGCCCTGCATCGATCGTTTCAGTACGGGGCGGTTTTCGCCCTGGCAGGACTGCTGGCCTCATGGCTGCGACCGGGTAAACCATCAGGGGCACCCCATCTTCCCGCGGTCGCGCCTGACCACATAGAGGGACTATAGCGGACAGACACGACTGCGCAAATCTGGGGCACCCCGGATGGTTTAAGTTAATAACTCCTTGGAATTCGCGACGTTAATCCTGTTTTTCGCCGGTCGGCAACGGGAAGATGATCCTGGCCTCGGTCCCGCCCTGTTTACTCTTGCCAATTTTCAGGGTGCCGTCATGGTCCTGGACGATACGATGGGCCATGGCGAGCCCCAGGCCGCCGCCAAAGGTCTTGGTTATAAAGAGGGGGTCTGTTGAGGGGTTGAGGCCGCCGCCGGTATCATGGATGGAAATGGAAACCTTGGTGTCATCGGACTCTGCCGCGATGGTCAAGGTGCCGCCGTCCGGCATGGCCTCGATGGCGTTGCGGATCAGGCACACAAACATCTGGCGGATCTGGCGTTGGTCAATTTTCAGCATCGGCCCGGGCTCCGGCAGAACAATATGGTCTTCAATATGCTGTTTTTTCATGTCGCCGTAAAAGAGCAGCAATGATTTACGGATCAGCGGATAGAGAGGGGCCATCTCCCGGGCCGGGGTCTCCTGCTCGACAAAACTGAAAAGATCCTCCAGGGTCGTCTCGATCTTGGCCGTCTCCGTGATCATGGCGTTGAGAAACGTGAGCCACTCCGGATCATCGGTCTTGCGGGCGAGCAACCGTGCCGTGCCGCCGATGGTCGTAATCGGATTGCGGATCTTGTGCACCAGCTGGGCAGCCATGTGGCCCAGGGTGGCATAACGCTCCGCTTCCACCAGCAGGTCTTTGCTTTGCTCCAGCTCGTGGGCCATGGCTTCCAGTTCCTTGATCTTGCTCTCCATGTTCATGTACAGATGACAGTGCTCGATGGCCAGGCTGGCCTGGCTGGCAAAACTTTCCAGGGCCTGGATCAGGTCCTCGGTGATGGGCTGGCGGGTCACAAAATGATCGGCAATAAGAACGCCCAGCGATTTACCCGGCGAGTAGAGCGGGACGACCACAAAGGTGTCCTCCTGCAACAGTGAGATCAGGTCAGGCGGCACCGGATATTCGCAGCGGCCGTTGACAACATTCATAGACTGTCGGCTCCGGGCGGCGCGGATCAGGATATGCTCGCTGTCGCCGGCATCTACCTTGAGAGAGCGGATAATGGTATTGACCTCGGAATCGCCCTCCATGCAGCTGTCCTTGATATTGGCAATGATGTCGCAGAAATGCAGGTCCTTTTCCCGCATTTCCTGCCAGATGTGCCCAGCCTCTTCTCGGCACCCCGGACCGATTGCCAGCCGGCCTTCAAGGGTCTGGCCCGCCTCGTCGAACAGGGCCAGGAAGGCCCGGTTGAACTGCAGTCCCTCTTTTGCCGTGATGCCGACCAGGATTGCCTGCAGGATCTCGTCAAGCTCCACCATGCTCAGGTAGGCGGAATTCATCTTCAGGGACAGATCGTGCAGCAGCTGGATGCGGAATTTTGCCTGTTCGATCTGACGTTGATAGCGGCGGTTGTTGATGGTCAGGCGTCTTTTTTCCAGGACCTTGCGCACCGTTTCATAAAACTCGGTGAACTGGACCGGCTTGGTCAGGTAATCATCCGCTCCCAGGCGCATACACTCCAGGGCCGTATGCAGGTCGGCCGAGGCGGTAAGCATGATGACCGAGGTGTCCGGGTAATCGCGAACAATTCCGGGGAGCAGCGCCATGCCATCACCATCGGGCAGGGCGATATCGAGAACTGCAAGGGCGATATTGTTTTCCCGCAGGGCCAGGCGGAGTCCGGCAGCGGAGCCGGCAGTCAGAGTCGGCAGATCGTGGTCCTCGAGAAATTCCTTCAGCAGCAGAACAATATCGGGATAATCATCTACCAGGAGAATGCTTTCCTGACCTTCAAGGAGTTGGCTGGCGGGCACTGAGGATAAAGGAGGCATATCAGTGGATAAAGAAGGCATATCAATATTCGATTGTCGACCCCGGTTGACTCGTTTATAAAACCTGGATTCGTGAGCGTTCGAGAACGGTGCAGGTGCAAGGCGGCAACGATGTTGATTATTCTGGTGTGATGTCAACGAGTTGCCAACGCGGCAGATGCGCCATTCCCGGGCGCCCCGGAGGGCGGCGCGGTTAAGACCGGCAAATGCATTTATTCAGAAATAATGCAATAAATGCCACATATTGCATAAAATGCTATCTCAAGCCGTCACGGATTCAGGTTGAACTATTACCTGGGAAGCAAAGATGTGTCAAGAAGATGGATGCATTCCCGGATTGCCTGCCCGGCGAGGCCGTGTTATGGATGTGGTTTTACAGGGAGAAGAGGATGAGACAATGATTGAGAAGGAGACTAGGGAAAAATGGCGGCGTCCGGGTCGATAAAAAAAATTTTCGGCCCCGATGGCGTCCTGGCCGGTCATCTTGGCGGCTATGAACCCCGGCCCGGCCAGCAACAAATGGCGGCGGCAGTGGCAACGGCCCTGGGGGGTTCGGATGAGATAAGCTTTACCGAACCGGACCAGGCCGTCTGCCTTGTGGTCGAGGCGGAAACCGGCCTGGGCAAAACCCTGGCCTATCTCGTCCCGGCGGTCCTGAGCGGCCGCAAGGTTGTGGTCTCCACCAATACCCGCAACCTGCAGGACCAGATCCTTAAGCATGAAATACCATTTATCCGGAAATATATCGAGCCGCAGCTGCGGGCGCTCTGTGTCAAGGGGCGGCAGAACTATCTCTGCCTGTACCGCTGGCATCAGTACCGGGCCGCCGGGCAGCCGGCCCTGGTTGCCGACCAGGCCGCGGACCGGATAGACGGCTGGCTGAAAAAAACCACCTTTGCCGACCGCGCCGAGCTGACATGGCTACCCGGCGCCTCGCCGCTATGGCGGAAAATCTGCTGTCTTCCCCATTTCTGCCTGGGCGGCGACTGTCCTGACGGCGCGGCTTGTTTTCTCAACCGCCTGCGCCGCGAGGCGGCCGCCAGCCGCCTTCTGGTGGTCAACCATCACCTGCTTTTCTCCGACCTCGCCGTCCGCCGCAGCGGCCATGGCGAGGTACTGCCCCGCTACGAAGCGGTTATTTTTGACGAGGCCCATCATGTCGAAAACGTGGCCACCACCTTTTTCGGTTTTTCCTTCAGCCGCTACCAGGTGCTTGACCTGGCTGCCGATGTGGAGCGCAGCGCCCGGTCGGGACTGGCAGGGGAAAAACAGCAAGAGGTGCAGGGGGCGGCCGGCTCGCTGGTCGGCCTGCTGGAACAGTTTTTCTCCCGGTTCCCCGCCGCCCTCGGCCGTTTTCCCCTGGCCGGCCTGCGGGATACCCAGCCGGAGTTCGAGCGCCGGCGCGACACGCTGCTCGAGGCTTTTCATCGCCTGGCCGGGTCAATGGACGGCCTGGACAACCGGGAAGAGCCCTGGGGCCAGTACATCCTGCGCTGTGAAGAGTTGGCCTCCCGCCTGGACACCATCACGGCCGAGACCTTTACGGACATCCCGGCCGAGGACGTTCGCTTTGTCCACTGGTATGAACGCCGGGAAAAGAACCTGGTGCTTTCGGCCACGCCCATTGATGTGGCCGATGACCTGCAGGAAACGCTCTTTACCTCGATGGCCGCCGTTATCCTGACCTCGGCCACCCTTTCCGCGGGAGGCGATTTCACCTATTTTCGCCGGCGCCTGGGCCTGCCGGAAGAGACATCGACCCTGGCTTTTCCGTCGCCCTTTGATTATGCCAACCGTACCCTGCTCCATGTGCCGGACAAAATGTTTCCGGAGCCGGCCGCGCCGGGCTACGGCGCGGCCCTGCACCAGCGGATAGAGGAACTGATCAGGCTGGCCGGCGGCCGGGCTCTGGTGCTGTTCACCTCCATCCAGGCCATGGAGAATGCCTGCCGGGCCCTGGAAGAGCGCCTGGAATTTCCCCTGCTGCTCCAGGGAACCGGGCCCCGCCATGAACTGTTGTCCCGTTTTGCCAGGGAAAACGAGTCGGTACTCTTTGCCGTGTCCAGCTTCTGGGAGGGGGTCGATATCCCCGGCGAATCGCTGAGCCTGGTGATCATCGATAAATTACCGTTTGAAGTCCCGAGCGACCCTGTTATTATGGCACGGATCAACCGCATTCGCGCGGCCGGGGGAAATCCGTTTTTTGACTTCCAGGTGCCCCGCGCCGTGCTCGGGCTGCGCCAGGGTGCCGGGCGGCTCATGCGCCGTACCAGTGACCGCGGGGTCATCGCGGTGCTCGATGTCCGGCTCTTCACCAAGGGCTACGGCCGTCGTTTTCTAAAAAGCCTGCCGCCGAGTCCTGTCTGCCGGGATCTGGACCGGGTCAAAACTTTTTTTGCCGAGGAACATGACCACAATCAAACCGGCTGATCCGTCAGCGCTCCGCACCTTTGCCAGCCGGCAGGCGGCAGTCATTGAAACCGCCATGCGCCGGGACCTGGCCGGGGCGCTGACCGATAACGACCCGCTGCTGGCCGAGGTGTTGAATTACGCCCTTTTCGGCGGCGGCAAACGTATCCGGCCCCTGTTGGCCGTTCTGTCCGCCCGGGTTTGCGGCGCGGCCGGGGAGGAGATCTACCGGCTGGCCGCCGCCTTTGAGTACCTGCATGTGGCCACCCTGGTGCACGATGATGTGATCGACCACGCCCGGGACCGGCGCGGCCGCGAATCCGTGGCGCGCAGGTACGGCATGGCCGCCGCCATTCTCGCCGGCGACTGGCTGCATGCCCGTTCCATGCACCTGATCGGCCGCTTTGCCGGGTCCCGGGGCCTGGACGTATTCTGCAGCTCCACGGCCGGCATGGTGGACGGCGAGTTTCTGCAACTTCGCCATGTGGCGGACGCCGGGATGACGGAGCAGCAATACTTTGCGGTCATCCATCGCAAAACCGGTCTGCTCATCGCCGCCACCTGTGAGATCGGGGCGCTCCATGCCGGTGCCGGGCCGGAGCAGCAGGCGGCGCTGGCGACCTACGGCCGCAAACTGGGGGCGGCCTTCCAGGTGATCGACGACCTGCTCGATTATCTCGGCGACGCATCCAGTACCGGGAAAAAGACCGGCAATGATTTTATCGAGGGCAAGGTTACCCTGCCCCTGATCCATACCCTGTCTGCCGCTGAACCGGCGGCAAAAAAACGGTTGCACGATCTCCTCCGGGGCGATCGTACCGCTCCCGGGGCGCTGGCTGTTGTCCACCGCCTGATCGAAGACTGCCATGGCTTCGAGTCTGCCCGGCAGACCGCGGAACAACTGGTTGCCGAGGCGCTTGACACGCTTGCGCTGTTTGCTGAAACCGCGGAGCCGGAGAGCCTCTCCATGCTCGGCGGCCTGGCGCTCTACGTCCTGGCCCGGGACCGCTGATGTCCGGGCGAGGGCGCCCGTGGCTGCGGCTCGGCCTGGTCCTGCTCCTGGCCGGAGTCGCCGTTTTCTCGATCCGTCAGCAAGAAGAGCAGCACCCCCCGGAACAGAAACAGGAAAAAACTGTCATCGAGACCCTCTCCACTGTGGTGGTGCCGGAGACTACGGCGCCTGTTTTTGAAGAACCAGCCCCGCCCGCGCCGGAGCAGTCCGGGCAGTCCGAGGCCGAAGGCGGCGAAAAGAGCGTCGCCGGGGGGCAGGAACTGCCGCGCGTCGCCATTATCATCGATGACATGGGCCATCACCGGCGGCTGGGCGCGGAACTGCTGGCCCTGGGCATGAACCTGACCTTTTCCTTTCTGCCCCACGCGCCCGTAACTGCCGAACAGGCTGAACAGGCCTGGCAGACAGGCCATGACATCCTGGTGCACATGCCCATGGAGGCGCGCGACCAGGCCTTTGATCCCGGGCCCGGCACCCTGTACCTCAATGATTCGCCGGCAAAGATCAGGTCCCTTGCGGCGGAAAACCTGGCCCTGGTCCCTCATGCCATCGGCATGAACAACCATATGGGGTCCCGTTACACCGAAAATCGTCCGGCCATGCACGAGGTGTTGGCGCTGTTGCGGCAAAAGGGACTTTTTTATGTCGATTCCATGACCACGCCCCGAAGCGTCGGCATGGACGAGGCCCGTAAAATGGGCATCAAAACAGGCCGCCGCCGGGTTTTTCTCGACAACGTCAAGACCCGGAAAGATATCTGTCACCAGTTGAGACTCCTCGTCGCTGCGGCGAAAAAATATGGGCAGGCCATCGGGATCGGCCATCCCGACGAGGCAATGCTGAAGGCCCTGACCCGGTGCCGCGACCACCTGCTGCGGCAGGTCAGGATTGTCGGGGTGCATGAACTGGTAAGATGAAACCTGAATCACGGGAGCGAACCGATGCGCGTCGGAATCATCGGGACGGGACGGCATGGCAGCCGGTATGCCAACCATATTGTCCATGATATTGCAGGACTGGAACTGATCGCCGTCAGCCGCCGTTTACCGAGCGGCGCGGAACAGGCCGCGCGCTGGCACTGTACCTGGTACCGGCAGTGGCCGGAACTGGTTGCCGACAGGCAGGTCGAAGCGGTTATCGCCGTGGTCCCGCCGGCGCTGAACCTGGCAATAGCGCAACAGTGCGCCCGGCTGGGCAAGCCGCTGCTCATCGAGAAACCCCTGGCCGTCAGCGGCGCGGTTGCCGCGGAAATTGTCGCACTCTATTCCCGGCACCACCTGCCCCTGACCGTGGGGCAGACCCTGCGCTATAATGGCGTCATCCGGGGCCTGCGCGAACAACTGCCGTCCCTGGGGCCGCTGTACAGTTTTGCCGCCAGCCAGCGGCTCGAACCCTCTACCATTGCCTGGCATGAAGACCCGGAACAGGCCGGGGCCGGGGTCAGTTTCCATACGGCGGTTCATGTGTTCGATGCCCTGCGTTTTATGACCGGCCTGGAGGTCAGGCGGGTAACGGCCCTCTGCCGGCAACGGTCCGGCACCGCTCTCGAAGATCTTCTGGCCGTCTTGGTGGAAATGGACGGCGGGGTCGTCGGCACGCTTGACTGTTCCAAGGTGGGCCATGCCCGCTCGGGCCGTTTTGAGTTTGTCGGCCGTGAAGGTCAGCTCCAGGGCGACCAGATATTCAATACCCTGGAGCGGATTCGCGCGACAGAGGTGACCAGGCTTGATCCCGGGGAGCCGGTCCGGACCCTGGTGCCGTTTTTACAGGACTGGCGGGATTTTCTGGCCGGCAGGGCCGCCAACCCGGTTCCCGGCGCAGACGGGCTGGCCGCGGTCCGGATATGCGAGGCCTGCCTGGAATCCTCGCGGAGCGGGCAGTGGACGGCAATCGGCTGATTTGCGGGAAAGGTCAGCCGTCACCGGCATCCCATCTTCACGCGGTCACTCCCGCCCGCATAGAGGGGCTATAGCGAACGGAAGCGATCCGGCCGGAAGCCTTGCCCGTCAATCAATCAGTTCGAGAACGGCCTTAACGAGATTGTCCGCCCCCTCACCGATCTGATCAACCCGGGAACTAAGCATGTAGCACGGGGTGGTCACGATTTTATTTTGCCGGTCCACGGCAATTTCGCCGTGCAAGGTCGGGATATGGCTGGCTCCCATCCGGGCAAGGTTGTCTGCCGTTTTCCGGTCCTGGCCGATGGTAACCTCTATCGACCCGAGGACCCTGGCCACAATAACCGGGGCAATGCACAGGGCGCCGATGGGTTTGCCGCGTTCATGCATCTCCCGGATGACCCGGGCCACTTCCTCGTTCACCGAACAGTCGGGGCCGTCAAAGGCATAGCTGCACAGGTTTTTTGCCGCGCCTAAGCCGCCGGGCAGGATAAGGGCGTCGATCCGGGCGGGATCACATAACTTGAGGGCCTTGATGTTACCACGGGCGATCCGGGCCGATTCAATCAGGACGTTGCGCTGTTCGTCCATCTCTTTGCCGGTGATATGATTGAGAACGTGATGCTGGGGTACATCCGGGGCAAAGCACTGAAAATCCGCGCCGTTTTTGTGAATGGCCCAGAGCGTTAAGGTCGCCTCATGGATTTCCGAGCCGTCCCGATTGCCGCATCCTGACAGAATAACACCTATTTTTTTTGTTGCCATGATCTCCCCCTCCCGGCTGCACCGGGTCGAAGTAAACGAACACCTGAATCCGTGACGGATTCAGGCCCTGGTCTTTATCGCCGGCCGGGGGCCGGTCAAAAATTCAGGGCGAAAATTTCCGGGAGATGGCGGTACTGCTGCGCGTAATCAAGGCCGTAACCGACCAGGAATCCCTGTTCGAGAACAAAACCCGTGTAATCGATTCCGACCTCTGTTTCCCGTCGCTCCCGCTTGTCGATCAGGGCGCAGACCCGGACGGAAGCGGCCTGTTTGTGGGCAAAGTTTTCGGTCAGCCAGGCCAGGGTCCGGCCGCTGTCAACAATATCTTCAACCAGCAGGATGTCCTTGCCGGCCACGTCGATCTCAACGTCCTTGACCAGACGGATCGTCCCGGACGAGGAAGCGCTGTCGCCATAGCTGGCGACCTTGATAAAATCGATCTCATGGGCCGTGGTCACCGCGCGGACCAGGTCGGCCAGGAAGATAAACGCGCCGTTCAGGACGCCGATCATCACCAGTTTTTTGCCGCGGTAATCAGCTGTGATCCGCTGGCCCAGCTCGATGACTCTGCTTTGAATACGTTCCCTGCTGAGGACCAGTTCTTTGGTTGCCATGGGCGCTTCCTGTCTCTGTTCCCTGGTGATCGGCTTTTGCTCAAGGCCGGACTATGACAAAATAACGTTTTGGGGGCGAATAATCAAGTCGTTGCCGCCGGTGGAGCGTTAAAATAGCGCCGCCGCCCGGCCGACGAGATGCGCCGTCACCGCAGTGCCCTTCTCCAGGCGGCGGCCGGCGGCCGGCAGCAGTAAAATCCCGTTCATCGCTTCCGTCGCTGTTGCCGGGCGGGCTCGCAGGAGGCCCCTTTCCAGGGACAGAACCGCCCCTTTCAGGTTCAGGCGGCCGCGTTTTTTTACCTGCACGGTCTCGGTCAGGCGTGCCCTGACCGGCCGGGGATAGACCCGGCGCCGGCCCTGCATCTTCCGCAATGCCGGGGCAACCAGTTCATGAAAGAGGAGGCGGACTGCCGGCGGGGGGCCGGGCAGGGCAAACAGGGGAACGTTGTCCAGCAGGGCGAAAAGCGTTGCCCGGCCGGGGCGGACCTGCAGGCCGCGATAAATGACAATGCCGCCCAGCCGGTCAACGACGTGCTCTATCAGGTCATACTTGCCCGGTCCCATGCCGCCGGTAGTCAGGATGACCTGCGGTTGAGCGGCCAGGCAGGCGGCCAGGGCTCCGGCGATATCGTCCACCTGGTCGCGCACCGTACCTTGATCAAACGGCTCGGCCCCGCATTCGGCCAGCAGGCCGCCAAGCAGGAGGCTGTTGCCCGAAATTTTCTGTCCCCGGCGCGCCGGCGTTCCCGGTACCACCAATTCGCTGCCCGTGCATAAAACGGCTACCAGGGGCTGCCGGAATACCGGCAGGTCCGTATAATTATTCTCGCCCAGGGAAAGAAGATGATCGGGCCGGACAGAGCGGCCCTGCGATACCAGCACCCTGCCGGCCGCCAGGGTACTGCCGCGTTTTCTGATAAACCGGCAGGGTTCGCTGAATGCCGTTGCCGGCATTGCAACCCGCCCCTGCCCTTCCCGGCAGGCCTCGCAGGGAACGACGCGTTTCGTGCCGACGGGCAGCATGGCGCCGGTCATGATCCTGACGGCCTCGCCCCGGCGCACGGTAAGCCGGTCAAGGTCGCCGGCCGCCACCTCGCCGGCCAGGCGGAAGGAGACAAGGTCGTTCCGGCCAGGGAGATTTGCCGCTACTGCGGCCACGGCATAACCGTCCCTGGTCGACTGATCAAAGGCCGGTTTGGGTATGGTGCTTTTCAGAGAAACAGCGGAGATCCGGCCAAGGGCACGGGGCAGGGGAATATTTTCCGGGTCAAGAATGGTGATTCGGTCAAGAATGGCGTGCTGCGCATCCCGCAGCGACAGTTCAGGGGTCATTGCGGGATGCTTGCCGGGGCGGGAAACAACACGGGCTGCCGGGCCGGCGCCGCTCAGACGGTCAGGTCCCCGCGAATCAGTTTGCGGGGACCGCCATGGCCGGCGGTCGACCAGTCCCGGATCGGCGCGGCAACCGTCAGTTCCTGCTGGCGGTCAAGGCGGCCCATGCGGTCATAGATCATCTGCCAGACGCAGTCCACGGACGGATTTATTTCGCAATGGCCGTCGACCGAGCCGCCGCATGGACCATTCATCAGGCTTTTCGCACAACGGGCAACCGGACAGAGACCGCCGGTCAAATGCAGCACGCAGTTGCCGCAGCCCGCGCACTGTTCGCTCCAGACGCCCTGTTCGGCAGAACCCCCGAAAAAGGTGGTGTTCAGCGCCGGATAGACATTGTCCGTGGGCCGAAGATTGGCAATAAAGTTGACGCCGACCCCGCAGGCCGTTGACAGGATGGCGTCGTATTGGCCCTGCCACTCGTCGATGGCGTCAATGTATTCCTTGTCACACTGACGGACCAGCGAGCCTTCAATGACCTCGGCCCGGCAGCCGTTTTTCTTCAGGCCCAGGCGGACCAGGGAGGCGAGAATCTCCGCTTCCCGCTCACCGCCGGCCGAACAGACGGTAACACAGCCCCGGCAGGCCAGGACGAGAATTTTTTTACAGTCCTTGACCATTTCAAGGATCTCTGCCAAAGGCTTTCGTTCAGCGACAATCATGTCGAACTCCTGTCGAGTTTCAAGTGGCGGCCCCGTGCGCAGCCGTCACGGATTCACGGAATAAAGGATCAGAAGGGGCCGGGACCCATCTCCTGAATTCGCTGGTTCATTTCCCGGGCCGCGTCGACGAATTCCGGATGCAGGCCGCGCGGCAAATGATACATCCGGATCCGATCCGGCTCCACGTCCATCTCGCCCAGGGCCTGCCTGACAGCTTCGACCCGCTTGGCCGCCCGCCGGCTGCCCTGCAGGTTATGGCAGGAATCAGTCGGGCAGCCGACGACATAGACACCGTCCGCTCCGTCTTCAAACGCCTTCAGCAGCGTTATCTCCTCAAGCTTGCCGGTACAGTTCACCCGGGAAAGCCGGACATTTTCCGGAAAGCCCAGTTCCTGAAGTTCCCGGCCCTCGCCGGCGCAACTCTGCTGGGCAGTGTAATGGCAACTGAACAACCTGATATCGGGAGTAAAATTCATCCGCATCTCCACTGATTTATGGCATACCGCAGGCAGCGATCAAACGCTCATCCTCGGATTCCTTCAGAACAATGGCCTGGGCGGGACACTCTGCCACGCAGATGCCGCAGGCCCGGCATGTTTCAATCTCGATAACGGCAACGCCGCCGTCATCGATTTTCGGGATACTCCAGGGGCAGACCCGGACACAGGTCAGGCAGGAAACGCAGAGGTCACGTTGCACCTCGGCCGCCTTGCCTTTGGCAACCAGCTGTTCGCGGGTCACGTAACCCTTTTTGAGCGCCAGCTTGGCAACGGCCCCGATAATATCGGCAAAACCGACTTCCTGCGGACAGACCGGCACGCAACTCCGGCAACCGGAGCAGTACCAGAGCAGGTCAGATGACAGCAGACGCTCCGACAGGCCCATGCGGATCATGTGGATAATCCTGCGGGGATCAAACTCGGGAATGGCCTGGCTCACCGGACAGATCCCGGAACAGGCACCGCAGGAAAAACAACTGTTTAAATGCTCGCCCCCCGGCTCGGCCATGACTTCGGCGCTGAACGCGGGATTTGTTTCCATCTTTTTTGCCATACAATCACCAATCTGCAGAACGCTTTGTTTTTTTTTTATTCGGTTTCATTTTTGCCCGCCTGTCCGCCTGTCCAGCGGCTGCAAAATAAATATTCTACCGTATGTTAAATTGGATGTCAATATGCCGGCCAAGCTGTTTCCCTGAATCCGTGAGCGTTCGAGAACGGTGCAGATGCAAGGCGGCAACGATGTTGATTATCCTGGCGTGATATCAACGAGTTGCCAACGCAGCAGATGCGCCGTTATCGGGCGGGCCGCAGGGCGGCGCGGTGAAGAGTATAAAATGCATTTATTCGTCAATAATGCAATAAATTCCACATATTGCCTGGAATATGATCTCAATCCGTCACGGATTCAGGGTTTCGAAACCGCGCCGCCAGGTCTTTCCCCGGGGTCGTTACGTCTTTTTCAAGGGCTGGCAGAGCGGACAAAAATAAGTCGCCCGGCCGCCGAGTACCGTTTTTTTCACCTCTTGCCCGCACTGTTTGCACCCGGCACCGGCCCGGCCGTACACCTGGAACTGCAACTGAAAATATCCCGGTTCACCGTCGGCGTCGAGAAAGTCGGAAATGGTTGAGCCGCCCGCCTCGATGGCCTGGGCCAGGACCGCCCGGCAGGAGGTGACAACGTTCTGCCACGCATCTTTTTTTATCATGTGAACAGGTGTCTGCGGATGAATTCCGGCGACAAAGAGGATTTCGTTGGCGTAGATGTTGCCGAGTCCCGCCACCATCCGTGAATCCATAAGAAAATTCTTTACGGCCTGTCTCTTCCCTTGGGCCCGGCGCCACAGCTCGCCGGCATTCAGCTCCTCGCTGAAGGGTTCCGGGCCGAGCCGGGCTGAAAATTCGTTCTCCAGGGCTGCCGCCTGCAGCGGCGGCCAGACATAAATGGCACCGAACCGGCGGGGGTCGTTAAAGCGCAGTTCCCGGCCGTTGTCCAGCAGCAGGCAAAGGTGATCGTGCCGGGCCCGGGGACCGGCGGCCGGAAAAAGGCCGAGGTGCCCGGTCATGCCGAGATGAACGAGGAGAACGCTCTTGCTGGTCATTCTGATCAACAGGTATTTCGCCCGCCGGTCGATGGCGGCGACCCGGCCGCCCCGGATATAGAGGTCGAGGAGTTGCCGCGGCATGGGGGCGCGGAGCCGCCTGTTGCTCCAGCGGACGCCCTGGACGGTGCGGCCGACAAGGTGCGGCTGCAGTCCCCGGCGCGTAACTTCGACTTCCGGGAGTTCAGGCATGATGCTCCTGCCCGGGGTAAAAGGCCAGCATGAAATGATCCAGCTGGGCCGCTGTAATCCTGGCCGGCTGCGCCCCGCCGCCCGGATAGTTCAACCGGAGAGAAAAGAAATGGTCCCGGTGCAGGCTGTGCAGGGAAAGGCCGTGGAAAACGGCCGGTTGATCGTGCAGCAACGCCTTCTTGAGGGCCTCCTTGGCGGACCAGAGCAGGGTGAGACGTTCCGTTTCGCCCAGCCCCTGCGCCCCGCGCCGCAGGCAGTCAAGCTCACCGGCTGCCGCGAAACGGGACTGCACCTGGATGATTTTTTTGCTGATCTTCTGGATATCGATGCCGCACTGCGGCGCCCGGGCGGCCATGGCGACGGCATAGCCGCTGCTGTGAGATATGGAGATACACGGCCCGGGCTCGTGATCGCCATGGTGGATCAGTTCCGGCCGCCCGGTCTTGGCCGGCAGAATCGAGATGGCCGCAAACCCGGCGGCTTCCGGGGCGCTTACCCTGCCGTGCAGGCTGAGTGTCGCATATTTGCAGGCCAACCTGCCGCCCAGCCACTCGCCTTGTCGTTTGCTATAGGTATAGGTGGCAAAAAGCGCTTTTTCCCGTTCGGAGAGCAGGCCGAGCAGGATTTGCCGTTCAGCCCCGTTTTGCAGCTTTGCCGCCAGAACGGCCAGGTCGATCAGGGCCAGGCAGAATGGCGAAGGGGCGTCGTAGCAGTAATAGCGGACAGGCAGGCCGGGGAGCAGCGTGTCCGCCCTGGTGAAAAATGATGACAGGGAAAACGGCCGGTTGTCGGCGGCCAGACATTGTCTTGTCATATCCGGCCGGTGCAGTATAATGAAAAAAATAAAGTCAACAAAATTCCTCTTATCCCTCTATCCTATTGTAGGCAAATGATCAATATCAGTGATATTACCTCATTCGACGTTATCGTTGCTCTGATTTTTCTTGTTTTTATCATTCGCGGGGTCTGGATCGGTTTTATGCGCCAGCTTGCCGCCTTCCTGGCCCTGATCGGCAGTTACTGGCTGGCCGGCCGGTACAGCGATTACCTGATGCCCTATGTCGGGAGGTTTATTGAAAACCCCAAGGTCGTTTTTTTTATAAGTTTTGCCGTCCTTTTTATCGTCGGCGCCTTTCTCCTTATCCTGACCGGAAAGGCTTTGCAGCTGGTTATGGATATTTCCCTGCTCGGCTGGTTTGACCGCCTCCTCGGACTCGGGCTTGGCGCCTTCAAGGCCTTTTTTGTGGCGGCTATTCTCCACATGGCCCTGAGCGCCGGCCTGTCGTCATCCAATAACCTGGTGCGCAAATCGCTGAGTTCCAAATTTCTGGCCCGGGGCGCGGAAATTGTCCAGGAGGTCATTCGTAATCCTGAACTGCGCCGGCTTTTTATTCCCAGGGAACCGGCGATTAAACCGGACAAAAAGTCCGCTGCCGGGCCGGACCAGGAAAAGAAACAGGTTTGAGTTCAGCCGCTCTGGCCCGGTTTGCCCGCCCGGGAGACTTCGCTCCCGCCGTAATAGAGACGGGCCAGTTTTTCCGGCTTGACGCGGGCCAGGTAACCGGCAAGCATGACCTGGTTCAAGAGGGTTGTCCTGATTATGCCGAGGCGTTGCCAGCGCCGGGCCGAGGTCGTGACCGCAGCCGGGGCCACCCTGATCCTGCCGAGACGCCGCAGGCGGCGAATAAGATCAAGATCTTCAAGGATCGCCTGGTCGGCGAAACCTCCCGCCTGGTGGAATACTTCCCTACGGACAAAGATCGCCTGATCACCGTACACCATCTGCAGCAGTCTCGAGCGCAGGCCGACACCCCATTCAACGAGCCGCAGTCCTGCCCCCGGTCCATTGATTTTCAGTCGGAACGCTCCGGCCGCCGTTTGCGGCCGCTCGAGAATGGCGTGAACATGAACGGCAAAGGCCTCGGGCAAGCGGGTGTCGCAGTGCAGGAACAACAGGTTGTCCCGGGAAGCGGCCCGGGCGCCCCGGTTTTGCTGCGGCCCTCTGCCCGGCCGGGAGGAGACCGACAGGACCCCTGGCCGCCGGGCCAGCTCCAGGGTATGGTCCGTGCTGCCGCCGTCGGCGACAATAATTTCCGGTCCCGGCCGCGGCCCTGCCAGCAGGTTGGCGAGCAGCGGCGCGAGGGTGGCCTCTTCATTGAGAGTGGGGATGATGATGGAAATGTTCAAGGTCCTGCGCCCTGTCGATATCGTGCAGAGGTTGTAGTGTGTATGAAGACAGGCCTGCGGTTGCGGCCCGGTCAAGGGTCTGGCCGAAAACGGCGGCTGTCCCCCAGCTGATGCCGCTGAAAAGTGACTCCTGGACGGCCGGCGCCAGGCTGCCGTGCAGGCCGATCAGGTAGTAGCCGCCATCCCGGCTCGGCCCCAGTACCAGGTCATGGGTCAGCAGCCGCTCCAGCGCTTCGGCAATGAGCGGCCCGTCGAGAGCGGGGCAGTCGGAGCCGATCAGCACCGCCCGCACCGCCCCTTCCCGCCAGGCCGACTGAAAGGCCGCCAGCATGCGGTGACCGATGTTCCGGCCGCGTTGTTTTGCCAGCGGCAGGGCACTGCCGAGCCATTCCCTCATCCGGCGCCGTGAACCGCCGGTGTAATGGAGAACGAGACGGGCCGGCCGCTGCCTGGTCACGGGCCGGACCTGGTTGATGACCTGCTCGGTCAGGTGACGCTGCAGTCGCGCCGCGCCCGCGGCTCCCAGTTTATGGATCAGCCGGGTCTTGACCTTGCCGGCCTCCGGATAGCGGGTAAAGATGATTACCTGTTCGATGGAATGGCGACGAAGAAGCATTTGTTTTTCCTATCAGTTGTTATCCGAGAGCGCAAGAATATAATCTGAATCAGTGACGGCTCACGATCCAGGGTAAGTTATTGGCTTGTTATGAAACAGGGACCAGGCAGGAAAAAAAGACCGCTGTCGTATCGGGAACGCACGTATCGGCAGGCCGGGCAGTCCGGCCTGCTTTCCACCTTTGTCAGGATGGTCGAGACGGATCTGCACATTCTCGCGCCGCTGGACGTTGAAGATGAAGCCCTGCGCCTTGTGGCCGGGGTTCGCAGTCAGGTCGAGGGATATATCCGGCATAATCCGGTTTTTCGCCACAGCCTCAGGCCGCTCCCCCGGGACGCGACGGCACCGGCAGTGGTGCGGGAGATGCTTGTGGCTGGCCGGCTGGCCGGCGTGGGGCCCATGGCCGCGGTTGCGGGCGCGATCGCCGAGGCCGTGGGCCGTGGGCTGCAAAAGAGCGGGGTGGATGATTTGATTGTTGAAAACGGCGGCGACATCTTTACCGCCCGCACCAGGGAGTGCACGGTGGCCGTTTTTGCCGGGGAATCACCCCTGAGCGGCAGGGTGGGTATCCGGCTTGCGCCGGAGATGATGCCCTGCGGTGTCTGCTGCTCGTCCGGGACCGTCGGTCATTCGCTGAGCCTGGGCGTTGCCGATGCCGTGGTTGTTGTGGCGCCCTCGACCGCCGTGGCCGATGCCGCGGCGACCCGGATCGGCAACGAGGTGGGGCGCGGCCGGGGAGGCCTGGGGCATGCCCTGGAAATGGTAAAAGAGCTGAGCGATATCTCGGGCGCCGTCATCATCCGGGATCAGCAGATCGGGGCCTGGGGCGCGGTGGAATTGGTGCGATTGTAGGTCAGCACAACTGCCGCAGCTTGCTCGTCCTTTGGTGTTGCGGCTTCAGTTGCGTAGTGTCGGGAATCATCCACTGGTCGGCGTCTTTCCGCTTTTGTACAGGTCGAGCAGTTTCCTGGCCACCAGGGGAAACAGGCCGAGGAGGGCAAACGATATCAGCAGGCCCGGCGAGAAAATACCGGACAGGCCGTCCAGTTCGGCCAGTTTTCTGCCCGCATTGACATAGACCACGGTGGCGGGCAGCATGCCCAGTTGCGATACCCAGTAATAGGTGGTGAGGCGGATGGAGGTCAGACCCATGGCCAGGTTGACGATAAAGAAGGGAAAGACCGGGACCAGGCGCAGTGAAAAGAGGTAAAAACCGCCCTCTTTCTCCATGCCCTCGTTGATTTTACCGAGTCTGTCGCCGAATCTGCTCCGGACCCAGTCCCGCAGCAGGTACCGGGCCGCCATACAGGCCAGGGTTGCGCCGATGCTCGAGGCGAAGGAGACCACGATGGTGCCGGTGGTCAGGCCGAAGAGGCCGCCTCCCGCCAGGGTCATGATCGCTGCTCCGGGCAGGGACAGGGCCGTGACCACAATATAAATGAGCATGTACGCCCCGATCACGGGCAGTCGGTGTTCGGCGTAGAGGGCGGAGAAATGAGCCTGCTGCTCCTTGAGATAGCCCAGGCTCAGGTACTGATCCAGGCCGGCCACCTTGAAGATGACAATGAGCAGGACCAGGGCGCCGGCAATACCGAGCTTTTTCAGATGACCGGGCTTCATGCTCGGGATTGACCCGATTACCGGTTAAGCGGGCCGGTTGCGGAAAAACCGCAGGCCGCCGCGCCCAGCAGGGCCGTTTCAGGTTCGAGAATAACATGAACCGGTATGCGGCCCAGCATCTCCCGATACACCCCGCGGCGGAACCGAGCCATAAAACGGTCCGGCTCGAGCAGGGGCAGGATCCGCGGCGGGATGCCCCCGCCGATATAAACCCCGCCGGTTGCCAGGACCTTCAGGGCCAGGTTCGCGGCCTCGGCGGCCAGGATATCAACAAAGAGATGCAGGGTCTCGGCGGCCAGGTTCGCGGCAGACTCCTGATCATTCAAGGCCTTGAGTGCCGCGGCAACAATGACCGGCGTCCGGTCCCCGGCCCCGCCCAGGCGTTCGGCCAGCCAGGGCGGTTCGGCAATTTCCGTTTTCAGGAAATCGTAGAGGGCAGGCAGGCCCAGGCCGGAACAGACCTGCTCCACACTGACATGTTCGAACCGTTTCCGCATGAATTCCAGCAGCGCGGCTTGCCTGGCGTTTTCCGGGGCGAACGAGGCATGGCCGCCTTCCGACGGGCAGGGCAGCAAACGGTCCTGATCCCGGATGATAAAGGCCTCGCCCAGGCCGGTCCCCGGCGCGATGACCGCGATGGCTCCCCGGGAAGCCGGTTGGCCGGCATTAATCGTCTTGAGCCGGTCTGCCGGGAGATGGACCGCCCCCATGGCGGTGGCGACCAGGTCGTTCACCAGGCTCACGGATTTGAGGCCGAATTGCCGCCGCAGTTTTTCACCGTCAATGAACCAGTCCAGGTTGGTCAGCTGGACCCGGTTGTCACTCACCGGGCCGGCAACGCCGAAGCAGGCATGGTCAGGCCGGCTGTCGTTTGCCGCCAGAAATTCGCTTATCATGGCGGCCGGACTGTCATAGGCGGCGTTCCGATACGTTGCTTCCGCCAGCGGCGGTCCGGGCCAGGAACCGGCCCGGTGCAGGGCGAGGGAGGTCTTGGTGCCGCCGATATCGCCGGCCAGCAGGCAGGTCCGGGCGGTCATTTTTCTGTCAGCTTCATGGTCTTTTTCGGTTATAATCAAAATCCGCTGAGCCGGTGAGAGATGAAAATTATCCGATAATTTGTAACCGTTCACCAGAGGCAATAAACTACCCTCAACTCGTAACTGTAACCGTTATCGGGCGGACCGCAGTCCGGCGCGGTGAAAACCAGAAAATACGTTTATTCTGTAATATAATGCAATAAATTCCACGTATTGCCTGGAATATTACCTCAAGCCGTCACGGATTCAAGATTATTATAGCTGCCCGGCGGCGGAGAAACAAGGGAAGTTCACCGGGGATGCGATGAGTCACAACAAGAAAATGAAT
This sequence comes from bacterium BMS3Bbin14, assembly GCA_002897615.1. Classification (GTDB taxonomy): domain Bacteria; phylum Desulfobacterota; class Desulfobulbia; order Desulfobulbales; family Desulfobulbaceae; genus BMS3Abin13. Next base: position 76,526 of record BDTX01000011.1, read on the forward strand.
AATAATCAACCTCTGCTCCCTGAACTGCTGGCCCCTGCCGGCAGTTTTGACAAGCTGGTAGCCGCTGTCCATTACGGCGCCGATGCCGTGTATCTCGGGGGCTCGCGTTTCAGCCTGCGGGCCCGGGCCGGGAACTTTACCGAAAACGGCTTGCGCCGGGCTCTTGTCTATGCCCATGAACACGGGGTCCGGGGGTATGTTACGGTCAATATCTTCGCCCATAACTCCGACCTGGAGGACCTGGGCGATTATCTTCGTTTCCTGCGGGATGCCGGGGTGGACGGACTGATCATCGCCGATCCGGGCATCCTGCTCATGGCCCGGGAGACGGTGCCGGACCTGCCCGTCCACCTGTCTACCCAGGCCAACGTGACTAACCGGGCCAGTGCCCGCTTCTGGGTTTCCCAAGGGGTCTGTCGTCTCAACCTGGCCCGGGAGCTGGGGCTTGATGAAATCAAACAGATCCGGGCGGCCACGGATACCGAGCTGGAATTTTTTGTCCACGGCGCCATCTGCATCTCCTATTCCGGGCGCTGCATGCTGAGCAACTATTTCACCGGCCGGGACGCCAACCTCGGCGACTGCGCCCATCCCTGCCGTTATTCCTATCATCTTGTCGAGGAAAAACGGCCCGGTCAATATTTTCCGGTGGAAGAGGACGAGCGGGGCACCTATATCTTTAATTCCCGCGACCTCTGTCTGCTCGGCCGGCTGCCGGACCTCGTGGCCGCCGGGGTTGATTCCCTGAAGATCGAAGGCCGGATGAAATCGGTCGGCTATGTAGGTTCGGTGGTGCGGGTGTACCGGGCGGCCCTGGACTGGATCGGCCAACAGGTGGCCGCCGGCAGAGAGGCCGGCGAGTGTGTCCTGCCCGGCCGTTTCAGCGCCGAGCTGGCCAAGGTCGGCACCCGCGGCCGGACGGAAAACTTTTTCAGCGGCCCGCCGGACGGCGGCAGCATGCTCTATGACCGGAGCCGGACCGCGCAGCCCTGGGCGCCGGTGGGTATTGTCCGCGATGCGGCAGCGCTGCTCATCGAGGCCCGCAATGTCCTTGAGACCGGCGATTGCATAGAATACCTTGGCCGCGGCCTGAACACCGTTTCCTGTGTCGTCAGCCGGATGAGCTTTGAAAACGGCGGCGCCACCAACCGGGCCAATCCCGGAAACCGGGTCCGGCTGACCACCGATCCGGTCATCGCTCATCCGGAAAACAACGCCCTGTTCCTTAAAAAGATGACCGACTGACCGGGAGATTGAGCGGGGCGGGATGTTTTTTTGTTCTCTATCGTTTGAAATCAAGCCGTCACGGAATAAAAAAAGCGCTGGGTCAGCGCCTCCTGGACTTGCTGCTGATTTCTTCCAGCATGTCCATCTGGATCTGCTGGGTCTCAAGGAACCGGAGCCACTGGTAATGGATCAGGGTATCCAGTTTTTCAAGGATGATCCGGATTTCCAGCTCCGCCTTGAGGTTGACCTGGTAATCGTTTTGGGCCCGCAGCCGGTCACGCTTCTCCTGCCGGTTCTGGCTCATCATGATCACCGGTGCCTGCAGTGCGGCCACCAGCGATAACATGAGGTTGAGGAGGATAAAGGGATAGGGGTCAAACGGCTGCTTGATCAGCATGAGCGAATTGCCGACAATCCAGATAGCCATGAACATGAGAAAAGAGAGGATAAAGGACCAGGAACCGCCGAAAGCGGCGACCTTGTCGGCAATCCTGTCGCCAAAGCATAAGCGCTCCTCGTACTCTTCGTTGATATTCTCCGACAGGATATCGTTGTCATGAATACTCTGAACTACTTCCTGCTCCAGGCTGTCCAGTTCGCCCAGATCTTTCTCCATGATGCGCTGCACATATTTGGCCCGGTAGGTGTTGAGACAGGAGAGGCAGATATCACCGTCGTCCGACCAGTCCCGAACCTCCCCCTTGATAAACTGCTGAATACTTTCCCTGACCAGGTTGGGGGGGATAAGCTCATCTTTTCTCTTTTCCTGGTGACAGACCTGGCAGGTGCGGGTTTCTTTTTTTTCTCTGTTCATGACGTGTCTGTTCCATCAGCTGAGAGCCTTGTTGCCGCGGCCCGGATTGTTCGGTGTTTCGGGGTGGTCTCAGGCGGAGGAATCTGTCCGGGATCAGGCCGGTAAAATTCAAGGAAATGGCCTCCCCCAAAGGCGTCAGTTCACAAATAACGTTTCGGAGAGAGGCGGCGGCCGGGAAGTAAGAGGCCGGCGGCTTAAGCCGCCCTTTTTCCCGACGAAGACACATAAACCGGAGTATGCACCGGCGTCAAGTGCATATCCGGTTTATTCTCTTAAAAAAGAGGAATCCCGGTCCCCGGGGCCAGGGAAGAGTCAGCCGGCTCCTGGATACGTGTATGTATTTGTTTGTTTTTTTGCTTGCCGGAAGAAAACGGGCCGGCAGGGCGGCTTGACCAGATGGCGAAAAAAAAGCAGCCGAGTGTCACCTGGTCCTTCGAACTGCCTGGCGCTCCTCGAAGCTGCCGGGAGTTGAAAAATCCGCTTCACTCAAGATGATAGGTAATCGCTTTTCAGGTCAAGCCGGCAGAGAGGCATAGGGAGGGGAGAATCGAATGATACTTCGGACCACGGCTTATACAAAGCTTTGTATAAGCCGTGGTATCCTCACAGGATACCGTTTTGGCGGTAAACGCCTGATTGCTTGTTGACGGCTATTGTTTTATTCTCTGAATCAGAGATAAGGAGATAAACAATGGATACCATGAGTACCAAGATGTATACAGCTCTGAAATCAGCAGGAGCACCGGAAGAGAATGCCAAAGAGGGTGTACCTGTTCTCTGTGAACTCTATAAAAAATTTGCCAAACTGGAAGCCGGTCACCGGCTTACCCATGGGATGGTAAGTTTGAACATAATGCTAAGTATGCTTGTTATAGGTTTTTTCCTAACTCAATAAATCGGAAAATATATTAACGATAGCCGTTCCCTTTTGGGGGCGGCTTTTTTTTTGCTTTTTGCAATCAAAGGCCAGCTAGGAGTCTGTCGGACTTTCCCTGTTATCCTGTGAATCATGCAATTTGATAAATAATGGCCAACTCGTTGTTTTTTCGAGATTAATCGCAAAGCACTGCTTGCTTTATGCTGTGCTTTCCGGTATATTGCCTGTAATCCTAACGCCCAGGATGAGGAGCGCGCGTAGCGTGTCTGGCTCGATCCGTTTGATGCCCCGGCGGTTAAGCCCAGCAATCGATTTGGGAAACACCATGCTCCTCATCCTGGGCGATGCCCCCGAGGTACGAGGGGGCATCAAGTTAATACCAAGACGCCATGAGCACGAATTTTATACCAACTGACAGGAACATACTATACCTGCTACCGCCCTCTGTACAGGATTGGTTACCGGAAGACCACCTTGCACGATTTGTAGTTGATATAGTTTCTCAACTTAATCTGCGGTCCATCACTGAACAGTATGGTGGTAGAGGTTCCAAGGCCTATCACCCCAGAATGCTACTGAGTCTGCTCTTCTACGGATATGCCACCGGTATATTTTCCAGCCATAAGCTTGAGCAGGCAACGTATGATTCTGTTGCCTTCCGGTTACTTGATCCCCTCGATGACTAATAATCGCGCTGTTGTTGTGGCAGTTGCTCCGGTTGTGGTATCCGTTCCTCGCACAATAAAATCAAATGGTGTATCCAGCTTGATATCTGTATCGGTGTCTATGTTCAGTTTGGCTGTAGCGACAGGCTGCATGGGGATGGGGGGCGAGAAAGCGGGGTGCGCTTCTGCTGGCAGACCGGATTCAACTGTCAGGGATACCTGAGCCGAGGACGGTGAAGCTGATGATACGTTATTGATCCAGACAACGAAGTTTGCCACGTCGCCAGGGGTTGTTACGTCCACTTCCGGTTCCACCCGTATGGTGAAATCAGCCTCATCTGGATCGCAGCCATCGATCTCAGGGTGAATGGTCCACTGATTCTCTGGCTTTTGCTGATTCCCCTGGGTAAGCGGTGATTTGGCGCTGTCAATTGCCTGGCACCATTGTTTTACAGCATCCTGTGCGGTCCATGGCCAGGAACCTGACCACTTGGCGATTCGCTGCAGGTGCTTTACCGGGTGGATCTCATTCCAACCCTTGTGAAGTGAGTCATAGACCCACGTGCCGGAAACAACAACGATATCAGCATTCTGACCATTGCAGCCCCAATGGAGGGAGCCGCCCAGGGAGGGGGCAACATCACCAGGGCTGGCTGCATCGCTGAGGGCATGGGCAAGGCCGGCAATGATCATGATCACCGAAGCAACGGTGAGCGCAACGCCTATCGCACATGCGATCCATCCAATGACAGGAATAAAGCAAAGGAATGAAGCTGCTGTGGCGAGAGATAATACAGCAACAAGGGCGATAAGCCACTTGCGAAGAATATCCATCCCCGCGCCTTCAATCTCACAATGCAAAACTGCGGATTTAGGGTCTGAGCAGCCCGGACCGCTTGATTCATAACCATTCGTCTGCCAGCCAAGACCTTCATTTTTCGTGGCATCTTGTTGCTTAATCAATTCTTCACCCAAAAAACCATCCGAGGAAACGGTGTTGTATGATGCCCCTATTGGATGTGGCGGTAAGAGAAGATTGAAACTGTAATCGCTGTCGAAACGCTCAAAGCCTTTTTTTTCTTCTGGTGATTCCACGCTGATTACCATTCCAATGGCGCATTTGTCACCACCGAGGCATACCAGACGACCTTTCAGCCACCACTCGGTGAAAGCCAGCATGGCCGATGCAGCCCCCAACAGGACGACCGGGGCGATGCCTAAAAAAGCCCCCACCCCCCCCGCGATGATCCCCGCGATAATTCCGAAAGCGCCAAGTAGAACAGACTCAGCGATGGGCGCCGGACTGTGGTCAGCTGGTTGGACACATTCAGTGTAGTGTGGATACGACATGGCTACCTCCCATCTACATAGAGAGTTACACCGCCCGCACAACCGTAGCTGTAGAAGGCGTTGATATTGATCGGCTGTTGGCCTGTGAAACCATCTGGCGCGTCCACGGTTACATGGATCGGCTGTTTCTCCCCCGGTGCCAATTCAGGATTCTCCGGCTCGATTGATACTTCAAAGCCCGGAGGTATGGGGTAATTGGACGGGGCATGCAACGCAAGCATCTTCTGAGCTGCTTCGGTCGCAGCTTGCATTGATGGGGCAGTGATTTTCACTCGGTGAGTCAGCCTGGGCAATTTGTCGCATGGCTGCCGGCCGGGAATCTGGTAAGCATCGACCTTGAATTTGTACTTTTGGGTTTCGTGGGTGGTGTTATGCAGGGTGAATGTGAAATGGGCTGGGGACTGAACAGCCTGGACGTTGGTATTTTCCTGACCAAGGTTATTGCCCGGGTTGGCATCATCCATCCAATCCAGGAACACCTTGATGCAGTAATGCCCGGCTGTTTTGGGAGTGCGCCAAATGACTTTGGCAAAGGTGGGATGGTTTACGCCCCCCTTGACACCCAGATTGACCACTGTGTCATTGATAGGGTAATGTTTGGCCCCGACCCCGAAACTACGATAAGAGAAACGCACCGGCATACCTATTACCGGTGCTTCCGTCGAGTTGTTCCAGATGCGGGCTACAATCTCATACTCAGTATCAGCATCCAACGAGGACGATGAGACTGCGACGCCATTCTTGAAAAGCTGGATGTCGGGATTATCCCACGTGACTGCAAACCCCTGTGCCAGAAGATACTCCTGGGAGTAAATCAAGGGGTCAGGTTTTTTAAAAGCAGAACTGGAGATGGGAACACATCGTTTGTATGTGCGCCTGCGGTCCCGCTCTGGCAGCTTCTTTCTGCGGTAGCAACCACGGATACGGCGGATAAGATCTCGCCAGAGCGCACACAGCGCCGGAATGAACTCGCGTAATGCCGTCCATAATAAGCGGATCACAAAGATCGGCCATTGCAAGGCTCTTTCCATAAAAGCACCCCCTTCACCTACAATTCGTTATACATAAGTTCGATACTAAAGAATATTATTTTGTATTAATATGTTACACCATACATTATGGTCCTTCTCGATAGCGCCAGAAAGGGCAAAATTTGAGTGAAGATGAAATAATAGAATACAGACACTCTACTGCCTGTCACATTGGGCCACTGTATCCAAAATCTTCAGGTACGTGTTATAGACCTTCTCGCATGTAATATCTAATGCCTGACCTCATCACTGTCACGGTCCATTGTCTCACTTCAACTTTCGGGCTTAAACGACAGGGGCAAATAAAAAATCACAACCGACTGAAAAATAACATAAAAACGTGAAAAGCTCTTCACTCTCCGGTATATTGGGGATTGCGAAAAACTCAATAAATCCAAAGAGGAAGAGCTTAAATGAATACTACCAGTTATTTTTCGCGACAACAAGCAGCAAAACAGCTGCAGGGTCGTGTCGAATCGTTCTTTGACACATTTACCGTCGGTACTCTGCTCAACACCAGCGGAATCAGAAAAATTAGGGGTGCATCTCCGCTGACGGTTTTTCAGTCGGTGTTCATGCTGGCTTTTCAGGGGACAAACTTTTTTCGAGGGATTGTCCTCAATGATGAGCTGGCTTTTGGCAAGGATGCAGCCTATGAACTGCTGAAGAATCCACGGTATAACTGGCGATCCTTTATGTTTAAACTTGCCGGTATGGTTTGTCGTTTTTTTGACCTGCTGACCAGTGAAGAACGTGAAAAGGTACTGATCGTGGACGACAGCACCTATAATAGATCCCGATCCCGATGCGTTGAGTTGCTGGCCAGAATCTTTGACCATAATTCCGGCAATTATTTGAACGGATTTAAGCTGTTGCAGCTTGGTTGGTCTGACGGAGTGAGCTTCGTGCCCCTTGATTTTGTCCTCCGTTCTTCGGCCAATAAAAAGAGCCGAATTCAGGAGGCAATCAAAAAACTGGATAAACGTACCTGTGGATATAAACGTCGCAAGGAGGCGATGACCAAATCGACAGAACTGCCTGAAGATATGATCAAGCGCGTGCTGGCTCGTGGTGTCCGGGCCGACTACCTTCTCATGGACAGCTGGTTTTGTTTTGCCGGGTTGATTGCCAAGCTTGGGAAGTCGGTGCCGGTGATCTGCATGGCCAAGGATCTCAACTCCATTTTTTATCAGCACAAGAATGTACATGTTCGCCTTGGCGAACTGTACAAGCGATTGCGCAAGAAACCAGGGCGGGCGAAAATTCTTGCCAGCGTTGTCGTTGACATGAAGGGCGGAACAAGGGTTAAGGTTGTGTTTGTCCGACACCGGAACAGCAGGAAATGGCTTGCCTTGCTGTCTACTGATACAGAACTTGCTGATGAGGAAATAGTAAGAATTTATGGAAAACGCTGGGATATCGAGGTGTTTTTCAAAATGGCTAAACAGCACCTGAACCTTGTTCCACGCATGTTGTGATGAGATTGATGACATAACCTTGTTGACCGCTATGCAACGCTTATTCGCGTTGGCTTTGAATAAAGTCCGGGCAACAGGAGAATTTACCGAGCGGGTTATTTCATCTATGCTTGATGCAATCATGGGCACGGCTATTGATATATTGAATACCCACAAGGGGATAACGCTATCTTTATCCGAGAAAACGATAAGTTAAAGCAAGTCCGAAAGTTGAGGCATAGACAAAGGCTGAAGGATCATTGTCGAAATCGGCGACTACATAGGGCCAGTATTTTTCCGGGGCAATGCCGCATAAGGCCAATGCCCCCATCGTGTTCCTCAGCCATGCTCCCGTATCGCCCGTAACGCCCATGAGATTGCGGGTAGTTTTGTAGACAAAAAGCCTGGAACCGTCAAGGTACTTCCCGAATGCCCGGCGCTGGAAATATTCGATCACGCCGACAGCGGCGTGAGCGGTGCATGATCCAAGGTTTTTCTGGTTCTCAACGGGAGAACAATAATTTCTCCAATCCACACTGGCCGGGAATGAAGGATTAGCTTTTTGGGAAAGGCCTAATTTTTCGGCCATCTCCGGTAGGTCCGCCATCTCTTCGGTATAGTCCCTGAGATCCGGAAGCGGGGGAAGCCAGCCTGTTCCCAATTCCTCTTCGATTCCCGGGAGTTCCAATTTTTCATAAATGGGATACATTTCTTCCTCCTTTCAGCTTATTGGAAGATAAATCAAGTTTTCGCCTTGGCCTAATTTACTCCGGTGCGTCTGCTTTAGGGCTTCATGAGGGCAAAGGCCGATGTGTCATGATCCTCATATTGACGGATGCGGCTGTAGCCGTTGCGGGTCCGCGGCCAAGTGTGCAGTTCAACCGCAAATGTGCAACGACTGTAAGGACCTTTGGCACCTATTTTTCGCAGCAGATAATCTGCTGCGAACGTGAGGGTTGCCGGGGAATGAGCGGGAATAGCAGAGGGATAAGCTGCCACTGTTGTTCCGGAAATGCCTCGTTTGATTGACAGGTTGTAGTGTGCAAGAAAGTCACGGGCCGGTGGTTGTTGGTGATATGCAACATAAGTGATAGAGACAGTGTCTTTTTTCGCGTCGCTATACTCAATGAACTGGCATTCGCCGGTGGGGGTGCCGCCAAGTCCAACGGACTGGATATCGGCAACGGTGTCGGTGTTGTCTACCCAGATATTAAAGTAAACGCTGCCGCCCGGCTGTACATTCGGATCAGTGTCGACCGGCCAGACACCGCCGCTGGCGCCGGCGGTCGGCAGGAAAAATTTCCATTGCGAACCGGCAGTTGTCGGATCAAGGTTATTGCCGGCGGCATCAAACATTTCCAGACGCAAGGTGTAGCGGCCATCGGCCACTTGCGGCAGGTATCTGTTGAGATCACTGTCCCAGAGAGCCGTTCGCCATATGGCAAATGCCCGGTCATTACGGCTGAGGGCTATCCAGTCCTTCCCTGGATCCGGCACCTTAAACAGGCTCGCTGTTCCATTGACGGCAAAAGGGCCCAACTCTTCAGGGACGATAAAGAAGTCGGTGCCAATCCGGGTCAGGTAACGGTGAGTGACAGGTGCACTGATAAATGTCCAGTTTGACGTTCCCGCAGGCGCATAAGACCAGCGATAATAATGAACTCCTTTGCTCTGCAGGTCATCATGAAACTGCATCCTGAAATGCAGAGTCGTACCGTATGGATCGGATGCATTATAGAGCCCCCGGTTTGCGTTTGGAATATCACCGCTTTTCAGGTGTGCCTGTTCGATATCGTACCAGCCATCATTTCCTATCCCAAGAGGCATGACATAAACGCCTTGTTTGTCTGGCTGGCCATCCTTTTCACAGATGACCGCGTTCTGGTCGGTCACCAGCAGGTTAACCGGTTTGCCGCCGGGATGGTTCCAGTAGGTATGGCAAAGCACGGGATAACGTGCATAGATAACCCGTTCGGTGCCATCCACTTTTTGTCGTACGCGGAACCAGAGGTCCGGCTTGTCATGATCACAGACGGATATCCAGATTATTGTTGAGAAACTGCCGTCCGGCTGCAGTACAGCGGTCCCGATTTTCTGCATTCCGTAAAAACGGCACCACTGCCACCAGAGCCAGTGAATCCACGGATACCAGCAGAGCCAGTAACGGAAAACATGAAATTTTTCTATCAGCAATGTACGAAACTGCTGGGTGTTGGAATAGACAATCTCTGACAACTTCACATCACCAGCGGTTTCACTGTTGAGCCAGGACTGCTTTTTCGTTATAGACATTGTGGATAAATGCTGATCAAGGCGGGTCCTGGCTGTATCCAGCGCCGCAACCCGGTTGGTGGCAAATGACCATTCACGCGGCAGCTGCGCTACTTTTGCCAGGATATTGCTGCCGATCGGCGGGTGTGGGCCGGGTGGAGTGCCACACCAACCGTCATCTTCGTCGTCCCACCATGCCGGCAGCTCCTTGAGGCCGGGGATGTCAAATGGGGGCGGGTCCAGAACAAGATCTATGATGCCGTCGCGGATACGTTCGATAACCAGGTCGGGAAGTTTCAGAAAACAGTAAAGATCCACATCGTAAATATCGACTTCGCCAAGACAGACGGGATTCTTTTGGCCATCGGTTTGTTTTTCAACAGTGCCGGTTACGTGGTAAGGAAATTTTATCCAGCATATCCAGACCAGTTTCGCAATGTTTATGGTCAAAATATTTCTTTTCCGTGGCAGCTCCCGAAGACGATGGGTGCAAAGCCGTTGCTGTGCCAGCAGTTTTAACTCCTCAACCTTTGGGCCAACCTTGACGGTCAGGCTTTCTTCGTCTTCTTTTCCTTTATATGTAACAGTAGCAACACCACTTCCCTGTTTATCGGGATCCGCTCTTATTGGGGCCTCTGCAATGAGCCGGCCGGTACGATTGAAAAGATAGACAATGATTTCCGGCCATTCTTGTTGCGGTTCCAGATCATGGAGTTCGACATTGATCCGCAGGGATCGTTCTTTTTCCCTATGCTCTTCTGTCATGGTTTTCCCCTGTTTTTTGAATGAGTAAAATGTTGCGCATCCTTGATGGGTATTGCAATTACTTTTCGTAGCAGGTTACTTATGAGAAATACCGGTTAGAGAAATACCGGTTAGAGCGTCTTTTTCTAAAGCAAAAAAAATGCCATACTTATAAATTACTTTGAAATCAATGGGATATGTATGGATAGCAGGCAGGACAGAATGTTTAGGAGCGTATAGGTGTCGCGGCGGAGAGACGTTGATTAAGCTGTTTTACTTATCTTTTTGAATTTGCGTACAATTTATTGTGTAGATTGTGCGACAGGGTGGTGGGAAAATAAAAGTTGCCGAAACCGAAAAGGGGTTACGAGAATGGAGCACATTTGCTGTTGTTTTTGGGGGGCATGAGCAGCATCTTTAATAAAGATGTTGGGCCATGGGTTCTGGGCCAGGTTTTATTTTGGGTATTCTTGCTGCAGGAAAACTGAATGGTACGCAAAGCACATATTCGCATTCCCCTGGCTTTTTATCACGTGATGCCCAGGGGAGGGGGGCAACACTGACCGTATCGAGTCATGCCTGGCCATAGACATGATGGTGGCCTGACGTGTCTTTCATTTGACGACACCCGGCCGTGAAATCCCGGATGTTCAGCGCACGTTTTTTTTCGGTTCCCGGCACCCAGCTGGCTCGGTCTGCAGGCCCTTATCGGCATTGTCACAGGCGGAGAAATCCGTCCGGGAGCAGGCTGGTGGCCAGCATGACCATGTTGATCTCGCGATGATCCCGCCAGCTGGCGGCAGACCTCTGTTCGGGGTCGAGCCAGAAATTTTCGATCAGGTCGATTATCGGCGAATACTTCAATAATATTTCGATATATTCAACGAGCAGGGGGTGCTTCCTGCCCAGGCCGGTTTTTTCCTCGAGTAAGGCATGAATCATGCCGACGCCATGCATGCCGATGGTCAGGCCCAGTTCCCGAAAGGCCAGGCGATAGGCTGCCGGCAGTTTCAGGGTATTCGTCCGCACAAAGGTCTGCAGGCCGGCCAGGGCGGCCTGCAGTAACTCCTCCGGCAGGGATGCCTGTTGGCTAAAACCATGATCAATCATTTGCACCGTGCGACAGGCATCGAACAGGAGGCCGCCGATTCCCAGGGGATCATCGGTCTCCCAGGCCAGTCCCCGGCAGATAGCGGCCAGGTCCCTGATCTCATCCTGCAGGTCCGGGGATGCTGATTTCTCCTCGTCGCCTGCCGTCACCTGCAGCTCGTGACAGGTGATCAGGCCGTCCAGGGGATCGTGCTGACCCATGGCGGTCACCAGGGGGCGGCTGAGATCGATACTCATCTTCCAGTACATGCGCTTCCGGCCGTCAAGAGGCGAGATATAGGTGAAGCGCGCATGGGCCGTTTGCGCGAGTTCCACGGCCCATTGATTATAGACCTGCTCTCCGGTGACCCGGCCGAGGCGGCTCAGGGCATGCATCCATTTGGTCAGGTAATGATAGTATTGCCCGTCGCGGTCCCATTCCTGCTGTTCGTCATAAGGTTCGGACGGATCACGTTCCGCCATTTTTTTACCGATTCGCAAGCCGCCCCTGGTCGGGTGCCGTTTCCCGGCTTCTTCATCAAGACCGCTGATCCAGCCCGTCCGTTCATCATCGTCACGATGCCGGCCCAGGATTGCGTGTACCTGCTCCACCAGCGCCACCGCCAGGTCCAGGTAGCGGTCTTCACCTGTCTGCCGGTAAAGTTCAAGGAAATTGCATACCCCGAAAGCGTCGGTCCACAGGTAACGTTTCGGAGAGCTGGTGGCCGGAAAGAGTCCGGTTATTTCCGCAAACTCAAGCATGAGTTGCCGGACAGTGGCAAGTTTGTTGTTCGATTTCATTGGTCGGTGGTGTTCGTCTCGCTCCAGTCGTCACCCTATATTAAGCCTTAATCCGTGACGGCTTGAGGTGATGTTCTATGCAATACATGGAATTTGTTGCATTATTGACGAATAAGCGCATTTTTTAGTCTTCACCGCGCCGCCCTGCGGGGCGCCCGATAACGGCGCATCTGCTGCGTTGGCAACTCGTTGATATCGCACCAGGATAATCAACCTCGTTGCCGCCTCGAAGGTCTCGCAGGCTCGCTATCTGCATCTGCACCGTTCTCGAACGCTCACGGATTCAGGTTAAAGAGTTACGCAAATGCCAAGGGCCTTTTTAACTTGTGTCTGACGGGGCCAGAAAGATTCGTCTTAATTTTAAAAAATAATCAAAGCCCGACCAGATCGTCAGGACCAGTGCCACGTAGACGATGGCCAGGCCCAGGCGGTGCAAAAAAGGCAGTGGCAGTAAATCAAGTGGAAAGATCAGGGTGCCGAGGCCGAGATACTGGATGATGGATTTGAGCTTGCCCAGGCGGCTGGCCGCAACAACAATGCCTGATGACGCGGCGATCCCGCGGAGACCGGTGATGATTAGTTCGCGGCAGATAATGACCAGCGCCAGCCAGGCCGGCAGCCGGCCCAGGGGAATCAGCATGATAAAGGCGGTGGCGACCAGGACCTTGTCCGCCAGCGGGTCCATGAGTTGTCCCAGGACCGTTTCGCTCTTGTAACGGCGGGCGAAATAGCCGTCAATCCAGTCGGTTCCGGCGGCAACGGCAAAGACCAGCCAGGAGAAAAAGGCCATCCAGGTTGTCTGCGGCAGCATGAGCATGAACGCCAGGATGGCGGCCAGAAAAAAGCGGACCCCGGTTATCAGGTTCGGAAGGTTGAAAATTTGATTCACGATAACTCAGTTCATTTTTATCAGCTTATGGACAGAGATGTTGCCGCCCCGGGATTCGGCAGTCCTCCGCTGATAGAGCCGGTAGAGATGGATAACCCTTTTGACGTAGGCTATGGTTTCGGGAATTTTCGGGAGGGGGCCGTCTTTTGAGATCCGGCCCGGTCCGGCATTGTAGGCGGCCAGGCTCCGGACCAGGTCCCCCCGGTAGTTATTGAGCAGGGACTTTAAATAGCGGGCGCCGCCATTGATATTCTGGGCCGCATCAAAGGGATTTCTTACCCGCATGTCCCGCGCTGTTTTCGGCATCAACTGCATCAGGCCCTGGGCCCCGTTTCGCGATACGGCGTACTGGTTAAAATCGGATTCGGTCTTGATGATCGCCTTAAGGAGCAGGGGGTCAATGCTGTACGACAATGCCGCCCGCCTGATATGGTGATCATAGTGGGCGGCGGCCTGGTTGCCGCCCCGGGATGCTTTGCCGGCAAACGGGGGCGACCAGGGGACGTCGTTGATTTTTCTCTGTTGCAGGGGATGGTAACGTTGGTCGGCCGGGACATTGGTATAGTGGCTGACTCCCTGCTCGTCCACATAGACGTAGATCCCCCCCCACACCTCGACCGGCAGCAGGAGCGTGAACAGCAGGATCACGACATATCGTATCGACAGCGCCACAGTTATCTCCGTTCGTTTCCGCCGTTTTTTTCGGCCCGGCCGACCGGTTTCAAGGGCCTGGCCGCCTTGATCCTGCCGCTATCAACAAGAGATTTCATTCGTCTTCTTTCGGCTTGTCGGTAAATTTATCGCAACAGGCCTCGCTGCAGAAATAATAGGTTGTACCGTCCTGCCGCAGCCGGATCGCCTGGTGTTTGGGCACCAGGGTGTGACAGACCGGGTCCTCGACCAGTACATCCTGTACCGGTGGATCTTCCGCGGCCGGGCCGCTGTCTTTATCGGCACGAACGGATGGGTTCCTGATGATCCCGTTCAGCAGCCGCCAGGCCAGGTAAAAAAGCACGGCCAGAACGACAAAGCGTATCATTGGTCTCTCCCGGTACCGGCCCTGTCGTTTTTTCTCCACCCCCGAATTCGTGACGGCTTGAGATTATACTACAGGCAATACTTAGAATTTATTGCATTATTGACAAATAAATGCATTCTATACTCTTCACCGCGCCGCCCTGCGGGGCGCCCGAGAACGGCGCAGCTACTGCGTTGACAACTCGTTGATATCACACCAGGATAATCAACATCGTTGCCGCCTTGCATCTGCACCGTTCTCGAACGCTCACGGATCCAGGTCCACATAAGCCTATTATATCTGTACGAGTTTAAAAGTCGAACCTATTTTTTCCCTTCCCTGTCGCCGGCTGCGCGCAAAAACAGGTTCGGAGAATCGGCGCCCTGTTTATGACCGGGGGGGGGCGGCCATGATATCCTCTGCACAACGGGGTGCTGCCTCGCACCCGCCAGGTCAGTCAACATCGCCGCGGCAGTGCGCCTGAGCAGCGGATGGACACAATCAGGGGCGATTTCGCAGAGCGGCGCCAGAACAAAGAGCCGTCGATGCATTTCCGGATGCGGCAGGGTCATGGTCGCGGTGTTGTAAATGAGATCGTCATAGAGGAGGAGGTCAAGATCCAGGATACGGTCCTGGTGGCCCGGCGCCCTGTTGTCCCCCCTGGTGCGGCCGAACTCTTTTTCAGTCGCCAGCAGGGTGTGCAGCAGGTCCCGGGGCGGCAGGGATGTCTGCAGGCAGGCCACGGCATTGACAAACCAGTGTTGGCTGGCCATGGCAACCGGTTCGGTCCGGTACGGGCAGGAAAGGGCGGCCGGCCGGATTGCCGGTTCTTGTCCGAGCCTCAGCCAGGCCTGGCGCAGGACCTGCAGGGAATCGCCCAGGTTGGAGCCGAGGCCGATATAAGCGGTTTTCATTAAGATGGATCGGGGCTGTTCCATAATGCGCCCGGCCGGGGCCGTTGCCGGGACTGCCGTTGCCGGTGCGCAAGCTTCAGCGCGGTTCAGAAATCATTCAGTCCCAGGACATCGAACATGGTGTACAGGCCGTTCGGTTTGTCAGCGACCCAGGCGGCGGCCAGGGTGGCGCCCCGGGCGAAGTTATCCCGGCTGTGAGCCCGGTGAGTGATTTCGATTCGTTCGCCTGCCCCGGCAAAGTAGACCGTATGCTCGCCGACGATATCTCCGGCCCGGATGGACTGAATGCCGATCTCCTGGTCCGTCCGTTCGCCGATTATGCCGTGGCGCTCAAACACCCCGACGTCCGCCAGTTTCCGGTTCAGGGCGGTTGCCGCCATCTCTCCGAGTTTCAGGGCCGTGCCCGAGGGCGCGTCTTTTTTCATGCGGTGATGGGCCTCGACGATCTCTATGTCATAGGCATCGCCCAGAACGGCTGCCGTCTTGGCGACGAGTTTGAACAGGACATTGACGCCGACGGCCATGTTGGGCGCCTGGACGCAGGGAAAGTTTTTCCCGGCCAGTTCCGCCAGGGTGGCGAGCTCTTCCGGGGTCAGGCCGGTGGTGCCGATGACCATGGCCCGTCCATGCTCGGCCGCGGTGCGGACAAATCCCATGGTGGCCGTGTGGAAGGTGAAGTCAATTATGACATCGCCCTGGTCGATAACCGGCTCCAGGCCGGCGGCAATGGTCACCCCGGTGGTGCCGAAACCGGCGTTTTCGCCAACATCCCGGCCCACCGCCGGATTATCCAGGTGCTCAAAAGCGGCGGTCAGTTGGAGATCGGGATTCTTCCGCACCATCGAGCTGATGCGCTGGCCCATGCGTCCGGCAGCGCCGGCAACGATTACTCTGGTCATTTTCGTATGGCTCCGTTTTCAGGAAAAAGCGAATAATATTGTTAACAGGTTGTATGTAATGCCAAGACCCTGAATCCGTGACGGCTTGAGATGATTATTTATGCAATATGATGAATTTATTGCATCATTGTTAAATAAACTCATTCACTGGTCTTCACCGCGCCACCCTGCGGGGCGCCCGATAACGGCACATCTGCTGCGTTGGCAACAAAGTTGATATCACACCAGGATAATCAACATCGTTGCCGCCTTGCATCTGCACCGTTCTCGAACGCTCACGGATCCAGGAAGACTATAATAATCCGGCTCCGTTCATGGCCTTTTTCAGGGTCTCCAGGCTCGATGCGTCCATTGCCGTCATGGGCAGCCGCAACTCGCCGGAACGGATCCTGCCCATCAGTTCCAATCCCTTCTTGGCCGGGGCCGGACTGGGATAGCAGAACATGGCGCCCATGAGGGGAAAGAGGCGGAAATGGAGCTCCCTGGCCTTTTGCAGATCACCGGCCAGGGCGGCCTTCATCATCTCGGCCATGCCCCGGGGCTCGACGTTGGAGGTCACCGAAATAACGCCCCGGCCGCCGATCAGTACCGTGGGCATGGCGGTGAAGTCGTCACCGGAAAGCACGATAAAATCGTCGGGGCAGAGCCGGATGACCTCGCTGACCTGGTTCAGGCTGCCGCTGGCCTCCTTGATACCAATGACGCTGTCGAGCCCGGCGCACCGGGCCACGGTGGCGGGCAGTATGTTGGTCACCGTCCGGCCGGGGACGTTGTAGAGGATCATCGGGATATCAACTGCTTCGGCGATGGCCTTGTAATGTTGATACAGCCCCTCCTGGCTCGGTTTGTTGTAGTAGGGCACAACCGAGAGTACGGCGTCCGCGCCGCTGGCCTTGGCGCTCTCGGTCAATTCGATGGCCTCGAGGGTGTTGTTGGCCCCGGTCCCGGCAATAACCGGCACCCGGCCATTCACCGTTTTGACTGTCAGCTCGATCACCCGTTTGTGCTCGGCAAAATCAAGCGTGGCCGATTCCCCGGTGGTACCGCAGGGGACGATGCCGTCCGTGCCGTTGGCAATGTGAAATTCAATCAGGTCAATCAGACCCTGTTCATCGACCTTGCCGTCGATAAACGGGGTAACGACGGCGACGATGGCTCCCTGAATCCTGTTCATTTTGTTTCCTCCTGTCTTCTGTCAATTCGTACAGCCCGGGTCTGGGCGGGAATTTCAATTTTCAACATAACAGCGGTTGGTAACGGTCCAGATGTTCTCCATATTTGGTGGGGAAGCAGGTCAACGAATCCATAGCCCGGCCATGCGAAGCGGCCTGATCGCCGGGAGATGGGGTGCAGCAGAACCGTTACGAGTTTTCAATAAGGGCCTCGGCCTTTAACTCCCCCTTGTAAATAACATGGGCGGGGCCTTTGAGGAAGACATTATGGACGGTCTTGTCCGTTGCCAGGTCAAAAAGGATGACCAGCCGGTCACCGCCGGAGGTAATGATTTCGACCGGCGAGCTGGCCCGGCCGACCAGGGCCGCGACCAGGGCCGTGGCCGTGGCCCCGGTGCCGCAGGCCAGGGTTTCGCCTTCCACGCCCCGCTCGTAGGTGCGCATCTTCAGGGTGCCGTCGGCCAGCCGCTGGACAAAATTCACATTGGTGCCCGCGGGCATGAAGTCCGGATGGTGCCGGATCCGGCTGCCCAGGGCGCCGACATCCACCAGCTTGAGGTCGTCGACGAAGATCACAACATGGGGGACGCCGGTATCCATGGAATGCAGCTCGATCGTCTCTGAATCGAGCCGAAGAGTCCCGTCCAGCCTCACCTTCTGCGGCGCGGTCATGCGAATGCTGACATTGACATCCGCGACACTGGCCTCGATGATGCCGGCCAGGGTCACAAAACGCATGCGGGCCGGGGCGATTCCATGCATATAGGCAAAGCGGGCCGCGCAGCGGGCTCCGTTGCCGCACATCTCGGCCTCGGAGCCGTCGCCGTTGAAAAACAGCCACTTGAAGTCTGCCTGGTCAGAGTTTTCGATCAGGATCAAGCCGTCAGCGCCGACGGAGAACCGGCGCCGGCAGACCAGGCGGGCGAATTCCGGCAGGGCCTCCCTGGCAACAACGGGCTTGCGGTGGTCAATCAGGATAAAATCGTTGCCGGCGCCGCTCATTTTGACAAAGGGCAGGGGCAGTCGCGCAATCTGCATGATCAGTCAAGCTCCATAAGGGATTCGCCCCGGATGAGGTCTTCATAATTTTCCCGGGAGCGGATGATCTCGAACCGGTCGCCGCGCACCAGGACCTCGGCCGCGCGCGGCCGGGAATTATAATTGGATGACATGGTGAAGCCGTAGGCCCCGGCGCTCATGACGGCCAGGAGATCACCCTGGTGCACCCGGGGCAGCAGCCGCTCTCTGGCCAGGAAGTCACCGCTTTCGCAGATAGGGCCGACGACATCGACAATCTCGCCTTTATCGTTGTCTTCTTTTTTCACTACCGGCCTGATTTCATGGTAGGCCCCGTAGAGGCTGGGCCTGATCAGGTCGTTCATGCCCGCGTCGACAATGACAAAGCGCTTGTCCTCCTGGCCGCCGGTGTTGACCTTGGTGTATTGCACCTCGGTCACCAGGATGCCGGCATTGCCGGTAATGACCCGGCCCGGCTCCAGGATCAGGGTATAGTTCATGTCGCCCAGTTCGTCCATGACGGCCCTGGCATAATCATGGGGATGAGGCGGCAGTTCTTCATCGTAGGTGATCCCGACGCCGCCGCCGAGATCAAGATAGTCGATGGTGATCCCCTCCCGCTCCAGGCGGCCGATGAAGTCCTTCAGCTTGCGCAATGCCTCGATAAAGGGATCGATGCTGGTGAGCTGGGAGCCGATATGACAACTCACGCCCCGGATCTCGATGGTGGGCATGGACCTGGCCCTGATATACTCCTGCAGCGCCTCTGCCACCGGGATGCCGAACTTGTTTTTGGCAAAGCCCGTGGAGATGTAGGGATGGGTCTGCGGATCGACGTCCGGGTTGACCCGCAAGGCAACCGGCGCCGTCATGCCGAGCTCCCCGGCCACCTGGTGCAACCGGTCGAGTTCCTGGGCCGATTCGACGTTGAACAGCAGGATTCCGGCTTGCAGGGCCGCGCGCATTTCCGCCGCGGTCTTGCCCACCCCCGAGTAGATGGTGCGGTCCGGGGCGATGCCCGCGGTCCGGGCCCGGAACAGTTCCCCGCCCGAGACAATATCCGCGCCGCCGCCCTGGCGGGCAAAGAGGTTTAAAATGGCGATATTCGAGCAGGCCTTGACCGCAAAGCAGGTGAGATGGGGCAGGCCGGCAAAACCCTGGTCAAAGATCCGGAAATGACGGCTCAGGGTCGCCTCGCTGTACAGAAAGAAGGGGGTGCCGACCTGCCGGGCGATTTCGGCGACCGACAGGTCCTCGCAGTAGAGCTCGTTGTTTTTATAGCTAAAATGATTCATAATCCAGCTTGGTTGAGTATCTTGCGGCGACGACAGGCCGCTGTAGATGCTGCTCGTTTGTGCCCGGACGGAAACGATTTTCTGGCGGAGTTCCGCCGGTCCGCTTCCCTGCCCGCTCTCGGCCGGACACCGGTTTCGGGAAAAATGCGGATCAGTTTCTCACTTTTACCTCGGGTGAACGCGCACTTTCATTGGCCGGCGAGACCGTGTCGATACTCGACACGGAATAGAACCACCGGGCGGCCCTGGGCGGCAGCCGGTCCTCAAACAGGGTGTAGGGGACGTTGACTTCGCCGATCAGGGCGGGCTCCTTTTCACCCGGCAGCCGCCGGTAAATTCGATAACCCTTCAGGTCGTTTGCCGTCACCGGACTCCAGAAGATCTTCACCCCCCGTGCCGTCCTGACCGCCTTCACCTCAAGCGGGGTCGGGGGAGCTGTCCGGTCAACCGGGACCGCGGTCACAATGTTCGTCGAACCGCCGCCGACCATCCCTTTCTTATAGACGATGACGGCCTGGACCTTGTAGCGGTAGCGGCTGCCGTTTCGCACCTGGCTGTCGATAAAATCCAGGCCGTTTTGCGGGGCGCCGAGTGGTGTAAAAGCGCCGTTGCGGCTGCGCAGGACCTGGTACCTGACCGGTTCCTTGATGACCGTTTCGTCCAGGTGACGGGTCACGGGCTGCCAGTGGAGGGCGACCTTGCCGTCCTCCGCCCGGACAGTCAGATTTTCAGGGGCCTTGGGCGGTATGTCCCAGACGAACGAGATAATGTTTGAGTCGGCGCTTTCGGCCCACCAGTCGTTTTTGGACCGGACCTTGAAAAAATAGAGGTGCCGCGGCCGCAGCAGGGTGGACTCGTAGGTCGCGGTTCTCGGGCCGCCCCGGCCGCCCTCACTCACGGCCCCCCCGGGCAGGCTGATGGGCGTGCCGAAGGGGACCGGGCAGGTGTCGCAGTACGAATCAAGCGGCACCACGGCCCGGTACAGTTCAAAGGAGGAAATCTCGGTCAGTTTTTCACCTTGGACCGTTTCGCGGGGATAGGACCAGTACAGCGTCACCCCCTTTTCATTGAGTTTATAATGCAGATCCGTGATGGGCCGGGGCAGGACCTTCCGGGGCGGTACCGGCAGATTCTTGTAGCCGCAGCCGCCGAGTCCGGCGGCCAGCAGAACAAGGACGGCCAGGAGGACGGGGGCAACTTGTTTTCCGGTCGTCTTCAGGTCTGGTCTGATCATCATGATATTCCCAATTGTTGTTCGGCGCGGTCAAGGGCTTCCGCCACCCTGACCTCGGCCGTGCCGCCGGCGGATACCCGGCTGTTCACCGAGCCGGCGATAGAGAGAACCTGGTATATATCCGCCTCGATAAGTTTGGAAAAGGTGCGGAGTTCGTCCAGCTTCAGGTCGACAAGCTCCACTCCCCGCTGCTGGCAGAGGGCCACGATCCGGCCGACGACGCCGTGTGCCTGGCGAAAGGGCATGTTCTTCCGCACCAGGTAGTCGGCCAGGTCCGTGGCCGTCATGAAGCCGCCAAGCGTGGCCGCCTGCATTTTTTCCGTATTAAAGGTGAGGTTGTCGAGCAGTTCGGCCATGATGGACAGGCTGGCCTGCACCGTGTCCAGCGCGTCGAAGATCGGCTCCTTGTCTTCCTGCAGGTCGCGGTTATAGGTGAGCGGCAGCCCCTTGACCGTCATGAGGAGCGACATCAGGGAACCTGTAACCCGGCCGGCCTTGCCCCGGATCAGCTCGGGAATGTCCGGGTTTTTTTTCTGCGGCATGATGGAGGAGCCGGTGCAGTAGCGGTCGCCGATCCGCACGAACTCGAACTCCTTGCTCGACCAGAGGACCAGTTCCTCGGCCAGGCGGCTCAAGTGGAGCTGGATGACCGTGCAGCAGAAGAGAAACTCCAGGGCAAAGTCCCGGTCGCCAACGGTGTCCATGGAATTGGCGGTGATGGTCGAAAAACCGAGCTCCCGGGCCACGAACTCGCGGTCGATGGGCAGGCCGGTTCCGGCCAGGGCCGCCGCTCCCAGGGGCATGACACAGAGTCGTTCCAGGCAGTCGGCCATCCGGCCCCGGTCCCGGTCGAGCATCTCGAAATAGGCCAGCAGGTGATGGGACAACAGCACGGGCTGGGCCCGCTGCAGGTGGGTATAACCGGGCATGACCGTGCCGAGATACCGGCGGGCCAGGCGGACAAAGCCTTTCTGGGCCGCGGCCAGCAGGGTGTCGACGGCCTTGCCCTCGTCGCGCAGGTAGAGCCGCAGATCAAGGGCCACCTGGTCGTTGCGGCTGCGGCCCGTATGCAGCTTTTCCCCGGCCGGGCCGATTTTTTCCGTCAGGGCCTTTTCGATGTTCATGTGAATGTCTTCCAGCTCCGGGCGAAAGACAAAGGTGTTGCCGGCAATCTCCCGGCCGATCTCTTCCAGGCCGCCGATGATGGCGGCGCACTCCTCGTCCGAAATCAATCCCTGGCGGGCCAGCATGCGGGCGTGGGCCATGGAGCCGGCGATGTCATGGCGGTAGAGCCGGGCATCATAGTGAATCGAGGCGGTAAATTTTTCGACCGAGGCGGCGGTTGCCTCGGAAAAACGGCCGCCCCAGAGCTTGGCGGATGATGTTGGTCGCGGGGTGTCGGTCATCGGTCACTTCTTCCGGCTCAGGGCCTGGATCTGCAGACGCAGGCTGTTCAGCTTGATGAAGCCGGTCGCATCGGCCTGGTTGTATACCTCGTCTTCTTCAAAGGTGGCAAAGCTCTCGTGATAAAGCGAGTTGTCCGATTTGCGGCCCACGGGAATACAGTTGCCCTTGTACAGCTTGAGCCGCACCGTACCGTTGACCGTCTGCTGGGTTTCGTCCATGGTCTTCTGCAGCAGGGCCATTTCCGGCGAAAACCAGAAGCCGTTGTAGATCAGCTCGGAGTAGCGCGGTACCAGGGAGTCGCGGATGCGCAGGACCTCGCGGTCCATGGTGATCGTTTCCAGGTCGCGATGCGCGGTTCGCAGGATGGTGCCGCCCGGCGTTTCATAGACGCCGCGGGACTTCATGCCGACGAAGCGGTTTTCCACCATGTCCAGCCGGCCGATGCCGTTGTCGCCGCCCAGCCGGTTGAGGCGGGTCAGCAGCGCCACCGGGCCCAGGCGCTCGCCGTCGATGGCCACCGGGGTTCCCTGTTCAAAGCTCAGCTCCATGTAGGTCGGCTTATCCGGCGCCTTTTCCGGGGATACCGAGAGTTTGAACATGTCCTCTGCCGGTTCGTTCCACGGATTTTCCAGGATGCCGCCCTCAAAACTGATATGCAGCAGGTTTTCGTCGGAGCTGTAGGGTTTTTCCCTGGTAACCGGTACCGGAATGTCGTGTTCCTGGGCAAAGGCCAGCAGTTTGCCGCGGGAATCCAGGTCCCATATCCGCCAGGGCGCGATAATTTCCAGGCCCGGATTCAGGGCCAGGTAGGCCAGTTCAAAACGTACCTGGTCATTGCCCTTGCCGGTAGCGCCGTGGCTCACGGCGCCGGCATTTTCTTCCCCGGCGATGCGGACCTGTTCCCTGGCGATGAGCGGCCGGGCCAAGGAAGTGCCGAGCAGGTAGGAGCCCTCGTAGATGGCATTGGCCCGAAAGGCCGGAAAGATGAAGTCGCTGACAAACTCTTCCCTGAGATCAGAGATAATCACCTTCTCGGCCCCCGTGGCCAGGCCCTTTTGCCGTACCGCCTCCCAGTCTTCATGCTGGCCGACGTCGGCGGCAAAGGCCACCACCGGGCAGCGATATTCCTCGATCAGCCATTTCAGGATGACCGAGGTATCAAGGCCGCCGGAATAGGCAAGAACAATTTTATTGACACTCATATTTCAGATCCTGTCGGGATGATTTTTTTTGGGCGGTTGGTCCCGCCGATAAATGATTCAAGGATGGCCATGTGGATGTGCATCTTGTTTTCCGCCTGGTCAAAGGCCACGCACTGCGGCCCTTCCAGGACCTCCTCGGTGATCTCCTCGCCCCGGTGCGCCGGCAGACAGTGGAGAACGGTCGCGTCCTTTCTGGCCCGGCCCAGCAGGTCCCGGTTCAGTTGAAAGGCCTGAAAGGCCTGCAGACGTTTTTTCTGCTCTTCTTCCTGGCCCATGGAGGTCCAGACATCCACATTAATGACATCCGCATCGGCAACCGCCTCCTCCGGGTCATGCAGCAGGGTTATCGGCGCCGAGCCGCGCCGGCGTGAGGCTTCGAGGATGGCCGGGTCCGGTTCGTATCCTGCCGGGCAGGCCAGGGTCAGAGGGAAGCCGAGTACCGATGCCGCCTCGACCCAGGAGTTGGCCATATTATTGCCGTCACCCAGCCAGACGATCTTCAGCTTTGCCGGCGCGCCCTTGTTCTCGATCACGGTCATAATATCGCTCAGGATCTGGCAGGGGTGGTACAGGTCGGTGAGGGCATTGATGACCGGTACGGTCGAATAGCGGGCCAGCTCCTCCAGGACCTGCTGGCCATAGGTGCGGACCACGATGGCGTCGACATAACGGGCCAGCACCCGGGCCGTGTCCTTGAGCGGTTCGCCGCGGCTGAGTTGCGATTCTTTTGACGACATGAAGATGACCTGGCCGCCCAGGCCGTACATGGCGGCTTCAAAGGAAACCCTGGTCCGGGTGGAAGGCTTGTTGAAAAGCAGGCTGACCCGGCGACCGGCCAACTGCTGGTGGCGTATCTTCCGGGCCGTCTCGGCCTTGAGAACGATGGCCCGGTCTATGAGTGAGCGAAGTTGTTCGCCGCTCAAATCCTTGAGTGCTAACAGATGGTTATTCATACCTGAATCCGTGACGGCTTGAGGTGATATTCCATGCAATATCTGGATTTTATTGCATTATCTCCGAATAAACGCATTTTCTGGTTTTCACCGCGCCGCCCTGCGGGGCGTCCGATAACGGCACATCTGCTGCGTTGGCAACTCGTTGATATCACACCAGGATAATCAACATCGTTGGAGCCTTGCATCTGCACCATTCTCGAACGCTCACGGATCCAGATCATAATCCATACTCTGGGTGCCAGGTACGGTCCGCAGGGTCCGGGCAGAGAGTTG
Source organism: bacterium BMS3Bbin14 (assembly GCA_002897615.1). GTDB lineage: Bacteria > Desulfobacterota > Desulfobulbia > Desulfobulbales > Desulfobulbaceae > BMS3Abin13. The sequence continues at coordinate 101,128 of BDTX01000011.1, forward strand.
TCCGCAGTGTATGCAGCTCCCCGGTTCCCGATGAACCAAAAAATTAATTAATACAGAAAACGGACGGATTTGCAAAGGAATTTCGCTACGGCCCGGTCATTTACAGAGCCTGGCACGGCCGGGCCGCTTTATGCCGTCAGCTCCTCAAGAACGGCATCGAGCCGGTGGGCCATGATGTCAATCTCTTCATCGCTGACGATCAGGGGCGGCACGAAGCGGAGGACCCGGTTGCCGGCGAAGTTGATCAGGACGCCCTGTTTGAAAAGCCGGTCGACGATTTCCGGCCCCAGGTCGATGCCCTTTTCCGTGAGAATCAGGCCCCGCAGCAGGCCCCGGCCCCGGACGCCCGTGGCCAGGCCGGGAAAGCGGTCTGCCACCTCCTGCAGTCTGGCCGTCAAATAATGACCTTTTTCGCGCACCGCGGCGAGGAACCCGTCGGCCAGCATAATTTTCATGGTGGCCACGGCCGCGGCCGCGGTCACCGGGTTGCCGCCGAAGGTGGAGGCGTGGGTGCCGGCGGTGAACGAGGCCGCGATGGCCTCGGTGGTCAGCATGGCCCCGATGGGCAGGCCGTTGCCGAGGGCCTTGGCCAGGGTCATGATATCCGGAGTGACGCCCAGCTGTTCATAGGCGAACAGGGTGCCGGTCCGGCCCATGCCGGTCTGGACCTCGTCAAAGATGAGCAGCAGGTTATGCCGGTCGCAGAGCTTCCTGATCGCCTGCAGATAGCCGGGGTCCAGGGGCCGGACCCCGGACTCGCCCTGCAGCGGCTCGCAGAGGATGGCGCAGGTGCGCTCGTTGACCAGGCCGGCGATAGCGTCCGGGTTGCCGAATTCGGCATGGACAAAGCCATGGGGCAAGGGTTCGAACCCCTGGTGGAACCTGGTCTGGCCGGTGGCGGCCACCGTGGCCAGCGTCCGGCCGTGGAAGGAACCGGCCAGGGAAATAATTTCATAGCGCCCGGCACTACTGTGGATACGGGCCAGCTTGATGGCGGCCTCGTTGGCCTCGGCCCCCGAGTTGGCCATAAAGACACGGTCGGCAAAGGAATTGGCCGTCAGCAACTCGGCCAGTTCGATCTGGGGTATGGTGTGAAAGAGGTTGGAGACATGGACCAGCTCGCCGGCCTGCCTGCAGATCGCCTCGGTTATATCCGGATGACAGTGGCCCAGGGAGCAGACCGCGATACCCGCCAGAAAATCAAGATATTCCCTGCCGTCCGCATCCCGGAGCCAGCAGCCCTTGCCGCTGACCATGGCGGCCGGAAACCGATTGTAGGTTCCGATAAACACCTGGTCACCTCTCGCTGTCCAATCCTTATTCGTTGTCGTCATTTGACAATCTCCGTGCCAATCCCTTCATGGGTAAAAATTTCCAGCAGAATGGCATGCTCACGGCGGCCGTCCACGATATGTGTTTTGGTGACGCCGTCCTCCAGCGCCGACCGGCAGCAGCGCACCTTGGGGATCATGCCGCCGGAGATGACGCCGGACCGGATGAGATCGTCAACCTGGCCCGTATGGATGGTGGACAACAGGCCGCCGTTTTTGTTTTTGACGCCCTCGACATCGGTGAGCAGGATCAGCTTGACCGCCTTCAGTTGCGCGGCAATGGCCCCGGCCACCAGGTCGGCGTTGATATTATAGGCCCGGCCGTCCTCGCCCACGCCCACCGGGGCGATGACCGGGATGAAATCCTGCTCGTCGAGAGTATGCAGGATCTCGGGGTTGACGCGGGTTACCTCGCCCACCCGGCCGAGATCGATGAGTTCCGTCGGCCGGTTGTCGTCATCGGGTTTGCTGTGGATGGTCATTTTGCGGGCCTGCACCAGGTCGCCATCACGGCCCGACAGGCCGACCGCCTTGCCGCCGCAGTGGTTGATCAGGCCGACAATCTCCTTGTTGACCTTGCCCACCAGCACCATCTCCACCACGTCCATGGTCTCGCCGTCCGTAACCCGCATCCCCTGGACATAGTTGGGCGTAATCTGCATTTTTTCCAGGAAGCGGTTGATCTGCGGGCCGCCGCCATGGACAATGACCGGATTGATGCCGATGTACTTCATCAGGATCATATCCAGGGCAAAGTTTTTTTTCAGCTCCTCGTCCACCATGGCATGGCCGCCATACTTGATGACCACGGTTTTCCGGTTAAATTCCCGGATATAGGGCAAAGACTCAATCAGAACCTTGGCCTTGGCAACACCTTCGAGCATCTTTTTTCTCCGGACTGGTTGTTCTGCAGGCAAAATAATTTTTTTGTTTTATACCTTTTTTTATACCTTGTATCAGTGAGCGTTCGAGAACGGTGCAGATGCAAGGTTATACGCTAACTTCACCCGGTAGGAATCGACACCTGCAATTTCCTCCCGGACCGGCAGGGCCGGGCCGAATTTTAGATCGCAGCCGCAATTTTATTCATTTTACTCCCGGTGGCATAGACTGTAAACAGTTCTCTGGTCTATCAATTTTTCCCGGACGACGGGCACGCGAAGCCCTTTACTTTTCCCGGGTGAGCAGGTATAATTATCAATTCCTGCAAAAAGTAAACCTGAAATTAAGATTTTTCAATTTTATTGGAGAGGAAGATGGCAATTCGATCCCGAATCTTTCGCTATAGCCTGAATATGCTCCTGGTCGCGGGAATAATGTTTTTCGCCGCCGGCGCCGTAAGCGCCGCCGGAAAATCATCCACCCCGATCCGCATTGAAGCCGATCGAATGGTCTCCCAGGAACAGACGAATTCGGTTCTTTTTACCGGCCATGTCGATGCCCGCCAGGGTGACCTCGTTATCAGGACCGACGAGATGACGGTCCTGTACGCCAAGGACAAGACCGGCAAGGGCCGGAGCGGCTCCGGCAAGGTCCGGAAGCTGCTCTGCAAAGGCAATGTCGAGATCACCAAGGGCGACTGGCTGGGAACCGGCAAACGCATGGAATATCTTGCCGCGGAGCGCAAGATCATCCTGTCCGGCGGCGCCAAGGCCTGGCAGGGAAAGAATATGGTTGCCGGAAAGACGATTACCTATTATCTCGACGAGGGGCGTTCCGTTGTGGAACAGAACAAGCAGACCGGGGGCAGGGTGGAAGCGGTTATCCATCCCGAGTCGGATGCCAGGTAGCGCCGGTCCGGCAACGAGGTTTCCGGTTCGCGACCAGGTCGGCGCCGCCGGGGCAGTGATGAAAGAGGCGGCTTCGTCACTCCTGGAAACCAGGGGCATCATCAAGGAATACCGGCGGCGGCGGGTCGTTGACCAGGTCAGCCTGCAGGTTCGGAGCGGCAAGGTTGTCGGCCTGCTGGGGCCAAACGGCGCCGGCAAGACCACGACCTTCTATTCCATTGTCGGTTTTGTTCGACCCGACGGCGGCAGTATCTATCTCGATGGTGAAGATATAACCGGCCTGCCTATTCATAAACGGGCCAGAAAGGGGATTACCTACCTGGCCCAGGAGCCCTCCATTTTCAAGAAATTGACCGTTGAGGAAAACATCCGCATCGTCCTTGAACCCCTGGGGCTGGCCAAAAATGAAATTAGCAATCGTATCGAAGAGCTGATGGTTGAGTTGAAGATCGAACACCTGGCCGATAACAAGGGGCACGCCCTGTCCGGCGGTGAACGCCGGCGGGTGGAAATAATGCGGGCTCTGGCAACCCGGCCGCGCTTTATTTTACTGGATGAGCCGTTTGCCGGGGTCGATCCCCTTTCGCTTGCCGATCTGCAGCAAATCATCCGTGACCTGAAGAAAAAGGGACTCGGCATTCTTATTTCCGACCATAACGTACGGGAAACGTTACAGGTCTGCGATTTCGCCTACATCATGAGCAACGGCCAGATTCTCACCAGCGGGGTGGCCGAAGATATTATTGAAAGTGAAGTGGCCCGCAAGATGTATCTGGGCGCGAATTTCACCATGTGAGCCGGAGGACAGGGAACCGATGCCGAAAAGACCTCTTTCATCCACTCCCTGCAGGCGCCACGGAACTGGTTGCGGTTCGGCCCGGGGCCGCGTTTCCTGCCGCCGGTCTTCCATTTTTCATCCTCTGCCGGCAGCTGTTCTCTGATATGGGCCTGGAACTACGACAGCAGGTCAAGCTGGTACAAAAGCTGGTCATGACCCCGCAGCTGCGGCAGGCGATCAAGCTGTTGCAGCTCAACCGCCTTGAACTCACCGATGCCCTGCGGGCCGAAATTGAGCAGAATCCTCTGCTTGAGGAGGTGCAGCCGGAGGCGGACCAGCAATCGAACCCTGATGCCCTGTCGGCGACCGAGGCCGCGGCCCCCCTGGAGGTCCCGGTCACCGGGCAGGTGGCGGGCGATGGCCCCGCCAGCCTGGCCGAGGTCGACTGGAATGATTATGCCAACAATTTTGACAGCGATCTCTCCTTTGCCCGGGAAACTCCGCCCGCCGATGCTCCCTCCCAGTTTGATTTTATCTCCAAAAAGCCGGGGATCGAGAGCCACCTGCAATGGCAACTGGCCCATCTTGACCTGAACGACCAGGAACTCGACATTGCCTATTTTATCATCGGCAACCTGGACGGCCACGGTTTCATGGATGCCGACATTGATGATATCTGCGCCTATTCCAACTGCACCCGGGAGGTCGCGGAGCAGATGCTCTCCCTGGTCCAGGGTCTTGACCCGCCGGGTATCGCCGCCCGCGATATCCGGGAATCCCTGCTCCTGCAACTTGAACGCCGGGGGTTGTCCGACTCCCTTGCCTATGAGATTGTCCGTGACCATATGAATTTGCTGGAAATGAGGAATTTCAATCTTCTGGCCAGGAAGACCGGCGCTCCGGCCCGGCACGTGGTGACGGCCGTGGAGGTGATCGCCGGCCTGACCCCCTATCCGGCCAATGAATTTACGAACGAGCAGACCTACTACATCGTGCCGGACGTCTATGTTTTTAAGGTAGAGAACGAGTTTGTTATTCAACTCAATGACGAGGGGTTGCCCAATCTGCAGCTTTCGGAAGAGTACCTGGCCCTGCTCAAGACCAAGAAGCTTAATTCCGAATCTCGCGGCTATATCCGGGAAAAGCGCCGGAGTGCCCAATGGTTTATTAATTCCATTCAACAGCGACAGCGTACTATTTATAAGGTAATGAAGAGCCTGCTCAAGTTCCAGCGGGAATTTTTTGAGTATGGACCGGGGCACCTCAAGCCGCTGATCCTGCGCGAAGTAGCTGAAGATATCAGCATGCACGAATCAACGATCAGCCGCGTGACATCAAATAAATACGCCCATACGCCCCAGGGGATTTATGAGCTGAAATATTTTTTCAGCACTGCCCTGACCACCATTGATGGTGACGTGGTGTCCGCCGAAAACATCAAAAACAGGATTCGACAGTTGGTCGAGAATGAAAACCCGGCAAAACCGCTCAGCGACAATACGATTTCCGAGTTGCTGGTCAAGGAAAATATCAAGGTGGCACGGCGTACTGTTGCCAAGTACCGCGAACAGATAGGGATTCTGCCCGTTAAATTCCGGCGTAAGAAATAAAATCCTGGATCCGTGAGCGTTCGAGAATGGTGCAGATGCAAGGCGGCAGATGCGCCGTTATCGGGCGGACCGCAGGGCGGCGCGGTGAAGACCAGGAAATACATTTATTTGACAATAATACAATAAATTCCAGGTGTTGCATGAAGTATAATCTCAAGCCGTCACGGATTCAGGAAAATGCTTAATTTGAGTCAAGAGTGTGTGATCCTTGATCTGGCGGCAACGACCAAGGAGGCAGTGTTGAAGGAACTTGCGGAGGCCCTGCACCGTCAATGTCCGGGAATCGGCATTGACGAGATCTGCCGGGTGTTGACGGAACGCGAACAGGTCGGCTCAACCGGCGTGGGGAACGGTGTCGCCATTCCCCATGGCAAGGTGGCGGGGCTGGACCGGATTATGCTTTGCTTCGGTCGCAGCCGGCAAGGCATCGCTTTTGATGTCTTCGACAACCAGCCGGTTCACCTTTTTGTCGTGATTCTTTCTTCGGTCGGCCTGGCTGATGAGTACCTGAAAACCCTGGCCCGGGTGAGCCGCCTGTTGAAACAGGCGGAAAAGAGACAGCTTTTGCTGCGGGCGGAAAACCGGCAGGCCATTGTCGACGTCTTTGCGGCCTCGACTTGAGGCCACTGTTGCCCCCCACAGTCTATTCGGCGGCCGATCTTCGTCCCGCCGGCCCAAAGAATCCAACCCGAATCCAGGCGCCGCTTCTCCTTCTCCGAATTTATTTTGGCGCGAATCCTTATTTGCGGATCATTTCGGCCAGCTGAAAGGCCATCTCCAGGCTCTGCTCGGCATTGAGCCGGGGATCGCAGGTGGTCTGGTAGTTCCGGCCCAGGTGCTCGTCGGCCAGGTGCCGCGCCCCGCCGATACATTCGGTCACATTGTCGCCGGTCAGCTCGAAGTGCACGCCGCCGGGTATCGTTCCCTCTGCCCAGTTCAACTCGAAAAAGCAGCGCAGTTCCGTCAGGATATCATCAAAATTCCGTGTCTTGTGGCCGCTGTTCGCGGTAAAGGTGTTGGCATGCATGGGGTCGCAGGTCCAGACCACCTTGAGGCCGGAACCCTTGACCGCCCGGAGCAGCGGCGGCAGGTGTTTTTCGATATCCCTGGCGCCGAAGCGGGTGATCAGGGTTATGCGTCCCGGTTCATTGACCGGGTTAAGCCGCTCGATCAGGGCGAGGATGTCGCCGATATCATGTTTGGGGCCGATCTTGATCCCCAGCGGGTTGAGCACGCCGCGGAGAAACTCGACGTGGGCGCCGTCGATCTGCCGGGTGCGGTCGCCGATCCACGGCATGTGGGTGGAGCAGTCATACCAGTCGCCGGTGGTGGAATCCTGGCGGGTCAGGGCATCCTCGTAACCGAGCAGCAAGGCCTCGTGCGAGGTAAAGAACTGGACCTGTTTCATCTGCGGGATATCCGTGGAAATGCCGATGTTCTCCATGAAATCGAGGGCCTGGCTGATCTGCCGGGCCAGCCGTTCATAGGAGCGGCCCATGGGAGATTGCTTGACAAACTCCTGATTCCAGGCCTGTACCCGCCGCAGGGCGGCAAAGCCGCCGCGGGTGAACGCCCGCAGCAGATTGAGCGTCGCCGCGGACAGGTAATAGCCCTTGAGCATCCGTTCGGGGTCGGGGACCCGGGCCTCGGCAAGAGGTTCCACGGAATTGGCCATATCGCCCCGGTAGCTGGCGATCTCCTTGCCGTCGACCATTTCGGTGTCGCTGGAACGGGGCTTGGCATACTGGCCGGCCATCCGGCCCACCTTGATCACCGGTTTGCCGCCGGCGTAGATGAGAACGACCGCCATCTGCAGCAGTACCTTCAAGGTTTCCCGGATGTTGGGGGCGGTGCAGCGGGAGAACTCCTCGGAACAATCGCCGCCCTGGAGCAGAAAGGCCTCGCCCTCCACCGCCTTGGCCAGTAACTTTTTCAGCTCCCTGATTTCGCCGGCAAAAACCAGGGGCGGGAGGGTTGAGATCGATTCGATAACCTGGTCGTATCTGGCCTTATCCGGCCAGTTGGGTTGCTGCAGGGCGGTAAAACCATGCCAGCTTGATTTGCTCCAGCTTGGGCTGCCTTTTTTCATGTCTGGTTCCCGGGTAGATTCAATTTCAATTCAAACAAAAGAATAACGTTCTAATTTTTCCCTGAATCCGTGAGCGTTCGAGAACGGTGCAGATGCAAGGCGGCAACGATGTTGATTATCCTGGTGTGATATCAACGAGTTGTCAACGCAGCAGCTGCGCCGTTATCGGGCGCCCCGCAGGGCGGCGCGGTGAAGACCAGTAAATGCATTCATTCGTCAATAATGCAATAAATTCCACATATTGCCTGAAACATCACTTCAAGCCGTCACGGATTCAGGTTTTCGTTTTCGGTTTATCGATGGCGCATACCCCGCCTCGGCAACAGACTTCAAGGTCATAGGCGTTGAGTATCCGGGCCTCTTTTTCCCGCCTTTTTTCATCGGCAAAGGGTTCAAATACCAGTTCGTCACCCATCCCGACCACCCTGGTTCGGTCGGGAATCCCGGCCATCCCGGTCGCCAGCACCTTGCCGGTCAGGGTATCAAGGGTTTCGGCCTCGCGGCAGTTGGTGACCACGGCCAGCGGGATTCTGTAGTCCGGGTCCAGGATCCTGGCTGCCGCAATGGCCGGCCTTTCCCGGGTCACCAGCGAACCGGGGGCGTAACGGACAATCATTATTCGCCGGCCCGCCACCCGGACGGTCAGTTCAATGGTGGACTTGACGTATTGCCCGTTGAATGTGGTTTCGATAAAGAGCCGGGGTTCCAGTTCTTCCCGCGCAAAGCCCTTTTCCTCGACCATAAAGCGGGCCAGTTGCTGCCGGTACCGTTCATCATCGGTATCCGGCAGTTCCTCGCCGGTCAAAAAATCGACCAGGGTTCCGTAGACGATATGGTGACCGGACGTATCTGTCATGGCCCCTGCCCCGGCAAGCGAATCGCCGGCGGGACCCTGCCGGGAGAGCCGGCAAAAGACCGTTTCCGGATGAGCACTGTTTGCCCCCGCCTTTCCCGTAATGTTTACAGCTCGAGCCAGGACTCGGAAAATATCGACTGGCCGGACAGCGCCTTGTACGTTTTGTAATGCTCGATGGCGGTTCCCTGCAGGGTGGATGGATCCGGGTCGGTCCCATCCATCATGCCATGGACCATGTCCACCAGGTCCTGCCGTTCACCCTTGCAGATGGCCATGAGTTCGCTGTCATAAACATTGACGATGGCCGTGCTGATGCCGTATTTCATCAGCATGATCAGGTAGGTCCGGTCCAGGTACTTGCGCAGATGCTCGGCCACGCCGTTGGAGACATTGGACAGGCCGACGGTGGAGCCGGCGCCCGGGGCGATATCCGGCAGCATCATCATGAATTCAAGGCCGGAGGCGATCTGGTCGGAACCCAGGGTGATGGGGGTGCCGATGGGATCGAAGAGAATTTTCTCATTGGGGATACCCGCCTCGTTAAGGGCCATCATCAGGTCAACGGCCATGGCCGCCCGCTCGTTTGAATCACGGGGCATGCCGTCGGGGCCCCAGAGCAGGGCAATCACGTTGCAGCCGGCCTCGGCGGCAACCGGAATGAGTTTTTCCATGCGCTCGGGCTGTGCGGAAATGGAGTTCATAATGGCCTGGGTTTTGTTTTTGACCACCTGGAAACCGGCGGTCATGGCATCGGCATTGGTGGTGTCAAGGCACAGGGGGGTATCAACGGTGCTCTGCACCGTCTCCACCACCCACGGCATCAGCTCGGTCCCGTCTTTGCGGGCCGGGCCGATATTCAGGTCGAGGTAGGCCGCGCCGGCCTCGGTTTCTTCCCGGGCCATTTCCTGGACCGGACCGGGGATCCGTTCCTTCATTGCGCTGCCGCTTCTTTTTCCCATGATATTGATGCTCTCGGCAATTGCCTTTACCGTCATGGCCATTTTATGTTCTCCTTTGAAAAAATTAAATGACTTAAAAATATTATTCCATTTTTTAGTTAAACATGATAATTTAACGTGTTTAATGGTCGTTGTCAATTGGCAAATTCCACCATGCCGACAGCCGGTTTTCAGCCGCCGGCAAACGTGAGATCACTTCATTTGTGCTTATCATGGTTTTTTTATAATATGGTTGATCAGTCTCACCTGGATCCGTGACGGCTTGAGGTGATATTCCATGCAACATGTGGAATTTGTTGTATTATTGCCAAGTAAACGTATTTCCTGATCTTCACCGCGCCGTTCTCGGACGCTCACGGATTCAGGTCTCAAATTATCCTCATGGAGCTTTTATGCGTTTGAATCGCCTCCTGGCCTCCGGGCTGTTGATCCTTCTCATGGCGGGGCCCGGATATGCCAAGTTCGTACCGATCCGCTTTGACGTCTCTCGTAACCGTCTGATTGAATTCATGCTGAGTTCCCAGCTGCCGGCCGAGCACTTCAGCCGGAAAAGCCTGGCAGATGTGGCGCCGGCTGCGTTTGATCTCTATCTTCGGCAACTGGATGCGAGAAAGAGATTTTTGCTGAAGGCGAATGTCCTGGAGCTTCGGGCTCTGGCCGTTCATCTTGCCGACAATCTGCGCCGGGGCCGTGTTGTTTTACCCGACCTGGGCGCCACCCTGTATAACCGGCAGGTTCGGGAAGTCCAGGGCATGGTGGAACAGCTCATGAAGGCGGGCTTCGATCCCGGGCGGCGGGACTACCTGGAGACCGATCCGAAGAAGCTTGATTATGCGGCGACCGAGGCGGAGTTGCGGGACCGGTGGCGCCGCATTCTCAAGATGCAGGTCATGGAGACCTATCTGGGCTTACGGGAGCAGGAGAAAAAAAAGAGTTCTGCCAAGCAGAATAAAAAGGAGAAGAAGTCCGCCGAAGCACGACAGTCAAAAGGGCGGAATGCCGGCGACGTTGTCGACCAGGCCCTGTGGGCCCGGGCCATGGACAAGGTGCATGAGCGGACGCAGCATTATCTGCACCGGCTGCTGCTGGAGACCCGGCAGGATCATTATAATCGTTATTTTGACGCCATTGCCAGGGCCTTCGGCCCTCATACCGATTACATGGCTCCGGCCTCCAGGGAAGATTTTGATATTCACATGAGCGGCTTCCTGGATGGAATCGGCGCCCTGCTGCGCGAAGATGACGGGCATATCAAGGTGATGCGGATCATTCCCGGCAGTGCGGCGGCGCGCCAGGGCGAGCTCCAGGCCGAAGACACCATCCTGGCCGTGGCCGAAAAAGGCGGCACGCCCGTGGACATCTCCGACATGCGGATCCGGGAGGCGGTTAGCTATATCCGTGGTCCCAAGGGTACGGAGGTGAGCCTGACGGTCCGAAAGCCGGATGGCACTAAGAAGATTATCCGCATTATCCGCGATGTCGTGCATATCGAGGCAACCTACGTCAAGTCGGCGTCTTTTGTCGATAAAGAGGGTAATAAGCTGGGCTATATTCGAATTCCCGGTTTTTATCGTGATTTTGCCCCCGGCAAGTCGGACGACAAGCCCCGCAATGTGACCGATGACATGCGCCGGGCGCTTCATAAGATGAAAGAGGCGAAGGTTCGCGGCCTTATTCTCGATTTGCGCAATAACGGCGGCGGCTCGCTGGCAGATGCCGTGGATGTTTCCGGTCTGTTTCTGCCCGGCGGCCCGGTGGTGCAGGTCAAGAATTCCCGGGGCGTGATCCGGGTTCTCGAAGACGAGAACAAAAGCGTGTCCTTCAGCGGCCCCATGATTGTGCTGGTCAATAAGTTTTCCGCCTCGGCTTCGGAAATTTTCGCCGCCGCCATGCAGGATTACGGCCGGGCCCTGATCATCGGCGGCAGCCACACCCACGGCAAGGGCACGGTTCAGGCGCTGATGGACTTGAACCGGAACCTGCCCATCCTCCATCTGCGAAAGTATGACGACCTGGGGGCTCTCAAGGTCACGATCCAGAAATTTTACCGGATCAACGGCGAGTCCACCCAGTACAAGGGCATCCATCCCGATGTTGTCGTGCCGACCGTGCTCGATTTCCTGAAGAGCGGCGAGAAGTATCTGGATTATTCGCTGCCCTGGGATCAGGTGAAAGCCGTGCCGTATAAACGCTGGCCGGGCTTTCATTTCAATGTCGCCGAAGCCCGGCGCCTCGGAGAAAAATGGGTGGCCGCGAGCCCGGCATTTAAAAAGATAAAGGAAGAATCGGACCGGGCTAAAATCCGGGCCGAAAAGACCAGGCTGCCTGATTATCTTGCCGCCGTCGAAAAGGAGCGCCGGAAATTAATTGCGGAAAAGAAGGAAGATGGCGGCCACGGAACGCTTTTTGGCAACCTGGGAGCGGTCCGGCCCGGGAAGACGCCGGGCAAGAAAAATCTACAGGAGCAACTGGCGAAAGACCCTTTTGTCCAGGTGTCGGTCTACCTGATGGATGATCTGGCATTTCCCCGTCAGTCAATTGTGAAGACGCCATGATTTTTTTTCTTGAAATCGTGTGTTAGTCATGCTAGATATGCATAACTGCATGAACACTCATTCATCTTAATAAGTTTAATTTTTTGCCAATTTGTTTGAATGACAATGAAACTAGTCGACGCTCTGCGGAACAAGAAAGAACAGATTCTCTCCCGGTGGATAGACAGAACGCTGGATAGCTATCTGGAACCCGGGTTTTTTAAAAAATCTAAAGATAAATTTGCCAACCCGGTCGGAGTCAATATCAGAGAAGGGCTGACAAAGCTCTATGAGATGCTTCTCGCCTCGGCCGGACAGGACCAGTATGCGGAACCGCTGGACCAGGTCATTCGGATCCGTGCTGTGCAGGAGTTTACCCCGGCGCAGGCGGTTTCTCCTATTCTTGAGCTCAAATGGGTGGTTAAACAGGTTTTGTCCGCCGACAAAGACACCCGCCCCCTTCTTGCCGAACTCGATTCCTTTGACTGCGATGTTGACCGTGCTGCCCTGGCAGCCTTTGATATTTATATGAATTGCCGGGAGCAGTTGCATAAGGCCCGGATTTTTGAACTTAAAAGCGGCAATTTCATCCTGTCGGATTCGGGATGTCCGTCGGCCCTTATCAGGAAGAATTCGCAGGACAAATCGCGGATCCACTGAGAGCCGGTTTGGCCGGTAACGAGGTTATTGTTCGAGATCAGGTGAGCGCAGGCTCCGGGATATCGGACAAAAAAGACCGTTTTCGACTGGGCGCTGTCTGGAAAAGAGTCAAAATAGCAGGGCAATCAGCCGGTACGGGCAGGGTGCAAAGCCTGTCGGTCCGGCTCTATCGTAACGTTTCACACAGTTTTAATTTAACATGAAGCTAGGGAGTGAGCGATGAAGTACACCTTCCCGTTGGGGGCAGTCATTGTCTTGGCCTTGATTGCGTGGCTTGGGTCCCAGATACCGGGTATGCAATACCTCTTTGGCGTTGCCGTTCCGTATCTGGCCATGGCCCTGTTTCTTGGTGGATTTTGCTACCGGGTGGTTCATTGGGCCAAGTCTCCGGTGCCATTTCATATTCCGACCACCTGTGGTCAGGAGTATTCCCTGCCCTGGATCAAGCAGGACAAACTTGAATGTCCGGTCAACACCTCCCAGGTTGTGGCCCGGATGTTTCTCGAGATCTTTCTGTTCCGCTCTCTGTGGCGGAATACCAAGGCTATGGTTTACGATGGGCCGAAACTGACCTACGAGTCCAGCAAGTGGCTGTGGCTCTTCGGTCTGCTCTTTCATTACAGCCTTCTGATTATCATAATTCGTCATATGCGGCTGTTTCTGAATCCGGTGCCGGGTTTTCTGCATGGCCTGGAATTCGCCGACGGCATCCTGCAGATCGGGGCACCGAATCTGTATCTCACCGATGTGACCATTTTGCTGGCACTCATCCTGCTCTTCGGTCGACGTCTGACTAACCGGCATGTCCGCTATATTTCCCTGCCCAATGACATGTTTCCGCTGTTTCTTATTTTTGCTATTGCCTCCACCGGTATTATGATGCGTTATTTTTTTCGTTCCGAGGTTGACATCATCAATATCAAGCAACTTGCCCTCGGCCTGGTCACGCTGCATCCTGTCATTGCCGGGAAGCTCAGCCCGATTTTTTATACCCACCTTTTTCTGGTCTCCACGTTGCTGGTCTATTTTCCCTTCAGCAAGCTGATGCACATGGGCGGGATCTTCCTCAGCCCGACCAGAAATCTGGCCAATAACAGTCGGATGGTGCGTCATATCAATCCCTGGAACGATCCGAATATCAAGCCGCATCCTTATTCGGCATATGAAGACGAATTCCGGGAGAATATGGTGGAAATGGGTATTCCGGTGGAAAAACCGTTACCCGAAAAGACCGAGGACTAATAGTTGCATAACCTCAAGAGTAGAAGGATAGAGCAATGGCAGATGTAGTAAAGGCAGATAAGCTGGCACGGAGCGTGGTCGAGGGTCCTACGTTGATGACCGGCGCCATTCCGCGCAAGTCCTGGATGGATATACCGGTCGTCTTCAAGCCCGGCAATTATTGCTACCCGACCAATCCCGCGACCCAGGGGTATCTGGACCGGCAGCCCGGGGTCAGCTTTCCCAATGTCCGCGAGTGGAATCCTGAAGACGAAGACTGGAAGCTCCAGGAAAACTGGAAAGAGATCATTATCAACGGCTTGGCCGAACGTCTGGACAAGTTTCGTTCCTTGAAGATCTTCATGGACTGCTGTGTCCGTTGCGGGGCCTGTGCCGATAAGTGCCATTTTTTCCTGGGTACCGGGGATCCCAAGAACATGCCGGTGCTGCGGGCCGAGCTCCTTCGTTCCGTTTACCGGCAGCATTTTACCCTGGCCGGCAAGCTGCTGGGCAAGATGGCCGGCGGCCGCGAGATGACGACCGCGATCATCAAAGAGTGGTTCATGTACGCCTATCAGTGCACCGAGTGCCGACGCTGCTCGGTTTTCTGTCCCTACGGCATTGATACGGCCGAGATCACCATGATGCTGCGCGAGTTGCTGCACTTGGTCGGGGTCGGTATCAACTGGGCCCTGGGACCGGTAACCAACTCCAACCGGACCGGTAACCATATGGGACTGACTCCCCAGGCCTTTAAGGGCAACATCGATTTTCTCTGCGAAGATCTTGAGAGCCTGACCGGGATCAAAATTACCCCTTCTTTTAACCGCAAGGGTGCCGAAGTCCTCTTTATCACTCCTTCGGCCGATGTTTTCGCCGAACCCGCCATCTTTACCTGTATGGGTTACCTGTTGCTTTTTGAGGCCATCGGCCTTGATTACACCTGGTCGACCTATGCCTCGGAGGGCGGCAACTTCGGTCTTTTTACCTCCAACGAGATGATGAAGAAACTAAACGGCAAGATGTATGCCGAAGCCAAACGCCTTGGCGTCAAGTGGATCCTGGGCGGAGAGTGCGGTCATATGTGGCGGGTTGTTCATCAGTACATGGATACCATGAACGGTCCGGCTGATTTTCTCGAAGTGCCGAAATCACCGGTAACCGGTACTGTTTTCGATAATGCATCATCCACCAAGATGGTGCATATCAGCGAATTTACCGCTGACCTGATCTATCATGGCAAACTGAACCTGGACAAGAGCCGGAACAGTCATGTCATAGCCACCTTCCATGATTCATGCAACCCGGCCCGGGCCATGGGGCTCCTGGAAGAGCCGCGCTATGTCCTTGATCATGTCGTTGACAACTGGTTTGAAATGCCGGAAAGCACGATCCGTGAAAAGACCTACTGCTGCGGTTCCGGTACGGCCCTCAATACCAGTGAAATCATGGAACTGAGAATGCGCGGCGGTCTGCCGCGCGCCAATGCGGTCAAGTATGTCCATGATCGGCACGATGTCAATACCTTGGCCTGTGTCTGCGCGATTGACCGGGCCACCCTGACCGTACTCATGGATTACTGGGTCCCCGGGGTGAAGGTCTGCGGGGTCAGCGAGCTGGTGGGCAATGCGCTGGTCATGGAAGGCGAGAAGAGACAAGAACTGGATGAAGGTCTGCGGACCATGGTTTAATTTCCTGGCAGGAGTGGAGGACAAGTGATGTACGACAGCGGTAAGATTATACCGGGGCTGATAATTTTCGTCCTGTTTGTCACGTTTCCCGTGTGGTACAACCACGGTGATGCCGGGGCGGTGCCAAAGCCTGAAATGCCGAAAAATGCAAAAAAATGTGTTTTACCGGTTGCCCAGATGCGGGCGGAACATATGCAGCTTCTCCTCGACTGGCGGGACGAGGTCCTTCGTCAGGGGGAATGGGGTTTTATAACCATTGATGGTAAACCGTTTCAGAGAAGTCTGCAGAATGCCTGTTTGAAATGCCATACCAGCAAGAAAAAGTTCTGTGATAAATGTCATATCTATGCGGCTGTAAATCCATATTGCTGGGATTGTCATTTTGCTCGTGTTAAGAAGTGAGTGAGCATCTAAGGAGGATATAGACTGTGGATAAAAAGAGAAGAGAGTTCCTCAAGATCGCCGGTATCTCCACCTTGGCCGGGCTTGGCGGAACGGCAGTGATAGATCGGCTCGCTACCGGAGCCAGTCCTGCGCGGGCCAGGGCTGCCTATGAGATTAATTCTCTGAGTCCCGCCGGACAGCCGAAGGAAAAAGGTCCTGCCAAGGCCGCCGCCAAGACGTCTCAGCGGTTAGGTTTGGTTATCGACATGCGAAAGTTCAACGCGAATCCGGGGCTGGCGGAAAAATGCATCAAGACCTGCGATTTCCTCCATAACATACCTCACTTTAACAACAAAAAAGATGAGGTTAAGTGGGTCTGGCTGACCGGCTATGAAAATGCCTTTCAGGAGCACAGCCATTACTACCGGAACGAGACGCTTGAAAAGAATCAGGTCCTGCTTTTATGCAATCAGTGCGATGATCCTCCCTGTGTGCGCGCCTGCCCGACCAAGGCAACATTCAAAGCCAAGAACGGTATCGTGGCCCAGGATTATCACCGCTGTATCGGCTGCCGTTTCTGCATGGCGGCCTGTCCATACGGTTCGCGGAGTTTCAACTGGCGTGATCCCCGCGGCGGCCTTGACATGAAACATATCAATCCCGAGTACCCGACCAGGATGCGCGGGGTTGTGGAAAAATGCACTATGTGTGTTGAACGTGTCGGTATCGGCAAACTGCCCGCCTGCGTAGAGGCCACCGGCGACACCAAGGCCATGATATTCGGCGATCTGAATGATGCTAATTCCGAAATCAGGAAATTTCTGAAGGAGAATTATACCATTCAGCGTAAGCCTTCACTGGGAACTCATCCATCAGTCTTTTATATCGTGTGAGGTAGCCATGTTTGAAAAAGCGCTCAAGGGCAACAACTATTACTGGATATGGCTGGCCTTCTTAGGCACCTTTATGGCTATTGGTGCCTTCTGCTATGTGCGTCAGTATCACTATGGTCTTGGCTTGACCGGTATGAGCCGGGATGTCTCCTGGGGTATCTATATCGCCCAGTTTACCTACCTTGTCGGTGTCGCCGCCGGAGGGGTGATGCTGGTCCTCCCCTTTTATATTCATGACTACAAGGTATTCGGCAAGATTACCATCCTCGGCGAGTTCCTGGCGATCGCGGCGTTGCTCATGTGCCTGACCTTTATCATGGTCGATCTTGGCCAGCCCCTGCGCGTCATGAACGTTATTCTGCACCCGACTCCGCATTCCATGCTGTTCTGGGACATGTGCGTGCTCAACGGCTATCTCTTTCTGAACATCCTGTGCGGCTGGGTTATCCTGACGGCGGAACGGAAGCAGGTGGCACCGCCCAAGTGGATTTATCCCTTTGTTTATCTCTCCATTCCCTTTGCGATTTCCATTCATACCGTAACCGCCATGCTCTACTGCGGTCTGCCTGGCCGGCATTTCTGGTTGTCAGCCATCATCGCCCCCCGTTTCCTGGCATCAGCCTTTGCCGCCGGCCCGGCCCTTGTCGTTATGGCCGCCCTGGTTATGAAACGCGTTGCCAATTTCGATCCCGGCAAGAAGGCCATCGACAAAGTGGTGACGATCATTATTTATGCCACCCTGGTCAATGCCTTCTTTGTCCTGCTCGAGTTCTTTGTGGCCTTTTACAGTAACATTCCCGGCGAAAAGCATGCCCTTGAATATCTCTATTTCGGCCTTGTCGAACATGGGCACATGTACAATAATCTTGTGCCGTTCTCTTGGGCGTTTGTCGTTTTCTGTATCGTCGGGGTAACCCTGCTCAGTCTGCCCTATACCCGGCATAAAAATGAATTCTGGCTCGGTGCCGGCTGCTTCTCTATTTTTATCGCGCTCTGGTTCGATAAGGGTGTCGACTTTGTCCTCGGCGGTTTTGTGCCGAGTCCTCTGGGGGCAGTGGTTCAGTACTATCCGACTTTGAATGAAATCATGATTACTATCGGCGTCTGGTCCATGGGCTTCTTTATCCTGACCGTCCTCTATAAAATCGCCCTCGGAGTAGAACGCGAGATCGAAGCCTGAGCTGATCGCCGCTTCTCATCCCTGTTGATTCGTCGTCGCCCCCGATCTTGAATGATCGGGGGCTTTTTTTTGTTTGCAGGGTATGCTATCATAGCCCTGAATCTGTGACGGCTTGAGGTGACACTCCAGGCAATATGTGGCATTTATTGCATTATTGCTGAATAAAATCATTTTATGGTTTTCACCGCGCCGGACTGCGGTCCGCCCGATAACGGATTCAGGATAGCGATTTAAGGAGCCGAAAATATAACCTCGAAAAGCGCGGGCATAATGGAACACAGGCCGGACCGGAAACGAAAAATTCTGCTCATTTATTTTTCATTTTCCAGCCAGACTAATAACCTGGTTCAGGCCATAGTCAACGGTCTGGAGGAGTTGGATGTCGAGATTGTCCTGGAACGGCTGGTGCCCGTCAAGCCGCTCCATTTCCCTATCGGCACGATTTCCGGCACGCTGTGGCTGATGATGCTGACTTCATTCCGCTATCGTCTTCCCATAAAGCCGCTTTCCCCCCGCTGCTTTGACGATTACGATTTAATCGTGCTTGCCGGTCCGACCTGGTCATACAATCCCAGCGGTCCGGTTCTTTCTCTCTTTGATCGTGACGGTAAGCGTCTGTTTCGCGGCGAGCATGTCCTGCCCCTTATTTCATGCCGGGGTTACTGGCGTATGCACTGGTGGGGACTCAGGCGGCTGTTAAAAAAATGCGGGGCAGTGGTGGTCAACCGGATCGTTTTTTCCCATCCCAACCCTGAACCGTGGCGGACCATCGGCGTTTTTCTCAAGCTCGCCGGCAAGAACCCCGAGCGGCGGCCGTGGATTGCGAAAGTGTACCACAAGTATGGACATACACGGGAACAGCTTGATGAGGCCCGGCGTTTCGGGCAGATGATCGGCCGGGAACTGGTGCAACACGGCACCCGGAATATAAAATCACTTGATTTCAATACCAAGCTCGCCCGGCCCTGACCGGGTCCGGGACCAGTTTCCGGAGGTGCCGCCGGGCGGCGCGGTTAAGACCGGAAAGCGCGTTTAATTGGAATAAGACAATAAATCTCGTACGTTACATAGAATATCACGTCGAGACGTCACGGGTCAAGGAGGATTTTCTTAGAAGATCGGCCCCATGGCCAGGTAGGCGTGCCAGAGCTTGAAAATGGAGTGCTGGAAAAAGAGATACAGGATGGCGGCCAGTGCGAGAAAGGGGCCGTAAGGGATCCGGGTCTGGCCCCCCTTGCCCTGCTTGACCATGGCGCCAAGGCCGGCGATACTGCCGGTGAGTGAACTGGTAAAGATGACAAAGAGCAGGCTCTGCCAGCCGAGAAAGGCACCGATCATGCCCAGGAGTTTGATGTCGCCGCCACCCAGGCCGTCCCGCCTGGTCAGGAGATAATAGCCTTGGGCAATACAATAGAGGAAGCCGCCGCCAATGACAATTCCGAGTGCTGATTCCTGCCAGGTGACGCGCGAGTTCAAAAAAGAACCGGCAAAACCGATGATGATGCCGGGCAGGCTGATGGCATCCGGGATGATCTGGTGATTGATGTCGATGAAGATAACGACCAGCAGGGCGGCCAGGAAAACAAAGTAGAGGATAAATTCGAACGACGGGCCGAACCTGGTGTACAGGGCCAGGGAGAGCAGGGCCATGCACAGTTCGACCAGGGGATACTGAAAAGAGATGGGCGCCCGGCATGCCCGGCATTTACCGCGCAGCAGGAGAAAGCTCAGCAGGGGGATGTTATCATAGCCGTGGATTGCCGCACCGCATTTTGGACAGTGAGACGGCGGGAAGACAATAGACTCGCCCTCTGCCGGCAGCCGGAGAATCACGACGTTGAGAAAGCTGCCGACAACGGCCCCGAATATAAAACTGCTTATGGACAATAAACCGGGTATGGATATATTGGCGATGGCGATGTTCATTGGCAGCCTGGGTTCAAGATTTAAACCGGGCATGAATAGGAAAATTTATGCACCTTCATCCTTGTAGCGCTTTCCATGACTGAGTTCCAGGAAAAATCGACAGTAACGGCCAGAGAGTCTCTGGCCGGCGACGTCTTCCGCCTTACCGTGCAGGCGCCCCGCATTGCGGCAGCGGCGCAACCGGGGCAGTTTGTCATGGTCCGCACCGGCGACACCCTTGATCCTCTTCTGCGGCGGCCCTTGTCCATCCACCAGGTGCTGTCGGACGGCAGGCTGCGGCTGCTCTTCAAGGTGGTCGGCAAGGGGACCGGCCTGCTGGCCGGCCTGGGGCCGGGGCTGAAGATCGACCTTATCGGTCCGCTTGGCCGGGGGTTCAGCCTGGCGCCGGCGGGGCCGGCGTGCCTGGTCGGCGGCGGCATGGGGATGGCGCCGCTGTATTTTCTGGCCCGGCGGCTCCTGCAGGTCAGGCCGGGACCGGGAGATGATCAGATCCTCCTCGGCGCCCGGAACCGGGCGGAGCTGGAGCTGCCGGCCGCTGAATTTTCCGGCCTCGGCTATCGGCTCCACCTGGCCACCGATGACGGCAGCCTCGGGCATCACGGCTTGGTGCCCGAGCTGCTGGATGATGTTCTGCCATCGGTCAGGCAGGTCTACGTCTGCGGCCCCTATCCCATGATGCGGACGGTGGCCCTGAAATGCCGGACTGCCGGCGTCGCCTGCCAGGTGTCCCTGGAAACCCACATGGCCTGCGGCCTCGGGGTCTGCCTGGGTTGCGCGGTTGCGGTCGCCGCCGGCGGCTATAAGCATGTATGCAAAGACGGACCGGTTTTTGCGGCGGACGAGGTGTTATGGAAAATGTAATAGACCAGGGCGGCGTTGACCTGCGGGTCCGGATCGGGGGACTGCATCTGCAGAATCCGGTGCTGACGGCCTCGGGGACCTTCGGCTACGGCCGGGAATTGACCGCGTTTGTCAATCCGGCCCGACTTGGCGGTATCGTGGCCAAGGGGATATCCCTGGCTCCGCGGCCCGGTAATCCGCCGCCGCGGGTGGTGGAAACGGCCTGCGGCATGCTCAACGCCATTGGCCTGGAAAATGTCGGCGTTGAGCGTTTTATCAGCGACAAGCTGCCTTTTCTGCGGCAGACCGGTACCCGGGTGATCGTCAACATCCTGGGTGACACGGTGGAAGAGTATGGCCGTCTTGCCGGCCGTCTTGCCGGCGTTGAAGGCATAGACGCCCTGGAGGTCAATATTTCCTGCCCCAACGTCAAGAAAGGCGGGGTGGCCTTCGGCACCGTCCCGGAGACGGCCGCCGCCGTCACCATGGCGGTCCGGGCCGCGGTGGATGTGCCGGTGATCGTCAAGTTGTCTCCCAACGTGAGCGATATTACCGTCATTGCCCGGGCCGTGGAGGCTGCCGGGGCGGACGCGGTTTCGTTGATTAACACCCTGCTCGGCATGGCTATTGACAGCCGCTCCCGGAAGCCGTGTCTGGCCAACGTGGTGGGCGGCCTTTCCGGGCCGGCGATCAAGCCGGTGGCCCTGCGCATGGTCTGGCAGGTCGCCCGGGCGGTCGCCATCCCCGTGATCGGGATCGGCGGCATCGCCACGGCCGGGGATGCCCTGGAATTCCTGCTGGCCGGGGCCACGGCAGTGCAGGTCGGCACCGCGAATTTTTACCAGCCACGGGCCAGCGAGGAAATCATTGATGGAATCCGGGACTTTCTGCGGCAGGAGGGAGAGCCGTCGGTGCGGAATATTATCGGTCAGGTCCGGGTCGATGAACAGTAAGGCCTGCAACCGGGGAATGATCTGTGTTGCCGTTGCGGCCCGGGATGCGGCCGGGGCGGAGCGGGCCGTCCGCCAGGTCCGGGGCCGGGTGGAGGTGGTGGAAATCCGGCTCGATGCCATGTTGGTGCCGCAGGTGCGCCGTTGCTGCGACCTCCTTGAACCTCCTCTTATCTTTACCAACCGGCCCCAGTGGGAAGGCGGGCAGTTTCGCGGCCCGGAAACCGAACGCCTGGCGCCGCTGCTGGAGGCCGCTGCCCTGGGGGCGGCCTTTGTTGATTTTGAATTGCGGGCCGACCCCGGATTGCGTGGCCGACTGCTTGAAGGCATGGCCGGTTCCGGCAGCCGGCTGATCATCTCCTGCCATGATTTCACCGGCACGCCGACGGAAGAGGAACTTGGCAACATTCTGCAGCAGATGCTTGCGAGCGGCGCCCACATCGGCAAGATCGTAACCATGGCCCATAGTGATCTTGACGTCCTGCGGGTCCTTAATTTGCAGTGCCTGGCCCGGGAGCACGACTTCCCCCTGATTGCCTTCTGCATGGGCGAGGCCGGCGGCATCAGCCGGCTGGCAACCCTGTATCTCGGCGGTTTCATGACCTATGCGGCCATAAGCGAAGAAGAGGCGACCGCCCCTGGACAATTGTCGCTTGCCCGCCTGTCGGCCCTGGTGGACAATTTTGAGCAGGCCGCAGCTCTCTGCAGGTAGTGTGGTAGTGTCCCATGCCCAGGCTTTTTGTTGCCATTGATCTGCCGGCGTCGGTGCAGGATAGACTGGCCGCCATGTTTTGCGGGTTACCGGGTGCCCGCTGGACGGCACCTGAACAACTGCACCTGACCATGCGTTTTATCGGCGAGGTCGACAGCAGCCGGTTCCGTGATATCCGCGAGGCCCTTGGTGAGGTTCGGGGGCGGCATTTTTTCCTGCACCTTGAGGGGGTCGGTTTTTTCCCGCCCCGGGGCCGGCCCCGGGTCCTCTGGGCCGGAGTGGGGAAAAACGAGCAGTTGGCGCAGTTGTACCGGCGGCTTGAGGCGGCCCTGGTTGGCGCCGGCCTGGAACCGGAGAGGCGGAAATTTGCCCCGCATATCACCCTGGCCCGGCTACGGAACACCCCGGCCTCCAGGGTCGGGGTGTTCATTGCCGCGCACAGCCTGTTGGTGACGGCTGATTTTGCCGTCAATCAGTTTGTCCTCTATTCCAGCGTCCTGAACGACAGGGGGGCCAAACATTATGTAGAAGAGGTGTACCCGTTATCCTGAAGAGGACGCCCGGCAGGGCGGCGCGGTGAAGACCAGGAAATGCGTTTATTCGATATAAATGCAATAAAATTTCATAAATTGCATGAAATATCACCTCAAGCCGTCACGGATTCAGGTTACAGTGATTTGCTGAAAACCGTGGCCGTTGTGGACCAGCCGGCATTCGCCTGTGCCTGGCGATAAACTTTCGGACAACGGCCGTTGGTCTCGGTCACGCTTATCCGGAAGCCTTGGCCGACCGTGGTGATTGTTGCCGTATTGCCGTGCGAGAGAGGTCTGAAACTGATCCCCTGGGCAGGGGTGAGCGTCCCGTCCGCACTGATCGCCCCGCTAAAGCCACCATGATGAACGGGTATGGCATAGTAGGCTGCCAAGGTGTTGATAATAGAATTGGCGTCGGTCTCGGCGCCTGAACAATAGGCCTTGTCCCGGTAGGCAATAAAATTAGGAATAGCAACGGCTGACAGGATGCCGATAATGGCGATAACAACCATGACCTCGATAAGCGTAAAGCCGCCATGGGCATATCGCCCAACTTTTTTTTCGTACGAGTTCACCCGCACCTCATCTTCGTCCGTTTCGGAGTCCCAAAAGGAATTCAAGGCACCGATGAACTCGTTCGGGCCGAGTCTCCCCCGAGGTTGCCGCCCCAGGTAAACGGTTATTGTTTTCAACGGCTTGATTGGTCATTTTTTTGCACTTTCTATCTCTTTTGTATCATATCATATTTTTTATGCAATGAACAAAATGTGCGCACGATATGACTATCCGGCCGGAAATCGAGACAAAAACGGCTTTGATACAACCGGCCCTGCCGGATGGATGCCGGCAATTATTGCTCAGCCTTGTGCCGTCAAGGGCCGCGTGATGCAGCTTGACCTCGGGGGGAATATTCAGTATCTACAGGCGCAGTGACGGTGGCGTGGTGGGCGGCAGCGGCGGTGGCTGGAAAAATAAAAAAGGCGGTTACGGCATTATAAATGCCGTAACCGCCTGGACAGACGTGGAGGCGACGACCGGATTTGAACCGGTGAATAATGGTTTTGCAGACCACTGCCTTACCACTTGGCTACGTCGCCATTAATCTTTGTGACGGCAATTTATACCATAGTTCCCTGATTTGACAAGGGAGAAACCTGTCCGCCAGGGATTTTCCTGGCGGCAGGGCGGGCATTTTGCCTGAAATGTATTTTTATATCATAATGTTGATGTAATCAATGCGGTAAATTAAAATGACGATGACTCTTGACACCCTGATTCAGGATAACAACGAACGGCTGGCCGAGCTGCAGGCCGGAATCGGATATTTATTCAACAATGTCAGCCTGTTGCAACAGGCCATGGTCCACAGTTCTTTTGCCTTTGAACGGATGAAAAAAGGCCGGCACAACGAAACCCTGGAGTTTCTGGGCGATGCCGTCCTGGATCTCACCGTGGGTTATATTCTCTTTACCCGTTTTCCTGATATGCGGGAGGGCAAATTGACCCGGATCCGGGCCGGCCTGGTCAATGAAAGCGGGCTGGCCGAAATGGCCCGCTCCATCGGCCTGGGGGATTATCTCCTGCTGGGCCGCGGTGAAGACGCTTCCGGGGGCAGGGAAAAGTCCTCTATCCTGTCCTGCGCGTATGAGGCCCTGGTCGGCGCTCTTTTTATGGACGGCGGCTATGACCAGGCCCTGTCTTTTGTCCGG
Organism: bacterium BMS3Bbin14; assembly: GCA_002897615.1. GTDB lineage: Bacteria > Desulfobacterota > Desulfobulbia > Desulfobulbales > Desulfobulbaceae > BMS3Abin13. Next base: position 125,774 of record BDTX01000011.1, read on the forward strand.
CAATGGTTTGAACCGCTCATCGATAAACGGCGGGAGATTCTGCTGGCCGCCGATGCCAAGAGCGCCCTGCAGGAGCAGTTGCAGGAAAAATTCAACGAAGGCCCCGAGTATATACTGGACAAAGAGGACGGCCCTGCCCATGCCCGTGTTTTTACCGTGTCCGTGCTGTTTCACGGCCGCGCTCTCGGCTGCGGCCGGGCTTCCAGCAAAAAGGAGGCGGAGCAGATCGCGGCCACCGCTGCGCTGCATAATTTAAGCGAACCGCCGCAATAACCGCGCCCCTGCCAGATTTTCCAGCCGACCTGCAAAAAAATGAACACGCCTTTTATTATCCCGGTTTTCATCCCTCACCAGGGCTGCCCCCATCGCTGTATCTTCTGTGATCAGCGGCGGATCAGCGGCCGGGACCGTCGTCAGCCGATTACCCCCAGTGAAGTGCGGACCGTTATTCGCCTTTGGCTGGCCCGCAGCCGCAAGAATCGGGAGAGAACGGTCCAGGTTGCCTTTTACGGCGGCAGTTTTACCGGCCTGCCCCGGCCGCGGCAGCAGGAACTGCTCGCGGCCGCCGCTCCGTTCCTGGAGCGGGGCGAGGTCCACTCCCTGCGGCTTTCAACCCGTCCCGATTATATTGATGCCGGGGTCGTGGCCTTTCTCAAGGATTACGGCGTCTCGGTGGTTGAGCTTGGCGTGCAGTCTCTCGATGACCAGGTCCTGGCCGCCGGCAACCGGGGACACAGCGCGCAGCAGACCCGGGACGCTATCCGGCTTTTGCGCCGGTCCGGGCTGCAGGTCGGGGCCCAGCTCATGATCGGCCTGCCGGCCGAAACGACCCGTTCGTTGACGAAAACGGTCAGGGAGATGGCCGGGTTGCAGCCTGATTTTGTCCGGATTTACCCGGTGCTGGTCCTGCAGGGGAGCGGCCTGGCCCGGCTCTATGAACAGGGCGAGTATCGGCCGCTTTCCCTGGGGGCGGCCGTTATCCGGGCGGCCTGGATGAAAAAATATTTTACCGCTTACTCCATCCCGGTGGCCCGCCTGGGCCTGCAACCCGGACCGGCACTGGAAAATGCCCTGGTGGCCGGGCCGTACCACCCGGCCTTTGGCGAGTTGGTGAACGCCCGGCTCATGCTGCAACGGACCAGACGCTTGCTGGCCGGCGTGGAGGCGGGGTGCAGAGTGACCCTGACTATCGCCGACCGGGATCAGTCCGTGTTTCGCGGGCTGAAGTCGGCCAATATCAGCAGGCTGGAGCAATTGGGCCTGTTAAAGAAGTTTACCTTGTGCCTGGACCCGTCGCAACCGCGCCAGACCGTAACATTGACCCCTGGATCATGAAATAGTATCCTGGATCCGTGAGCGTTCGAGAACGGTGCAGATGCAAGGCGGCAACGATGTTGATTATCCTGGTGCGATATCAACGAGTTGTCAACGCAGCAGATGTGCCGTTATCGGGCGCCCCGCCGGGCGGCGCGGTGAAGAATATAAAATGCATTTATTTGTCAACAATGAAATAAATTCCATATGTTGCCTGGAATATTACCTCAAGCCGTCACGGATTCAGGAGTATGCTCAGTATCAATAATCTCAACCTTCAGTACGGCGGCAAGCATCTGTTCCGGGATCTTTCGGTGCAGGTGCATACCGGCGACCGCATCGGTCTGGCCGGGGTCAACGGCTCGGGCAAGTCAACGCTGTTTAAAATCATGTGCGGCCAGCAGGAGATCGATCCCGGCACGGTGAGCCGGGCCTCCTGGTTCACCGTTGCCTACCTGCCCCAGGAGGTGACGGTCAGCCTTGGCCGGCAGACCATTTTCGCCGAGGCCGAGTCCGCCTTTGCCGAGGTCCTGGTCCAGCAGCGGGAAATGGAGGAAATCGGCCGCGAGCTTGCGGGACTGTCCGAGGATGATTCCCGGGTGCAGCCGTTACTCAGGCGTCAGGGCGAGCTGCAGCACCTGCTGGAAGGCCATGATGTGTTTCGTATCCGGCCGGCCATTGAACGGATTCTCCTGGGCCTCGGTTTTTCGGCCGCCGACCTGGACCAGGAGGTCGAGAGCTTTTCCGGCGGCTGGATCATGCGGCTGCTGCTGGCCAAGCTGCTGCTGCGGGAGCCGGCCCTGCTGCTCCTTGATGAACCAACCAACCATCTTGATCTCGACTCTTTGACCTGGCTGGAGGAATTTCTCGGCCAGTACCGGGGAGCCATGATTATCATCTCTCATGACCGTTCCTTTCTCGACCGGGTCACCAGCACCACCTGGGAGTTGAGCCTGGGCCGCCTCACCGTCTATCACGGTAATTATTCCAAGTACCTGGTCGACAAGGAAGAGCGTCTGGCCGTCGAGCGGGCGGCATATGCCAACCAGCAGGCACGGATCAAGCAGACGGAACGGTTTATCGAAAGATTTCGCGCCAAATCCACCAAGTCCCGGCAGGTCCAGAGCCGGGTCAAGCAGTTGCAGAAGATGGACCGCCTGGAGCTGTCGGCCAGCGAGCGCTCCATTCATTTCTCCTTTCCGCCGGCCGTCTCCTCGGGGCGGGATGTGCTCGAGGTGCAGGGGCTGCGCAAGGCGTTCGGCGGCCGGGTCGTCTTTGACGGCCTGGATCTCTCCCTGCAGCGCGGCGATAAACTGGCGGTGGTCGGGGTCAACGGGGCCGGCAAGACCACCCTGCTCAAGATTATAGCCGGCATTGAGCCTGCCGAGGGCACGGTGCGGCTGGGCTATAACGTCATGTTCTCCTATTTCGGCCAGCACCAGGCCCAGGAGCTGGCCGCTGATCTGACGGTACTGGATACGGTCTATCACGCGGCCGAAGAGCTGACGATGACCCGGGTCCGTTCCCTGCTGGGCGCCTTTCTCTTCCGCGGCGACGATGCGGACAAAAAGGTGCAGATACTCTCGGGTGGAGAAAAAAGCCGGGTGGCCCTGGCCCGGATGCTGGTGCAGCCGGCCAATCTCATGCTCCTGGACGAGCCGACCAACCACCTGGACATCAGTTCCCAGGAAGTGCTGCAGGAGGCCCTGGCCCAGTACGAGGGGGCCATTATCGTGGTCTCCCATAACCGTTTTTTCGTCAACTCCTTTGTCAACAAGGTGCTGGAGGTCAGGGATGGCCGGGCCACACTGTTTGAGGGCAACGTGGACGATTACCTGGACCGCCGGCGCCAGGAGGAGGCGGAATCGGCCGGACCGCCAAAGAATGCCGGGGCCGGGACTCCGGCTGCTCATGGCGCGGCAGGCCCGGTTCCGGGTGCGGACAAGAAGGTTCAGCGCCGGGAACGAGCCCTGTTGCGGCAGAAGCTCAGCAAACAGCTCAAGCCCTGGAAGAACAAGGTGCGGCAGGCCGAAGCGGAGATTGAACAACTGGAAGCGCGCAAACAGGAAATGGAAAAATTGATGGCCGATCCGGAACTGTACGCCGACCAGGCGAAATGGTCCGAGGTCAGCCGGGAGTATAACGGGGTCGGGCGTCGGCTCGAGCGGCATTACGCCCTCTGGGAAGAGGCCCAGGAGCAGGTTGAGAGTATCGAACAGCAGGCTTGAGCCCGGCGCTTCGCTGTCCTTGCCCCGGAGTCCTGTTAATTATTTCCTGAATCCGCAAACTAAAACCATTATGCAGACAATTCGCATCAAATCATGACTCCGGATATCCTGATTACCAATGCCCTGTTGTTCCGGGAACCAGGGGCCGGCGAAGAGATTGAGCGCGGCTTTGTCGCGGTCCGGGCCGGCCGGATCGAAAGGCTCGGCCCCATGACCGAACTTGGCGACCGGCCGGCGGCAACAACCATTGATGCCGGGGGCGGCCTGCTGATGCCGGGCCTGGTCAATACCCATTGCCACGCGGCCATGACCCTGTTTCGCGGCCTGGCCGACGACCAGGAGCTGGCCGTCTGGCTCAACGACCATATTTTTCCCGCCGAGGCCGCCCATGTCAACCCGGAGATGGTGTACTGGTGCTCGAAGCTGGCGGCCGCCGAGATGATTCTTGCCGGCACCACGCTGGTGGCGGACGGCTATTTTTTCGCCGACCAGGCGGCCCGGGCCTTCAGCGAAACCGGGCTGCGCGCGGTCGCGGCCCAGGGCGTGATCGATTTCCCGGCGCCGGGCGTGCCGGAGCCGGCGGAAAATATCCGGGCGGCGGCCCGTTTCATTGATGAGCGGCAGGACCGGCATCCTCTCATCACCCCGGCCGTCTTTGCCCATTCTCCCTATACCTGCTCCCCGGAAACACTGCAAAAGGCCAAGGCCCTGGCTCGTTCCCGCAATGTCCCGTTTTTTGTCCATGTTGCGGAAACCGGGCAGGAACTGGGGCGCATTGCCGGGGCCCGGGGCGACTCGCCGGTCAGGCACCTCGAGGCCCTGGGGATTCTCGATGAACAGACCGTCTGCGTCCACTGCGTCTGGGTGGATGAAGAGGATCTGGATATCCTGGCCCGGCGCAACGCCAGGGTCTCGATCTGCCCGCAGTCGCACCTGAAACTGGCCTCGGGCATGGCCCCGCTGGCCGCCATGCTGGAGCGTTCCATTACCGTCGGCCTGGGCACTGACGGGGCGGCGAGCAACAACGGGCTGGACCTGTTCCGGGAGATGGATATCTGTGCCAAGGTGCAGAAAATCAAGACGATGGACCCGGTGGCGGTCAGGGCCGGGGATGTTTTACGGCTGGCCACCCGTGACGGCGCGGCCGTGCTCGGCTTTGCGGAGCGGCTGGGAACGCTCCGGGCAGGCAGTCTGGCCGATCTGGTTCTTGTTGATCTTGACCGGCCTCACCTGCAGCCCTTTTACGGACCCGACCTGCTGGTGTACGCCGCCGGCGGTGCCGATGTGCGCTCGGTCATCATCAATGGCAAGCTGGTCATGCACAACCGGCGGCTGCTGACCATTGACCTGGATGAAACCATGGCCCGGGTGCGCGACCTGGCCAGGTCGGTTGGCTGATTTTTTGTAACCGTTCACCTGCACCCCATCTTTGTCCGTTTCGCCCTTCTCAGGTACAGGGAGTACACCTCGGAGGGCGAAACGAACAAATCTGGGGCACATCTGAACGGTTACAGTTACGAGTTGAGGGTAGTTTATTGCCTCTGGTGAACGGTTACGATTTTTTTTGTACAAGTTCACCAGCACCTCATCTTCGCCCGTTTTGGCCTTCTCAGGTACAGGGAGTACACCTCGGAGGGCGAAACGAACAAATCTGGGGCACATCTGAACGGTTACAGTTACGAGTTGAGGGTAGTTTATTGCCTCTGGTGAACGGTTACGATTTTTTTTGTACAAGTTCACCAGCACCTCATCTTCGCCCGTTTTGGCCTTCTCAGGTACAGGGAGTACACCTCGGAGGGCGAAACGAACAAATCTGGGGCACATCTGAACGGTTACAGTTACGAGTTGAGGGTAGTTTATTGCCTCTGGTGATCTGTCACGAATTTTTTCTCTCAAGATCGGGCATTATTTGGTATAATTGATCAATATCTCCACTACGACGATTTTTTGTATATGCTGACAGCACTGAATCTTATTGCCGAACGAAAGATACGGCAGGCGATCGAAGAAGGCACGATGGCCGACCTCGGTCACTGGAAGAACAAGCCGCTGCCGGAGGATGACATGGGACATGTACCCTCGACCTGCGGATGGCCTATCGGATATTGAAAAATGCCGGATATATCCCGGAAGAAGTGGCCCTGCAGAAGGAAATCGTGCGCACGGAAGATTTACTTGCCCGGTGTGCCGACGAAAAAGAGAAGTATAAACAACTGAAAAAATTAAATTACTTGCGGTTTAAGCTCGAGTGCCGCATGGGGAAAAATCTCCAGGTGGATGTGGATTCACCATACTATGACAAGGTGGTCAACAAGATGACTGTCAAGGGAAAATGAACGGAATTTTTTATTTTCCGACATGACCGCCTGACAAGGATTGCGATCTATGGCCGATCTCGGCAAAAGCCTTATATTCTTGGGAATTATCCTGGTCGTCGTCGGCGTCTTGTTTGTTTTCGGCGGCAAAATTCCCTGGCTGGGCCACCTTCCCGGCGATATCTCTATCCATAGAGAACGGTTTTCATTTTATTTTCCCCTGACCACCTGCATCTTGATCAGCATCATCCTGTCGGTCATCCTTTATTTCTTTAAAAAGTAGAACCTGAATCCGTTATCGGGCGCCCCGCAGCCCAGCGTGCCTGCGCAAAGCTGGGGCACCTGTGCCGGCTGACAGTGTTGAGTTTAATGAAAACGTATCCGTTCGTACCCCGTGAAGAGATACGTTGTACCGGCCGGCTCGAACGCGACAGCGGAAATTCAGTGATGGTGGCCGCAATCGCACTCGTGGTCTGCTGCGGCAGCACCCTGGAGTTCGCGGGCACGCTGCCGGAACATGTCCTGCAGTTCCGGCGGCGCGTTTTCCAAGCAGTAGAGTATGGCGGCCATTTGGGTCTCGCCGCCGTTTTCCGCAGTTATGCAGGTCTTGAGTGCCTCTTCAAAGGAAGCGAATTCTTCGTTCATGGCCCCTCCTCGGGTCGGTTTGCCGGGTTGCGGCGAATAAGCGGTGACGGGGACGTTCCGTTTTTCAGCCGTTAGTAGTCAATAACTATAGACTTTTTTTATTGGACTGGCTACATCTGAATATTAGTACGTTTCGGTTTGCCGTTACGGCTCCAGGGTCCGCGTAAAAATAAGTTCGGAGAATTGGTGCCCGGATGCGACAATGTTACGTTTTTTGGTATGGGCTGAGTATATCCCGAGGTTGTCGCCCTTGGTGAACCGGTACGTTTTTTGAGCAGATCCTGAGAAAAGACAGCAACGATACCCCATGTTTCCAACCGTTTATATTCAGCACCGGCTCTATCTGCACCAGTTCGAGTTTTTAAAAGAGCCTGATTTCAATGAGGTGGTGCCGCTCGATTACAATTACCAGAACATGATCATCGTTACCTCCGGCCGGCTGTCTTTCGCGGGCCGGGAGGTTGTCTTTCAGACCAGCGGCTGTGGCTGCGGCCCGCAGCCGGCCATCAAGGGGGCGCTGCTGGTGGCGGAGGTCCCCTGGCCGCTCTCCAATTTCCGGCGGCAGCTGGCGGGAATGGCCAATGCCAAGGATGTGGCCCTGGCCGACCAGAACATTATTCCCGCCGTCTTCAGGATCAAGAAGGTGGTATCTGCCGAGGAACGGGACCTGGTGCGCGACGCCCTGCACCAGCATTTAGGCGCCGGTCTGATCATCGACTTTTTCTGACCCCGGACCGCCTTCGTTCCTGGCCGCGCCGGTGGTTTCTTATCATCAACGTCCACTTAATTCCGGGAAAGGAGGGACCCATGCAACACCCAAGGAGGAACCGGCAGACCGTTGTTATCGCTATTTTTTTTCTGTTGCTCGGCAGCGGATTCATTGTCGGCCTTCCCGGCGGACCGGCCTTGTCAGCCGCCCTGGCGTCCCCGGGCAAAAGGCTGAAGCCGGAGACGAACCGGCCGGCAGCGGCCGCTGTAGAAACCCTCGATCCGCGGCAGCTTTATGTCCGGCCGGTGCCGCCGATACTCTGGCGTGGCGGCCTGTCGCTCAGCAGTTTCGTCACCCGCAATTTCGTCGGCTCCGGTCGTTGCGCCAACTGCCATACCCTGCTAACCGACCGGGACGGCAATGACATGTCCATCAGCAACCATTGGCGCTCGACGATGATGGCCAATGCCGCCAGGGACCCCTTCTGGCAGGCCAAGGTCAGCTCGGAAGTGGCCAGGAACCCGGCCCTGCGCAAGGTCATCGAGGGAAAATGCGTCATCTGCCACATGCCGGCCGCCTGGACCCAGGCCCATGCCGACGGCGAGCAGAGCGCCCTGTTCGGACCCGGTTTTCTGAACGGCAACAACCCCCTGCACGATGCGGCCATGGACGGTGTGACCTGTAGTTTCTGTCACCAGATCCAGGACAAGGGGCTGGGGACCGAGGCCAGCTTCAGCGGCAAATTCAAGGTGGATACGGCGGCCGTCTCACCGGGGCGGGCGATCTTCGGCCCGTATCGCGATCCGGTGACCAGAACCATGCGCGCCGCCGGGGGATTCACCCCCGCCTATGGGCCGCAGACCAACGATTCCGCCCTCTGCGCCACCTGCCATACCCTTTACACGCCGTACCTGGACGGCAAGGGACAGGTAGCCGGAACCTTTCCGGAACAGACCCCCTACCTGGAGTGGCGGCACAGTAGCTTCGGCCGGGACTCGGCCAAGCGGCATGACATCGGCGAAGCGGATCAGCACGGTGTACTCTGCCAGGAATGTCACATGCCCCACTCCCGGGAGGGCGGGGTGATAATCTCCAGGTGGGCGCCGCCGGAGATCAAGGCCAGGGACCATTTTTCCCGCCACTTTTTCGTCGGCGGCAATGTCCTGATGCTGGAGGTGCTGGAAGACAACAATGTCCTGCTCGGCCTGACCACCCCCAATGCCAAACTGGAGGACACCAGGCTGCGAACCCTCCACCAGCTGCAGACCGAGAGTGCCCGGCTCTCCCTGGTCGACAGCCGCCGCAGCGGCAACACCTTGTCGGCCACCGTCAAGGTGGAGAATCTCGTCGGCCATAAATTTCCCTCCGGTTTCCCGACCCGCCGTCTGTGGTTGCACTTCCGGGTTACCGACAACAGCGGCGGCGTGGTTTTCGAGTCCGGCCGGCCGTTGGCGAACGGCGCCATTGCCGGCAACGACAACTATGCCGATCCCGCCACCTTTGAGCCGCATTACGACCGCATCACCCGGGCCGACCAGGTGCAGATCTACGAGACGATCATGGCCGATACCGACGGCCGGGTGACCTACACCCTGCTGCGGGCCGCCGGGTTTGTGAAGGACAACCGTCTCCTGCCCGCCGGGTTTGACAAGACGACGGCCCCGGAGGATATCGCTGTCCAGGGCCGCGCCCGGCAGGACGATAACTTTCGCGGCGGCTCCGACCAGGTGACCTACGAGGTCGATCTCGGCCACCGGCCGGGACCGTTCACCGTTACCGCCGAATTGCTGTATGATTCCATTTCCCCGGCCTTTGCCGCCGACCTGAACCGGGACGCGGGATTGCCGCTGGTAAGGCGGTTCTCGAAAATGCTCAACCGGGCCAACCGGTTGCCGGTGGCGGTGGCCGCCATCCGCTGGACGGTGCCGATCGACGGGCGGCGGGCGGCTTCGGTTTTATAGCGCGCCGCCGCCTTTCTTGACAAGCCGGGGGATCATATTTATTATATGTGCATATGCTCCTTTCCGGCGTCTCTTCCCCAGTGCCCGGGCAGGCCGGAAAGGCGCCTAGGCAGGGAAAACGTTATGGAAGAGTTGATTGATTATCGCGGCGACTGTTGAAAGGCTTTTATGGACGTAAGGTTACGTCTCGGCGATAGCCCGGCCGGCAAGCGGCTGCGCTTTATTTGCGACCGCGGCCAGGCCGACCGGGTCGAACGGGTTGTGATCTACGCCGAAGGCAAGGTGCTGGCCAGAGAGGACAGGGCCGGCGGTACCGTCTTTATGGTCGAGAAAACCTGAACGCCACCGCGCAACAGACCAAGGAGGTTGCGATGAGCGTCTATAAAATTCATCCCATCGTGGTGGGTACCAAGATTTTTGACAAGGGCATGATGACCTATCAGCACGGTTACGGCCAGCCCTATACCATTCCCATTTACAGCTGGTACCTTGAAGGCGGCGACCGCAAGGTGCTGGTTGATACCGGTGAGCTGAAACCGATCCAGTCCGAGAACCGGGAAGAGGCCATTGGCGGCAAGATCCATACCTTCGAAGAGGGTCTGGACAGATGGGGCCTGAAGCCCGAGAATATCGATGTGGTCATCCACACCCATCTGCACTCCGATCACTGTGAAAATGATTACAAGTGCACCAATGCGCAGATCCATGTCCACGAAAAGGAGCTGGAGACGATCCATGCCCCGCATCCCCTTGATTTCCGTTATGTGGAGGATTTCATCTTCGACGTGGAGGGCAACGGCCAGATCCGGAAGGTGACCGGTGACACGGAGATCCTGCCGGGCATCTCGGTTGTGCATACCCCGGCGCACACCCCGGGCGGGATGAGCGTGCTCATCGACACGCCCGAGGGCCGGGCGGTGATCACCGGTTTCTGCATCATTCTTGAAAATCTTTATCCGCCCAGGGAAATCAGGGCCATGGAGATGGAGGTCATCCCGCCGGGCACCCACGTCAATGCCTACGAGGCGTACGACATCCTGCTGAAGACCAAGAAGCTGGCCAAGATCGTTCTCCCCCTGCACGAACCGAAGTTCGCAGCCATGGAGACGATCTAGGGGGCCGGGCTTGCATTGTTCGCGAGTCCTGACCCGGTCTCCGGTGGACGTTTCCCCGGCTTATTTTTTGGCCGGTTTCGCCTTGGTATTTTTGTCCTTGTCCGGGCCGAAGAGGTGCCAGTCCGGCAGGGACAGATCGGGCAGCCATCGGGATAATCCCATCTTGGGGGGATTGCCTGCTTCAATGCGGGCCAGCAGGGTCCGGGCCTTGGGGGTAATGGAGGAGTTGGGGTAGGTGGCCAGCAAGTACTTGAGCCGGTGGGCGGCCTCCTTGTTCTGGTTCGTTCTGACGTAGAAGATGGCCACAAAGTATTCATGGTTGGCCAGGAATTCCCGGGCGGCCTTGATCCTGGCCTTGGCCTCTTCGGTGTATGGTGAGTCGGGGTAGGCCCGCAACAGCCGGGAAAAGGATTGAATGGCGTTCCTGGCGCCGCTGGTGTCGCGGTCGATCCGGTCGATCCGGTTAAAATCGCACATCCCGATCTGGAACATGACGTAGGGGATCGCCTCGTTGGTCGGATGACGGTTTTCAAACTCCTGATAGAGCGTCTTGGCCTCGAGAAATTCATCCTGGTAGTAATGGCAGTCAGCCGCCTTGAGTTCCGCCAGCATGGCCTGCGGGCTGAAGGGGTAGCGGTCCAGGATCTCCTGAAAGCTCTTGAGGGCGGTATAGTATTTTCCCACGTTGAAGTCGTCCATGGCCTCGATGGCCAGGCTGGCGGCGGATTTCTGGATGGTGGTGTTGCCGGAGCCAAACAGATTCTTCATTGTTGCACAGCCGGCGAGAGAAAGAATCAGGACCAGCATGAGGGAAAAAAGGACCGGGCGGTAACCTTTAGTGTCTTGATCGAATATGTGTAACATGAGCTTGCTCCTGCATCAGATGACTGCTAATGGGGTGTAATCAACTTCACATTTTCGTATTCCTGCCTGCTCCGGCGGCCGGGCGGAGATGGTACTCGCGGTTATGTCAGGCCTGCCAGATAATGTTCTGCCGACAACGCGGCAGTTGCACCGTCTCCGGCCGCATTAACGATCTGCCGCGAGTTTTTACTGCGGATATCACCTGCCGCATACACCCCGGGTAAACTGGTCTGCATTTCAGTATTGGTGACAATAAAGCCGTAGGCGTCTGTTTTGAGGGTGTCCGGCGGCAAAAATCCACTGTTCGGGACGATACCGATGAAAATGAAAATGCCGCTGACCGCAAGGGTGGAGCTGCCGCCATCACCATGAGTTAACTGCAGGCGGGAGACACCGTTGTCGTCTCCTTCGATGGCAGTGACCCGGGCGTTGAATATAAATTTGATTTTGTCGCTGGCAAAGGCTTTTTCCTGGATGATCCTGGTTGCCCGCAGTTCGTCGCGACGATGGATAACGGTGACTTTGCTGGCGAATTTGGTGAGAAAGAGTGCTTCCTGGATGGCGGTGTCGCCGCCGCCCACCACCGCAATTTCCTGGTTCCGGTAAAACGGCCCGTCACAGGTGGCGCAGTAGGAGACCCCCTTGCCGGTCAGTTCCTTCTCGCCCGGAACCTTGAGTTTGCCGGGGCTGCCGCCGGTGCAGAGAATAATGGCCCGGGTGGTGAGGTGTTCACCGTTTTCGAGGTACACGGTTTTGATCACGCCCCGGAGATCCAGGGCGGTTACATTGGCAAACCGCGTTTCCAGCTGGAAACGGGCGGCGTGGGCCACCATTTTTTCAACCAGATCAAAACCGGACACCCCGTCAACAAAGCCCGGGTAGTTTTCCACCCGGTCCGTGAGCAGGACCTGGCCGCCTGCCGCCCCCTTCTCAAGAAGAACGGCCTTGAGTCTGCCCCGCGCCCCGTACAGGCCGGCGGTCAAGCCGGCCGGTCCGCCGCCGACAATGATAAGCTGGAAATCCGCCTCGTTCATAGCCGCAACGACTGCTGTCCGTCCGGAAGCGGTCTCCATGCCCGAGCTCCAGGGGTCTCGCGAGATCGCTTAGCTCGTTTGCTCAACAAATAATCCTCGGGTCATGTCAAGTGACAAATAACGCAAGATTGCGAAGTAATTTGCTGTTCCGGGGTACGACGGCAGGCGCATACCAACGCTATGTAACTGAAGCCGTAACACCGCCGGAACCCCAAAGGACGAGCAAGATGCGGCAGTAGGCGCTTGCCGGGATTCTCCTTTCCGGCCGGACCCGAACCGTATTTCTTGGTGAAACCGCCAGGATATGGCACATGGCAAGAGGCGGAACCTGTTCTGGTCAGACAGCTTTTGCAATCATTCCGGTGAGCTGGGTCTTGCCGACAGCGCCGGTGATCTGCTCAACAACCTCACCGTTTTTGAACAGGATCAGGGTTGGAATGGCGCGGATGCCATATTTTCCCGGAGTGGCCGGATTGTCATCAACATTCATTTTGGCAATCTGCAACTTGCCGTCATATTCGTTGGCCAGGTCGTCAATCATCGGGCCAATGGCCTTGCAGGGGCCGCACCAGGGCGCCCAGAAATCCACCAGACAGGGCAGGTCGTTCTGGAGTACCTTACTATTGAACTCGCCGTCAGACACATGTATGAGCTTATCGCTTGCCATCGTCAGTTTCTCCTTATGAATCTATCTCTGCTGAATGTTGTAGTTTTTCCCTGATATTTTTATCGATGATAAACAGATTACAAAAATTTTACTATAAAATACCTCTTAATCTACCTTGCGGGCCGTGAGGTGACAAGAAAAAATTTTTGCCGGCGGGCGGCCCCAAGGTATTGTTTTTTGTTATTTTGTTGATTTTACAGGTCAATCAAACAAGTGACTTTCCTGGCAGCCGTCGAGCGGGAGAAATATTCCTGAATCCGTGACGGCTTGAGGCAATATTCCATGCAACCTGTGGAATTTGTTGCATTATTGACAAATAAATGCATTTTGTATTCTTCACCGCGCCGCCCTGCGGGGCGCCCGATAACGGCGCATCTGCTGCGTTGACAACTCGTTGATATCACACCAGGATAATCAACATCGTTGCCGCCTTGCATCTGCACCATTCTCGAACGCTCACGGATCCAGGATATTTTTTTCGTTTTGACAGATGAAAAACGGCCATGCTATATTCAACCGGACTATTATTGTAACCGTTCACCAGGGGCAATAAACTACCCTCAACTCGTAACTGTAACCTATTATCCAATTCCTGAAACGAGGTATATTCAATGAAGACAGATTTGTCCGCGGCACTTTTTGCCCAAGCAAAGGCGGTTATCCCCGGCGGCGTCGACAGCCCGGTTCGGGCCTGTAAGGCGGTGGGCTGCGACCCGCTTTTCCTGAAAAAGGCCAAGGGCGCCGTGGTTGTCGATGTCGACGGCAACGAATTTGTTGATTTTGTCTGCTCCTGGGGCCCCATGATCCTGGGCCATGCTCATCCTGCCGTGGTGGAGGCGATTCGCAAAACCGCGCTGGACGGCACCAGCTTCGGCGCGCCGACCCCGCTGGAGGTGGAACTGGCCCGGCTGGTCTGCGACTCCGTTCCGTCGTTGGACAAGGTCCGGTTCGTCAACTCCGGCACCGAGGCGACCATGAGCGCCATTCGCCTGGCCCGGGGCTATACCGGCCGCGACGTGGTGGTCAAATTTGACGGCTGCTATCACGGTCATGCGGATTCGTTCCTGGTCAAGGCGGGTTCCGGCGTGATCACTCTCGGCATTCCGGGGAGTCCCGGCGTTCCCGAGGATATCGTCAGGAATACGCTTTCCATTCCCTACAACGATGAAGAGGTATTGGAGACTACCCTGCGCGATAAGGCGCAGGATATCGCCTGCGTGATTGTCGAACCGGTGGCCGGCAACATGGGGGTCATCGTGCCGGAGCTTTCCTTTTTGCGGAAACTGCGCGACCTGACCCGTGAGCTGTCCATTGTCCTGATTTTTGATGAGGTGATCACGGGATTCCGCCTGGCGCTCGGCGGTGCCCAGGAACGATTCGGCATCCTCCCGGACCTGACCTGTCTGGGTAAAATCATCGGCGGCGGCCTGCCGGTCGGCGCCTATGGCGGCAAAAAGGAGATCATGGACATGGTTGCTCCCGACGGCCCGGTTTACCAGGCCGGCACCCTGTCCGGTAATCCGCTGGCCATGGCCGCGGGTCTGGCCATGCTCAACGAGCTGCGGAAACCGGGTTTTTACGAGGCGCTTGAAGAAAAGAGCAGTTGGTTCGCCGCCGGGCTGGAGCAGATTGCCGGCAACTCCTCCGTGCCCGTCGTGCTCAACCGGATCGGTTCACTGATGACCTGCTTTTTTACCGAGTCGCCGGTGACCGATTACCGGTCGGCCATGCTGGCGGACACGGACCGCTATGCCCGGCACTATCGCCAGATGCTCGCCGGTGGAATTTATCTGGCGCCCTCCCAGTTCGAGGCTGCTTTTATTTCAGCCGCACATGACCGGTCTCACTTGGAAAAAGCCTTGAACCTGACTGAATCGTCATTCAAAAAAATGGCGAAATCATAAAAAAATCATTGCGATTGCATGATGGTCATGCTAACCGTAAACTGATTATTTACTTAGAATGGATGTGGGATGTGATGAATGTCTGAGTCAAGCAGGGAGATGTTCAAGCTGCTGTCGGTGTACAGTCACATCGGCATGACGGTTGTTTTCTCCATATTTATCGGCATGGGGATTGGCTGGTACCTTGACAACAAGGTGTTTGGCGGCCCGGTATTTGACGTCAAGACGTCGCCCTATTTGACTTTTATTTTTTTAGGATTTGGGATTGCCGCCGGTTTCAGAAGTTTGTGGAGGATTAAAAAAAGTCTTGATAATGAATAAACTTGTCGACCTGAAAAATACCGATGCGGCGCAGGAGGCGGCGGGAGTTATACTCCTCCGGTACGTGCAGCATTTTAACTGGTTGCTGCTGGCGGTTCTGACCGCGGGCAGCTGGTCTTTTTCTTCCTGGCTGGTGGCGCAAAGTGTGTTGTTCGGCGGATTACTGGCCAATGGCAGTTTTTTCCTGTTGCGTCGTGACATTCAACACCTCATCACCAATGTGAGCGAGCAGGGTCAGGCCGGAAACCCGGTAACCAAGCAGGAGAAAATAAAGTTTTTTCTCAAGTTCTACGGACGGTTGATCGCGCTGGTCGCCGTCTTGTTTCTGCTGTTTACCTGTTTTACAATTAATACGGTCGGCCTGCTCATCGGTTTGTCCACGGTGATGCTCAGTGTGATAATCGTCGTTTTGAGTAAGGGCAGGATGTTATATTCAGTACAGGGTCTTAAGGGAGCGTAGACAATGCAAGAACCAATCTTATTTATTTCGCTTATTCTTGAAAAGCTGGGCCTTCCGGTTCCTCACACCATAGTCGGCCATACCTTGCTTGAAAAGGTGTGTACGCCGTATATGACCTACACCTGGCTGGTCATGGCGTTTCTCATTATCGTGCCGAAATTGACCATGGGACGTCTTGAACTCATGCCCGGCAAGGGACAGAATTTCTGGGAAATAGTGATTGGCGGCCTGGATTCCATCTTTACGGAGAGCCTGGGGAAAGAGAAAGCCCGGATGCTGTATCCCATGATGGCGACTTTTGCGCTCTACATCGTGATCGCCAACCTGATAGGGTTGATTCCCGGTTTCATGTCACCGACATCAAACTGGAATATCACCTTGTCCATGACCCTTATCGTCTGGGTGACGCATCATGCTCTTGGTTTCCGCTACCACGGTTTGCGCTATCTCAAGCATTTCCTGGGACCGGTGGCGATTATCTCACCGTTTATGTTTGTTCTCGAGATGATCAGTAACTTTGCCCGTATCCTTTCACTTTCCATTCGTCTTTTCGGCAACATCCTGGCCAAGGAAATTCTGCTGGCGGTTCTGTTTATGCTGGCCGGTCCCTTCTTTGCGCCGTTGCCAATCATGATTCTTGGCACGCTGGTCTGCGTCATCCAGGCTGCGGTCTTTGTTCTGCTGGCCGTAGCGTACTGTGCAGAGTCCCTGGAAGCCGGGCATGAAGCCTAATCCAAATCCGGGGGGACTGTGCCGCCTTACAGTTTTAGAGTAAACAGTATCGCATAATTACAACCCCTGTGACTGGTTCATATTTTGTTATAGTTCAGCCATTAATTGGAGAAGAAGGCCAACCTTATAAATTTATTTTAGGAGGAACAGTACAATGCACACAATTCAACTCGCGATAGTCTGCCTCGGCGCAGGTGTATCAATCGGCTTTGCCGCCCTTGGCGCCGGTGTCGGCATGGGCATGGGCGTTCTTGGTGCCTGCCAGGGTGTCGCCCGTAATCCCGAGGCTAAAGGTGTAATCACCACGACCATGATTCTTGGTATGGCTCTTGTTGAGTCTTGCGCTATTTACGGTCTGGTTGTTGCCCTGATTCTGCTGTACGCCAACCCGTACAAGGCCGCCCTGTTAGGAGGCTGATCGAGTACAATCGATTTTTGAACCTGAAAAGGCTGCAGCATTTTGCTGTGGCCTTTTTTTATTGAAGACTCTCATTTGTGAACAGGTGCGTTATTATTGAGCCCCGCCGAAATAAGGGAGAACCGGAACTGCCGGCTGCCGGGATCATGGCTGCCAATCCGTCCGACGTCCCCCGGCTGAGAAAACTGGCGGCGGAGCACAGTCTCAAACAGCATTTTCTTTTTCATTCCGGATTATATTCCTCCGATCATTTTTTCCTGGCCGGACCGGCTGTCGGGGCTCCCATGGCAGTGATGTGCCTTGAGAAGCTTATTGCCCTGGGCGCGAAAGATATTATTCTCTACGGCTGGTGCGGCTCGCTCGTGCCGGCACTAAAGGCCCTTGACATCCTGGTCCCGACCTGGGCCCTGAGCGAGGAGGGGACCAGCGGTCATTATGAAGCCGGTGACCGGCCGCAGCCTGATCCGGAATTGCGGCACAGGTTAGCCGTTCATTGCCGGCGGAGCGGCCGGGCCTGCTCCGCCGGCCCGGTCTGGACCACGGATGCCCCCTACCGGGAAACACGGGCCAAGGTTCAACAGTATGGCGCCGAGGGGATCGTGGCCGTGGATATGGAGTATTCCGCCCTCTGCACCGTAGCCGCTTATCGCGGGGTCCGGCTGGCGGCCTGCATGCTGGTCTCCGACGAGCTGTGGCGGCCGCACTGGCAGCCGCAATACAGCCGCCCGGAGTTTCGCGCCCGTTCCGGAGCTGTTCTGCGGTCTCTCTGTTCCTGGCTGAAAGGGCAATTCGAGTAAATGGTGGACAAAAAATGAAAAAACTCCATCTTGTCAGCCTGGGCTGTCCCAAGAACCTGGTCGATTCAGAGGTGATGCTGGCGCGACTGGAACAGGACGGCTACGCGGTCGTCGCCGACCCGGCCGAGGCTGATCTGTTGCTGGTCAACACCTGCGGCTTCATCGGCCCGGCAGTGCAAGAAGCCATTGATGAAATTCTGCGGCTGGCGGAATATAAACGGGCCGACCCGGCAAAACTGCTGGTGGTGACCGGATGCCTGGTGCAGCGCTATGGTGCCGATCTGCAAAAGGAACTCCCAGAGGTCGACCTGTTTACCGGCACCGACGGATTCCAGGAGATCGATGCCCTGATCCGGCGGGCCGGTCATGATCCGGCGGCGCTGCTTGACCTGCGGCCGGCAAAATTTTTAATGGACAGCTCCTCGGCCCGGCGCTTGTCCACGCCGTTCTTCAGGTCATATCTGAAGATCACCGAAGGCTGTGATAATCGCTGCTCATACTGCATGATCCCGTCAATACGGGGGAAGCTGCGCAGCCGGGCCATTGCCGACTTGGCCACGGAGGCCGGCCGCCTGGCGGCCATGGGGGTTCGTGAACTTACCCTCATCGCCCAGGATCTCACGGCCTATGGCGATGAGCGGCAAGATTCGGCCGACCTGGTGCAGCTGCTCAAGGCCCTGCTGGCCGGGACCGATATTCCCTGGATTCGCCTTCTTTATCTCTACCCCACGGGCATAACGGATGAACTGCTGACCCTCATGGCCGCCGAGCCCCGGCTGCTGCCCTATCTCGATATTCCCTTTCAGCATGTCGCCGACAGGGTCCTGCGGCGGATGAACCGGCACTACGGCCGTCATGACCTTGAGACGCTGGTGGAACGGGTTCGCCGTTTTCTGCCGGCAGCTGCGCTCCGCACAACCTTACTGGTTGGCTTTCCCGGCGAGTCGGAGGCGGAGGTGGAGGAAATGGTTGACTGTCTGCGCCGCTGGCGTCTTGATAATGTCGGGGTCTTTCGTTACGCGGACGAGGATGGCTGCCCGGCGTACCACCTTGCAGACAAGGTATCGGCAGAGACGAAAGAGCGGCGTCATGACCGGGTGATGAAAGTGCAGGCGGAGATCAGCACGGAAAATCAGCAGCATTATGTGGGCATGAATCTGCCGGTTCTTGTCGAGGGCATCAGCGGGGAAAGTGATTTATTGCTCGAGGGGAGAACAATGTTGCAGGCGCCGGAGATCGATGGATGTGTGTATATCACCGCCGGTACGGCTGACCCGGGCGATATTGTCCAGGTCCGGATCACCGAGGCCCACACCTATGACCTGATCGGCGAGATCGTCGAACCTGGTGCGAATTGACCCTGGAGGTCAAGGCCATGATTTACCTCATCGGCGGAAAATTTAACTTTGGCTTACCTCGCCTGACATAGCGAGGGGCTGTCATTTTTCCGGTGCCTTTTCAGACCGGTGCCGGTTGACTTGCTCCCGCAGGTCTTTGCCTACCTTGAAGAAGGGGAGTTTTTTAGGAGAGACTTTAATTTTTTCTCCGGTTTTAGGGTTGCGGCCGGTATACGAATCATACTCCTTGACAACAAAGCTGCCAAAACCCCGTATTTCAATAGAATCTCCCTTGGCTAAGGCCTCGCTCATGGTATCAATGAGGGTGTTGGTTATAGATGCCGCCTCACGAATCGGGACATTGATTTTTTCGGCCAGGGCCTCAATAAGCTCCGATTTATTCATGCTTTTCTCCTCGTTGCAACTACTGATTTACGATAACCTGCCGCAGGGAAATTGGTGGATAAGGGATAATGGAACTCTATATTTGGAATATAATCAGGTATCTTTCTGATTGTAAAGGGAATTTTACCTGAAAATATTTTTTCAGGGTTTTTTTTCGCCAGATGGCGGTATTTGCCACGCTGTATCGCTTCTCTGTTTAATTGCCATTCATTTTCCGGGATGGTTGCCCGCCGCCATTTTTTGTATGTATCTGTCCTTTTCGCATCGGTTGAAGTGGCAGGGTATTAGTGGACACTTTCTCGGGAGTGGATTTCATAATCTGCGAGGAGGTGTTCAATGAAAAAAAGAGCAGGGGAGTATGTCCGGGAATTCAAAAAAGAAGCGGTTGAGCTGATAACTGAACAGGGGGGCAGATTACCAAGGCGGCTCGGAATCTCGGGGTGAATGGAAACAGGTTGGGGCGCGGGAAGCGTGAGATTGAAAGGGGAAGATGCCCCTGGCTTACAAGGAGGTACAAGGAGGGCCGGCTATGCCGGCCGAGTTTAATCGCCTTCGAAAAGAGAATAAGCGCCTGAAGATGGAGCGTGAAATCTTAAAAAAGGCAGCGCCTTCTTCACGAAAAAAACGAGCTAAAGTACCAATTCATTGATGCTGAGAAGAAGTCATCTCCGATAGCTCTGATATGTGTAGATGCAAGTATTCCGAAGTGTCCTTTTTACTTGACCAGGTTATTGAAAACTGGCTGGGAGCCACAACTCCCAGCCAGAGCCACAACAAAAATGTTACTAAACGATCACAGTGGGGTACAGGCGCTATGTGTGTGTGGTTGCCTCGCCATTACTTACCTGTAACCGTTCCCTGAACGTTCTTAGGTTCATTTGAAAATAATGGTCAGCTGAGCCATAACCCGGTCCTCAACTTTCTTGTTCCAGTCATTATCCCTGAAATCATAATTCACCGTAGCCCTGACCCTGGGAGTGAAAAAGTACTGGAGGCCGAGAGTCAGGGTCTTCTGTGAGACATCTTTCGCCAGGTCATTCCCGTTATCCGGATCGTACAGCGAATATCTGAGGTCGAACTCAAGCTTTTTGCTCAGCACGGGAGGCCGGTAGCCGAAATCCACATACCAGCCAAAGGCATTCAGGTCGGCATGGGGCACGCCATGACCGGCAACCGAGGTATTCTCAGTAAAAAAGCGCTTGGCGGCCGGCACAGCGCCACCAAGAAACTTGGGCGCATAAACCCAGCCGTCGCCCCAGACGGCTTCTGCCACGAGATGGCCGGCGCCGCGGTGGCCGAAATCCTTATTATAATTGAACTCCAGCCCGTAACGCTTACGGTTCTGTTCGGTTTTATTGCCGTTCGCTCCGCCGGCAAACGCATAACCGGTCCTCTTGCCACTGATAAACCATGCCCCAACCTCAAGTTCCTGCCGGCGTGGTCCCTTGGAATTATTGAAAATCCTGGAAAAGGTCAGTTTGCCGAGCAGATCTTTGTTCTTGTCGTTGTCCTGGGAGTTGATTCCGTTGCCGTTGGCGATCATCAGGGCATAGGCCAACTCGTACTTATTCTGTTTCCCGAACCGCCACCAGTTAAAGGCCTGCACTCCTATGTCCCGGTAGGCCCCGACCGAGCGGTCCTTTCCAAACCGCTCCAGCATCAGTTGATCAAAGACATCGGAAAATTCAATATACTTATGGACATGAATCGCCTGCAACCCGTCAGTGCCGATAGGTATCTTGAACTGGCCGAACCTGAGCCTGATACCGGTCAGGTAGTTCAAGGTAATGCTGGCATCGGTCAGGGCGACGGCATTGCTCTGACCGCCGTTCGGATTTTCGGTGATACCATTCCTGCCAAATTCGCTGAGCAGAAAATAATTGATCTTCGCGTCGGTCTTGGGTACCACGCCGCGAATTCCGAGCCGGGCTCGGCGGATATTAAAATCATCCTTCCGAAAATCATCAGAAGGATCTACCTTGTCCTGCGACTGAAAATAAGTGGGCTGAATGAATCCCCACAGGTTTACGGGCTTGGCCTGCGGTTTCTCCGTGCCCTGCAATTGAAACCAGTTCGCCGCCTCTGCCCCGGCCGGCGCTGTCAGACAGCTGCCTGCAGCCAACAGAAACACGAAAAAAACGGTTTTTACGGTATTGATTTTCATTTGAACGTCCCCTCCTTACAACAATATAAATTGTATCAACTGCTGATCAATAACGACCAACGAACGGCCACATACCGTCAAGGTCGTCCTTGTTGTCTGCCGTCATTGCACCTTGATATAGGCGTATCCCTCACTCTCAAGCTGCACAAGGCGCACCTGGCCTGAAGGCGTGGTCGTGACAAAGGACTTCAACCTGCTTTTGTTGATATGGGTCCTTTGGAGGGTGATACTGCATTGCTCGAATTTGACGTTATAGCCATCGGCCAGACTCTGCATCATCTCCCGAATCGACTTGGCGGTCTTGGCTGTAACCTTGTTTTTGGCAAATTTGGTACCTTTTACGTCCTTGATCATGAACTGCACTCCGGCGGAATTCGACACAAGCCGCACGTCATAATCAATACCGTGGGTTGTGTAATAGTTGACCAGGTTATAGATATTGCGGAGGGTGGCGTTCATGCGCTTGGCACTGTTGAAATCAACATGATAAACCGCCTTCATCACCACATCCGAAGCCGTAGAGGCCGCCATACTTGATGACGGCAATGTCGAACCAAGCAGAACTAAACTCATAACAAGACAACCCAGCATTTTTTTCCATCTCATGTTTACACCTCTTTTTCCGCCTGTTTGCTCTTGCCAAAACAGGCTTTATTGATTTGACTCCATTCCTCCGAAAAATCAGAAAACAGAGCACTGACAACAGCCGGTAACCCCCGGCATGTTTGTTGCAAACCATATAAAAAAGTCATCTTTTGATAAGAAACTTGAAATGCGAAGCAATAATTTTCCTGCATTATCCAGAAAAAATAATAGGTAAAATTAAATGTACTGCATGCTTACCGATGAAATTATTTTCCAGTTTCCAGCTTGGCCGGTATCTTGGAAGACGTCACTATTGCCAAGGCATCCGCTAACATACATGGATTCTGAATCCGTGACGTCTTGAGGTGAAATTTCATGCATATGTTATGGAATTTATTGCATTGTTGCCGAAAAGCACATTTTTTGGTCTTCACCGTGCCGCCCTACAGACAGGGGGCAAACGGCTACTATGCGTAGTTGCTTGCCCCCTTGATTAGCTGCATGCAAAGCAATCAACATGCCATTGCCCAAAAAATGGCCGTTGTGTAGATGTAGTTATTTGTTTTTATTGATATAAAAAATAAATATTGACACTGTCCCAAAGAGCAGCTACTTATCCAAATGGTGCATTCTGCACTGCAAATAACGAGAATTGCAAAATGATGTTGCGCTGGCGCACCGCAAAAAGAGGAACTTGGCAATTAAAGAGGTTGCAAATCGGCCATAAGGTCTTGTTGACCATGTTAGCGGTAGTAGTCCCGTTGATGGTGCTTCTGTCTCTTCTGATTATCAACTCCACTGAAAATATCCTGCGGACAAACGCGACCCGGGAGGTTGAAGAACTGGCTACAAAATCGGCACAAAGCCTGGGCCTGCTGGTTCAGAATTCGAAAACAACTATATTGACCATCGCCCGCAGCCCGGTGGTTCAGGGGTTCCTGACTGCTCGCGACCATGGCAACCGTGACCAGACCATCCGGTCTCTTGCCAAAATGGAAAAGGCCTTTCTGGATTTTCAGCAGCTGGATCAAACTATTCAGGCTATCCGCTTCATCAACCCGGCAGGGTATGTTCTGGTCAAGGTTCGGGAAGGTGTTATCATTGCGCACAAAGGCACCTGGCTAGACGACCTCGGAATCCGGGCAATCAGCTCGAAAAAAGATCGGGATTTCTTCAAGGAAGCTATTACCCTTAACCGGGGACAGGTCTCCATCTCCAACTTGGAACGGGGCTGGATGGAAGGTGAGGACAAATGGTGCCCGGCCATGGTCCGTTTTTCGACCCCGGTCTTTTTGAGCACCGGCGAACGGGCCGGCGTGGTGACCATCAATGTCTGGGGAAAAACCGCCGGTACAACGATCAATCAGCTCATGTCACCGAAGGCCGGCTCCGCTTTTTTGATCGAAAGGAATCTTCATAACCCGGCGCGTAACGGCATTTTTCTATTTTACCAGAACAGCAATTGCGAATTTGGTAATCAGACAGGAAGCAGGATCACCGTCTTCCAGAAATATCCTCCGTTCATAACCAATGCCTGGATGCACAGGAACGAGGGGGTCAGCATTCATCTGCAGACTGGGGACATTGTCGCCTACCATTTTTTTTCGCCCTATCACCGTTCTGACAAAGGCTGGGTGGTAGTGGTAAATGCCAAAAGAAATTTTTTTATGGCCCCTTTGTCCACCATCAATAACAGGATTATCTGGTACGCCGGGCTGGTACTTGTCCTGGTGGTCGGGGCGGCCTTCTTGGTTGCCCAGTCTATCACCAAGCCGATCCGGCAAGTCATTGCCGGAACCCATCATATCAGCAAGGATCTCTCCTTCCGGATCCAGGTGCAGTCGGAGGATGAAGTCGGAACCCTGGCCCTTGAGATCAATCGGATGGCCACGGCCCTGGAGCGGCACCTTGAAGAAAAGAAACGGATTGCCGACAGGATCTGTCAATCTGAGAAACTGGCCTCAATCGGTGAAATGGCGGCTGGCCTGGCCCACGAATTGAACACCCCCCTGTGCAATGCCCGGGCGCTTTCGTCCCTGGCCCGCAAGGACCTGGAAAAGGGCAAATGCGATCCGGCGGCCATCAAGAACGACCTCAATGATATCCTTGAACAGACTGACAAGTGCGCCCAGATCATTGCCGGTTTGTTGAGTTTTGCCCGCCGCCAGAACCCGGAATTCATCTATCTGGACATCAATGCCCTGCTGGAAAGTTCTATTGCCCTGATCCGGATCCGCACCGAGGAGAAGGGCGTGCGGGTCCGCTTCGAAAAAAGAGGCTTGCTTCCTCAACTCAAAATCGATGGTCATCAGATGCAGCAGGTTTTTGTCAATATTCTGCTCAACGCGGTTGACGCCACTCCTCCCGGCGGCCAGGTGGACATCCGTTCCGGTGCCACCGCTGCCAATGTCGCCATTTGGTTCATTGACACCGGGACCGGGATCAGGACGGGGCACCTGGACAAAATATTTGATCCATTTTTTACGACCAAGGAAGTCGGCAAGGGCACCGGCCTGGGTCTGGCCGTCAGCTATGGTATTGTCAAGAACCATGGCGGTGCCATTGAAGTTGAATCAACACTGGGAAGGGGAACGGTGTTTACCGTGCTGCTGCCCACAGGAGAACGCGACAATGACACGAATAGTGGTGATTGACGACGACCCAACCGCCTGCAAGGTACTGACCCGCATGCTGCAGCCGGACTATGCCGTGGTCTCTTTTACCAACGGAATCGAGGCCTTTAACCATTTCGTCCGCAAAGGGGCGGACATCATCCTGACGGATCTCCGGATGCCCGGAATGGACGGCTTTGAATTGCTGACCAGGGTAAAGGCGGTAGATCCGGAAGTGATCGTTTTCATGATCACCGGTTTTTCAACGGTTGATTCGGCAGTGACCGCTATAAAAAAGGGAGCCAACGACTACATCCCGAAACCCTTTGAACCGGACGACGTCCTGATCAGACTGGAGCGGGCCATAAAGGAAAAGAACCTTGAAAAAGGATTCCGGGCCTGCCAGCAGGAGAGGAAGATGGCCACCGAAAGACACCGCATCATAACCAACCACCCGAAGATGCTTGCCGCCATGCACATGGCCAAGAAGGTGGCCCGCACCGACAGTACGGTTCTGATCCAGGGAGAGACCGGGGTGGGCAAGGAACTGATCGCCCGCATGATTCATCAGTGGAGTGTCCGCAAGGACCAAGCCTTTGTGCCGGTGAATTGCAGCGCTCTGTCGGATGGGATCCTTGAGAGTGAACTCTTCGGCCACGAGAAGGGCGCCTTCACCGGGGCAGTCGACAAGCGCCTGGGTTTTTTTGAGCTGGCCGACAAGGGTTCCATTCTGCTCGACGAAATCGGCGCCACGGACCACAGGTTCCAGGTAAAACTGCTGCGGGTACTGCAGGACAAATTCATCTATCGGGTTGGCAGCCCTACTGCCAGGCATGTCGATGTACGTATTATTGCCGCCACCAATCAGGACCTGGAAAAAGAGGCCCGGGAAAATCTGTTTCGCAGCGACCTCTATTACCGGCTCAGCGTGGTCACCATCAGGCTTCCCCCGCTGCGGGACAGGAAAGAGGACGTCCCGTTGCTTGCCAAGCACTTTGTCAAAAAACACCGGCACATCAATCCGCGCATTACCTCCATCTCCCCGGAAGGACTTACGGCACTGGCCTATTATAATTATCCGGGCAATGTCCGGGAGCTTGAAAACATTATTGAACGGGCAATGATCCTCGAAAACGGCGAGCAGTTGACGCTGGCCAGTCTGCTGATGGAGCCCGACCAGATGCCGTCCCCTGAGGCAGCGCTTCGGCCCCGGCCGGAAAACGGCGAGAACCGTGACGGCAGGTTTCAGCTGAAATGGGCGGAAAGGGAATACATCCTCCAGGTGTTGCAGTTGTGTAACGGAAAAAAGATTGAAGCGGCCAAGCTGCTGGGGATAAATAAAACCACCCTGTGGCGGAAGATGAAAAAATACGGCATTGATACAGTTCAATAGTCCCAGTCCGGGGTTTCGTCCCCGTTCGGCGGTGAAGAAATAATGGAGGAACACAGTGCAAGGTCGTTATAAAAAATTTGACCTCACCGATAAGATTGCCGTTATTACCGGCGCCAGTGAAGGAATCGGGCGGGACATGGCAATTGGCCTGGCAGAAGCCGGGGCTGACGTTATTATTTGTAGCCGTCGTGAAGAAAAATTATTGGCAGTAAAAAAAAGCGTAGAAAAAACAGGCCGCACCGCAGAAACATATGTTCTTGACCTGCAAAAGGTCTCCGAGATTGCAGGATTAAAGTCATTTATAAAAACAAAAACGGACAAAGTTGATATTCTGATCAACAATGCCGGCCATGCTGTCACCAAGCCGGCGTGGGACGTTTCCGAAAATGATTGGGACGCAATGGTTGACACCGGTTTCAAAGGCCTGTTTTTTTGCTGCCAGGCCGTCGGTTCAATCATGCGTGAGCATGGATATGGAAAAGTCATTAATCTTAGTTCCACTTTCAGTAAAAGCATAGTGCCGGGGCGCTCCGTCTACGCAGGAATTAAAGCCGGTATTGATCACCTTACGGAAGCTCTGGCTATGGAATGGGCTCCTCATGGCATCAGGGTCAATGCCCTTATTAAAAAATGGACAGCTGGGCCGAACCGGACCGTGGCCGGGTAACTCGTCACCGCGGTTAGCTGCTCGAACTTAAGATTTTTAAGAGGAGAAACTATGAAAGACGAAAAGCAGAAGTTGACCACCAATGCCGGCGCTCCCGTACCTGATAATCAGAATGTTATGACTGCCGGACCTCGCGGTCCGCAGCTTTTGCAGGATGTCTGGTTCCTGGAAAAACTCGCCCACTTCGACCGGGAGGTCATTCCCGAGAGGCGCATGCACGCCAAGGGCTCCGGGGCTTATGGAACCTTTACCGTTACCCACGATATCAGCCGCTACACCAAGGCCGATATTTTTTCAGAGATCGGCAAGGAGACCGGACTCTTTACACGTTTCTCAACGGTGGCAGGCGAGCGCGGCGCGGCAGACGCGGAGCGTGACATCCGTGGTTTTGCCGTTAAGTTCTACACCGGCGAGGGCAACTGGGACCTGGTGGGGAACAATACCCCGGTCTTCTTCCTGCGTGATCCACTCAAGTTTCCCGACCTCAACCACGCAGTGAAGCGGGATCCCCGGACCAACCTGCGCAGCGCCCGCAATAACTGGGACTTCTGGACCTCACTGCCGGAGGCGCTGCACCAGGTCACAATAACCATGAGCGACCGCGGCATTCCCGCCTCCTATCGTCATATGCACGGTTTCGGCAGTCATACCTTCAGCCTCATCAACGCCCGCAATGAACGGCATTGGGTCAAGTTTCATTTTGTCTGTCAACAGGGCATCAAGAACCTTACCGATGCCGAGGCCGAGGCGATTATCGGCAAGTGCCGCGAAAGCCACCAGCGCGACCTCTATGAAAGCATTGAGAAGAAGAATTTCCCGAAGTGGAAGCTGTTTATCCAGGTAATGTCGGAGCAAGAAGCCGCCGCCTGCCCGTACAATCCGTTCGACCTGACCAAGGTATGGCTCCGCCAGGACTACCCGCTGATCGAGGTCGGTATTATGGAGCTGAATCGCAACCCGGAAAATTATTTTGCCGAGGTCGAGCAGTCCGCTTTCAACCCGGCCAACATCGTGCCCGGCATTGGCTTTTCGCCTGACAGGATGTTGCAGGGGCGTCTGTTCTCATATGGTGATGCCCAGCGTTATCGGCTCGGCGTGAACCACCACCTGATTCCGGTCAACGCCTCGCGCTGCCCCTTCCACAGTTACCACCGGGATGGCGCCATGCGGGTCGACGGCAACCATGGCAGCACGCTCGCCTACGAGCCTAACAGCTATGGTGAGTGGGAGCAGCAGCCGGAGTTCTCGGAACCGCCTCTCGAGCTGAACGGGGCAGCCGATCATTGGGATCATCGTGATGACGACGATTACTACTCTCAGCCCGGCTTGCTTTTCCGGTTGATGAGCCCGGGACAGCAGGAAGCGCTTTTTGCCAATACCGCCCGGGCCATGGGCGATGCTCCCGAGGAGGTCAAGCGTCGCCATATCGGCAACTGCCTGAAAGCCGATCCGGCTTATGGCCAGGGCGTGGCCGCCGCTTTGGCCATTTCACTTGACGATGTATCCGAAGAGGCCTGACATGATGAGTAAATTATTCGAAGCCAGCTTGATCAACGGCCTGAATTTGAAAAATAGATTCATTCGCTCTGCAACATGGGAAGGCATGGCGACAGTTGATGGAGCTGTTACCCCGAAGTTGGTGCAGACAATGATTGACCTGGCCCGGGGTGGCGTGGGTTTGATTATCAGCGGTCATTCGTATATTTCACCGGCAGGACAAGGTTCACCTTGGCAGCTGGGAATTTATAAAGATGAATTGATTCCCGGTTTAAAAGGGCTTACCGGGGCGGTCCATGAAAATGGCGGGAAAATTTTAATGCAGCTGGCCCATGCCGGAAATTTTGCCGCGGAAGATTTAATCAAACAGCCGCCCCTGGTGGTCTCAAACTTTGCCGGTCTTGCCGAAACCCGGCGCCAGGAAATAACTAAAAGTACCATTGCTGAATTAATTTCAGCCTATACCGACGCCGCCGCCAGGGCAAAAACGGCAGGGTTTGACGGTATTCAAATCCATGCCGCCCACGGCTACCTGCTGAGTCAATTCCTGTCCCCTGCCTTCAATAAACGTCAGGACGAATATGGGGGCTCAATTCAAAACCGGGCTCGAATTCATCTTGAAATCTACCGCTCCGTGCGGAGCATTGTCGGACAGGATTTTCCAATCTTAATCAAAATGAACTGTGGAGATTTTGTCGAGAATGGCCTCGACATAGAAGAATCAGTCCAGGCTGCTGAATTATTCGCCGGCGTCGGCTTCGACGCCATCGAATTAAGCGGTGGTTTGGTCGGCGGCGGCAAGTTGTCTCCCAGCCGCCCGGGGATTAATTCGGTAGACCAAGAAGCCTATTATAAAGACCATGCCCGTAAGGTGAAGAATGAAATAGACGTTCCGTTAATCTTGGTTGGCGGTCTGCGGTCCTTTGCAGTTGCCGAAAAGCTGATTGTTGACGGTGTGGCAGACTACATCTCCATGAGTCGCCCCTTCATCAGGGAGCCTGATTTAATCAATCGTTGGCAATCCGGGGACCTCCGGAAGGCAGAATGCGTCTCGGACAATTTGTGTTTTAATCCTGGGCTTGAAGGCAAGGGAATATACTGTGTCACCAAGGAGCGAGAGGAACAAAAGAGAAACGCAAGTTCCTGAATCCGTCACGGCTTGAGGTGATATTTCATACAATATCTGGAATTCGGTGCGAGGGGGCCGGGGATGGTTTCCGGGCTGTCGCTTACATTTTCAAGTTTTGTGTTGGCAAATTTTTCAATGTTAGTTTATACTAACTGACATGAGGATTTTTCGAGACAAACTGACTGTCAGGCAGGAGGAGATCCTGACCGCCGCCCTGGAGATCGTGGCGGCAGAGGGGAGCCGGGCCCTGACCATGAAGAGGGTGGCCAGGGCTGTCGGCGTCACCGAGGCCGCCATTTACCGCCATTTCGAGAATAAGCGCCACCTGCTCCTCGCCCTTTACGGATACGTCAAAGAACTCCTCCTCTCGGAGCTTTCCCCCGTACTCGCCGAAGACCGGCCCGCCCCGGAAAGGCTGGCCCTCTTTGTGGAGACCATGCTGGATTATCTCTCGAAACACAAGGGGATCAACCTGATTCTCCTGGCCGAGACCATCTATCACCAGGATGAAGAACTTAGAAAGGCCATGCTGGATATCTTCTCAAGTTTCAGGGAACTCGCCAAGACCCTTATCATGGCCGGCATGACGAGCGGGGATTTCAGGCGGGACATCGACATCGACGGGTTCGCTACCTCTCTCGCGGGTATGATGCAGAGTGTCCTGACCAAGAATATGCTCGAAAAAGGGGCTGCCGGAGAATTTGACGTGGAATCCGCCAAAAAAGCGATCCCCGACTGTATCCTGAGAGGCCTCCTGCCAAGGCCCCTGGTCTGAATGCCGGGCCGGGGCCGGATATTTCCATCATCTGCCGGGAAAGGTGTATGCAACCATGGTTAAAATAGGATTTACACGGTTAGTCAGTCTGTGCTTACTGACATGGGTCCTGGCCGCCGGACTGGTCCTTGGCTCCAGCCTGAAAACGGCCCGGGCCGCCGGGATTCTCACCCTGGACGAGGCCATCCGGGCCGCCCTGGCCAACAGCCCGCAGATCAAGGAAAACCAGGCCGTGGTCCGGGGGGCGGTATCCGGCACCAAGGCCGTGCGGGCCGGACTCTTTCCCCAGGTGAATGGTTATGCCCGGTACGACAGGTTTAGTGACCCTGTCTCCGTCGTGCCCATCCAGGGGCTCAATTTGCCGCCTCCCCTCTTCAGCCGGGATCAATACCAGGCGGGTCTTTCCTTCAGGGTGCCCCTGTACGAGGGTGGCAGGCTGCGGGGCGGGATTCGCGCCGCCGCCAGGGATGAGGGGATTGCCAGGGCGGGACTGGCCTATTCCAGGGAAAACCTGATCGCCGCCGTGACAGATACCTTTAACCGCATTCTTTACTTGAAAGCACTCCGGCGCGCCAAGGAGAAGACCCTGGCGGCCATCGAGGAGACGAGAAAAGAAGCAGCCCTCCGGCTCAAGCTCGGCCGGATAGCCCCTCTTGACCTCATGGAGATCGATACCCAGGTGGCCTCCGAGCGGGTCGACCTGGTTCGGACCAGGGAGACACTCAAGCGGGCCGGGCAGCAGCTCTGCCTTCTCCTGGGCCGGTCACCTGCAACCGGGATCGAGACCAGGGGGAGCCTGGAGAAAAACGGCAAAGAGGAAGCGGATCTCGTTGCTTCCCTCACCGGGCCCTCCGGCCGCAGGCGGCTCAAGGCGTGCATCGGCAAACGGCCCGATATCATCCGGGCCGGGAAGATGGTCGAGAAGGCTGACGAGTTATTGCGGATCGCCAGGGGGCTGCGGCTGCCGAATGTGGACCTGGTGGGTGATTACGGCCGGCACGCCGGCGCAGGCCTCGATGGAGAGGAAGGGCGCTGGTCCGCGGGAATACACGTCTCCCTGAATATTTTCAACAGCGGCCTGATTGCGGCCAAGGTGGCCGGGGCCATGGCCAAGCGGGCTGCCGCGGCCGAGGCGCTTAAGGGGCTTGTGCTCAAGGCGGAGTCCCAGGTCTATGCCGCCCTGTCGTCCCTGCGGGAGGCCGGGGCGAGGATAACACTGGCGGGCCAGGCCCGGCTGACCGCTGCTGAGGCATATAAAGTAGAGACCCTGCGCTACAAAAAAGGAACCGGGACAGTAACCGACCTGCTGCAGGCCCAGGCCGCCTGGTGGACGGCCAAGGCCCTATATATAAGGGCTCTCTTTGACCGGCAGCAGGCGGTAACGGCACTCAGGCTGGCAACCGCCGTCACCTGGCCTGCCGGACCAAGCGGCGGACAGCAATAAACCTGAATTCGTGACGGCTTGAGGTGATATTCCAGGCAATACGTGGAATTTATTGCATTATTGCAGAGCAAACGTATTTTCTGGTCTTCACCGCGCCGTCCTGCGGGGCGCCCGATAACGGCGCAGCTGCTGCGTTGGCAACAAGTTGATATCACACTAGGATAATCAACCTCGTTGCCGCCTTGCATCTGCACCGTTCTCGAACGCTCACGGATTCAGGATAAAAATACCCGGAGAGTCAAACCATGTCGAAGAATGGTCGAATTTTAAAAATCGTTATTTTTTCCATGCTGGCCCTTGTCCTGGTGGCCGCCGGCCTCCTCATCGTCCGCAATAAGAAAAAGGAGCTGGCCGGGACACCGCCGCCGGCCCGGCCGCTCATGGCGGTTAATACCGCGGCAATACAATACGGGAACCTTGCCGACACGAGAAAATATCTCGGTATTCTGCGGGCCGGGGTCTCCGGCCAGGTGTCATCCCAGCTAACGGCCCGGATCATCGCCGTCCGGGTCAGGGAAGGGAATGTGGTTAAAAAAGGCCGGATCGTGGCAATCCTGGATTCCAGAATCCAGAGAGATAATGAGAAATCACTCGCGGCCCAGGTGGATGCCGCCAGGACCGCGCTCGCCACCTACGAGGGCATATATCACCGGGACCTGGTCCTGTATCAGCATAAAGGCTTGAGCCGGGAGGCCCTTGACCGCTCCGATATGGCCAGGGCCGCTGCCGAAGCAAGACTCAAGGCCCTTGAAAGCTCGCTTGCCAATGCCAGGGTTGAGCTGTCATACACCAGGCTTGCCGCGCCATACGACGCCCTGGTCACCAGGCGCTTCATGGAACCGGGAGACCTCGCGCTGCCGGGGAAACCGATTCTCGCCATTGATGCGCGGGACCAGGGGTACAAGTTGCTCGTCACCCTGCCGCAGGATATTTTTCCGGTCCTCAAGGCCGGTGACCCGGTGCAGATCGTACCCGGAGCGGGCACGAAGGGGACAGTTGCCGCCGCCATAAGCAGTCTCTACCCGGCCGGCCCGGCGGGCATGCTGCCGGTCTGCGAGGTGGATCTCGCCGCCAGGCCTTTTGGTTTGCCAACGGGATCGGCCATGGGAGTTGTTTTTACCGTTGCCCGGGCCAGGGGATTTATTGTGCCCCAGAGGGCCGTCCTGCATGAAGCAAGCGGTAATTTTATCTTTGTGGTGGATCAGAACGAGGCGGTGCGGATCGTCCATGTGGACATGCTGGCACAGAACCTGGAGCGGGCCTGTGTGAAAGGAGACCTTGTTGCCGGGCAAAAGGTGGTGGTTGCCGGAGAAGACGTGCTGTTGCGTCTCCACCAGGGCCGGAAGGTAAGGCCGGTGAACCTCGGCGGCCGGGCCGGGGCAGGGAGATAGGCCATGAAGTTCAATCTCGGCGACTGGGTCCTCAAGCGGCCGTATCTGATCTTCTCCGTTCTTCTCCTGATTGCGGTTCTCGGGGTAATCGGTTTTTTTTCCATGCCCATGAATCTGTTTCCCGATGCCAATTATCCCCAGGTGGTGGTCATCATAGCAGAGCCGGGGGCCGCGGCCCGGGATGTGGAAGCGGATGTGGCCCGGCCGGTTGAAAAGGCCCTCTCCGCCATCAGCCTCGTCCGCACGGTTCGTTCCACCAGCCAGGACGGTATGACCGCCGTTGCCGCTGAGTTTGATTACAAAAAAGGCCTGGATTCCGCGGCCACGGATGTCGCCAATGCCTTGAAAAGGATAGAGGCCAGGCTGCCGGCCGCTGCCCGGCCCCCGGAGATCTTCAAGGTGAGCGATGCCACGGCCCCGGTTTTCACCCTGGCCCTATCAGCTAAAAAAGGTTCACACCTGGATCTGGCCAAGGTGCGCCAACTGGCGGACAACGAGATCAAGGAGGCCCTCCTGCGGGTGCCCCAGGTGGGAGACGTGGAGGTCTTCGGCGGCTTTCTGCCGGAGATTGCTATCAGCGTCGACCCGGTGAAACTCCGGGCCCTGGGCATTTCCCTGGCCCAGGTGATCGAGGCGGTCAGGAGCCAGAATGTCAACATCCCCAACGGCCTGATTATCAGGAAGCATGACCAGTACCGCATCAAGACCTATGGCGAAAAAAAGGACCTGGCCCGGATCGCGGCCATCGTGGTGGCCGCCAGGGGCGGGGTGACCGTCCATTTGCGGGACATTGCCGTGGTCAAGGTTTCTTACCGGGACCGGCAGAGCCTGTTTATCGGTAATAACCGGGAGGCCATCGGGGTGAACATCCTGCGGCCGGAAAAGGGCGGCCACGTCACCACCACAATTGCCGCCCTGGAAAAGGCCCTGCCCAAAATCAAGGCCCGCTTCCCGGAGATCAACTTTAAAATAGCCGATACCCAGAAGAACCTGATCGAGACCAGTATCAAGAATATGGCGCAGGCCCTCCGGGACTCGATCATCATGACCGTGCTGGTCATCTTCGTCATGCTGGCCAGCATGAGACTCGCGTCCCTGGCCGCGGTCTCCATCCCCCTGGTCTGTTTCATGACCTTTGCCGGCATGTACATGATGGGTTATGAACTCAATATCGTCACCATGACGGCAATCATTCTCTCCGTGGGGCTGCTGGTGGATGACACCATCGTGGTTATCGAGAATATCCAGCGCCACGCGGTTAAATTGAAAAAGCCCATCCGCCGGGCCGTGGTGGACGGGCTCAACGAGATCGTCCTGGCGGACTGGGCCGGGACCTTCACCACGGTGATCGTCCTCGTCCCCATCATGTTCGTGGGGGGATATCCCGGTAAGATCCTGCGGCCCCTCACCGTGGTTCTCTCCCTGACCCTGCTCTCATCCTTCGTGGTCTCGGTCACCGTCATCCCGCTCCTGGCCAGGTACCTGGCCGGCAAGACCAGCAGGAACCGGTTTGAGAGAATTTTTGAGTTTCTGGACAGATTTACGATCACCCCGGTCACTGATTTTTTCTCCAACCTGGTGATCTTCGCCCTTTCCCACCGGCTCATTTTTATCCTGGCGGGTGTGGCACTGTTCGTGGTCAGCATGAGGCAGATGCCCCTGGTGGGCCGTGATCTCATGCCCTCCATGGACACCGGGATCGTCAAGGTGGCCTTCCGGACGGAGGCCGATTCCTCCCTCCAGGCCACGGAGAAAATCGCCAGACAGGTCAAGGCCGTGGTGGAGAGCGTGCCGGGGCTTAAACTCCTGGCCCTCGAAGTCGGTTCGGAGCCCGGGGTGGTGAGTTTCGGGACCGGCCGGACACCCCAGGATGGCTCGATCACCGCCCATTTCGTGGACCGTTTTCACCGCAGGCAGACCATCTGGCAGCTGGAAGAGACCATTCGGCAGAGGGCAGGTAAGATCCCCGGCATTACCTCCCTGTCGGTCTATGACTTCGGCGCCACCCCCCTCTCCTCTATCGCGGCCCCGGTGGATATCATGATCAGCGGGCCCGAGCCCAGGGTGCTTGCGGCCCTGGCCGGGGAGGTGCAGGGCCGGCTCAAACAGGTGCGCGGCCTGACCTCGGTCTCCCGCTCGTGGCGTATCGACAAGAAAGAGATGCTCCTGTCCATTGATCCCCAAAAGGCCGCCCGGTTCGGCATGAACCCGGCGGCCATCAGCGCCCAGATACAACAGGCGATCCAGGGAGAAGGGGCATCGATCCTCCGGGTAACCGGCGAAGACGGTTATGTCATCAGGGTAAGATACGGGCAGGGTGAGCGCAACGACGTGCAGGATATCATGGCCTACGAGATAGCGACTCCCAGGGGGCCGGTCCCGCTCCAGGAGTTTGCCGCGCTGGCGGGTAGCTTTACCCGTACCGTTTTTACCCGGAAAGACCTGTCCCCGGTTATCGATGTGCACGGCTACCGGGCCACCACCTCGATCAGCCGTCTGCACGAGCGGATCGTCAAGGCCCTGGCCGGCGTTGAGCTGCCGCCGGACTACCGGCTCTCTTATGAAGGGGAGTACAAGAACATGGGAGATACCGGCAAACGTCTGGGCAAATCCCTGGGCATCGCGGTCCTGCTGCTCTTTTTCTCCCTGGTGATCACCTTCAAATCATGGGTCAATCCCATCGTCATCATGTCGGCGATTCCCCTGTCCATAATCGGCGCGGTCTGGGGGCTGCTCATTACCGGCCAGCACATGTGCATGCCGGCCACCATGGGGATGATCCTGCTGACCGGTATCGTGGTGAACAATTCCATCCTCCTGATCGATTTTATCGAACAGGCCAGGAAGCGGGGAGCAGACCTGGTGAGCGCCATTCAACAGGCCGTAAAGATGCGGACCCGGCCCATAATCATGACGGCCTCATGTACCATCGTGGGTATGTGGCCCGTTGCCGCCCAGAAGGCCATCGGCCTGGAAAGGCTTTCTCCCCTGGCGGTAGTGGTAATTGGCGGCTTATTGGTTTCGACCATCCTCACCCTGGTTTATGTGCCCATCTT
Source organism: bacterium BMS3Bbin14 (assembly GCA_002897615.1). GTDB lineage: Bacteria > Desulfobacterota > Desulfobulbia > Desulfobulbales > Desulfobulbaceae > BMS3Abin13. Next base: position 161,713 of record BDTX01000011.1, read on the forward strand.
TTACAGCCTGGGCCGTAAGCCATCGGCCTGAATCCGTGAGCGTTCGAGAATGGTGCAGATGCAAGGCGGCAACGATGTTGATTATCCTGGTGTGATATCAAGGAGTTGCCAACGCAGCAGCTGCGCCGTTATCGGGCGCCCCGCAGGGCGGCGCAGTGAAGAATGTAAAATACATTTATTTGTCAATAATGCAATAAATTCCAAATGTTGCCTGGAATATTACCTCAAGCCGTCACGAATTCAGGATCAGGGGTACCCCCTCTTCACGCGGTCGCGCCTGACCGCATAGAGGGACTATAGCGGACAGACACGACTGCGCAAATCCGGGGCACCCCTGATGGCTTCTGTTATTCGGTGAGTAATAACGTATAGTTGTCTGACCTGCGATGGGTTGCGGGGTGCGCTCCCTGTGCGTAGCATTCCGGACTGGTCGCATGGTCGGTCCGTTTATGCAGCCGGGCCGGTTGGCTGCCGTTCCCGCCGGATTCAGCGGGAACGGCGGTTGCAACGGCGTAACCGTTCACCAGAGGCAATAAACTACCCTCAACTCGTAACTGTAACCGTTCAGATGTGCCCCGGATTTGTTCGTTTCGCCCTCCGAGGTGTACTCCCTGTACCTGAGGAGGGCGAAACGGACAAAGATGGGGTGCAGGTGAACGGTTACGCAACGGCCACCCCGACTTTTACGAGATGATCACTGCCTGTGGTCCTATTGCTGCCGCGACGGCATCTTCCGCATGATCTGCCGTTGCAGTTTGCCCATCTCTTGCCGCATCCGCTGGAGATCTCCTATGGTGGTTTTCGGATTCCGCATGGCCTCGCCATAGTCAAACCCCATATCGTACAGCTTGCGGCGCAGGTCCTTGGTTTTGTTCATGAACCTGTTGTATCGTTTCATGTTCTGCATGCCCATGCCCGGCCCCATCATCATGGGTCCCATCATCCCGGGTCCCATCATCCCAGGTCCCATCATCCCTGGCCCCATCATCATAGACCCCATCATCCCGGGTCCCATCATCTGCTTGCCGCCCATCATGCCGGAACCCATCATGTTGCCCTTCATGCCCATGCCGCCGCCCATCATCATGCCGGATTTATGGCCGGCCATATTGGCCTGCTGGCCGCCATCCATCATCCGGGCATTGCCGCTGCCCGCTGCTCCGATTGCCATAGTCAATACTATTACCGTCGTCAGGATGATTTTTTTCATGATCTTCTCCTTTTGCTGATGATTTTGTAAAAAGTTTTTTCAGCGTCATTCCCGTGCCAGGCGGGGATGACGCTGCCGAGACAAAATTGAGCAATAATCTTCACCCCGCCTAGCGGATTTTCGTCGTCCGCAACCTGAGGGCGTTGGCTACCACGGAGACCGAGGAGAGGCTCATGGCCGTGGCCGCGATGATCGGGGAGAGCCGGATACCCAGGAAGGGATAGAGAACCCCTGCCGCTACCGGCACGCCCAGCGAGTTGTAGATGAAAGCGAAGAACAGGTTCTGTTTGATATTCGCCATGGTGGCGCGGGAGAGCTTCCGGGCCCGGACAATGCCGGTGAGATCGCCCTTGACCAGGGTGACGCCGGCCGATTCCATGGCCACGTCGGTGCCGGTGCCCATGGCGATTCCCACCTGGGCCTGGGCCAGGGCCGGGGCGTCGTTGATGCCGTCACCGGCCATGGCCACCATCCGGCCTTCGTCCTGGAATTTTTTCACCACCGCCGCCTTTTCATCCGGCAGCACCTCGGCCACCACCTCGTCGATATCGAGTTTCGCCGCCACTGCCTCGGCGGTCGCCCGGTTGTCGCCGGTCAGCATCACTACCCGTAATCCTTCCTCATGCAGCTCCCGGATGGCCGCGGGGGTGGACTCTTTTATCGGGTCGGAAACGGCCAGGAGTCCGGCGAGTTTGCCGTCGGCCGCGACAAACATTACGGTCTGACCTTCCGTGCGCATCGCTTCGGCCCGGTCGGCAAGCTCGGAAGTATCAACCGAAAAATCCTCCATCAGTTTCAGGTTGCCGAGCAGAACCCTGGTGCCGTCCACGGCACCGGCAACGCCCTTGCCGGTGTGAGAGTCGAAATCATCCGGCTCTACCAGCGATACCTGTCGTTCCGCGGCACCTGCAACAATGGCGGCGGCCAGGGGATGTTCACTCGTTTTTTCCAGGCTGGCGGCCAGCAGTAATAGTCGTTTTTCTTCCATACCGGCGGCCGGCACTACGCCGGTCAGCTTGGGCTTGCCCAGGGTCAGGGTGCCGGTTTTGTCTACCACCAGGGTGTTGATCTTCCGCAGGGTCTCAATGGCCTCCGCGTTCTTGAACAGCACCCCCATAGTGGCGCCCTTGCCGGTGGCTACCATGATCGACATCGGGGTGGCCAGACCAAGGGCGCAGGGGCAGGCGATGATCAAGACGGAAACTGCGGCGATCAGGGCGTGGGCCAGTTTCGGGTCCGGGCCGAACAGATACCAGCCCCCAAAGGCGATTGCGGCAATGGCAATTACTACCGGCACAAAATAACCGGCCACCATGTCGGCCATTTTCTGGATCGGGGCGCGTGAACGCTGGGCATCAGCCACCATCTGGACGATTCGGGCGAGCAGGGTGTCGCTGCCGACCTTTTCGGCCCGGATGGTCAGCGCCCCGGTTCCGTTGACCGTGGCGCCGATCACCTTGTCGCCGGCCTGTTTCCCGGCCGGGATCGGCTCGCCCGAGATCATTGACTCGTCAACCGCGCTCGTGCCATCAATCACCAGGCCGTCCACCGGCACTTTTTCGCCCGGCCTGACCCGCAGGATGTCGCCGGTCTTGACGTGTTCGAGCGGGATATCAACCTCGCTGCCGTCCTCGTTGATCTTGCGGGCCGTCTTGGGCGCCAGGCCGAGCAGGGCCTTGATGGCGGCGCCGGTCTGGCTGCGGGCCCGGAGCTCCATGACCTGGCCGAGCAGGATCAGGGTGACGATGACTGCGGCGGCCTCGAAATAGACGCCCACCGAGCCGTCCGGGCCCCGGATGGCGGCCGGGAAAATCTGCGGAAAAAGTACTCCGATCAGGCTGTAGCAATAGGTCACCGAAACGCCCAGGCCGATCAGAGTAAACATGTTGAGACTTTTATTGATTACCGACTGCACGCCCCGGACGTAAAAGGGCCATCCGGCCCAGAGCACCACCGGCGTGGCCAGGATCAGTTCGAGCCAGCCGAGGGCCCTGCCCGAGATCAGGTTTTCAAGTACATGGCCGCCCGGAATCAGGTCGCGCATGGCGATGATCACCAGGGGCGTGGTGAGGATGGCGCCGAAGATAAAACGTTTGCGCATGTAATCATATTCGGGGTTCCCTTCCTCTTCTTCCATTGATATGGCGCGGGGCTCCAGCGCCATACCGCACTTGGGGCAGGTGCCGGGCTCCGCTCGCACGATTTCGGGGTGCATGGGACAGGTATATTCGGTTTTAGTAGTTGGCGTTGGTGCGGCCGGGGTTACGGGCTCCAGTGCCATGCCGCACTTGGGGCAGGTGCCGGGGCCGTCCTGCACGATTTCGGGATGCATGGGACAGGTATAGGCGCTACCCTCACTGCTTTCTTCATCACCGCCGGTATAGCTGTCAGGGTCGCTCTTAAACTTGGCCAGACAGTGATCACTACAGAAATAATAGGTTTTGCCATCATGCTCATAAGGAGCGAAGGCGCTTGGGTCCGCCGTGTTCATGCCGCACACCGGATCGACATACTGCGCTTTACGATCTTGGTGTTTATGGCCGTGTTTGTGGGTATGATCATGCGTTATGTTCGTCATCTACCTCACCTCCATTTCGTCAGGATATCGGAAATCGATAAGACCGCTTTTCAAAATCCTGTTTGTCTAATAATTTGAAATTATTTAAATTTTATCTGTGCTAAACAGGTATATCCTTGCCAGGATTCAGGTCAAAAAGCTACTTGCACCGCTCTGAACAGAAGTGGACTGTCCGGCCGAGATGCTCACGGTTCATGGTCTGGTCCACCCTTTTTACCTCCATGCCGCCGACCGGGTCTTTATCCACCATATTGCCGCCGCCCGGGGACACCTCTCCATGGTGATGATGATTTTGGTCAGTTTCCAGCGCCTCCAGGATCGGACACTCGCTCACCGGCCCATGGCCGTTGCATGTCGCAGTCAGAGGCTCCAGGGCCGCCAGGATACGGGAAAGATCCTTGATCTTCTGTTTGATATCCCTGATCTTGGCCTCGGCGCAATGTTTCACATCCGCCTTGGTGGCGGCAGGGTCGTTGCGCAAGCCAAGCAGTTCCTTTATTTCGGTAAGTGAAAACCCCAGATCCTTGGCCTGCCTGATAAAGCGGAGCCGGGCCGCATCTTCTTCCGGGTAGAGCCGGTAATTGGAAGCGCTTCTGGGCGGCTCGGCAATCAGCCCGCGCCGTTCGTAAAAACGCACCGTGTCAATGGTGACGCCTGCTTTTTTTGCCATCCTGCCAATGGTCAGTCCGTTCATTGTTGATCTCCTGCAACCGGGTTGAATCTTTTTTCCTTTCTTTTTAAGCATAAGCCCTGGACTATAGTCAAAGGTCAAGGGTAAAAATATTTTTTCGTCCCGGAAGAAACGGAAAAGGCGACGAACGGTGTATGCGGAACTCATACGCGCCAGGCAGCAAGGACTCTGTCAGGGCGGTCAGGGCCACAATTCGACATTTCCGGCCTGACCTGGTATTGTATTCGTGCGGCCTCGGAAGAAGTTTTCAGCTCTTCGGTTTTTCTGCCTGGCCGCACACGGTTTTTCGACCTCTTCTCTTGATCAAGGATACCGACACTATGAACAATCCCTCTTCGCATCAATCATTTGACGAACGGGCCGCATCCTGGGACGAAAATCCCCTGCGGCTCGATCTGGCCCGCGCCGTGGCCCGGGCGATTACGCAGAACATTCCCCTCAACCCGTCCATGGACTGCCTTGAGATCGGCAGCGGCACCGGCCTGGTGACCATGGAACTGGCCCGGCAGGTGGGGAGCATCCTGGCCACGGACAGCTCTCAAGGCATGCTGGCTGAACTTGAAAAGAAAAAGACTGCGGCCGGGGCGCGCAACATCACCACCCTTCTGCTTGACCTGACCCGCAATCCCGCCGCGCTGGGGGAGAGCCGCTTTCACCTGATCTACAGCGGTATGACCCTTCATCATATTGAGGATACCCTGGCAATCCTGCGGACCTGCCGCGACCTTCTTCTGCCGCTGGGCCGGATTGCCTTTGCCGACCTGGCCAAGGAAGACGGCTCTTTTCATCCGGACATGACCGGGGTCTGGCACCTGGGTTTTGATCCCGGGGAGCTGGCGGAACTGGCCACCCGGGCGGGCTTCGGGGAGATCTCCTTCTCCGAGGCGCATGTTATCCGGAAAAAGGTGGAGGGGGGAAAGACCAAGGACTACCCCGTCTTTCTCTTCACCGCCCGGAATCCGGTTGCTTAATCAGTCAATCGTCGATATGGAGTAAATCATGGAATGTCATAAATGCGGCACTCCGATCCCGGCAGGCGAGGAGCGATCCTACCACGATACCATCCTCTGCGAGGATTGTTACATGGATGTACTGTCTCCGGCCCGGGCCTGCGACCCATGGGCGGTACGCAGCGCGGGCCTGTCCGCCAGGAGCGGCGACAGCCTGGAGGGAAGCGCGGTCCAGCAGCGGATCCTGAGCCTGATCCAGAAAAATAACGGCATGAGTATTGCCGACCTGGCCGAGCGACTGGCCGTGAAAACAGGTGATGTGGAGAGGGAAATCGCCGCCCTGCGGCACATGGAAAAGGTCCGGGCCACCCTGCGTGACGGCAAGAAAATCATCGTCCCCTGGTGAGATGATAAATATCGCTTTTCAGAGGGCGAGGCAAGATTATCGAAGGATCGCTGATTAAAAGAGAAAATTGCTGAAATCTGAAAAAAAGTCTAAACAAAGGTCGAAAGGAGACCCCTTTTTCGTCTTTTTTGAAAAATTAAAGGTGGGCTCTGTGGCCGATAAATATGACTTGAGAGATTGGCCTTATAAAGGCTTGGCGGTCAACGGGGAAAATGCAATACATTATAGATGGATGCGAATACATCTGGGATAAATATGAAGGTGAATTAAGGGTATCTGGCAACCTTTTCTATACCTCCTGAATCGTAACTGGTCACAGGGTGTTAAACTCTGCGCTATTCCTTACATTATACAACCTGTAAACCGTCACAGGTGCGCCGTTGTCGGGCGCCCCCGCAGGGCGGAGCGGTGAAGACCACGAAATGCATTTATTTGACAATAATGCAATAAATTCTATATGTTGCCAGGTACCTTAAGCCGTCACGGATTCAGGTACCTGGCAATATGTATTGGATGGGCCGCTACGGGGTTGAGAAAGACAGGTAAGGTGAAGCCTTGCAAGCATTTTCCCACAAGGGGGAATGGAAGCTTGTTTGAGCCGATTCATGCGGAATAGTTAGGTGGCCTAAGCTTGTCAGGCAACAAAAGTAAGTAGGAGCGAAAATTTTCCGTCCCCTCCAGTTTATTGGTATTGCTTCTGTGTTTCTATAACCTCGTTTATCAAACTGCTCAGCAGGTTTTCAACCGTTTTTAAAACAGCCCTGTCTTGGTCTTTGGTATTTCCCCAGTACAGGCGCCGGTAGGAAAGATACACCTTGTTCGGATTATCCGGCAGGGAGTAAACTATGATCTGATAAGGACAGAATGCGATGTAGTGAGGATTCTTCTCCATCATTTTTCTTGAGATGATCGCACTGCAAAACTCCATGACCTTGGCACGGGCAAATATTTTTTTGTTCTGATTCAGAGCTCTTCCGGTACGTTTAATCATCTCCTCCACATGCGAAACTGACGAGATCACCAGACCTCGATTATTCAGAGCCGTGGTTAGATCATCCCAAATTTGGTTATAATTCCCGATCACGGAACGTATGACCACAGGCTTCTCCTCCTTCTGCCGCGCCGCCTGATGCACGTCGGCCTGCGGGCTTACGCAGCCGTAGAGGGCAAGCAGCAGGGCTTGGAGGAGGATAAGCCGCAGGACCGGATTCCCGAGATTTAAACTTTTCACTTTAATCCCTCATTACTTGCCAAAGCATAAATTTTGCGGCGGACATCGCCCCAAGAGCGATGAACGTCATGGTAAGTATGCTGCCCAGAGACATTGTTGAGATGCCGCTTAAGCCCTGGCCGATATTGCAGCCAAGCCCTACTACCGCGCCGAATCCCATGAGCAGGCCGCCAAAAAGATTAAATTTGAACTGCTGAAGCTGCGGCGCCACCCAGTTAAAGCTGCCGCTGATCCGGGCGGCCAGGAACGAGCCGGCCAGAACGCCAAACACCGTGGCAATGGCGAAGTTGATTGTCTCCCCGGTCCAGAGAATGATGTAGCGAAAGCTCTCGGCATCGGCCAGGGCAAAGGTAAGACTCTTGGGTCGCCACTTTTGCAACAAGGTCGGATCGGCAGGGCCGGTGAAGGAAAAGCTGTCGATATGCGGCAGGACCAGGTGGGCCGCTCCGTTGATCCACCAGGCAAAGACAATAGTAAGACCGATAGCTGCCCCGGCCGATGGCCACTGCCAGCCCCACCATTCAGAGTCCTTCGGAGCCATCAGCATAAAAACAAGTAGTATAATTTCAAGAGCCAGGAGAATCAACCACCAGGGGATTGACGAAAAAATTTCCGGCAGGTACTGGCTCTTGAAACCCAGCGTCAATGAGTTGAGATAGTCAACCCGGACGTAGGCCAATATGCCCCACAAGGTGGCTCCGGAGGCGAGGATAAAAGCCATTACACTACCCATCGACCCCAGGTCCCCTTCGGCGGCGCGTACCAGGATCCTGCTGGCACAACCGCCGGTATAGACAATTCCTACTCCAAAAGTAAAGCCGCCGATAATGTAACCGAGCCAGGTAAAAGGAGAGGACACGTAGATGCTGTACTGAATATCAACCTGTCCCATTTTGTACAAAATTTGAGTACCCAGAATGGCCACAAATAAAGCCATGGCATAGGAGCGCGTCTGAAAGAGATCGCCGATGGTTATCCTGGCATGACAGGCCGCGGCGATACAAAACTTGGAGCGCTGGACAACAGCACCCATGATGCCGCCAATAATAAGCCCGCCTATTACCAGAGTAGTATGGATCGAACTCTTGACCATGGCTATTTTGTCTTCCGACGCAGCCGAGAAATCAATCCCCGCATAGGACTTAATTTTGAAAATAAGATATAGCGTCACGGCAAAGCCTATGACAATCAGAGCTATAACTCCCCCCTCCCTGAGTTTTTCTTTTGACATTGTACCCTCTTTTTTTAAGAAATATTATGATTAATCGGTAACGACATTTGAGCACTAACAAGTGTCCGTCCAGAAACGAGGCTTTTTGTTTGAGATCAAGGCCGGCGAAAAAAAATAACCGCTGGCTGATATTTCCAGGATTATTTTTTAACATAATGCCGAGATCGGGCAAAAAAACCGTTTCGGGATGGACACTAACTACTGAACTATGTCTTATAGTCCTGAATCCGTGAACGTTCGAGAACGGTGCCGATGCAAGGTGGCAACGATGTTGATTATCATGGTGTGATATCAACGAGTTGTCAACGCAGCAGATGCGCCGTTATCGGGCGCCCCGCAGGGCGGCGCGGTGAAGACCATAAAATGAGTTTGTTTGACAGTAATGCAATAAATTCCACATATTGCATTACTGTCACCTCAAGCCGTCACGGATTTAGGATAGTATTTGTACAAAGTTGCAAAGGACATGCCAGCCATTTAGGCAATAAAATTGCCCGGAATTGTCCATTTTTGAACACCCGGGGCCTTTGTGTTGTCCCAAAATGTCCTTTTAAGTGGTGATTCCGATTGCTGGCGGGAGGGTCGATTCTCCTGGTGAACTATTACCGATTATAACAGCTGATATTTTTCCATTTTGGTTCTCAGCTGCCGGCGGGTAATTCCAAGTCTTTTGGCAGCGCGAGTCTGGTTCCAATTTTCATGCTTCAGGGCCTTGAGAACGGCAATCCGTTCAAGCTCGGCAAGGGACATCCCCGCGAGTTCCAGAAGTTCCTGATCCTCCGGCGGCTGCCCATCACCCCTCGACTCTAACAAATTATTTTGCAGTTTCTGCGGCAGGTCTTCCAGGACAATCATATCGAGACGAGACAAAACTACCCCCCTCTCAATGATGTTTTGCAATTCCCGGATATTCCCCGGCCACTCATACTGCATAAGCGCCTCGAGTGCCAACGGATCTATTCCGCGGATAAATTTTTTGTTTTCCCCCGAATATTTATCCAGAAAGTGATCGGCCAGTAGAGGAATATCCTCCTTGCGATCCCTCAAGGTCGGGGTCCTGATCTGGATTACATTCAAGCGATAAAAGAGATCTTCCCGGAACCTGCCGTTTTCAACCTCTTTCTCCAGGTCGCGATTGGTGGCGGCGATAATCCGGCAGTGTGAGGCCAGCTGATCCCGGCCGCCGATCCGGTAAAAAACCCGCTCCTGTAAAAAACGCAGGAGTTTGATTTGCATGGCAATGGGCATCTCGCCGATCTCATCGAGGAACAGCGTCCCCCTGTCTGCCATCTCTACCTTGCCGGTCTCCCTGGAAACGGCGCCGGTGAAGGTTCCTTTCTCATGACCAAACAGCTCATTTTCGATCAATTCCGCCGGAATGGCCGCGCAGTTGATCGCAATAAGAGGAAGGTCCCGGCGCGCAGAGGCGGAATGAATGGCACTTGCCACCAGTTCCTTGCCTGTGCCCGACTCCCCGGTAATCAATATATTAGCGCGGCTTGAACTCACAATTTTGATCGTGGAAATAACCTCATCGACTGCCGGACTGCTGCCGATAATTCCAAACCGTTCCTCTGTCTCCTCTGCCGTTTGGGGGCTCTTTATTACCTGCTCCTTCAACAGGGTATGCCGGATAAGGGCCATCATCTCATCCATATCCACCGGCTTGGTCAGATAACTGGCGGCCCCGTTTTTCATCACCTCCACGGCATTGTCGATACTGCCGTAAGCCGTGATCACGAGCACCGGCAGAGAGGGCTGCTGTCTTTTAATCCATTGCAGAAGGTTCAGGCCGGATTGCCCGGGGAGACGCATATCCGTGAGAACCAGATCAATATTCAGTTCGCTGATCTTGTGTGCAGCTTCCTCGTAATTCCGGGCGGTCTCCACCGCAAATCCTTCCTTTTTCAGGTAATTTGAAAGGACCTTCCGGACATTCCTTTCATCATCCACGGCCAGAATTGTACGCATATTTTTTTACGCCTCGCTGGTTTTTGCAATGGGTAGTTGAATTACGAACCGCGCCCCGAACTCCGAGTCCTCCAGATCCACCTCCCCGTGCTGTGCCACAAGCAGTTTATAGACCGTGGGCAGGCCCAGACCTGTGCCATTGATCTTTGTGGAAAAAAAGGGCTGAAAGACCTTCAAATTAATCTCTTCGGGAATCCCGGGCCCTTCATCCTGAATGCTGATTTTAACAAATTCACCCGCCACCTGATATTGCACCGTAATCGTTCCCCCCTCTTCCATGGCTTGAATCGCATTTAAAAACAGATTCATAAAGGCCCGCTTCAGGAGAGTCGCGTCAGCCATCACCGGCGGAACTCCCTGCCCCAGCTTTTTCACCGTGATCTTCGCATCCTCCAGGTCCGGATCGAGCAGCTCCGCTACCCTTTGTATCACGTCACCAACATGGCACGGGACGATCTCGGGTTCAGGGGTACGGGCAAACTGGAGAAAGTCATCCGACATCATGGTCATTTCCTGGGCTTCCTCCTTGATTATCTCTATATAGTCGCGTCTTTCAGGAAGGCTGTCCGTCTTTTCCAGGCCGGAAACCGCCCCGCGGATCGCATAAAGGCTGTTCCGTGTTTCATGAGCAATTTGAGCGGACATCTGGCCAATGGCCGCCATGCAGGTCAATTTTTCCCGTTCCTCGGAAATTTTTTTATTTTTATCCAGATATTTCCTTAAGTTTGTCATCATCCTGGTAAAAGCGGCCCTGAGCTGCAGGCTCTCATCTTTATAGGCACTGGAATCCCGGGAACCATTGCGGGGATAAATTTCTTCGTCAAATTTTTCAATTTCCCTGGAAAGTTCGATGATCGGCCGGGTCAGCGCCCGGGAAATGATGAAGGCACCGCCAATGCCCAGGATGAAGATGACCAGAGCGAGATAAAGAATCTGCCGGATAGTCCGGCCAAGCTCCCGGTCAATACGCCTGTTTTCCGCCGACCAGTCAAAGCCGACCCGCAGTGCTCCCAGGAGGTCCCGGTCAATCTCGATCGGCATGAGGATATCCGCTCCGACCTTCGCCGGAACACTGAATTTTTTCCCCTGAGTGGTCAGCAATTTAGTAAGCGCAGTATCCTTCTTGCCAATCTCGGAAACCTGGTCCGAGACGATGATGACGTGCCGCTTGTCAATGATCTGCACCCTGGACACCTCGCCGGCCGACTTCAACTGCCTGATCTGTTCCATCAGCAGCCCATAGTCTCTGGAAAGAAGGACATCCGAGGCTGTCTGGGCGAGCTTTCTGGCGATACTCAAATGAAATTGATTGAGCTGTTCAATAAGATTTTTTTTTACCGTGGACATCACCAGGGCACTGACTGTCAGAAAGATGAACAGAATTAAGATAACGACATAGATCACTCCCTTGGTTTTGATACTGGTATAACGATGAAAATTCCGGAACAGATACACGGCCGCTCAATTCCTCGGGGGATAAAAATCCTGCCTGGCCAGGATTTTGCGAATTTTATTTTTTACAAAATCAGGAACATTTTTTCGGGCCGAGATTACCCAATCCTTCAGAGGGGGAGTTCTTCCAAGGATTACGATACGTTTTGGCTGAAGATCCTTTTTCAGTCTCTGGAGCGTATCAAGCGTCAAATATCCCGCATCCACTTTTCCCCGATAGACACTCATCAATACATTTTCGTAGGTTCCCAGACTCACCAGCCGGATCGCGTCCTGAGGAATTCCGCGTTTCCGCAGCCAACGCGTTTGGGCTATATAACCTCCTTCCGAAAGGCGGGATGGTACTCCTATCCTCTTCCCCTGGAGATCCCGCAAGTCTTTCACCTTGCCCGAGCTGGCGGCAATGATAACGCCGACATTCATTGCCGGCGAGACAACCGCCAGCGGGCCAAGCAATTCATTCCCAGGAATCCTGAATCTGGCAAGTAAGTCTGATTCCTGCAGGTACAGGTCTCCTTTGCCCTGTTTTTTGATCTTCAGAAAGGCATCAATGCTCTCCGGAATCCGAAGATGATAATTCCAGCCGGTCTCCATGCGCAACCTTGAAAGTAAGGGTTTCAGCCGCCAGAAAAAATCCGCACCATAATATAGAGGTTCCACAACCAGGGTATGCTCCCCTTTACGGAATGATGACCGAACATTGCCCCGGTTCAGACTTTTAATCAGCACGCGGACAATGTCGTAGTCACTGTCATGAGCAAGCGAGAATCCGTCCACCCCCTTTTCAATCCCGCCGATGAGAGCCTTGCGCTTGCGGTCCGGCGCCTGGTTCAGTCCGAGCATAACCTTTCTGATCCGGCTGATTAAATCCTTTCCCAACCCCGAGCGCGCCACGAAGAGATACTGGGGAATCGGCTTGGAATAACGGATAATTCTGAGGCTATTGCCCGCGAGGGAACGTACAGCCATCTCCGGTACGCCGGTAACGTCAAACATTCTGGCCATCACGGCGAGGAGGGCGCTTTCGTCGTTCCCGAGTTTCACCACCTCAAAAAAATTACTATCCGATAAGCCGACCCGTTGCAGCATAATTCTGGGTAACAGACCGGAGCCGGGGCATTTATACCTGCCGTAGACCAAGGTCCGGTTGATAAGATCCGCCGTCCGCTTGATCGGAGAATCCTTCCTCACCACTAGGACGCTGCGATATTGATCGCTACCATTAATGCGCAATTTGACCAATGGAACCACGGAGATAACCTGGGTCAGGTCACAATACAGTGTCGGGCAGACAAAGGCGATATCGGTTTTCTTTTCCCTGAAAAGTGTTGCGATTCCCGAATTTTTGCGCGCGACATCCAGTTCAATCGATCGGTTGAGCTTCTTCCCCAGGTAATGCTTCAGGGGCAGAAAATCCTTGTACATACGGGACGGTGTCTCCATCGGGATCACGAGCATATGGAGAGGGGCGGGAGAACTCGATACGGCGCGAACCGGAGTCGGGATGATCCAGCACAAGGCCATCCAGAAAAGGAAAAACTTTTGAAAAATATTCAGGTTCATATCTTTATTATAACAGTTCACCAGAGGCGACAACCTCTGGAATACTCCGCCCGTACGAATTCACCCGTCTGGATTCGGTTGGCCTCGAATCCATCCTTGGCGGCGGTGAGGAGGCCAAGACGGGCTTGTATGAGGTGCGGGTGAATTATTTTTATTATAAAAAAAAAGTGCCCTTAAAGTCAATTCGACTTTAAGGGCACCTTAAACTTAACTCGTTACAATAACAAGCTTCGAACTTTAATCTTCAGCCAAATTATCCGTGTTTGCACTACAAACAGCCAGACAATTGATCACCGGGTACCGTTTCTGCTTTGTCTTAATTGTGTTTGCTATAGAAGGAGGCATAGGTTGCACAACTCTTTCTCGCATCCACGGTACCCTGGCGATCAATTTCCATAAAACTATGAGGGCGGATCGTCACCTGGCCACATCTCCCGTGAGCCATGGCCGCCATCCCGTTTGCAAGTCAATACAATCCGACCAACTTCGGCCGGTCAACGGTCACCCGCACTTTTTTCTTCTTGCGGGCATAATCTATGACCACATCGTAAACCGGGGGGCCAGGTTGCGCCGCCATGGAGGCCCAGCCGGAAAAGGTGAATTGGTCATCCGGGTGAACGGCCTTGCCCCGAACCTTGAGATCGCTGATGCGGTGGCCCATGGTTCCATCCACTTTCAGCGTGTAACCAAGGCCCTTGCTGCGAACGTTGTCACCACCTTGCTGCCGGTAAGGATCGGGATTGTAAATATTGTCGGCAATATCTTCCAAGACGTTTTTCAGTGTCTTACCGTTGATTTTAGTTTTATACGTATTGGGATAGGTCAATGCGGTCTGGGTGTAGACATCCTCCGCCGTGACCGGACCCGGAAGAACCGTCCGTCCCCAGCGAAACCCGGGAGAAAGGGCAAAGTCGACGCCGTAGTGATCGATCAATGCGTCACAGATCAGATCATCAAAGCTGCCGTCCAGGTTGCCGCGCCGGTAGAGCAGCGTCTCGGTATCGCAGACGACCTCGGCCAGTTTTTTCTTATAGGGACGACGAATTTTTTGAATCAGCCGGGACATCTCCGGATCCGGCTTGATCATCTCCGACATCACCGGGATCAACCTGTAGGAATAACCGACGACCCGCTTTCCCTTCACCTCGAGGTCAAGTCTGGACAGGAATTTTCCGGAGCAGCCGGAGCCGATCACCAGAGTATTACCGATCACTATCGGTTTTGGCACCCCGTCATGCGTATGACCGCCCATGATGACATCAATACCCTTGACCCGGCTGACCATTTTTTTGTCCACATCCATGCCGTTATGAGAAAGAACCACGACCAGATCGACCTTTTTCGCCCGCACCTCGTTCACGACGGCCTGCATGTGATCTTCCTTGATCCCGAAAGACCAGTTTGGCAGAAAGCGTCTCGGGTTGGCGATCGGGGTATAGGGAAAGGCCTGACCAATCAGGGCCACGCTAAGACCGTTCACTGACTTGATGGTATAGGGTTTAAAGATCAGCTCTCCCCAGGTGGCGTCATTGACGTTTTGAGCCAGGAACGGAAAATCCATCATTTTGACCAACTCCTGGATTCTCTCTTCGCCATAGGTGAACTCCCAGTGTCCGCACAGGGCCTCGCACTTCATCTGGTTCAGAACCCGAACCATATCTTCGCCCCGGGTCCAGAGGCTGGTGGCGGATCCCTGCAGGGTGTCTCCGGTGTCGAAATAAAGAACCTTTCCGGGACGTTCACTGCGGATCTGGTTGATCAAACTCATAATATAGGCGTAGCCGCCCATCTTGCCGAATTCCTTGGCCAGGGCAATATAGTCGTCACAGGTGTAGGCGTAGGCATCCATGGTGTCCGGCTTCAGGCCGTAATACCGGAGGAAATCTTTACCGGTCAGATGGGGAGGTTTGCCTGCATTCGCACCGACGCCTATGTTGGAATCCGGTTCGCGGTAATACATTGGTACCAGCTGGGCATGGCTGTCCGTGGTATGCAGGATGGTCAATTGGCCCTTGGGCGTAAATTTCAGCAGATTCTCAGGCTTCAATTCCCGGGCGAGGGCTGCCGGAGGCAGCAAGGCAGAGCCGGCCGCCAGACTGGCCATCTGGATAAAATCCCGTCGCGATAAACTCATTATGTTCTCCCTCTGTTAATAAACATCCAATCTTAACTTGTCTCCTGGGATCGCCTCCCCGAGCCCCTGTCGTTACATCCTCATCCCCGGCACCTGGATACGATCTCCGTTGTCGATATAGGTCAGATACAGCTCCAGGTTCCGAAGCTCCTCGCTCTGAAAGGGTGGCTTTTTGACCCTCATGTTCTTCATACAACCCCGAAATCGTCTTTGCAGTGATCCCGTTTTGCCCCATTTCAGGCGATAGCAGGGCCAGTGATCGGCATGGTGTTTGTTGTTTGAGATCAGGTTTGATCGAGCCTTGTAGCCGGCATATTTGACATGGCAAATCGCACAGCTGAAGTTCAACTGCCCATGCCTCTTGTAATAAGCGATTTTCCCTTTTTCGTAGAAAGGCTTGGCCGGCCCGTCGATACTGACTTGGATCGGCATACCGTTGGAGAGGGATTTGACGTACAAGGTCAAGGCCAGTTGATCATAGGACTCGTACTTCAAGGGTTTGGCTCCCATCTGATTTTTCAGGCAGGTGTTGATTTGCAGGGCCAAGGTCATGACCCCCTTGAGTTTCGCATTGTATTTAGGAAAGGTCGTGGCCGCGCCCTTCAACTTCAAGGCATCTTTCCCATGACAGCTCGCGCATGATTTCCCCTTGCTGCCGACCACCTTATTGGCAAGATCCTTGCCGTCATCGATCAGGAAGTCCGCGGGATTCCCATTCTCTGCCATCTGTGCGGTGAAATTGCCGTAATACTTCTCGTAGCGTTTTTGATACTCCGCATAAGACATACTCTGCGTTAATTGTTCGATTTTGCTTCCAGACTGCGTAGCCGCTTGCGCCCCGGTCATGGAGCCGAGTGTTCCCGTGACCAGCATAACTGCGGCCGGAAAAACAAGCATTTTTAACAAAATTGATATCTTCTTAGACATTTTTTCCTTACCTCCCCTCTCGATTGACAAGAACATGTGGACCTACATCCTAACGAGGCTCGATCTGCACGGTCTTCTGATAAATCCCTCCCTTGATATCCTTCCAGACGATCTTCAATGGCGCTGCTTTATCAACCTTGAGATCGAAAGACATAAATGGATTGGCACTCACGGCGATTGACCAGTTTTCATGGGTTATCAACTGATCACCGTAATAGACACTCACGTCGTTGATATAATAGGCTGGAATCTTTTTTTTGGTCTTTTTGTTCTTTCTTAATCCGGTTTCCATAGGATGGATAATTAACGTCTTCACGGTGATTATCTGCCCTTTGCGCACGGTTCTGGGCAGTCTGATTTTTATCTTTCCTATTCCTTGAGGCATCTTGAATCTCCTTGTTTTCGTTCATTTACGGTTTGTGAACATTATCCCTGGCCGGGAGACGGCTCTCCGGCATAGCACCTGGAAACATCAACCTCCGCAGCCACCGATGGTCACCTTTACGATCTTGGTTGTGCCGTAAAGTTTACCCTTGCTGGTCTCCACGATTGCGCGCACCGGAGAGGTCTTGCGCATCTTGATCCGCAGAGAAAAGGCAGCCCTGCCGTTAGCTGGGCTCAAATCCACACTGGCGATAAAGGGATTGGAATTATTGTCAACGAAGATATAGATCTTCTTCACATAGTTTCCCGCTTCCATGGGAAGATCTGAACTGATATTGACCGGAACCACTGCCCCGTTCTCCGCGATAATCGGCGCTTTCATGGTTACATGGGACATCTCGATCTTGCGGTTTCCGAAGGTAGCCTTCAGTTTATCCTTGATGTCCTCCTTTACCGGAGCGGCCTCGGCCTCCCGGGGCCCTATCCAATTGCCGGCTTTGCCGTTCCCCAGGGGGATAACAGATGAGAGTGCGCTAAAGGAAAGAAGCGCGGCCGATGCAAAACCGGTCTTTTTCAGGAACTCTCTTCTTGAATGCGAAAAATCATTTTTTTTCATTTAATCAGTCTCCTTGCACAAATTTTGTCTCTTCTAAACAACCTTACGATAACCGTCCGTTCTTATTTTTTTAATGTGTAAAGATAGGCAACGACATCATTAATCTGCTTCGGCGTCAAAATCTTGTTGGTACCGAAGGGGGGCATGATGGTATGGGGATTAAATTTTCTGGCATCCCGGATCCACTGGGTCACATCTTTACGGTCCGCTAAGGTATACCCCTGCATCACCTCAACCAGATTCGGCCCGATGTTGCCCGGAGATTCCACATTGGGGAGGTAATGGCAGGCGACGCAGTTTCCCAATTTTCGAGTCTTGACGATCTTTTCACCCTTTTTCGCGTTGCCGTTACCGGCGCCAGCCCACACCGGCATTACTGCGATCATAAAAAAAACCACAACCCCTGCCAATAAGCCTAAATTCCTTCTCAAATCAACCCTGTCCATAACCTTCATAGATATTTCTCCTTTTTATCATGTTAGCATTAAAAGGCAGGCGCCTTTTTTCGAAAAAGCTACAAGGCGTCTGTTTTCCCAACGCAACCCTTTTTTTTTCCTATCCCCGGAACATATTGACAGACAACATCCCGGAAATCCTGCTTAGTTAAAGCACCAGGAATTTTCAAAAGCACCTTTTCTCCCGTCCCCACCAAGATAATCGTCGGAGCTCCATAAACCTTGAACTCTTTAGCGAGGTCAACCCCACCCTTGCCGAAGGCGGGCATTTTTTTTCGGCTCCGCATGTTGATACGGATCACCTGGGCTCGCCCGAGAAGCAAACTTTTTATGTCCGGTTCATTAATAATTTTCTCCATTTGAGTACAAAAAGAACAGCCGATACGATAGAAAAACAGCATCTTTATTTCCGAGGAGAAGGCCTTGGGAGCCGGCAGCGCAAGCAACGACAAAATACAGAAGATTATGGTAAATCTAATTCGTTTCATAATGGCGATAAGTTGCAAAGGGCATGCCAGCCATTCCGCCTGCAAAATGGGGGAAAATTGTCCTTTTTTGAACACCCGGCACTTCGCCGTTGTCCGTAAATGTCCATTTTCGGCTTTCTCGTACTTGTATCAGGTTGTTTGCCGGCGGGGAGGCGGCAAACATCTCTTGATACGCCCGCAGGTACTTTTTTTGCAGGCAGTATTCCCGGCGCCCGGCGCAGGAATTGCTCTTGTCCTGAATTTTGGTAGGCAGGCCAACGGATCTATAGTAGGCTCCGCGAGGCGGTCTGATTGCCCGAAGATGGAGTCGCTGTATGGTTATGTGATATAACCTGGATCCGTGAGTGTTCGGGAAAGGTGCAGATGCAAGGCGGCAACGATGTTGATTATCCTGGTGTGATATCAACGAGTTGTCAACGCAGCAGATGTGCCGTTCTCGGACGCCCTGCAGGGCGGCGCGGTAAAGACCAGAAATTGTGTTTACTTGATAATAATGCAATAGATTCAACATATTATATGGAGTGTACCTCAAGCCGTCACGGATACAAGTATAAGTATCGTTCAGGGTTAGGAACGATGTTGAAAATATCTTGAAGGGCAGGGGGTAAAGAGACCAAAATGGAAAAAGTATCACTGCTGATGGCCTTTGGCGCAGGGCTGCTGTCATTTTTTTCTCCCTGCGTTCTGCCTGTTATTCCATCCTATATCTCGTATATTACCGGGATATCATTTGAAGATCTCACGGGGGAGCATGACAGGCGCAGAATAAGAATGGTGACCCTTAAGAACTCGCTGCTTTTCATTGCCGGGTTCTCGTTCGTATTCATCCTTCTCGGCGCCTCCTCAAGCTTTCTCGGCAGTATTCTTTTTGATTACCAGGAGGTTGTTCGGAAAATAGGTGGCGTTCTTATCGTTATTATGGGGTGTTACATCGCCGGCATTCTGAAGATTGGATTTATGTCCCGGGACAAGAGGTTTCACCTGCAGAATAAGCCTGCCGGACTGCTGGGGTCTTTTCTCGTCGGTATAGCCTTTGCCGCGGGATGGACACCTTGCATCGGACCCATTCTCGGCTCTATTCTCCTTTATGCCGGTACGGCAGGTTCAGTTGCCTCCGGGGTAGAGTTGTTAACCGCCTATGCACTGGGGCTCGGTCTGCCTTTTCTTATTACATCCATGGCCATAAATACCGCCCTCTCTTATTTTAAAAAGGTACGCCGCTATATGAGGGCAGTGTCTATCGCCAGCGGGTTGTTTCTCGTGGTAATGGGGATCCTGCTTTTTACAGGAAAGCTTACCGCGATAAGTCAGTATTTGATGGCATCTTCAATGTAAAATAGATTGCATAAGATTAACATCGATACAATTCTTTTTGCATCGTTGTTGCCCCATGTCCGCCGAATCCCGGACCTGGTTCGGCGGACATGGCTCCATTTCTCCGGAAAATTAGAAAAAAGAGTGCTGGCAACCACCGGTAATTCCCGGCACGTTTGTTGCAAGCCAAGGGGGGGGTGCCTTTTGATAAGAAACCTGGAATGCGAAGCAATAATTTTTCTGCATTAACCAAAAAATAATAATAGTTGGAACTACATGCACTAAGTTGTGTCTGGTCAGTGTTATCTGAAGCAATTAATGAGCGGCGGTTTGAGCAATTTATCTATGTTTTTCAGTAAATGCAAAGCCGTCATTGACGGATCGTTGATTGATGCCGTTCCGTCAAAGGCATGGGGCGATTACGTAAATTAGTAAAAAAAGCCGGATTGCACGGAATAAATCTTAGGCAACTATTTTGTCGCGAACAAGGAGGTGGTAAAACATGATGTGAAATTGATGTGTTACTGGAAGAATGGTTTATGTTTAAGCCGTTATTTTCAGGGCTTAAACGGGTTTATGTTCAAAAAAATAGGGATTGGAGATAAGAAGTGAAAAAAAAGATTCTTTCAAAAAGCGTAGTAGTCGTCGCGGCTTTGCTTGCCGCTTCGGTAATGCCGGCAACCGTAAACGCCGCCGTTACCATTGCTAATAAAGATGTAGGCGGCCAGAAACTGAAAGTCAAACTGTTCGGCTACTCTCAACTTACGGCTGAAAGCGGCAACGGTCTTGGCCGCAGCGCCAATGACGAGAAAAACGGTCTGCGCTTCGGCGCCGACCGTGTCCGTCTCGGCTACAAAATCAGCCTGGGCAAGGTCTTCAGTAAATTGCAGATCGATTTTAAGAAGACCGGTTCATCCTCAAACCCCGGTCAGCTGGCTGAAATCATCAAGGACGCCGTGGTCGGTTACAAGTTTGACAAGGCAGCGTCTCTCTCACTCGGCCAGTTCAAAACCCCGGTCGGCATGGACTTCAACTCCTCGGGTGCCAAGCTGGACATCACCAAGCGCGGCATGGAAAAGAAACTTGTCCTTGAGCGTTCTGCGGGAGCCATGTTGAGCGGCCGCAAGATCGGCGGCGTTTTTGGCTATGATATCGGCATCTTCAACCCGGCTACACGTAGTGCCGCAGTTGGTGACCCCGACAGTCTGAAATCCTCCTCAACGGAATATGGTGCACCTGGAAATGATTATGCCTATGCGCTCCGGGGCATGGTTGACTGGCAAAAACTTCATATCGAGGTTTCTTACGGTCAATCCGGAGAAGCTGCCGGCAGTAAATATACCCCGGGTACTAAAGATGCGGATTATTCTGTCTGGGATATCGGTGCCCGCTACAAGTTGAACAACCTGACCCTGAAGGGCGAATATATCGCCGGCAATGATGTCAAGGGTGTGAACGGCCAGGATGAAACAGTCTGGTATCTGCATGCCGGCTACCGTTTCCTTCCCATGGTTGAAGGCGTTGTTCGTCACTACCAGGCCAAATATGAGAAGGGTTCGGTGACAGCAGATTTGGGGAATACATACCTTGGCCTCAACATCTTCTTTAATCCATCATCCATCTATCAGGCCCGCCTGCAGTTGGACTACGTGATTGCCAGTGGTGATGACGGTTGGGATGCTAACTCCTATGTCAAGCAATCAGGAGTTGTCACAAAAGGCTATGCGGATAACGTAATCCTCTTACAGTTCCAGGTAGGATTTTAAGGTTATCTGATAATCAGTTTCAGTAATTCAAAAAAAGGACCGGTCGGGTTGATCTCGACTGGTCCTTTTTTTTTGTGTGTGTGGGGGGATCTGACTTCATTTAATGCAATAATAGCAGTACTGTCCATGTTAGAAAAAGCATCCGGATCGGAGCCTCGGCAACAAGGATATATTCAGTAGAAGAAGTACGGAGTTGTCCCGGCCGCACGATAAAAACGACGATATGGGACCTGAATCCGTGACGGTTTGAGGTGGATATCAGTTAGGATTGAAACTTCCGGGCGTAAGAGAACTTTTAATTTTTTTCAGAAAATTGCGGTGCCTGGGAATTCGATGTTGCAGATGCCGATAGACCTGCACTTTCACCAAGTCGGTTACAAAGGCTGAACAGATGGAATATAACCATATAATACCAGCCTCATACCAGCTTATCGGGGTAATGAGACCAAAACCGTAAACGGCCAGCAGGGTCCCTAATGCCTTGGTGATCACTGCCGACCAGATCATAATCGAGGATGGCCAGGGCTTTTTCCAGAAATGACCTTTCGTTCGGGCCACAAAAAGAACCAGGTGACCGGCTACTGCCAATTGGAGAAACACGTAGGTTTGAATTGCCGAAACGTTCAGTTTAAGCCAATCCATTGCCAGCAATTGCATCCCGAAGGTGCCGATGACGCCGACGATCCCCATGGCTGTCCCTACAGAGATCACGCTGTGCATGTCCCACCTGACGGGATCATTCTCCAACACGGTATGGTCATAGGCAATTGCCATGATGGGAATATCGTTCAAAAAGGCGAGAAGTATAATCATGATAGCGGTAATGGGGTAAAAATCAAATATCAGCATTGCCAGAACCACATACACCATAATACGGATCGTTTCACTGATTCGATAGATTGCGTAGCTGTTCATCCGCTCGAAGATTCGCCGTGCCTCCTCAATGGCGGTTATAATGACAGACAGCCCGGGAGAGGTGAGTACCAGGTCGGCTGCGGCCCGTGCCGCGTCGGTGGCACCGCTTACGGCAATGCCGACATCCGCCTGCTTCAAGGCCGGGGCATCGTTGACCCCGTCACCGGTCATGCCGGTAATATGGTCGCGGGCCTGTAACATCTTGACGATGGTAAATTTATGTTCAGGGAAAACCTCGGCAAAACCATCGGCTCTTTCGACTTGTTCTCCGATATCGGCACTGAAGTTTTTGTTCTTTTCCGGTACCGGGAGAATATCTGATTTCAGGATGTTTGTTCCCAGGTTCAGTTTCGCGGCGATCTGTTTGGCAATGGCCAGGTTATCACCGGTCACCATCTTAACAAAGACCCCGTATTTTCTCGCCCGGTCGATCGTTTCAGCCGAATCTTCTCTGGGGGGATCAAACAGCGAGAGAATGCCGAGAAAGGTCCAGTCCTGTTCCCCTTCCTTCTTTATTCCCACACCCAGGGCACGATAGCCCTGGGCGGCAAAACTATCGACCACTTCATTTGCCCGCTTGATATCGGTATCGGTCAGGTTGGCCATCCCCATGATCACCTGCGGCGCTCCCTTGGTGACCTGGAAGGTGTCACCGTCTGCACTACGGACAGTCGCCTCGGTACGTTTACGCACCGGATCAAAGGGAACGAATTTTGTCTGCTCAAGGGATTTCAGATGGCTCGTATCCTTCAGGCCCTGCAGGACGGCTTCATCAATGGCGTCCCGGTCTTCTGCCCGCGAGGCCAGGGAGGCCATCAGCAACACTTCCTGGGCATCGGTGGCCTTGAACGTTTCGATATCACCCAGGGTCAGTTTATTCTGGGTCAGAGTTCCGGTTTTGTCCGAACAGAGGATATCCATGCTGGCCATTTCTTCAATGGACTCCAGCCGGGTGACGATAGCTTTCTTTTTCGACAGCATCATGGCACCTACCGCCATGGTCATGGACAGTACCGCCGGCATGGCCACGGGTATGGATGCTACCGTCAGGATCAGGGCAAATTGGATCAGGTCCAGCCAGGGCGTCTGGCGATGGAGCTGTACCAGTACCAGGATGGCCACCAGCATCAGGCTGACATAGATGAGATAGTCACCTATGGTGAGCACGGCCTTCTGGAAATGGGACACGGTTTTTGCCTGTTCCACCAGACTTGCGGTTTTGCCGAACCGGGTATTTCCTCCGGTGGCCGTCACTTCGGCCAGGACTTCGCCCTGCTTGACAATGGTACCTGAAAAAACTCCCTCCCCCTGTTTCATGGTGACCGGCAACGATTCGCCGGTCAGGGCCGACTGGTCCACGCTGAGATAATCACCTTCAATCAGCCTGGCATCGGCCGGAACCACATCGCCCAGACGAATACGGACAATATCTCCCGGCACCAGGCCGACGGCATCAATGACCTGCCATTTCCCGTCACGGAGTACCCGTGCCTTTTGGGCAAGTTCTTTTTTCAGTGCCTCGACGGCATTACCGGCAGTGTATTCCTGCCAGAACCCCACCCCGGCGTTAAAAAGCAACAGGGCAAGGATAATGAAAAAATCCGGCCAGTGCTGTACCGCCGCCGAGAGGATGGCCGCCACTTCGATCATCCAGGGGATAGGTCCCCAGAAGTAGCCGAGCAACATCCTGATAAAAGAAACCTTCTTTTCTGCCAGGGCATTGGGGCCGTATTGCTGCAGCCGTCGTGTCGCTTCTGCGGAACTGAGTCCTTTGCCCTGTTGTGGTGCAGTGGTGGATGATGCTGATGCCGTCATAACGAGAAACCTCCATGATAAAAACCATTGGGGATGAAAAAAAGGTGCTGGCCGGTTTTGCTTCTTCCTGAATCCGTGAGCGTTCGAGAATGGTACAGATGCAGATAGCGAGCCTGCGAGACCTTCGAGGCGGCAACGATGTTGATTATCCTGGTGTGATATCAACTTTGTTGCCAACGCAGCAGCTGTGCCGTTATCGGGCGGACCGCAGGGCGGCGCGGTGAAGGCCAAAAAATGCGCTCATTTGTCAATAATGCAATAAATTCCATATATTGCATAAAACTTCACCTCAAGCCGTCACGGATTCAGGTTCTTGTCTTTTCGTTCAATGCTCCCATAAAATCTGGTGCGCTTCCAACGGAATCTTCGCCTGCGGATGAGAAGGGATGACTCGTGCCGTGTAATCCGTTGCCGGCCGTTGGGTCGTGACCGTATAGGTATACAGATAGCCGTGAACGGCACCGATAAGCGGCTCGGTATTTTTCATCGGATAGACTTCCGCCGCCTGTTCGCCCAGGGGGTCCGCATAGAGCTCGACCTGTACTGTCTCCGGGTCCAGGTCATCGAGATAGACCTGGACCGTGAAAAAAGTACCTTTGTCAACGGTTTTGCTTTCCAGGCGGCCGAAACGAATGCCGGACCAATGCTGCTCAAGCTTTGTTTCCCATTGGTTAATCTGCCGGGCAATCGCCGTATTGGTCGTTCGCAGAGTCACTGCCGCCGCCATCTCAATATAATATTTTTCCGTATATTCTCTTACCATGCGATTGGCGGAGAAGTGGGGGGTCAGCTTCGCCATGCTGTGACGCATGAGATGGACCCAGCGTTCCGGAATGCCCTTGGCGTTACGTTGATAGTAGAGGGGAATAATTTTATCTGCCAGCAGGGCATATAGATCACGGGCCTCTTTGGCGTCCCAGGCCGGATCGTTATCATGCAGACCGCCGTCGCCCAATGACCAGCCGACCTCCCGGTTCCATGCCGCCGCCCACCAACCATCCAGTTCCGAGACATTCAGGCCGCCGTTGGCCAGTATTTTCATGCCGCTGGTGCCGCAGGCTTCCCAGGGGCGACGCGGGGTGTTGAGCCACAGGTCAACTCCCTGGACCAGGTGTTCCGCCACCAGCAGGTCATAGTCAACGAGAAAGACGACTTGCTGCTCCAGGTGAAACTCACGAATAAAATTGATCCAGGCCCGGATCATGGCCTGTCCTTCATGGTCCTGTGGATGGGCCTTGCCGGCAATGATCAGCTGCAGCGGCCGGTCATTGTCCAGGAGCAGGTGCGCCAATCGTTCCGGTTCGTGCAACAGCAGGTCCGGACGTTTGTAGGAGGTAAAACGGCGGGCAAAACCGAGTGTCAGGACGTTCGGGTCGAAAATCGTTGCCGCTGCGAGCGGCTGGTGGGCTGCCGGGCCGTGCAAGGCCTGCTGCCGGACCAGTCGTTGCCGCAGCCAGGTAATCAGGCGCAGACGGTTTTTGGTCCGCATCGCCCATAACTGCTCAGCGGAGATTTTCATGATTGCCGTTTCAAGATCCCGGAGGTCCTCGCGCCAGCGTTCCTTGCCGCAGGCATCTGTCCACAGGCGATCGGATTCCGGGGAATCCCAGCTTGGCACATGGACGCCGTTGGTAACATGGCCGACCGGTACTTCTCCGGCCGGCCAGCGGGGGAAGAGCGGTTGGAATATACTGCGGCTGACCCGGCCATGCAGCCGGCTGACCCCGTTAACGGCGCCGCAGCCATGCATGGCCAGCCAGGCCATGTGAAAGGGTTCCCGGCTGCCGCCGGCCCGGATATCGGTTCGTCCCCGGGCCAGCAGATCTTTGCATGAAATATCGAGGTCGGCGGCATACTCTTTCATGTATTGTTCGAATAACCAGGGGGCAAAACGATCAAAACCGGCTTCCACCGGGGTGTGGGTGGTAAACAGGTTGCCGGCCCGGGTTGCGGTCAAGGCCACTTCAAAGGGAACCCGGTGTTGTATCATGAAAAATCGGGCTCGCTCCAGGACGACAAAGGCCGCATGCCCCTCGTTGAGGTGGCAGATTTCCGGGGTGATATGCAGGGTCTGCAGGAGACGATAGCCGCCGATTCCCAGGACGATTTCCTGTTGCAGCCGCATTTCCGGGCCGCCGCCATAGAGCTCGCTGGTGATCCCCCTGTCGGCGGGACTGTTGAGCGGGTCGTTGCTGTCCAGGAGATAGAGGGTAACCCGGCCGACCATGACCTGCCATGCCCGCAGCCGCAGTATCCTGCCGGGCAGACTCACTTCCACGAAGAGCCATTCGCCGTCATCATCGCGTACCGGCTGGATGGGTAATTGCGTGGGGTCGCTGTACGGGAAGAAAACCAGCTGGTTCCCCTGGGCGTCCAGCCCCTGGCGAAAATATCCCTGCTGGTATAACAGGCCGATGCCGATGACCGGTATGCCGAGTTCGCTGCCGGCCTTGAGGTAGTCGGCGGCCAGCACCCCAAGCCCGCCGGAATAGATGGGCAGGGACTCGTCCAGGCCGAATTCCATACTGAAGTAGGCGATGGTGGACAGGTCTGACTCCGGCCACTTTTGCCGAAACCACGTCGGCCGTTCGCGGGCGGTGCGCTGTTCCTGGCGCAGTTCACGTAACAGGGTGGTGAAATCGGTATCCGTCGTCAACCGGAGCAGGTATTTTCTGCTGACCGTCTGGAGAATAAGCCATGGGTTGTGGGTACGGCTCCAGAGATCAGGGTCGATCCGTTGCCATAGCTTATCGGCAGCATGGCTCCAGGACCAGCGCAGGTCAAGGGCCAGTTCCCGCAGTTCGGACAATTCTTCCGGGAGATCGGAGAGTGGCATGCCGTATGAAGTTGTCATGAAAATCTCCTGTGTAATGCTGGTGTAACTGGTCACAGGGTGTGAAACTCTGCGCTATTCCTTACATCCAACCTGTAAACCTTCACAGGTGCCACAGATTTACGTAGTCGCTGCCGTTCGCAGGTAAGCGACCGAAGGGAGACTCCGGTAGTCCCTCTATGCGGGCGGGAGTGACCGCGTGAAGATGGGGTGCCTGTGACGGTTTACATGCTGGTGCCGAGGCCTGCCAGTTACCCCCTGTCACCCCGGTTAAGTTCGGGCGGGACAACATAGGCGCCGGTTCCGGCATAGCGGGCGGCAGGTCCCAGTTCCTCTTCGATACGCAGCAACTGGTTGTATTTTTCCACCCGTTCACCACGGGCCGGGGCGCCGGTCTTGAGGTGACCCGTATCCAGGGCCACGGTCATGTCGGCGATGAAACTGTCCACGGTCTCCCCGGAGCGATGCGAGACAAAGGCGCCCCAGCCGTGGTCGCGGGCCATCCGGGTGGCGGCGATTGTCTCGGTCAGGGTGCCGATCTGGTTGAGCTTGATCAGGACGGCATTGGCAACGCCCTCCTTGATGCCGCGGGCAATCAGTTCCACGTTGGTGCAGAACAGGTCATCGCCGACCAGTTCAATTCGGCTGCCCAGGTGGCTCATGAGTATTTTCCAACCGTCCCAGTCGTCCTGGGCCATACCGTCTTCCAGCAGGACCAGGGGATAGCTGTCTGCCAGCTGCCGGTAATAGGCGGCCATCTCCGCGGCTGTCAGTTTTCGGCCCTCGCTGCGCAGGTGGTAGCGGCCGTCCTCGTAGAATTCACTGGCAGCCGGATCGCAGGCAATGCCCACGTCTTTGCCGGGTTGCAGGCCGGCGGCGGAAATCGCGGCTGTAATCAATTTGAGCGGCTCTTCATTGGAACGGACTTGCGGGGCAAAACCGCCTTCATCGCCCACCCCGACCGACAGCCCCTGTTGCTCAAGGATGGTCTGCAGGGCGTGGTAGACCTCGCTTCCCCATTCAAGGGCCTGGCGGAAACCGGCGGCACCATAGGGCGCGATCATGTATTCCTGGAAATCGGCTCCCTGCCAGTGGGCATGGACCCCGCCATTGAGAATGTTCATGTGGGGGACCGGCAGACGGGTCGCCCCCGGACCACCGAGGTACTGAAATAATCGCAGCCCGCTGGCCCGGGCGGCCGCCCGGGCGACTGCCAGCGAGACCCCGAGGATTGCATTGGCACCCAGCCGGGCCTTGTTGGGAGTGCCGTCAAGGGCTATCATGGTTTGATCGATCTGCGCCTGCCTCCGTACATCCATGCCCCGGAGGTGCGGCGCTATCGTCTCCTTGACATTGGCCACTGCCTGCAGTACCCCTTTGCCGCCAAAACGACTGCTGTCGCCGTCGCGCAGTTCCACCGCCTCACGGCTGCCGGTTGAAGCCCCGGCAGGGACGGCGGCCCGGGCCCGGGTTCCATCCATAAGTTCGCAATCCACCTCTACCGTTGGATTACCGCGGGAGTCAAGAATTTCACGGGCCGTAATCGATTGAATGGCGAATTTATTCTTCATGTTGTTCTCCCTTTTTCAGGTTTATCCTGAATTCGTGACGGCTTGAGGTGATGTTTCAGGCAATATATGGAATTTATTGTATTATTGTCAAATAAGTGCATTCCCTGGTCTTCACTGCTCCGCCCTCCGGTTCGCCCGATAACGGCACACCTGCTGCATTGGTAACTAGTTGATATCAATCCATGATAATCAACATCGTTGCTGCCTTACATCTGCGCCGCTCCCGAACGCTCACGGATACAAGATTTATGTCTCCGCCGGTCTCATAGTCAGAGACGCTAATAGGAAATATGATCACCATTGGCTACAATTGCAAGCCGGTCCTCGCAATCTATTCGGGTTGTCTTGGTAAACTCGTCCGGGTTGAGTCTCCCTCGAGGTTGTCGCTCCCTGTTGGACCGTTACGTCTCGGGAGCAATATCGGTTTGAGGCTCATGGCATCAATGCCGAAATTCACCGGATATAGGCATGAAAATGGACCCGGGGAAATATATTTCCGGCAGGTTGATGGTATTGAGGAGACCGGGGGGAAAGATCGTTTCAGGAGGTCCACTCATCTGTTTAAACGAGTGGGCGAGGTCGCGGAGACGGCACGGCGGTAAGGCCCGGGTGGGCTTCAGGTTGTCCAGCCATGCACTCCTATGAGATTGACAAAACGCACCGTTTCGATGGTTTTTGTCGTGATTTCGCCCTGGTTTTTTTCGAGAAGCTGCAGGTTCTGCAAATATTGATCGCCGACCGGAATGATCATCCGCCCCGGGTCGGCAAGCTGGTCAACGAGCGGCTGCGGAATCTTGGGTCCGCCGGCAGTCACGAGGATCCCGTCAAAGGGGGCCTCGTCGGGCCAGCCGATGGTACCGTCGTCGAGCCGGGAAACGATGTTGTGATAACGAAGGCGGTCAAATATCTTGCGGGCCCGAACCAGCAGGGCATCAATTCTTTCAATGGTAAAGACCCGTTCGCATATCCGGGAGAGGACCGCGGCCTGGTAGCCCGAACCGGTCCCTATTTCCAGGACCCTTTCCCCGCCCTTCAGCTGGAGGGCCTGGGTCATGAGTGCCACGATATAGGGTTGGGAGATGGTCTGGCCGGAGCTGATGGGCAGAGGATGGTCACCATAGGCCAACGCCGCCATGGCATCGTCGACAAAGAGATGCCGCGGCACGGTGCGCATGGCCTGCAACGTTTTCGGGTCGTGGATTCCCCGGGGGATGAGCTGTTCCTCAACCATCCTCTCCCGGTTGATATCCCAGGGTGACGGTGAACTCACTTTATCTTTTTCCAAGTGAAATCCTTGGCCCAGTCGCGATATTTTTTGTTAAAAGATCGGAATTCACATTTGGTGACCCGGTCCCCGGCCAGGGTGATAATCAGCATTTCGTAGCCGTTTGGCTTCATCAGCGAGCCCACGAACGGCGTTTTTTCCAGAAAATTACGCTGCGTCTGATAATAGACGTACTCCTCAACTCCCGGAGAGACCAGGCGGTGCCCGTTCGGCTCACCAAGGTAACGCAGGACATCCTGGCGGGTGGAGCGGCCGGCCTGAATCAGGCTGGCATCCGAGGCGAGGTGCCGGACCGGCTTGGAGTAACAGCCGCCAAGGAGCAGCAGGGCTGTGAGCATAATAAAAAAGGTGCGGGGCATGTTTTTTTCTCCGGCGATGGTGACAGACGCAATAGCTTATATTCGCAGGGAACCAGTGTCATGTCAAGTGACAAATAACGCAAGATTGCGAAGTAATTTGGCGTTCCGGCAAGACACGGCTGCCGGCGCACAGCAACGCTATGTAACTGAAGTCGTAACACAGCCGGAACGCCAAAGAACGAGCGAGGTGCGTCGATTGACGATTGACAGGACACCTGCAGTTTATATCGTGATCGCCTTTTTTTTTCAAGCCAATTGGCTGCCGGGGTCAGTCCCCCTGGGTCATCCTTTCCAGGATCCTGTAGCTGCGGCTGACCATCTGTTGTGAATCAACGAGCAGGCCGGCCTGGATCATGGCATTGTCAAAGATCTGCCAGGCCACGTCCCGGGCAAAATCCTGGTCCGATTCGCGCAGATGGGAAAGTTTTTTTATCAGCTCGTTGGCTGGATTGATCTCCATGTTTTTTTTGCCGGCCATTGCCAGGCTCTCTTCCCGGGCGTTGGCCTGCAGGACGCGTTCCATGGATGAGGTCATGTAGCTGTCGGCATTGACGATCATGGCCGGGCTGTCCACCAGCCGGTCGGAGGCGATCACCTCTTGAACCCGCTCGCCCAGGACTTCCCGGAGCCAGGAGCAGAGTGCCGTGACCTTGTCCGTCTCCAGGGCCTCCTTTTTTTCGTCTTCGGCTTGATCCTCGGCCGTCCCGGTTTCGGCCGGCGGCAGTCTCAGATCGGCCCGGTCGGCTGAAACCAGCTTCTTGCCGTCATATTCACCCAGGTGGTTGAGGACAAAATCGTCAATTGGTTCCAGGGTGTAGATGATTTCAATGTCGCGCTTCCGGAACATCTCGACATACGGCCCGTGTTCCAGGGCGGTGCGGCTGGGACCGTTGATGAAGTAGATCTCGCTTTGTCCCTCCCGCATGCGGCCGATGTAGTCATCCAGGGAGACGAGGTCGCCGTTGTCGCTTTTGGACGAGGCAAAACGCAGCAGTCCCCCGAGTTCGTCACGGTACTCGAAGTCCGTGGTGATGCCTTCCTTGATGAAGATGCCGAAGGTCTGCCAGAACGTCTTGTATTTTTCCGCGTCGCTGTCGGCCTGTTCCTTGAGGAATTTCAGGAAACGTTTGGTCAGCACCCGGCGCAGTTTCACCACCAGGGCGCTGTCCTGCAAGGCCTGGCGGGAAATGTTCAGCGGCAGGTCCTGGGAGTCGACCACCCCTTTGAGAAACCTGAGCCAGTCGGGCAGGATGTTCTCGCTGTGCTGGTCAACGAGCACCTTCTGGCAGTAGAGATTGACCCCCGGTTGCATGCGTCCCATCCCCAGACGTTCATAATTTTCCTTGGGCACATACAGGAGCGCATTGATCCCGAGCGGGGCGTCGGCCGAAAAATGGAGGCGGTACAGGGGCTCGTCCACGGTGTTGCCGATAAACTTGTAGAATTCGGTGTACTCTTCCTCGCTGATTTCGCTCTTGGACCGGGTCCAGATCGCCTGGACCGTGTTGACGGTCTTGCCCTCCACCTTGATGGGAAAAGGAACAAAGGATGAATACTGCTTGATTATCCGTTCAATGGTGAACTTGGTTGCGTATTCGTGGGCGTCGTCCTTGAGCTCGATGATGACCCTGGTGCCCCGGTGCAGGCCGGGGCAGGGGCTGATGGTATAGGTGCCGCCGCCATCCGATTCCCATTCGTGCCCTTCGCTGCCGTCCCAGGACCGGCTCTGGACCCGGAGCCTTTTGGCGGCCATGAAGGCGGAATAGAAGCCGACGCCGAACTGGCCGATGAGGTTGATGTCTTTTTTGGCGGCTTCGGCAAGCTGTTCCCAGAATTGGCCGGAGCCGGAGTGGGCAATGGTGCCGAGATTTGTTTCCAGTTCCTGCCGGGTCATGCCGATACCGGTGTCGCTGATGGTCAGGATGTGTTTTTTGTCGTCGCAGTCAATGGTGATTTCCAGGGGGACGTGGGCGTCGAATTCCGGTTTTTCCACCAGGCTCTTATGGCGGAATTTTTCCAGGGCATCGGCTGCGTTGGAGACCAGCTCCCGGACAAAGATATCACGCTCGGTGTAGAGCGAGTTAATAACAATATCAAGTACTTTTCTGCTTTCTGCCTGAAATTCATGGGTTTCAACCTGCGCTGTCATGGCTGGCATCCTCTTTTTTATGGTTCAAGATGATGATTTTGGGTATGTTTGCTCTGTTCGGCCAATATTCTGAATCCGTGAGCGTTCGAGAACGGTGCAGACGCAAGGCGGCAACGATGTTGATTATCCTGGTGTGATATCAACTTTGTTGCCAACGCAACAGCTGCGCCGTTATCGGGCGGACCGCAGTCCGGCGCGGTAAAGACCGGCAAACGCGTTTGTTCAGCAATAAGGCAATAAATTCCACATATTGCGTGGGGTGTCCGCAAGCCGTCATGGATTCAGAAACATAATAAGTATGATTCCCATCCTGTCAAGCAGGAGGGGCATGTTGCTCAATTCTATCTTTTTCCTGTAGTTACAAGGGGCTCCGTTTGTTGATGAATACCAGAACCGTAGATGTCCTTGTCGTTGGCGCCGGTCTCTCGGGGCTCAGTGTGGCCCGTTTTTTGCGAAACGACCGGCCCGATCTTTCCCTGCTGGTCATGGAAAAAAGCGATCGTCCCGGCGGCGCGATTCTGAGCCACAGCGAAGAAGGATACCTGGCTGAATGGGGGGCGCACGGCTTTCTCGACAACTGCGAGGAGAGCCGCAGCCTGATCGCCCTGGCCGGGCTGGAACAGGAGGTGGACAAGGCGCCGCTGGACAGGTTTGCCCGTTTCATCTGCCTGCACGGCAAGCTGAACCTTGTTCCGCAGACCCCGGGAAAGATCATCCGTTCCAACCTGGTGCCGATCCTGGCCAAGTTGCGGATCCTGGGGGAGATGTGGAAAAAACCGCTGGCCGGCGAACCTACCGTGGCGGACTGGGTCCGGCATCGTTTCGGCCAGGCGCTGCTGCCCTTTGCCGATGCGGTCTTCACCGGCACCTATGCCGGTGATATCAACCGGCTGGTCATGGATGCGGTGATGCCGGGGGTCCGGGCGCTGGAGCAGGAGCACGGTTCGGTACTCAGGGGGCTTTTGCAGAAGAGGAAGGCCGGCAAAAAAGAGGGAAAGCCCAAGGAGGGTCACGGCCTGCCGGCCATGACCAGCTTCAGCACCGGCATGGCCCGCCTGCCGCAGGCCCTGGCGGCAGGGCCGCCTTTGAGCCGGGATATATTCTATCGGACCGAAGTGACGAGGATTATTCCCGGCACCGGCCGCTGGGGAGTCCGGACCCGGCAACAGAGCCTGCGCTGTCGTCACCTGGTACTGGCCCTGCCGGTCAACCAGGCCCTGGCCCTGCTTGACCCGGTGACCGCCGTTTCCCCTCCGCCCCTGGATTGTCTGCCTGAGGCCCGGATTGCCACCATTGCGCTGGGCTTCACGGACCAGGCGAAAATTCCCTTCGGTTTTGGTTACCTGGCCCCGGAGCAGGAACAGCGTTTCGCCCTGGGTGCCCTTTTCTCCTCGCACATGTTTCCGGGCCGCGCCCCGCAGGGACACGTCCTGCTGGAGGCCTTGGTCGGCGGCCGCCGCCACCCGGAGCGGCTGGAGCTTGATGATGATGAGCTGGTCGGCCGGGTCTGCGAAGACCTGCGGCAGCTCCTCGATCTGCCGCCTGACCCCTGCTATGCCAGGGTCATGCGGCCCCGGGCGGGGATCCCGCAGCTGGAAGCGGGTTATCCGGCCCTGCTCGGCTGGCGGGACAAGGTGCTGGCCGCTCATCCTTGCCTGCATATCTGCGGCTTTGGCTGGCAGGGAATCGGCATCAACGATATGACCAAGGTGGCGAGAAAGGTGGCGGACGATATCCTGGCCGGAACCAGGGAAGAAACGGGGGAGACGGAGGTCAAGGGAGTTTATTTCTGATCCGGCGGCGCCGGCCAGGAAAAACGGCGGCGCCCGGTCCGGTAACCAGTCGTTACCGGCACAGAATCGATCATTTGCCGAAACACGGCTTCAGGATGGTTCCTTCAGTTTACGGCAGAGGAGTTTCACCTGCTCCCGGACCGCGGTCTTGCGTGACATGTTCTGGGTCACAACCCGGATCGCATGGAGGACCGTGGAATGGTCCCGGTTGTAGAGTTGGCCGATATCCGCCAGTGACTGGTCGGTATACTTTCTGGTCAGGTACATGGCCACCTGGCGGGGAAAGGTGACGGAGCGCTTACGGGAACGGGACTGCAGGTCATCGACGCTCACCTTGAACTGACAGCCGACAAAATCACGGATGATCTCGGCGTTGAGTTCGGCGGGATTGCCTATAAGTCCTTGCAGTACCTCGTTGATCATGGCCCGGTCCGGCGGGGTGTCCAGCAGGCATGATTTGCCCTTGATGCCGATAATGGCGCTTTCCGTCTTCCGGATATCGCCGTGTAACCGGCGGGCCAGCAGGTCAATCAGGTCATCGTCCAGGACCAGGTTCTTGCCGGCGGCCTTGTGGCGGATGATGTTGACCCTGGTTTCATAATCAGGATCCTCGATTTTGGTCACCAGGCCGGATGTCATGCGGGACCTGAAGTCGGCATCGATTCCCTCCATCTGCCGCGGTGCCACGGCTGCGGTCAGGATGACCCGCCGGCCCGACTTGATCAGGTAGTCGAGGATGGTGTTCAATTCTTCCTGGGTCTTGTTTTTGCCGGTCAGGGTGTGAACGTCTTCAACGAGCAGGATATCGCAGTCCCGGACATATTTTTTGGAAAACTGCTCCATCTTCTTGCTTCGGATCCCCTTGACCATCTCGGCTGAAAACTGCTGGGCCGTCAGGTAATGCATCATGGTTGACGGCGCATGGTCGAGGATGGAGTGGACGACGGCCTGGGTGAGATGGCTCTTGCCGAGGCCGGGCGAACTGTTGATAAAGAGGCAGCGGCCGAAGGTGTTCTCCCCATGGGCCAGCGCCCGGCAGGCTGATGTGGCGAGCAGGTTGGACTCGCCGACCATGAACTGGTCAAAGGTGTAGCCGGGGTGCAGGGAACGGATCGTGGTGGCGCCGGCCCGGACTCCGGGCAGTCGTAACTGCTCCGCCGGTCCGCCTTTAAGCTGCCTGGTCGACTGCCTGGCCACTGACAGGCGGAGGTGACGGTTGCCCGGTGCCAGTTCGTGAAGCTTGGTCTTGATCAGGTCAAGGTAGCGGTCCTGGATCCAGGAGCAAAAGTAACGGTCAGGACCGGTGAGTTCGAGCACCTTGTCATCCTGGCGTTGGCAGGCAAGCGGCTTGATCCACAGGGTATACTCGCTATTGGATAGAGATTCCTGTAAAGATTCCCTTATTGTATCCCAGAGCATTGAGCCTGTTTCCCGGAGCATTTGATACCATCCTTTTGCTGTGCCGAAGTCTGATTATAACGGACTGGAGTTTATTCTCTTTTAGAGTCTTTCCGTCTCACCATACGGCATTTTTTGTGTGTAATATTTTTATGCTGCCTGGTGTAGCAGCCTTGGTGGTAAATACCCTCCGGCTGCTGCGATATTATAGATCGCTTACCAGGTGATACTCCCGCAGCTTACAGCTTGCTGCGGGGGAGCTTTTTCTGAGAAAAAGGAACAGATCCTGAGCGGCAAAAACGAGATCAATTTGATGGATCCTGTAATACTGCGAAAGAGGTCCCGGGGTCAAAGTTGATTTAGCGTGATTTGTTGAGGACCGACTGGGAATTATAAACAAAAATAAACAAAATACCTTGTCCTGCAACGAGGAGCGTTTACAATTCAACAAATGAACAAACCAGCACAACAGCGTGCTTTTTGTGGGAGATGATAAAAGTCGTTCGGATTCGGCAGGTTAGGCGATTATGTAAAAGTTATCCACAAATTTATTAACAATGAATTATTTTCAATTCCTTCATATTCCTTGATCATGTTCATGGATGCTTCATTTTTCTTCTGCCTGGTTGCGGAATAGCAGAAAGTGGCTTGAGAGGGTCGTTTGCGTCGATATTTTTTTTAAAAAAATTTTGAGCGAGGGGGAAAAACAGCGGCTTCGACAACCACGATGTATTAGCTGAATCCAATGGCGCATTTATATTTTTTGCATGGAATACAAGATGTTGTTAATGTTGTAGTCGGTGCGTAAAAATAAATTGGATATCTTGTTGCATCTCATCTTCAGGCGGTCTTGGGCCGACCCTTAATCGCATAATTTTCGCCGTAGCGTTGCTACGTCTGCGCTCAATCTGAGTAACCGTTCACCTGCACCCCATCTTTGTCCGTTTCGCCCTCCTCAGGTACAGGGAGTACACCTCGGAGGGCGAAACGAACGAATCTGGGGCACATCTGAACGGTTACAGTTACGAGTTGAGGGTAGTTTATTGCCTCTGGTGAACGGTTACCAATCTGAGCGCAATTTTGTCCAATTTCCTAAGTTTTTTGTTTTTTTAGAGGGAATGAGAGTCAGAGCGCCCGGGCGAGGGTAAAAATCTCGATACTGGCCGCGCCGGCCCGGCGCAGGGTTGCGGCGCATTCATGAACGGTACTGCCGGTGGTGAAGACGTCGTCGATCAGTAATATTTTTTTACCTTGCAAGGAGTCGGGACGAGTAATCTGAAAGGCGGCGGCCAGGTTCCGCCGTCGTTCCTTGCCGCTTAACCGGGTCTGAGGCACGGTGGCGCGCCGGCGGACCAGGAGGTCGACGTTTATCATCCGGCTCTGCTCCGGAAAGCAGGCGCGGGCCAGCAGCAGGGCCTGGTTGAAGCCGCGTTCCCGCAGTCGTTGCGGATGCAGCGGCACGGGCAGGATCAGGTCCGCGGCGGCCAGGTCCCGGTAGCCGGCGGTATCGCGGGCCAGGGCGGCCATGGTGGAGAGGCCGGTCAGCTGGCCGGCAAACTTCAGGGAGTGAATCAGGGAGATTACAGGTTCCCGGTACAACAGGGCCGCCCGGGCCCGATCAAAGGCAAAGGTCTTTGCGAGGCAGTTGCCGCAGAAATGATCCGGGCCGCAGTTGAGGGGCAGGCCGCAGCAGGAGCAAAGGGGAGGGCGGACCAAGGAGACTTCGGCGCCGCAGTCGCTGCAGAGAAGCGGCAGCCGCCAGCTGGACAGCTGCCGCCCGCAAGCCAGGCAGAAGGCGGGGAAGAGGAGTTCCTTGCAGGCCGCAATAAAGGAGGTCAAGATCCTCTTTCCCCTTGCCAGGGTTACATATTAGTTATTAACGCGTCGCCGAAACCGGAACAGGAAACGGTGGTCGCACCATCCATGAGCCGGGCCAGGTCATAGGTGACCGTTTTGGCGGATATTGTCTTTTCCAGGGCCTTCTGGATAAGGGCCGCCGGTTCGTTCCAGCCGAGATGTTCGAGCATCATGACCCCGGACAGCAGCAGGGAGCCGGGGTTGACCTTGTCCATGCCGGTATATTTGGGGGCCGTGCCATGGGTCGCCTCAAAGAGGGCCAGCTCGTCACCGATGTTGGCGCCCGGTGCCAGTCCCAGGCCGCCGACCTGGGCCGCCAGGGCGTCTGAAAGAAAGTCACCGTTCAGGTTGGGCGTGGCCAGGACGCTGTACTCGTCGGGGCGCAGCAAAATCTGCTGGAACATGGCGTCGGCGATCCGGTCCTTGATGACGATCTTGCCCTCCGGTCGTTTGCCCGCGAATTTATCCCACAGCTCATCTTCGGAGATGCAGGTGTCGGCGAACTCCTCCCGGGCCAGTTCATAACCCCAGCTCCGGAAAGCCCCCTCGGTATACTTCATGATATTGCCCTTGTGCACGAGGGTCACGCTGGTGCGGCCCTGGTCAATGGCATAGTTGATGGCCCGGCGGACCAGCCGCTTGGTCCCGAAAGCGGAGATGGGCTTGATGCCGATGCCGGAAGCGTCCCGGATATTCGCCCCCATCTCGTTTCGCAGAAAATCAATGACCTTGTCCGCCTCCGGAGTGCCGGCCTGCCATTCAATGCCGGCATACACATCTTCCGTGTTTTCCCGGAAAATGATCATATCGACCTTTTCCGGCGCCTTGACCGGGCTGACCACGCCTTGATAGTAACGCACCGGCCGCACGCAGGCGTAGAGGTCAAGCACCTGGCGCATGGTCACGTTCAGGCTGCGCATACCTCCGCCAACCGGGGTGGTCAGCGGGCCCTTGATGGCCACCGCATACTCTTTGAGGGTGTCGAGAGTGGCCTGGGGCAGCCATTCGCCGGTCTTGGTCCGGGCCTTCTCGCCGGCATAAACCTCGAGCCAGTCGATTTTTCTCTCGCCCTTGTAGGCCTTGTCAACGGCTGCGTCCAGCACTTTTTTCGCCGAGGCCCAGATGTCGGGACCGATGCCGTCACCTTCGATAAACGGAATCACCGGGCAGGCCGGAACGGTCAGGGAGCCATCACTGTTGATGGCTATTTTTTCTCCTGTCAAAATTTACTCCTCCTGAAAACTGGGTGCAGGGCAACCGCCCACCCGGGCCGCCTCCCGTATTGATCACAAAAATAAACCTGAATCCGTGACGGCTTGAGGTGACACTCCATGCGATATTTGGAATTTATTGCATTATATTCCAAATAAACACATTTTATGATTTTCACCGCGCCGGACTGTGGTCCGCCCGATAGCGGCGCAGCTGCTGCGTTTACAACTCATTGATATCACACCAGGATAATCAACATCGTTGCCGCCTTGCATCTGCCCGTTCTCGAACGCTCACGGACTCAGGATAAAAACATAAATCTTTTATTATATTCTATCGAGC
Organism: bacterium BMS3Bbin14; assembly: GCA_002897615.1. Taxonomy (GTDB): domain Bacteria; phylum Desulfobacterota; class Desulfobulbia; order Desulfobulbales; family Desulfobulbaceae; genus BMS3Abin13. Next base: position 200,609 of record BDTX01000011.1, read on the forward strand.
AGGATGCGTCAAGGATATGCGCGGTTCGGGCCGGTGGTTATTTTTTTTCGAAAACCTGTGGATTTCCTTCATTGTTATGCTATGTTTTAGCCTCTAGAAATTTCAGGTTTTTATTATGTTATCAGAAAATACGCGCAGTCAGACTTCTCTCTCCGGGATCCAGGTCTCCGGGAAACGGCTTGGCGTCCTGATCGGCGGTTCCGGCCTGATCGGCGGTACGCTGGCCTATTATTTCAAGACCCGGACGGCGGGTAATATTGATATCCGCGCGCCCAGCAGCAAAAAGCTCTCCATCCGTAATGTCGATGATATCAAGGCCTACCTGACCCAGGTCCAGCCGGATTTCGTTATCAACACGGCGATTGCCGCCATTGACAGTGATGCCCACCTGGCCTTTGAGGTCAACTATCTCGGCAGTGTCAATCTGGCCCGGGCGTGCTGTGCCCTGGGGATTCCCTATATTCATATCAGTTCGGCGGTGACCCTGCCCAATGGTGAAAATCTCGTGGAAGACGATCACCTGCCCCTGGCGCCGGGATTGACCCACTATGCCAAGTCCAAGCTCATGGCGGAGCGGACGCTCAGGTACATGCGGCAGAACCAGGGGCTTGATTTCACTGCCGTCCGGCTGGCCGTCGTCTACGGAGAGCATGACCATAAGATCCAGGGCTTCCACCGTCTCCTGTTTTCAATTGCCGATGAGTCCATGCCCTTCATGATCACCAGGAAAGGGGTGCGGCACTCTTACACCAATGCCAACAAAATTCCTTATTTCGTTCACCATGTCCTTGATCACCGGGAGGAATTTTCCGGGGAGACCTATCATTTCGTGGACAAGGACCCGGTGGAGCTGGCGGATCTTATTCTCACCATTCGTTCGTACCTGGAACAGAAACGTCCACGGGAGCTGTATGTCCCCTATCCGGTTATCCGGTCGGGTAAATTTTTTCTCCAATGGCTTGCCGGGGTGCTGAACTGGTTCGGTATCAGTGTTTGTCTGCCGCCGGAACTGATGTTCCTGGAGAATTTTTACAAGTCGCAGACCCTGTCCTGCGAAAAACTGCATAAGTCAAGTTTTATTGATCCTTTTCCGGATGAAACGGTTTACACCGCCTTGCCCAGGCTGGTCGTTTATTACCTGACCCGCTGGGGCCACCTCAACCTGATCACGACCTTTAACGACGAATTCATCGGCGACTTCGAGTTGGAGGAGGATTTCGTCAACTCCCCCGGGGAGCTTCTGAACTCAATTCATACCGACTCGGTCTCCCCTTTCCCGGAGTTGCGGCGGGAAGATAAAAATTAGAGGCGTAGACGGGGGTTATGGAAAAGATTGTCCTGGCAAATTGGAAGGCTCACCTGTCACCGGCCGGTGCGGAGGAGTGGCTGGCGGACTTTGCAAAAGGCTACCAACCGCTTCCCGGTCTCCGGGTCATCCTGGCCGTGCCCTTTCTCCATCTCGACCGGGTCCGGCACCAGGCGGCAAGGCTTGATCGGGTTTATTTAGCGGCGCAGGACGTTTCACCGTACCCGCCGGGCAGCTATACCGGAGCGACTCCGGCCGCCTGGCTTGCCGGGCTGGCGGAATACGTGTTGATTGGTCACCGGGAGCGGCGCCGTTATTTTCATGAAACCACGCAGGACGCGGCCAACAAGGTGAACGAGGCCGTTGCCGCCGGCCTGCGCCCCATTCTGTGTATGGACCGGAACGAGGCCGGCGCCCAGGTGGCGGCTCTTGACCTGGCCGGGCTGGAGCAGGTGGTTTTGGCCTATACGCCGGCCGATGCCGTCCAGCTCGAGGTGGCCAGAAGCGCGGGCGCCATCGCCGGGGCCGCCGAATATTTTTCCGGACTTTCCGGCGGCCGGCCGGTCCTGTACGGCGGCGGCGTCAACGCTGATACGGTCGGCGACCTGATCGCCCTGCCTCGGCTGGCCGGGGTGATGACGGCCGCCGGCTGTCTGGACCCCCGGCATTTCATTGATCTTCTGGTCAGGGCCGGCGAGGCCTTGGGGGCCGCGCCAAAATAAAATACCTGGATCCGTGAGCGTTCGAGAATGGTGCAGATGCAAGGCGGCAACGATGTTGATTATCCTGGTGTGATATCAACGAGTTGTCAACGCAGCAGCTGCGCCGTTATCGGGCGCCCCGCAGGGCGGCGCGGTGAAGAATATAAAATGCATTTATTTGTCAATAATGCAATAAATCCCACAGGTTGCATGGAATAGTGCCTCAAGCCGTCACGGATTCAGGAAATAGGAACCTGCTGCGTCCTTGTCAGATCTGGTAGACGAAGTATTCCTGTAGCTGCTGCTTTTTTTGCAGCAATTCGTCAAGACTGATATTGAAGGTCTCTTTCAAGTGCTGTTCTGCCTCGCCGAAAAGCCAGCCAACGGCATCGTGCGGCTCCGGGGGCTGGGGCTGGATTTCAATCTCTCCCCCCAGGACCTGTAGGATCGTTAAGACGGGAAGGTGGGTGGGGGCGACGGCCAGCCGGTACCCGCCCTTTTTGCCCCTGACGCTGGTCACGATCCCGGCCCGTCCCAGGCGGTTGAATATCTGTTCCAGGAAGGGGCGGGAGATAGCGTCGCGCACGGCAATTTCCTTGATCTGCAGAAGGCCCTTGTCGTAGTGTCCGGCCAGGGTGAGAACAGCAGTCAGGCCGTAGCGGCATTTGTTGCTGACGGCAAACATCTTGTTTTTCCCTCCTTGTTTTTTGGTAAGCCGACACCGGCACCCCATCTTTGCACGGTCACGCTTGCCCGCATAGAGGGAGACTATAGCGACCAAGCGTGCCTGCACAAAGCTGGGGCACCTGTGTCGGCTTACAGTGTTGAGCTTAATGAAAACGTATCGTTACGTATCCCGTGATGCGAGACGTTTTTTTTGTTGTCCCCCGGGTACTCCTGTCCTGCGGTTTATGGGGCAACCTGCCGGCCGTTGTCAAAAAAATGATTGACATCCGCCGTTGTTTGACATAGTTTGAAATCAATCTTGACTTACTTTATAGGTTTAGTCAAGAAGTAACTCGGATAAGAAAAAATGCCGCTGCCCGGCTCAGGGGTGGACGGCACCGGAAGAATCCGGTCAAAAATTGTATATCGCAGGCGGGGTGACCCCTGCCATGGAGGTAAAACCCATGGAAATTACAGTCAATGGAGTGGTGCAGTCGATCGCCGCCGCCGAGCCCGATCTTCTCTCGGTCCTGAAAAGCAACAAGATCGAGGACCCGCAAATGGTTGCCGTCCAGCTCAATGGTCAGTTTATTGAAAGCAGTCAATACGCTGAAACCATCCTGTCGGAAGGTGACGTGGTCGAATTTCTCTATTTCATGGGGGGTGGCAGTCGATGACGGGTTTTACCACCCGGGCTGTCCACGGGGCGGCCGACGGCAAGGATATTCATGGGGCGTTACGGACCCCGGTCTATGACACGGCCGCCTTTGCCCATGAATCTTCCCTGGATATCCAGATGGCCTTTGAGGGTAAAAAAGCGGCCCATTCCTACAGCCGCATCTCCAATCCCACGGTGAGTGATTTCGAGCAGCGGCTGCGGCTGCTGGCCGGGGCGCGGGGGGTCCTGGCCCTTGCCTCCGGCATGGCGGCCATCAGCAACCTGGTCATGGTCATTGCCGGAGCGGGCCGCAATATCGTCACCAGCCGCTATCTTTTCGGCAATACCCTTTCGCTTTTTCAGCACACCCTCGGCTCCTGGGGACTGGAGACCCGTTTTGTCGACATGACCCGGCCCGAGGAGGTGACGGCGGCTATTGATTCCAACACCTGCGCGCTTTTTCTTGAGGCGATCACCAACCCGCAGCTCGAGGTGGCCGACTTTGCAGCCCTTGGCGCCGTTGCCGCAGAGCACCAGGTGCCGCTGGTCGTCGATACCACCATGGTCACCCCCTATCTCTTCCCGGCCGCCAAGTTCGGGGTCGCGGTTGAAGTCCTGTCCAGCACCAAGTATATATCGGGCGGCGCGACCAGTATCGGCGGGGCCGTCATCGATACCGGCGTCTTTGACTGGCGGCTGCTGCCGGCTCTGCGCGCCTGGGCGGAAAAGGCCGGTCCTATGGCGCTGCTCGCCGCTTTGCGGCGTGAAACTTTTCGCAACCTGGGGGCCTGTCTCGCCCCCCATAATGCCTATCTGCAGAGCCTCGGCCTGGAGACCCTCAGCCTGCGGATTGACCGCAGTTGCGAAAACACCCTGGATCTGGCCCGTTTCCTTGACCGCCAGCCCAAGGTCGTCAAGGTCAACTATCCGGGGCTGGCGGAATCACCTTTTCACCAGTTGGCCCGGCGGCAGTTCGGCGGTCGTTTCGGCGGCGTCCTGACCTTTACCCTGGCCGACCGACAGAGCTGTTTCACCCTGATGGATACGCTCAGCCTGATCCGGCGGGCCACCAACATCAATGACAACAAAACCCTGGTCCTGCACCCTGCTTCGACCCTGTTCTGCGAATTTTCAGCAGCGGAAAAAGAAGAGATGGGGGTGACTGACAACCTGGTGCGGCTCTCGGTCGGCATCGAGGATGTCGAGGACCTCAAGGTTGACTTACTCAAAGGACTTGCACGGCTATGATCAATTTCACTACAGAGCAACTGAACCGTTACAGCAGGCATATTCTTCTCCAGGACGTGGGCGTGGAAGGCCAGGTCAAACTGTGCCGGGCCCGGGTGCTGGTGGTCGGCGCCGGCGGTCTCGGCTCACCGGCCGCCCTGTACCTGGCCGCGGCCGGGGTCGGCACCATCGGCATTGTTGACAATGACCAGGTGGATATCTCGAATCTCCAGCGTCAGATCGTCCATGGCACGAAGGACATCGGCCGCTCCAAGGTGGAGTCGGCCGCCGAGGCCATGCGGGCCATTAATCCGGATGTCGAGGTGCGGCCGCTGGCGACCATGCTCTGTGCCGACAATATCATGGAGATCATCAAAGACTATGATTTTGTCCTTGACGGCTGTGATAATTTTCCCACCAAGTTCCTGGTGAACGATGCCTGCGTCATGGCGGGTATTCCGTTCTCCCATGGCGGCATCCTGCGTTTTGACGGCCAGACCATGACCGTCATTCCTGGCGAGTCCGCCTGTTACCGCTGTGTTTTTCGGCAGCCGCCGCCGCCCGACTCCGTGCCCACCTGTTCCCAGGCCGGAGTGCTGGGGGCCATTGCCGGCATGCTGGGCACCATCCAGACGGCCGAGGCCCTGAAGTATATCACCGGCAGCGGACGACTCCTGACCGATACCCTGCTCAGTTTCGACGCCCGCAACATGGATTTTCGCAAGGTCTCCCTGCGGCGGCAGGAGGATTGTCCAGTCTGCGGCGCCCATCCGACCATTACCGAGCTCACGGATGCGGAACAGACCGTCTGCGCGTTGAAGTAACTGTCCAGCTGCACTCCATCTTCGGGCGATCAGGCCGCCTCACATAGTCATACTTAGACTCGTTGGCCTGCTTACCCGAATATGGAGCACATCTGAACAGCTACAGGCCGAGGTTGCGGCAGGTTGTTTGCCGGTACCTGATATCGGTGGAAACAGTGTAGGCAACCTATGAAATACAACCCCGGCATTCATCACCGTCGATCCATTCGTTTGCAAGGATACGATTATTCACGGGCGGGTTTGTATTTTGTCACCATCTGCACCCGTGACAGGTTGTGTTTGTTTGGAAAAATTCAAAACGGAAAAATGATTTTGAATGACGCGGGCACCATGATTGAACGTCAATGGCAGGAATTGATAAATCATTTTGAAAAAAATAAATTACATGAATTTATCGTCATGCCCAATCATTTTCATGGCATCATTGAATTCCCCGTAGGGGTGCCCCTTGTGGGTACCCAAAATGTGTTTGGGGGTACCCCCAATGTATCTGCGGGTACCCGTGATGTGCCTGCGGGTACCCGTGATGTGCCTCAAACAACAGGGCAACCACAAGGGATTGCCCCTACGGTCGGCAATGTTGTCGGGGCATTTAAATCATTGTCTACCAATGAATACATTCGGAACGTGAAAAAAAACGATTGGCAACCATTTAATAAAAAATTATGGCAACGCAATTTTTACGAACATATCGTCCGAGACCATGGATCCTATCGGCAGATTGCCGAATACATCCAGACCAATCCCCTGCAATGGCAGGAGGATAAATATTATGAATAATCTCCCTGCCAAAATGTGTTTGCGGGCACCCGTGATGTGCCTCAAACAACAGGGTACCCACAAGGGGCACCCCTACGGTCGGCAATGTGGTTGGGGCATTTGAATTATTTCTACCAATGAATACAGGCGGAACGTGAAAAAACGACTGGCAACCATTTATTAAAAAAAAATTGCATCATTGAACAGACATGTTGAAAATAGAAAAATCAGTCCTAAACGCGATAATCGACCATGCCCGGGAAGACGCGCCTGTTGAGGCCTGCGGTTATCTTGCCGCCGGCGACGGGATTGTCCGGCGTCACTATCGTCTCGCCAACCTGGACCGGGCCGGCGACCATTTTTCCATGGACCCCCGGGAGCAGTTCGAGACCATCCGGCGGATGCGGGAAGACGGGCTCGTCCCGGTCGCGGTCTATCACAGCCATCCCGAAACCCCGGCCCGCCCTTCGGTGGAAGATATTCGTCTTGCCCATGATCCGGGCGTGAGCTACGTCATTGTTTCCCTGGCGGCCCGGGAACCGGTGGTGAAATCGTTTCGTATCGTTGAGGCGAGGGTCACCCCGGAGGAAATATTTATCGTCCGGCCTGCGGACGGGGAGGTAAAAAAATGAACAGTGAATTGATCATCAATGCCCGCAAGGACCTGCACGGGGTCAGCTGCCCCATGAACATGGTCTATACCAAGGTGGCCCTGGCGGAACTCGGTCCGGGCCAGATCCTGGAGGTGATTCTTGATGACGGGCCGCCGATCAACAATGTGCCGGGCTCGCTCAAAAGGGAAGGCCATGAAATCCTGCGGCAGCAACAGCGTGAAGACGGCAGCTGGGCGCTCCTGGTCCGCAAGAATTGAGTACTGAGCCAGCCCGGTGAAGACCAGCAAATACCTTTATTTGGCAAGAATGCAATAAATTCCACATATTGCATGGATCATCACCTCAAGCCGTCACGGATTCGGGTATATGTTAAACTGTCGCATGGTTGATAACTATGCGGTTTTGTTTGTCTTAAAAACGCAAGATGGCACAGGCACCCCAAGTTTATACGGTTACAACCGTAGCTATAGCTCCTCCTATATGCGGGCGGGAGTCACCGTGTGCAGATGGGGTGCCTGTGCCATCTTGCGTTACATGGCCATGAGCCGGCGTACCCGTTCCTCAACGGGCGGATGAGTGGAAAACAGGTTGGCCATCCGGCCGCCGCCGAGCGGATTAACGATATACATCTGGGCCGCCGCCGGATTGACCGGCATGGGTGCCTGCCGGTTGTAATCGGTCAGTTTCTGCAGGGCGGCGGCCAGCGCCTTCGGCCGGCCGCAGATTTTCGCCCCCGCGGCATCGGCCAGGTATTCGCGGCTCCGGGAGATGGCCATCTGGATGAGAGCGGCGGAGATGGGCGCGACAATGATCATAATCAGGGCGGCCAGTGGATTGCCGCCCTCATCGTCGGAGCTGCTGCCGCCGAAGATCATGGTCCACTGGGCCATGGTGGCCAGGTAACTGATGGCGCCGGCCATGACGGCCGCAATGGAACTGATGAGGATGTCGCGGTGCTTGATGTGGCCGAGTTCGTGGCTCAGGACGCCCTCCAGTTCGTCCCGGTTCAGGAGCTGCAGGAGGCCCGTGGTGACGGCAACCGCGGCGTGTTCGGGGTCGCGGCCCGTGGCAAAGGCATTGGGTGTTGGGCTGTCGATAATATAGACCTGCGGTTTTGGCAGAGCTGCCCGGACGGCCAGGGTTTCAACGACGCGGTGCAGCTCCGGCGCTTCCCCCGGCGATACCGGGCGGGCCCGGTTCATGGCCAGGGCCATCTTGTCACTGTTCCAGTAGGCAAAAAAATTCAGGCCGACCGCTATCAGCAGGGCTATGATCATGCCCTGCCTGCCGGCCATGACCTGCCCCCCCACCATGAACAGGGCGGTGAGCGCTGCCATCAGGATAAAGGTTTTCAAGGTGTTCATCGTCAATTCCAAATACAGGGGCTAATTATGCGAACTTGTCTCCATTTCGAAACGGTCTTTTTGCCAGCTCCCGGCATTATGCTCAGAAAATAAGTTGTTTTCACGTGAAGTCAAGAAGAGGTGGTCGGTGTCCTGTCAAGCACCAACTGACGCATCTTGCTCGTCCTTTGGCGTTCCGGCTGTGTTGCGGCTTCAGCCGTGCCTTACAGGAACACCAAATTATTTCGCAATCTTGCGTCATTTGTCACTTGACATGACCCTGAATCCGTGACGGCTTGAGATTATACTATAGGCAATATGTGGAATTTATTGCATTATTGACAAATAAATGCATTTTATACTCTTCACTGCGCCGGACTGCGGTCCGCCCGATAACGGCACAGCTGCTACGTTGGCAACTCGTTGAGATCACACTGGATAATCAACATCATTGCCGCCTCGAAGGTCTCGCAGGCTCGCTATCTGCATCTGCACCATTCTCGAACGCTCACGGATTCATGACTATGAGAACAGAAAGTAGTAATATGTTCCATAGGCGGCGAGAAACAGGAGACCGTGCCAGCGCCTGATGCCGTGGCTTTGTTGCAGGATGGCGACCAGGGCCAGGGAAAAGGCCAGCATGACCGGCAGGTCGCGCTGCAGGAGAGCGGCTGACAGGGCAAAAGGTTTGATCACCGCCGTCAGACCGAGTACCATGAGCAGGTTGAACATGTTCGAGCCGATGATGTTGCCGATCAACAACCCGGATTCGTTGCGTCTGAGCGCCGACAGGCTGGTGGCCAGTTCCGGTAGCGAGGTGCCGACCGCTGCCAGGGTCAGCCCGATAATCAACTCGCTCACGCCCAGGTAACGGGCCATGTCCGCCGCGCCCCTGATAAAGATGGTGGCACCGTAAGTCAGCAGGGCCAGGCCGGCCAGAACCAGAAAACTGATAAAGCCCAGGGAGGGCGGCCCTGTTTTTTCTTCGTCGGCGGTCTGTTCGCTGTGCTGACCGTTGGTATGGTTACGGCAGGCAAGAAAAGTGTAGACGATCAGCGTGAGAACGAAGATGATGCCCAGAGACCGGGGAAAACGGCCATAGGCGCTGCAGAGCATCAGGATGATGCTGGCGGCAATGACCAGCAGCAGTTCAATCCTGACGGCCTGCAGGTTGAGTTCGAGCCGCTGCAGCAGCGCCGACAGGCCCAGGATCAGGCCGATATTGGCGATGTTGCTGCCGACTACGTTGCCGATCATAATGTCCGGATGGCCTTGCAGCGAGGCGGTAAGGCTGACAGAGAGTTCCGGTACCGAGGTGCCGAAGGCCACGACGGTGAGCCCGATAAGAAGCATCGACATGCCGGACTGTCGGGCCAGCCGGGTGGCGCCGATTACCAGCATCTCGCCGCCGCCGACCAGCATGGCCAGACCTCCGGCCACGGCCAGGAGCGCCTGGAGTGGAGACAGGACTGTCAGGCCGTTCATGGACGGACAAGATCCTTCAGGTCCAGGTCGCCCTGGAGCGCGTAGGCACGGTCAATGATTTTTTTGAGCGGTCCCTTGATCTTGGCCAGGGGAGTGACCCGGGGGATAACCGGCAGCAGTTCTTCTGCCGGCGGCGGCGGCTCGACCCGCATCTTTTTCTCAAGCTGTATCCCGGCCTGCGGATTCAGCCCGCCCTCCATGTGGCCGGACTTGTAGGCTTCCGTTCCGCCCAGGCCCTGCAGGAAGTTCAGCATGGTGCCAAGGTCGTTTTTTCGATAAAAAACTTTGATTTCGTCGGCAATGTTTTGCCGGTTCCGGGACAGTTCCATCAGGTTCGCCCGGTATTCGTCAACGTCAGAGACGAGTTTGTCATAGGTATCAAGAATCATATTTTTAAAACGGCCGCTCCGGGTCAGGCCGTGAATGTTCTGCCCGGCAAAGACCCGTTTCCTGATGGTTGGTGACTCGGTCAGGTACGGATCAAAGAAAATCAGTTGCTCAAGCCCGGTCAGTTTGATAAACTCATGGATCAGTTTTTCGTCTTTCAACAGTATATATATCCTGACCAGGTCAAAGCCGATTTTTTGTTCGAGGCGCAGGGATGAGGCCAGGACCTGGTCGTCGTAATCCTGGATGTCCTCTTCGATGAGTTTGCGGAATCCGAAGTAGCGGTCGGCCATTTCTTTTTTGATTTCAAGAGCCAGGACCTGGTCGATATCTTGTGGCATACGGTTGACGCGCCTCCTGGGTTCACGGTATCTTTATCTGGATAGTTACAGACCGGGGTTATGGCATTTTTTCGCTTGTCCCTGAATAAGTTACCAATCCGGGATCGGAGTCTGGTTTTATTATACCGTACTCCGGGTAATTTTTCACATTGTTATATCAACAGGGAATGGTCATGCCGGTAACGCCTTTACGTGAGGAAATAAAGAACAGGATCCGGGAGGCGGCGGATATCGTCCAGGTGATCGGCGAGTGTGTGGAGCTGAAGCGCTCCGGCGCCAGGTTCACCGGCCGCTGTCCTTTTCACGCGGAAAAAACGCCGTCCTTTTCCGTCAATCCCCAGGGGCGGTTTTTTCACTGCTTCGGCTGCGGTGAGTCGGGCGATGTCTTTTCCTTTGTCATGAAATATTACCGGCTCTCCTTTCCGGAAGCACTCAAGGAGCTGGCCCGCCGCTGTCATATCGATCTGCCCGAATCGCGTTTGAGCGAGGCGGACCGGCAACGGATCAAGGAACGGGATATGCTCTACCGGGTGAATGAGCAGGCGGCGGCCCTCTATCAGCGCTATCTGCTGGAATCGCCGAAGGCCGAAGAGGCCAGGGCCTATCTCGAGCGGCGCGGCGTCCCGGCCGCGGCGATCAAGGATTTCCGGCTCGGTTATGCCCCGGACCCCGGGGCGGCGGGCTGGAGTTTTGCCACCTCGCATTTGCAGGGCCTGCGCCTGCCGGTCACGGTCATTGAAAAGGCCGGCCTGGCCGTCAAAAAGGAGCACGGCGGTTATTATGACCGCTTCCGCGACCGGCTGCTTTTTCCGATCCAGGATCTGACCGGCCAGGTGGTGGCCTTTGGCGGCCGGATTCTCGGCGACGGCCAGCCCAAGTACATGAATTCGCCGGAAAGCCCGGTTTTTAACAAGGGCCGGCTGCTCTTCGGTCTCTACCGGCACCGGGAGGCAATCCGGCGGCGGCGGCAGGCCATCGTGGTGGAGGGGAACTTTGACCTCCTGCTGCTGGCCGTGCACGGCATTGACAACGTCGTGGCCCCCCTCGGTACGGCCTTGACCCGCGATCATATCCGCCTGCTGCGTGGTTACTGCGACGAAGTCGTCCTGCTCTTTGACGGTGACAGTGCCGGCCTGAAGGCCGCCATGCGCTCGGTGCCCTTTTTTCTGGCCGAGCAGGTCGACGCCAGGGTGGCGCTCCTGCCCGAGGGCCATGATCCCGATAGCCTGATTAGGGACAAGGGTGCGGCCGAGATCGAAAAACTGGTGGCCGGCTCCGGGCCGCTGGCCGAATTTGTCTTCGATACCCTGGCCCGTCGCTACGGCCTGACTCTTGCGGGCAAGAACCATATCATCAATGAGCTGCGGGAGATCGTCCAGGCGGGCGGCGATTCTGCGCAACGTTCACTGATGGTCGCCCATTTCAGCGACAAGCTCGGCATCGCCCCGGCCCAGTTCCTGGCCGGAGTTCATGAGGCCCGGCCGCCGGAGCGCCGGGAGGAAGAGGCCGGGCCGCAGCGGCCGTTTCCGGAGAGTTTGTCGCGAAAACAGCGACAACTTGTTGACTTCATGCTTCTTTATCCTGAATTTCTCGAAGAATTGCTCGCCGCCGGCGGGGCGGAGGTGGTCCGGGAAACGGCGGGGATGGAGATCATCAGTTGCCTGCAGGAGTTGACAGCAACAGGCCCGGTTACCCCGGACCGGCTGCTGTCCGCCCTGCCGGGCGAGAGTGAGCGGCGGTATACGGCCGAGCTCTTGATCAACAGCGGCGGCAGCGGCGGCGAAGAGTTCGAGCAGGAGGGCCGCCGCCTGTGCGACGAGTTGTTGGCCTGGCTGCATATGGCCCGGCGGCGGCAGGATGGCGCCGACCTCATGCGGCAGATCAATGAGGCCCAGGAGGATGGGGATCAGGACGTGCTGATGCGGCTCCTTGAGCGGAAAATGGCAATGGGGCAAACGTAATTTTTCCAGATCACCGGTTGAAAGAAGAATAAAACCTGGTACATTGCAAAAATGTATTTATAATATTGGGTATCCGACAGCAGCGCCGTTTCGTGTATGGTATGAAATGTCAGCAAGTTAGTGTCCGTTCGGAAATGAGGTTTTTTGTTCGAGATCAGGAAGCGATTCTGCGCGACTCCGAAAAGACCGTTTCTGGATGGGCACAGGTTAAATCGTGGATCCATGACGGCTTGAGGTGATAATCCATACAATATGTGGAATCTATTGCATTATCTCTGAGTAAAATCATTTTCAGGCCTTCGCCGCGCCGGACTGCAGGGCGCCCGTTAACGGCGCATCCGCTGCGTTGGCAACAAAGTTGAGATCACGCCAGGATAATCAACTTAGTTGCCGCCTCGAAGGTCTCGCAGGCTCGCTATCTGCATCTGTACCGTTCTCGAACGTTCACGGATTCAGTAAATGTATTGAGTCGGCGCCTTTGTTGTTGTCAGGATCAGACGGAAAAGTTGTTGTATAGTCCGGATGGTGAGACAAACCATAATAGTTCATCCTTTCTTCGTTTTTTAGCAAAAGTCGGGGGGACGGAGATGGCGGCCAGGAAGAAATTTTTCGAAGAAGAAGAAGTGAATGGCAACATTCCGGAGTCGCAAGAAGATCTTGCCGATTTTTTAGATCTTCCGGATTTGAAAGAGCTTGAGGAATGTGATGATTTTTCGGATCTGACAGGAATATTTGCAGAGGAGGATCTCACTTTGGTTGATATGCCCGATACCATTATTCATGATGACCGTCGCAAGGCGTTGCGGGTCGGACGCCGCCGGGGAGGGGATCGGCGCCGGATCATTGATCGACGGCTGGCCGGCGGCAGCGTTGATCCGATGAATATCTATCTCCGGGAGATGGGCAACCTGTCGCTGCTTACTCACGAAGAAGAGGTCGATCTGGCCCGAATGGTCGAGACCGGAGAAATGCTGGTTCAGCAGGCGGTCTTACGTTTGACGCTCGGAGTGATCATGCTTGGTGATTTGGCTCGAGACCTGCGAGCCGGGAAGGTCCGCATTGGCGCGGCGCTGAAAAGCATCTCGGAACATGACGGAGACGTTCAGGCGAAGATCCGGGAGGATTTCCTGAAGCAGATCGAGCTGGCCTTTGAACTGGACCGCAAGCGCCAGAGTCTGTGCCGGGAACTTGAAAAAGGAGATGAACGGGGCGCAGAATATGACCGGATCATGGCGGAGATCGACGGGGTCGGCCTGGAGATAGCGCAACTGTTCACGGGTTATCAACTGTGCTGCAAGGGTGTTTTTGCCGTGGCCGATGCGGTTCGGGATCTGGGCTTGCAGTTCAAGAAGGTCCGGATTGAGGCCCTGAGAAAGACCAAAATGCCGCCGCCGGACGGCGAAAAGGCAGCCAGTCTGGACGCCGCCGATGCGGCAGAGATCGAGCGCCTGACGACTCTGGATCTCATCGATGCCCTCGGCGTCAGCCATCAGGCCCTGAGTGGCATCCTGGGAGATATCGAACTCGGCCGGGAAGAGGTCAAGCAGGGCAAGGAGTCGTTCATCCGCGCCAACCTGCGCCTGGTGATTGCCGTTTCCAAAAAGTTCCTCAACCGGGGGTTGCAGCTGCCGGATTTGATCCAGGAAGGCAATATCGGGCTGATGAAGGCGGTGGAGAAGTATGATTACAAGCGCGGCTACAAGTTTTCCACCTACGCGACCTGGTGGATCAGGCAGGCGATAACGCGCGGCATCGCCGATCAGGGCCGGACCATCAGGCTGCCGGTGCACATGATTGAAACCATCAACCGGATGCTCCGGTTCTCCCGGGATTTTATGCAGATCGAAAGCCGTGAGCCGACTCCGGAGGAGATGGCCGAGCAGTTGAACACGGACCTGGAAAAGGTGAATATCGCCCTGAAAACCGCCAAAGACGCAATCTCCCTGGACGCGCCGGTGGGGGACGAAGAAGACACCATGCTCAGTGACTTTGTCGAGGACTATGTCCATCCCGATCCACATGATGCCTCGGTAACGGAAAGCCTGAAACGGTGCATGTGCCAGGTCATGTCATCGTTGACGCCGCGCGAGGAGCAGGTTCTGCGCATGCGTTACGGTATTGATGTGAGCTGCGACCACACCCTGGAAGAGGTCGGCAAGTGTTTTTCCGTGACCCGTGAGCGAATTCGGCAGATCGAGGCGCAGGCCATCAAGAAACTCCGTCATCCGGCCAGGAGCGGGGATCTTCGTTCTTTTATCTCCGACTGACCAATGCAGTCCGGTGTCCTGGCGTATTGGCACCCTCCTGAATCCGTTATCGGGCGCCCCGCAGTCCGGTGCGGTGAAGACCGGAAGATATGTTTATTTGGAAATAATGCAATAAGATTCACATATTGCATGGAATGTCATCTCGGGCCGTCACGAATTCAGGTTATCGTCATCACATGCGGCAACAAACTCTTCAGGACTGGCTGACGCTTACCTTCTTGCCGGGTCTCGGCTCTACGCTGATTCGGCGGCTGGTCGAACGGTTCGGTTCGCCGGCCCGGGTGTTGACGGCGGATGCCGCGCAAATGGGCGGCGTGGAAGGCATCGGCAAAAAGGTGATTCGCCTGTTTGCCGACCGGGCCGGGATCGATGCAGCGCGGACTCTGGCCCGCCAGGAGCTGCAGAACCTGGCCCGGCGGCAGGTCTCCGTGATCTGCCTGGATGAGCGGCGCTATCCCCCGCTTCTGCGCGCGATCCATGATCCCCCGGTCCTGCTCTATTGCCGGGGCAGCCTTGAGTGTCTGCAACAGCCGGCCGTGGCGATTGTCGGCTCGCGGGCGGCGACAACCTACGGCCGGCGAATAAGTTTCGAACTGGGTCGGGACCTGGCCCGGCGCGGGATCTGCGTTGTCAGCGGCATGGCCTTCGGCATAGATGGCGAGGCGCACCGGGGGGCGCTGGCCGGCGGCGGTCCGACGGTCGGCGTGCTCGGCTGCGGCGTCGATGTGGTCTATCCGCGGCAGCATGCCCGGCTCTTCGCGGAGGCCGCGGCAAACGGCGTCCTGGTCAGCGAGTATGCCCTGGGTGCCGGGCCGGAGGCCTTTCGTTTCCCGGCCCGCAACCGGATCATCAGCGGTCTGGTCCTGGGGGTGGTCGTGGTCGAGGCGACCCGGCAGTCCGGTTCCCTGATTACGGCGCGACTTGCCCTGGAGCAGGGCCGCGAAGTTTTTGCCGTCCCGGGCCGGGTTGATTCCCCCAAGAGCTGCGGTACCCACCGTCTCTTGCAGCAGGGGGCGCGCCTGGTCAGCTGTGCCGATGATATCCTTGAAGAATTGAACCTGGCGGCATCGATGCACACCCTGCCGGGGCCGGAAGACAGCGGCTGTCAGGCTGCCGGGATCAGCGCCGGCGAGCAGCGGCTCCTCTCCTGTCTTGATGTCTACCCGGTCAACATTGACGAGCTGGTCCGCCTTTCGGCATGCGCGCCGGCCGAGGTGCATGATCTGCTTTTGCGCCTGGAGCTGAAGGGGTTGGTGCGCCAGTTGCCGGGACAGCAGTATGAAAGGATTTAGCGTCATCTGTCACTTGACATGACACCCGGGGGGATCGGCCGGCTTTGAAGCTGTTTGTAACCCTGAACAGTAAGCCCTGAACCAGCTCTAAAATTATACCTGAATCCGTGAGCGTTCGAGAATGGTGCAGATGCAGATAGCGAGCCTGCGAGACCTTCGAGGCGGCAACGATGTTGATTATCCTGGTGTGATATCAACTTTGTTGCCAACGCAGCAGCTGCGCCGTTATCGGGCGCCCCGCAGGGCGGCGCGGTGAAAAGTATAAAATGCATTTATTCGTCAATAATGCAATAAATTCCACATATTGCCTGGAATATTATCTCAAGCCGTCACGGATTCAGGTTATAGTATCTCCGGCCTGCCCGGATTGAGGGAAATGCCATGAACACGATAATGATTGCGCCGTCTATTCTTTCCGCTGATTTTTCTCGTCTCGGCGAGGAAATAAAGGCGGTGGAGGCGGCCGGCGCCGAGGTTATCCATGTTGATGTAATGGACGGCCATTTTGTGCCGAATATCACCATCGGCCCCCTGGTCGTGCGGGCCGCGCGTCAGGTCACCAGCCTGCCCCTGGACGTGCACTTGATGATTACCGAGCCGGACCGCTACGTGCAGGATTTCGCCGCGGCCGGCGCCGACTGGATCACCGTGCACGTGGAGGCCTGTACCCATCTCCACCGGACGATCCACCATATCAAGGACCTCGGCAAAAAGGCCGGGGCCGTTCTCAACCCCGCTACCTCGCTGGCCACCCTTGATTATATCCTGCCGGACCTTGACCTGGTCATGCTGATGGGCGTCAATCCCGGTTTCGGCGGCCAGTCGTTTATCGAATCGACTCTCGGCAAGATTCGCCGGCTGCGCCGGCTGCTGAAAGATATCGACAGCCCGGCGGGCATCGAGATCGACGGCGGGGTCAGTCCGGGGACCATTGCCGGGATTGCCGAAGCGGGTGCCAATATTTTTGTTGCCGGTTCGGCCGTGTTCGGGCGGTCTGATTACCGGGCCGTGATCAAGGAGATGAAACAGTTGGCAGGCTTTTACTGAATCCGTGACGGCTTGAGGTGATATTCCATGCAATGTATGGAATTTGTTGCATTATTACCGAATAAGCGCATTTCCTGGTCTTCACCGCGCCGCCTTGCATCTGCACCGTTCTCGAATGCTCACGGATTCAGCTTTTAACCTCAAGAGGAGGGGATGATGGAATTTCACGATTTCTCCACGCTGGCAGCTACGGCAAGGTTGCATGATCTCGCCGTAAATCCCTATGACCTGACCAGGCCCGCCGCCTTGAATCCCGGCCGGATAGGGAGCTACCGCTCCTCGGCCTGCGGCTTTGACCTGTTGTACGCCGCCCAGCGTCTCGATGACCAGGTGCTTGCCGCCCTGCAGGACCTGGCCGACGAGGCGGGCCTGGTGGATCAGTTCCTGGCCATGAAGCGCGGGGCGGTCATGAACCGGATTCAAGGTTATGAAAGCGAGAATCGACAGGTCCTGCATACGGCCTGCCGCGACATATTCTCCTCGACCCCGCTGAGTCCGGAGGCGACGTGCCAGGCCAAGGAGCAGTTGGCGGCTCTGCGCCGTTTTCTTGCAGACCTGGAGCAGGGCAGGATTGTCAATCATCGCGGCGAGTCGTTTACCACCATGGTTCAGGTCGGGATCGGCGGTTCGGATCTCGGCCCCCGGGCGCTCTACCTCGCCTTGAAGCGCTATCGCTTGCCGGGCCGGTCCGCCCGTTTCCTCTCCAATGTCGACCCGGATGACGCGGTTGCCGTTCTGGCGGACCTTGACCTGTCCCGCACCTTGATCAACGTCGTGTCGAAGAGCGGCTCAACCCTTGAAACCTTGACCAATGAACGTCTGGTGCGCTCCGCCCTTGAACGGGCCGGTCTCGACCCCGCCCGTCACCTGGTGTCGGTCACCGGCGCCGGGAGCCCCATGGACGACCCCCGGCGCTACCTCGCCTCTTTTCACATGTTCGATTATATCGGCGGTCGCTACAGCGCGACCTCCATGGTCGGCGGCGTCACCCTGGGCTTTGCCCTGGGGCATGACGGGTTTGTCGAGATTCTGCGCGGCGCTCATGCCATGGATACGGCCGCGGAGGAGCGGGATATCCGTGGCAATGTTCCCCTGCTCATGGCCCTGATCGGCATCTGGAATCATAACTTCCTCGGTCACGTGACCCTGGCCGTTCTTCCCTACAGCCAGGCGTTGCTACGATTTCCAGCCCACCTGCAGCAGTGCGATATGGAGAGTAACGGCAAGTCCGTGACTCGCGGCGGCCACCGGGTCGGCTATCTGACCGGCCCCGTGGTCTGGGGCGAACCGGGGACCAACGGCCAGCATGCCTTTTATCAACTGCTGCATCAGGGGACCACGGTGGTGCCGGTAGAGTTTATCGGCTTCCGCCAGAGTCAGTACGGCGAGGACCTCGTGGTCAGCGGCACCACCTCCCAGGAGAAGCTGGTCGCCAATATGCTGGCCCAGTCCCTGGGGCTGGCCCGGGGGCGGAACCATGAAAATCCCAACCAGCGCTTTGCCGGCAACCGGCCGAATTCAATATTGATCGCCGATCGGTTGACGCCTTACTCCATGGGGGCTCTGCTGGCCCTGTATGAAAATAAGATTGCCTTCCAGGGATTTACCTGGAATATTAATTCGTTCGACCAGGAAGGCGTCCAGCTCGGCAAGATTCTGGCCGGCCGGCTGCTGGAGCAACTGGCGGCGGAGAAAGAGGGGAAAACGGGGCCGCTGGCCGGGGAATCGGCGGAATTGAACCTCCTTCGGGCCGCGGGCGGTATCGGCTAAGGGCCGGCTCAAAATATTCCGTCTTTCTGGGTACGTGGCAGCATCCGGCCGGGTAAGGGCCGGGCGTGGTAGGACATGGCCGCACCGCTACCCATGGTGTGCCCTCGCCCGGTCTCTCCCGCAGGGAGAGGAAATTATGAAATATCCGGGGTTTTTCGATTTTTTGTTGACAAAGATCTTGATGAAGTATAAATACAGTAAAATGAATGATGATTCAATGGGCGGGACGAGTTCGACCTGTGTAACCAGGCGGAAACGTGTCCCTGTTGGTATTTATCAGAGGCCTAAGAAAAACTGCATTGAAAGGAGGAATACTGATGTCAAAGCATGATACCCCTATGCTGGACGAACTGGAGAAGGGCCCATGGCCGAGTTTCGTCACTGATCTGAAGCGACAGGCCGAGACGAAGCCGGAGTGCTGGGATATTCTTGGACAACTGGAACTCTCGTACGAGGATAAAATTACCCACTGGAAACACGGTGGTATTGTTGGTATTTTCGGCTACGGTGGTGGTGTTGTCGGTCGTTATTCAGATGTTCCTGACCGCTTTCCCGGCGTTGAGCACTTCCATACGGTTCGGGTCAATCAGCCGTCATCCAAATACTACTCGACCAAGTTCCTGCGCGGTATCTGTGACTTGTGGGAGAAGTACGGCTCCGGCATGACCAATATGCACGGGTCCACCGGCGACATGGTCCTGCTGGGTACCCGCACCGAGAATCTCGAGCCCCTGTTCTGGGATCTGACCCATGATCTGAATCAGGATATCGGCGGCTCCGGTTCCAATCTGCGGACCCCTTCCTGCTGTCTGGGACAGTCCCGTTGCGAGTTCGCCTGCTATGATACCCAGGAGATCTGCCATACCCTGACCAATCATTATCAGGATGAGTTGCATCGGCCCGCTTTTCCCTATAAGTACAAGTTTAAATTTTCCGGTTGCGCCAATGACTGTGTTGCCGCCATCGCCCGTTCCGACCTTGCCGTCATCGGGACCTGGAAAGACGATATCCGTATTGATCAGGCTGCGGTCAAAGAATATATGGCCGGCAATTATCCCGCCAACGCCGGTGCTCATGCCGGTCGTGACTGGGGTGCCTTTGATATCCAGAAGGAAGTTATTGATCTCTGCCCCACCGGCTGTATGTCGATGGAAGGCGATGAACTGAAGGTTGATAACAGCGAGTGCACCCGCTGCATGCACTGTATCAATGTTATGCCGCGGGCTATGCGTCCGGGTAAAGAGCAGGGCGCGACCATCTGTATGGGTGCCAAGGCCCCGATTCTTGAGGGCGCCCAGTTCGCGACCATGATCATTCCTTTTGTCAAGATAGAGAAGGAGAATGAGTACGAGGCAGTTATCAATGTCATTGAGAGTGTCTGGGACTGGTGGATGGAACACGGCAAGAACCGCGAACGGGTTGGTGAGGCCATGCAGAGAATCGGTCTGGCCAACTTCCTGAGCATCATCGGGGTTGAGCCGCT
Organism: bacterium BMS3Bbin14; assembly: GCA_002897615.1. GTDB lineage: Bacteria > Desulfobacterota > Desulfobulbia > Desulfobulbales > Desulfobulbaceae > BMS3Abin13. The sequence continues at coordinate 220,740 of BDTX01000011.1, forward strand.
GCCGCAGCATATCCAGGAGCCACGTTCCAATGCTTATATTTTCTGGCGGGAGGAGGAAGTTCCGGGCGGTTTTGAGCGTGATATCGTCGAGTTCAGGAAACGCCACGCAGCTTAATTGTCATTAACCGAATTTACTGTAATTATTTCTTATAAGGAGAATATATCATGGGTTATGATCCGAATAATCCGATGGAAGGTCGGATTACCGATATTGGGCCGCGTTATTACGATGAGTTTCTGCCGCCTGTCATCAAGGCGAACAAGGGCAAGTGGCTGTATCACGAGATTCCCGCTCCGGGCATTTTGATTCATACCTCCGAGACCGGCGCCAAGTGCTACACGGTTCGGGTTGGTGCCGCCCGGCTTATGTCCATTGAGCATATCCGCGAAATGTGTGATATCGCCGATGCCCACTGCGAAGGCTATCTGCGTTTCACCACCCGGAACAATGTGGAGTTTATGACCGATTCCGAGGACAGCATGAAGTCCCTGATCGAGGACCTCAAGAGCCGCGGCAACAAGTTCCCCATCGGCGGTACCGGTGCCTGTATCACGAATATTGTGCATACCCAGGGCTGGGTCCACTGTCATACCCCGGCCACTGATGCCTCCGGCCCGGTCAAGTGTGTTATGGACGAGCTGTTCGACTACTTCGGTTCCATGAAACTGCCTGCTCAGCTGCGCGTCGCTCTGGCCTGCTGCCTGAATATGTGCGGTGCCGTGCATGCCTCCGATATTGCCATCCTCGGCATTCACCGGAAGCCGCCGATGATCGACCACGGACATATCACCGGCGTCTGCGAGCTGCCGCTGGCCATTGCCTCCTGTCCGCTGGGCGCAGTAAAGCCTGCCAAGGTAGTAGTGGACGGCAAGGAGATCAAGTCCGTCAAGGTTAACGCCGAGCGCTGTATGTACTGCGGTAACTGCTACACCATGTGTCCGGCCATGCCTCTGGCTGATCCGGACGGTGACGGTATTGCCATCCTGGTTGGCGGCAAGATTTCCAACCGGATATCGGCCCCCAAGTTTTCCAAGCTGGTTATTCCCTTTCTGCCGAATAATCCGCCTCGTTGGCCCGAGGTTGTAGAGGCGATTGTGAATATCGTCAAGGTCTACGCCGAGAATGCCAACAAGTATGAGCGTCTTGGTGAATGGGCCGAGCGGATCGGCTGGGAGAAATTTTTTGAGAAATGTAATATTCCGTTTACCGAGAAGTCCATCGACGATTACCGGATGGCCTACGAGACGTGGCATACAACCACGCAGTTCAAGTACACAAGTGCTACCGCTAGCTATACCGACTAACACGGTGTACTGTGCAGCCTGGCTCTGTAGTTGAGCCAGGCTGCTCTTCGACTCACCCTATATTATTTTCATGGAGACCATTATGGCTCTGAGTAAAGAAGAATTGAAGGCTGTAATCATTGAAAAGGCAATCAAGGCCCCTAAACCTCAGCTATACCTCAAGGATTTCTACAAATGTGATCCTGATTCCAAGCCTCGTGTCATTAAAAATGTTGCCAACGAGCTGGTAAGAGAGGGAGAGTTGATGTACTGGTCTTCAGGGTCGACGACCATGTATGCGCGCCCGGATCGGATTAAGAATGAAGAAGGAGCACAGGGAGTTAACGACTGAGCTTCTTCAGTTTTCTTTCGTTCTTCAAGCAGAGGCCTGCCAGCCTCTGCTTTTTTTGTTTCACTTGGCATGACACCGGTCATGGAGGCGGCTGGCTGTCAGGAGCCCATCAGCGCCAGGCGGCGCCAGTCGGTTGTTCACCTGCGACTTCGCTGTCCGGCTGATCTCCGAGGACGGTTTATCTTGTCGATGCAGGCAAAACAAGCGGTTGTCAGGTATCCGGAGGCGGATTCGACCAATTCCCTGGCCCTTGAGCTGGGGCGTCAGGGTGCGGCTCACGGCACGGTTGTCGTGGCCGACCGGCAGACGGGCGGTCGCGGCCGTGCCGGTAGATGTTTTGTCTCGCCGCCCGGCGGTCTTTATATGTCCGTTATCCTGAGGCCTGACCTGGCGTTTGCTCATCTGCGCCTGGTGACGCTCGCCGCCGGGGTCGCCTGCAGCATGGTCCTGGAAAAACACGGGATCGCGCCTCTTCTCAAGTGGCCTAATGACCTCTATTGCGGCCGGAAAAAGCTTGGCGGCATTTTGACGGAGACGGCTCCCTGGTCGGCCGCGCCGCCCGGCGTTCCTTTTGTGGTGGTTGGCATCGGCCTGAACGTTAATTCGCTGCCGGCTGATTTTCCGCCGCCCCTGCGGGACCTGGTGACGTCGTTGTCTGAGATTACTCACCGTTGCCATGATCTCGATATGCTGCGGCGCGAAATTGTCCGGCAGCTGGATTCCCTGGTTGCCGGCCTGGAACGTAATCCGGAGACGTTTTTTTCTCTATGGCGGCAGCGCGATTTCCTGCTGGGCAAGAATATATCCTGGCAGGATGAGAACGGCCTTGTTGTGCATGGCGCCGGGGCCGGCCTGCGGCCGGACGGCCGCTACCGTCTGCGAACACCTGATGGCCTCATCCACCCGATACTGGCGGGAGTGCTCAAGGTGCACCCCGGGAATCAAGTGGAGCCGGGGCGATCGTAACGGCAATTTATTATCATGAATATATTATCATGAATACGACATTATTCCGAGCCCTGGTTGTCAGCGAGAAGGAACCCGGTTCCTATGCCAGGCAAATCACTGAAAAATCTCTCGATGATCTGCCGGCAGGTGAGGTGCTGATCCGGGTCGATTATTCTTCCCTCAATTATAAGGACGCCCTGTCCGCCAGCGGCAACCGGGGCGTAACCAGGAAATATCCGCATACCCCGGGCATTGACGCGGCCGGCGTTGTGGTCCGGAGTTCCGTCAAGGAGTTCCGGCCCGGCCATGAAGTCATTGCCTGCGGTTATGATCTCGGCATGAATACCCCGGGCGGTTTTGGCCGTTATATCAGGGTGCCTGCGGCCTGGGTTATGCCTAAACCGTCTTCTCTTACCTTGCAGGCGTGCATGCAACTCGGTACTGCCGGTTTTACCGCGGCCCAGTCTGTTTTCGCCCTGCTCGGCAGCGGCATGAAAAAAGCTGCCGGCCCGATTCTGGTCACCGGGGCAACCGGGGGCGTCGGCAGTATTGCCGTTGCCCTTTTGGCCCGGCTTGGTTTCGCCGTCACCGCCGTTACCGGCAAGGGTGGGGAGCATGATTTTCTCCGGCGGCTTGGGGCGTCGGCGGTCTTGAGCCGGAAACAGGCGACCGGCGGCATGACCCGCATGCTGCTCCGTGAACGGTGGGCGGGGGTCGTCGATACGGTGGGTGGCGATATCCTCGCCACGGCCATCAAGGCGACGAAATATGACGGCAGGGTCACCTGTTGCGGTAACGCCGCCTCCGGAGATCTGCCGATCAGTGTTTATCCGTTTATCCTGCGCGGCGTTCAGCTGCTGGGCATTGACTCGGCCCGTTGTCCCATGGCGCGGCGGAAAGAAATATGGCGGAAGCTGGGCGGCGAGTGGTATATTCCATTTCTCGAGGAGATGACCCGCACCATATCGTTGCCGGAGCTTGATGGTGCAATTGAGCGGATGTTGCGGGGCGGTATCAGGGGGAGGATCGTTGTCGACCTGCAGGAGGGTAACTGGTCACAGGGCGTGAAACTCTGCGCTATTACTTGCATTTAACCTGTAAGTCGCCACAGGTGCCACAGATTTACGTAGTCGCTTCCGTTCGCAGGTAAGCGACCGCAGGGAGACTCCGGTAGTCCCTCTATGCGGGCGGGAGCGACCGCGTGAAGATGGGGTGCCTGTGACGGCTTGCGCAGGAGGACGCATGACTGTTGCACAGGCCAGAGAGGTATTGACGATTGAAGCCGAAGGCATTATCGCCGTGCGGGAGCGTCTTGGTCCGGAGTTCGAGCAGGCGGTCGGCCTGATTATGGAGTGCCCCAGCCGCCTGGTGATTACCGGTCTCGGCAAGTCGGGACTGGTGGGGCAGAAGATCGCCGCGACCCTGAATTCCACCGGGACGCCCTCTTTTTTTCTCCATCCGGTAGAGGCCATGCATGGCGATCTGGGCATGGTGACGTCATCTGATGTCATCCTGGCCATTTCCCATTCAGGTGAAACGCCGGAGCTCAACGGCCTGCTGACCAGTCTGCGGAGCCGCTCCATCCGGGTCATTGCCATGACCGGCAACACCAATTCGACCCTGGCCGTCAACGCGGATGTGGTTCTTGACGTCGCCATCCCCCGGGAGGCCTGTCCCCTGGGGCTGGCCCCCACCACCAGTACCACCGCCACCCTGGCCCTCGGCGATGCCCTGGCCGTGGTTCTCTTGAAGCGCAAACAGTTCAAGGTCGAGGATTTCCGGCGAAATCATCCCGGCGGCAGCCTGGGAGAGCGGTTAAAGGTGGCGGTGAGCGAGGTTATGATCACCGGCGACGAGGTTCCCCTGGTCAGGGAGCAGGCAACCGTTGCCGAGGCCATTATTGAACTCGACGAGAAAAATCTGGGCGCGGTTATCGTCATTACCGAGGATACCGGACTCAGCGGGATCGTCACTGACGGCGACGTGCGCAGGCTGGTGTTGCAGAACGTGAACCTCGATACCCTGGAAATCGGGGCGGTTATGACCCCGGACCCGGTTACCATCAACTGGAGGTTCATGGCCGCCGATGCGCTCAGTATTATGCAGCGGCATGAAATAACGGTCCTGCCGGTAACAGACGGCTCGGGGCGGCTGCGAGGAATGCTGCATCTGCACAACCTGCTGGGCAAAGGAGAGTTCAGGTTCTTGATCTAACGGTTTGGTTCGGGTGTCGTTCAGGGACAGGGGTAAAAGTAATTGTGGAATGCAGGAAGAGGAAATCATGTGTCAGATGAGTGTAGTACTTGAGCAGGACGGCCGGCAGGAAAAAATTATGGACAGCGTGACCGGGTTGGCTGTAACCACGGAAGGAGTAACTCTCTCCACCTTTTTTGAAGAGCCGAGAGTGGTGCCGGACGTGGCCGTTGCCCGGATTGATTTTCTCGGCAACACGCTGGTGCTGGTTCCGGCCTCGATATCGGCAGAGAAAAAATAGTAAGAGTTCTCCGCACCCCATTTTCGTCCGATCAGGCTGACTCGCGTAGATGGGCTATTATAGATTCGCCAACCTGCTTGAACGAATCTGCGGCACGGGTAAATTCAGACCGCACTGCGGATGAGCCGGATGGACCGCACCCCCCGGTGAACTATTACAAAAAAAATAAGGGGATGAATAATATGGATGATCTGGATAAACTGCGGGTTATGCTCCCGCACTGGATAGAGCACAACAGCGGCCATGGCGGGGAATTCCTCCAGTGGGCCGGGATCATGGAGGCTGCCGGCAAGCCGGATATTGCAGAGCTGCTTAAAAGGGCCGCCGCCTCGTTGCGGAATGCCGAGGCCGCCCTGGAGGACGCCATGGGCAAGGCTGGTGGTCCCCTGGCCGCTCCTGGCGGATCCCACCATCCCCATCCTCACTGACCGGGATACAGACTCCAGGAATTCGTGTCCGGATTGTACTGGTAGTTCAGCTCCAGCCCGAAAGACCGGCCTTGCCGGATTTCGACGCAACTCAGCTTAAAGATGAGTTTATTGCCGACTTTTTTTAAAAAAGTCACTTTTTTATAAGGCAGCTCCGATGAGCGGGTCGAGGGATAGTTGGCCAGGAAAATTTTCTGGAAGTTGGCATTGAGCCAGTCTATTTTTTGCTTGATTTCAAGCTGTTTCTTCTTCGTTGCAACCTGTTGGCGGGTGTTGGCCAGGATTTTTTTCAGCGCCGGGTCTTGATTGAACCTGCTCTTTTCGATCAGGTTGACAATGGCCTGGTCATGGGCGAGAGTGGCGGCGATATCTTCATTTTTTCCCGTTAGCGAGGCCTTGCTCTGTTCCCGGGCAATATGGGTCAGGAGAATTGTTTTCTTGATTTGGTCAATATAGTTGCCGGTCTCGGCTCCCAGGCGGTCGCGGTTCTGCTGCAGCAGATCTATCGCCTGCCGGTATTCCTGGCCGGCCAGGTCCCAGTCCCCTTTTTTATAGGCTTTTTTGGCGGTACTCAATATCTGGAAAAGCTGAGAGTTGAGCAGGAGCGAATGAAGTTCTTTTTTCTCCGCCGCCGAAGCGGCCTGGGGGTTCTTCTGCAGAATTTTTTCGGCCCGTTGCAGCATTTCAATGGTTTTTTGCCATTCTGAAGCGGTAAAGGCCGTTTTGCTGCGGTCGAGTTCACTGTGAAACGAGGCGGCGGCAAAACGAGAGGCGATATCGCTTTTGTCCGCGGCATTGGATAACGAGGTGCTCAGCTCCAGGGCCTTGCGATAGGTCTCGGCGGCCTGCGGCCATTCCTTTTCCTCTTCCGCTTTTTTGGCCTGTTCTAATGACTCCTGCAGTTGCAGGTTGCTGAGGGTCAGACGAATTTTCCGCATCTGCTCCTGCAGGCCATTTTGTTCGGCAAACCGGAGCGCCGTGTTCATGGCCTTGATGGCCGCCGGTGTTTTTCCCGCCTTGACGACCTTGTTCGCCGCCGCCAAAAGGAGGTTGAACCGGGTAAGTTTTTGCGCCAGATCGGCATTGATGTATTGACCGTTGTACTGAACCCGGCCCTTAAGGCCCTCTTTGAAATCCCGGGAGTCGGCCAGGGCGTTTATCTTTTGTTCCATCGTGGTCCGGGACTGCCTGAGAAAAAATATTTTGCCCAGGGCCGCTTGCGCCGCGGCCAGCGATTTTCCGGCCTCCTTATACTGTCGCCGGGCGCTGAGTTTTTGCGCCTGCTGCCAGCTTGTCGCCGCTTTTTCCAGGTTGGCGGAGTCATTGAAGTAGAGGCGGGCGCCGCCGGCTACGAACCCAATGAGAACGGCCGCGGCCAGGATCTGTTTATATGGAATTTTACGTCTTGCTTTTGCAGAAACCTTTTTCTGCGAAATCCGCGAAACCCGTTTGCCGGCAGTGGTTTTTTTCCGCCCGGCAGCCGATTCGGCCGGTTCGTTCAGCCTGACCATGATATCTTCCCGGATACGGTTACGGGCAGATTCAAGGCCGGGATAATCGATAGCGACGTTGGCCACCTGGTCCAACAGCAGGCCGGCTTTTTCCAGCTGTCCCTGTTGCTTAAGCAGGCCTGCCTTTTTATACAGCCTCGTGGCCTCACGGGTCGCCTCGGCGATATCCCGTTCCAGTTCCTCAAAGTCAGGGACCGAGGCCGGATCATGAATATCGGCGAGGATCCTTTGGGCTCTGAATATTTCTTTTTGCTCAATGAGCGGCCGGACAGGTCTGAGGCGGCCTTTTTTTTCTTTTTCGGCCGATTCCCCGGGCGACGACTCATCATCCAGCCCCAGAGCGGCAAAGACGTCTTCGTCCAGATCGCGGGCCTGCTTCTTATGTTCCTCAATTTCGTCGGTTTGGTTTTCCGGCGGCACCGGGTTTTCGTCTTCCAGGTTGAGGCCGAGCTGAATCTCCTCTTCAGCCAATGTCGTCGGGAGTTCATCGGTTGTCTGTCCGGCGGTAATATCCGGGGGCCATTTTTCCGCTTCAGAGGCGAGCGGGATGTCGTCCTCCGTAATTGCCTCTTTCGCCGGCGAGAGTTGAACGGACTCCTTTGTCGTGTCGGCCGCCTCCGGCATATCGTCCGGCGGGGTCTTTAATGAATCGTCGCTGATTATTGCCGTCTTCACGCTGTCAAAAGGAAGCCAGTCCCGGCGTTCCTCGTACCAGTCGAATGCTTCCTGGTTAAAGGGATTCTCTGGACTGTACGTTCCGCAGATCATTTTACCGATATGGAGAACAAGTTCGGCCAGAGACGGGGTTTCCTGCCAGAAGTCCGCAATCCGGACAGCGTCAGGATCAATATCAGGGTGGAAAACAGGAGTGAGTGGTTTGACGCTGGGGGGAAAATGCGGATAGCCGAAGGGCAGGTCGATCAGAATGCGGTGCTGATTTTCTGGAGAGATGGTCCCGTCGGGATTTTTTTTATACCCCTTCAGGTGATATTCAATCTCATAATGGTCCGGCGGTTCTCCGGTAGTTTGGATGATGCTGATATCCGGATACAGGGCAAGAGTTTTTCTGACTTGGTCAAAATCGGCAATAAGTTGTTGCGCAACGGTGGGCATGCTTTAACCTTGGGTCCTGGTCATGATACTGAATGAGAGAGAATACACGGCATTGGCTTGTTCAACTCCCTATTGCGTAAGGAGAACCTGGCAACGAAAGGGAGATTTTCATATCATTTCTGTTCATATTTACATTATATATATATAATATTCCGTAAATGTAAACAAGTTGCTTTGTTGTGGAATCTTTGAAAAAATATTGGGATAGCCGCTTGATACCCGTCGGGGCGGGCCGTGAATTACATATTTGAGCATTCTTGCCATAACGTGTACAATGTCTTAATTATAATAAATTTTCCATAATTTTTTTTTGAGATTCATGACTACATTTGTGGTAGCCTTTGACATTGTTTATGAGCGTAACTGTCCGTTTTATTGTGATAAAGACGGATTTGTCCTGACGGACAATGCCGTCAATCTTCCCGCCGGTCGTCCTTCCTGTCTTATCCTGGTCCGGGAACTGACTTCCCTGCTTTTTACCCTCTTGCCCCATGCCGCGACAGGGTTCGCCGAACAACAGGATACGGTTTTTACCTGTGGCGGTTGTACCGGCCTGATTAAATTCCGGTTGGGAGAGATGGCGGAAGAATCCGGGGAACAAACGGTTGCCGAGGATGACGGGGCGATGATCAGCGGCCGTCTTGATGCCATTTCTCTCCTCGAATTACTGCAGGTTTTCCACATGCACCAGAAAACCGGCAGATTGCTGCTTGATGTGCCGGCTGGGCGGGGCTGGATTTCTTTTCGCGAAGGAGCCCTGATTGCCGCTCGCTTTGGCGAAATGGATAATCAGGAGGCGATCTATGCGCTACTGCGGGAAAGGGAGGGGCATTTCGATTATATACCGGGTCTGTCTCCCTCGCTCATGGAGGCCCGGGAACTCGGTGACTTCATGCTGATCCTGATGGAAGGATGCCGGCATCTTGATGAGGCGGAGGAGAAAAAAAATTAGCTTTTTTCCTCAAAACCCTGCTCAGCGGCCGATTGGGCCGTAATGCCGATGAGCCAGCATTGATCCGGTGTGTCCTTGATCTGTTGCCGCCTTTTGGCGGTGATCCGGTGGGAGTCTTCATCAAGATCGAAAAAGCGGCTGTCAATACCGAAAAAGCCATCAAGGAGATGGCTCATGGTGTGGAGCAGTTTACTCTGAAAGCCCTGCGGCAGGGTGAGAAGATCATCCAGTTGCCGGCATCCTTCCTGCCGCAGTTCGCCGAGCAGCTCCGCCAGTATGGCCTGGTTCGCCGCCACGACCAGGTCCAGCTCCGGCTGAAACCGGGGATCCGTGCCGTGGATTGAGTGTTCCGGGTCAATCGCTACCAAGTCGTAACGAACCAGCTGGGTGGTGTCTAAAAAGAAACGGACGTGTTGGCCGCAGGTGTCCAGGTCCGGGCCGGTGACCATGAAGCTATGGTTGACGGTCAGGATCATTCTGTTTTTCCCGGTTGCCTGAAGGGTTGCAACCCGGGGATGGCCATGAACCGGTCCACGTGATACTCGGCCGCCAGGCCGGGGTTCCGGAAGGCGATCAGCTCCATGCCCAGGCCGGCGGTATGCTCACGATCCACCTCGCTGTCGCCGATGTAGATGGCCTCGCCGACGGTGACCCCGAAATGGTTCAGGATCATGTGTAAGCCGTCAGGGGCCGGTTTGGGCCGTGGCGTGTCCAGGGCGGTGACCACCTGCTCGAACCAGGGCCGCAGCTTGAAGATGTCGAGGATCATGGGCATGGTCGTCGTTCGGTTGGTGCTGATTGCCGTGTGGTAACGCGGTTTGATCAGGCGGAGGAATTCAAGCAGATCAGGCGCCATGATCATGGAATTGAGAAAGGGCGAGTAATCGAGTTCCGTGCGAAAGCGGTCCACGACGGCCCGGTCGACCTGGTGATGGCGGCGGAAGATGTGGGCCACCGAAGCCGTTACATTGTGGGTGTGGACATATTCGAGTTCTTCCTCATCCATGGGCGGGCAGCCGAACCGGGAGAGGAGATGATTGTAGTAGGCGCGGTTGGCCTCGCGTGAATCAAAGAGGACGCCGTCGCAGTCAAAGATTACCAGTTTCAGCATTTCAGCATGGATCCCCGTAGTAACAAACATTATGGGATCTCTATCCCGTAAATTTCCCGGTTCAACTCGTCAAAGAAGACTTCCATGAATTTGTGGCGCTGCCGGGCCAGCTCGCGCCCCGGCCGGGTCAGCATCTGCTGCCGGACCCGGGACATTTTGACCTGGAATTCCCGGTAGGCGGTATCTTCCTGCGAGTAGGACCGGGTGGCGGCGGGATCAAGCTCGGCGTTATGCAGCCGGGCCCCGATCTGACCGGCAAAGAGAAAAGCCCGGCCAATGCCGATGGCGCCGATGGAATCGAGTTTGTCGGCATCAAAGAGGATTCTGGCTTCCAGGCAGCCGGGTGTTTCCCGGCCGCGAAAACGATGCGCACGGATGCAGTGGGTAATGGCCTCGATGTCCCGGGGCGAAAATTCAAGCCCCTGCAGGATGGTGGCCGCCAGGTCCGCGCCTTTTGCCGCATGGCAGATCCGGCCGCGGCTCGCGGTTTCGTGGCCGCGGCCGATGTCGTGCAGCAGGGCGGCGGCGGCCAGGATGTCCAGCCGGGCATTCAGCCGCCGGCCGATGGCCAGGGCCATGAGGTACACCCTTTCCGTATGATCCGGACCGTGAGAGCCGCCCTCTTCCCGGCCGTATTCCGCACTGATCCGCCGCAGGGCCTGGGTACGTTTTTCGCCGAGCGGACAGTCTTCTCCCGCGGTCATTCGTTAAAAAGCTCCTGCCGCAGCCAGCGGCCGCCGAGTCGCAACAGCTGCCCCTCATCTCCGGCCAGTCCCTGCAGTTCTGCAACTGCCAGCGGCCGTTTCATGTTGATTCGGCAGCTACTCATTTCCTGCCGGAACAGATCCTGATTATACAGCGCCAGGATGAATTGGTCCTGCTGCCGTCGTGTCGGCCGGAACCCCTGCCTGATCCGGTCATGCTGCAGCAGGATCATGATCTCGTCGTTGCGGCGGTTGTAGTCGTCCAGTCCCTGGTTACGGAAATATTCGCCGGCGGTCTGGCTCACGGCCCCGGTGAAACCAAGGCAGTGCGGCTCCCTGACCAGGACCAGGGTCTCCCGGACTCGGCCGTTATTTTCCCGGGAGGCGCCGCGGCCCACGGGATAGGCCCGGCAGGCCGCCGGCCGGTCTGCGTAAACCGTGCAGCCCCCGGGGGAGACAAAAACGCAGCTCGCCCGGCCGTCATCCACCATGGTCAGGTAACAGAGGGGAAAGGCGAGATCCGGGCCCTGTTCGATAATGACATACTGTGCCAGAAAGTCGGTCGAGTTCAGCCGCACCTTGTTTTTCAGGCGCAGAACGTCATAGGGCGTCAGGGCCAGGTCCAGCTCCCGGCAGCACTCGGTGAAACAGGGCACGCCGGGATGGCAGGAAAAACAGAAGCGTTTCTCCTGCTCCAGCCGCTGAAAGTATTCCGGTAATGCCCCTGCCATACACTATACCTGCCGTGATTTGAGACTGAGCAACGGGCTGGCGATAAAGATGGACGAGTAGGTGCCGACGATTATGCCTATAAGCAGGACAAAGGAAAAACCGTGGATGGCCGAGCCGCCGAAAAAGAAGAGGGCGGCCAGGGTGAAGGCCGTGGTCATGGAGGTGATGATGGACCTGCTCATGACCTGGTTGATGGAGTTGTTGATAATGGTGTAGAAATCGGTCTTGTCGTGTTTCTGTATATTTTCCCTGATCCGGTCAAAGATGACCACCGTGTCATTGAGTGAATAACCGGCCAGGGTCAGGAGCGCAGTGACGATCAGCAGTGAAATCTCGACGTTCAACAGCCAGCAGATACCGAGCACCACCAGCACGTCGTGCAAGGTGGCGGCGGCCGCCGCCAGGCCGAAGCTCAGGTCAAAACGCAGGGCCAGGTAAACCAGGACGCCGATAAGCGAGATGGCAATGGCCTCGATCGCCTTGTCCCGCAACGTCGCCGAGACGGAGGAACCGATTTCGGCCTGGCTCTCCAGGACAAATTTCTTGTCCGCTTCTTTCTTGTTCAGGACAGCGGTGATCTCGTCGCCGAGATGACCAACCGTTTCCTCCGATTTTTTGAGTTTGACGATCAGCCGGTTTTCCCCGGTCACCTTTTGCAGGTTGACATTGCCATAGCCGCTTTTCCTAAAGTCGGCCCGGATATCCTCCAGCTTGAAGGGTTTCTCCGCCTTGTACTGCAAAAGGGCGCCGCCGGAGAAATCGACACCAAGGTTGGCCTGGCCCCTGAGAATTTCGACAAAGGAAAAAAGACCGATAAGCACCAGGATGGCAGAGACGGTAAAGGCGATCTTCCTGACTTTCATGAAGTCGAAATTCGATTTTTTGAGAAAACACATGAAGCGGACCTGCTTCAGCTTTTTTGTTTTGTAGAGGACATCGTAGACTAGCCGGGAGCCGAACAGCACGGCAAAGAGGTTGAAGATGATGCCCAGCGACAGGGTAACGGCAAAGCCCTTGATCGGCCCGGTACCGAAGAGAAACAGGGCCAGGGCCGTGATCAGGGTTGTCATCTGGGCGTCGACGATACTCCAGAATGCCTTGTTGAAGCCGCTGTCCACGCCTGACTTCACTGATTTGCCCAGGGCGAATTCATCGCGCATTCGTTCAAAGATGAGGACGTTGGCATCCACCCCCATGCCGATGGAGAGAATAATACCGGCAATGCCGGGCAGGGTCAGGGTGGCACCGAGCATGGCCAGGCCGACAAACAGGAAGAGAATGTTAATCACCAGCGACAGATCGGCGATCACCCCGGACAGCCGGTAGTAGATGACCATAAAGACCAGGACGATCAGGGCGCCGAAGAGGCCGGAGGTTAAACCTTTGGTGATGGAGTCGTGGCCCAGGCTGGCGCCGACGGTCATGTTCTGGATGATCTCGACCGGGGCCGGCAGGGCTCCGACCCGCAGGACAATGGCCAGGTCGGTGGCCTCTTCGTGGGTGAAGCCGCCGGATATCTGGGCGCTGCCCCCGAGAATTTTTTCCCGGATCACCGGGGCCGAGCGGACCACCCCGTCCAGGATAATGGCCAGCCGTTTGCCGACGTTTTTCCCCGTTATCGTGCCGAATATTTTACCGCCCCGGCCGGTCAGGTCCAGGCTGACGTAGGGCTGGTTAAAGGTGCCGCCGATTCGCACCTGGGCGTTCTTCACCATTTCGCCGGTCATCAGGACCTGGCTTTTCAGCAGGATGGGGACCTTCCTGACCCGCTTGGTCTGTTTATCGACAAAGCGCTGAAAGTAGATCTCGGTGCCTGGCGGTAGGCGGTTCTGCAGGGCAAGGTTGAGCTGTTCCCGGCTTTCACCGGGCTTCCACTGCCCGGCCTTGACGGCGTCGCTGATGAGCTGCGGCAGGTTCAGGCCGCTGTCGTCGGCCACCATCTTGAATTCAAGCTGGGCGGTCTGGCCGATCAGGCTGATGGCCCGTTTCGGATTCTTGATGCCCGGCAGTTCAACCACGATTTCGTTGTCGCCCTGACGAATAATGACCGGTTCGGCGACACCGAACTGATCAATCCGGTTCCGGATAATCTCAAGGGACTGGTTGACCGCATTCTTGCGGATAAAATTAATTTTATCCTGCTTCAGTTTCAGGATAATGCGGGGAAAGCTGCCCTGTTCGGTGAGCACTTTGATGTCCAGGCCGGGGAAGTCGTTCTTGATGACCTCGTTCACCGTGTTCACCGCCCCGGTGTTGGGCAGGGTGAAGGTGATCTGCTGCGGATTGCTGGAAGGCATGCGCACCACGGTAATATGTTTGTCGGCCAGGGCGTCTTTCAGGTCGGAGGCCGCCAGGTTGAGCGAGTTCTCTACCGCCTTGTCCAGCTCTACCCGCAGCACCAGGTGCATGCCGCCCTGCAGGTCGAGGCCGAGTTTTATCCCCTGCGGGGCCAGGTATGTTTTCCACCAGGACGGGGCGCCCTTATAGAACGAAGGGACAATGGCCATGATTGAGAACAGGACAAGTCCGGCCATTAGAGCGATTTTCAGTTTCATGGTGGTGTTCATCGGCTGTGCTCTTCTCTTGTGTTACGGGTCCGCTCGAAAAATAACTTCACGGTATTCGGCCTTCGGGTTGTCACCCTGGTCCGGCTGTTCCGGGAACTTACTGTTGAGTGAACTCTACGTATTGATTGTTTTGTCATAAATGTGAATCGGCGGGTTCTTGCCAGGTAAAAGCTCTCCACTATAAAACGATAGTCGGCATTGCGCAATGGCGAGGGGCTTATTCTTTGATTTTTCTCCTGAATCCGTGAGCGTTCGAGAACGGTGCAGATGCGCCGTTCTCGGGCGGGCCGCAGTCCGGCGCGGTGCAGACCGGAGAATACGTTTATTTGGTAATAATGCAGTAAATTCTACGTACTGCATGGAATATCACCTCAGGCCGTCAAGGATTCAGGTTTTCTGTTAATCGCCGCGGCCATGCAGGCGGCGCCGAAACCGTTATCGATGTTGACCACGGCCAGCCCCGGAGCGCAGCTGTTCAGCATGCCGAACAGGGCGCTGAAGCCCCCGGCCCCGGTGCCGTAACCGACACTGGTGGGCACGGCGATAACCGGGGCCCGGACCATGCCGGCCACCACGCCGGGCAGCGCGCCTTCCATGCCGGCCACCACGATAATCATCGAGGCCCGTTGCAGGAGGTCGGCCTGGGCCAGGATTCGATGCAGTCCGGCGACGCCGGCGTCATACACAGTCTCGACCCGGTGGCCGAACCGTTCCAGGCAAATACGCGCCTCCTCGGCCACCGGCAGGTCCGAGGTGCCGGCGGTGACGATAACCACCGTGCCCCGGCCGCAGTCCTCGGGGATGTACTGGTCGTTGCCGCTCAGGATCCGGGCCGTATCATGATAGGTGAGGCCGTCAAGCTTACTGAGCACCTCGCCGGCCTTGTCTGCCGCGACCCGGGTCGCCAGGACCACGTCTTTCTGCTTGAGGAGGGCTGTAAAAATTTCAACGAGCTGCGGTGCCGTCTTGTTTTCGCCGAAGATCGCCTCGGGCAGACCGGTCCGCAGCTGTCGATGGTGGTCCAGCCGGGCTGATGACAGGAGCTCAACCGGCAGCTGCCGCAACCGCTCTATGGCCTGGCTGACGGTCAGGGTGTCGTTGCGGACCCGGTTCAGCAGGTTCAGCAGCTCATGTTCATTCATGCTTTTTTCCCATCGGCAAATATTTTTCTGCAAACTCTTACCATGATCGGAGAAGTTGGTAAACCGTTTACGGCGATTTGATCTTCTGGTACAGTGTGGTGATTTGAAAAACGAAAACAAGCAAATTTCCCGATCCTGGAGATTGTCATGGCCAACGAAAACCTGCCGGAATTTATTCAAGCCCTTCTCTCGCCCTCTGCTTATGACCATGCCGCGGCCGATATCCGCCTGGTTCAGACCCACATCTCCTATGTCCTGCTGGCCGGCGACTATGTCTACAAGTTCAAAAAACCGGTGAATTTCGGTTTTCTTGATTTTTCCACCCTGGATAAACGGCAATATTGCTGCGAACAGGAACTGGTCCTGAACCGCCGCCTGTGTCCGGATATTTATCTCGGCCTGGTCACCGTCACCCTGGAGCAGGGGCAATACCGTTTGGGCGGTGAGGGAGAGGTGATTGAGTACGGCGTCAGGATGGTCCGCATGCCTGAAGAACGGATGATGGTCAATGTGATCGCGGCCGGGGAGCTGGGCCGGGAACATATCGATTCCCTGGTCGAAACCCTGGTGCCCTTTTACCGGCAGGCCGAGCGCAGCGAAGAGATCGACCGCTTCGGGACGGCCGAGTCCGTGGCCGTGAATGTCCTGGAAAATTTTGACCAGACCCGCGAGTTTGTCGGCGGCGGCGCCTTGAGCCGGGACCGGTTCGAGCGGATCTCGAACTATGCCCGGACGGTTCTCGCCCGGCCGGAACTGTTTGCCCGGCGAATCGCCCAGGGGCGCATCCGGGACTGCCACGGCGACCTCTATTCGGCCAACATCTGCCTCGCGGACAAGGTGTACATCTACGACTGTATAGAGTTCAACCAGCGCTTTCGTTATTGTGACGTGGCGAGCGATATCGCCTTCCTGGCCATGGATCTGGATTTTCATGGGCTTACCGGCTTGTCCGCCTACCTGGTTGAGCGCTTCAGCCGTGCTTCGGGAGACGACGACCTGGCCGGGATGCTGGACTTCTACAAGTGTTACCGGGCCTATGTCCGGGGCAAGATCGGTCTGTTCACTGCCGCCGACCCCGCCGTGGACGAGGCGGTCAGGCAGGCCAGTCTGCAGGGGGCGGCCAGATATTTTCATCTCGCTGAAAGCTACGTGGCAGGCTGAGGTCGCATGCAGAGGATCTACGTTTTTTTTGGCCGGATTGCCTCGGGTAAATCCACCCTGGCAGAAAAGTTTGCCGATCATTACGGTTTGCCGTATTACAATACCGACCGGGTGCGCAAGGAACTGGCGGGCCTTGATCCCGCGACCCGCTGCGCGGCCGGAGTCAACCAGGGAATTTATAGCCGGGTTTTTTCGCGCCGGACCTACCAGGCCATGCTCGACCGGGCGAGGGACGATCTGCAGGCCGGCAGGCCGGCCGTGGTCCTGGATGGCTCATACTCCGAACGGGCCGAACGGGAGCAGGTCCTGGCGTTGGCCGCCTCTCAGGGCGCGGCGGCAGTCTTTATCCTTTGCACCTGTGCCGAAGACGAGGTTAAAAGAAGACTGGCAAAACGGGCCCGTGACCCGAAGGCGGTCTCTGACGGCCGCTGGGAAATTTACCAGGCCCAAAAGGCCACCTTTGAACCGCCCGACGAACTCCGGGACCGGGGCCTGATCACGATCGAGACCGACGCCCCGGTGGAGATCCTGCTGGCCAGGCTGGATAAAGAGGTGCATGGGGCGGAAAGAACCGGTTGCAAGCGAACATGAAATTAAGGGCTGGCGCAGAAGTTGATTTATGCGCAAGCCCTAAGCCAAAAGAGGCAAGGATGTATACCCGAATTTATTTTTTACGTTTTCCCAAGGAGACCAGTGATCAGCCCATCATCTATTACCTGGTTAAACGCTATGATGTTGAGTTCAATATCCTGAAGGCGGACATCCTGCCGCAACGGGAAGGCATTATGATCATCGAGTTCAAGGGTAACCGGGAAAATATCCGGGAGGCCTTGTCATACCTGAAGGATCTCGAGGTCCAGGTGGAGAGGCTGGCCGGCAAGGTGAGCCGTGATGATGAGAAGTGTTTCCAGTGCGGGGCCTGTACCGGCATCTGCCCGGTGGGCGCCCTGTACATGCAGCGGCCGGAGATGGCCGTGCTCTTTGATCCCGATCGCTGCTCCGGCTGCGGCCTCTGCGTCACCGCTTGCCCGGTCCGGGCCATGACCGTCTCGTTTGACCAGGTGGTGGTAGAGGAGTTTTAGGGCTTTCGGGGGCCGGCCCGCCCGATAACGGCGCAGCTGCTTTGTCGGCAACAAAGTTGATATCTCAGGGATAATCACATCGTTGCCGCCTCGAAGGTTCCGCAGGCTCGCTATCTGCACCTGCACCGTTCCCGAACGCTCACGGATTCAGGAAGATTGCCGGTCGCTGGCGATGATTTCCTCCAGCTCGGAGCCGGATATTTTTTCCTTTTGCAGCAGGACTTGCGCCGCTTTTTTGAGAAGTCCCTGCTTGTCCTTGAGAATATCCAGGGCAACCTCGTACTGTTTATCGATAATTTTCCGCACCTCTTCGTCGATAATGCGCGCGGTCTCCTCGCTGTATTCCCCCGATTTACGCAGGCCGGGCTGCAGGAATTGGGCCGTCGGTTCGCCCTTGAGATAGACCTGGCCCAGCTTGTCACTCATGCCGTATTCGATGACCATGGAGCGGGCGATGTCCGTGGCCTTGGCCAGGTCGTTATGGGCGCCGGTAGAGACTTCGTTAAAGACCGTTTGTTCGGCGGCCCGGCCGCCAAGCAGGCTGGCGATCTTGTTCAGCAGTTCTGTTTGATTCATCAAAAAACGGTCTTCGGTGGGCAACTGTATGGTATAGCCCAGGGCGGCAATGCCCCGGGGGATAATGGTAATTTTCTGCACCGGGTCCGTGCCCGGCAGGGACATGGCAACCAGGGCATGACCCAGTTCATGGTAGGCGACAACATTGCGCTCCTTGGGATTTATGACCCGGTTTTTCTTTTCCAGGCCGGCAACGATCCGCTCCACGGCCTCTTCAAACTGGGCCATCTCCACGGTTTTCTGATTTGAACGGACGGCGAGCAGGGTCGCCTCGTTGACCAGGTTGGCCAGGTCGGCTCCCACCATGCCGGCCGTCATGGCGGCCAGACGGTCCAGGTCCAACTCGCCCACCCGGGTGATTTTTCGTAAATGCACTTCCAGGATCTTCTTCCGCCCCTCCTTGTCGGGGCGGTCGACCAGGACCTGGCGGTCGAAGCGGCCGGGCCGCAGCAGGGCCGGATCAAGGACCTCCGGCCGGTTGGTTGCCGCCATGAGGATGACGCCGATGTTGGAATCAAAGCCGTCCATTTCAACGAGCAGCTGGTTCAGGGTCTGTTCCCGTTCGTCGTTGCCGCCGGCCCCGCCGATCCCCCTGGCCTTGCCCAGGGCGTCCAGCTCATCGATAAAGATAATGCACGGCGAATTTTTTTTGGCCTCTTCGAAGAGATCACGCACCCGGGCGGCACCAAGGCCGACAAACATCTCGACAAATTCCGAACCGCTGATACCGAAAAAGGGTACGTTACTCTCTCCGGCAACGGCCTTGGCCAGCATGGTTTTGCCGGTCCCCGGCGGCCCGACCAGGAGGAGCCCCTTGGGCATCTGGCCGCCGAACGCCGTGTATTTCTCCGGGGTTTTCAGGAATTCGATAATTTCTTCAAGTTCGACCTTGGCTTCATCGACCCCGGCCACATCGTTAAAGGTGATGCTGATGTCCTCCTGTTTGTAGATTTTGGCCTTGTTCTTGCCGAATGCCATGAAGCCGGGCTGCTGGGGCATCATTTTTTTCATGAGAAAAAACCAGACGCCCAGGAAGATGAAAACCGGCAGTATCCAGGAGAGGATATCGCGGAGCAGGGTTGATTCGACGGTGCCGGAGTATTCAACATGATATTTGTCGAGCAGCTGCGAGGTTTCAGGATCAACCCTGATTGTTTTGAAGTACTGGTGCTTGCCGCCTGTCGTTTCGCTTTTCAGCCGGCCCTGGATCTGGTTGGCCGATATGGCTACCTGGGCGATTTTTCCCTGTTCGAGATAGGAGATAAATTGACTGTAGGGGATCGTTTTGACGGCAAAGGAGGATGCCAGGTAGTTTTGCACCAACAGGACGACCCAGATGCCGATGATGAAATACCAGATGGAAAATTTGTAATGTTTTTTCATTGTTCCTTGTCTGTGGCTGAAATTGTCGGTTGCGCCGCCGGCGAATCAGGCGGGAAGGGAAAGGCCTCGCGGGGGATGGCCGATTCGGCGGCCAGGAGAACCTCACGGGAAAAGCGGCCGCCGGTTGTGGGCAGGTCTTCATGGCCGAGAATGAGGCGGACGACCTCCCGTGCTTCAAGGTTTTCCGCCGGAGCGGCCGGAACAAAGGCGGTGTCGCCGTCCTCGGTGCGATGGAGGATGCCGCCTGCGGCCAGCAGTTCGGCGACCTTCATGATGTCGCCGGGCTGTTCGCCGGGATGGGCCTGTGCCAGCCGTTCCACTGTCGTGGTTTCGCGGTTGGCAAAGTCACGGTAGACGCTGTTGAGGATATCAAAGGCCAGCTGCAGTTGACGCTGGGGCGTGCCGCTGTTGCCGGGCGGGTGATACAGTTTTCGATTTTGCACGGCATAGGCCAGCAAGGCCCCGGAGAGGATGAATGTCCAGCCCACCTGGATCCAGATGAGAAAGAGGGGGATGCTGGCAAAGGAACCGTAGATGGCATTGTACCTGGCAACGCCGATCTGCAGGTAAAAATAGAACCACTGGACTATCAGCCAGAACAAGGCGGCGAAGACCGCGCCGATAAAGGCCGCATGGGTCTTGACTTTGACATTCGGGAGAAAAAGATACATGACCATGAGGGAGAGAACAATAAAGAGAAAGGGCAGGAACTTGAGCAGCATTGTCACGGCCCATGCGGACGGGATAAGTGCATGGAGGCGGGCCATTATTTTCGGGGATTCCAGGACGGCGTCTCCGGCCAGGGCGACATTGATGGAAATCGGCAGGAGAATGAGCAGGGCCAGGTAATTAATGGTTTTGCGCAAAAAAGACCGTCTCTGCCGGCAGTGCCAGATGGCATTCATGGCCTCTTCAATCGTACTCATGACCAGGATGATACTCAGCAGCAGGCCGACGATGCCAAAGGCGCCAAGGGCGGTAAAATTGGTCTGGTCGACATAGTTGAAAATGGTGTCGAGGGCGTTGCGCAGCAGGCCGTTCAGGGATTGCCGGGCCACCGGCTGTGTTTTTGTCCCGGAGCCGGCGGCCGGGCGGACACTGTTTTGTGCGGGAGCTTGGGTCGTGGCGTCCCGGCCCTCCCTCCCGGCCGGGATTTGCAGCTGTTCCGCCCGGCCCGGCGTGTTGGCCGCCTTCTCCGTGGGGCCGGGGCCGAGTTGGTCGAGCAGCCGGTAGGCCGCGACCCGTAACCGGTTGCCACTGCCCATTCCCTTGAGGACTGCCGTGCCCATGGCCAGCATGGGCACCATGGAAAGGATGATGGTGTAGGTGAGGGCGGAGGCGCGCAGGGTTATTGCGGCTTCCGTAAATTCATGAGCAATGATCAACAAAATTCGAAACCAGCTGCGCAGGGCCGCCGCCGGCTTGCTTTCATCCGGCCGGATGCTGAAAGCCCATTGCTGAAGCCGGCCGTTCCCGCCATTGGTGCCGGGAACTTTTCTCCCGGCTTGCCGCTCTTTTTTCAGCTCTGTTTCCAACATGGCCGCCACTCCACGATTAGTGTCATAAACTTGTGTTCGCTCTCCCGGTTTAAATTTTTTCAGTTCAGTCTGGTTGGAACTTTGATCGTGTTCGCAGCAACGTGATATGTTCTCTTCTTTTTACCGGAATCCGGCCGGGGATTTTCAGCTTCTGGTCGATGCGGATTACCGCCTTCCGGCTCAGATTGTTGGCGCGAACAAGTTTTACGACCGTGATCCTGTATCGGCGGGCAATGGCGCCGACGGTGTCTCCCCGGCGAACGATGTATTCGTGGTCTCGTATCTGCCTTGAGTGGTAAAACCGTGAAGGGATGTTCGTAACCAGTCTTCGTGTCCGCCTGTTGGCCGGAAGTCGGACCGGGAAACCTTTCGGGATATACTTTTCATCAGCCAGGGCCGGTCCTCTCAGGGCCGGGTTCAAGCGGCTGAAATCTATTGCCGAGACTTTAAAATGGCTGCGGATGTCACTCACGCTGACATAGCCCCGCAGGCGAATCGTCAGGGTCGCCGCCGGCCGGTCGAGAATGATGGCGGGATTCTTTTCAAGTTTGCGGGCCGTGTACACTGCGGCCAGGAATTCGGAGTAAAAGTTGCGTGAGGCGAATCTGAACAGCCTGGTCCGATGGTTGTTGAAAATATTTTCATAGTTTTTCCGCTCCCGCAACGCCCGCTCCATGCCGGCCTGGCCATAATTGTAGGCGGTCAGGGCGAGCGGCCAAGAGCCCAACTGTTCATAGTTGCTTTTCAGGAAACGAGCGGCGGCGCGGGTGGACAGCAGCGGGTCGTTCCGTTCATCGATGATCCTGTTAATGGTCATATATTGCCTGCCCGTGGCCCTGGTGAACTGCCAGATACCAGCGGCACCGGCCTTGCTGTAGGCCTTGGGGTTGTACGACGATTCCACATGCGGCAGATAGGCCAGTTCGGCGGGCAGGCCGTACGATATGAAGATTTTTTTAATGGCATGCATATAGGCGCCGGAGCGGATAACGCCTTGCCGAAAGCGGTCTTTCTGGCCGATTTGCAGCCGGATGTCGTCCCGGGCCCGGCGGAAGGCCAGGCGGCTTCTCGTGGGAAACATGGCGGCAACCCTTTTTTCCTCGCGGGTCGCAGGTTTCTTGCCGGCGCCGAGTTGGGCAAGAATTTTTTTGTAGTGCCGCCGGGCCAGCTTGATCAGCTCCCGGTTGATACGGGAGGAACCTGGTGTGCTCCAGTCGACAAGATCAACAACGGTGTAAATGATATTCAGTCTATGTTTGTCATGCAGAACGCCCTGCCTGGTTGTGTAGCGGCTGTAGATTTTTTCCCAGAACCGGACATTGGGTTTGATGTCGGGATACAACGGGAACCGCTCCCTGCCCTGGGCAAGACCTCCTGTCGCCAGCACCACCAAAAGAGTCATAATCCAGCAAAGTCGGTATTGTTTTTTTGCCAGTATTCTCATGGGTCAGGATATCCGGGGAGGAGATTGCAAGGGTCGGAAAACAACAATTTGTGGTTTTGGCGGCAGTTTTTTTATTTCTCTGTTCCACATATTGTAAGTTATTGTATCATATTGTCCGGGAAATGTGATCTGAAAAAAAAACGGCGGCCCGGCCGGGACAGACTCTGCGGCGAATAACGCAGCAGATGTGCGGTTATCGGGCGGACCGCAGGGCGGCGCAGTGAAGACCAGCAAATGCATTTATTCGGCAACAATGCAATAAATTCCACATATTGCATGGAACATCACCTCAAGCCGTCACGGATTCAGGTATTACGCAAAACCTGATCGTTGTCGAGGAGCAGGAGGAAAACTCAATGTATACGCCCATCATCGGCACGCTGGGGTATGTTCTTTCGCCCGATCGAACCCGAACCCTGCTTGTGCATCGTGTGGCCCGGCCCCACGATCACCATTTCGGTAAATATAATGGTCTTGGCGGCAAGATGTTGCCTGGTGAGGATGTCATGTCCTGTCTGGTCAGGGAGTTCCGGGAAGAGGCGGGGATCACCTGTGAAGAGGTGGCCTTGCGCGGGACCATTAACTGGTCCGGGTTCGGACCCCGGGGGGAGAACTGGCTGGGTTTTATCTTTTTGATCACCCGCTATTCCGGTGTTCCTTGTTCCGCCAACGAGGAGGGAGAGCTGGACTGGTATTCTGTGGACAGACTTGATGACCTGCCCATGTGGGAAGGGGATCGCTATTTCCTGCCGCTGGTTTTTGACGGGGATCCGCGGATTTTTCATGGCTATATGCCATACCGGGACGGACGCCCGGCGACCTGGCATTACAATAGAATTTAAGCCCGGTTGAAAAACTCTTGCACTCTGTGTTCCCTCTAAGTATATTGATTATATGGTTTAAGTTTATCTGTAATTTCAAATAGATGATGTATTTATCATGGTTATTTTCTGAAAAGGGCAAAGGACGGTTTTATGGAAAACACTACTGAACTGGTGCGTCTGGAACAGTTTGTCGATAAATTATTGAATCAGTACAATGAGCTGAAGGCAAAATTCCGCGTCCTTGAGGCTACTCTGCAGGAGCGGGATTCGCACTGCGCCAGCTTGCAGGATACCATTGCCGAGTTGCGCGGCGAACGGTCGGTGGTCAGTGACCGGGTCGCCGGTCTGATTGACCGGATTGAGCAATGGGAAGCGGAGCAGGCTGAGGGTGATGGTCTGGAGAATGAGGAGTCCGCCGATGTTCAGGGTAAATTGTTTGATCCGGATAAAGAGAAAACGTGATTGCGGTCGGTTGGTTTTAAAGGGGACCGGCATGTTTGCACCATCCTTTTTTCATTATGCGTGAGGGGCGGCAAGTGGAACGTCTGGTCCATTTTACCCTGTTCGGCCAGGAATTTTCTTTTTACACGGATGCCTCTGAAGAGGATGTTGAGCAGATTCTCGACATTTTGCGCCGCGAACTGGACGCCGAGGGCGGCCCGGCCGCCAGAACGTCGGTGCCGTCCAGCAAGATGCTGGTCCTGGGATGCCTGCGGATCGCTGCCCGGTATGTGCAGCTGGCAAGCGAGTATGACAGTTTCCGCCGGAAACAGGATGACTCCATTGACCAGCTGATCAATAAGGTCTCTTCCGGCATAGATTGACATGGTTGCGGCGAAATTATAGCTTTGCTTTTGCAGTTATTCTGCTATAGTAAAGACAGTGAGGGTGAATTGTTGAATTTCCCTGCGCTGTTGGTGATCTACGAAATATTGAGCCAAACACTCTTAAATAGGGTGGCTCCACTGTCAGCCAATGGAAGTCTTCATTGATTACCAGCGGTTGGCATGAGCGCTGCCCACCTAATTCCTATTAGGTTTAATCATTTCGTTGACACGGCAGTGTGGGGATTTTTGTGAATTTCAGTAACAGCGACTGCTGTTTTATATACACCTGAATCCGTGAACGTTCGAGAACGGTGCCGATGCAAGGCGGCAACGATGTTGATTATCCTGGTGTGATATCAACGAGTTGTCAACACAGTAGATGCGCCGTTATCGGGCGTCCCGGAGGGCGGCGCGGTGAAAAGTATAAAATGCATTTATTTGTAGATAATGCAATAAATTCCACATATTGGCTGGAATGTTACCTCGAGCCGTCACGGATTCAGGATACAGCCTTCCCTCCATGGTGACGGGATGGCGACGAGTGGAACTGACGGATGGAAATCGGTCTGGAGATCACATGATATTCTGATGAGATCAGGTTTACCATATAACTCGTGACCGTCCTGAAACGAGGTTTTTTGTTCGAGATCAAGGCCTGTAAAAAAAATAACCGCAGGCCGAATATTCCCAGGATTATTTTTTGAGCATCACGAGTAAGCGAGCTCGCAAGACTCAGGGATATCGGGTAAAAAGGCCGTTTCTGGATGGGCACTAAGTGTCAATCTGATGACCTGTTTGTAAGGAGGACACCTTTCGGCTCTGCTGAACCGGGTTCCTTCCTTTTCGCCGGTCTGTAGTCTGAATTTATCAGGATTTCCGTAGCAGGCATGACCATGAGTCCTGCCTGGATTCCGTTGGGGGCCGTCCTTTCGTGCGGCTTTCTCCCCGAACCGTTTCGTGCTTTGAAGCGGTTGTCCATCCCCCTTGTTTTCTCTTTTTTTTGCAGCGTACCCTTCTTTGATCTTTGCAGTGGGGAGACTGTACAACATAATAGGTGTAAACTTATGAATATAAACGGCACGGCCCTGATTCTGTACGGGTTGGCCCTGGCTGTCGGTGTGATAGTGGGGGTCTTGCTGCGGAAAAAGCTGGTGGAGGGAAATCAGGCCAATATCAAAGCCCAGGCCCGGCAGATTGTTGAAAATGCCATCCAGGAGGCTGACCGGCTCAAGAAAGAAGTCGAACTGCAGAGCAAGGAGGAAGCGTACCGGATCAAGCAGGAAGTCGAGCGGGAGATCCGGGAAAGTAAAAACGAGCTGAAGGATGAACAGCGGCGGCTCGACCGGAAACTGGACGAGGCGCAGAATGAGCTCCAGGTCCTGGAAAAACGGGAGATCGGTCTGCGGGAGCGGGACCGGCAATGCCTGGCCCGGGAACAGGCTGTCGCCGCCCGGGAAAAAGAATTGGAGACCATCATCGACACCCAGCGTTATAAGCTGGAGAAAATTGCCGGTATCGGCCGGGATGAGGCCAAGCAGCTCCTGATGGACTCTATCGAGAGCGAGGCCCGGATGGATGCGGCAAAACGCCTGGTCCGGATCGAAAGTGAATTGAAGATGGAGGCGGACCGCAAGGGCAAGAATATCCTGGCCCTGGCGATTTCGCGTTATGCCGGTGATTACGTGGCCGACAAGACGGTATCGATGGTGCCGCTGCCGAGCGATGAAATGAAAGGCCGGATCATTGGCCGGGAAGGCCGCAATATCCGGGCTATTGAAGCCGCAACCGGCATTGATATCATTATTGATGATACCCCGGAGGCCGTTATTCTCTCCGGTTTTAATCCCATTCGGCGCGAGGTCGCCCGGCTGGCGCTTGAGCAGCTGATCACCGACGGTCGTATCCATCCCGCCCGCATCGAAGAGGTCGTGGCCAAGGTCACCAAGGAACTGGAGATTACCATTCGCGAGGCCGGTGAACAGGCCACCTTTGATGTGGGTGCGCACGGCCTGCATGTCGACCTGATCAACCTCATCGGCCGCCTGAAGTACCGCACCAGTTACGGGCAGAACATTCTCCAGCATTCCCTGGAAGTGGCTTTTCTCTGCGGGGTGATGGCGGCTGAACTCGGCCTGGATGTGAAAAAGGCCAAACGGACCGGCCTGCTCCACGATATCGGCAAGGCCGTTGACCATGAAGTCGAGGGCTCGCACGCCATTATCGGCCGTGACCTGGCTAAAAAATACGGGGAACCCGATGACGTCGTCTATGCCATCGGCGCCCATCACGAAGACCAGCCGCCCAAAAGCGTGCTCGATATCCTGGTGCAGTCGGCGGACGCCCTTTCCGGTGCGCGGCCCGGAGCCCGCAAGGAAATGCTGCAGAGTTACGTCAAGCGTCTTGAGGACCTGGAAAACATTGCCAACGCCTTCAACGGGGTGGACAAATCCTATGCGATTCAGGCCGGCCGTGACCTCCGGATCATTGTCGACAGCCAGAAGGTGAGGGATGACGAGGCGATACTGATGAGCCGGGATATTGCCAAGGCCATTGAAGAGCAGCTCTCCTATCCCGGCCAGATCCGGGTCACCGTGATCCGGGAGATGCGGGCGGTGGAGTATGCCAAGTAATCGATGAAGATGAAGTCTGTAGACGAGCAGATAGCGCTCATTGCACGGGGGACGGTTGATCTGATCTCCCGGGAAGACCTGGAAAAGAAGCTGACCCGGTCCCGCGAAACCGGGAAGCCGCTGAGGATCAAGGCCGGTTTCGATCCCACGGCGCCGGATCTCCATCTCGGCCATACCGTTCTTTTGCAGAAGTTACGTCACTTTCAGCAGCTTGGGCACCGGGTTTATTTTTTGATCGGCGATTTTACCGGTCTGATCGGCGATCCCACCGGCAAGTCAGATACCCGCCCCCGCCTGACCAGGGAGGATGTGGAGAAAAACGCCGAGACCTACAAGGAACAGGTTTTCAAAATTCTGGATCCGCTCAAGACCGAGGTGGTCTTCAACTCGGCCTGGCTCGGCGAACTCAGTTCCTCGGAGATGATCAGGCTGGCCTCCCGGCTCACCGTGGCCCGTATGCTTGAGCGTGAAGATTTCAAGCAGCGCTTTGAAAACAACCGCCCCATATCCATTCATGAATTTCTCTATCCCCTGATTCAGGGTTATGATTCCGTGGCCATGAAGGCCGACGTCGAGATCGGCGGAACGGATCAGCTCTTCAACCTGCTGGTGGGCCGCGATCTGCAGCGCAGCCACGGTCAGGAGCCGCAGGTCGTCCTGACCCTGCCGCTGCTGGAAGGGTTGGACGGCGTCAACAAGATGAGCAAGTCGCTGGGGAACTATATCGGCATTACGGAGTCGCCGGATAATATTTTCGGCAAGGTCATGTCGTTATCCGATGAGCTGATGTTCCGCTACTATGATCTGCTCTCCGATCTGTCGGTCGATGAGATCGCGGCGTTGCGAGAAGAGATGAACGGCGGCCGGGTTCATCCCAAGGAGGTGAAAATGCGGCTGGCCCGGGAACTGACGGCCCGTTTTCATGATCGGCAGGCTGCGGACCTGGCGGCGCGGCAGTTCGACCAGGTCTTCAAAAAACACGAACTGCCGGACGATATTCCGGAGTGCCGGCTGGAGGTTGCGGAAGATGTCATCTGGCTGCCGAAGTTGTTGCTGGCGGCCGGGCTGGTCAACTCGACTTCCGATGGCCGGCGCATGCTCCGGCAGAACGCCGTTTCCGTGGACGGAAAAAAGATAAGCGTTGTGGATACGGATATTCCGGCCCGGGGCAGGGTTCTGCTCAAGGTCGGTAAGCGGCGTTTTTGCCAGGTTGTTTTTATTTGATTTTTTTTGTCTGATTATGAAAATAGTCCCGGACGCAGTTCCGGTTCGATTTACAACCGCGAGCATAAAAAAAAGCGGCTGTCCCTGTGGGCAGCCGCTTTTTTTTATGCTCGTTTATGCTCGGCCTGCTATTGAATCGAGGAGGATTGCCCGGCCTGCTGGCATTCGGGACAGAGCCCGGTAAATTCGACGTGGTGGCCGAGAATCTGGTACGAGGTATTTTCGGACGCTGATTTGACCAGGTCATTCACCACCGGGGTGTCAATGTCGTCAACCTTGCCGCAGCCGGAGCAGCGGATATGATAGTGCGCATGCGTCGCCGCATCAAAGCGTTTCTGGGTGCCCCCCACCTCAAGTTTGAGGATCATGCCGTTTTCCGCCATGAGTTCGAGATTGCGATAGACCGTGCCGAGGCCGATACGGGGCAGACGTTTACGAACCATCTCGTACAGGTCACTGGCAGTAGGATGGGTTTTGACTTTCGCCAGTTCTTCCAGGAGAATCTGGCGCTGGGTAGTGATTCGCATCATGTTCGTCATGGTTTTTTCTTTTTCAAGGAGTTAAGCTTTCCGGAGGCTTGAATAATGATTATCAATTATAAGTAATAAAGAACCTGAGAGTTTGTCAAGCAGGAAGAACGGAAATTCAATGTTTTTTTCACAAGCCCTATATGTGGATCTTCCGACGGGGAGATCCCGAGAAACCAGTTCTTCGGTATCAGTACCATCCGACCAGGTCCGGTGATGTGGCCAATGCCTTCCTGCATGGTTTCCAGGGAACCGTGCCGACCGATGGCTATGTCGGCTACGATTTCCTTGACCCCCCCGAGGGGGTTCGCCATATCGGCTGCTGGGCCCATGCCGGTCGCAAGTTCACAGATGTCGCCAAAGCACGGGGGAAGAGCCGCAAAGCCGGGGCCGCAGACAAGGCGCTGACAGGTTGGATGTAAGGAATAGCGCAGAGTTTCACACCATGTGACCAGTTCGCTGAGTTATATCAAGAAACTGTAGAGGCTGGAGAAAACAGCCCGGAATAACAATATTCTCCGGAGCAGATGGGGGCAAGACCGGTTCTATGTGGTAGCGTAGCACTTACTTATCGTTATTCTGGAAGGAACGTCAGCGGCTCTACGAGGCCGTCAAAGCAAAGCAGCCTGAGCGCTGGTCAAGAGAAACTCGAGACTGGACACCGGTTGGCACCGTATATCTTAATCCAGGGAAACCAGTAAAAAAGCGACATCTTACTTGGCGTCGACCGCTTGAGACACCGGGGGAATGATGAAAATTTGCAGGAAACTTTAGATTGACACAGAGGTATAACAAGACTCCCCAGCCGGGCTGGAGAGTCTTGTTGCTTCATGCATTTATAATTTGCAAATCATAACTTTGATAAATCTTTGCAGTTAATTTTAGTCATTGAAGTTGAAGTTGAAGAGTAATTATAATAGGTAGCTGTTGCGGGATCATAAACTTCCATCGAGAACCAAGGTCCATAATAAGTATCCGTCCCCCAATCTAGAGCAATTGTTCGCATGTCGGTTCCTGTGCCACCAATAAGATCAACGTAATTGTTCTTCCATCTAGCTCTTGTTCCATCAAGCCGTATGTATTTTCCCTTCTCGGCCGTCGCCGTCCCACTTAGTTGTATGTAGCCGGCAAAGGGAGTTGATAAACGAGCCATACCGTTTACCGCTGCAACTTTCCGTGTATATCCACGGCCAGCAAGATTTGCGACTTTTTTGGTGGCTATGCTGATATAGTCACCGGTATCGCTATCATAAAAACAGGCTGCTTTGTCAGGGACAACGCTTCTCGACCAGAAGGATGAAGCAGCAAAAATTGACGGCGCCGCCAATGTTATTGCTATCATAATCGCCATCGTGGTTAAAAATTTCTTCCCCATGGTTTACCCTCCCTTTTGATAAAGTGACCGGCGGACTATCCACTGGCCTTTTGTACAACTCTTATTATTTATTTTATAATCAGCTGGTTAATTAATTCTTCCAGCATGGCAAATTTGTCAAGTTGAACTTTTATCTGGCCTGGGCAAAAAAAAATTACTCACAGTTTACATGGTTACTTTATGCTGCGATGTCTCTGTATTCGGCGCAGTATCTCAGGAGGCAATTTTTCCATGGGTAACACTGCCATCTCCTGACCCTCGTCTTCGGTCTCTTTGACCAGGTCAGCGGCAGTTTCCCGAATTTCTTTGTTGTTGTCCTGCATTGCTTTTTCCAATACCGGCTGTACCTCAGCCCCTCCAATTGTTCCTAACGCTTCAACAACCGCCATCCTGACCTCATCATCGGAGTCGTTTAGCCCCTTGGCCAGGGCCTTGATCCCGTCACGCCCTCCCAGGTAACCAATCTCTTCTGCAGCGTTGGATCGAACATCACTATCTTTATCCCGGGCAAGGACATCTTCAAGGTAAGGTATGGCTTTTTCATTGTATTCATCGGCCATGTCCATAACGGCGTTTTCTCGAATGGTTGGATCGCTGTTCTTCAGCAGCTCGGCATAGTATTCAAGGCTCTTTGCGGATTTATTTCCTGCCGGATTTGCCGGGAACCTACCCTTCCTTATATCAGCCATTCTTTTTCTGATACGTTCCGGTATTGATGTTAAGTGCCCCGGCCTTTGGTTCGAATGTATTGATCCGGCGGGATGGACCATGATGGGGCGGTTGGTGTTCCGGCCGGAATTGTCCGTGATAATGATCTTGACAATATGTGTGGTGCGGGGCAGGATATTCTTTTTGGAATTTTCAGAATAGACAATAATGTGGTTGCTTGATTTCAGTAACCGTTTAATTCCCTCGTCAAGAGGCATGTCCTTGAAGTTGGCGGATATCTTGAGGCCAATATCTGCGTATATCTCAAACCCGATGCCGGTCTGATCTGCTAATTTCATTAATATTATCGGGAGAGGAACTTCATTTACGGATACCGTGAGCTTCCCTTCCTTCACAATAATCTGGGCTTGTGTCTGGTCGGGAGATGCAGCTCTCATTGAAAAAGCATGGGTAGGTAAAATGCACAGGAGGGCAACCAAAACACAAAGTATGCTAGTCTTTGTTGTGTTGAATCGCAGAATTTTGCTGGACATTGTGAAGTTATTCAACAATAATTTTGAGATCAAAAGTTTATCGAATAGCAAATAATTTGCACTGCCGAAAAAGACTGAAAAACATGAAGAATAGTTTAAATAATTGGGTATTCGCTTGCCCCCGGCAGCCACAACCGGTAGCATGCCGCCATGCTTTGAGGCTTTCAGATTTAACCGGCGATTGTCGGCACCTGGAATCCTGTTATTTCAATACGTTCTGGATCTTCGTTTGGGCAGGGATGACTTTCAGGGGAGGCCATCTTTCTTAGTCTATTAAAAGTATTATTTTTTTGCTCGCCTGTCAACAGTTTTTTTCCGGATATTCCATATGAGATCGCATGTTTTCACGCTGTAGTCCAGTGCAGTTTGCAAGCCCCATGCTGACAGAATTGCGCCAGCGTACCAGGTTACAGCTGCCATAAAATCAGTAGTGTTCGGTTAAGGACCTGCATGTAGCGGTTCAAGATTTTGAGAATTTATATCGCCAGGGTCTGGCGCTTGGCGCAAGTAACTACTCAATGTGATATGATTTCTGCTGTATCGCTCCCGCGCGGGAATGACGAGAATTAAGAAATTTCAGTTAACCGAAAAGCAGCTTGCTTTAAATGGATATCCCCTTAGGACAATATGCTGCGGCTGTATCGGCCGGATATTCCGGTCAGGACAGGGACGGGTTGAAGTAGCCGAACTTCAGGGCGGGAAACTGTTTTTTTAATTGCTTGAGCCAGGCCCGGATGCCCAGGGGCGGCCGGGCCGGCCGGTGTTCGACCGTCCGGAGGTAGGCTTCCGGATCCATGTTCAAATTACGGAGCTGGATCAGGTCAGGGCCGTGGTTTTCAACGAGTTCGCAGAGTCCGGCAAATTCATCCGGATCGTCAGTGAAGCCGGGCAGGACAAAGTAATTCAGCGAGACGTGCCGCCCCATCTCTTTCATGACGGCGATGGAGTCTCTGACGTCCTGAAAACTGAATCCCCTGGGCCGGTAATAACGGTCATGGAATTCGGCCCGGGCGCTGTTCAGGGAGATGCGGATGGAATCCAGGCCCGCAGCTGCCAGTTGCCGCACGGCCTCGGGGCGGCTGCCGTTGGTATTCAGGTTGATCGTTCCCCCGGTCGTTTGCGAGCGGATCAGACGGATCGCTTTTTCCAGGGTTTCAGCCTGCAGCAACGGTTCGCCTTCGCAGCCCTGGCCGAAGCTCACTACCGGTTTGGGGGCACTGTGCAGATGGGGCACCGCGATTTCAGCGATCTCCGCCGGGGTGGGGACAAATTGTATCCGGTCCTGGGTGGCGGCACAGCAGGCCGATGGCTGCAGGGAGATGCAGCCTGCACAACTGGCATTGCAGAGCGGCGAGGTGGGCAGCGGCGCCTCCCAGCGGTCGAGGAAATAGTTGCGCGCCGCCGGGCAGGCATAGGTCAGACAGCACTTGCCCAGGTGTTGAATCAGCCGATTGTTCGGGTGAAGTTCGAGACGTTTTTTAGTTTTTCGATTGATGAGGCGCTGGTCAAAATTGCCGGGGTCCTGCCGGCGGTCCGGATCTGAGCGGAAACCGGCCGCCCAGAACTTTCCCCGGTGCCAGCCGACGGCGGTATAGGCGAAAAGGGGCAGGATCGGGGCCTGGTCCGCAGTCCGGTATGCGGCGGTCAGCACCGCGGTATGGGCCGGCGCCATGAACGCCGCCACCGCCTGAACGGGTTGGTGGTCATAGGGGCTGCGGTCCAGGGGTACGGACTCATGGGTCGCCGGATCTATCCCCACCGGCAGCCGTCCCGGCAGGACGAAGAGTTCACTGCCCGGGGGCAGCTCGATCAGGTCTTGGGGGTCGGGAACGGCAAAACGGCCGCCGCTGCTGCCGGCCATCTGCAGGCCGGGGTAGTCAAGAATCTCCCCCTTGCCGTTGGCAAAAACCAGGGATGGAATCCGGTCGGGATGGCGGATTCGCATGTAAAGGCCGCCCCCTTACTGAAGGCGTATTTTGGTAAGAACCGAATCAACGGCCCTGTAGACATCCAGGTCGTCGCCGTAGATGTCCTGGATGTTCGGGTGATTGATCAGGTCTTCGATAATGTACTGGGTGATGTAGAGGCTGATAATATTCGGGTCCTGGATTATGGAGCGGATCGGCGCGATTTTAAACTGCATGTCAAACTCCTCCATATCAACCATGCCCTTCAGCTGAGTTTCCATGGCTTCCCGGATCGCCCGGTCGGAGTTGGTCTCGACGATATGTTCGTCGATGAGTCGTTGCACGAGACTCGTGGCTAGTTCAAAGGCGTTGTCCCGGGCCTTGCTCATGAGAAAGTAGCGCTCCTTTTCCCGGCGCCGGTCGATGGCGTCAATTGTCTTGTTGGTGGATTTATTAGGGCTGATACGGTGAGCCATGTTCTTCTCCTCGTTCTCTCTTATTGGTAAATGAAATTATCCTGAATCCGTGCCGGCTTGAGGTAATATTCCAGGCAACATTTGGAATTTATTGCATTATTGACAAATAAATGTATTTTGCATTCTTCACCGCGCCGCCCCGCAGGGCGGCCGATAACGGCGCAGCTACTGCGTTGGCAACTCCTTGATATCACACCAGGATAATCAACATCGTTGGAGCCTTGCATCTGCACTATTCTCGAACGCTCACGGATTCAGGATTATTTAAAGAATCGGAATATATCAGGACGCTGCCGGATACTCAATGAAATGGTGGTCAATTCTTCTCGTTTTTAATATCACTTTGATATAATTTCCGGAAAGCGGCCATTTTACCCGCCGTCGCGTCGTCCAGTTGCAGGCCGTAAGTCCGGACATATTCAGCGGTCATTCTGTGGGCATTGAAAATTGGCATGTTGAGGCGCAGGTTGCTGATGGCCTTGTCCAGGTAACGGTCGGGTCGGTCATAAAACATGCGCAAAATCCGGGGGAGCAAGCGGTAGAAAGAGAGGGAATCCTCTTCGTAGAACAGTGAGTCCGGACTCTCGCTCATGTCGGCTCCCGCCACCGGCCCTTCGAAACCGAATTTCCAGCCGGTCCGGCCGTCATGATAGCCTTCCACCCACCAGCCGTCCATGACGCTGATGTTGGGCACCCCGTTCAGGGCCGCCTTCATGCCACTGGTCCCGCTGGCCTCCAGCGGCCGCTTGGGACTGTTGAGCCAGGCATGGACGCCGGAGACCATTATCTTGGCAATGTGCATGTCGTAGCCGGGAATAAAGACGAGCTTGGCCCGTCCCTCGCTGCGGATGTACAGCTCTTTCTGGCTGTCAAGGATAAGCTTGAGTACTGATTTGCCCGGTTCGTCGGCCGGATGGGCCTTGCCGGCAAAGACGAAGTTGATCCGCCAGCCGCCCCGGAGAAGAAGATCGGCCAGGGCGGGGATATTGTCAAAGATGAGGTCGGCCCTTTTATAGGTGGAGAAACGCCGGGCAAAGCCGATGGTAAAGACGCCCGGTTCCAGGGCTCCGCCCTCCGGCAGGTAGGACAGGTAGTTGGGTGGATCAATCCACGTTTCCTGCATCTGCTTACGATGTTCCATAAACATGTTGTTGATATACCGGACCAGCTGCCGGTTGTCATCCTGCCAGGCGTGGGTCAGGTCGTTGCGAAACGTGGCGCTGGCCGCCAGGCCGGCCCGGGCGAAACAACCGGGATCGCTGCGCCAGCCGGCCAGTTTCTCATGGGCGTCGAATACCTGTGCCCGGTTGTCGCTGATCCAGGTCAGGTGATGAACTCCGTTGGTAATGGCGCGGATCTTGGCGGCAAACTCCGGAAACTGCCGCTGTGTGACGTCGCGGTGCAGACGGCTGACACTGTTGACGGCCCGATTGACCCGCATGGCCAGGGCGGTGAAATTGTAGTCGTTGGGTGTCTCCGGATCGTGGGCCAGCAGGTTCAGGATTCGGCGGCACTCTTTCCTGGTGAGCCTGGAGTAAAGCTTCCGGTCAAAGCGGTCATGCCCGGCCTTGACCGGGGTATGAATGGTATAGACGATGCGCTCGGCCACCTTTTGCGCGGCGGCCTGGATATCCTCATCAGTCAAGATGTCCCGGTAGTTCGAGCCGAGCCTGTTTTCGAGTTCGTGGAGAATGAGACTGATGGTGACCGCTACCCCGTGCTGTTCGTTGAGGTGCAGGGTATTGGCCGTGAGTCCCAGCCGTTGCATCAGCGGCAGGACCCCGGCCCCCAGCAGGCGGCGCTGGTAGGCCTTGATGATGGTTGATTTTGCCTTGTACAACTGTCCCGCGGCGTCCAGAATCCATGAGGGCGATGACGGGAGGCTGTAATCAAGCAGAAACTCCGGGACAAAGTAATCGAGATTTTCGTTCACCTCCATTTTCATCCAGACCTGCGCCTTGACATTGGTGGTATCCTCGTCTTCGTTGAAAAAGGGGACGTCGATTTCCAGCGGCTGCTGCGGGTCATTCGGGGCGTGCAATTGAAAAAGGGCCGGGGTTTTCTCGGGAGCCCAGCGAGTCACCTGGTCGATCTGGCCGACCTTGGAATCAACGATCTGGGAAAAATAGCCCTCGCGGTACAAAAGGCTTACGGCCGCCACCGGAATGTGGTTATCGGCAAAGCTTTTCAAGGTGTCGCCGGCCAGGACGCCGAGACCGCCGCTGTAGTTCGGAATTTTGCGGGGGCCGTTCAGGTAAATATCAACGAAATGGGCAATCCGGTCATCATCATGATTGTTTTCGAGATCGTGTTTGCGCAGGAAATCCTTGACCGGGTGAAAAACGTCCGGATCGGCTCCGATTTCCATGGAAATGTAAACCACGGAGTTGCCCTGCGGTCCGCTTAATCTGCGCCAGACATCATCAAGTATTTTTTGCGGAACTCCGAAATACGTACCGAATGAGTTTGTGCAAAGCAGATCACTTGTTGATTTGATTTCAGGGTATTTTTTTGTGGTCACAGGAGAGAGAAAAAAATTGTTTGTCCAGATTAAATAACAATGCTGATCATCGATTGAAACAATAAGCTTAGAGCCCCGGGAATGGTTTTGCAAGTGAATTTGTCAGTCAAGAAAAAAATGTTGATTTTTTACTGATTTTACTATTATAATCGCTCAAAATTTAAAATCTAATCAATATGTTTAATCAGTGTTCGTCTGGATGCTGGTTAAGGAGGGTGCGATGCGAAAACAGCGATCGTTTTGTTTGGTCGTGCTCATGATGCTGATTCTGGGACTTATGGTTACGGGATGCGCGAAAAAGCCGGCCGTGAGCCAGGCGGCGGTATCTGCTGCTGATTCTGAAGCCATGGGGCCTGCCGAGTCATTGGCGAGCGGGGCGTCGACTGGTGATAATATTATGGAAGGACGGACTTCCGGTCCTATGTTGCCGGTTTATTTTGATTTTGATTCCGCTCTGATTCGTGCTGATCAGGTTAAGCGTATTGAAACGAATGCCGATTTCCTGAAAAAGAATCCCGAAACGAAGATCAGGATTGAAGGAAACTGTGACCCGCGCGGCACCAGGGACTACAACCTGGCACTGGGTGAACGGCGGGCACTGAGCGCCAGGAAGTACCTGGTCAATCTTGGCGTTGAGGCGTCCCGAATGTCCACGGTCAGCTGGGGAGCGGAAAAGCTTCTCCTCTACGGCCATGACGAGTTGTCCTGGGCGCAGAATCGGCGGGATGATTTTGTTATTATCAAATAGGGTTGTGGTGGTGGCGTAAATTTCGGGAGAGGGCCTGTGTCCTCTCCTTTTTTTGTTCTAATGATTGAATTACGGTGGTTTCGAAGCCTTGCCCTGTAATTGAAGAAAGGAGAATAGTATGAACGTATTGA
This sequence comes from bacterium BMS3Bbin14, assembly GCA_002897615.1. Taxonomy (GTDB): domain Bacteria; phylum Desulfobacterota; class Desulfobulbia; order Desulfobulbales; family Desulfobulbaceae; genus BMS3Abin13. The sequence goes on from BDTX01000011.1 coordinate 257,654, forward strand.
AGAAACTCGGCAGTGTCATTTTAGCGGTTGTTGTGCTGACTGCCTTTTCGCTGTCCAGCGGCGTTGCCCGGGCCGGGAATATATCCGTGGCCGTCCTGAACATGCAGGAGGTGGTATTGGGTTCTGACGCCGGCATCGCCGGACGCAAGATCATGGAAAAGAAAGCCCGGGAGCTGCGGGAGACTTTCAGGGCCGATGGCGAGGCCCTGGCGGCCCTGCAGAAGGAGATCCAGAAAAAAAGTTCTGTCTGGAGCGAAGAGAAAAAGCAGGAAAAGGTCCTTGAATTTCAGAAGAAGCGCCGTGACCTGCAACTCAAGCAGGCTGATGCCAAGCTCGAGATGAAGAGCCTGCAGGATAAGCAGCTGGCTCCTATCCTGAAGGAACTGAAACCGGTGGTGGCCGAGGTTGCCAAGAAGAAGGGCTATACTCTTATTCTGCCGAAGTCCAGTGTCGTCTATGCGGCTGACAGTATTGATATTTCAGAAGAAGTCACCAAGGCACTCAACGCCAGGATGAAAAAGAGCATTAACAAATAGGGAGACACGAGGCTGGCCAAGCCGGTTTTGCTGTTGCCGCATGAGGCCGGAAGAGACTCCTGACGGTAACGTTAAGGAGTTTTTGCCCGTAGTTGCTTGAATCCGCTTGATTTTTTAAAATACACGCCAAGGTCCAATTGCGGCCGCTGCGGTCATCCGACCTGTCTGGCCTTTGCCGTGGCCGTCACCAGGGGCGGGGCTTCGCCGAGGCTCTGTCCCTTTATTGATCCGGCCGGCCTGGCGGCCGCGGGGAACGGCCCGGCGGCGGCGCCTGGCCGGGACGAGCGGGATACCGACCTGGTCGCCCGGCTCAAGTCAAAGATCCTTCATAAGGACCTGCGGGCAATCGCGGCCCGGGTCGGCGCCGACTGGCTGCCGGCACCAGCCGGTCTGCTTCGCTTTCGTTACCTGGACCATCAGGTGGAACTCGGTAAGGACGAGCTTCGCCTGGACGGCAGGGAACCGACCGACCCCAGGGACCGGATTCTTCTCTATAACTATGTGTCGTGCGCCGGGGGCCGGGTTCCGGCCGGCGACTGGATCGGCATGGAGAGTCTGCCCAATTCCCTTTCCAAAGTGCGGACCCTGGCGACCTACTGCGAATTGCGGCTGGCCGGGCGTTTTGGCGGCCGTTCCCGGCGCCTTGCCGAGCTGTGCCGGCGTCTCGGCGCCGAACCCGTGCCCGGGGGGCGGACGGCCACGGTTGGCGTCGTGGTCCCCGTGTTGCCGTATGTGCCCCATTGCCTCCTGTTCTGGGATGAAGAGCCGGAAGATGGCTTCGAGGCCCGGGTCAAGATCCTTTTTGACCGGCATGTCATGGATTTCCTGGATATTGAATCACTTGTTTTCTCCGCCGAGCGGTTGGCGGATCGATTGGCGGAGCTTGATTTGTAACAATGGTGAATAAACTGAAACAGGCGGTAGGCCGCTTCGGAGAGGTGCGCATCCTGGTGATCGGCGACGTCATTGTCGACCAGTTCATCTGGGGCACGGTTTCCCGTATTTCTCCTGAAGCCCCGGTCCCGGTGGTCAACGTGACCAGCGAGGACCTGCTTCTTGGCGGCAGTGCCAACGTGGTAAAAAATATTTATTCTCTCGGCGGCCGCGGCTCATTGTGCGGCGTGATCGGTTCCGACTCCATGGGCCTTAAGCTCGTGGACCTGATGGCGGACCTGTCCGCCCCCGTTGACGGCTTGATTCGCGGCATGAGACCGACGACGGTCAAAAGCCGGGTGGTGGCCCAGGGTCAGCAGGTCGTTCGTTTCGACCGGGAAGAGACCGGGATGCCGTCAAAAGAATCGCTGGCGGCCATGATCGATTACCTGGAGCGTCATCTGGGTGATTTTGACGCGGTGATTGTCTCGGACTATTCAAAGGGCATCGTCAATGAACCGCTGATGATCCGCCTTCATCAGTTGCGTCATGACATGATGTCTGAGCAGGGCCGTAAGCTGCCGCTCATTGTCGACCCGAAACCGGCCAATCTCCATCGTTTTGTCGGCGCCACCGTGATTACTCCCAATCACCTTGAGGCCACCATGATGAGCGGCCTGAGGATCAACAATGACCAGGAACTGCTGGCGGCGGCCCGCCATATCCGGGACGAGATTGATTGCGGGGCCGTGTTGATTACCCGGGGCGAGTCGGGCATGGCGCTGCTCCAGGGCGATGACGACCTGGTGTCCATTCCGACCATGGCCAAGGAAGTGTATGATGTGACCGGCGCCGGTGACACCGTGGTCGCCACCCTGGCCCTGGGCCTGGCCGTCGGTTGTTCCATGGCCGATGCCGCGGTGCTGGCCAATCACGCCGCCGGAATCGTGGTGGGCAAAGTGGGCACGGCCTCGGTCTCTGCCCGGGAATTGTGCGCGGCCCTGGATGCCGAGCACCAGCAGGGAGGTTGATCGATGCGGCCACGAAGCATGACCGGATTTGGACGCGGCGAGGCCGCTTTTGAGGGACGGACCTGGATAGCGGAGGTGCGGACGGTCAACCATCGCTTTCTTGATCTGCGCATTATTCTGCCCCGGCCCTATACCGCGCTGGAAGACCGGGTCCGGAGCGCGGCCGCTGCACATCATGACCGGGGCCGGGTTGAAATTTCCCTGCAGCTGCAGGGCGAGGAGGCCGGCGGTCTGCTCCTGGCCGTGAACACTGATCTGGCCCGGCAGTATCACCGTTGCCTGCAGCAGCTGAACGACGAATTCGGTCTGGACGATAAGGTGCGCCTGGCCGATATGCTGACCCTGCGGGATCTCATCAGCCAGCAGGAGCAGGATCTGGATCCGGATCGGGAGTGGCCCGGAATCAGTGCGGCCCTTGACCGGGCTTTCGAGGAATGCCGCCGAATGCGGGAGCAGGAAGGCCGGCTTCTGAAAGAGGATCTCGCCAGGCGCCTGGCCGGCTTTGCCGCAACCGTGGGGGCCATTGAGCAGCAGCTGCCGGAGATTCTGCAACAGCGTCAGGATGAGTTGAAAAGCCGGATCACCAGGCTGCTTGACGGCGTCAACCTCGATCCCCTGCGCCTGGCCCAGGAAACGGCAATCCTGGCGGACAAGTGCGACGTGACCGAGGAACTGGTCCGCCTGCGCAGCCATATCTCACAGTTTACCGGTTTCCTGGACAGTGACGAACCCGTGGGCCGGCGACTGGATTTTTTGTTGCAGGAATTTTTAAGAGAGGTCAATACCCTGGCCTCCAAGATCAGCAATACCGGGGTTGCCTATCTGAATGTGGAGATGAAAAGCGAGATCGAGAAGTTGCGTGAACAGGTGCAGAACCTGGAGTAGTACCTGAATCCGTGACGGCTTGAGGTGATGTTTCATGCAATGTGCAGAATTTATTGCATTATTGACGAATAAGCGCATTTTTTGGTCTTCACCGCGCCGCCCTGCGGGGCGCCCGATAACGGCGCATCTGCTGCGTTGACAACTCCTTGATATCACATCAGGATAATCAACATCGTTGCCGCCTTGCATCGGCACCGTTCTCGAACGCTCACGGATTCAGGTAGTAGTAACCAGCCGGGAAAGAGGATTGTTCATGGATAATAAGCTCATCAATGTCGGGTTTGGCAATGCGGTCAAGATCAATCGTATCCTGGCCGTCGTCAATCCGGGGTCATCGCCCATCCGCAAGCTGAAGGAGGATGCCCGCAAGGAAAAGAGACTGATCGACGTTACCGAAGGGCGCCGCACCAGGGCCATCGTCATTCTCGATACCGGTCACCTGATCCTCTCGTCGGTCCAGCCTGAAACCATCAGTCAACGGTTTGCGGCCCTCTCGGAGGAACAGAACAATCCCGGCCGGATCATTGAGCGGATCTCACAGGAGGGGCAGGGTGAGTAGGGGGATTCTCCTGGTCCTGTCCGCGCCGTCGGGCGGCGGCAAGACCACGATTCTGAAAAAGGTGATGGCCGGCCTGCCCGGCCTGGTCTTTTCGGTCTCGCACACCACGAGGAAACCGAGGCCCGGAGAGCAAGACGGTCGAGACTATTATTTTGTCAGCCGGCAGGAATTCGAAAGTATCCGTGACCGGCACCCTTCCGGTTTTCTCGAATGGGCCGAGGTCCACGGTAACCTGTACGGGACCAGCCGGGCGGCAGTGGAACAGCGTCTTGGCGGCGGCCGGGATGTGATCCTGGATATTGATGTGCAGGGGGCCGCGCAGATCCGGCAAAGCGCGGATCCGGTCACCGTTTTTATCGCCCCGCCGTCACTGGCGGAGCTGGAGGCCCGGCTTCGCGGCCGGGGCACTGAAAACGAGCAGACCCTGGCCCTGCGTCTCGAAAACGCGAAACAGGAGCTGGCGGCCATGGATCTTTACGATTACCTGGTTGTCAACGACCGCCTGGACGAGGCGGTGGAGAGCCTGCGCTCAATCATCATCGCCGAACGTTGCCGCCGGCGGCGGACCGTGGACGGTGTCCCGGTGCAGGTCGTTTTTTGAGAGCCGGTCGGCGTGGAACAGACTGTTCCCCCGGCGTGAGACTGCCGGTGGACGGACCCCGGCAATTTCGGCCGGGCCGGTTTTAAGCTAAGCCTTTTATGAAACGTCAGCCGCCGCAACACAGCAGGAAACCGTCCGGCAGCGCCGGGGAGCGGCCGGATAGCCCGGATATGATCTGGGGCGTGAATACGGTTCTGGAGGCGCTTGCCCACGACCCCCGCAGGGTGAGCGAGGTGCGGGTTCTGCGGGGCAAGGCCGGGCCGAAATTCCAGGAGATTATCGACCAGGCCCGGGCGCAGAACGTGCGGTTACGGTTTGTTGAAGCCAATCGCCTTGGCGTCCCCGCCCAGACCAGGCACCAGGGGGTGGTGGCCCGGCAAATTGCGGTCCGGCCCCTTGACCTGAATGAATTGCTGGAACTGGTGGGGCAGGGAGAGGGGCGGCCGCCGGCCAGGATCCTGGTCCTTGATTCCATTCAGGACCCCCGTAATCTCGGGGCGATTTTCCGTTCCGCCCTGGCTGCCGGGTTTGCCGCCGTTATTCTAACCAGGGAGCGCAGCGCGCCGCTTTCCGGGACCGTGGCCGCAACCTCGGCCGGTGCCCTGGCCCATCTGCAGATTTGCCAGGTGGTCAACCTTACCGATACGCTGAAGATTTTGCAGAAAAAAGGGTTCTGGGTCTTCGGTTCAGTGGCCGACCGGACGGCGGCCTCGATCTATAGCACTGATTTTTCCGTGCCGCTCTGCCTGGTGATCGGCGGGGAAGGCAAGGGTATCCGGCCCCTGGTCCGGAAGCAGTGCGACCAGCTGGTGACCATCCCCATGGCCGGCGATTTTGATTCCCTCAACGCCTCGGTCGCCGCCGCCGTGATCATGTTCGAGATTGTCCGTCAGCAGGGCCGTTGAGGCAGCTTACTTTGCACTTTATTTTTTTCCGGCCAGCTTGTCCCGCAGCAGATCGCCCAGGGTGCCGAGGGTTTTCGGGGTGCTTTTCACCGCCGGGTCCCGGGCCGGCCGTTCATCTTCTTCCCGGTCTGGGGCCGCATCTTCAGGGGCCAGGGAGATCCGTTTTTTGTCCGCCTCCACGCTGTCGATCCGGACCGTTATTTCCCCGCCGATCTCCAGGACCTCGCGGGGATGATTGATTCTGCGTCCGGCGCCGAGCTTTGAGATATGCAGCAGGCCGTCAAGCCCCGGTTCCAGGGTAATGAAGGCGCCAAAGGCGGCAAGCCGCGACACCCGGCCCTGGTGAATCGATCCTTCGGGATATTTACTGACCGCGCTGTCCCATGGGCTCTCGGTAGTTTCCCGGAGACTCAGGGAGATGCGGTCATTGTCCCAGTCCAGTTTCCTGATCACCACCTCGACCTGCTGGTCCCGGCTTAAAATATCCTCCACCCGGTCAACCTGGCCCCAGGCAAGTTCGGAGATGGGGATCAGGCCGTCAATGCCGCCGATATCGACAAAGGCGCCGAAATCACGGATCGAGGTGACCGTGCCGCTGATCCGTGCCCCCTCTTCCAGGGTTTCCCGCAGCGTTTCCCTCTGTCGTTCACGTTCTTCTTCCAGCAGGACGCGGGCGGAAAGGATGATGTTGCGGCCATTTCCCGTAAATTCGATGATCTTGAACTGGCAGGCCTTGTCCAGGTAGTCGGCAGGGTCTTCCACCCGGCGGATATCCATCTGCGAGTAGGGGCAGAACCCCCGTTGTCCGGCCACGACGACCTCGAAGCCGCCCTTGATTTCCGAGACGACCCGGCCTTCGACCGGGATGCCGGAACGGAAGGCCTCTTCAAGCTCCAGCAGGGAGGCATGGCTTGAGCCGACCCTGGTGGTAAAGACCATCTCGCCGCCGCGAACGGCCAGGAGATAAACCTTGACGGAGTCACCGGGCTTGAGCTCGATCCGGCCGTCCGGGTTTCTCACTTCCGCCGCAGCCATTACCCCCTCGCTCTTGCCGCCGACATCGAGAAAGATATTCTCGCCGCTGATATCGGCCACTCTGGCATCAATGCGGTCGCCGGGTTTCAGGTTGCGGCTGGATACGTTTTCTACCTGGAAAAGATCTGCAAATCGTTCTTCGTTCATGAGGCGGGCCTGTAGGGAGATGAATGGTTGCTGGCTGTCCGGCAATCGGAAACGACTGCCGCGCTGCCGTTTATTTATATAGCTGGTGGTGAAAAGGTCGTCCGGGTCCTCTCGTCGTCCTCTATGCCTCCGGTTGTGTAACTGGTCACAGGGTATGGCACACTGTGCTATTACTTGCATCTAACCTGTAAGTCGCCGCAGGCTTACCCGGTTGTCTGACGGCCAGGGCGAGACAGCCGTCCCGGTCGCGGAACAACAGGCGTTTTTGCTCAAGTCCCGCAAGGAAGGCGGAGAGTTTTTCCTCTGTAATCGAGTTGCAAGCATGGAGCAACTCTTTTATGGCGACCGGTTGGTCGCAGGCAAGATATATTTTCCTGGACAGGCCGCGCAGACGATGTTGCAGGGCCGGGCGGCCGGGACGTTCCTGGCGGATGATAATGAAGTCGCCGCCGTCGCGATATGAGAGCGGCGGCCGGCAGGCGTTTTCTCTCTGCCGGTGGAACTCGGCCCAGGCCCGCATTTTTTCCCTGACTGGTTTCCAGAGCCGTTCCTGGTGCTTGCGGTCGCCCCGGCCGTATTTGATCAGCATGACCAGCCGCGACAGCACGGCTGCCGGGTATAACTTGCGGTTATACGGATGCTGGAGGATCGCCTCGACGCCGTAGTCCCGGGGGCGGCCCCAGACCGGGCAGCCGTGACCCAGGAAAAAACCGGCGGCCTGCAAGGGCGGGAACGGCAGGACAAAGTCCAGGGCCCGCATGGTCTCGTCGACCTGCTCTTGCGTGCTGCCGGGAAATTCAAGGATCAGGTTGCCCTCAAGCTTGATGCCGGCCGCGGTCGCGAATTTCATGGCGGCGATATTGTCCAGGGCCCGGGTCCCTTTATTGAGCCGTTGCAGCAGGGGGTTGGAAAACGATTCGATGCCGATCTGGACGGTATGCAGGCCGCCTCTTTGATAGAGCTCATAGGTCTGCCGGTTTTTTAATACCCTGATTTCTCCGAAAAAATGGAGGTCGTGGCCGTCTTTTTGCAGGGCGCGAAAAAAACGATCGGCCTCCCGGGGCGGCAGGACATTGTCCGTGAAAGTGAAATCAAGACAGTGATAACGGTTTTGCAGGTGTCGCAATTCCAGCAGCATTCGCTCGCTTTTTTTGCAGCGGTAGCCGCACCACTGCAGGTTCAGGTTGCAGAAGGAGCATTTATTCCACCAGCAGCCCCGGGAAAATTCAAGCGGCAGGGTTGGGAAAACCGGCAGGCCGATCTGTTTCAGTTCCGCAAAGTAATCGTCAAAGTCAGGCAGGGGCAGTCTGTTCAGGTCGGGAATTTCATTGTTGTCCGGATACTCTTTCGCCTCGTTGCCGTCTGTCGGCGCTCCGTTCGGGCGCTGCAGGACATTGGGACCGGGATGCGGCGTTGCGCCGGCCAGGTAGCGGCAGAGGTTGTGCAGGGGCCGTTCCCCTTCGCCGGTGATGATAAAGTCAATGACCGGGAAAACCTTGAGCAGGGAGGTGCCTATGGCCGGGGCGCAGGTCGAGCCGCCCATCAGGACGGGGAGGCGGGGATAGCGTTTTTTCAGCCGCCCGGCGGCCAGGATGCTGCCGGGGAGCTGGCTGAAACAGATGGAGAAGCCGGCCAGGGAGCAGGTGCTGAAATCCTGCCGTTCCAGCCAGTCGTCAAGATGAGAGTCGAGTTGGGCGGCGATGACGTCAAAGTCGGGGAGCGAGCGGACGATTTTCCGGCCCAGCGTCTGCCGGAAGACCGCTCTGGCCTGGTCGCGGCGTTCCGGAAAGAGGAGGCTGCTGTACAATGCCTCTCCGGCCCAGTTGTTTTCCGAGATGAGTTGATAGGTCCTCGGTCCGATCCGTTGAGCCGCTTCAAGGTAGGGGTGGCGGGTCTCCACGGTGATCTCCCCGCTTTGCCCCCGGAGATAGGCCTGCAGCACACTCAGCTGGATCGAGGGGCGGTTGAAGATGGCCCAGGGCATGGAGATAAGGACAACGCGCATACCATTACCGGGAAATCATCTCCGTGCCCGGAGGGGGGGTGAAAAAAAGGATGTCGTGGAGCTTGGCCTGGTCTTTGGTCGGCAGGCTGTTGAGCCTGATATTGGTAAAGGTCAGTTCGGTCACCGAACCAAAAGGGTCTTCAATGACCAGGTGGTGAATAATATTTTTTTGATCAAACCACAACTGCACGGCCTTGATCTGGTTGTGCGGCCGTTTCGGCACCAGCCTGATGGCCTGCAGCTTGTTCGCGGCACCATAAACAAAACGGGGGTCCGGGGGCAGGACTTCGAAATTGTCCAGCAGGTTGCCGGTCCCGGCGAAAAAAGTATAGGTTATGTCTGAATCCATCTTGTCGGCAGGGACCTTGATCATCTGCCGGTCTTTTGCCGTGTAGATGGACAGGGTCTTGCCGTCGCTCATGATAACCTGCCGGTCGGGGGCGGTGTAGTTCCAGCGCATAACGCTGTGAGTTATGGCTTGAGGCCCGCCGGTCGTTTTGTCATGAAGGTTTTGTGGTCTGAAAAAGACGGCGTTGCCCCGGCCCTGTCTTTCCCTGCCCCCGGTCCGGGTCACCTGGCTGAAGTCAAAGCTCAGGCTGACGAGCCCGCGGTACAGATTCTGCAGGGAGGTGGCCTGCCGGACTAATGATGATTCACGGGCGGCGGCGTTGTTCTGCGGGAGCAATGGCAGCAGGGTCATGCCCGTTGCCAGAAACAGCACCACGAGGGAAAAAACCGGTAACCTTTTTATTTTATCCATGTCTGGTCTTATACCCTGTTTTGCCGGGAAACGGAACAGTGAACGCGATGCCCGGAACCGGAGGTGGTTGGCCGCGCACAATTTTGGTAACCGTTCACCAGAGGCAATAAACTACCCTCAACTCGTAACTGTAACCGTTCAGATGTGCCCCGGATTTGTTCGTTTCGCCCTCCGAGGTGTACTCCCTGTACCAGAGGAGGGCGAAACGGACAAAGATGGGGTGCAGGTGAACGGTTACCAATTTTGAGCAATGTAATGCCACATAGTTGCAAACCCGGTGATGGGATACGGAAGGATTTTTGCCGCCGGGCATCGGCACCGTTCTCGAACGCTCACGGATTCAGGCTTTTTTATCTGTACCCCTATGGGATTTTTACTTTTTCAAGCAGGATTTCGCGGCCGAAAATTTTTGCGGCCAACTGCCGGACCGGTGCCGTGCAGTCGGAGACAAAAAAGCGGCTGGCCGCCCGGTTACCCTGCAAACGTGCCCGTAGTTCAGGATTGTGGTGCAGGAATTCCCGGACATGGAGGGCCACCTCGACAGAGGAATCGATCAGGTTGACCCGGCGGCCGATCCGCGGACTGATCAACTGTTTCAAGAGCGGGTAATGGGTGCAGCCAAGGACCAGGGTATCGATTTGTTCGCGCCGCAGCGGATGCAGGTAACGGCGCAGGATCATCTTGGTTTCCCGCCTGGACAACCAGCCTTCCTCGACCAGCGGCACCAGCAGGGGGCAGGGACGGCTGAATATTCTGGCGCCGGGCAGCAGCGCCTGGAGGCGCTGTTCGTATATGCCGCTCTTGACGGTGGCCCGGGTGCCGATGACGCCGATGCGGCCGCTTTTGCTGATGGTTGCGGCTTTCCGCGTTGCCGGGCCGATCACGTCCAGGACCGGTACGTCATAATGAAGCCGCAGGGCAGCCGAGGCCGTGCTGGCCGCACTGTTGCAGGCAACAACGATCAGCCCGGCCCCCCGGTCAAGCAGAAAGTCGGTGTTGTTTCTGGAATAACCGATAATGGTTTCAGGACTTTTGGAACCATAGGGGGTTCGGGCAATATCGCCGAAATAGATGATCGGGTAGCCCGGGCAAAACTGCTCGATTGCCCGGGCTACCGTCATGCCGCCGACACCGGAATCAAAGATGCCGATCATATGTTGTGCGGTCTGTTGGAAAAATTAAGGAAAGAGCCGGGGCCGGTTTATTTTTTCTTTTTGGTGCGGGCGGCGATGGCCTTTTTCAGGTTTTCCGGCAGGCCGCGTTTTTTCCCGGATCTGGAACGTTTCTCGGAAAGCGCTTTGGCGCAGAGCGGCTGCCGCATGGAAAAGCCGTATTTCTGTCGATATTCTCTCGGCGTCAGGCCGTGACTGCTCAGGTGTTTGGGGGAAAGCATCTTGAAGCTCTGGCCGCATTCGAGACAGATAACCTTGTTTTTTTGAATGGACCGCTCGGGCGCCATGGTCTGCTGCTCGGTTCCGGATAGTTCCAGGGGCTGACCGGCCGCTTCCGCGTCCTGCAGGCACTTGAGTGTCTGAAAGGTTTCATTGAGGGCGCCTTTGATCTCGTCACTGGACATCTCCTTGGTGCCGATCTGCGACTGGACGATTTCCGCTGTCATTTCAACAAGTGATTTGCTCATGTTTTTCTCCTGTAGTTAGGGGATTGTTGTCGGGGTAATTATTAAAAAATAAAATTTTTAATGTGGCTCTGAATGAAACTCAGCTTGATAGATCATTATCGGTGCTGGTCACTGCATCCTTCTTTTTCGTGGGTGACATCGACAAGATCGTTACGTCACTCCCGCGTCGGCGGAAATCCGGTATTTTTTTGACCGAGTTTGGTATAGGGCCACATTTTTTATGATAACGACTGAACATATTAAATGAGTAAAAAAAAGATTGCAAACATTTTGTTCATATAATTTCTTTTTTGTTGTTTCCTGTACCCGAATTCTTTTTAAAGATTGGTTTGGTTGGAGAATATTTTTTTTTTGCTATTATGTAGTGATTTGCTCCTTATTGCTCTGTTTGCTGTTATGTTCTATCGTTTCTTGCTCTGCTGCGATGAATCTGCTTCCTGCTTTTTAGAAAACCTCTTGTTAGTGTCTGTTCGGAAACCAGGTTTTTTGTTCGAAATTAAGGCGGGTGAAAAAATAACCGCAAGCATATAAGTGATATTCCGAGGATTATTTTTTTGAGCATAATGCCGGGATCGGGTAAGAAGACCGTTTGCGGACTAACGCTTGTGTAACCGTTCACCAGAGGCAATAAACTACCCTCAACTCGTAACTGTAACCGTTCAGATGTGCCCCGGATTTGTTCGTTTCGCCCTCCGAGGTGTACTCCCTGTACCTGAGGAGGGCGAAACGGACAAAGATGGGGTGCAGGTGAACGGTTACACGCTTGTTAAAGGAGAAACGTTGGTAAAACCCTGGATCAGTGAGCGTTCGAGAAGGGCGTCCCGCAGGGCGCGCGGTGCAGGCCGACAAATGCGTTTGTTCGTCAATAATGCAATAAGATCCATATGTTGCATGGGGTATCAATCATGCTGTCATGGATACAATGAAAACGATAGTTGACATGGGCGGGGGGCGGGATTAAAATAAAAGATTAAGGATTTCTGTAACTGGATGTTCGTTTAATTGTTTAGTTTTTTTATTATTTCTTTGACGAGAGGTGTTCTCGTGCCGATTTATGAATATGAATGCGCGGCTTGCGACAAGGTGTTTGAAGTACAGCAACATATGACCGACCATCCGCTGAAAGCCTGCCCTGACTGCGGCGGCTCCGTGCGGAAGCTGGTCTCGATGAGTTCCTTTCAACTCAAGGGAAGGGGCTGGTATGCTGATGGCTATTGCGGTCAGTCCAACGGCAAGGGGACCAACGGCGGTCAGTCCGGTGCCAAGGGTGAAAACGGCAAGGCGTTGGCCAAGAAAGAGGACGGTAAGTCGTCCCCTCCGTGCAAGACCGGTGGAGACAGTTGCAAGGGCTGCCCGGCCGCGGCCTGAAATATTTTTTAATACCTGATTACGGGGTTGCCGCCCGGCCGTGGTTCATGGCCGGGTAATCAGGGCCATGGCGTCGCCGTAGCTGAAAAAACGGTAGCTGTGGTCAATGGCTTCCTGGTAACAGTGCATGATTCTTTCCCGCCCGGCCAGGGCCGAGACCAGGAAGAGCAGTGACGACCGGGGCAGGTGGAAGTTGGTGATCAGGTTGTCTACGACCCGGAATTGAAACCCGGGATAGATATACAAACCGCATAATCCCCGCCATGCCCGGACCTGGCCGGATTCAGCCGCCGCAAATTCGAGGGTCCGCACGGTCGTCGTGCCTACGGCCCAGATGCGGTGGCCTGATTTTTTAGCCTGGTTGATCATCTGCGCCGTCTCTGCCGGCACTTCAATATATTCTTCATGAATCCGGTGTTCCCGGATATCTTCCGTACGTACCGGCGCAAAGGTCCCGTAACCCACATGCAGGGTGACGGCGGCGATGTTGATTCCCCGGTGCCGGATGTCTTCCAGCAGGGCGGCGGAAAAGTGGAGGCCGGCGGTCGGGGCGGCCACTGACCCGGTCTGCACCGCATACTTGGTTTGATACCTGCGGGCGTCTTCAGCGGTGTCTCCCCGGGGCCGCCTGATATAGGGCGGCAGCGGTATCCGGCCGTATCGGTCCAGCAGGTCGGCCAGCGTTTTTCCCTCCGGCGCCAGAAAGTGCAAAATGATTCCGGCCTTGCCGCCATCAAAGAGCTCCTGGACCGTGGCCCGCAGGTCTTCTCCGAAGAAGATGGAGCTGCCCGGTTTGGGTCGTTTGGAACTTTTGATCAGGGCGAGGACTGCCGCGCTTTGCCATCCTGCCGAGCCCGGGTCCGGTTGTGTCGGTGCCGGGTAGTGGAGAAGCAGGACCTCGGCCTTGCCGCCGGTTGCCTTCCGTCCCGGCAGGCGGGCCGGAAAGACCCTGGTGTCATTGACCACCAGCAGGTCGCCCGGTCGCAGGTAGTCTGTGATGTCGGCGAATCGTTTGTGGGTGATGGTCTCGTTTTCGCAGTCGAGAACGGCCAGTCGTGATTGATCGCGGCGGGCGGCCGGATGCTGGGCAATATTCTCCGGCGGCAGGTCGTAATCGTAGGCGGCAAGGTCAAAAGAGTTCGGCATGGATTGCTTGGTCGTTGCGGCGTGGAGGTTGTCGTTCATCACTTGGTAACGTTGAAATTCCGGTGATCTGTCGGCAGCGGCGGATTTTTTCGCCTTGCCCTGCAAGGGATTCTTTTGCTACACTATGCAGCATGATTACAGTCTGAATCCATTATCGGACGCTCACGGTATAGTTGAAGGTTGAGGGTCTGTCTGCCGGGCCTCCCTGGCCGCGCCTGAAAATTCCGTCGGCGCTTTTCTGTGCATGGTCCCTGAAATTACGGGGCAGGATGGCTGACCCTGCCGGAATTCCGCACAAGGATGTCTATGTACCTGGTGACCTCGGCAACAGAAAATGAAATGCAGCCCTTTCAGGCTGTCTGCCCCGGCGGCGCCGGGGTACGGCAACTGGTCACCGGTCTGGGGCCGCTGGAAACCGCGGTTCGTCTTTATTCCTGGTTGAGCCGTCATCCCGGGCCGGTCAGCGGCGTTATCAATTTCGGCGTGGCCGGAGCGTACACCGGTTCCCCTGGTCTGACAAGTCCCCGGCTGCTCGATATCTGCCTGGCTGAACGCGAAGTCCTGGGCGATCTCGGTATTTGTTTTGCTGACCGGGTTGAACGGTTTTCGGATAAGAAACTGGGGGCTTACGATACCTTTACGCTGAACCGCGAGCTGCTCGCCCAGGCCCGGCTGGCCCTGGATGCGGAGAATATCTTCTTTCACAGCGGTACGTTTGTTACGGTCAACTGTGCAAGCGGTACCGCCCGGCGCGGCGTCATGCTTGCCGCCGCTCACCGGGGACTTTGTGAAAACATGGAGGGGGCCGCCGTGGCGCGCGTCTGCGAAGAGTTTAATCTGCCCTGTCTTGAGCTGCGCTGTATCAGCAACATGGTGGAAGACCGTGACCCCGGCCGTTGGCAGCTGGCAAAGGCGTGCGTCCGGGCCGCCGAAGTGACGGCCGCCCTGGTCCGGCGTCTGCCGTCCCGGCCTTCAAGGGCCGCAGAGGAGTAGTTCATGGCAGCAGAACTGACAATCGGTTATTCACCCTGCCCCAACGATACCTTTATTTTTTATGCCTTGATGCACGGCAAGGTCGGTCTTGAGCATATCTCCTTTGCCGACGAGATTCTGGATGATGTGGAGACCCTTAACCGGTGGGCCCTGGAAGGACGGCTGGATGTCAGCAAGCTCTCTTTTCACGCCCTGGGACACGTGTTGGACAGCTATGTCATGCTGACGGCGGGCGCGGCGCTGGGGCGCGGCTGCGGGCCGCTCCTGGTGACGACGGGCCGGGGGCGGGCCATGAACATGGAGGACTGGAGTATCGCCATCCCGGGCCGTTATACGACGGCCGCCATGCTGCTCCGGTTGTATGCGCCCCGGTGCGGGAATCTCCGGCTTATGCGTTTTGACGAAATCATGGAGGCGGTGCGCCGGGGCCGGGTGGATGCCGGGGTTATCATCCATGAGAGTCGCTTTACCTATCAGGATCACGGCCTTGAATGCGTGCAGGACCTGGGCGCCTGGTGGGAGGAGCTGACCGGTCTGCCGATTCCGCTCGGCTGCATTGCCGCCCGGAGAACGCTTGGTGATACGGTACTCGGGGAAATCGACCGGGCGGTCCGGGCCAGTCTCCAGTGGGCCCGAGCCCATCCCGAGCAGTGCCGGGACTATATCCGGCAGCACGCCCGGGAACTGGATGAGCCGATTCTCAGGAGCCATATTGACCTGTATGTCAATGATTTCTCCCTGGGGGTCGGCGATGAAGGTAAGGCGGCCGTGGCTGAATTTTTGCGGCGCGGCCGCGCTGCCGGACTTTTTCCCGAGAGCGATACCACGGCCTGGATAGGCACGGATTAGTGCCTGGCCAGAATTTCACGATCACCCCTGATAGCTCAAAGTGAATGAAGAGAGACGCTGAAGGGCCTGAAGCCAACGCCTTTTTGGATCAACTGCCGGTCCTCGGCATATGCGGTTCCAGCGGCGCCGGCAAGACGACCTTGATCGAGGCCGTGATCCCGCTGCTGTTGGCCCGGGGAATCCGCGTCGCCGTGGTCAAGCATGACGCCCGTAATGTCCTGGTTGATCGACCGGGAAAAGACAGTGACCGGTTTTACCGGGCCGGAGCCGATGTCTGGCTGTCCGGGGCGGGGGTGTTCGGGCGCCGGCACCGGAACCCCGGGTTCAAGATGTTCCTCGCCGGCCTGTGCCGGGGCTATGACCTGGTCCTGGTCGAAGGGCATGCCGGAACTCCGGTGGCAAAACTCTGGCTGCTCGGCAAAGGCCATTCGGAGCCGCCGCCGGGTCCGGGTCCGGTCCTCCATGTTTTGTCCTGGCGCCAGGCTGAAACCAAGGTTGTTCTGGCCTGGATCACGGCCTGGCTTGACCGGCAGTGGTGCGCGGTCCCGGTGTGGGGCTGCGTGCTGATTGGCGGCCGGAGCAGGCGCATGGGGAGACCCAAGCACCTGCTCCGGCAGGAAGGGCGGACCTGGCTCGAAGGGACGGTGGCGAAATTGCGGGAAAAGGTCGACCGGGTCGTGATCTCGGGCCGGGGGGAGATCCCAGCCTCGCTGGTGGATGTCCCCTGTATCGCCGATGCCCCGGGGGTGGCCGGCCCCCTGGCCGGGGTTTTATCCGTCATGCGTTGGCAGCCCCATGTGAGCTGGCTGGTCACGGCCTGCGATCAGCCGTGCCTGCAGCCCGGGGCCCTGGACTGGTTGCTCGCTACCCGGCGCCCCGGCGTCTGGGCCATCCTGCCCGATCTCCGGGGGGCCGGCCGGCCGGAGCCCCTGCTGGCTTATTACGATTTTCGCTGCCGGGACTATCTTGAAGACATCGCCGTCTCCGGCAGCTTCCGGCTCGGGAATCTGGCGGGGCGGTCGGCCGTCCTCTCGCCCCGGCCGCCGGCGCATTTGCACCAATCATGGCTCAATATAAATATGCCGGCAGAGATTCCATCGCCCGGCCCTTTATGTTGACAGGCTGGTTTCATGGTGTAAAATATATTTTATTGAGAATCATTTCCGGTCTGATCCGGTTGTGGCGTGGCTTGATGATGAAAATAAAAAATAGAACATAAACTTTCAGGGAATATCTCATATGAAGTATTTACAAAATAAGAGCATGAAAAAAACAGGTTTAATTTTTTTCGGACTCGTGGTCCTGGTTATGAGCGTGACCGTGGCCGGTGCCAGCACCCGGATGCCGCCGTTCGCCCTGTCTTCCGCCGTTGGCGGTCAGACGGTCAGCAGCGCTGCTTTTAAAGGCAAGGTCTTGCTGGTGACCTTTTTTGCCACATGGTGTCCGCCCTGTCGCCAGGAAATTCCGAACCTTATTCAGCTTAATAAAAAATTCGGCCCGCAAGGATTTTCCGTCATCGCTCTTTCCGTCGACCAGGGCGGCCCCGGGGTTGTTGCCAAACTTGTTAAAAAGGAGAACATCAACTATCCCGTGCTGATGTCGACCCCGTCAACAACCAGGGATTTCGGCGGTATTGTCGGCATTCCCACTGCTTTCCTGATCAACCGGGCGGGCAATGTGGTTAAGCGATATCCCGGTTATACCTCCCGAGCCCTTCTGGAAAAGGATATTCAGTCGGTTTTGCAGTAAGATTCCGTCTTTTTCGACTTTTTACCTGGATCCGTGAGCGTTCGAGAATGGTGCAGATGCAAGGCGGCAACGATGTTGATTATCCTGGTGTGATATCAAGGAGTTGTCAACGCAGCAGATGCGCCGTTATCGGACGCCCCGCAGGGCGGCGCGGTGAAGGCCAGGAAATGCATTTATTTGACATGTAATACAATAAATTCCAGATATTGCATGAAGCATAATCTCAAGCCGTCACGGATTCAGGTTTTTATTGACAATGCCAGGTTAAACTTTTATATTTTTTTGTGGTTGCAGAAAAATTGGACGGGAACGATTTTCAATTTAATCTGAGAAGGAGAAAATTATGAAGAAATTGGTAACGGCATTAATGGTTGCGGCTTTCACCCTGAGTGTGGCTGGGTTTGCAATGGCAAGAGAGGTAAGATGCACCGTAAACAGCGTCAGTGGCCACACCGTCACCATGACCTGCAGAAAGGCCGACAGACTGAAAGCCGGTGACAAAGTAAAAGTTAAAACTGTCGTGAAGCGAGCCCTGGAAGGTTGCTGAACGACAGGACGTTTTTTTCTTATTGCAAAGAGCCGGTTGATGACAGGAGTCATCAACCGGCTCTTTTTTTGTTTTTTTTTGCAGTTCCGCATGGATTTTACCTGAATTCGTGAGCGTTCGGGAACGCAGCAGCTACGCCGTTATCGGGTGGACCGCTGGGCGGCGTGGTGAAACCGGAAAATACGTTTATTCGGCAATAATGCAATAAATTCTATATATTGCATGGAATATCTCTCAAACCGTCACGGATTCAAGTGTATAATAAAGGCTGTTTCACTCGGCAATATGCCGGGGCGGACTCCATGTCCCGGCAAGCGCTAACTGACGCATCTTGCTCGTCCTTTGGTGTTATTTGTCACTTGACATGACACTGGTTCCGGCCCGTATCGTAACTGGTGTCTGGCCGGAAACGAGGTTTTTTATCCGGCCCGGCCTTTTTTTATTTTATTTTTTTGTTTATATCGTTGATGGGAGTTTTATATGGATCCGCAGACATTGCCTGCCGCCGAGCAGGTTATTTATCAGAAAATAAAGAATGAATATCAGGTCGCCTTTGAGCCGCTGAAACTTGGTGCGGTCCGGCTGAACCTATTGCAGGTGACGGATCTGGAACCGTTGCTTGAGGGCAAGGATCCGTTTAAAAATGTTGCGGATTTTCCGTTTTGGGTCAAGTTGTGGGAAGCCGCCATTGTGCTGGCTCATTTTTTGACCGGTCAGGAGCTCAAACCAGGGACCACGATGCTGGAGCTGGGCGCGGGGCTGGGCGCTCCGGGTCTGGCCGCCGCCGCCGCCGGCTGTACGGTAACGCTGTCGGATTACGAGGAACGGATCCTTGATTTTGAACGGGTGAGTGCCGCCGCCAGCAAGCTGGATAATGTCGGCTTCGAGATGCTTGACTGGAAGAATCCCCCCGATCTGCCGCGGTTTGATATTATCGCCGGGGCGGAGATTTTGTTCAGGGAAGAGTTTTTCGCCCCGTTGCTGGATGTTTTGCGCCGGACACTCAAACCTGACGGAGTCGTTTACCTGGCCCACGATGCAAAACGTAACAGCCTGAAGCCGTTTTTGGAGATGGCTGAAGCCGAATACAAGATTTCGGCTTCAAAACGGACCTTGAAGAGCCTTGACGAAGACAAGGTGATTGTGCTCAACAGGTTAATCCCTCGAAACTGAATTGTTTTAATCTGAATCCGTGAGCGTTCGAGAACGGTGCAGATGCAGATAGCGAGCCTGCGAGACCTTCGAGGCGGCAACGATGTCGATTATCCTGGTGTGATATCAACGAGTTGCCAACACAGCAGATGCGCTGTTATCGGGCGCCCCGCAGGGCGGCGCGGTGAAGAGTATAAAATGCATTTATTCGTCAATAATGCAATAAATTCCACATATTGCCTGGAATATTGCCTCAAGCCGTCACGGATTCAGGTTTAATTTTGTATCCCGTCTGCCTGAACATTACCGGAAAACTTTGTATCGTTATCGGCGGCGGCACTGTCGCCCGGCGCAAGGTCCACAGCCTCCTCGCCGACAGGGCCACGGTGCGGGTGATCAGCCCCGGACTCACGAAAGAGCTGGCCGAGCTGGCGGCTCAGGGCGAGATCGAGTGGCGGAACAAATCGTACCAGGACGATGACCTGCGGGGCGCCTTTCTCGTCTTTGCGGCAACGGATAATCGCGAGGTCCAGGAGGCAATCTGCCGGCAGGCGCGGTCAAACGGCCAGCTGGTGAACGTGGCGGATGACCCGGAATGCTGCAGCTTCCAGGTGCCGGCCACGGTGCGGCGCGGCGACCTGACCCTGGCGGTTGCCACTCATGGCCGGAGCCCGGCCGTGGCGGCCATGATCCGGCAGCAACTGGAGGACGAGTTCGGGCCCGAATATCAGACTCTGCTTGAGCTGATGTCGATGATCCGCAAACATGTCCTGGCCGGGAACGAGAGCGAGGAAGAGAAAAAAAACCTGTATAAAAATGTATTGCACAGGGATATAATTCTCTGGCTTCGAACCGGGCAGAAGGACAGGCTGCGCCGGCACCTGCGGGAGGTGCTGGGGCCGGAATTTATTTTTGAGCTGGAGGGACCGGGACAGGATATTTTATGAGTTACCTGTTGTTTCAAATTACTTTTGCCGCCTATTTCCTGGCGACCGCCGCCTATATTGTTTTTTTTGTCTCGCAAAAGAGGCGGGTCCGGATCATCGCCCGCACGATTTTTCTCGTGGCCGCCATTCTGCATACCCTCAATATCCTGGCCCGTTACCTTGAGGCCGGTCACATCCCTATTACCAGCTATCACGAAACCGTTTCCTTTTTTGCCTGGTCTATTGCCTGGAGTTATCTGTTGTTTCGCTGGCGCTATACGATCAAGAATTTCGGTACTTTTGTCAGTGTCCTGACCTTGCTGCTGATGTTTATGGCCGCCATGGCCTCCCGTGAGATCCTGCCCCTGGTACCGGCCCTGCAAAGCTGGTGGCTGCCGGTCCATGCCTCTATCGCCCTGGTTGCGGATGGCTTTCTGGCCCTTGCCTGTATCGGCGGCATCATGTACCTCCTGCAGGAACGGGAGATCAAGCGCAAGCGATTCGGTCTCTTTTATTCGCGCCTGCCCTCTCTTGAGGCGCTGGACAGGCTCAATTACCAATGCCTCAGCGTCGGCTTTCCCTTGATGACCCTGGGGATTATTGCCGGTTCTATCTGGGCCAAGCAGGCCTGGGGCTCATACTGGCAATGGGATCCCAAGGAAACCTGGTCTCTCATTACCTGGCTGCTCTATGCCGCCCTGGTCCATCAGCGTTTTACCGTGGGTTGGCGGGGGCGGCGGGCGGCCATTATGTCTATCGTGGCTTTTCTCGCAGTGCTCTTTACTCTCTGGGGCGTAACCTTTCTCTTGCAAGGGGTGCATACCTATGCCGCATGATTCAATAGTGCTGCTGGGCGTCAATCATAAGACGACACCCCTGGAGGTCAGGGAAAAAATAGCGCTGTCCGGGGGATACGACGAGCCGCTGGCCTCCCTGGCTTCCGTGGACGGGCTGAACGAGTATTATCTCCTGTCCACCTGCAACCGGGTGGAAGTGCTTTTTGCAACCGGGGACCCTGAGCGGACCAAGGGCCGGGTGCTGGATATGCTCTTCGGCGATACCGTGACCGCCGAGGACGCGAATCACTACGTTTACTGTTATGAAGATGAAGAGGCCGTCCGGCATCTGCTGATGGTTGCCGCCAGCCTTGATTCCATGATTGTCGGCGAGGCGCAGATCCTGGGCCAGTTGAAAGAGGCTTACCGCTATGCGGCGCAGAAGCGGACCTGCGGCCTGATCCTGAACCGGCTGCTGCGCAAATCATTTTCCGTTGCCAAGCGGGTCCGTACCGAGACCCGGATCGGCTCCAATGCCGTGTCGATCAGCTACGCCGCGGTCGAATTGTCCCGCAAGATTTTCGGCCAGTTACAGGGTAAAGCGGTCATGCTGGTCGGGGCCGGCGAGATGGCCGAGCTGGCGGCCGAACACCTGGTCGGGCAGGGAGTCTCGGATGTCGTGGTGGCCAACCGGACCCTTGAGCGGGCCGTCAAGCTGGCCCGCCGTTTTAACGGCCGGGCGGTCTCCCTGGAGGAGTTGGTTGGTCAGCTCGCGGCCGTGGATATTATCATCAGTTCCACCGGGTCTCCGGGGCTTATCCTCAATAAAGACGAAGTGAAGTCGGTGATGCGCGAGCGCCGTAATCAGCCGCTCTTTTTTATCGATATTGCCGTGCCCCGGGATCTTGACCCGGGCATCAATGACCTGGATAACGTCTATCTCTATGACATTGACGACCTGCAGAGTGTTGTGGAGATGAACAAGGCGGAACGTGATGTCGAGGCGGTCAAGGCGGAGCGGATCGTCGCCGAGGAGGCCCTGAAGTTTAAATGCTGGCTGGATAATATGGAGGTGACTCCAACCATTATCGCCCTGCGGAAAGAGGCCGAGCATATCTGCCGGGCCGAACTGGACAAGACCTTCGGCCGCCTGAAGAACATCAGCCCCGGAGACCGGCGGGCCATTGAAAAGATGGCCGATTCCATTGTTTCAAAAATTCTCTACCATCCCATGCAGTTCCTGAAAGGCGGCAACACCCGGCTGGATCGCTGCGAAAAGATTAACACGGTGCGTAATCTCTTCCGTCTCGATGACGATAACGGACCGATTCGGGAGCCATAATGGCGGAAGACCGGGAAGTCATTTTGGCGGACGAGGTGCTTATTGTCCGTAATTCGGGTGAAATCCCCGAGATCGCCTTGCACGGCAGTCTCTATTACCTGACCGAGGATGAAAACGGGCCGCGGTTCCGCCTGCGGGATGATGAACTGCAAAGCCTGTACGATGCGGCCCTGGCCCGGGCAAGAGAGATCGTGCTGCGTGATCTCGATCCTGCAAACCGGGATCTGCGCCTGTATCGCGGGGTGGCCCGCACCATTGTTAACTGGTGGCGTCTCCAGAATCTCTGCCGGCGGATTAAGCGTGACTGTCCGGGGTTCAGGGAGGTTGTGACCTGTGCCCTGCTTGATTTCTTTCACCAGGAAATAAACGAAGTTACAGCCGGTGCCCGGCCCTCGTCGGTCAACTGCAGTGCGGCCGACCTCCATGCCTTTGTCCGCGACCTGCATATTTCCCCGGCGGCCCTGCCGGCCGGCTGGCAGGATCTCTGTCGGGAATAGGGCCGAGTTCTTCTTCCTCCTTTTTTCCGGGCCGGTTATGCTCGCCGCTCTTTGCGGCTCATGGCCCGGTTTCCTTCGATCATCCCGCTAATTATTCAGTTGCTTGTCTCCCGGCGATCAGGCCGCCTCTTGTATCCATGAGCAAAAAAACGGCAATTAAATAAAAAAAGGCCCCGGCGGAGCAAATCCGCCGGGGCCTTTTCGTCTGGGTTTCAGGTGTATCTCATCACGGGGTACGTAACGATACGTTTTTATTAAGCTCAATACTGTAAGCCGACACAGGTGCCCCAGCTTTGTGCAGGCACGCTTGGTCGCTATAGCCCCTCTATGCGGGCAAGCGTGACCGTGCAAAGATGGGGTGCCTGTGCCGGCTTACTTTCAGGCCGGGGTTCAGCCCTCTTCAAGTGCCTTGAAACGGCCCTTGAGGAATTTCCAGGCCTTTTCCACGTCCTTCTGGGACAGGGCCATCAGTTGCTCCGCATGGTCCGGGTTGGACATTTTCAGCATCCGGTAGCGGTTCTCGCCCAGGGCATAGTCGGCAAAGGTGATGGTCGGTTCCTTGGAATCGATGATCAGGGGGTTCTTGCCCTTTTCTTCCAGCTCCGGATTATAGCGGTAAAGCGGCCAATGGCCGCAGGCAACGGCCTTTTTCTGCTGCTCCAGGCCGAGGGCCATGTTCAGGCCGTGGTTGATGCAGTGGGCATAGGCGATAATAATGGACGGGCCGTCATAGGCCTCGGCCTCGTTGACCGCCTTGACCAGCTGTTGGGGGTCTGCTCCCAGCGCTACCCGGGCGACATAGATGTTGCCGTAGGTGGAGAAGATCATGCCCATGTCTTTTTTGGGCATCTTCTTGCCGCCGGCGGCGAACTGGGCCACGGCCGCGCGCGGGGTGGCCTTGGACATCTGGCCGCCGGTGTTGGAGTAGACCTCGGTGTCGAGTACCAGGACATTGACGTTCTCGCCGGAAGCCAGGACATGGTCCAGGCCGCCGTAGCCGATGTCATAGGCCCAGCCGTCACCGCCAAAGATCCACACGGATTTTTTCACCAGGTAATCGGCCACATGAAAAAGTCGTTTGGCCACGGCGCCTTTGCTGCCTGCCAGTTTCTTTTTCAGATCGGCAACCCGGTCACGCTGGGTCTCGATTTCGTCCTGGGTCTTCTGGCTTGCCGTTACCAGTTTTTCGGCGACTTTTTTGCTGATCAGCTTTTCGGCCACGGCCACGTCAAGCAGTTCCGTTGCCTGGTGGGCCAGCTTGTTCACCGAGGTGCGCATGCCAAGGCCGAATTCGGCATTGTCCTCGAACAGCGAATTGGACCAGGCCGGCCCGCGGCCGTCGGCCCGCTTGGCGTACGGGGTGGTGGGCAGGTTGCCGCCATAGATGGAGGAACAGCCGGTGGCGTTGGCAATCAACATCCGGTCGCCGAACAGCTGGGTCACCAGCTTGATGTACGGGGTCTCGCCGCAACCGGCGCAGGCGCCCGAGAACTCGAAGAGCGGCCGCTTGAGCTGGCTGCCCTTGATGGTGGCCGGATTGATCAGGGCGTTGTCGACTTCGGGCAGGTCCAGGAAGACCTTCCAGTTATTGGACTCACGTGCTCTCACCGTCTCGTTGTTGGCAATCATCTTGAGAGCGGCCTCGTCGGTTTTCTTGCCGTCCTGGTCCTTTTTCCGGGCCGGGCAGGTGCGGACACAGAGGGTACAGCCGACACAGTCCTCGGTGGAGACCTGGATGGTAAATTTCATATCCTTGAAGTCTTTACCGACCGCATCCGCTGTCTTGAAGAATTTGCCGGCCTTGGCCTTTTTCAGGTCGGCCGGTTTGACGATCTTCAAGCGGATACAGGCATGGGGACAGACCATGGCGCAACGACCGCACTGGATACAGGTATCGGGGTCCCACTCGGGCACCTGGACCGAGATGTTCCGTTTTTCCCACTGGGTGGTCGCGGTCGGCCAGCGGCCGTCGGCCGGGATCTGGGAAACCTTCAATTCGTCACCCTTGCCCTCGATCATCTTGGCCGTGACCTCCTTGACAAAGTCCGGTGCCTCGTCGGGGACCGTGGGGGGCAGTTCATGGCCGTTGATCTGGTTGGGCAGCGGGACCTCGACGATGTTGTTGATCGCCGCATCAACGGCCTCGTAGTTCATGTGGACGACCTTGTCGCCCTTCTTGCCGTAGGTTTTTTTGATGGCGTCCTTGATGGCCTTGATGGCCTCGTCTTTTTTCAGGATCCCGGAGATCAGGAAGAAGGCGGTCTGCATGATCATGTTGATCCGGGCGCCGAGACCCAGGGACTGCGCCAGGGTGATGGCATCGATGATGTAGAATTTGGCGTTTTTGTCGATCAGTTGCTTTTGCACTTTGGCCGGCAGATGCTTCCAGACTTCATCCTTGGAATAGGGAGAGGTCAGCAGAAAGGTGCCGCCGTCCTCCAGGTTGGCCAGCATGTCGTAGTTGTCCAGGAAGGTGAAGTTGTGACAGGCGACAAAGCTTGCCTTGTTGATCAGGTACGGGGCCATGATCTGGTTTTCACCGAAGCGCAGGTGAGAGACCGTCATGGAGCCGGACTTCTTGGAGTCGTAGACAAAGTAGCCCTGGGCCGAGTTATCGGTCTCGGTGCCGATGATTTTAATGGTGTTCTTGTTGGCGCCGACCGTGCCGTCGGAACCCAGGCCGTAGAACATGGCCCGGTAGACATTGCCGGTCTCGATGTTGAAGGAGCTGTCGTAATCAAGACTGCTGAAGGTGACATCGTCGTGCGGACCGACACAGAAGTGATTTTTCGGCGCCATGGCCGCCATGTTGTCGAATACGGCCTTGACCATGGCCGGGCTGAATTCGGCCGAACCGAGACCGTAACGGCCGGAGAGGATCAGGGGCATGAACAGGGTGGGGTTGGCCTCAACCGCCTCGCCGATGGCGGCGCGAATATCAAGATACAGCGGCTCGCCGATGGAACCCGGTTCCTTGGTGCGGTCCAGGACCGTGATGCGCTCCACGGTTTTCGGCAGGGCGTTGACCATGGCCCTGGCATCAAAGGGCCGGTAGAGCCGGACGATAACCATGCCTGTTTTTACGCCCTGGGTTGCCAGGTAATCGATCGTGGCTGCCGCGGTTTCAGCGCCGGAGCCCATGATTACGATTACATCGGTGGCATCGGGGGCGCCGTGGTAATCAAAGAGATGGTAACAGCGGCCGGTGAGGGCGGCGAATTTGTCCATGGTCTCCTGCACGATGGCCGGCGTGGCATTGTAATACTTGTTTACGGTCTCGCGGCCGGTGAAGTAAACATCCGGGTTTTGAGCCGTACCCGACATGGAGGGACGATCCGGGGTCAGGGCGCGTTCACGGTGGGC
Organism: bacterium BMS3Bbin14; assembly: GCA_002897615.1. Lineage (GTDB taxonomy): Bacteria > Desulfobacterota > Desulfobulbia > Desulfobulbales > Desulfobulbaceae > BMS3Abin13. The sequence continues at coordinate 283,338 of BDTX01000011.1, forward strand.
AATGACCAGGTCCTCGTCGACGATCTCTTTCATGTCGTCATAGCTCAACTGTTCCATCTTCTGGATTTCATGCGAGGTCCGGAAGCCGTCAAAGAAATGCATGAACGGAATGCGGGAGGCCAGGGAAGCCTGGGTGGAAATCAGGGCAAAGTCCTGGGCTTCCTGCACGTTCTTGGAACATAACATGGCCCAGCCGGTCTGGCGGGCGGCCATGACATCGCCATGGTCGCCGAAAATGGACAGTCCCTGGGCCGCGAGGGAACGGGCCGTGATGTGAAAGACCGCCACGGTCAGCTCGCCGGCGATTTTATACATATTGGGAATCATCAACAGCAGTCCCTGGGATGCCGTAAAGGTGGTGCAGATAGCACCGGTGAGCAGGGAGCCGTGCAGGGAGCCGGCCACGCCGCCTTCGGACTGCATCTGGGAGATAACCGGGATGGAACCCCAGATGTTTTCCTGCTTGGCATTGGCCTTGGCATCCGCTTCCGCCGCCATGGGGGAGGAAGGCGTGATGGGATAAATAGTGATGACCTCGCTGATGGCATATGCCACATGGGTACATGCCTGGTTGGCGTCAATGGTGACCATTTTTCGCGACATTGATTTACTCCTTACTCGCTTTGTTAACTGTTGTCCGGCGTAACCGCCGGAAGAAAAAATGATTTTGTATTATATTATTCCTGGATCCGTTATCGGGCGCCCCGCAGGGCGGCGCGGTGCAGACCGGAAAATGCGTTTATTCGGAGATAATGCAATAAATTCCACATATTGTGTAAAATGTCTCCTCAAGCCGTCACGGATCCAGGTTATTGCTTTGAAGGCAAATTGTGGAGATCGTCCCGGCCCTGGTAGACGATGTGATAGTGCTTCAGGTCGGCAAGTTTTTTGTTCAGCTCCTCGACCGTATCCTCAGACGCGCTGATTCGAATCGAGACTCGTTTCATGTCGGGCGGGGCATCGTTGAAGGAGGTGAGGATGGAGAGTACCCGGGCGTCCTCGTGACGCAGGATGTCGATAAGCTTGGTCACCGAACCCGGTTCATCGGGCATGTCGATCACGTACTGATGCGCCCCCTCCTGGATACCGGTCGCCTCGATAAAGCCGCGCAGGATATCCGTTTCGCTCAGCAGCCCGACCAGGCTGCCGTCATCGTCGAGAACCATGATACCGGAAATTCTTTCCCTGAGCATGACCAGGGCCGCCTTTTCCAGGGTATCGTTCTGCTGCATGCAGATACACTTATCGGTCATCACATCTTTGATCTTCATCTCGGAGAGCAGGTAGTACATCTCGTGAATGTCCATATCCGAGGTCGATGATGGGGAGGCATCCCTGAGATCACGGTCGGTGACGACGCCGACCAGCTTGCCGTGCGAAAGAACCGGCAGCCGGCGGATATTGTTTTCCTTCATGGTTCGGAGAGCACGCATGACGGAAGTATTGGCATCCACGGTCAGCATTGTCGTTGCCATCCAGTCTTTTATCAGCATAATTATCTCCTTGGTGGGCACAGTTGTCCAATATTTATGTGAAAGCCGCTCTCGTTTCACTACGCCGGCCGGCTTTCGAAAGGCGATTGCTCTGAGTATTACTGCAAAGGAATACGGAAGCAAGATGTTCGGAAAAATACCGTAAACTCTCTTTATATAGAATATCAGCGTTTATCCCGCAATATTAAAGCGCGTAATTTTAGTGTATAAAATCGATTTATCGATTGTTTCATTGTATAAAGGGGCGGAAACCCGGGGCAACGCTTTTGTGTTCAGGGTGTAACCTGATAGGCAGGCAAGGCTGTTTTTTCTAATAATACGGGGTGGATTAGTAAAAGATCACCCTCTATCTCTATCGGATTGTTTTTTTATGCGGAGTGGGCAATATTAATGCTGGCAAAAAGTTGCCCGGAGCAGGATTTTTCTCGGCGGTCGAAATTGATCATGGGTTTTTTTTGTGAATTTGCAAACAATTAATTTTGCGGTGTTATGAAACCATTGTCTGATCGGGAGACTGCTGCTCTCGCCGCCTGGCTGCAAGGAGAACAGGACTTTGTCTTGCTTGAAACTTCCCGGGTGACCGGGGAGGATCATCTTTCCCTGCTCTTTACCCGGCCCCGGCGCTGGCTGGTCTGCGGCGGCCGGGACCGGGCGGCTGATTTTCTGCTGGCGGCGGAAGACCTGCGGCGACAAGGTTATTTCCTCGCGGGCTGGTTCGGCTATGAGTTCGGCTGTCTGCTGGAACCCGCGCTGCATGACCTGGTCCCTGCCGGTGACACTCCCCTTGCCGTACTCGGCGTCTTCGATGCCCCCTTTATTTTTGATCATCGGCGCGGCGGTTTTCGCGGCGCCGGCCCCTGGCCGGGCCGACAGCCGGTTGCGGCCCAGGCGGACCAGTTTGCCGGCGTTGCCGACCTGCGGACCAATATCGATCGCCGGGAGTATCTGCAGGCCGTCGGCCGGATCAAGGAGTATATCGCGGCCGGTGATACCTACCAGGTCAACTACACCCTGAAGCTTAAATTTGGTTTCAGCGGTTCTCCCGCCTCTCTCTACCTGGCCCTGCGGCGCAACCAGTCTGTTGCCTACGGGGCCTGGATCAGGCAGGGGGGGCGTGATATCATGAGCTTTTCGCCGGAGCTTTTTTTCCGGGCCGACCGGGAGCGCGTGACGGTCCGGCCGATGAAGGGGACCATGGCCAGGGGGCGAACGCTGCCAGAGGACGAGCAGCAGCGCCGGGCCTTGCGGCACGATTGCAAAAATCGCTGCGAAAACGTGATGATCGTGGATTTGTTGCGCAACGACCTGGGACATCTGCTCCACGGCCTCGGCGGCGGGGTGGTCCGGCCGCGTTCTCTCTTTGATGTGGAAGTCTACGAAACCCTGCTGCAGATGACCTCGACTATTGACGGGGTCCCTGCCGTCCGGCGGCAACCCGGTCTGGGCGATATGCTGCGCGCCCTGTTTCCCTGCGGTTCGGTTACCGGCGCTCCGAAAATAAGGACCATGGAGATTATCCACGAACAGGAAAAAGAGCCGCGCGGCGTGTATTGCGGGGCCATCGGCTACGCCGGTCCGGAGGACATGGTTTTCAATGTGCCGATCCGGACCCTGGTGCTGGCAGACGGTCAAGGTGAAATGGGGATCGGTTCCGGGATCGTCCACGATTCAGATCCGGAGATGGAGTGGCGGGAGAGCCTGCTCAAGGGGGATTTTCTCACCCGCCCCCGGCCGGTTTTTCAGCTCATCGAAACCCTGCTCTGGCGGCCGGGTTCCGGGTACTGGCTCCTCGATGAGCACCTGCAGCGGCTGACCGATTCGGCGGCTTATTTTCTGTTCAACCTGCCGATCGACGAGGTCCGCACCGCCCTCGACCGCCAGGCGTTACGGTTGCAGACGGCGGCGCGGGTCCGGCTGTTGCTGTCTCGCGACGGCCGGGTCCGGATCAGCTCGACACCGCTTGGGGAGCCGCCCAATCCCGATCCTCCGGTCTCCCCGCTCCGGGAGCCTTTGCCGGTGGCCGTTTTTTCAGCGCAGCAGACTGACCCCGGGGACGTCTACCTGTATCACAAGACCACTGTCCGGGGACTCTATGACCAGGAGCGGCAAAGAGCCGTGGAGCAGGGCTGTTACGAGGTTCTGTTTACGAATAGCCGGGGTGAGGCAACCGAAGGCGCCATCAGCAATATTTTTATTGCCGGACCGGACCGTTTGTTGACGCCGCCGGTTGCCGGCGGTTTGCTGGCCGGTACCTTTCGTCGCTCGCTCCTGGCGGCCGGCCGGGCCGTGGAGTGCGTGCTGACCAAGCAGGATGTCCTGGCCGCGAAAGCCGTTTATACAGGCAACTCCGTCCGCGGCCTGGTCCGGGTTACGGTTCGGTAGAAAAACAAGGCTGTCCGATCCCCGGTTAACCGGATATGTCCTGCAAGCGCTGCAATGCCCTCAATGCCCTGACGGCATGCCACGTCGAGTCAAGGAAGGGCGCGGCCCTGATGTTTCTTGAAAATCCCCCGCTGGTGGTCTGGGACCATAAAATGAAGTTTTCGGTTTTGTGGTCATATTGCGGCAATTGCCCCAGGATTGACAGTGATTCGAGACAATAATGGCAATTCTCAATGTATGAGGTCGTGCCGGGGTAAAAACCAAACCCGCCATCGGCATTCTGGCACTTCCGCAGCCAGTCCACCGCCTTGTTTTTCAGGGTGCAGCGGTCTTTTTCCGAGGTTATTTTTAAAAAAAACATGAGGTCCTTACAGGTCAGATGTTTTCGCCTGAACAGGCAGTTGACATCCAGGACCTGGTCTCCCGGTGGCAGACCAAAATATTTCCGATGGAAGCCATACTCGTAATCCGTCTCCCCGCCCGAATCAAAGATTATGGCGTCCGGAATCAGCCGGCTCTCTATTTTCAACAGGCGGCATATTTCGGCAATGAAGTACTGCAACCGCATTGAGCCGGTCGCGCCCCCGGCCTGGGAACTGGTAACGTAGCGTACGGTTTCCTTGGTTTTTGCCGAATCGACCAGGTTGTCCCCGCCAAGTTGATTCTCTATGACAGACAACGTATCGATTGCCTGGAATGTATCCTGAAGGGTATGAGGCAGGCTGGGAAACGCGGCAAATCCTCCGTCGTTTTTTTGCCGCAGGCTGATGAATTCAAGGAGTTTTTCCTGGTCTATCTTGGTAAAAGGATTCATGTTGTTCTCCTTTCAATGACGTCAGCCGGCATTTCGGGATGAACGGCCTCCCCGTCTTCCCCGGCCTTTGCCCGATCTCCCGGAGTCGGCCCTTACCCGGAGTCTCCGGAGATCTCCTGCCCCGTGCCCGGGGCATTAGCGAGATTGATGATCCTTGATTTTTTTATACAGGGATTCCGGAATCTCGCCGCTGGACATAAAAAAATTCACCTCTTCCCTGGTAATCGCCTGCTTTACCTCAAGAGGCAGGGCGCGGAGAAAGGCCACTCGTTCCGGATCCGGCTTGCTGTCTTCTTCTGTCATCGGTTGCTCCTATCAATAATATTTAACCTGGATCCGTGAGCGTTCGAGAACGGATCCGGATGTTACTCAACTTGAGTATACCGCGGGATATGCCTCTTTCAACATTTTTCGGCCTTTGCCGTTCGTCTTTTTTATCTTTTCCGGCAACCGGAAACGGTTCGTTTTTTTTTGCGAAATCATTCTGCCGAACCGGGCGCAGAATTTTTTTCCCGGCCGGTTGTTCGGTGATGAATCGTTACTTTTCCGTACCGGTGGCGTGAGTTTTTTTGCGTTTAATTAAAAAATCAAGGTGTTATTATCCGGCGATGGCCAATATTTTCATTGCAATTCGCGCCCGAATTTAAGTAGTATACATAGTTTTGTCTGGGAATAAAAAATATGCCGATACAATGACCATCGATACCGATAGGGTCCTGCCCGCAATTCAGGAGGAACTGAACCGGCAGGAAGAAAGCCGCTATTCTCCCCTGGCCACTCTCAGCCGGGAAGCCCTGCGTCGCTGTCCGGAAGAGAAGCCCGGTTACCGGCAGCTCTTTGCCCAGGACGCGGATCGGATTCTGCACTCCCACGCCTTTACCCGCTACATTGATAAAACCCAGGTTTTTTCGCTGGTGGAGAATGATCATATTACCCACCGGGTGCTGCATGTGCAGATGGTCTCCAGGATCGCCCGGACCGTCGGCCGTTTTCTGGGCCTTAACGAGGACCTGATCGAGGCCATTGCCCTGGGCCATGATATCGGCCATCCGCCGTTCGGCCACGAGGGAGAGCTGATTCTCTCCCGATTGTGCCGGCGGCATGGGTTGGAGTCATTTCTGCATAACGTCCAGAGCGTTCAGTTCCTGGACCGGTTTGAGCGCCGGGGCCGGGGCTGGAATCTGACCCTCCAGGTCCTGGACGGTATTCTCTGTCATGACGGCGAGGTGCATAAACCGCAACTGAGGCCCGAACGGGACAAGACCTTTGCCGATTTCGACCGGCAGATTGCGGACAAATTGCACGAGCCCCGGACCCGGCTCTTTCCCATGACCCTGGAAGGCTGTGTGGTGCGCCTGTCCGATACGATTTCATACATCGGCCGGGACATCGAAGACGCCATTGAACTGAAGCTGATCCACCGCGATGACATTCCTGCCGAGTGCGGAGAGCGGCTCGGGACCAGCAACGGCACCATTGTCTACACCCTGGTCACGGATCTGATCGTCAACAGCAGGCAGGTACGGGACGGGGATGCTGAAAAGGAATCGGCAAAAGACTGGATCGGCTTCAGCCCCGAAGTCGCGGCGCAGCTCCTGTTGCTGAAACAATTCAACTACAACCATATTTATCGGAATCCGGCCTTTAAGCCTGATTTTGACCGCATCCATAAGTGCTATGAACGTTTATTCGGCCATTACCTGCGGGAACTCGAGCATGACCGTGCCGGCAGCGAGGTCGGCCGCAGCTTTTTGAATTCCATGGCGGAGGAATACTTACAGCGTCATCCCCCGGCCGCCGTTGTCCGGGATTATATTGCCGGCATGACGGACGACTTTTTTTTGCGCCAGGCCCGCGCCATCGGCTGTGACATACCGGAGAGGACATGCATTACAAAATAAGGTGGCAGTCTTTTCTGCCCGGGGAGAATACCCGGCTTATCGTCACTGCTGCCTTTATCGGTATCATAGCCGGCGTCGCCATCATTGTTTTCCGGGAAACAGAGGCTCTGGTCCATGAGTATATCTTTGTCAACGGCTACGAGCTACTCCGTATCGGCGAGGGCGGCTGGCGCCGGTTCTTGCTGCCGCTTCTGCCGATCAGCGGCATGGTGTTGCTCATTCCGCTGTCGCTTCTGTTTCCCGGCAAGGTTAACGGCTACGGTTTTCCCAAGTTCCTGCGCAAGGTGAATCTGGAGAACGGCGTTATCCGGGCTCGGACTCTCGGCATAAAAATCATCGCTGCTTCGCTGACCATCGGTACGGGGAACTCGGCCGGCGTTGAGGGGCCCATCGCTCAGATCGGCGGTACGCTGGGTTCCCAGATCGGCCAGCTGTCCCGGGTGTCCGGCAAGCGGATGAAGGTCTATGTCGCGGCCGGCTGCGCCGGCGGGATCGCCGGCATCTTCAACGCGCCTATTGCCGGCATCTTCTTTGCGGCTGAAATCGTCCTGCTGGGGAGTTACGAGATTTCATCCTTTGCCGCCCTGGTTATTGCCTCCGCCTTGGCAACGGTTGTCACCCGGGCCTATTACGGCGCGGTCCCCATCTTCCCGATTCCGGACTATTGCATGGTCAATCCCTTCGTGGAGATGCCGCTCTATGCGGTTATGGCCGTTATTGTCGGCCTGCTGGCCGTTGTCTATATCCGGTTTTTTTATTATGTGCGGGACAAGTTCCGGGCCCTGCCCGTCCATGAACAGCTCAAGCCGATCATCGGCGGGCTTATGGTCGGTCTGATCGGTATCGTTTTCCCCCAGGTCATGGGCGACGGTTATAAAGTTATTGAAACAACCCTGGCCGGTCAGGGGACGATAGGAGTCCTTATGGCCCTGGTGGTACTCAAGGCCGTTGCCACGTCCATAACCCTGGGCTCGGGCGGGGCCGGCGGGGTCTTTGCCCCCGCGCTTTTTATCGGCGCCGTGATCGGCGGCGCCTTCGGCGGCATCGTGCACTACCTGCTGCCCGCCTATACAGCCAGCGCCGGTGCGTACGCGACCATCGGCATCGGCGCCTTCCTGGCCGCCTCCACCCATGCACCCCTGACCGCGATTTTCCTCCTGTTTGAGATGACCGGCAACTACATGATCGTCATCCCGGTCATGCTGACATCCATTGTCGGGACCATCGTGGCCAGCAAGTTTTGTGAAGATTCCATTGATACCGTGGATTTCTCCCGCGAAGGGATCAATCTTCACGAGGGCCGGGAAGTGTCCATCATGAAGTCGATCAAAGTGGGCAAGGCGATCACCGAGGATGTCAATTTCATCAGCGAGGATGCCAATATCAATTATCTGCTCGAACTTTTCCGCCTTGCCCGGAACAGCTTTTACTTCCCGGTGATCGACCAGACCGGCAAGATGGTCGGGGTGGTCTCCATGCAGGACGTGAAAAATATCCTCCATGATGAGAAACAGCGGGCCAGTCATCGGGTGGGCGATATCTGCAGCCGGGACGTGATCATGATGACCCCGGACGATAACCTCTACAATGCCATGCGGCTCTTTGACATAAAGGGGATCGATGAAATCCCGGTTGTTGAGAGCCACGAGGAACCATGGGTTCTGGGAATGATCAGGCGGCAGGACGTCATTGCCGCCTACAACCACGAGGTTCTGGAACGGGGCATTGCCGAAAAGGCGGAAACCATCTGGATACCTTCTTCGTCCCCATGACCCCTTTCGCGCCGCTCCGGCGGCGCTAACCTGTAAGCCACCACAGGTGCCCCGGATTTACGTAGTCGCTTCCGTTCGCAGGTAAGCGACCGAAGGGAGACTCCGATAGTCCCTCTATGCGGGCGGGAGCGACCGCATGAAGATGGGGTGCCTGTGACGGCTCAGTTGGTGTACGGTTCCCGGGTGCCCAGGACTTTGCCGATAATCATCTCCTTGACCGGGGCCGCCGGCCCGGGGGCAACCCAGCTTATGAACTGTTCCGTGACCCGTTTGAAATCGCCGTTATCCTTTTTGCACTGTTCGCAGATGGATTCGGCCATGTCGCGGTACATGATGACCTTGCTGGCCGGTTCACCTTCCTTGTCCACCGCCGCCATTTTGCGGCAGCCGCAGTCCAGGCGGATGACCGCTACGCCTACGGCATCGGGACTGCCCTCGATGATTCCCTCGATCATGGCCTGCTCGCTTTTTTCCGGGGGTCGGTTTTTTTTCTTTCTTGTCATGTCGTAATTGGTACCTTATATATTATGGAATGGTTGCCGCTAATCTATTCTTTTGCAGGGATGGCGGTCAATACAATTTTTTCCTTAATAAAACATCCGGCTTGTTCCCGGATATATTGTTTCGTGTTTTTTTTGTTTTCTCCATACGTTGGCTGTTGTGTTGAAGCGTTTGCCGGGAGCATTTTTTACCTTGACAAACCGGAGCTGCTTCGATAAGAGAAAAGGCATCGTCCCGAATCCGTGGGCGTTCGAGAACGGTACAGATGCAAGGCGACAACGATGTTGATTATCCTGGTGTGATATCAACGAGTTGCCAACGCAGCAGCTGTGTCGTTATCGGGCGCCCCGCAGGGCGGCGCGGTGAAGGCAATAAAATGAGTTTATTGGAAAAATAATACAATAAATTCTATCTATTGCATGGAGTGTCATCTTAAGCCGTCACGGATTCCGGATCGTGACTCTCGGCGCAGCTCGCAAGGGATGACGATTGAGGTGTTTTCTATTCATTTAGCTTAATTTATTTCAGGAGGTTGTATTATGTGGGAAATTGTTGTTGATAAAGACAAGTGTATCGGTGACGAAGAGTGTGTGAATGCCTGCCCGGCTCAGGTTTACGAGATGGTCGACGGCAAGTCCGAGCCGGTGAACGCGGACGAATGCCTGGGCTGTGAAACCTGTGTTGAGGTTTGTCCCGAAGGGGCTATCACCGTCACCGAAGTCTGATTTTTCAGATTCACCGTGTCGAATTATAAGCCCATCCCCACCAGGGGGTGGGCTTATGTTGTTTAGGAGTCCGGCTTCGGCCGAAGACCATGACCTGAATCCGTGAGCGTTCGAGAACGGTGCAGATGCAAGGCGGCAACGATGTTGATTATCCTGCTGTGATATCAACAAGTTGCCAACGCAGCAGATGCGCCGTTATCGGGCGCTCCGGAGGGCGGCGCGGTGAAGGTCGGAAAATGAGTTTATTCGGCAATTATGCATATGAATTCCATGTATTGCATGAAATATCACCTCGAGCCGTCACGGGTTCAGGAATGAATAAACAGAGTATAGCCAGAATGAAGCCCGGGGTCAGCAGGGCGGCACACCTGTTTGCCGCGCCCTTTATCTGGACCGTGGTCGGTGCCGTTCTGATGCTCAGGGGGTGGATCTGGATCGGGCCCGGCACGGCCCACTGGTTTGTCCTGCTGGCCTTGGTGCTCGGGACCTTTAAGTCATTGTTGGTGCTGGATAAGGCGGCCAGGCGCACGATTCACCGGATCAACGGCATGGAAGACGGGACCTGTATCGGTGCCGTTTATTCCTGGAAGATGTGGTTGCTGGTCGGCTTGATGATGGCCAGTGGCATTACCTTGCGGCATCTCTTTCATCCGGGCATCGTGATCGGGACCTTGTACATGACTATCGGCTGGGCCCTGTTCCTGTCCAGCCGGTATGGCTGGTCGGCGTGGTTGCACCGGCTCCGGCAATAGCCTGAATCCGTTATCGGGTGGACCGCAGTCCAGCGCGGTGAAGACCGGAAAATGTGTTTATTTGGCAATAATACAACAAATTCCGCATATTGCATGGAATGTCACCTCAAGCCGTCACGGATTCAGGAGGTTGGAAACAACCGTTGTTTGATTCATTGAACAGGGTAGAGATCAGCCGGGCCGCCCTGCATTATAATTTCAGGTTTTGCCGGGCCAGGGCGGGAGACGCGGCGGTCATGGCCATGGTCAAGACCGACGGTTACGGTCACGGCCTGGTCGAGTGTGCCCGTATTTTTGCCGGGGAAGGGGCGGCGGCTTTCGGCGTTGCCGAGGTGGCGGAGGGAATCGCCCTGCGCGAGGCCGGTCTGGAGCAGCCGGTTTTCGTGCTTGCCGGGCTGCTGCCCGGGATGATTCCGGCCCTCTTGCAGTATAATCTGACCCCGGTGGTGGTTGATCGGCTCATCCTGCCGGAACTGTCCCGCCAGGCACAACGAAGCGGGGGTGAAGTCGGCCTGCATCTCAAAGTTGACGCAGGTATGGGGCGCCAGGGATGTCTGCCGGCGGCCGTCCCCGGACTGGTCCGTGAAATCGAGGCCTTGCCGGCCCTGCGTCTTGACGGCATCATGGCCCACTTTCCCATGACGGATGATCTCGACCCGGCGAATACCCGGCAGGTCTTCGACCGCTTCACAGACATGATTCAGGATCTGGCCGATGATGTTGATATCGTGCTGACCGGCTGTTGTTTCCATATTGCCAATTCGGGCGGCCTGCTGCGCTACTCCATGACCCGGCTGGACATGGTCAGGCCGGGGATCGCCCTGTACGGTTATTACCCCGAGGGTGAACCGGGACGAACCGGGGCCGGGCCGGAAGCCCTGCAGCCGGCCATGCGTTTTGTTACCCGGATTATCCAGGTCAGAAACGTGCCTGCCGGCACCGCTCTCGGCTACGGCCGGACCTTTACCACCGGCAGGGCCACGACGCTGGCCGTGCTGCCGGTGGGGTATGCGAACGGTTACCTGCGCAGTCTCTCGAACCGGGCCGAGGTGCTGGTTTGCGGCCAGCGGGCGCCGGTGGTCGGCCGTGTTTCCATGAACCTGACCCTGGTCGATGTTACGGATGTCGAAGGGCCGGTAGAGTGGGGAGGCGAGGCCGTCCTGCTGGGCCGGCAGGGCGACGAAACGATTACGGCCGATGAGCTCGCCTCCTGGATGGACACCATCAGCTACGAGGTGCTCTGCCTGTTCGGCAACCTGAACCGGCGATATTACCTGGATTGAACAGAGGCGAGAGGCGCAGGGCCTGCCCGGTTCTTGAGTGAGTTTAGAACCGGTTCCAACTTCATCAACCTTGAATGAGAATGATTAAATCACAACTCAAAGAACTTATTGATACCTGTTTTCAGGATGGCGTGCGGCAAGGGCTGTGGACGGCTGCCGCGGCTGACAGCTATACCGTTGAGGTGCCCAGGCACGAGGGCCAGGGCGATTTTTCCACCAACATGGCCCTGGTGATCGCCGGCAAGGAAAAACGCCGGCCCCGCGAAGTTGCCGCCCAGCTTACCGGGTTGTTGACGGCCCGGCAGGACTTCATCGACAAGGTTGAGGTCGCCGGTCCCGGTTTCGTCAATTTTTTTCTCAAGGATCAGGTCTGGCGGTCGGTGCTGTCGCCGGTCTGCGAGCAGGATGCGGATTTCGGCCTGGCGGATATCGGCAACGGGATAAAGGTCATGGTGGAGTTTGTCAGCGCCAATCCCACCGGGCCGCTGAGTATCGGTCACGGCCGCAACGCCGTCCTGGGCGATGCCATTGCCCGCTTGCTGGAAGCTGTCGGTTATGATGTGTGCCGGGAATATTATTTTAATGATGCCGGTCGCCAGATGCGGGTGCTCGGCGCCTCCACCAAGGCCCGTTACCTGGAGCTGCTGGGCCTGCCGAGTGAATTCCCCGAGGACGGCTACCAGGGCGACTATATTTTCGATATCGCCCGCGCCATCATCGATGAGTCCGGCGACAGCCTGAAGGATGCCGATATCATGGTCTTTAAGGACCGGGCGCAGACGGCGATTTTCGCCGACATAGAAAAAACCCTGCAGCGGATCGGTATCAGCTTTGATTCCTATTTCAACGAACATACCCTCTACGACAGAGGCTTGATCGACGAGGTGGTTGCCGAGTTGCGCGGCAAGGGGCTGGTCTATGAAAAAGATGATGCCACCTGGTTCAAGACCACGGACTTCGGCCAGGAACAGGACCGGGTGATCATCAAAAAAACGGGCGAGCCCACTTACCGCCTGCCCGATATCGCCTACCACCGGGAAAAGTTCCGCCGCGGTTTTGCGTGGATGATCGATATTTTCGGGGCCGACCATATTGCCACGGTGCCCGATGTCCTGGCCGGCATCCGGGCCCTTGGTTATGATGACTCCCGGGTGGAGGTTATTCTGCACCAGTTCGTGACCCTGACCAGGGATGGCAAGCAGGTGAAGATGTCCACCCGCAAGGCCACGTTTATTACCGTGGATGAGCTGCTGGATGAAGTGGGTCCCGATGCCCTGCGGTTTTTTTTCCTCATGCGCAAGCCCGACAGCCAGCTTGAATTCGACCTGGAACTGGCAATCAAGGAAAGTCAGGAAAATCCGGTCTATTACGTCCAGTACGCCCACGCCAGGCTGTGCTCCATCGACCGGCAGGCCGCGGCAAAGAAGGTGCAGCCGATGCTGCCGGACCAGGTCCCGCTTGAGCGGCTGCAGGAGCCGGAAGAGTACCGGTTGCTCAAGACCCTGGCCGATTATCCGGCCCTGGTCGCCGGGGCGGCCGAGGGCCTGGCCCCGCACCGGATTATTTTCTACCTGCTGGACCTGGCCGGTCTCTTTCACAGTTACTATAATAAACACAAGGTGATTACGGACGATCCGGGCCTGACCGCGGCCCGGCTCCGTTTATGCAGGGCGATGAAAATAGTTTTTCGCAACGGCCTGCACCTGGTCGGCCTCAACGCCCCGGAGAAGATGTAGCACCTGGATCCGTGAGCGTTCGAGAACGGTGCAGATGCAAGGCGGGAACGATGTTGATTATCCTGGTGTGATATCAACTTTGTTGCCAACGAAGCAGATGCGCCGTTATCGGGCGCCCCGCAGGGCGGCGCGGTACAGGCCAAAAATGCGTTTATTGGGAAATAATTCAATAAATTCCACATATTGTATAAAGTGTCATCTCAAGCCGTCACGGGTTCAGGTAGCCGTTGAGCGGGGATCATCATGGCAGGGAAAAAACAGAGTCGCAGGGGCAAAAAAACATTCCGCTTTCAGCTCAGCCTGGCAGGGGTCGCCGGCATAGGGGTGGTCTGTTTCTGTCTTTTTTTATGGATGTTCCTGCTCGGCATCTGGGCGGGGCAGACCATTCTCCTGCCCGCCGGGACTGCCGTCCATTCCGGCCGGGCCAAGGCGGGAGGGCCGGTGCAAAACCTGGTCCCGGCGGCCAGGAAAAAGCCGGCGCGGCCGACAACCGGCTAGATGGTGACCGAAATTCCGGCTTCCCTTTTCTGCGCTCTTGACCAGCCTGCTCTGACTGAGTAAAATACATTATTTTGGCTATGACATTCTCGATGGCAGTAAAACAAAAGATTCGCCCCGCCCGCATGGGGGACGTTAAGGCAATCCATTCCCTGCTGAAACATTTTGCCGACCAGGGTCTGCTTCTCGGCCGCTCCATCAGCTCGCTGTATGATCATCTGCGTGATTTTATCGTCTATGATGATGGTGGTATCCGGGGCGTATGCGCCCTGCATATCTGCTGGGAGGACCTGGCGGAGATCCGGTCGCTGGCGGTTGCCGAAGAAAGCCAGGGCCGCGGTGTCGGCGAGGCCCTGGTGCATGCCTGCCTCGATGAGGTGCAGCGCCTTGAAATCAGCAGGGCTTTTACCCTGACCTACCAGGCGTCTTTTTTCCGGAAGCTGAATTTTGTCGGGATTGATCATCGCGAACTGCCGCACAAGATATGGAGTGATTGTCTGAACTGCCCGCAGTTCCCCGACTGTGACGAAGAGGCGATGATCTGGATTGCCGGGGATAAATGACGGAAAACTCAAAACGACAGTATCGTGCTGTTGAGCATGAAGGATAGTCTTAAAAATGATAAAAACACTAACCAGGGTTTTTGGCAGCAAAAACGACCGAATTATCAAAGAGTTGGGCCGTACCGTGGCCAGGATCAACGATCTGGAACCGTCCATTCAACCGCTCAGTGACGCGGAGCTCGCCGGCAAGACTGTCGAGTTCCGGGAGCGGATTGCCAAGGGGGAATCGCTGGACGACCTGTTGCCGGAGGCCTTTGCCGTGGTTCGCGAGGCGGCCCGCCGGGTGCTTGGCGAGCGGCATTACGATGTGCAGTTGATCGGCGGCATTGTTCTGCATCAAGGCAGGATTGCCGAGATGAAGACCGGTGAAGGCAAGACCCTGACCTCGACCGCCCCCCTCTACCTGAACGCCCTGTCCGGCAAGGGCGCGCATGTCGTCACGGTCAACGATTACCTGGCCAGCCGTGATGTCGAGTGGATGGGCCAGGTGTATCGTTTCCTCGGGCTGACCACCGGTTCCATTGTCCATGATATGGATGATGCGGCCCGCCAGGAGGCCTATGCGGCCGATATCACCTACGGCACCAATAACGAGTTCGGTTTTGATTACCTGCGCGATAACATGAAGTTCGACATCAAAGACTTCTGTCAGCGCGGCTTCAACTATGCCATTGTCGACGAGGTGGACTCCATTCTCATTGATGAGGCCCGGACCCCGCTGATTATTTCCGGCCCGGCCGATATGTCCACGGATATGTATATCAAGGTGGACCGGATCATGCGTCATTTCAAGGAGGACAAGCATTACACCAAGGAGGAAAAGGACCGCCAGGTCCTGCTCACCGACGATGGCGTGGTGCTGGCCGAGGAGCTGCTTGGGGTCGATAACCTCTACGACCCCAACAATATCAATCAGCTGCATCATATCAGCCAGGCCCTCAAGGCCCATGTCCTGTTCCAGCGTGATGTTGACTATATCGTCAGGAACGGCGAAGTGGTCATCGTTGACGAGTTCACCGGCCGGAGCATGGAAGGACGGCGTTACTCCGACGGGCTGCACCAGGCACTGGAGGCCAAGGAAGGGGTCAAGGTCGAGAAGGAAAATCAGACCCTGGCCACCATCACCTTTCAGAATTATTTCCGCATGTACGACAAACTGGCCGGCATGACCGGGACGGCGGATACCGAGGCGCCGGAGTTTCAAAAGATTTATAACCTGGACGTGGTGGTGATTCCCACCAACAGGGAGATGGTCCGCAAGGATTTTCCCGATGTCATCTACAAAAACGAGGCGGCTAAGAACAAGGCCATCGTCAGCGAAATCAAGGAGTTGCACAAAAAAGGCCAGCCGATACTGGTCGGGACCATCTCTATCGATGTGTCGGAAAAAATCGCCAGGATGCTGGAAAAAGAAAAGATCCCGCATGAAGTGCTCAATGCCAAGCAGCATGAACGCGAGGCCGAGATCGTGGCCCAGGCCGGCCAGAAGGGCAAAGTGACCATTGCCACCAACATGGCGGGCCGCGGCACCGATATCAAGCTCGGTGAAGGGGTGTGCGCCTTGGGAGGCCTCCATATCCTCGGCACCAGCAGGCACGAGAGCCGCCGGATCGACAACCAGCTGCGGGGCCGTTCCGGCCGTCAGGGTGATCCGGGCTCCTCGCGTTTTTTTATGTCGCTTGAGGACGACCTGCTGCGGATTTTCGGTTCCGACCGGATCTCCGGCATCATGGATAAGCTCGGCATGGAGGAGGACGAGCCTATCGAGCACTCCATGATCAGCAAGGCCATTGAAAACGCCCAGCGCAAGGTGGAAGGACATAACTTTGATATTCGTAAGCATCTGCTTGAGTATGACGATGTCATGAACAAGCAGCGTGAGGTCATTTACGGTCAGCGCCTCGAGGTCCTCCGGGGCGAGAATATCCGTCTTATTATCGATGATATGATCAGTGACCTGGTTGATCAGGTTGCCCATGAATTCGCCCAGGAGAAAATCCCGTCGGAAGATTGGGAGTGGGACGGATTCAGGGAACAGGTGGCCGAGCTCTTTAACCTGAAGCTGCAATGGGATGATGATGACCGCCTTGATCTCAACCGTAAGGACCTGGCCGCGAAACTGCTGGCCGAGGTGAAGAAGGCCTACCAGCTCCAGGTGGAACGAAACGGCGATGAACAGATGCGGCAGCTTGAGCGCATCATCCTGTTGCAGATGGTGGATACGCACTGGAATGAACATCTGCTCAATATGGATCACCTCAAGGAAGGAATCGGGCTGCGCGGCTATGGGCAGTTGAATCCCCTGGATGAGTACAAAAAGGAAGGTTTCAACCTGTTCCTTTCCATGATCGGGAGGGTCAAGGAGCAGACAGTGGGGACCTTGCTGCGGGTTCAGGTCGTGCAGGACGATGAGGTTGCCCGCCTGGAAGAAGAGCAGCGCCGCCGCGAGCAGGAGATGCAGCTGAAACTGAACCTGGGCGCCGCCGGCGGGGAACCGCCGGAAAGAAAGCCGGTCAGGCGCAAGCAGGAGAAAATCGGCCGCAACGCCGCCTGTCCGTGCGGATCCGGCAAAAAATACAAGAAATGCTGCGGCCGGCTCAATTAGAGAAGATCGTCTCCCAGCCTCTTGCAGCAGATGGTCGCGCCGCGGATGGATTTGCAGAATAAACGTTTTCTTATCGTGAAACCCAGTTCACTGGGCGATATCGTTCATGCCCTGCCGCTGGCGCATGCCCTGA
Organism: bacterium BMS3Bbin14; assembly: GCA_002897615.1. Taxonomy (GTDB): domain Bacteria; phylum Desulfobacterota; class Desulfobulbia; order Desulfobulbales; family Desulfobulbaceae; genus BMS3Abin13. The sequence goes on from BDTX01000011.1 coordinate 300,496, forward strand.
AACGTTGTTATCCTGAAAGTTGGATCGGCTGGATCGTGCAGGAGGCCTATGCCCCCCTGGTCGAGGGTGATCCGGCTGTCGACACGGTCTATCTCATCAATATCCCTTCCACCAGTGATCCGCAGGCCGGCCGCCTGGCCTACTTCCGGGCCCTGCCGGCCTTGACGCAAACCCTGTGCCGGTTACGCCGGTGGTTGCAGCGGGAGCCCTATGACCTGGTTCTCGATCTCCATGCCTCGTTTCGCAGCGGCCTGCTCGGCCTGACCAACCCCGGCGGTACCAGGGTCGGCTTTGCCGATGCCAAGGAGCTGAACCCCCTGTTTCAGCACCGGCGAATCGAGGTGCCGGACTCCGTGGTCCATGCGGTGGACAAAAATATGCTCTTCTGCAATCATCTGTGCTGCCCCCCCGGTAAAAGCGATTTTCAGCTCTACAGCAGCGAACAGGACCGGGATCGGGTCGCTGCTTTTTTACAGGGCCACCGCCTGCGGGATGACGATGTTCTGGTCTACGTCAATCCGGCGGCCCGCTGGCGCACGAAATTCTGGGGGGGCGGGAGGTGGGCCGAGCTGGCTGATCGTTTGATCGGCGAGGCAGGTCTGCGGGTCGTCTTTGCCGGTTCGGCCCAGGATCGTGATTATATCGCCGGGGTGAGCGAAAGAATGAGCCGGACCCCAATTGTCGCCGCCGGGGAATTGAGTCTTACGGAAACAGTGGCCTTGCTGCAGCGCTCGGCGGTGTATGCCGGGCTTGATTCCGGCCCCATGCATATGGCCGCCATGGCAGGTGTGCCGGTGGTCGCCCTGTTCGGGCCGACCAACCCTGAACGGGTCGGGCCCTATGGCGTAGAACATCGCCTGGTCAGGAACGAAGGCCTTGTCTGCCTCGGTTGCCGCAAGCGTCATTGTGGAGTTCCTCGCTGTATGGAGGGGATAGAGGTTGATCAGGTTTACCGGGCGGTTCTGTCGTTGGTCGACCTCCGCCGGTCTGCCGCCGGAGGCGGGAAGGGGTGAGAGTCAGCCTGGTTATTACAACCTATAACTGGAAGGAGGCCATGGAGGTGTCTCTGCTCAGTGCCTTCCGCCAGACAGTCCTTCCTCTTGAGATTGTCGTCGCCGACGACGGTTCCGGCCCTGACACCCGGCATTTCATTGAGCGGCTCGCGGCCGCCGCCCCGGTCCCGGTCATTCATTCCTGGCAGGAGGACCAGGGGTTCAGGTTGGCCCGGAGCCGGAACCGGGCGATCGCCATGGCCCGCGGGGACTACATTGTGCTCATTGACGGGGATATCATCCTCGAACGGCATTTCATTGAGGACCATCTCCGGTTTGCCCGGCCGGGATACTTTATTCAAGGGACCAGGGCATTGTTGGGCCGGGAACTGTCGGCCCGCGTTCTGGCGCAAAAGACCATGGAGCCCTCGTTCTGCGCCTGCGGCGTGGAAAACAAAAAGAATTGCTGGCGTTCTCATCTGTTGGCCTGGCTGTTTTCTTTTAAAAGTGCCAGTTTAACCGGGATAAAGACGTGTAATTTTGCCTTCCTGAAAAAAGACGCAGTCGCGGTCAATGGCTTTAACGAGGAGTTTATCGGCTGGGGGCGCGAAGACAGTGAGTTTACCGCCCGCCTGCTCAACAGCGGCGTCCGGCGGCATAATATGAGATTTAACGCCCTGGCCTATCACCTCTACCATCCGATGAACGACCGGACCCGCCTCGAACATAATGACCGGATCCTCAGGCGGACAGTTGATCTGAAACTGAGGTGGTGCGAGAAGGGTATAGATCAGTACCTTGGTGACTGATTACGTATCTCATCACGGGGTACGTAACGATACGTTTTCATTAAGCTCAACACTTACCTGATCACGGTTTGAGAGGCGGCGATGACGGGGGGTGCCAGTCGGACTGCAGCTCGTGCAGCTTGGCATACTTGTAAAAGGTGCCGTCAAAGTTGCCCAGGGCAATGACCAGGCCGGGCCAGCCGTCAAGAATGCCCCGTTTCAGGATATACATATGAAAAAATGACCAGAGGCCCCGGCCCAGGGCGGTCGCCATGGTCGCCCGGCGGCCGTTTTTCGCCAGCTTGTCGGCGCCGAGGGTTGAATATTTGTTGGCCTTGTGGACGACTTCTTCCAGGTTCTTGTAAGGGAACTGCCAGATCGGCTGCTGCAGGTAGCCGGGGGGGCTGGCGGAAATAATTTGGTACTCTTCATGCACCGGATCGTCTTTAAAGGTCAGGGCTCCTTTCCTGAAGAGCTGCGGCTGCCGGTAATCGGGATAAAAGCCTGAGTGTTTGATCCAGCGGCCCATGAAATAATTACGGCGGGGGATATAATAGGCATCGACCGCCTTGGGGGCCCGGACGGTGCGCAGAATCTCGTCCCGGGCTTCCGGGGTGCAGCGTTCGTCGGCATCAAGGGAGAATATCCAGTCATGGCTACAGGCCGCCATGCCCCGGTTGCGCAGATCGCCGAAGCCGCGAAAATCGATCTGGATGACCCTGGCCCCCATGCCGCCTGCAATGGCGGCGGTTTCGTCCTGACTGTGGGAGTCCGCCAGGATGACCTCATCGGCCCAGAGCACTGAATTGATGGCCGAGCTGATTTTTTCCGCTTCGTTGTAGGCGAGAATATAAACAGAGATTTTACTCATGCGTGGCGGACAACTTGAGGCCGTGCATGCCCGCCATTGGCCAACTTAACGACCATCCTGTCTGTTTTCTGCACCCGCGCGACCAGCGTCTTGAAGATCTTCTTGGCAATATCCGGATATTTTTCTATGACTTCCAGGAGCTTATCCCCGGGGTAGCGCTTGATCGTGCAGCGACCGATGGAGACGACGGAGGCAAAGCGGGGCTCTTTCATCAGGGATGCCATTTCACCAAAATATTCACCGGGTTCGGTGATTTCGGCTATTTTTTTGCCGCTCTTGATAACGGCGACCTTGCCCCGTATCAGTTTGAAAAAATCGTGGTCCTTGTTGCCTTCCTGGATGATTACATCGCCGTTTTCATATTCTTCCACTTCCGGATTGACCAGGTAGGCGGGCAGGCTTTCTTTCTGGACCACCGTGCGGCGCATGACTTCCTCCAGGCTGGTAACCCCCTGCATGACTTTTTTCAGGCCGGCCCGGCGCAGCGGCACCATTCCCTCCTGGATTGCGATTTTGCGCAGCTGTTCTTCCGGGACCTCGGCGCTGATGGCCTTGGCGACTTCTTCCGTGACCTCCATTAGTTCAAAGAAGCCGACCCGGCCCTTATAGCCGAGACCGTTGCATTTTGCGCAGCCCACGGGGCCGTAAAGCTGCAGATCCTCAAGTTCTTCCTCTGCGAAACCTGCGCTGAGCAATGTTTTTTCATCATGCTGGACAATGGTCTTGCAACTGGCGCACAGCCGCCGGCCCAGGCGCTGGGACAGGACCATGGTCAGCGAGGAGGCCAGCATATATGGAGGAATGCCGATATCAACCATCCGGGCGACCGTGGCCGGGGAATCGTTGGTATGGAGGGTGGAGAAGACCAGGTGGCCGGTCATGGCCGCTTTGATGGCGATCTCCGCCGTGTCGATATCCCGGATCTCGCCGACCATGATGATGTCCGGGTCCTGGCGGAGGAAGGCCCGGAGGGCGGCGGGAAAGGTCATCCCCACTTCGACGTTGACGTTGACCTGGTTGATGCCCTTGAAGTTGAATTCCACCGGATCCTCGGCCGTCAGGATCTTGATGTCTTCCTTGTTCAGTGAGTTGAGGGCCGAGTACAGGGTAACGGTTTTGCCCGACCCTGTCGGTCCGGTGACCAGCAACAGCCCCTGGGGGCTCTGGAGACAGCGTTTCAGGGTGGCATAGGTCTCGACTTCAAAACCAAGTTTGGTCAGATCGACGTCGAGCGAGCTTTTGTCCAGGATCCGCAGGACAATGCCTTCGCCGTAGAGCAGCGGCAGGGTGGAGACCCGGAAATCCACGGCCTTGTTGCGGCCGATTCGCATCTTGATCCGGCCGTCCTGGGGGACCCGCCGCTCGGTGATATTGAGATCGGCCAGGATCTTCATGCGGGCGACCAGGGCATTCTTGATGGTCAGGGGCAGGTTCATGGATTTAAAGAGCGAACCGTCCTTACGGTAACGAACCTGCATGTTTTTTTCAAACGGTTCGATGTGGATATCGCTGACTCCTTCATGGACCGCTTTGAGCAGGATGCCGTTAACCAGCTTGATGATCGGGGCATCGGAGGCCGAAAACTGGTCATACCCGGTCTCTTCAGCTTTGCCGCTTTCAATCTCAAAGTCATCGGCGGCATCGGAAACCAGGGTGCCGAAGTCGTCGACCTGGGTAACGGTTTCTTCTTCTTCTGCCGTATCCGGTTTGGTGAAGAAGGAATTATACTCCTCGTCGTCGATTTTGTAATAGGTGCGATAGGCATCAACGATCTCCTTGGGGGTGGAGACGCAGACGTTGAGTCCTTTTTGCACGATTTCCTGCAGTTCTTCGACCTCGGCCGTATCCGTCGGTTCGGCCATGGTAATTTGCAGGGTGTTGCCGGCCAGCCGCAACGGGAAGGCCATGAATCGTTTGGCGATATCGTAAGGGAGGAGTTTGATGGCGTCTTCACTCGGCGGTTCCGAGGAAATCGTCACCGCCGGGTAGTTGTGCATCCTGCTCAGGAAGTTGACAACGGTATCCTGTTCTATGATACCGGAATCGAGCAGGATCCGGCTCAGTCGCTTGCCTGTTCTTTTTTGTTCCGTTTTGGCCTGTTCAAACTGGTGGGCGGTAATATAACCGGCCTTGCTGAGCAGCTCGCCGATTTTGATTTTACCTGCGCCGGACTGGTCCTTGATGGTTCGCTTGAGGGAGAATTGAGACGAGCCCGAAATGTTTTTTTTGTATCCTGGTTTTACGGCCATGTTTGCATGAGAGGCGGTAATTTTTTAGATTGTTGGGCAAAAATTATTTCATAATTACACTACTGAATACATTATAACTTTACTACAAAAAAAACAACTGGTCAAAAAAGAACTCTTCCTGGCCAGTTGTTTGCAACAAATGAAGTTTTCACCTGGACCCGTGAGCGTTCGAGAACGGTGCAGATGCAGGGCTCCAACGATGTTGATTATCCTGGTGTGATATCAATGAGTTGTCAGCGCAGCAGATGCACCGTTCCCGGTCGCCCCGGAGGGCGCCGCGCCCAAGACCGAAAAATGCATTTGTTCGGCAATGATGCAATAAATTCCACATATTGCCTGGAGCATTCCTCTGGCCGTCACAGGTTCGGGTTTCAGTTGATCCGTTTCCGGATGGGCACTAGAACAGGCCCTTGACCTTTCCCGTATCAACATCAACGTCGATCCGGCGGTAGGCCGGGTCGGAGGCCGTCCCCGGCATCAGGCTGATGGCCCCGGCGACCGGCACGACAAAACCGGCCCCCTTGTAGGTGAGGATGTCGCGAATGGGCAGGGTCCAGCCCCGCGGCGTGCCCTTGAGCGCCGGATTATGGGACAGCGACAGGTGCGTCTTGACCATGCAGGTCCCCATCTTCTTCGACTCCGGATCAGCTTCGATTCGTTTCAGCTTGGCCTGGGCCTCGGGTGAATAGCTGACGCCGTCACCGCCGTACACTTCCTTGACGATCAGCTCGATGCGCTGGGACAGCGGGGTGTCGAGGTCGTAGAGAAACTTGAAGTCATTGGGCTCTTCACAGGCCTCCATGACGGCATCGGCAAACTCAAGGGCACCGTCGCCGCCGTGCTCCCAATGGCGCGACAGGGCAACGCGGGCACCGGCGGCCTCGGACTGGCGGCGGACAGCCTTGATCTCCTCGTCGGTGTCCGTGTAAAAGGCATTGATGCAGACAACGGGATTGATCCCGGCCTTTTTGACCGTCTCAATGTGATGGATGAGGTTCTTGCAGCCTTCCTCCACCCAGCCGACATTCTCCTGGCCGTATTCGGCGGGCATGGGTTTGCCCGGGACCGGGATCGGTGCCCCGCCGTGACATTTGAGGGCCCGGATGGTCGCCACGATAACGGCGCAGTTGGGTTTGAGCTTGGAGTAGCGGCATTTGAGGTTCCAGAATTTCTCGAAGCCGATATCGGCGCCAAAGCCGGACTCGGTGACGTTGTAGTCGGCAAGTTTAAGCGCGACCCGGTCGGCGATGATCGAGGACTGGCCGATGGCAATATTGGCAAACGGTCCGGCATGGACCATGACCGGCTGACCCTCCAGGGTCTGCATCAGGTTGGGGTTGATGGCGTCCACCATCCAGGCGGTCATGGCGCCGTCGACTTCGAGGTCTGCCGTGGTGATCGGCCGGTCCTGGCGGTCGTAGGCGACAACAATCCTGGCGATCCGCTCGCGCATGTCCCGCAGATCGTTAGCCACGGCCAGGATGGCCATGATTTCCGAACTGACGGCAATGCTGAACTTGGACTGCATGGTGACGCCGTCCATTTTGCCGCCAATGCCGATGGTGATATTACGCAGGGCCTGGGCGCAGAAATCGATGATCCAGCCCAGTTCGATTTTTTTGGGATGAATATCGAGGCGTTTCAGGCCGCGCTTGGCCAGGATCTCGTCGGTGTAGTTGGCCTCATGCTGCATGCGGGAGGTCAGGGCCACCATGCCGAGGTTATGGGCATTCATGATGGCGTTGATATCGCCGGTCATGCCGAGGGAAAAAGGAGTCAGGGGAATGCACTGGGCCAGGCCGCCGCCGGCGGCGCTGCCTTTGATATTCATGGTCGGCCCGCCCGAGGGTTGGCGGATGGTGCCGATAACCGACTTGTTGCGTTTGCCGAGACCCTGCACCAGGCCCATGGCACAGGTGGATTTTCCTTCGCCGAGCGGGGTGGGGGTGATGGCGGTTACGTCGATATATTTACCGTCAGGTTTATCGGCCAGCCGGTCGAGAATTTTTCGATAGTCCAATTTGCCCAGGTAGTGACCGTGGGGCAGAAGTTCTTCCTTGTCCAGCCCGAGTTGTTCGGCCAGCTCTTGTACTGTTTTCATGCGGCTTTCCGCTTCTTCCGCTATTTCCCAGTCTGCATGTTTGGTTGGGTCCAGGACCATGGGGTTCCTCCTTGTCAGCTCGTTTTTGTCATGATGATAAGAATAGATCAGCGTAGAGAGGCTGATAAAAAATAAAAATAATTCGCGCGGCTAAATGATCCCTTGTATCCGTAAGCGTTCGAGAACGCAGCAGCTGCGCCGTTATCGGGCGGACCGCAGGGCGGCGCGGTGAAGATCATAAAATGCATTTTTTCGGCAATAATGCAATAAATTCCATATATTGTCCGGAATTTCACTTCAAGCCGTCACGGATTCAGAGATAAACTCGTAAAGCTAGCAGGTTAACCAAATGATGTCAAGAAGCTGTTTGTCGACAGGATCGCCCCGGACCGACGGGAGAGGACGTAAAAAAAAACGATTTATACGGAAAATTATACGGAAAAATTTATGCGGAAAATATTTCGGCAAAGCGTTCCCGGAAGTCCGCCTGCAGGGGGATCATCACCTCGCGCATGGACGGCTCGGCGGCCTTGGTGGTGCGCAGGTTGAAGATATGCCGCCATTCCGCGAGGTTGGCATAGACGATAATCTCGGTTTTGCAGGAGTTGGGCAGCACCGTCCGCGCGGCCTGGGGCGACGATGTTGCCAGGAGTTGCAGGTACGTCCTTTCGCTGTCCTCCATGGCCTTCAGCCACAGCGCATATTCGGGGCTGTCCCCGGCAAAAAACAGGGGCTTGATAAAGGTGACCTCGCCGCCGAACTTGTGGTCGGCGTAACGGCAGTAGCGCTGGCTTTCCTGGAGGAAGGAACAGGGCCGGTGCCGGACGATTTCATGGGTGACGGCCCGGTTGACGATAAACTTCACGGCAATGAACCGGTGTTTCTCCCGTTGCGGGGCGTCGAGACGGTCCACTTCCGGCAGTTCGACCTTGGCAACGGTGATTGCGGGATCGGGGGCCAGGCCGGACTCCGGGATAATCGTGCTGAAAAAATAGGGATGGCGCCGGGCCAGAAAAGCGGCCAGGTTGTGCACGAGGGCGCAATCCGGATGAAAGATCAGCATTTCCCGAAAGGCCCGGATGCTGCCCGTGATCAGCAGGCCGGTCCCGTCGCTGCGGTCGATGTGCAGATACCGGGGCTGGGTGGCGTAGAGTTCGGCGATCAGGTCCGCCCTGGCCCCGCTGACCCGCAGGGTCACCACACCCATTTCCAGGACGGAATTATGGCCGTGCTCTGCCATCTTGACGACAAAGGGCAGGGCGGAGTCCCGATTGATCTGATCTTCACTCTTGTAGCAGATCCGGCCGCAGTATTCGATGCGGACCGCCAGGTTCAGCCGGTCAAGATGGTCGAGGACTTCAAATGATGGCGGGACAATATTCATGAGACGTCCCCGCCGGCCTGCTTCATCTTCTCCGGCGCCCAGAAGGGCGACATCTCCCGCAGTTCGGCGATGATGGCCGGAATCTTGTCCAGGACGAAGTCAACTTCTTCTTCAGTATTATACACGGAAAGACTGAAGCGGATGGAGCCGTGCGCTGCGGTGAACGGCACCCCCATGGCCCGCAGGACATGCGAGGGTTCCAGCGATCCCGAGGTGCAGGCCGAGCCGGAGGAGGCGCAGATGTTGTATTTGTTCAGGTGCAGGAGGATCGCTTCCCCTTCAATATATTCAAAGCTGATATTGCTGGTGTTGGGCAGGCGCTGGGTGGGGTGGCCGTTGAGCCTGGCCTTGGGGACCGTCGCCAGCAGGCTTTTCTCCAGTTTATCGCGCAGGGCCCGCACCCTGGTGTTCTCTTCCTCCATGGTCTCGGCCGCCAGCTGACAGGCCCGGCCCAGGCCGACGATGGAGGCCACGTTTTCCGTGCCGCCGCGCCGCCCCTGTTCCTGGTGGCCGCCGTTTATAAACGGAACAAATGGCGTACCCTTACGCACATACAGGACGCCGACACCCTTGGGGGCATGCAGTTTATGGCCGGATAAGGCCAGGAAATCAATGGCGTTATCATGCAGGTTGATCGGAATTTTTCCCACCGCCTGGACGGCGTCGGTATGAAAGAGGATGCCCCTCTCCCTGGCCATTTGCGCCATCTCTTCCACCGGGAAGATCACCCCGGTCTCGTTGTTGGCCCACATGACGCTGACGATGGCGGTATCATCGCTTAAGCTGTCACGGTATTGATCCAGGTTCAGGGTGCCGTCCGCCGCAACCGTCAGGCTGGTGACCCGGTGTTTGTGACCCGTCATGCTGGTGAGGCTGGCGCACAGGCTCTTGACCGCCGGGTGCTCGACCCGGGTGGTCACCACGTGACGATTGTCCCTGAAGGTCTGCAGGGCCGAGAGGATGGCCGTGGAATCGCTCTCCGTGCCGCAGCTGGTAAAGATGATTTCTTCCGGCTCGGCGCCGATCAGCCCGGCAACCGCCTGTCTCGCGTCCTGCACGGCGTGTCCGACCTGGCCGCCAAAGGTGTGCATGGAAGAGGGATTGCCGTAGCAGTCGGTGAGAAACGGCATCATGGCATCCACGACCTCCGGTGCAATCCGGGTCGTGGCATTGTTGTCCATATAGATAACTTGATCACTGCCGCAGTTCATGGTTTGGCCTCCTCGACGATCAGCGTATCAATTACCTGTTCGCGTAATTTTTTCTCAACATACTCCTTGAGAGTGGTCCGGGACGCCTGGCAGCTCGCACAGGCCCCGCGCAGGGAGACCGTGACGAAATCCCCGTCCACGTCGACCAGTTCAATATTGCCGCCGTCCTTTTGCAGGGTCGGCTGAATTTCCCGCGCCAGGACCTCTTCGATTTTTTTGATTTTCTGCAGCGTGGTCATCCGCCGCACTTTTTCTTCCTTCCTGGGCTCGACCGGCAACCCGTTGACCGTTGCCTGCAGGATTTCCCGCAGGCGGTCTTCACATTTGCCGCAGCCGCCGCCGGCCTTGGTAAAGTTGGTGATCTCTTCCACCGAGCGCAGGTTGGATTCTTTGATGGCCTGGATGATTTCCAGGTCGGTCACCCCGAAACATTCGCAGACGATTTCACCCTGGGCCATGGGCAGGATAATGCCGCGATAGCTGGCAATGGCCGCTTCCAGTGCCTCGCGTCCCATGACCGAGCAGTGCATTTTTTCCTTGGGCAGGCCGCCGAGGGAATTGGCGATGTCCTGGTTGGTGATCTTGGCCGCCTCTTCCACGGACATGCCCTTGACCATTTCGGTCAGGGCCGATGACGAGGCAATGGCCGAAGCGCAGCCAAAGGTTTTGAAGCGGGCATCGGTGATGATGCCGTTTTCCACCTTGATGCTCAGCTTCAGGGCATCGCCGCAGGACAGCGAGCCGACCTCGCCGAGGCCGCTTGGATTCTCTATCTCCCCGACGTTGCGGGGATGCAGGAAATGATCTTTTACTTTATCTGTGTAGTCCCACATGGTTAACCTGATTTGAAAGTTTTTGAGTTAGTGTCCGGGCGAACACGAGTTATGGTTCACGTAAAAAAATAAGTTCGCAGAATCGGTGCCCGAATCCGGGCGGCGAAAATGTGAACTTATTTTTTTACGCGAACACCCTGAGGGGAATATTATATCATGGATATTTTTTTAGTCACTAGACAAGCGAAAAACTGCCGCAACCTCGGCCTGTAACTATTCTAAGCAAGCAGGCCGATTTCGGCAAGCATGGATTTCGCCGTTTTTATCAGCAGCGGTGTTTCCTCTTGATTCCTGGCCTCTACGTAGAAGCGGACCTTGGGCTCGGTGCCGGAAGGACGGATCATGATCCAGCTGTTGTCTGCGAAGATCATCTTGCGGCCGTCAATGGTTATGACCTCTTTGATCCGCTTGTTCTCCCTGCCGATGCTTACCTCCGTGCCCCGGTCATATTTTTCCAGGCGGGCCAGGGCGGCCAGCAGCTCCGCGCCATGCATGGAGACCGCGACCGCGTCGCGGGCCGGGTAGTAGGCGCCGTAGGTCTTTTCAATCTCTTCGAGGTATTCGCCCAGGTTTTTTTTCAGGGTCAGAACCATATCCATGGCCAGCAGCAGGCCGATATAGGCGTCCTTTTCCGGGGTATGGCCGATAACGGTGATCCCGTCCGACTCTTCGAAGCAGACCAGTGCCCTGCCGATGACCGGCTTGAATTCCTTGAAGCCGACTTTGGGCTCAAAGACCTCCTCGTTGAGGGCCTCGGCAATGGTGTTGGCCAGGTTGCTGGTGGCCACGGTCTTGGCCACCATGCCCTTTTTGCCTTTGACCTCATGGAGGAAGTGATAGGCCATGGCGCCGAACTGGTTCATGGCGATTTCCCGGTGACCGTCGGTGAAACGGATGCGGTCGCCGTCAGGGTCGATAATGGCCCCGATCCTGAACGGCTGCTGCCGCCGGTTCAAGGCGGCGATCGCCGGTTGAATATTCGCGGACGAGGGCTCCGGCGCAATGCCGCCGAAGCTTACATCTTTTTCCCCCCGCAGGTGCAGCAAGCGGTCTGTTGCCGGATTCTTGAACAGGTTGCGGATATGGACTCTTGACGCACCGTGCACGCTGTCGATCGCTACCGCCAGGTCGGGATCGACAGCAAAGGCGGTCATGATCGCGTCATAATCAAGGCCGTGCCGGCCGCTGTTCTTCCGCACCAGGTTCTGCCAGCTGGCCAGGGCGTTTTCGGGCTGCAGCCCGGGAATATCGGCCAGGGGCCGTTGGAGATCAAGGCCCGGCGGCATAAGTTCGGTTTCGCCCTGGGCGATAATCGTGCGGGAGCGCCGGGTAATGAGCTCGGTGAGAAGCGGTGCCGCCGGACCGGCGTCGGCGGCATTATATTTGAATCCCCCGTAATCCAGGGGATTGTGTGACGGTGTGAGATTGATGGAAAAGGCGGCCTTACGTTCCAGCACCGAGGCGGACAGCGTGCCGGTGGTCGCCTCGCCGGCATAAAAAATCCGGACGCCGTTGGCCGCCAGGACGTTCATGGCGCTGAGCGCCAGGAGATCCCCGCCGAAGCGATTGTCGAAACCGACCACGCAGCCGCGTTGCTGCATCTCGGCAAAGTCCCGGACGCCGAGGGCCGCCCGCAGGTCAGGGTCGGCGGCCGCCTCGTGATAGAGGGAGAGGATCGCGGCCGTGACCGAGGCGGTGGTGTGGACGTTGATGTCCTTGCCCAATCGGCCGCGCCAGCCCGAGGTGCCGAATTTGACCTCGGCCAGCGGCGGGTTGGTATTGTGCAGGATTTCGTCGCGAACCAGGTCGTAGACCCGGTCCATGGCCTCCTGCCACTGCTGTTTTTCCGCTTCGCCGGCCGCCTCGTTCCGCTGGTGGACAAGTTCGTTGATCGCCCTGAAGTAGTCACTGTCGGCATGGTTGCCGGCCACGACGCAGTCGTTGATGATTTTTTGAACAGCAGCCTGTATCTCCATAATGTGCTCCGTCTGTTTGTTCCACATGAAGAATTTTTTTTTTGTAACCAAGATGCAAGCGAAAAACTGCCATAACCCCGGCTTGATCACCCGAAGATGGAGTGCCGTTGAACAGTTACATTTCATACTATAGCCAGAAGAGGGGTGGTTGGCAATACGACGGAAACGGGATATATTGATGTTCCCGTAAAAAGTCCGGTTCCTGGCGTTTTGCCGCATGTAACTCTAGTCTAACTGTTGGAAATTATTAAATACGAATTTGACTTTTTCCGAGACCATCATATATTGTTGTGTGGAAATCGCAATTTTCGGCGTTGTTACCGGTTCATGACGTTTCGGTTGACCGGAATGGAAAAATTTCTTACCTTAACAGGAATCGAGAAATGACAGGCAGGGGCGCCGTCAATTAAATGGTCAAATGATATACTATTTACGCTTAAAGCGAGCAGGGGGAAATAAACATGGGAAGCGCTCATGAGAAAGAACTGATTCTCTGGTTTGATGAAATCGGTATTGAAGATGTACCGATGGTCGGCGGCAAGAACGCCTCACTTGGGGAAATGTACCGGAAGCTGACGTCCAAGGGGGTGGCGGTGCCCGGCGGTTATGCGATTACCGCCTATGCCTACCAGTATCTTCTCAAGGCCGCCGGCATCGAGGCCGCGATCAGGGAGATCCTGAGCGACCTGGATACCCATGACATCTATAACCTGCAGGAGCGGGGCGCCAAGGTCCGCGACATCATCCGTAATGCCGAGTTTCCCGATGATCTGCGCCAGGTCATTATCGACTCCTACCGGAAGATGGAAGAGGAGTACGGCGCGGGCGTGGATGTGGCGGTTCGTTCGTCGGCCACGGCCGAAGATCTTCCCGATGCCTCCTTTGCCGGGCAGCAGGACACCTACCTGAATATATGCGGCCCGGAGGCCCTGATTGACGCCTGCAAGCGCTGCTTCGCCTCCCTGTTTACCAACCGGGCGATCTCCTACCGTCATGACAAGGGGTTCGGCCAGTTTGACGTCTATCTCTCCATCGTGGTCCAGAAGATGGTCCGTTCCGATTCCGCCTGTGCCGGCGTTATGTTTTCAATCGATACCGAGTCCGGCTTCAAGGATGCGGTCTTCCTCACCGGTGCCTGGGGGCTGGGTGAAAACGTGGTGCAGGGCGCGGTCAATCCGGATGAGTATTATATCTTCAAGCCGACCCTGAAACAGGGCAAGCGTCCCATTGTCGGCAAGCGGGTCGGGACCAAAGAAGTCAAGATGATCTACGATAACGACCCGAACACCGAGGAACCGATCAGGAATATTCCGACCACCCCGCAGGAGAGAGGCTCCTATGTCCTCAACGATGACGAGATCCTGCTGCTGGCCGAGTGGGCCTGCATTATCGAGGATCATTACGGCCGCGGCATGGATATCGAGTGGGCCAAGGACGGCGACGGCGTCAAGGTCGGGACCGGCAAGCTGTTCATCGTTCAGGCCCGGCCCGAGACCGTGCATTCGCAGGCGGCCAAAAATGTCATGGAAACCTATGTCCTCAAGGAGAGCGGCAAGGTACTGGTGACCGGCCAGGCCGTCGGTGCCAAGATCGGTCAGGGGCTGGCCAACGTGCTTGAGGATGTCACCCAGATTCATGATTTCAAGGCCGGTGAGGTGCTGGTGACCGATATGACCGATCCTGACTGGGAACCGATCATGAAGATCGCCGGGGCCATTGTCACCAACCGCGGCGGCCGGACCTGTCATGCGGCCATCATCTCCCGCGAGTTGGGTATCCCCTGCGTCATCGGCACCGAGGACGGCTCCAAGGTGCTCAAGACCGGTCAGGCCGTCACGGTCAGCTGCGCCGAGGGCGAGACGGGCAATATCTATGAGGGTCTGATCGATTTCGAAGTTGAAAAAATTGACCTGGACAATGTGCCGGCCACCCGCACCAAGATCATGATGAATGTCGGGATCCCGGAAAAGTCTTTTACCGAATGCCAGATCCCCAACGACGGCGTCGGCCTGGCGCGCGAGGAGTTTATCATCAACTCGCATATCGGCATCCATCCCCTGGCCCTGTACTATTTCGAGGATCTCAAGGCCAAGGCGGCCGACGACAGTGAGATCGCGGCCATTGTCGAGCAGATCGAGGCTAAGACCACGGCCTATCCGGATGACAAAAAACAATATTTTATAGATAAGCTGGCCGAGGGCGTGAGCCGTATCGGCGCCGGCTTCTATCCCAAGGATGTTATCGTCCGGCTTTCCGATTTCAAGTCCAACGAGTATGCCAACCTGATCGGCGGTCATCTTTACGAGCCCGTGGAGTCGAATCCCATGATCGGCTGGCGTGGCGCGTCCCGCTACTATGATGCCAAGTACAAACCGGCCTTTGAGCTGGAGTGCCGCGCCCTGCTTAAGGCCCGTAACGACATGGGCCTCTCCAACATCAAGCTGATGGTGCCGTTCTGCCGGACCCCGGAAGAGGGCCGGAAGGTCATCGAGGTGCTGCGCGAGTTCGGCCTGGTGCAGGGCGAGAATGAGCTGGAGGTGTACGTCATGTGCGAGATCCCCAGCAACGTTATTTCAGCCGACGCCTTCAGTGATATCTTTGACGGCTTCTCAATCGGCACCAACGACCTGACCCAGTTGACCCTGGGCCTGGATCGTGACTCGGACCTGGTCGCCCATATCTATGACGAGCGCAACGAAGCGGTCAAGACCATGGTCAAGATGGTGATCGATACGGCCAAGCGCCGCGGCCGCAAGATCGGTATCTGCGGACAGGCCCCCAGCGACTTCCCGGATTTCGCCATTTTCCTGGTTGAATGCGGTATCGATTCCATGAGCCTGATCTCCGACACCGTGGTCAAGACCCGGCTCAAGGTTGCCGCCAAGGAAAAGGAGTTGGGGATTACGCCGTAATCGCAGGTAAAATCGTGTCCGGCCGGACACAAGATAGTGCAGAGCAGTGAAACTGAAAGCGGGGCTGATGCCCCGCTTTTTTTATGTCCGCTCGTCCCGAACCGGCGGCCGCTCCCTGATTCCCGCCCCGGTCTTCAGGTGAATGTCACGCTGCGGGAAGGGAATGACAATATTCTGCCGGGCAAAGGCTTCATAGATGGCGATGAGCAGGTTGTGGGTCTGCAGGCCCTTCTGGGCGGGATCAATCACCCAGACCAGCAGCTGGAGGTTGACCGATGACTCGGCAAAGGCCCGCACCCGCACCCGTGGTTCAGGCATTTTGGCCAGCAGGGTGTTATCCCGGGCGATGCCGAGGAGAATGCGCTCAACTTTCGCCAGGTCGCTGCCGTAGGCCACGCCCACGGCGATTCTGATCCGGAAGCGTGGGATCGGCGCGCTTTCATTGATAATTTTAGAGTTGGCCATGATCGAATTGGGGATGGAAATCTGGACATCGTCCCGGGTCTTGAGCTTGGTCGACCGGACGCCCATCTCGATGACCTCGCCCCGCTCGCCGCTGTCCAGGATGATATAGTCGCCTACCTTGTAGGCCTGATCCGCAAAAATCGATATGCCGCCGAAAAAGTTGGCCATGGTGTCCTTGGCCGCCAGGGCGATGGCGATACCGGCAATGCCCGCCGAGGCAAAGAGCGGCGTCAGGTCAACCCGCCAGATAATCAGGAGCCAGGCGATGCCGGCAAAGATGAGGATGACCCGGGAGACATTTTTTATGAGATAGAGCAGGTCCTTGTCGATATGTTTCCGCTGCATGAAATCAGCGCCCATGACCTCGTGGAGCCGATTGAGCCCCCGCAGCAGGGCGCTCCACCAGAACAGGAGCAGGATGGTCTTGATCAGGTCGGGCAGGACCGTGTTCCAGGGCGATGTCAGGGCCGGGGGAATAATCAGGGCATGAAGCAGGCCGAGCAGGAAGATTGAGACGTAGATGGGCCGGTGCAGGACCTCGATGATCAGGTCATCGCCGGTAATCTTCGTCCGGCTCGCCAAACGTTTGAGCAGCTTGTCGATGAACAGATCGGTAAGCTTGGCAAAAATCGCATAAAGGACGACGATGAGCAGGCGCTGGCCGATCTGGTATTGGCCGAGGGCCTTGACGGAGGAGAAAAAATCGTGCAGACCGGCGCTGTAGATGGCGGAGTAATCCATGCGTTTTATTGTTGCCGGGCAGGGTTGTTGCCGCGTATCTTATTGCTTGGCAATGGATTGCCTGTCAAGGTGCTTGGCTTCATCGATGAGCATGATGGGAATATCATCGCGGATTTCATAGAGCAGGCAGCAGCGTTCGCAGACCAGGCCCTTGTTGTCCGTTGCCGGCCTGACCGGTCCCTTGCACTTGGGACAGGCGAGAATGTCGAGCAGTTCCTGTTTTATGGTCATGGTACGCTCCTGGGCGGATTTGTTTCCTGGAATTGTTGAATTGACGCCTTGCCGGAAAGGCTTTATACAGTATTGATATCGTATTTTCGCCAGACTTTCCAGGAAAACTCAACGGTTAATCATGAAAAAGACTGTACCGGTGGAGCAGGCCGTGGGCATGGTCCTGTCCCATGATATAACGGAAATCGTCCAGGGCGAATTCAAGGGCCGGGCCTTTAAAAAAGGGGATATAGTCCGGCCTGAGGATATCGAACACCTCCGGCGTCTCGGCAAGGACCATCTTTACGTTCTCGAACTTGGTGCTGACGAAATCCATGAAAATGAGGCGGCCCGGTTGCTGGCGGCCGCTTTTGCCGGGCCGGGAACGAGTTTTCCCGACGAGGTGGTGGAGGGCAAGATTGCCATTGCCGCGTCCCGGGACGGCCTGCTCAAGGTCAACCGGGAGGCCCTGCTGCGCTGCAACATGCTCGGCGAGGTGATGTGCGCCACCCTGCATGACAATACCCCGGTCCGCCGGGGGGAGCAGGTGGCCGCTACCCGTCTTATCCCCCTGGTCGCCGGGCGGGCACTGGTGGAAGAGGCCGTCCGGATAGCCTCGGCCGGGGAGAAAATCGTCCGCGTCCTGCCGCTCAGGCATGTCCGGGCCGGCCTGGTGATCACCGGCGGCGAGGTTTTTCACGGCCGCATCAAGGACGGCTTCGAGCAGGTCCTGCGGGCCAAGCTCAAAGAACTTGGTTCGGAGGTCACCATTGTTCGTTTCGCCCCGGATGATCCCGGTATAATTGCCGCCGAAATAGGGTCCTGCCTGGCGGCCGGCGCCGAATTGATCATCACCAGCGGCGGGATGTCGGTTGATCCCGACGACGTGACGCGCCTGGGCATCAAGGAGGCCGGGGCGGTCGACATCATTTACGGCTCGCCGGTCCTGCCCGGGGCCATGTTCCTGGTCGCCGTCCTCGGCCGGGTCCCGGTCCTGGGAATTCCCGCCTGCGGCATGTTTCACCGGATCACGGTGCTGGATTTGATTTTACCCCGGATTCTCGCCGGCGAGTCCATCGGCCGGCCGGAACTGGCGGCGCTCGGGCATGGCGGCCTGTGCCGCAACTGTAAGCCGTGTCAATATCCGGTCTGTCCTTTCGGCAAGTGATTTTCTCCGATATATTTGCTTCAACTCCATGAACAGGATATGATATAATAGGTTAATAGATGAGCCGGTTCGGGTAGAAATCAATTGTCTTTGGTTTTTACCTTGTATCCATGAGCGTTCGAGAACGGTGCAGATGCAATTCCACATATTGCATAGACCTGGATCCGTGAGCGTTCGAGAATGGTGCAGATGCAAGGCGGCAACGATGTTGATTATCCTGGTGTGATATCAACGAGTTGTCAACGCAGCAGATGCACCGTTATCGGGCGCCCCGCAGGGCGGCGCGGTGAAGAATACAAAATGCATTTATTTGTCAATAATGCAACAAATTCCACAGGTTGCATGGAATGTTGCCTCAAGCCGTCACGGATTCAGGATAGAGTATCGCCGTCACTGATTCAGGTTCTAGCAAGTTACCGTGTGAGGATGTCAGTATTAAAACCCTTCAGGGGAATACGGTCATGAAGTCATATCAATCCGGCGTCTGCCTGCTTCTGGTTTTGTTTTGGTGTTTATGGCTCACGGTCCCGGCCGGGGCGGAAGAGCTTGACAGGTCTTTCGGCGACCAGGGGCTGATTACCACCGCCGTGGGGCACGTCGGGGACCAGGCCCATGCGCTTGTGGTGCAGCCGGACGGCAAGATTGTCGTTGGCGGTTCATCATCCAACAGCGCCGATCTCGACTTTGCCGTAATCCGTTACAATCCTGACGGTACCCTTGATCCCTCGTTTAACTCGGACGGCATGGTGACGACGGCGGTGGGCCGCGGTGATGATGAAATATCGGCCCTTGCCGTTCAGGATGACGGCCGGATCCTGGCCGCCGGCTACAGTGTCAACGGCACTGCTCGTGATTTCGCCCTGGTGCGCTATAATGTTGATGGCAGCCTGGATCCTGACTTCGGCCGGGAGGGCATGGTCGTTACCCCGGTGGGCAACGGTGATGACGAGATTACGTCAATGGCCGTTGACCGGCAGGGGCGGATCGTCGTCGCCGGCTACACGACCGGGACCCTGGGGCGTGCTGTGGCCGTCGGCCGGTACCTGGCCGACGGCTCCCCGGATTTGTCCTTTGGTGATCAGGGCATCACCCTGACGGGTATCGGTAAGGATGTCCTGGCCCGGAGCATGATCCTGGACCCGGAGGGCAGAATCGTTGTGGCCGGCTCTTATCTCGACGACTCCGGTCAGCCCGGGGTCGTGCTCCTGCGCTACCTGGATTCTGGCGTGCTGGATACGACATTCGGTACGGCGGGGGTGGCGGTGTCGGCCGACGAGCGGCCCAGTGAAGGTTTCGGTGTCCGGTTGCAGGACGATGGTGCAATCCTGGTGGCCGGTTCCGTGGGTGATGCCGGCAGCCGGGATACGGCCCTGTTCAGGTTTACGGCCGATGGCCGGCCCGATTTGTCGTTTGCTGAAAACGGGGTCCTGGTCAGCAGCGTCAGCCCGGGAGATGACATGGCCCTGGCCGTGGCGGTGCGGAATGACACAATCAGCGTCAGCGGTTTCAGCACCACCACGGATGGGAAACGGGATTTTCTTTTCATGACCTATGCAAACGGTCTTGCCGCGGCGACAGACAGCACCGCGAGTACCACGGCCCCGGACCCGGCGGCCGACTCAAGCGTTGTGATCGGGGAACTGCGGGTTGAAGACTCGGCGGCCGGATACCAGGCGGAGATGACTTCTGGTGCCCAGTCCCCGGACCAGGGTATCGTCACCACCACATCTTTCGGCTCTGCCGATGATGTCGGCGACGCCATCGCCCTGCAGCCCGACGGCAAGGCCGTGGTCGCAGGCTTTGCGGGAGATGACGGGGTAACCAGTTTTGCCGTTGCCCGCTACACGGCGGTCGATGCGGCGGCAAATATCAACAGCCCCGGCTTTACCGCCACCTGGATCGTGACGAAAGAGCCGAACAATGTCACCAGGACCGGGGCCATTACGGGCGGCACCATTGAGGCGGATTCGGGGGTTACCATTACGCAGCGCGGGGTGGTTTTCAGTATCGCTCCGGACCCGGTGCTGAAGTCAGGCAATACCGGCGGCGGGGGAGACGCCCAGGCGCCGGTTATCTCCAATACGACTCCTGCTGATTTTGCTACGGGTGCAACCGTGACCCTGTCCGTCGCCACCGATGAGGACGCAACCTGCAAATATACGGACAGCGGGGCGGGGATGGATTATAGTTTGATGAAGAATTTTTTTGATTCAACCGGTGGCACAACGCATACCGAACCTCTCGCCAACCTCCAGGATGGAACCTACACTTACTGGATTCGCTGTCAGGATACGGCGGGCCATGCAAATACCAGTGATTTCGAGGTGTCTTTCACTGTTGGTGCAGGTACGACGGCCTTCTCCGGCAAAGTCGGGGGGTTCTTTGCCTCCACGGCCTATGCCGCCGACACGTCGACAACGACGGCCACGACGGCCACAAGCCAGCAAGGGTTCAGTTCCACGACAGACAATTTTGTTGACGAGGGCAGCACCAAAGATGGCAGCGGCCCCGGCAGTTTCAGTTCGATTATCAAGAATCTGAAACCCGGCACCTCCTATTTTGTCCGGGCTTATGCCCTGACCAGCGACGGCCGGGTCTATTACGGTAACCAGAACGTTTTCCGGACAGCGGATGCATGTTTTATCGCCACGGCAGCCTATGGCACCATTATTAATCCGTATGTCCGTCTGCTGCGTGATTTTCGTGATCGCTATCTCCTGACAAACCATGCGGGGCAGGCCTTTGTCCGGCTGTACTATCATTATTCCCCGCCGGTGGCCGATTATATTGCCGGTCGTTCCGTATTGCGCCTGATCGTTCGCATCTTGCTGCTGCCCTTGATCGGCATGAGCTGGCTGGCTTTAAATTTTGATTTTTCAGGTCTGCTGCTGCTGACGGCCCTTTGCGTCATGCCGTGCCTGCTGCTCCGGCGAGCCTGGAGCAGGCATAAGTCTTGTTAAGTTAAAAAGAACCTCTTAAAATAAAAAAATAAGAAGAAGGACAATGCAACAACAGTTGAATAGACGGTCCCTTGATGCCAGGGGTTTTACCCTGATTGAACTCATGGTGGTCATGGTGATCCTCGGTATCCTGGCCGGCCTCATCGTCCCGCGTATCATGGACCGGCCGGAGGAAGCGCGGCGCACCAAGGCGGCGATCCAGATTCAGTCCATTGAGCAGGCCCTGAAACTCTACAAGCTTGATAACGGCCAGTACCCGACAACCGAGCAGGGGTTGCAGGCCCTGGTCGAACCGCCCACGACCGGTCGGCTGGCCAGGCATTGGCGCAAGAACGGCTACCTGGAAAAAGGCAAGGTGCCGAAGGATCCCTGGGGACACGATTTTATCTATATCTCACCAGGATTGCACAGTGATTTTGATCTGATGTCCTACGGGCCGGACAATGAACCCGGCGGCGAGGGAAAGGACGCGGATATCAATAACTGGCAACTGGAATAGCCGGCCGGGAAACATGGTGTATGTTTTTTGCGGCGCAACTGCGGCCGGCAAATTGATAAGGTGTACCTGGATCCGTGAGCGTTCGAGAACGGTGCGGATGCAGATAGCGAGCCTGCGAGACCTTCGAGGCGGCAACGATGTTGATTATCCTGGCGTGATACCAAAGAGTTGCCAACGCAGCCGCTGTGCCGTTATCGGGCGGACCGCAGGGTGCAGTGTCCGGCTCCGGGACGCCCGGTCGGACTGATATGCGTCCCGTATCTTCCGCCCCTCGGGGGTTTACCCTTATCGAGCTTTTGGTGGTGATGGTGATCATCGGCATCGCGACCGCCTTCGTTATGCCCAGGCTGGGCAGCACGCTCTTCTCGGATCAACTTAAAGCCACCTCACGCCACTTGATCGGGTTGGTTTCCGAAGCCAGCCAGGAGGCGGTACGCAAGCAGTCCGTCATCCTGCTCCGGATCGATATGGAGCACAACCGGGTCTGGCTGGTCGAGGCGGCCGGGGAGCGGAAAGCCGGGGAAGAGAACGACGGGAATGACGGCAGGCATGGGCAGCGACTGTCCGTGCCCGGTTCGGTCAGAATCGTGGATGTTTCTTCCCTGTACGGCGGTAAGCGCTCCCGGGGAATAACGGACATCAGTTTCAGTAAAATGGGCTATGTCGACAAGACCTTTATTCATTTGCATGACAATGACGGCCGGAGCATGACCATTATGCTGTCGCCCTTTATCGGGACGATCAGGGTTGCTGATTCCTATGTCGGGTTGAGCGACGAAAAAACACCTTTTTAGGTAAGTGATCAGGGGCATCGCATCTTTGCACGATCGCGATCGGCCGCATAGAGGGGCTACCGGAGTCTCCCTGCGGTCGCTTACCTGCTAACGATCGCGCTTGCACCCCCTGACCACTTACAGCGATTGAGTACGTGAAACCGCCTAGTTATATATCCTGTGATGAGTTCCTTTTTAGATACGGACCTCCCTGGTTTCGGGATGAAAATTATCCCGGCGGCCAGGAGAAACGGCCGGCGGAACCAGGGTGTTGAATCCTCGGTTATTCCGGGGTATACATATTCCTGAATCCGTGACGGCTCGAGGAATATTCCAGGCAATATGTGGAATCTATTGCATTGTTGACGAATAAATGCATTTTATACTCTTCACCGCGCCGCCCTGCGGGGCGCCCGATAACGGCGCAGCTGCTGCGTTGGCAACTCGTTGATATCACACCAGGATAATCAACATCGCTGCCGCCTTGCA